>NZ_FSRO01000001.1:1435803-2871606 GCF_900143275.1 Nitrosomonas cryotolerans ATCC 49181
TGTGGGCATACCGTAAACAAGATGCCTTTGAATGTGCGTGAATGGACTTGTCCGGAATGCGGATCAATCCATGATCGAGACATCAACGCAGCGCGTAATGTTTTGGCCGCTGGACTGGCGGTGTCAGCCCTTGGAGAATCTATAAGTCCTGTTTGCATTTAGGTGCGTCCGGGTTGGATTCGTTGAATTGGGAATCCCCTTCGTTTACGGAGGGGAGCAGTCAACTATAGCCCGGTATCAATAGGAGACTTTTGCAAAAGTCCTCGCCAGAAGTTTTCGACTATTGATTATAAAGGGTTAATTTTTTAACTATTGGGGTTTTGCAAAGGTCTCAATAGATCCATTTCCGGCACATAATGCTGAGCCCAGCGTTGCATGATCTACTTCAAATCCCCGTTCCAACATCATTTCTTCCGATTCACGATAGCTCATCCCGTATTTGCAGTACACCTAACACAATCCAGGATTGCACTGCCCGGGTAATGTCGCTATTTGAGATCGGACATTGATGAATTATCTTGAAAAACCGTCGTGAACGCAAAGCAACATGGGATGAAACGAACAACCCTGAAAGTTACTGTCGAAAATTCACCTACGAAGCGTTGATCGCACGGGATGAAACCAATCTTGATCTGTTCTGGCTGAAAGATAAAAACCCGACTGATCTCGAGAATTTGCCTGAGCCGGATGAATTAGCTGAAGAGATTATCGAAAATCTCGAAGCGGGTTTAAATTATTTTCGGGAAATTTTTCGGGAAATGCTGGTTGGACTGAACCGTTAACCGGTTGCAGCAATGAATTATTGAGGCAGGGAAAATCGTGTTGATTTTCTCGGAAAGGTGAAGGTATTTTGGCACGGAATTGTGGATGATTGTTTTCTGCTGTTCCGTTTTATTTTTGTGTTGTGGCCAGATAAAAAGGGAGTCGGCAGCCATCAATTCGTGAAGAGCCGGGTGTGGATTTTGTGCGATGCCGTGTTCTGATTTTTTCCTGCGATTGATTATGCGATATCAGCTCGAATTTTATCCACAGTTCCTGTGGATAAGTTTGTGGATAGTTTGTAAATTACGCTATTAACCTGCCATGCTATAACGATATTTTATAGTTTGCCTAATTTTTATACGTTTAATTATTTTTTATAAAACATATACTTGCAATAATTGCAAGCATTTGTTTCAGTTTGATGTAAATTATCTTACAGTTCTATTGTGGTTGTGGATTATTCTGAATTGTCAAGCGTAAACTTCAAGTATTAAATGGTTGTAATGGACGGCTTGTTAGTGTAATTAATGGTCAATTACTGACAATATTCTGGAGTAATAATGCCTGATCAGAGGTGGGTTTTTGGGTGGGCTGTGTGCAAATCCGGTCTGCTTTTTTTTGGCCTGTTTCGAATCAGTTGCGTTACATTAATCATGGAGAATGGGTGATGACAGATGAAACGATTTTGCTGGCGGTAAATGGCACATTAATGCGTGGCCTGGTGCTGAATAAGAACCTGACCGACGTCGGGGCCACATTTGTGCGTGAGGATGCCACATCCGGTGAATATCGCCTTTATACGATCGGCGACATTCATCCGGCGATGCAGCGGGTAGCGGATGACGGTAGATCGATTGAGCTTGAATTATGGGCGGTACCCATGCCGGGCTTGATTTCCGTATTGCTCGGTGAACCTGCCGGACTGTGCATCGGTAAAATTGAGCTGGCAAATGGCACCATGGTTCTCGGTGTGCTTGGGGAAGGGCTGCTCTGCGCAGAAGGTAAAGATATTACAGACTATGGTGGTTGGCGCGCCTATATTCGTAGCGGGCTATGAACGATGTAACAGAAAAGCGGGGTGCGCCCTTTAGGGAGAGGCGGGTAGGAAAATAGCTTACAGCACTTTTTGTATCGCATTTTTCCATCCCTTGTAAAGTGCTGCCCGTTGTGTTGCATCCATTTGTGGTGCATAGCGCCGTGCTGCCGACCAGTGGCCGGCAATATCGCTCAGCCCATTGAAAACACCGGCCTGTAATCCGGCTAATGCGGCTGCACCCCAGGCGGTAGATTCAGTGACTTGTGGAATTTCAATGGGTTTGTCCAACATGTCAGCCAAAAACTGGCAAACGAATTCATTGGCGACCAGCCCACCGTCAATGCGGATAAACGATGGATCGACTCCGCTGTCGCGACACATGGCATCCATCAGATCACGTGTCTGGTAGCCTTGTGCTTCCAGTGCGGCTCGGGTGAGGTGGGCGGCTGTGCTTTCTCGCCCCAATCCGGTGATCAGTCCCCGTGCTGCGGGCTGCCAGTAAGGAGCACCGAGGCCGGTAAAGGCGGGAACGAAATAGACGCCGTTGTTATCGGCTACTGATAAAGCCAGTGCTTCACTCTCGGTTGCATCTGTGAACAGACCTAATCCGTCCCGTAGCCATTGCAGCGCCGCGCCAGCGATAAAAATAGATCCTTCCAGCACGTAGGTGACTTGTCCGTTCAGGCGGTAACCAACCGTGGTTAGCAGCCGATTCTGTGAACGCTTAAAGTGGGTGCCAATATTCATCAGTGCAAAACAGCCCGTACCATACGTAGATTTAATCATTCCTTCTTTGAAACAGGCTTGTCCGATGAGTGCTGCCTGCTGATCGCCGGCCATGCCGCCAATCATGAGAGGTTGTTGCAGTAGCGTGGTTTGTCCGAAATTGGCAGCATTATCCTTGACTTCTGGCAAGAGAGCGGCAGGAATATCCAGTAAAGCCAGTAGTTCTTTATCCCATTCCTGCGACTGAATATTGAATAACATCGTCCGCGCGGCATTGGAAGCATCAGTGGCATGCACCTGTCCTGCTGTGAGTCGCCAGAGCAGAAAGCAGTCAATGCTTCCAAAAGCGAGTGCCCCCTGTTCTGCCCGGGCACGCGCGCCTGTAACGTGATCAAGAATCCATGCAATTTTTGTGGCGGAAAAATAAGGATCAATCAATAGTCCGGTTTTTTCCGTGATGACTTTTTCATGGCCCTGCTCTTTCAAACGGGCGCATCTATCCGCTGTACGGCGGTCCTGCCAGACAATTGCATTGTAGATGGGTTTTCCCGTTTTGCGATCCCAGATAATCGTGGTTTCACGTTGGTTGGTAATGCCGATGGCCGCGATATTCTCTTCACCGGTTTCTTCCAATACACTGCGACAGGCCCAAAGTGTGTCTTCCCAGATATCTTCCGGATCCTGTTCTACCCAGCCGCGTTGGGGATAATGCAGGGTGAGCTCCTTTTGGCGCAGTGCCAGGATTTCTCCCTTGTTAGAAAATAAAATGGCCCGGGAGCTGGTTGTGCCCTGATCAATGGCCAGTAATGTTTTACTCATCCTGCATAATCCTGTTTATAGGAACGATATTCACTTGAATACGCTGATAATCTGTCGGCATGCTGGATCACTTGTTCAAATGATCGCATGCTTCGGGGTCTATTGTTTTTTAGTGGCGGTTGAAACTATCATTGCCGATCGCTTGCTTATCCACATTGCGCCCGGGTGTCACTTATACCGTATCTGAGTAAATGAACGCAGCATGATTGAATGATGATGCACGGGTTATGTTTTGTAAATACGCCGCCGTACCCGGAGTTGCCAAATGGCTAGTTTTTAATATCCGATATGCTCAGCATTTGCTCGGCTGCTTTGATCACTTTTGGATCCAGCGGCTTCGGAATGATATCAACGTCTTTTTCCAGGTGAGCGCAAATAATTTCTAATGTTTGTATGCGAGTGTACCATTTTCTATTGGCAGCAATTAAATGCCAGGCGGCAATATTGGTAGTGGTTTGTTTGAACATATCATTGATGGCTTTTTCATAATCTTTCCATCTCAGGCGATTCCGGAAATCCTCTTCGGTCACTTTCCAGCGTTTGTAAGGATTATGCAATCGTTCATATAAGCGTTGCAATTGTTCTTCGGGTGTAATATGTAGAAAGATTTTAATAATGCAGACGCCATCATCAGATAGCAGGCGTTCAAATTCATTGATTTCGTAATAGGCCCGTTGCCACTCTTTATTGCTGATCAGCTCTTCGACTCTTTCAACCAGTACCCGGCCATAATAAGAACGATCGAATATGGTCATAGACCCGGCCTTGGGCAATTCTTTTTGGAAGCGATATAAATAATGCCGGCTTTGTTCATCCGGCTTTGGAGCAGAAATCGGAATGACACGATAACCACGTGGGTCCAGTTTCTCAGTTAGTCTGCGGATTACACCGCCTTTCCCGCTGGCATCCCAGCCTTCAAAAATAATAATGGCCCGTTTATTTTGATGGTAATAAGCCTGCTGGATATGTGAAATGCGTTCCTGTAATTTATTCAGTTTGCGCCGATAGATTGCTTTACTTTCCATTGCTGAGCCTTCGAAATCAGCATCGGCTAATTGAATGGTATTTTTTAAAATCTGGATAGCGGTGGGTTTATGCATTGTCACAGTCTATCACTCGGTGTAGATGGAATCGACCCGATAAACACGATTATCAAGGGCTGTTTAAATGGTGACAAAGCAGATCAACCGGCGTTTGCCAATGGGATCTCTGCGTTCGATAAATATGTTGAGAGGCGGGCTGGAATGGATGTGCTGGCACATGTCTTGTACAATCATGGCTCAGTGATTGATTGCTGACAGGAATCATTGTCAGATTACTTTTTTGTCCTGAATCAGCATCCTATCCAAGGTTTATTTTTGTATCTGCAATTCAATTGTCCCTTGATACGAGACAATCTGATTCGAATTCTGGCGCTTATCTTGTCTGTATTTCATGGGTATGATGTTAAAACAGGTGTTAGTAGTTGTTAATGAAGCATGCCACTGTGAATCTGAGAGAATAGGTTATTGGAGCGTTGTGATTTCAAAGAAAAGATTATATCTGCATCTGTAATGGTAAATTTTCAATAAAAAGGGATTAAGGTAATGCATCGTCACATGAGACAGTACATAAGCATAATATTGTTAATATCGGCTTTGTTATTTGCGTGCTCAGCAGCGCAGGCTGATGCGGTGACTGATTGGAACCGTATTGCAGGGGATGCTGTTGTGAATGCCGGATTGGGACCGCTTCCCGCCGACCGAGTGCTGGCAATTGCCTCTACAGCAGTATATGAAGCAACAAATGCGATTACCCAGCGTTATCCAGTAAGTGACTTAGAATTGAAAGCAGTATCAGATGCCTCAGTGGATGCGGCCATTGCGGCTGCTAATCGTAGGGTACTGGCGGAGCTGGTGCCCAGCCAGCAAGCAGTGATTATTGCTGCTTATCAGGCAGCGCTGGCCAAAATACCGGATAGTTCAATGAAAGCCGGTGGCATCACAGCAGGTGAAGAAGCCGCGCGGTTAATATTGGCAATGCGTGCAAACGATGGTTCTGAGGCAGATGAACAATACCGCCCTTATACTACTCCGGGTAGTTATGTGCCGACGGTTATTCCAGAAGCACCGTATTGGGGAGGCATGCAACCTTGGTTGATGACTGGTGCAGATCAATTCCGCCCCGGTCCGCCACCGGCGCTGACGAGTGAGCGATGGGCGCGCGATTACGATGAGGTAAAGAACCTGGGTGGCAAGAACAGTACACACCGCACGATAGAGCAGACCGACATTGCCCGTTTCTGGGAAGAAGTCATGCCGCCAATCTATCATGGCATCGTACGTTCTGTTGCCGAGAGTCCTGGACGTGAAGTGACACAGAACGCGCGTTTATTTGCCGCTGTGACTCAGGCAACCAACGATGCTTTGATTGCGGTATTTGATGCCAAATACCATTATAATTTCTGGCGGCCTGTTACTGCAATCCGTAACGGTGATACTGATGGTAATGAGGCCACGCAACGGGATTCATCCTGGTTGCCATACATTGAGACGCCGATGCATCCTGAATACCCTTGTGCACATTGTATTGTTTCAGGAACGGTTGGTGCGATACTGCAGGCAGAGATTGGATCGAGGCCGGCCCCGATTTTAACCACGACCAGCCAGGCTGCAGGTGGTCTAGTGCGCAGTTGGAGAACCGTTGATGATTTTACTCGGGAGGTGATTGATGCCCGTATTTACGATGGTGTGCATTATCGTAATTCTGGAGAGATTGGTAGTGCTATGGGTAAACAGATCGCTAATCTTGCGATAATGAAATATCTGCAGCCTGAATAGGATGGGTAGAAACAAACGTGTAAGACTGCTGCATAACTGTATTTTTGAGCTTTTCTGATTACTTACAGCATTGATAAATCAAACACTTAAAAATCTTGCCCAGCCCGAGATAACCAGTTATACAGCGGTCTTTGTGCGTTTTAGCTGATATATTTCACATTCGCTGTATGCCTGTAATCTGGATGCTCCCTATCAGCTGGTAGACGCCGGCTTCATCAGGTCGCTAGTCTGCTAGCTTTGATAGTGTTTTCTGTCTGAATTTGATTCTGTATGCGTTTGACTGGTTATGGTGAAGCCGTTCGGCAATGCGGTCTATTGCCACAACGTAAAGATCGTAGTATCGTGCGCAACGCATTGATAGCGGTTTTGCGAAGCAGAATATCAGCCGTGTAAATGATTGTGTTTGATGAGAGTGGTTAATTACGCTAGCTAAAAAACAGTTTTCTTACGTGAATTTTGCTGCAGTGGTCGTTGAAGAATGAAAGTGGCAGTGTGAAAGTGATGACGATCATTCATGCTAAAAAAAAGATAATTTAATTACCATTAGCGATCAAATTATTAGATAATTACTTTTATTGTCAAGCCAGTGTGAATTTATGCTTGGCAAGTTCTGGTACATAAAGAATGCGATGATAATGTTTTTTGTGCCTGTATGTATGCCCACTTTTAGTCAAGAGACGGCAATGCCGTTTATGGTACACTAGATTTATGACTGGAAGTCATTTAGATTTAAAAACAGTTTAATTATTATCAAATTTAACAAAGGAGTTAAAAATGAGTAAGTTTCTTATCGCTGCCTGCACTGCAATGTTTGTGTTCAGTTCAGCTGGTGTAATGGCAAGTGGAAATTTATCTTCTAGCGCAGAACCAATGACTGCTCAGGAAATCTTGAATAAAATGGCTTGCGCCGACAAAAAGCCAAGTGACAAAATCAAGGATCGTATTGATGGCAAAATGGTGACGTGTAAAGATACCGTGAAGAGCAGCGGTGACAAAGCCAAAAAATCTTCAGGCGGCGGATACTAAATACAACAGTAATATGGTCGGGCTTAGTGGTGAGCCATCTTGTTTTACTGATGTATTTATGATTGGTTGGACGATGCTACCGCTATAGACCTGGCCGAATACCTGTGTTACATGAACAGTAATATTTGAATGTAGAAATTTTTGAATCGGAGTCAAAGCGTTTTTTAAGTTTGTTATTCTTGTTCTCTTTCTTGTTTTTCTTTCTATTCCTCGGAACGCTGATTAAGTATCGGATGCATAAATCCGATAGAAGTATCGATAAAAGTAGATTAGATACCGCTTCTTAAGATCACTGTTTAGCCCGTTTTTATACCTTTCGATATATATTTTCCTACGCTTCAGTATCTGTTTTCCCATTTTTCTGGCTTCATAGATAATTCGAGGCCTTTGCAAAAGCCCAATAGTTGAAAAATTAATCATTTATAATCAACACTCGAAAACTTCCGGCGAGGGCTTTTGCAAAAGTCCCAATGTATATGCTATTTGAGCTTGGAGGATGTGTATGGAAGACCTATCAAGAAGAAAGATGATTAAACTGGGTTTGTTGAGCAGTGCCACTGCTTTGCTTGTATCCTGTGGGGAGAATAGCAAGGCTCGCATCGCTACTCCTGCCGAAATTGAGGGACCATTTTATCCTTTGTCAGGTCAGGCAGATCAGGACTCTGACTTAACAGAAACGGCGGGCTACCATGGTGTGGCCGATGGTGAGCATATTATTGTTCAAGGTCAGATCTTAGATACAGAGGGGTGTTTTATAGAAAATGCGATGATCGATATCTGGCAGGCAAATTCCAAAGGCCGTTATCATCACCCTAATGACACCAATCCGGCGCCGTTAGATCCTGGCTTCCAGGGGCGGGCAATCATGCAAAGTGGAAAAAATGGCGCGTTTCGTTTCAAGACTGTTATGCCGGGTACCTATCCTGTATCAGAAACCTGGATAAGGCCACCGCACATACACTTCAAAGTTTCTAGAAAAGACTATCTGACATTGACGACACAGATGTATTTCCCGGACGAGGAACGCAATGAAGCGGATTTGCTATTTAGTAAGAAGGAAGCGTCGGAACAGTTGTTGATGACTGCTGAAAGTGGCGATAAAGAAGAGCTGGCGGTCTATCGATACAATATTATTTTGGAAAGACAGTCGTAATTTTAGGCTTTATTCCTTGAAGGAAGGTCTGACACAATTTCAGTTAACGATTTCGAGCAGTCGATTTCTTCTTTGAGATGTGTTTTCGGCCTGGCTAAGCCCATAGTCTCAATAATAATGCGGCACAAGCTGCAACTCCGGCAGCAAACAAGAATGCTGCTGAGGCACTTTGGAAATGCCAGACGGATCCGAATAATAAACCTGCTGGAATGGCCGTCATGCCTATTACCATATGGTACCAGCCAAATGCCGTGCCTTGCTTGCCGGCTTCAGCATAATCACTGATGAGGGCGCGTTCTGCGCCTTCACTCAAGCCAGCGAATAATCCGTAGAAGATACTTGCGAACCATAAGCCGCTGCTATCTGATACGTTGACGTTGCTGAATAATAGGAATGGGCATGCGAAGGCTGTCCATCCAATCAATATGAGCGTGCCCCGTCCGAAACGATCTGCTAGGCGTCCGCCTGAGGTGGCGGTGATGGCTTTGGCAAAATTGAGTGCTGACCATAATAGTAGCAGTTCGACTACACTGATACCTGATTGGTGCTCCCAATAGCAGAATAAAGGTTTCTGAGGCGCGTGCAAAAGTGAAGAGCATGAGTACCAACAGGTAACGCTGCATGGGTAGGGACAAGGCAAGCCAGTTGAGTGGGGGTAATACCGGGGCATTCTGAACGATTGTGGTTTTTTCTTCCTGAATGCCGATACCCATTAATAGCACCGCAATGCACCCCGGGACTGCCGACCATAAAATGACTTCACTCAGACTGAGATCCGACCATGTCAATGCGGCGGCTGCGAGGCTGCCTGCAACTGCACCGCTGTTATCCAGGGTACGATGAAAACCAAAAGCATAACCCCGTATGTGTGCTGGTGTTGTGTCGGCTATCAAAGCATCACGAGGTGCACTTCGGAGACCCTTCCCGATGCGATCCATACTTCGTAATACTAATATGGTCGGCCATAAATTGGCTAGTCCCGGTAGTGGGCGAGCAATATTAGACAGAATGAGACCTTTGCAAAACTCAGTTTTTAAAATAAAGCCCACAAGTACGGTCGCTATTTTGAATAATTGATATGTTTTAGCCGATCTTAATTATAAAAACTGCGGAATAAGCGACTTATTATCCTATTTACCGTTTAAAAAGCGCACGTTTCCTGTATTACTAAATTTTGTACAAATAATTTGGGTAGTCTTTTTAAGTTATACGCCATAGCCTGCAGAATATGCCAAGCATGCGCTTTGGCCAAACCTCGGTAACGTAGGAATTTACTTCCAAACCAACGTGCCTGACTGCCAAAGGTACGTTCCACGACATACCGGACTTTGGTGATCAAGCGATTGCGCTGTAATTGTCGTTGAGTCAACGGTTTGTTCTTCACCGCCTTATCCTGAATGCCATTCTTGATGCTGCGTGATTTCAAAGCCTCACGATGCTTCTGGCTACAATAGGCCTTGTCGCCATACACTCGGGAACCTGGTTTAATTGCGGCCTTATCGAGTAATTTAAGCATAGGTTGGCTGTCATGTTGATTGGCAGCAGTGGTCTCAACCACCATCACCAAACCATTGTCATCAACCAAGGTGTGTTGTTTATAACCAAACATAGATTTACCACCTTTCCTTACCCAACGAGCATCTGTATCTACACCGGGTTGATTGACTTCGATGACTCGCATGGTAGCTTGGGCAGAGGATTCATCATCTCGCTCTTCGCGGTCGTTGACCACTTCATAGGGTGGCTTAGTCTTCGGTTTACGTGGGCTATGTGTGATGCTGGCATCAATGTGACAGCCTGTTTTAACAGTAACATTAAGTGCATGGATTTGCTGATTGATTTGTTCCAACAGGTTATCCCATGCCTGGGCAGCTGTTAAGCGTGTTCTGAAACGAGACAGTACCGAATGATCGGGAACATCGTCTTCCAAAGACAAACCTAGAAAGCGCATGACGTACAGATTGGCATTAGCCATATCTTCAACTGCCTCGTCACTGAGGCCGCCATGCCAGATACCAACCAACAGCATTTTAAACAAGAGCAATCCTGGATAGGCTGGGCGACCCGTAACATCAGTTGCAGGCGCATAATGCTGACTAATCACTTTTTCGATGGATACCCAGTCAATCAGGTGATCAATTTGATTCAGAAAGCTTCCTTTGCGGGTGCGACGCACGACATCAAAATCTGAGAAGCTCACAATACACATTTATCCTATTGATTAAAAGCAGTATTTTATCACAAAGAGCAGTCAAATATACCGTCTACCGTGCAAAGGTCTCAGAATATAACCTGCTACAGTCAGTTCGTCGCCCATACATAAGATCGGAACGCCGCCCTGACCACAATTTGAGAAAGCTGGCTAGTGCGTCAGCAACCCCTTCAACTAAACCGAGTACGACCGGTCCGGCAGCCAGTACGGTTGCGAGTAAAATCGGGATGAGCGGAACAACAATGTCAGACGCGAAATCATTGAAGAAGCTAACGAAGCTGAGAATAATGACGGTGCGTGGCAGTGTTTTTCGTTCGGCAGAATTCGCCTCATGGTTTTGCTCGAGTTTATCCACGGTGAGAGGTATGCATAGAATAGATCCTCATGTTTGATAAATTGGCTAGCGTTTATTGTAGCCCTGTGCGTAAAATTTGTTTGAATTTGAATGCTGGTTAGGCTGGTGTCCGGCTATGCTTGAAATCCACAGAAGCATCGGAAGGAAAGATTGTTGTGCCAAATCGCTGTCCCGGGATATTCAGGAATAGGCATTAGACTTTTTATTTTATCATCTCAACTTCCGGAAAACCCCGGTCTTAAGGCCGGGGATGGATAGGGAGTCAGCTTCGCTGATACTAAAGCCTGTTTTTTCACCTATTTCTGTTACAGTGTGTTAATGGAAATTAAGCGCGCATACAAATTCAGGTTTTACCCAACTTTTGAGCAAGAAACTATTCTGGCTCAAACATTCGGGTGTGCTCGGTTTGTCTATAATCGCATGTTGCGCGTTCGTTCTGATGCTTGGTATACCGAGAAAAAAGGAATCGGGTATCATGCTACCTCCTCTTTGTTGACCGAGTTAAAAAAAGAGCCTGAATTTGAATGGCTGAACAAAGTTTCCAGTGTTCCTGTGCAGCAATCTCTCCGCCACCTGCAAACGGCATTTGGTAATTTCTTTGCCAAACGAGCCAAATACCCGTCATTCAAAAGCAAGCATGAGAAGCAATCGGCTGAATACACGTCCAGCGCCTTCAAGTGGGACGGTAAGTCTCTGAAACTGGCGAAGATGAAAGATCCACTGAATATCAGATGGTCGCGCACCCTTCCTAAGGCAACAAAACTAACGATTGCAACAGTCTCTAAAGACTCAGCGGGTCGATACCATGTTTCTATGCTTTGCGACGACTCTGTTGCGCGAAAGCCAAGGGTTAGCGGCAAAGTCGGCATTGACTTAGGATTAACGCACTTCGCTATTCTTTCTACGGGCGAGAAGATTGCGTCTCCTAACACGCTACGAAAGAATGAAACCAGGCTTGCTAAGCTGCAACGCAAGCTATCTAAAAAGCGCAAAGGGTCGGCCAATAGACAAAAAGCCAGACTGAAAGTAGCGCGACTACATGCAGGAATTGCTGATGCTCGTAAAGACTTTCTACATAAACTCTCAACACGGCTAGTGAACGAAAACCAAGTGATAGCTGTAGAGTCTTTAGCTGTTAGCAATATGAAGAAAAATCGTTGCCTCGCAAAATCAATTTCCGATGCAAGATGGGGTGAATTTGTGCGGCAATTAGAATACAAGTCGCTGTGGTACGGGCGAGAGCTTGTAGGTATTGACCGATGGTATCCAAGCAGCAAACGCTGCTCGGGATGTGGGCATACCGTAAACAAGATGCCTTTGAATGTGCGTGAATGGACTTGTCCGGAATGCGGATCAATCCATGATCGAGACATCAACGCAGCGCGTAATGTTTTGGCCGCTGGACTGGCGGTGTCAGCCCTTGGAGAATCTATAAGTCCTGTTTGCATTTAGGTGCGTCCGGGTTGGATTCGTTGAATTGGGAATCCCCTTCGTTTACGGAGGGGAGCAGTCAAGAATGATTGATGATTCTAATTTCGCTTGTTTTCCAATAAGCTGGCGTCATAATTTCATCAAATGCTTGTCGATTATTTTGTAATGTGATGAGATACTCACTTGAATATCTTGTTGATAAAATTGCTTTCCTTTTTAGAAAACGTGCATTAAGATTCTTTTTTATTACAGATTATCTTGGGCAAGTGCGGGAAATCATGATAATTATTTATTCTCAAAGGGACACAAATGCTGACATTGAATACTAAAGTGACTAGTGCCGATTCAATATTTGCACAACTGGTTTTGCCTTATGAATTACGTGAGAATAGCCGTTTACGTACTGCACTTGAATCAGGAGAAGAAGTGGCTATTTTTACAGAGCGCGGCACCGTTCTGCGTAATAAGGACTTGCTTAGAAGCGAGGATGGCAGAGTGGTGGAAATTATTTCAGCACAAGAACCGACTTATCGAATAACCTGTAGTACGGCACATAATTTATTACGTTGTGCTTTTCACCTGGGTAATCGACATACGCAGACACAAGTGGAAGGCGGATTCCTGCGTATTTATCAAGATAGCGTATTGAAGGAAATGTTAGAGCGATTGGGCGCTACCGTAATAGAGGAAAGTGCGCAATTCGAGCCGGAATCGGGTGCCTATCATAGTGGTGGCCATCACCACCATGGAGATGATGAGCACAGTCATGCACACGGCCCGCTTGCGCCGATACCCGTGCGTCAGAAGATTCATCGTGCAACGGACCCGCAATCATAAACAAGGCAATATCGTATCTTGCGTACATCATGGCCAGCTTGCAAAGGCAGAGCTGGCGGCAGTAATCGAGATGCAATAAGATATTTGCTTAGGCTGCTTGTTTCCGGTAATCAATAAAAGTATGGCTGTAATATAAAAAGTCAAATTACAGCCACCTTTCTGAATGTTAATGATATTTTTGTCATTATAAGACACTTTTTAGAAATTCTGTTTGGTCACTGCCTGCAAAAGATGTCGTCCTGTTATCGGACGCATGATAGGCTGGTCTGCTCAAATGGACGGTGTATTCCAGTTATTATCCTGCGATTAGGATAAAAAGCATTACAAATTAATCTCTATAAACATCCAGTGATAGAAGAGATCGGACGGGATAAGCGGGATAAAAGTATTTCTGCTAACCAGATGATTAATGTGAGAGTTGTATGCGTTCTTATCGTGTGGCGATCCAATGCAGTCTGAGATTGCAACACCTACTTTAAAAGGATAATAATGAAAGGATTACGCTTATTTTTGGGCAAAATTTTAGCCTGTCTGATATTTTCTGTTTTGGCTAGCACCACTCATGCGCAAGAGTCGTATAAAAAACTTAATATTGTTACGACCGTTGCCCCTATAACAAATATAGTTAAAAATATCAGTGGCGATCATGCTCATGTAACAGGCATTGTTCCTGATGGAACAGATTCTCATACTTTTGAGCCTATTCCAACAGACGCAAAAATACTGGCATCTGCCGATTTGATTATTGTTAATGGGCTCGATCTTGAGTTACCGACAGTAGCGTTGGCGAAAAAGGTGAAAAATCCAAATACCTCCATTCTGCAGTTGGGTAACCGTGCATTAAAAAAAGAAGATTGGCGCTATGATTTCAGTTTTCCTCGTGAGCAGGGTCATCCTAATCCACATCTCTGGCCTAATATTGCTTTGGCAATGCGCTATGCTGAGATCATTCAGGACAGTCTGGTTGAACTCGATCCATCGCGCAAGGCATATTATATTGCGAACACGAGTGCTTATCGGGCAAAGCTGCGGAAGCTTGATGATGCAATCTTTGACTGTGTAAACAGTATTCCCGTTAAAAACCGGAAATTAGTGACTTATCATGATTCATTTGCTTATTTTGCTCCACGCTATGGCATGCAGGTAATTGCGGCCATTCAGCCTTCGGATTTCTCTGAGCCAGGCCCGCGTGAGATGATTCGTATCATCCAGCAAATTAAAAATGAACAGATTCCTGCTATCTTTGGCTCCGAAGTCTTTCCCAGCAAGGTAATGGAACAGATTGCCCGAGAAGCAGGCGCTACATTTATTGATCAACTTTCAGATGATGAATTGCCCGCACCGCCGCATGATTCTTTTATTGGCATGATGGTACGTAACATGACTGTTATGACGAAGGCGCTGGGCGGCAATCCTGAGTGTGTGGCAACGGTTGATACCAGTAATATCTTTCCCTGAGGCATGAATGAGCGCCGCGGTTAGTTTGAGTAATGTGACTACTGGTTATGAGCATAATGTGACATTTTCTCACGTGTCGCTCGAAATCCCGGCTGGCCGATTTGCAGGTATTGTGGGCCCGACAGGCTGTGGTAAAACAACATTGCTTAAAACAATTCTGGGCAGGCAAGTGACTTTTTCCGGTGATGTGCAGGTGAATGGATCTTCTGTGGGTCATATACACCCAGGTGCTATTGGCTACGTACCACAATTAGGCAGTGTTGATTGGAAATTTCCGGTCACAGTGAAAGAAGTAATCATGATGGGGCTATATACTAATAGGCGTATCTGGCCCTGGCCCAGTAAAGAGGAATCTAAACGTGTGCATGATCTGGCTGATAGATTGGGTATCTATAGCTGCTTACACCATCATATCGTGCATACTTCTGGTGGTCAGCGTCAACGCGCATTTCTTGCTCGTGCGTTGATTAATAATCCACAGCTTCTGATACTGGATGAACCGACCTCAGGTGTTGATATTAAGACTCAGCATGAGATCTTGCATTTACTGAGCGACATCAATGGTGAAGGTATTACCATTTTATTGACTACTCACGACCTGAATGCCGTTGCCTCACATCTGCCATGGGTGATTTGTTTCAATCATGGTGTGATAGCAGAGGGTCGGCCATGCGATATTTTTACGAATGAGGTGCTCACTAAAACTTATGGTGGTGATATCGTCATAATCAAGCATGGCGATTATTTCCTGATCGCCAATAATACACCTTTACATTTAACGGGCAATTCCGGATAAATGGCTATTTTTCTGGAGCCGCTGGAATACGAATTTTTTCGGCATGGTCTGCTAGCCGCATTGATGGTGGGCTCTTTATGCGGCTTGATTGGTGTGTACGTAGTGCTGCGCGGTATGAGTTATGTCGGGCATGGATTGTCGCACGCGGCATTTGGTGGCGCAGTAGTTGGTTTTATACTCGATTTCAATTTTTATATTGGTGCCGGCGTGATGGGTCTGCTGGCTGCATTGCTGATTGATCGAATGACACAGAATAGTAAGATCAAATCGGATGCGGCTATCGGCATTGTGACCACTGCCATGTTTGCCTTGGGGGTGGCCATTATTAGTCAGATGCGCACGTTTAATCGTAGCTTTGATGCGGCCTTATTCGGTAATATTCTGGGTATTACCGATCAAGATCTGATCATTGTCGGGCTGGTTACCGCTTTTACCATGATTACGATATTCATTATGTACAGGCCACTACTCTTTTCTACCTTTGATAGTGAAGCAGCACAGGTATTCGGAATCAAAGTAAGAATAGTACAATTAATCTTTGCGCTTCTATTGACGTTATCCATCATCGCCTCTATGAATATCGTGGGTGTGACTATGATTGCCGCGACTCTGATCATGCCTGCGATGACAGCCCGCATGATGACGGACAGTTTTGGTCGCATGCAAATCTATTCTATTATCATCGGTGCAATGACAGGCATCGCAGGTATGTATTTGAGTTATTTCTTTAATGCTGCCTCGGGTGCAACCATTGTGCTATTTGGTGCCTTATTGTTTGGCTTGTCAGCGTTAATCAAACATATCCAAGAGCAACGGATATTACGCGCTAATCTTCATTGTCATGGTGGCTTGATTCGGGTACATCCGCATAAGCATGACACACCGGATTACCGTTGTGAGAATGGTGACATTTGTCCGCAGAAATCAAGGCGAGAAGTGGAATAAATCGGATGAATGATTGTTGAACAGCTTGTTTTCCGGACTGCACCTGTTGTTCATCTGCTTGTGAATTAAAGGGATACTGCGATGTAACTTTATGAATATCAGTTGTTTACTTGGGATAAAATTAAAAATGAATTTAGGGCGAGGTTAAGAAAGAAGGCAGTAATAAACAAAAAGAAGCTGGTAAGTCACTCCTCCTTATATTTGTAGTAAGTCTGATGAGGCCTCTTGATGTATTAAGAGGTAATTGAGGAAGCATGTTGTAGTCGATCAATGGTGCGAACTGGTTGACTATTATTCTACATATATAGCATCCGCGAGAAAAAAGGAGATTAGCAATCATGAGGAATGACGAACAAGGGTTATGTCAGGAAATCGATAATAAAGATGAGCCATTAATGCGCATATCGGGGCAATCTGATTTTAGGAAACGGAAACAGAGCTTGAACCTCGGTGTTATGTTGGCGTTAGCGCTGGTCATTGGATGGACGGTATGGCTGCCCGGGGCACACGCTGACTTTGCGGATAATCATGTCAGAATGGGTGATGCCCGGGTGGGCTTTGATGGCTATAAGCTCAGAGCAGAGCTCGATGATACTCGATGGATAACGCTTGGTGCCGGGTATCGTGGATCAGGTCTGTGGGCCCAAAATCGATCAGGTCATTACAGAGACCGTTTTAGTACGGATAATGCGCGTCTCTATCTTAATGGTCAAATACATAAGTATTTTAAATTCGAAGTGAATACTGAATGTTTTTTCTGTAACAATACGGATTCAGGCGATAGTCCCAAGATGTTATACAGTATCCTCGACGCAGTAGGGAAATTTGAATATAACCGATATTTTAATATCTGGGGTGGCCGCATGTTAGTGCCAACCGAACGGGGTGAATTGAATGGTCCTTTTTATCATGCCACTCATGATGGGTTTAAAACGCCCTTTTTTTCACAGGACTTTAGTACTAAATTCGGTAATGGCGGCGCGGGTCGCTATGGCCGTGATGATGGCGGAACGCTTTGGGGTAACCTTGAACCTGGCTTTATTCCAGGCATACTGGGCTATGCCGTAGGAATTTATAGAGGATTGGAATCAAGATCGAACGCGGGACCCAATCAACATGACAATGTCTTGTGGGCCGGCCGGGTTACTTATAATTTTCTAAATCCCGAGCATAATCCGGGCTATTACACGAGTGGCACTTACTTTGGAAAAGCCGGAGATATTCTGGCGCTTGCATTCGGTTTTTCATTTCAAGAAAATGGCGCGGGTTCACTCGCTAATCGTAGCGACTTTCTGGGCCTTGTGGGCGACATTCTATTTGAAAAAGTCATGCCCGAGAACAGAGGTGTTTTTACGCTCAATGGAGAATATAAGCAATTTTATGCGAATTATAATACGGCGGCATTTGCGGATCCGGATTGCTTTTGTATGTTTGATGGAAAATCATGGACCGTTACGGGGCTGTATTTGATACCTGTCAAAGTGGGTATTGGTCAATTTCAGCCTTATGGCCGGTTTACCAGCGTTCAGCCTGATAACAGCAGTAATCGGGAAGAAATAGAAGGCGGTGTGAATTATGTGATTGATGGTTTTAATGCGCGTATATCAGCGTACTATCAACATGGTGATTTATTCACTAAAGGTTTGAATTATGCACCGGGCGCTATTGGCGATAAGGTGAATGTTTTTAAATTATCGTTTCAGCTGCAAATATAAAAAATTTATTAAGTTTGAGCCCATCACGAGCCAGGTTTTCTGTTTAATTTAATTGGAATCCTGGCTGTTCTGATTGTCATGCAAAATATAAACAGTGTACGTTGCATGTACCGATGAACGTACTCTCGATTATCCTGCAGTATATTGAATCTCTGCTATTCACCTATGATGTAAGAAAAAAAAGAAAATTTTCATACATTTTCCCCTGTAACTTTCTGTATATTCACTATTTACTTTGCATAAAATCAAGTGTAACTTTAAGTCACATTTGAAGACAGTTGGTCGGTATTATCTTTCTTGGTCGATATTATCCTTCAATCTCGGAGGCGTCATACGATTAGATTACTCAATTAAAATCATACAAAATGAATTCAACTTTCAATGACAGCGCCTTTTCCTCTTGGGGAAATTCAACTGTATCTACAGATCATTTATTCGTGCAAAAAAAACCTACGGAGCCGATATCCAGCTTGCCTGTGGATTCGGCAATGCAAGCAAGGCTATCTCTAAAATTTAAAGAAGACAACGGAGTCACCAGACTGGTAGGGCGCGATCATTTCGGTCAGTTATATGTGCAAAAGCCTTTTTATCCGGAAGGTTCCGAAATGTGTCAGGTAGTTATTGTGCATCCACCGGGTGGTGTAGTCGGGGGGGATGAGTTAAAAATTGTGAGCCAGGTGGGGGCTGCTGCAAAGACACAGATGACGACGCCTGGTGCAGCGAAATGGTACAAGGGCAATAATCGTATTTCACGACAGCAGGTAAGACACGATGTTGAGACAGGCGGGTCACTGGAGTGGTTACCTCAGGAAAGCATATTTTTTAATCAGGCACATGTGGAATTGGATCATTGCGTTACGTTAGCAAAAGAATCCACCTATATCGGTTGTGAAATTTTATGTTTTGGCCGTACTGCATCGGGTGAATCATTTGATGAGGGAGAAATTAAGCAGCGTACCAGTATTCGCCGTGCTGACAAGTTAATCTGGTTTGAACAGCTTCGATTATCAGGTGGAAGCAGGGCTATGAGTGGTCCGCTCATGCTTGCTGGTAAGACAGTTTGCGCAACATTGATCGCTGTAGGAGAGGCCATACCGCCTGCATTAATTACTTCCATGCGGGAAGAAGCGAGTGTCATTGCGGGTGGGATCGGTGATTTTGGTGTCACACAATTAAAATCGGTCGTAGTGGTTCGTTACCTGGGAAACTCGAGCGAAATAGCGCGACGGATAATGCTTCGCACATGGGGAGTCTTGCGTCCAGCGATGCTGGGGCGTCAGGCGATTGTGCCGCGCATGTGGAATACTTAGGTGGAAATATGATAGCGGATTCACTTAAGAATAAGCATAAATACACTGTATCGGCAAGGAATATGCGTATCGGGTGTTGAGACCCTAGAATTGAGCTATTAATTTATTTACTTATTGAGGAGAGAACGATGGATTTAACCCCAAGGGAAAAAGACAAACTTCAGATATTTACTGCCGGATTACTTGCAGAAAGACGTAAGGCACGTGGCTTGCAGCTGAACTATCCAGAAGCAGTGGCATTGATTACCTGTGCAATATTGGAAGGCGCACGTGACGGACATACGGTTGCGGAATTGATGGCAGAGGGTACAAAAATTTTGACTCGTGCTGATGTTATGGAGGGTATCCCAGAGATGATTCCCGACATTCAGGTAGAAGCTACTTTTCCGGACGGTACTAAGCTGGTAACTGTTCACAATCCAATTCCTTAAGCATCAGGAGATTATCATGAGTGCAGCAAGTAGAGGTAGTAGAGAAGAAATGATTCCCGGAGAAATGATCGTTAAACCTGGAGAGATTGAACTGAATGTAGGTCGCAAGACCAAAACGATTAAGGTGTCCAATAGTGGCGATAGACCCATACAGATTGGATCTCATTTTCATTTTTACGAGGTGAACTCTGCGTTAAGTTTTGATCGTGAGGCGGCTTATGGTATGCGGCTGAATATCATGTCAGGAACAGCGGTACGTTTTGAACCGGGTCAGGAACGGACTGTTGAACTGGTTGAGCTCGCAGGAGATAGGATCGTATATGGGTTTAACCAAAAGGTAATGGGTAAACTTAAATAATTAAATATCCATTCAGCACTTATAAGGAGTAGAAAATGAGCTTTAAAATTTCTCGTCAGGCCTATGCTGAAATGATGGGACCCACTACCGGGGATCGTGTTCGTCTAGCTGATACCGAATTATTCATAGAAATTGAAAAAGACTTCACTGTTTACGGTGAAGAAGTAAAATTTGGCGGCGGTAAAGTCATTCGTGATGGTATGGGCCAGTCACAGCGCAATCATGCTGATGTCATGGATACTGTCATCACTAATGCCACTATTGTGGATCATTGGGGTATCGTAAAAGCGGATATTGGTTTGAAAAATGGAAAAATTGCCGCCATTGGTAAAGCCGGAAACCCTGATGTTCAACCCAATGTCACTATGGTGATTGGTGCCGCAACTGAAATCATTGCCGGTGAAGGTCAGATTGTCACAGCGGGTGCGCTTGATGTCCATGTTCATTTCATTTGTCCGCAGCAGGAAGAAGATGCGATGATGAGTGGTATTACCACCATGTTGGGTGGTGGTACTGGTCCGGCTGTAGGCACAGCGGCAACCACTTGTACACCAGGACCGTGGCATATTCATTCAATGCTTAAAGCATCAGATGGCATGGTAATGAATACGGGTTTTTTTGGTAAAGGGAATGTGAGTGTGCCCACTCCTAATGAGGAGCAGGTGCTTGCTGGTGCATGTGGCTTGAAACTACATGAGGACTGGGGTAGTACATATGCTGCTATAGACAACTGCCTGAATGTCGCAGATAAATATGATGTTCAAGTTGCTATTCATACGGATACGATTAATGAAGGTGGCTATCTAGAGAATACGATTGCTGCATTTAAAGACCGGACTATCCACACTTTTCATACAGAGGGTGCGGGCGGAGGACATGCCCCGGATATTATGGCTGTAGTAGGACAGGATAATGTCTTGCCATCATCAACCAATCCCACTCGACCTTATACTCGTAATACGTTGGATGAGCATCTGGATATGTTGATGGTTTGCCATCATCTGAATGCCAGTATCCCCGAAGATATCTCTTTCGCAGAATCACGTATTCGCAAGGAAACCATTGCCGCCGAAGATATTTTACATGATATCGGCGCCATTTCGATGATGTCATCGGATGCGCAGGCGATGGGCCGTATCGGTGAAGTCGTGATGCGCACTTGGCAGACTGCGCATAAAATGAAGATACAACGTGGCTCCTTGCAGGAAGATTCTTCTAGAAACGACAATTTCCGCGTAAAACGCTATATTGCCAAATATACAATCAACCCTGCTATTACACATGGCGTTTCACACGCGATCGGTTCGATTGAAGTGGGTAAATATGCTGACCTGGTTTTGTGGAATCCTGCTTTTTTTGGTGCAAAACCGACCGTGATTCTGAAAGGAGGCATGATTGCAGCCGCTTTGATGGGTGATCCGAATGCATCGATTCCGACTCCACAGCCTGTGCACTATCGATATATGTTTGGTGGGTACGGTTCAGCGATCAATTTATCGTGTTTTACGTTTGCTTCCAAAGCTTCTATTGCAGCGGGCCTGGTTGATCAGCTTAAACTGGGTAAACAGGTCATCCCAGTTAAGGATACTCGGAATCTACGTAAGAAGGATATGATTCATAACGGAGCCACTCCGAAAATGGAGATTGATCCGGAGACGTACGAAGTGCGGGCAGATGGGGAGCTGTTAACATGTGGCCCAGCGGATACCTTGCCATTAACGCAACGTTATTTCTTATTTTAATTAAGTCTTTTTAGTGATTTGGGACTGAATTTTTACGTGTGCTGGAAAAGTATACTATTGATTAATCCAGTCAATTTATCAATTCATTCCTTATCGTGTTGTGGTCGCGATATTAAAGTTTTCTATTACTATAGTTAAGTTGTGAATCAATAACGGTGGCTATGAGACCGACTGATTTTTGAGGATTATGATGCCTACGTTGAATGCTAAAACTATAGCTGGTTATCATGATGTGAATGGTAGTGGTTGCTGTGAAAGCAGTATTCGCAGTCATTCGTGTGATGCGCTTGCTTTGATATTCGTGTGCCAACAGATTGATCGCACGATAAATTTGAAGTTATAGGAGGAAGCAATGCAAAGTATAGCGCTACTTCGCTTATTGCACCTGGCGAGTCCATCATTGCCTGTTGGTGCCTATACATACTCGCAAGGATTGGAGGCAGCTATCGAAATGGAGATGGTGAAAGATGAGGCCTCGGCGCGTGCCTGGATTGCTGAATCTTTGGCTGTAGTGGCTGACTTTGAAGCACCCATCCTGTGGCGATTATTACAAGGATTTTCAACGGGAGATTTGGCTGTAGTTACTCGCTGGACAGAGCGTTTTATTGCTGCCCGCGATACGATTGAGTTTCGCGCAGAAACCATTCAAATGGGATATTCTCTCGGCAAACTCGTGATGGATTTAAAGATTGCAGACGAATCTTTATTAGGGCTGATGACGAATCAGCCAGAAATTCCATTACCTACGGCATTTGCTTGTGCTGCAGAAGCACTGGCTGTACCGCATGAGGCTGCTTTGCTGGGTTACTTGTTTTCGATGATTGAGAATCAGGTACTTGTCTGCGTGAAATCCGTACCACTTGGACAAGTTTTAGGCCAACGACTGTTACTTTCACTTCATTCGGAAATTGAAGCGGCTGCACATGGTGCGCAGCGGCTTGAGGATGATGAGCTGTCTAACTGGGCGCCTGGTTTATCTTTATTGTCGATGCAGCATGAAGTGCAATATAGTCGGGTTTATCGATCTTGAATGATTTTATCGGAATCTAATATGAAAAAAACATCGAATCCTTTGCGTGTTGGCATAGGCGGCCCAGTCGGTTCTGGCAAGACTGCTTTATGTGAGGTACTCAGTAAGAAGATGCGTGGTCGTTATGAAATGGCGGTGATTACTAATGATATTTATACCAAAGAAGATCTGGAAATCCTGTTGCGCGCTGATGCGTTACCAGCCGAGCGCTTGATGGGGGTTGAAACAGGTGGTTGTCCGCATACTGCAATCAGGGAGGATGCATCAATCAATCTGGAAGCCATTTCGCGCATGAGTGCGGATTTTCCCAATCTTGATCTTATTTTGATCGAATCGGGGGGTGATAATCTTGCGTCCACATTCAGTCCGGAACTTTCCGATCTGACTATTTATGTCATTGATGTCGCTGCAGGCGAGAAAATACCGCGTAAAGGCGGACCCGGCATTACGCGTTCGGCATTGCTTGTCATTAATAAGATCGATCTGGCTCCACATGTTGGCGCGGATCTGAGCGTGATGGAACGTGATGCGAAAAGAATGCGTGGTGAGCGTCCCTTTGTTTTTACCAACATGCGTACAGGAGAAGGAGTGCAGGCAGTTATTGATTTTATTGTTAAGCAGGGTTTGCTGGAAGAAATGAAAACGCAGTAACGCTACTGAATATTTGGCTTTAGTCTATCCCAGGCATGTTAAGAAAAGCATGATGGCTATCCGAGGTTTTAGTAAATTCGGATGTTTTTAAATAATCAGGCATAACAACCTGTTATCTCTAAGTAAAAGCTTCTTTGGAGGTGATTAAAATGGAATGGTCACTGACAGTGGATAAGGCGTTGCCGCGTCCTGTGCGTGTAATTTTAAGGGGAGTGGGGCAGGTATTCTTTTGTGGTAATGCAGTGACAGGCCTGATCTTCCTGATAGCACTCTTTATTGGTGGTCTTGTAGCGGGCCTGGCTGCGACGATTGGTGTCGTAACGAGTACTATTACCGCTTACCTCCTGGGCTTCTCTGAAGATGATATTGATGCAGGATTGTATGGATTTAACGGCACGTTGGTTGGACCCTGCTTATTTTTATTTCTTGAATACTCACCTCAACTGTGGCTGTATGTCATATTGGCCGCTATATTATCAAGTGTCGTATTGGCTGCTTTGATCAGGATTCTGACTCCCTATAGGATTCCTGCCTCTACATCTCCGTTTGTGCTGACCTGCTGGATGTTCATGGTTGCGGTTTATTCCTTTGATAAGTTTACGCCTGGTCCTGTTCTGCCAACACCAGAGATTCCCTCAATAGTAGCAGGTATGGGGGGGCTTTCAATCGAAGCATGGTTTACAGTCTGGACAGATGATACGGTTAAAATGTGGTATACCGCATTAACAAAAGGCATTGCTGAAGTCATGTTTGCGGATAATATTCTTGTCGGGATTCTGTTCTTGATTGGTATTGCGATCACTTCATGGCGTGGCGCTTTTATGGCTCTTTGCGGGACTGTTGTGGGGGTTGTCGTTCCTGTCGTTTTAGGGGCAAATCAGAATCTGATTGAGATGGGATTGTATGCATTCAATCCGGTTTTGACAATGATGGCGATAGGATGGGTTTTTCTTAAGCCTACGAAGAAAAGTGCTATTCTGGCGTTATTGGCAGGTATTTTAACCGTAGTCTGCCAAGCTGGCCTGGCTAATTTTCTAGCCCCAATCGGTTTACCTACACTTACTTTTCCATTTGTTTTGGTTATGTGGATGTTTTTATTTGCAGCAGGCATGTCTAAATACTGGTCGGAACCTAAAATTTAATTGCGTCAAATTGACATAAAAACGACAATGGGCGATCAGGCATCAAGCGATAGAATCTCATAGGTTACGCTACTAGCTCGACGATACCGGTTTCCAAGCTGTATATGCCACCAACGACAAGCAGTCTTTTCTCTGTTACTAGTTTACTGAGAATCGGCGTTTGCTTTTTTAATTCTCGTGCATTTAGAATGACATTCATTTTGACCACATTGTAGTAGCGATCACCAGACATAAACATGGATATTCTTTCCGCCGCTCTGACTGCAGGCGCTAGTGCACTGGACATGGTTTGGATATGGCCGGGAAACTGTTCATTATTATCTGAGGCATTGATTGCTGCCTTAATAGCGCCACAGCTCTCATGACCGAGTACCATAATCAGTGGCGTATGCAGTATCGCTGCAGCATATTCAAGAGTGGCTACGAAATCTGTAGTGAGATAATTCCCGGCGACACGTGCTACAAATAGATCACCTAATTGTTCATCAAAGCAAAATTCTGGACTGACTCTAGAATCGGAGCAACTTAGAATACAGGCATAAGGGTTTTGTCCTTTTATCAGGGATGCACTTTGAAGATTAAAATCCATTGGAGTAGACTGTCCGGCAATATAACGTTTGTTACCTGCCATTAGTCGTTCTAGAGCTGCATCGGGCGTTAGTATGTTTTCCGGCAGTGCTGGCGTCTTGATTGCTCCAGAAGCGGCGATCAGCTTTTCTACCGTTACAGTAGCACCTAAACCGAATGTAGAAGTTGCTGCCAGTTTCAAGAATGAGCGCCTCTGTCGTATTGGTTGTTGATGTTTTCTGGTTGGGTCATCTGTATCGCACATTTTCAGCTCCCATTTATCGAATAAAGCGTTAAGTGAGTGGATTACTGTGAGCATGTGGCAGCGATGCAGGTGAGAGCTGCTCTTGAGTAATTTTTACGGGTACCATATACAATTTACCGTGTCGTACACCGCGTGTAGCAATAACCTGATTGGCAAAATTGGTGACGTCTTGAATCATTCCGCGCAAGACAGTGACTTCCAGGCAGTGATCATGATCCATATGTATATGCATGCTGGATAAGGTAAGATCGTGATGGCTATGTTGAATAGAGGTAATGCGACTGGCTAAGTCACTTTGATGATGATCGTATATATAACTGAGCGTGGCAACGCAGTAACCTTCATGTTTTTTTTCCTGACGCTCGATTTCCAGTTGTTCGCGTATCAGATCTCGTATTGCTTCTGAACGATTGGTGTAGCCGCGTGCTCGTATTAGATCATCAAACTGTTTAGACAAATGGTTGTCTAGAGAAATCGTAAAGCGTTCCATATTTTTCTGCTCATGAAAGTGATCATGCATAAAATCCGCAATAAATATTTAATGCTCGCTTTTACATTTTAATTTACGTTTTATTTCAGCGGTAATTATTATTGATCGTGCAATAATTTGATCATGCAGCAATAGAATAGTTGCAGTCATTATTTGATTTATATAAAAAGCTTGTTGAGTCATATGATATTTTATATGAGTGTGGTTTGGTAGAGACTGGACTAGATTGTGGTCGGATTCTTCTTCACAGGGATTATCGTGTTTTATTCAGGGGAGAAATCATTTCTCAAGATCATGGTAAGAGGATTAAAAATTAGCGATCAGGCCAACTCGGAACGAGCGGGTTTCAACAGGATGAAAGTGTGTATCGTCTATACCGCCAACCGGCTCATTAGGTAGTCTGGATGTATAAAAATAATCAATTGCATGCGCCCGCGTATTTAGTAGATTAAAACCTTGCAGGATGATCTGAACTTTCTTGTCTATCTTGAAGCCAATCTGGCCATTAAGCGTTATGGTGCTATCTGATTTTACGTCATTATTTTCAGTTAGCGGGCGTTTGCCAAAATAACGCAATTGCATGCTACCGAAAAAAGGCCCCAGGCTGTCTATTGCGATTGCGGCTTTACCGACGCCCTGGATGGCTGAAGGAATGTGCTTTCCTGCTGGGCTTGAATCAGTAAAACGAGCTCTGGCCAGCGCGTAATCCAAGTCTATCATTAGCCATTTATTCGGCATGTAAAAGGCAGAAATTTCAAAACCCGTGCGTTTGCTGGGGCGACTTGCTTCGGTCGTCCCTGCATCACCTACAAATAATAATTCAGAATCAAGATCCAACCGGAAAAATGTGAGTGAGGCTTGTAAGCCGGACAGGATAGCGGTGCGGAATCCTGTTTCAAATCCTGTGGAACGCACGAGCGGATTAACGCTTTTTATGGGAATATTCGATTTCGGATCTATGCTGGTGACTGTGCCACGAGCATCATTGCTATGAAAACTGCCGCCATAGTTGAAGTAATATTCGGTTTTGATCCATGGTCCAAAGATGAGGCTAAGTTTTGGATTAACGATGTTGTCATGTTCACGACCAGAATTAGCCTGAATATTACTTTTTACATCAAACCAATAAATATCATTGCGTATACCAGCAATGGTTCTGAATTTTTCGAACCATTGCACACTGTTTTGAAAGTAAATACCGATACTGTTTTCTAATATATGATCTTTGCGTGTGATTGATAATACTTGACGCTGTTTTGTGCTGAATAAACCGTTATCAATCACATCATTTTGGAATTGAAAGCCCAGGGTATTTTCAAATGCGAGTCCGGCAAATTCATTTACCCAGGCATGGCTAAGATTTACTGCGGACTGAAAACGCTTGTCTGTTTGCGAGAATTGGTCACCGTTGACAGGGTCATCTAGAAAATAGGTAAAGTTAGAGAAGAGGACAAGATTGCTATGAAGCGTATATATGTTAGCCTTGGTAATGCCATAGTGACTGTTATGCTGTAGGGCGGCTGATAGGCTGAAACGATGCGCTTTGCCACCATCACTGGGATCGATTGTACCCAGACGAGAAACAAAACGGCTGTCGATTGCCCGTTGAGGAATCTGATCAGTGGCATTCCAGCTTCCTCCGTAGCCCATTGCTGTGATATTAAATTTAGTGTTGCTTATATTCTGACTATAGCGTAGTACGCCATTAAATTTCCGGAATTTTTCTTTTTTCTCCCACGGGCCATTTTTCTTAAGCAATTCTAAAGCATAAAGAAAATTGCCTGTACCTGTTTCATGAGATTTTGCAAGTAGGCCACGCATATAGCCTTGTTGACCGGTGGTGTAATTAGCGATTCCCTGCGGTAGTGTGTTGATATAGCCCATGCTGACTGCGCCTGCTGATGAGAAATCACCTTGATTTGCGTAATAAGGTCCCTTTTGATAATGCAAATTATCTACCAATTCAGGAATAATGAAGTTAGTATCGGCCCAGCCCTGTCCATGGCCATGTGAACGTTGATTAACCAGCATATCATCTACCGTTATTCTTAAATCGGTGCCATGATCAAGATTGAAGCCACGCGCAAAGTACTGGTTTGCTTTGCCTTCACCGCTATGCTGAGTGACGATCAATCCTGGTACTGTCTCGAGTAATTCACCGGGGCGATATACTGCGCGTTGATTCAGTTGTTTTTTGAGAACAGTTCCCTCATTTGCTGAGTTAGCGGAACCAATCAGATTGTTGGTATTGGCTCGTATGGTTACTTCATTCAATGTTGGTATGTCAGCCGCATTCGCTGTGAGTGATGATCCGATGCTCGTCAGTATAAGCGTCAGGCGAATGCTAAATGTTTGTTTGGTTATCATTAGGAAACTAATGGCGATTTTTGGGAGATATTATGTACTTTTGTGAGACTGATAGCGATGCAGGAATCCATCTAACTATTGATGACTATCACAAGCGGTCAGGATATTTATCCAACGGAAATGAATGCTGTATTGTTCTATTACAGAAAGTATGAAGAAATAAGCTAGGTTAGAAGTTGTAGCTACTTTTGGTAGAAAGCAGAGATGCGTTAGAAATCGATTTGCTTAAAATATGCCCACTCTCGTCATACAAAGGAAGCTGCACAGTAACAAAAAGACAGAAGGTGGCAGACGGCAATAAATAGATGTTTAGTATATGGTTCTAACTTTAAAAAAATTTTTTCTGAATAAGAAAATTGGACTGGTTATTATCGTATTTTTTGTGGCAGATATTTATGGTCTTAGTCAGCGTAAAGCAGTGTATTGATTATTCAGGAAAAGGAGAAAAGCGTGGATCATACGGCCATAGCTCATAATGCTGTTGCCTGATTGTAGATAGCGGGAAGATTTAGGGTGAATCATAACTGTTTTAATCTGCTGACTGGTTGATCGAGCCAACTTTCCAGACCTTGGGCGTTCAGTTTGATATCCGAGCGCAATAAATCACGGATTGCTTGCTGTGATAATTTGCAACCATGCTGAATCAACTGCTGCAGCAAAAGCTTTTCTAGTGCGGCTTTTAATATTTTATGCCGGTCAATACTTTTTTCGTTAGCACTTTTTGCTATCGCTACATGAGCATCGATTAAGCTGTGCATAGCTATAGCATGATGTGGCAAATTGCCAATTCGACTATAATGAGTCAAGTAAGCATAGTGCGGGTTATAACTCATAATTCGATCTATTGATTCATGGGCTGCGATCGGGTCAAATTGCACAGGTGTTGTCGTTGGGAATACAAATTCCATTCCATCAACGTCGAACTCTCGGTAAGAAACGCCAAAAGTATCTCCGGTAAAAAAAGAATGACTCCGTTCATCATAAATACAGTAGTGGTGACGCGCATGACCGGGAGTATCCAGTAACAATAAGGTTCGGCCGTTCAGATCAATACGGGTTTGATCAGGTGCTTCGATTATGCGATTCGCATCTATCGGAAGAATTTCGCCATATATTTGTTTAAATTCTGCTTCACCATAAACGGCGATTACGCCTGCTATAAGTCTGGCAGGATCCACCATATGTCGGGCCCCGCGTGGATGCACTACTAACTTTGCGTTGGGAAAACAACGCATACATTCTCCCGCGCCGCCAGCATGGTCAAGATGTATATGTGTTAGCAATATGTAGACGACATTTTCGAGTGCCAGGTTTTTTTCTTTTAGTGCTTGCACAACGCCAGGAATTGAGAAGGCGGTACCTGTATCAACCAATGCGACCATGCCATTTTCTACAATCAGGTGAATGGCCGCGCGTCCCGGACGGTGATATTGTGCATCTACGGCACTAATACCATGATCATAATCAGTAACAAGAGAAGATGTCATTGAAATTCCGGCAAGAGAAAGAATCGATTGAAATAACGACAATTTGTATGGTTTGCAAAGTAAAAATTCATTTTATGGCTTGTTGTAGCTGATCAAGAATGGCTGGGTTTTCTAGTGTGGAAGTATCCTGAGTAATTTCTTCTCCTTTGGCGAGTGTACGCAATAAACGCCGCATAATTTTACCGGAACGGGTTTTCGGTAGATTGTCACCAAAACGAACCTCATCGGGTTTGGCAATGGGGCCAATTTCTTTAGCGACCCAATTACGCAATTCATTAACAATCTGAATGGCTGCCGTACCTTGCGGACACTGATCTTTCATAACGACAAATGCGATAATTGATTCTCCTTTTATCTCATGGGGTTTTCCTACTACGGCTGCTTCTGCTACCAGTGGATGAGCAACCAGTGCAGATTCGATTTCCATTGTACCTAAACGATGACCCGAGACATTCAGGACATCATCAATTCTTCCCATAATCCAGAAATAACCATCTTGATCACAATTTGCAGAATCACCTGATAAATAGTATCTGCCATGACCCATTTCTATAGGAAAATAGGTTTCTTTAAAGCGTTCCGGATTACCCCATAATGTACGAACTTGTGAAGGAAAGGGACGTTTGATAACCAGGAACCCACCTTCACCGGTTTCGACGTCATGACCGGTTTCATCAACAATAGCCGCAAAAATTCCAGGTAAAGGTAACGTACAGGAGCCCGGTTTAAGGGGTACAATACCCGGCAGCGGGGCAATCATATGACTACCCGTCTCAGTTTGCCACCAAGTATCTACAATGGGGCAATGAGCTCGACCGACTTTATTATAATACCATATCCATGCTTCAGGATTAATGGGCTCGCCAACCGAGCCAAGCAAACGCAATGAAGATAAATCATATTTTTCGGGCAAATCCGGACCCAGTTTGATGAGTGAACGAATGGCAGTGGGTGCGGTATAAAAAGTGGTCACTTTATGTTTCTGTATAATTTCCCAGAATCGCCCTGCATCCGGATAGGTAGGTGTTCCTTCAAAGATAATCTGTGTCGCTCCGACTGCTAAAGGACCATATGTCACGTAGCTATGACCGGTAACCCAGCCTATGTCAGCAGTACACCAGAAAATATCCGTTGACTTGTAATCAAACACCCAGTGCATGCTAATAATCGTTCCTAGTAAATAGCCTGCGCTGGAATGTTGAACCCCTTTGGGTTTTCCGGTTGAACCGGAAGTGTAAAGTGTAAAAAGTGTATGCTCGGCATTAACCCATTCCGGTTCGCAGACGGTATTTTCATTTTGAATGATTTCATGCCACCAAACATCACGCGTTGCCTCGATCGATATATTTGCTCCTGTACGTTTGTAAATGATGACTGATTTTACCGATTCAGTTCCACCGCGAGCAATGGCTTCATCAACAGTAGCTTTCAGCGGATTATTTCTACCGCCGCGTACTTGCTCGTCAGCGGTAATGACAGCTACAGCACCGGCATCCTTAATGCGTTCATGTAAGCTTTTAGCTGAGAATCCGCCAAACACCACAGAGTGAATGGCTCCAATGCGGGCGCAAGCTTGCATGGCTACCACTGCTTCAATACACATCGGCATGTAAATAACAACACGATTCCCTTTACATATATTGAGTGATTTAAGTGCATTGGCAAATTGGCAGACGCGTTGATGGAGATCGCGATATGTCGAATGAATAACTTGGCCATCGTCTGATTCAAAAATAATGGCGGTTTTATCGGGTTGAGTAGTAAGGTGCCGATCCAGGCAATTAAAGGAAATATTTAATTCACCATCATCAAACCATTTAAAAAATGGGGGGTTAGCTTCGTCTAATACTCGAGTAAATGGCTTATGCCACAGAATATGCTCTCTCGCTTGTTTTTCCCAGAAGCCTAAGTAATCTTCCTGAGCTTGCATGCATAATGCTCGATATTCTGCGATGTTGGATATATTAGCGTGTTCAGAAAATTCTTTATTTGGCGGGAAGACCCGGGTTTCATTAAGAACAGATTCAATAATGGGCATAACGTAAATCTCCGATAAATTGGTTTCTTCAGAAAGCTGCCCCTTTTTTAGGAAAGGAAATTGTAACACTTACATCAATGCAGCCTGATAAGACGACGTATGAATTACAAGATTCCGGTTAAAGGGTTTTTTGCTTGAGTCTAGTAAGTGATAGCCAGCGAAGATGAGATTAAAGTATTGCAAGCACTACATTTAACGAAGTTTATGTTTCATCTTTAATAATTTTTTGTTAGAATGTTTGCGTAATTTCGATGGGCTTTTTCAGCCCTTTTTTTATTTGTGGCGAGGCTATGGCGTTGTACAAATTGCTGGAATCAACTTTATCTGGAATGGGATATGAGTTGGTTGAAGTGGAACAATTGGCACGTGGCAAACTATTACGAGTATTTGTTGACAAACAAGGTGGGGTTAATATTGATGATTGTGTTTTGATTAGCGATCATCTGAGTCGGTTACTCGCTGTTGAGAATATTGATTACAGTCGGCTTGAGGTATCCTCGCCTGGATTAGATAGATTATTAAAAAAAGAAGCTGATTTTCTCCGTTTTCAGGGAGAGTCGGTTAAGCTGAAACTACGCGTGGCTTTACAAGGACAAAGGAATTTCGTTGGGATTTTGCGGGAAGTAAATAATGGCATATTGAAGCTTGAAGTCGAAGGACAATTGTTAGACCTTGAACTGAGTAACCTTGAAAAAGCCCGTTTGGTTCCAAAATTGTAGGTATATGGAAATTTGGCTGGAGGACTATGAGCCGCGAAATTTTACTGTTGGTAGATGCATTGGCGCGTGAAAAAAGTGTCGAAAAAGACATTGTTTTTACTGCATTAGAAATGGCATTAGCATCCGCTACGAAAAAACGATTTCAAGAAGAAGTTGATACGCGGGTTCTGATTGATAGGACAACGGGAGACTATCAATCTTTTCGGCGTTGGGTAGTGGTGCCTGATGATGCTGTTGAGGATCCTGCTCGTCAAATTTCTTTAAATGAAGCATTAGGGCATGATGCTGAGATTAAATTAGGAGATTTTTACGAAAAATCACTTGAGCCAATTGAATTTGGACGTATCGGTGCGCAAGCGGCGAAACAGGTGATTTTTCAAAAAATACGTGATGCTGAGCGTGAACAGACCTTAAATGATTTTCTTGAACGAAAAGATTATATGGTTACCGGCACTATCAAACGTATGGAACGTGGTAACGCAATTATCGAATCCGGCAGAATTGAAGCCGTATTGCCGCGCGATCAGGTGATCCCTAAAGAAAACCTGCGTATTGGTGATCGTGTTCGCGCCTATTTGCATAAAGTTGATCGTGTTGCAAGAGGGCCTCAATTATTATTATCACGCATTTCACCGGAATTTTTAGTGAGATTGTTTGAATTGGAAGTGCCAGAAATTGAAGAAAATTTACTGGAAATTAAGATGGCAGCGAGAGATCCCGGATCACGTGCCAAGATTGCTGTCAAATCAAATGATTCGCGTATAGATCCAATAGGTACTTGTGTTGGTATGCGTGGTTCTAGAGTGCAGGCGGTTATTGGTGAGCTGTCAGGAGAGCGTGTAGATATTATTTTGTGGTCTGATGATCCAGCCACTTTTGTTGTTAATGCGCTTGCACCCGCTGAAATTAGTAGCATCATGGTGGATGAAGAAAAACACAGTATGGATATTGTGGTGGATGATGATAATCTTGCACAGGCAATAGGCCGAGGCGGTCAGAATGTTCGACTTGCGTCAGAGTTGACGGGTTGGGAACTCAACATCATGACGGAAGAAGAATCGCAGACCAAGAATGAAGAAGAAACCTCTATGATCTGTCAGCTCTTTGTCGAGAAATTGGATGTCGATCAGGAAATGGCCGAGATATTGATGAGTGAAGGATTCTCTACATTGGAAGAAATTGCTTATGTGCCCATCAATGAGATGTTGGAGATTGAATCTTTTGATGAGCAAACTGTAAATGAACTGCGTAATCGTGCACGTAATATTCTTCTGACTGATGCTATTGTTAATGAAGAAAAGGTCGAACATATGACTGGGGACCTATTGTCTCTGGATGGTATGGATGTCAAAATCATGCATGAATTAGCGGCAAAAGGTATTAATACTCAAGCCGATCTGGCCGATCTGGCTGCAGATGATTTGGTGGAAATGACGGGGATAGATATCGAGCGTGCTAATCAATTAATTATTAAAGCACGTGAACCATGGTTTGTTTGATTGCAGTAGCCGATTGATAATAATGGTGAAGTTTTCCATTTTATAGTAAACGAATAATAATATAGTCAAGATAAAGCGCGAGCGAGTATTTGATGGGCGGTTTCTAGAATCATTAAACACGATTGAATATTTAACTGTAACTAACTGTTTATTTTTTACCGTTTAATTTAATTGTTTTGATTTTTGATTGCTAATGAGAATGTATTCTCGCGCATTGTATATGTATTATATAACTATGCGTTTGTACCGTAGCGTATGATGGTTTATTTTGATTACCACTTTAAATTTTCAGACACTCTCTGAAGATGAAGTAGGTACTATTCGTTTTGTATGAAACTGGAATGTTGAAGGGTTACAGATGACTCAAATGAGTGTAGAACAATTTGCGAATGAACTGGGCTTGTTGCCGGCTGTACTATTGGAGCAACTTCGGGCGGCCGGTGTAAATAAGTCGTTGGCCAGAGACAGTTTGACGGAGCAAGACAAAGCTCAGTTGCTTAATTATCTTCGTAAGGCTCACGGTACTGCTGATACAAAAGGCAGTGTTATTTTGACTCGCAGGAAAACTTCTGAAATTAGAAAATCTGATAGTGCTGGAAGAGCCCGAACTATTCAGGTGGAAGTGAGAAAAAAACGTGTGCTGGCAAAACCGGTAGTGCCTGATGAAGTTAAAGATCGAGTCACAGAGGTCGATCAAGCAAAACCACCTATGTTCGAACCCGTGATAGATGCTGCTCAAATGGCATTACGTAAAGAAGAAGCAAGGAAGCAGGCCGAATTGATCGCGCGCCAGGCAGCAGAAATTAAAGAAAAGCAAAGGCGTAAAAAGGCTGGGGAAGGAATTATTGTAAAAAATAAAGAAGAGGAGCAGGCCAAACCTGTAGTTACACCGCCGATAGTCATTGAGGCCACTGATGAATCTATCGCCATCTCATCTGAGGCAACTTCAGAGCCGGTAGAAATACCACAATCACAAGTACAGCCAGAGTCAGCATCTGTTTCAAAAGAAGGAACATTACAAAAAACACCGGTGAAAGCGGAAGAAAAAGTTGAGAAGAAAAAGAAACAAACGAAGCAGGCTGACTGGAAAGATGAAGTAACAAAGCGGCGCGGTATTAAAGCACGGGGCGATTTGACCAGTGGTCAGGGGTGGCGGACACGTAAAGAAAAGCATGGAAAATCGTCATCAAACGATGGGCAAAATATCCATGCTTTTTCAGCACCTACGGAACCTATTGTTCATGAAATCATGGTGCCTGAAACGATTTCGGTCGGGGCACTTGCTCAGAAAATGTCGGTTAAGGCTGCTGGGGTTATTAAAGTATTGATGAAAATGGGAAATATGGTGACTATTAATCAGATGCTGGATCAGGATACAGCAATGATTGTAGTGGAAGAACTAGGGCATGTTGCAAAGTATGCGGCACTTGATAGCCCTGAATCTTTCTTAACAGATGCGAATACGACAGAAGTTGAATTAAAGATGGAACCACGTGCGCCAGTCGTCACGGTAATGGGTCATGTGGATCATGGCAAAACTTCTTTGCTGGACTATATTCGTCGTTCACGGGTGGCGGGTGGCGAGGCGGGAGGTATTACTCAGCATATTGGTGCTTACCATGTTGAGACTAATCAGGGAATGGTTACCTTTTTGGATACACCTGGGCATGAAGCATTTACAGCTATGAGAGCGCGTGGTACTAGAATTACTGATATGGTTATTTTGGTAGTTGCTGCAGATGATGGTGTCATGCCTCAAACTATTGAGGCAGTCCACCATGCAAAAGCAGCTAAAATTCCGATCGTTGTCGCTGTTAATAAAATGGATAAACCAGAAGCCAATCCTGAACGAATTAAACAGGAACTGGTTGCACATGAGGTTGTGCCAGAAGATTGGGGTGGTGATACCATGTTTGTTGAGGTTTCAGCTAAAACGGGCGAAGGTATCGATACTCTGTTGGAGAGCGTTTTACTGCAAGCGGAAGTAATGGAGCTTAAGGCTCCCAAAAATACACCTGCCAAAGGTGTCGTGATTGAGTCACGATTGGATAAGGGTCGTGGCCCGGTAGCCACGATACTGGTGCAATCAGGCACTTTAAAGCGGGGCGATGTGCTACTTGCTGGTGCAGTATTTGGCAAGGTTCGAGCGATGACTGATGAGAATGGCAAGCCGATCAAGCAAGCTGGCACCTCTATTCCAGTGGAAATTCAAGGTATGTCAGAAGTGCCTGTAGCTGGTGAAGTAGTCATAGTGTTGGATGATGAAAGAAAAGCACGTGAAATTGCACTGTTTCGTCAGGGTAAATATCGTGATGTAAAGCTTGCTAAATTACAGGCTGCAAAGCTTGAAAATGTATTTGAACAGAAAGACGATGTAAAAATACTTGAACTGATTATCAAGGCAGATGTTCAAGGCTCTTGTGAGGCGCTTGCGGATTCGCTGCAAAGGCTTTCTACTGACGAAGTGAGAGTGAATATTATTCATAGCGGAGTTGGGGCCATTATAGAATCTGATATTAATTTGGCACTTGCTTCCAAAGCCGTTGTGATTGGTTTTAATACACGTGCAGATGCAAGTGCACGTAAACTGATCACTTCTAGTGGTGTTGATGTTCGTTATTACAATATCATCTATGAAGCGGTCGATGAAATAAAAGCAGCTTTATCTGGCATGATGTCGCCAGATCGTAAGGATAATATTCTTGGCCTGGTTGAAATCCGTGAATTGTTCCGTATTCCCAAGGTAGGTGCTATTGCGGGTTGTTATGTATTAGATGGCATTATTAAACGGAATTCGCTGGTGCGATTGTTACGTGATGGTAAAGTGATACATAGTTGCGAGCTCGATTCACTAAAACGTTTTAAAGATGATGTGAAAGAAGTTAGGGAAGGGTTTGAATGTGGACTCTCGTTGAAAAATTTTAATGATATTCAGGTGGGTGATCAACTGGAATCTTATGAAATTATAGAAACGGCACGGTCTTTATGATGTGTGTTTTATCTGGATAATACAAAACATGCCTAGAGATTATTCTCGTACGTTACGTGTGGCTGATCAGATTCAGCGTGAGTTGGCAAATTTAATCGATAATGAAATTAAAGACCCACGTGTGGGTATGATTACAGTGACGGGTGTTGAAGTCAGTCGGGACTATGGAAATGCTAAAGTCTACTATACTACGCTTGCTAGTAAAGAGGAAAGATTCTTGATTGAGAAAGGCTTAGAGCATGCGAGTGGCTTTTTGCGTACTCATTTATCGCATAGAATGAAACTAAGAGTAGTGCCTCATCTTTATTTTATTTATGATGAGTCGGTTGAGCGCGGTGTGCGTCTTTCGCGTCTTATAGATGAGGCGGTGGCGCAGGAGGATAGCGCTAATCAATCGCATGTCGATATCTAAAATATGGATGTTCATGTTGCATATTGAGTCCCACCGTTTAACTCTGATTAACAAGTGAAGCGTAATATTAGTGGTGTATTGCTATTAAATAAGCCCTATGGCATTACATCTAATCGAGCGCTTCAAATTACCAAACGTCTTTTCTCCGCAGCCAAGTCTGGTCATACTGGCACGCTTGATCCAATGGCAACCGGATTGTTGCCGATCTGTTTCGGCGAAGCCACTAAGTTTTCTTCAGTATTATTAGGAGCAGATAAAATTTATGAGGCGACACTTAAACTGGGGTATATCAGCTCAACAGGCGATGCTGAGGGAGAAATTGCTTCGCTTAGCAGAATGAATACGGATAAAGTCGTATCAACATTGCATGAATGCAGGGATGTATTGCAACGTTTTATTGGTCAAATTTTACAAATACCCCCCATGTATAGTGCACTGAAATACCGTGGCAAACCATTATATGTCTATGCAAGAAATGGTGAAGAAATCGAGCGAAAGCCTCGCGAAGTAGTGATTTATGATTTGCACGTTGAATCATTCGTCGATGATGAATTACGTATTATTGTTAAGTGTGGGACGGGTACTTATATTCGTACGTTAGCAGAAGATATCGGTAAAGCATTGGGCTATGGTGGTGCCTATCTCACTAAGTTATGCCGTTCTAGTATTGATCGTTTTGATCTTTCCCAAGGGTATACATTAACAGCACTTGAGGGCATGACTACAGGGCATCTGGACAACTGCTTATATCCAGTTGATAGTCTGTTATGTAATTTTCCAGCAGTAACCCTGGATGACATGACAGCTGCATTTTTATTCCAAGGGCGTATTATATCTAACCGATCTGATACAGTCGGCCTGTCGGAAGGAGACAATGTTCGCTTATATAATCAGGAAAAACAATTCTTGGGTTTGGGTAAAATAACTGCAGAGAGAGCGATTGCAGCTAAACGATTAGTATCGAATACCCTATTTTCAACTAATTAAGAAATCATGAGCTTTTATGACTAACTTTGATCTGGAATATCGATACAATGCTACAGAGATTATCAATACATTATAATTATTCATCTTATTTCATTATCTAGTAATGTTGCAGGGAAGCAATCTAACATGCGTGCGGGGTGATCGTAGGCTATTTAAAAACATCAATTTTTCGCTTAGAGAGGGTGAATTGATGCAGGTACATGGCCCTAACGGCAGCGGGAAAACCAGTTTGTTGCGAATATTATGTGGATTAACCATGCCTGCTGTTGGAGAAGTTTGTTGGCACGGCGATGCTATTCGTTCTTTAGGTGGTGATTACTATGGCGTTATTACCTATATTGGTCACTTGAGTGGCACTAAGGATGATTTGACCGTTATTGAAAATTTACGTATTTCAAGCGCCCTGGCCGGTATTGAGATTAGTGAGTCTAAAGCTCGTGAAGCATTGGAATATATGGGGCTGGGCGGAAGAGAAACGTTACCCGTTAAAGTGCTTTCTCAAGGGCAGCGTCGACGTGTTGCATTAGCGCGATTACTTGTTTGTAAGACAGTATTATGGATATTAGATGAACCTCTAGCGGCACTCGATGTATCTGCAGTAAAGATAATTCAGGTGATGCTGGAACAACATTTGGCGCAGGGTGGTATGATCGTAATGACGACACACCAGGAAATAGCGATATCGGCTAAAACTATTCAGCAGTTGCAGCTCGCTTAATATGTTTCTGTGGATAATTCAACGTGATCTGTTGCTGGCTATGCGTCGGCAAGCAGATGTATTAACTACTTTATTTTTCTTTATTATCGTAGTGAGCTTGTTTCCACTGAGTGTTGGTCCGGAAATGAGTATGCTTCGGACGATGGCGCCAGGTGTCGTATGGGTTGCTGCGCTATTAGCCTCGATGTTATCTCTGGGCAGGATGTTTTCCAGTGATTATCTTGATGGCACTTTGGAGCAAATGTTGCTTTCACCACAATCGTTGCCGCTTCTTATACTGGGAAAGGCGCTGGCTCATTGGTTAGTAACCGGTGTTCCTTTGGTATTAATGGCACCTATTTTGGGCATTCAATATGATTTACCAACAGATGCATTATCCGTATTGACCGCATCGTTATTATTGGGCACACCCGTTCTGAGCTTAATCGGTGCCATCGGTGCAGCATTGACTCTGGGTTTGCGTGGTGGAGGTGTACTCGTGTCGTTGTTGGTGCTGCCATTGTATATTCCTGTTCTGATTTTTGGATCTGGTGCGGTGGAGGCCAGTACAGCAGGACTTGGATACAGTGCTCATTTCTCATTATTAGGCGCATTTTTCCTCGTGTCGCTTGTGCTTGCGCCTTGGGCAACGGCGTCATCTTTGCGTATTTCTATGGAGTAAAGGCATATTTGAAATTTTTATGCGATCTGGTTAGAGATGAACTCAGTATGAAGTTTGTTCTTTTTTTACAACTTTTAGTTCCTTAAGGTATCCAAAAGAAAGCGATTCTTGATTTTATATTTTTGGTTTAAAATTAGTAACTGTAAATTTAGAATAAAAAATGGACACTTAGAATTAAATATTAAGAATTATAAAATATGGCAATTAACTGGTATAAATATTCTTCTCCAGCAAGCTTTTATTTTCTTGCAGGTAAAATGATCCCGATATTTATTTTTGCTGCAGTAATTTTACTGATAGCAGGGCTATATATTGGTTTTTTTGTTGCACCTACAGATTTTCAGCAAGGCGAGGCTTACCGTATTATTTTTATTCATGTGCCTGCTGCATGGATGTCTATGTTTTTATACTTGGTGATGGCTTTCTGGGCAGGTATTGGTCTGGCATTTAACACACGGCTTTCTTCCATGATTGCGACTGCGATTGCGCCTACTGGTGCAATGTTTACGTTTATAGCATTATGGACAGGTGCATTGTGGGGTAAACCTATGTGGGGGACCTGGTGGGTATGGGATGCACGATTGACATCTGAATTAATTTTATTATTTTTATATATTGGTTTTATGTCCTTACAGGCAGCCATAGATGATCCGCGACGAGCTGATAAAGCTGGTGCTGTCATTGCACTGGTGGGTGTCGTGAACATTCCCATCATTTATTTTTCGGTGCAATGGTGGAATACGCTGCATCAGGGCGCATCGGTTAGTCTGAATCAGGCACCCGCAATGGCAACTACTATGCTTATGGGGATGCTTGTTATGGCGCTAGCGAGCTGGATGTATTCAATCGCTATGACATTAATGCGCACTCGTGTCATTATTCTTGAGCGAGAACGTCATACGGCGTGGGTAGCTGATTTACGAGATAAGGAGAAAATCCGATGAACTGGGCTAGCTGGTCAGAATTTTTTGCAATGGGTGGATATGGCGCGTATGTCTGGGGCTCATATTTTGTGGCGTTTGTCTGCATAATAGGGGAAATTATATTAATTTCACATCGCCGTCGAACTTTGCAGAAACAACAAGGTCTCATTTACGAATCAAATTCAAAAGAGATAAATGATAATGAAACCGCGTCATAAGAAGCTTGCAATGATCGCTTCGGGAATAACTGCATTAGGCATTGCTTCGATACTAGTATTAAATGCATTCCAGAGTAACCTGGTTTTTTTCTTTAGTCCGACTCAGGTAGCTGCAAATGAAGCGCCTGTAGGTAAAAGTTTTCGGATTGGTGGGCTGGTGGAAGAAGGCAGCGTAAAACGGGATGACAGTAATGTTGCAGTCAGTTTTGCCGTGACCGACACGGCAAAAACTATTCCTGTAGTCTATACGGGTATTCTTCCAGATCTGTTCAAAGAAGGGAAAGGTGTTGTCGCTCAGGGAAAAATGGCAGCTAATGGTATTTTTGAAGCTGATGAAGTACTTGCCAAGCATGATGAAAACTATATGCCACCCGAAGCCGCTAGTGCTTTAGAGCAAGCGGCTCAAGCACAAAAAGCAGTACTGACACAATAAAAAAATAAGAATTGAAACAGATATAAAGGAAAGTGTAGCTTATTTAGCTGAATGTCAGTAATTTCCGCATAATCATTAACTTCCAAATTAAATTATGATCCCAGAAATTGGTAATTTTTCCTTAATTCTCGCACTTCTTCTAGCAATAACACAAGGTACGCTACCTATTATTGGCGCCGCCCGTGGTATTCCTTCTTGGATCGCTTTGGCGCGGCCTGTAGTACAGGGACAATTCGTATTTGTTTTGATTGCTTTTGGTTGTCTTGGATATTCATTTGTCAGCAATGACTTTTCTGTATTAAACGTTGCATCGAATTCTAATTCGGAATTGCCATTGCATTTTAGAATTGCGGCTACTTGGGGGTCGCACGAAGGCTCATTACTGTTATGGGTATTAATGCTGGCAGGTTGGTCAGTTGCTGTGAGCGTATTTAGCCGGCAATTGCCAGACGAAATGGTGGCACGAGTACTGGGTGTCTTGGGGATAGTGAGTGTTGGTTTTCTACTATTTATGTTATTCACCTCAAATCCTTTTGATCGTTTACTGCCTGCAGCAATGGAAGGAAGTGATTTAAACCCACTACTGCAGGATGCAGGTATGGTCATTCACCCACCTATGCTTTATATGGGCTATGTGGGTTTTTCAGTGGCCTTTGCTTTTGCTATTGCAGCTTTATTAAGTGGTCAATTAGATGCAACCTGGGCTCGTTGGTCGCGTCCGTGGACCACGGTTGCTTGGGCCTTCTTGACATTTGGAATCATGTTGGGAAGCTGGTGGGCTTATTATGAGCTGGGTTGGGGCGGTTGGTGGTTCTGGGATCCTGTTGAGAATGCATCTTTTATGCCTTGGTTGGTTGGGACAGCGCTGGTTCATTCTTTGGCAGTTACTGAGAAACGGGGCAGTTTTAAAAGTTGGACGGTTTTACTTGCCATTTGTACATTTGCTTTAAGCTTGTTGGGAACATTCCTGGTGCGTTCTGGCGTGCTGACCTCAGTACATGCCTTTGCGACGGATCCGGATCGGGGTGTATTTATTTTAGCGTTTTTAGTTATAGTAATTAGCTGTTCGCTCTTATTATTTGCATGGCGAGCTCCTAAAGTTGGTTTAGGTGGAAAGTTTGATCTGTTGTCGCGTGAATCATTGTTACTTGCAAATAATTTACTATTATTGGTAGCAGCAGGTAGTGTCTTATTGGGTACACTTTATCCTCTGATTATTGACGCGCTAAATTTAGGAAAGTTATCCGTAGGTCCTCCTTACTTTGAAACAGTTTTCGTTCCATTAATGACTCCTGCTATTTTCCTCATGGGTGTTGGGCCGATTGCACGCTGGAAGCAAATGAGCTTGCCAGCACTGGCTGTTCGTTTGCGCTGGGCTTTTGCAATAAGTGTAGTAACTGCTTTAATCATGCCGTTTTTTATAGGTGAGTGGAAACCACTGGTTAGTTTTGGATTGCTGTTATCTTTCTGGATAATTACCACCATTCTAGTGAATCTGAAACATCGTCTTAGCAACAGTGGCCCGGGCGGATTATTTACGAAACTAACCAAACAGTCTAGAAGCTATTACGGTATGCATCTTGCGCACTTAGGGATCGCTGTATTTATTATTGGTGTAACGGTGGTAAATGGATATGAAACTGAAAAAGATGTGCGCATGGATGTTGGTAGCACCGTAACTGTAGGTGGATACACCTTCCGTTTCAATGGAGTAAACGATGTTGTAGGTCCTAATTACAAAGCAGTACGTGGTGAGATTGATGTCTTGAAAGATGGTGAAATAATTCGAAATATGCAGCCTGAGAAACGTACTTATAATGCATCAGGCATGGCAATGACTGAAGCGGCCATCGATACGGGTATATTTCGCGATCTCTATGTTGCGCTAGGTGAACCGCTGGCGGGGGATGCATGGGTGGTACGTGTCTATCATAAACCATTTGTAGACTGGATATGGTTTGGTTGTCTATTAATGGTGTTTGGTGGAATAATGGCCGTATCAGATCGCCGTTATCGTTTGCCAATTCGTAAGAAAAATGACGTTGCCGTAAATGAAGACAAAGAGCAACCAGTTGATAATAAAACCGCCGGTAGTCCTGTGCTTATAACAGAAGCAAGAGAAACATAATGCGCTATTTATTACCACTTTTTGCTTTTATGGTGCTGGCGGTATTCTTACTTATCGGTCTTACGTTAAATCCACGTCAAGTTCCATCGCCATTAATTGATAAACCTGCACCAGTGTTTCAGCTTCAGCAGTTGCACGAACCTGAGAAAATCATGACATCTTCGGATAATCTTGGGAAAGTATGGCTGCTGAATGTATGGGCTTCATGGTGTGTTGCGTGTCGAGACGAACATTTATTACTGGTTCAATTAGCTAATTCAGGGATTGTGCCGGTTTATGGTCTCAACTATAAGGATGAGCGTGACACAGCTAAGCAGTGGCTTAAGCAGTTGGGTGATCCGTATACCATCAGTATTGTTGATCCAGATGGTAGAGTAGGAATTGATTATGGTGTGTATGGTGTTCCAGAAACTTATGTAATTGATAAGAAGGGAATTATTAGACATAAGCAGATTGGCCCTGTGACGGTAGATTCATTAGAAAATAAGATCATACCGTTGATAATAGAATTACAGAGACAAACTTAATGAATCTATCTAATATATTTAAGAATGGTTCAAAACAGAAAAACAGTATTATGCCTAGCTACTTAAACAGATTGAACGGACTAGTACTGCTGTTTTTTATTGCGCTCATGATACCAACACTTAGTTGGTCAAAGGAAGCTTTGCCGGTAGCAGAAGATCTCGAAGTGGAAAAAAGAATGGTTGCATTGACTGAAGATTTACGCTGTCTGGTTTGCCAGAATGAATCGATTGCTGATTCGCGGGCGGATTTCTCGAATGATATACGGCGGGAAATTCGTCAACAGATTAAGGCGAATAAAAGCGATAAAGAAATTATTGATTTTATGGTAGAACGATATGGTGATTTTGTACTCTACAATCCACCAATAAAAACCACGACAATGCTGTTATGGTTTGGACCATTATTCCTATTTGTGATTGGAGTGGGGACATTGATATTTTATCTCAGACGTCGTCGAATACAGATAGAAGAGGTATCGCTATCAGAAGCACAGCGTAAACAGGCTGAAGCTTTACTGAATGAAAATAAAGGTAATAAAGTATGACATCGTTCTGGGTTATTTCAGGTATTTTTATTGTTGCAGCTTTACTATTTATCATTCCTGCCTTATTAAGGAATAGAGAGACTCAGCTAAAAGGCGTGGAGCATGATGCTGCTAATATTAGTGTTTATCGTGACCAGCTAATCGAGCTGAATAGTGATTTACAGAATGATATTCTGACTCAGGAACAATATGAGAGAAGTAAGCAAGAGCTTCAACAGCGTATGTTACAGGATGTCCCTGAGAGAGAGAAAATGACGATTAAGAAAACGAAAAGTATTCACAATATTGCGATGTCATCTGTTATTGTACTCGCACTGCCACTTGCTGCGGTGTCATTATATTTGCTTATTGGTGATACAAGAGGCTTATTGCCACAGGCACAACTGGCTAATGCAACACAAATGCAGCGCGCCAGTAATGAGTCACCTGCTGGACATGATAATTTTTCATCTGTAGTAGATAATCTTGTGACAAGGCTTAATAATAATCCGGATGATGTTGAAGGATGGGTTATGCTAGGGCGCACTTATGCAATAATGGGGCGCTATGATGACGCCAGTAATACTTATACGAAGTTAGTTGAATTGGTACCGGATAATCCTCAGATATTGAGTGATTATGCTGATGTTCTGGCGATGAAGAACCAAGGGAGTCTAGCAGGCAAGCCGGCGGAGTTAATTAATGAGGCATTGCGCATTGATCCGGAATATCCAAAAGCACTGGCATTAGCGGGTACAGCGGAGTTTGAGCAGGCAAGATTCGAACAAGCGGCGATTCACTGGGAAAAATTATTGGCAGTTATTCCTGCGGATTCCCAGTTAGCTAAATCTGTTAACGAAAGTATTGCTGAGGCTAGATCGTTAGCGCAAAATGGCCAGACTGCTGAAGTACCAGTGCAACGGGCAAAGATAGCAGAGCCAGAACCAGTGGAAGCGAGTGTAAATACCCAGCAGCCTGATACTACAGCGGTTGCGGCAACGACTAATACTGCGATTATGGGCACGGTAACGTTGAATCAGACGCTTGTTTCTAAAGCCTCATCTAATGATACATTGTTTATCTATGCGCGCGCCAAAACAGGACCCAAAATGCCGTTGGCAATTTTACGATTAAAGGTGAGTGACTTACCTGCAACGTTTACATTGACGGATGAGATGGCGATGATGCCAGCAATGAAATTGTCAAGTTTTCCTGAAGTCATCGTCGAAGCCAGAATTACGAAATCAGGACAGGCTGTTCCGACGAGTGGCGATCTGCAAGGCTTCAGTCAACCTGTTAAGATTGGAGATAGCAATATTGCTATCGAGATTAACAGACAGGTTCCTTAATCTTATTTTTGGTTTTGGGGGTTAACGAATGATAATATCGGAATTCTATGTATACATATACACAAGAAGTTATGATTTTATGTTTTCCTCCATTCCTGATAAGAGAAAAAACTATTCTTCTAATCGGTTATAAAAATGAACTTAGATCTGCTTAATTTTCCATGTTAGTACTTAACCGGCCTGTACCTGATTTTAAACTTTTATCAACTGAAGGCGGAGAGTTTAGCCTATCAGCAGTAGCTGGTAAAAATCTTGTTGTTTACTTCTATCCGAAGGATAATACGCCAGGCTGCACTGCTGAAGGCGAGGGATTTCGCGATAGTTTTGATGAATTTGCAGAATATAACTGTATTATCGTTGGAATTTCACGTGATAGCATTAAATCTCATGAAAATTTCAAAGAAAAAATGAACTTTCCTTTTGAACTTCTGAGTGACATTGATGAAACGGTTTGTAAGTTATTTGGTGTCATTAAGATGAAAAACATGTACGGAAAACAAGTTCGTGGTATTGAACGTAGTACCTTTGTATTAGATACAGAAGGGGTATTGCGACGGGAATGGAGGGGTGTCAAGGTGGTGGGTCATGTACAAGAAGTTTTGGATTTCGTCAAAACGTTATAATCTCTAATAGATTTTCATCAATAACTATTAAATCATCAGTATGTCTGACTTAATTTAATAGACGACAATATTAATTTGTTCGAATTTATAAGACTTTAGTTTCGTCTCTCAATAGGTATGAATTTCTTGTGACTGGGGCCAATATAATTGGCGGTAGGCCGAATGATTCTGTTATCTGTACGTTGTTCGATAATGTGAGCAGTCCAGCCACTAGTACGTGAGATTGCAAAAAGGGGGGTAAACATAGCCACGGGAATTGCCATCATGTGATAGCTCACGGCGGAGTACCAGTCAAGATTAGGAAACATTTTCTTGATATTCCACATAGTTGTTTCTAGTATAGCCGCAATATCAAATATCTTCATGTGATTAGCATCTTCAGAGAGTTGTCGTGCAATTTCTTTAATGATTTGATTGCGAGGATCTCTGGTCGTATAGACTGGATGGCCAAAACCAATAATAATTTCCTTGTTTGCCACACGCCGTTGTATATCAATTTCTGCTTCTTGAATACTATCGTAGCGTTGTTGAATCTCGAGAGCCAGTTCATTTGCACCACCATGTTTGGCGCCACGTAGTGCTCCAATGCCTCCAGTAATAGCTGAATAAAAATCGGATCCAGTCCCTGTAATTACGCGTGCAGTAAAAGTAGATGCATTGAACTCATGTTCTGCATAGAGAACAAGAGAAGCGTGCATTGATTGAATCCACAAGGCTGATGGCGGCTTGCCATGCAGTAAGTGTAGAAAATGCCCACCGATTGAATCATCATCGGTTATTAGTTCTATGCAACGATTGTGATGAGCATAGTGGTACCAGTATAGTAAAATAGATCCAAGACAAGCAAGCAGACGATCGGATAAATGCTGTATTTCTTCGATGGCAGTATTTTTTCCTTCAGGATATTCTATTCCCAAAGCTGAGACTCCGGTACGTATTACATCCATAGGGTGCGCTGATGCTGGTATTGTTCTCAATACTGTTTTGATATGGTCAGGTATATCGCGCATATTTCTGAGCTTTGTCTTGTATGTGGTGAGCTCAGATTGTGTGGGTAGCTTTTCATAAATTAACAGATAAGCTACTTCTTCAAACTGACAATGGCGTGCCAAGTCATGAATATGATAACCGCGATAATATAAATCATGGCCTGTTTTTCCGACGGTACAGATTGCCGTATTACCTGCCTCAATGCCAGACAGCATGACCGATTTTTTTATTCTATTATCTCGTATATCACTATTTTCACGCATTATTTTTTTGAAGAAGTCACGGAAATTGAATCTAGTTTTCTTTCGAATGTATCGTAATCGAGCAGTTGATAGAGTTCATTGCGTGTCTGCATAGTATCAATTACATGCTGCTGAGTTCCATCATTACGTATTGCCTGAAACACCTCGAATGCAGCTTTATTCATAGCGCGGAATGCGGACAATGGGTAAAGTATTAGAGAAACATGAACAGATGACAGTTCATTTACGGTATAAAGAGGTGTCTTACCAAATTCAGTAATATTGGCTAATATAGGTACTTTTACCATATCAGCGAATTGCTTATATGCTGCCAGTTCGGTTACTGCTTCCGGAAAAATCATATCTGCACCTGCTGCAACATATGCACAGGCGCGATCTATTGCTATTTGTAATCCTTCTGATGCAAGTGCATCGGTACGTGCCATGATAACAAAATCAGGGTCTGTTCTTGCATCCACTGCCGCCTTAATACGATCGACCATTTCATGTTTGCTGACCAGTATTTTACCTGGGCGATGTCCACATCTTTTTGTTTGGAGTTGATCTTCAATATGCATCGCACCTGCACCTGCTTTAATCATCGATTTTACAGTACGGGCAATATTCAGGGTGCTACCAAAACCAGTATCTGCATCTACCAATAAGGGAAGATTAGTAGTATCAGTAATGCGTCGTATATCAGTCAGTACATCATCAAGTGTTGTTATGGCGAGGTCGGGAAGCCCGAGTGAGCCAGCTGAAACGCCACCACCAGAAAGATAAATAGCCTTGAAACCTGCCTGTTCTGCTATACGTGCAGAACAGGCATTGATACACCCAACGATTTGTAATGGCTGCTCAGAAGCTAGAGCGGCACGGAAACGTGAGCCGGCGGAGGAATTGTTCACACAATCCAGATTGATTCAAATCTGGGTTCGGTAAATAAAGTGGTATTCTGATTGAATAAGTCCATGTGAGTTTTTTTGAAAAGAGTTGTTATATTAATTTAACAAATGCTGGACAGCATCTCGCTCTTCTATCAATTCCTGATAGCTTTTTTGTAATTTTTCTTTACTTGTACTATCCAACTCTAATCCTTCAACAATTGCATATTTTCCGGTATGACAGGTGACAGGGAAACCGTATATGACTCCTTCGGCAATACCATAGCTTCCATCAGATGGTATACCCATCGATACCCAATCATTATCTTTAGTACCAAATATCCAATCATGCATATGATTGATAATTGCGTTGGCTGCACTTGCTGCACTTGATTTTCCATGGCGCGCCTCAATAATCGTCATGCCTCGTCTTTGTATGGTGGGTAAAAAATAATCTTCGATCCATGCAGAATCTTTAATAAGAGAAATTACTTTTTCGTCACCAACCATAGCATGAGATAAATCTGGATATTGCGTACCGGAATGGTTACCCCATACGATCATTTTTTTAACGCGTGAAATCGGTTGTGAAAGTTTCTGAGCAACTTGAGATAAAGCACGATTATGATCTAATCGCAGCATTGCTGAAAAATTGTCGGGTTTGAGATTTGGCGCATTTTTCATTGCAATGTAGGCGTTCGTATTGGCAGGGTTGCCCACAACAAGAATCTTTACGTTACGCTTGGCGGCTTCATCGAGAGCCCTGCCTTGCTCAACAAAAATAGGCCCATTTGCTTTAAGCAAATCTTTACGTTCCATATTTTCAGAACGTGGGCGAGCACCGACTAGTATGGCTAGATCAACATTATTAAATGCGGTTTTTGGATTATCGGTAGTGATAATATCAGTCAGTAACGGGAAGGCACAATCAAGTAGTTCCATTACTATGCCATCAAATAAGGGCAACGCTTCTGAGATATCGTGTAATTGTAGAATGACCGGCTGATCTTTGCCCAACATGTCACCTGCTGCTATTCGAAATAACAGGCTGTAACAAATCTGACCGGTTGCACCGGTAATCGCGATACGAATGGGAGGTTTCATTTTTCCAATCCTTGAGAGATTGCCAGTAGGCCGCGTAAATTGGCAGCATCTGGGAAGAAGTGGCTAAATTATACTTGTAATCCATGTCTTACGGAAGAGTCTGTCTTGCTTATGTGACAGATGCTGCTATATGCAATAAAGCTATTTTAATAAGAAATAATATTTAAAACATTATAAATCAATTTCTTGTGGTTATTTAACAAGATCCATTCTAAAATGAACATAGGGTATAAAACGTGCTTATTAGATACATTTCATTTCTTGTAACGAAATTGATGGGTTTCTGGAAACACGCAAGTTTTGCTAGGGGGCGAGTAGATTGAAGTGATAGAATTTCTTTTTTTATTCTCATAACAGTTTGATGATAGATAATAAGTTACTTAAGTTAATTTAATGCGAATTCTCCATATTCTCGATCATTCGATTCCACTGCATAGCGGCTATACTTTTCGTACGCTTTCTATTCTCAGAGCGCAACATTTACTGGGATGGGAGACCTTCCACATAACGAGCATCAAGCAAGGAAGTAATCAAATAGACGAAGAATATATTGATGATTGGCATTTTTATCGCACTCCAACTGTGGGCAGTTTCGCAGCTAAATTACCTGTTTTAAAACAGCTAATCGTTATCGATAGTTTGACACGTCGCTTGCGTCAAGTGGTTGAAACGGTTAAACCGGATGTTCTTCACGCACACTCTCCCGCACTGAATGCCATCGCCGCTTTACGCGTTGGTCGACATTTAGGTATTCCAGTTATTTATGAAATCAGAGCATTTTGGGAAGATGCTGCTGTTGATCATGGAACCAATCGTGAGTGGGGATTGCGATATCGTTTTACTCGTTGGCTTGAAAGTTACGCGGTAAGGCGTGTCAATGCTGTTACCACTATTTGCGAAGGATTACGAAATGATATCGTTAAGCGCGGGATATCGTCCGATAAGGTGACTGTTATTCCTAATGCCGTAGATATTGATAAATTTTCTGTGGGCGGTGTAGCAGACACCACATTTAAAAATCAATTGGGCTTAAAAGATAAACGACTGATCGGGTTTATTGGGTCATTTTATGCCTACGAAGGCCTGGATATTCTGTTGCGTGCTTTGCCTTTAATGATAGCCAGAATACCGGAGTTGTGTATATTGTTGACGGGAGGTGGCCCTCAAGATGAGAAACTAAGACAGCTTGCCAAAGATCTTGGTATTCAAGATAAAGTTGTATTTACTGGCCGTATTCCGCATGAGCAGGTACAGAAATATTACGACTTACTTGAGGTTTTAGTGTACCCACGTTTATCCATGCGCCTGACTGATCTGGTTACGCCACTTAAACCGCTGGAGGCTATGGCACAAGGTCGATTACTTGCTGCCTCCGATGTGGGAGGACATCTGGAATTAATACGTGATGGAGAAACGGGCTTATTATTCAAAGCAGGTGATCCGCAATCCCTTGCTGATAAAGTGTGTGATCTCTTGAGTAGCCCGGAGCAATGGCCTGCTTTACGCCAGGCTGGACGTCATTTTGTAGAAACCGAGCGTAACTGGCTAGTTAGTGTATCGCGTTACAAGGCGGTCTATGAATCACTTGTTACAAACAGAGAGAGATGATGTGAAGACAGCAGCACTGTGTATCGGATTAGTTGGGCCATTACCGCCTCCTTTTGGAGGAATGGCGAATCAAACCCAACAATTAGAAAAATTATTGCGCACAGAAGGAATGACAGTAGAGCTGATCCAAGTCAATGCACCTTATCGGCCATCCTGGGTTGGCAACATAAAAGGATTGAGAGCGCTTTTTCGGCTTCTTCCTTATCTGATTCATCTTTGGCAAGCCGCAAGCAAGGTACAGCTATTTCACATTATGGCTAATTCCGGTTGGTCTTGGCATTTGTATGCCGCACCGGCTATCTGGATAGCCAAACTTAAAGGGAAATCGGTTATTGTCAATTATCGAGGTGGAGAAGCCGAGGCATTTTTTCGACAGTCTTTTTTCTGGGTGAAACCCAGCTTAAATCAGACTGATGCCATTGTTGTCCCTTCGGGTTTTCTTGAGGCTGTATTCGAAAAGAGGGGATTTGTAACCAGTATCGTGCCCAATATTATTGACCTTAGCAGATTTTTTACTGAATCAGGTAAAAAGAATACAACGAGAAGGAATTTTCCTCACCTCATTTTGACGCGCAATCTGGAATCTATCTATGATAATGCGACCGCTTTGCGCGCTTTTCATTTGGTCAAAAATACTTTTCATAATGCGCACTTAACTATTGCCGGATCGGGCCCGCAACGACAAATGTTGGAAAACCTGAGTGCGGAGCTAGGACTGCAAGAAGCAGTTACTTTCACTGGACGAATCGATAATGACTGTATGGCTCAACTTTACCGTTGTGCCGATTTAATGATCAATCCCAGTCTGGTTGATAATATGCCCATTTCGATACTGGAGGCACTGGCGAGTGGCGTGCCGGTGGTAAGCACGCATGTTGGCGGTGTGCCTTACCTGGTGGAACATGGTAAAACAGCTTTGCTGGTGCCGGCACAGGATCCAGTAGCGATGTCTAATGCGATATTACAGCTATTTAAAGATCCAGATATGGCAGAGAAGATGCGTAAAGCAGGTTTGGAGTCGATACAGAAATACACTTGGCCTAGTGTAAAAAATCGTTTGATCAGGGTATATACACAAGCTTTAAATAACAAAAAAAACTGATGGACTCATTAAAAATGGATTTTATTATCAAGCGAAGCCCATACACATCATTGGTATCCAATCTTTTTTTTCCTTTACATGAGCGTCTTAAGCAGCATGATAGCGTTGCTGTACGCAAGCAGATGGAAATTACTCAATGGTGGGATAAGGATCGTTTGTATGATTTTCAGCTTTCCAGGTTACGTTCTTTTTTATCACGTGTGCAAACACGAGTACCTTATTATCAACAGTTATTTACTGAATTAGATTTTAATGCGGCATCAATTCAGTCCTTGACTGATCTGGAGCGGTTGCCACGGCTAAATAAATCGATTATTCGTGCAAATTTAGAAGCTTTGAAATCTAGTCAGGCACAAGACCTGGCACGTTTTAATACAGGCGGTTCTAGTGGTGAACCCCTGATTTTCTTTATAGGCAAACGACGTATCAGTCATGATATCGCAGCAAAATGGCGTGCCACACGCTGGTGGAATGTCGATATTGGGGATCCGGAGATCGTAATCTGGGGATCGCCGATTGAGCTGGGTGCTCAAGATCGCTTGCGTCGTATCCGTGATCGCATATTGAAAACAAAATTATTGCCTGCCTTTGAGATGTCAGAACAAAAATTGGATCAGTTTCTTGCTGAAATCCGAATAATGCGTCCAAAAATGCTGTTTGGTTACCCTTCGGCCTTGTCACACATTGCACGTCATGCCGAGGCAAAAGGACAACGCATGGATGATTTGGGTATCCGGGTTGCTTTCGTAACTTCTGAACGCTTGTATGATGAACAACGGCAACAGATCAGCAAGATATTCAATTGTCCGGTAGCAAATGGATATGGCGCTCGCGATGCAGGTTTTATTGCCCATGAATGTCCGCAAGGGGGTATGCATATCACCGCGGAAGATATTCTCGTTGAAATTGTAGATACACAAGGCAATACTTTACCGCCTGGACAGGCAGGAGAAATTGTAGTCACTCATTTTGCCACCGATGATTTCCCGTTTATTCGTTATCAGACGGGTGATATGGGTGTGCTTGATAGTCAGGCTTGTGCTTGTGGACGGGGGCTTCCGCTTATTAGGGAGATACAGGGGCGCAGCACTGATTTTGTGGTGACGCAGGATGGTACAGTAATGCATGGTCTCGCTTTGATTTATATCTTGCGTGACCTTCCACAGGTGGATGCTTTTAAAATCATTCAGGAAAGTAAAAATCTGACAACGGTTTGGTTAGTGACAAAGACTAATCTTGATTCGGAATTGGTTCGGAGGATTGAACAGGCTTTCAAAGCAAGGCTTGGTCAGAAAGTGAATATTCTTGTGGAGCGGGTCGCGCAGATTCCGCCGGAAAAATCGGGGAAATTTCGTTATGTTATGAGTCGAGTCACCACCCATTAATCACTTTTCCATGATTCAATTGTATTCATTGTATGATTCCGGGAGACCTTTGCAAAGCCCCAATAGTTGAAAAATTAACCCTTTATAATCAATAGTAAAAAATCTCTAGCAAGGACTTTTGCAAAAGTCTCAACGAATCAAATGGTTATCATTCTTTTTTTGTAGAAGAAACGCTATTCTTTTCTATTTTACTGATCTTGGTTGTTGGATGTTGAGTGCGTCGTGTCATCTTTCCGATGATAACGAAGAATAAGGGTACAAAAAAGATAGCCAAGAATGTGGCGGCCAACATGCCTCCAAATACACCTGTTCCGATAGAGTGTCGGCTTGCTGCTCCCGCTCCAGAAGCGATGACAAGGGGAAATACACCAAGAATAAAAGCCATGGATGTCATGATGATGGGGCGAAAACGAAGACGTGCTGCTTCCAGCGCTGCATCGGTTAGTGACACGCCCGCAGTATACCGCTGATTAGCAAATTCAATAATCAGGATTGCATTCTTTGCGGCCAGCCCGATTAGGGTTATTAAGCCAATCTGAAAATAGATATCATTGTTCAATTCTCGAACCCAGATAGCGAGTAATGCACCTAAAACCCCGAAGGGTATCGCGAGGATGACTGCGAATGGAATGGACCAGCTTTCGTATAAGGCAGCCAATACCAGAAAGACCATCAGCAAGGCAAAGGTGAATACCAGGATGGATTCTCCTCCGGCCTTTTTTTCCTGAAAGGAGATTCCGCTCCAGTCAATTGCGAAACCACGCGGTATCAGTATTTCGTCGGCGGTCTGCTCCAGTGCTTCCAGTGCTTGTCCTGAACTATAGCCCGGTGCGGCGCCGCCCAATATAAGGGCGGTATTAAACCCATTGAAATGGGTTACCGGGTCGGGGCCGCTGCTAAATTGAGTGGAAACGACGGAATCCAAAGGGATCATGGTATGTTCGGTGCCATTTTGTGCGCGCACATAAACTTTGCTGATATCCTCTGGGTTGGATCGATATTCCGGTAGTGCTTCTGTTTGCACGCGATAAACGCGGCCAAATTTTACAAAATCATTGATATATAGATTTCCGAAATAAGCCTGCATGGTATCGAAGATTTCAGAAATAGGAACACCCAGTGCTTTTGCCCGTTCCCGATCCACCTGAGCGTAAAGTCGAGGTGTACTGACACGGAAATTGGTGCTGGCAGCCGCAATGGCTGGATGCGCTACAGCTTTGGCTACAAACTCCTGAGCGACGGTCGCAAACTCAGTAAAATCTCCACCACTGGGATCTTGTAACTGGAGTGAAAAGCCGCCTGTGGAACCGAGCCCTGGGATAGTAGGCGCATTAAACGCCAGAATCATCGCTTCGGGAATTTTAGCAAATTCTTCATAGGCTGCTGCAATCAGGCCTGGAACCTGTTCACTGCTATCTGGACGGGTATCCCAATGGTGTAGCGGAACGAACATTGTCGCCTGATTCGTTCCTCGTGTACCGAATACAAAGTTTTGGCCGACCAGAACATCCGTCGAATGAACCGCTGGATTTGCTCCAAAATAGGTTTCTATTTTTTCCAGGACCTCTGTCGTACGTGTTTTGGAAGCCCCTTCCGGTAGTTGAAAGATCGTAATAAAATAACCTTGATCTTCTTCTGGAAGAAAACTGCCTGGAATTATCTTGAACAGTCCAGGAATAATAGCAATGAGTGTGGCAAAAACGGCCAGAGCAATGATCGATCGTTTGAGGAGGATACTGACCGCTCCAACGTAACGTGTTTGTATCCAATCAAACGAGCGGTTAAATATTTTCCAGAATCCGTGAGGTGCGCCGTGGCCGGGTTTAAGAATCAGGGCACAAAGTGCGGGACTGAGTGTAAGCGCGACAAATCCGGAAATGGCGACAGAGAGCGCGATCGTAATTGCAAATTGTTTGTATAATTCGCCAGTAATTCCTTCCAAAAAGGCAGCCGGTACAAATACCGCCGCCAGCACAAGGACGATCGCAACCACGGGTCCCGTTACTTCATCCATGGCCTTTTTGGCTGCATCTTTGGGTGAAAGACCGCCTTGGGTAATATGGCGCTCGACATTTTCCACGACAACAATTGCATCGTCCACCACAATGCCAATGGCCAATACCATGCCAAACAAAGTTAGCGTGTTAATTGAAAATCCCAATGCTTCCATGCCTGCCAGCGTTCCAATGAGGGAAATTGGAACGGCGAGGGCTGGGATCAATGTTGCACGCCAACTCTGTAAAAAAAGAAAAACCACCAGGATGACCAGGAGCGTAGCCTCAACCAGTGTTTTTGCCACTTCCTTAATGGAGACATCAATAAATGTGGTCGTGTCATACGGAATATCATAGGACACGCCTGTCGGAAAGCTTTTGGCTAGTTTCTCCATTTCCTGGCGAATCTGTTTGATGGTGTCGAGCGCATTAGCCCCAGGGGAAAGAAAGGTCAGAAGGAATCCATTCGGCTTTCCGTTCCATCTTCCTTCGAGGTCATAGGATTGAGCGCCCAGTTCTACCCGTGCAATATCGCGCATTCGGATCATGGAACCATCTGGATATGCTCGAACGATCATATCCTCGAATTCACTGACTTCACTCATCCGGCCACGTGTAATCACGGGAATGGTCAGTTCGGTGTTCTTGGAGGTGGGTTCGCGCCCGATTCTTCCGGCAGGAAAGTCTCGATTCTGTTCGCGTACCACAGTTGCGATTTCAGTGGGTGTAATATCGAGTTGCGCCATGCGGATGGGATCGAGGATCAACCGCATTGAATAATTTTGCGCACCGAAGATGATGGCGTCGCCGACGCCGGGGATGCGTTTAATGTTATCGAGAACCCGAAGCAAGGCATAGTTTGAGAGAAAAACCGCTTCGTGCCTGGGATCGGTCGAACTCAACATGATCACTGCCAGTAAATCCGGTGATACCTTCTTTACACTGATGCCTTGACGAATGACTTCATCGGGCAACTGGGGTTCGGCGAGGCGTTGCCGATTCTGTGTCTGAACCTGTGCGATATCGACATCCGTCCCAATTTCGAATGTAAGCCGCATTGTCATATGCCCATCATTCGTACTGGTAGAATCGTAATAAAGCAGGTTATCAATACCAGGGAGTTGTATTTCGATCGGCCGCGCCACAGCCTCAGCGACAATTTCTGCACTGGCGCCCGGGTAATCTGCCTCAATCTGTACCATGGGTGGCGTGATTTGTGGAAACTGCGCTATTGGCAAGCTTCGCAAAGAAACCAGACCGAATATCACGATTAGAATCGATAAAACTGCCGCAAAAATTGGACGGTCAATAAAGAAATGGGAATTCATGGTGATTTTTGAGTGATTTCTTCTGGATAAACATTGGGATCAAGCGTCTTTTCATCCTGATAGGGGACGGCTTCCACTTGCACTCCAGGCTGAATGCGATGAAATCCTGCTACGATCACGCGTTCTCCGACATGAAGACCGTCTTCGATCAACCATTCTTTTCCATACCATGCGCTGGCTTTCACTGAGCGGAATACGACTGCTTCGTTCTCATTAATGACATAAACAAACGACCCTGCAGGGCTTTGCTGAACAGCTCGTTGCGGGATCAGAATCGCATTGGGTCGAATGTAGCCCTTCAGGCGAATCTTAACGAATTGTCCGGGATAGAAATAAGATTTTCCGGGAGAAAAACCGCCTTCCGGATTGGGAAACTTAAATCGTCCCTGCAAGGTGCCCGTTTCAGATCTCAGGGTAGTTGCTGCGAAGTCAAGTATTCCCTCTTCCGGATATACGCTTCCATCCGAAAAAGTCATCACGCCATGTAATTTAAAAATATCCGGTCTTTGTACCTTGGCTTCAGCCAGCTCGCGGCGGCGTCGAAGAAGGTAGCTTTCGGGAATATTTACGTTGACGTACATGGGATCCAGTTGATCTATCGTAGTCAAAAGGGTGGTTTGAGCCGAAATGAGCTGTCCTTCATAGAAACGGCTGCGATCGATACGGCCATTTACGGGTGCGCTAATGAGCGTATTGTCCAGGTCGAATTTCGCTTTAATCAGATCATTTTGTGCAGCCCTCAGCGTGGCTTCAGTGCCCAATACCTCAGCTACGGCATCATCGACATCTTTTTTGCTGACAGCCTGTTGTTCCAGTAAGGGGCGAACACGTGCCAGGTCCTGTTTGACCTGAACCAGTCGGGCTTTGGCCTGAGCAACTCTCGCTTCGCTGCTAAGATAAATAGCTCTAAAAGGAACGGGATCAATCAGGTAAAGTTTATCCCCTTTTTTTACGTTCCGACCCTCAGTAAAATAAATTTTATTAATAATTCCGGCTACCTGAGACCGAATCTCGACGGGGCGAAAGGCCTCGGTTTGTCCGATAAACTCAGGTTCATCCGGAACCGTTCGGGCTGTCACGGTAATAACTTCTACCTGAGGGATAGGAGGGAGTAGATCTGTAGATGCTTTTTCTGAACAGCCCGCCAGCGAAATTAAGAACAGCCCGACAAGTAGCCCGAGATTCATGCGTACAATAATCGTTCTTGTCCGAAAGGCTAAAATCATTAATGGTGATGTGTGCTTATCAATCATGGATTCCAGTGAGTTAAATAGCCTATAAGATGAGTAGCAAGGCAACCGTAATTAAAAAACTCTCCACCTACCATCTAGTTTAGAGTATCGAAATCCGCATAAGTGCGGAAAAGTATTTTATTTTAAATTGCCATGGATTTTGATGATGTATCCATGATTATGGCACCCACCCACCGCCCAAGGCTTTATAGAGCTGAACGATGGATATCAAATGGAAACGATGCGTTGCTGTGAGGGAGAGCTCAGCATCGAACAAATTACGTTTGGCAAGCAGTACATCGACATAACTGGTAATACCGCCCTCGTAGCGTAGATCGGCCACATGTAAAGCTGATCGCAGCGCTTTCACCTGTTCTTGCTGCGCCTTGCGTTGATCATTGGCGGTGCGAATAGCGATCAACGCATCTTCGACTTCCTTGAATGCTAAAAGGATCGTTTGTTCGTATTGTGCCAGCGCCTGTTTCATTTGTGCTTCTACCGCCCGTTGTTCAAAACCCAGGCTCTGCGCATTGAGTAATGGACCTGCCAGTCCGATTCCACCTGCACCAAATTCGCTGCCGGAAAGCAATAGATTAGACAAAGCCGGGCTGGCTACACCCAGTAATCCGGTAATTGAGAATCTGGGAAATCGTGCGGCTTTGCTGACTCCGATTCGAGCAGTCGTCGCTGCCAGGATTTGTTCGGCTTGTAAAATGTCCGGTCGCCGTTGCAGTAATTCGGACGGTAATCCAGCCGGGATTTCGGGTGGAATCAGCTGCTCCGTTAATAAGTGACCGCGTGTAACTGGCAGCGGATTGCGCCCGATCAATACGCTCAGTTCGTTTTCTTTCTGAACAATTTGTCGTTCAAACCCAGCTACTCGAGCAGCAGCATTGGCGCGCTCTGCTTCGAACTGATCTAAATCCAGGCGGGAAGTGAGTCCGCCTTGTAACTGTGCACGGGAAATGGCAACTGACTTCTCCCACGAGGTCAGTGCACGTCGGGCAATATCCAGCTGCATATCGAACTGTAACAGATCGAAATAGGATTGTGCTACGGTACTGATTAGCGTCAGAATGATCGCGCGCTGATTTTCCTTACGTGCGAGTAGATCTGCACGGACGGCCTCATTGGCACGACGAATTCTGCCCCAGATATCCAGTTCCCAATTGAGTGTTGTTTGTCCGAAATAACTGAAAGGTGTCGGAAAGCCGGGATTGGGAAATCCACCAAGCGTGCCAAAGGCTGGTGCATTGGCTCCTATTTCCATTTTCGGAAGGAAATCCATTTGCGTAATTCCCAGGCGAGCCTGGAACTCCTCGACACTGGCTACTGCCTGTTTAAGATCTTTATTTTCCGATAAAGCCTGACTGATGAGGCGTTGGAGCTCTTCATCATGAAGGAGTGCCCACCAAGGAAGATTAGCAATAGATTGTCCTTCTGTCTGGCTCATACGGAACTGATCGGCGGTTTCGATATGTGGCCGTAAATAGTCGGGGCCCATGGCGCAGGACACGATCAGTAGACTTGGGAGTAGCATCAATATGCGTATCCAGCCAGGATGGTGTTTTTTCCTGGAGGAGCTTACTTTTAATGATAATTGCCTGGATTTGATATGAGGCATATCGAGCATATTGGTTCGTTTAAGGTCTGAAATTGATCTGAAACTGAATTAGCTATAATAGTAGTAGGGGTAACAATTTTTTAAATATAACATCCTAGTGTTTTTGTAGATACTGAAATCTGGTATATGCTGCTTGGTATCATTTTTCCAGAATCGGAGTAATTTGGCACAGCTACTTGTTTATTGCTAACCGATATAATAACAATCACTGTTTTTTAGAGTATGTATGGCGATTTAGTAATTTTATGTAGGCTGATGATCTATCATTTTAAGGATTCACAGAAAATACTTAATCTCATGAGGCTCTTGCAAAAGCCCTCGCCAGAAGCTCTTGATTATTTATTATAAAGGGTTAATTTTTAAACTACTGGGATTTTGCAAAAATCTCGAACATTGTATCTAATCTTAGTAAGGCTTATTAGCGTCGATATTTATTACACTTTGTTATATGTATCAAATTACATTGTTCGTAGCATTATGAAAACATTGAAAATATAACTTCAGGCATGGTTCTTGCTTATTAAATATTATATACATTAAGAGACTTTTGCAAAAATCTCATTAACTGTAATTTTTTTCTGTATATGAGGAGTTGTCATCGAACAGCATAGAGCCCTGAGTTTATCCAGGGGTATATCTATAAAAAAATATGAAGAGGGAAGAAACGTGTTGGGTTCAAAAATAAAAATAGTACATGGGTTTATATTAACAATAGTTATATTAATTTCTACCAATACACAGGCCTATTTTGTTCGTCCTGTTGTTACTTTTGGAAGTCAAGTCACCGATGGTTTGATGTTGAACGGTGCTACTAGTAAGGCTGTTCAATTTAATGATGATGCACGGTCTACAGTAGATTTGTCAACAGGAGAAATGTCGTTATTTGCGCAAGGCAATGGATCTAGCGTTTCGAGTTCAGCGCAAGGTACTATGGGCGACACGATTAATTTTCGGAATGGCATGGGGACAAATGTAGATATTTCTTTTGGGCTAGATGCCATTCTTAATGCAACGATTATTGGTGATACACCTAACAGTTCTTTTTTAGGCTGGAGTATTGCCGTTGCAGTTTTCGAGACAGGTCTTGTAGACCATACCAATTTCTTTGGGAATGCGCTTCAGGATGATCCGGGTGACATTGCACCGGTTTTTTTTCGACAGATTAGTGGCAATCAAAACAGCCCAGCATCTGATATTGTTAATTTTTCCATTAATGAAAATATAGAGAGTAGTATTTTACTTGAAAGCAATAACGTCACTCTTGATTTCTTTTATTTGGCTAGTCTTTTTGGAGCATCTAATGGTGAGGTTAGCTCATACACACTTGATGGGGAAAATACAGCCACAGCGGGCATAACAGTGGCACCGAACGTAATTACTACTTCTGATTCAGGTGTTTTTCCGGTAAACATGACTACGACAAATGTACCTGAGCCCAATATTTTTGGTTTACTCGGACTTGGATTGCTATCTATGTTACTTTTCTTACGAGCTCGTAAAGTTATTTAAGATTTATAATAAGTCATCAATCTAATAATATTACAAAATAATACTGGCCCGGATCTGATCTAATGGTTGCTAGGTTTTTGATATATCTGTCGGATTGGCTTTGAGTTAGTATATATAAGACCGCCGCATAACTGTGTTTTCGAGCTTTTCTGATTACTTATAGCATTGATAAATCAAACACTTAAAAATCTTTCCCAGCCCAAGATAACCAGTTATGCAGCGGTCTTTATATTGTTAAGACCTCTGCATAACTATGTTTTTGAGCTTTTCTGATTACTTGCAGCATTGATAAATCAAACACTTAAAAACCTTGCCAGCCCGAGATAACCAGTTATGCAGCGGTCTTTTGTTTATCATTCAAAAGGTATTGGGTGCTGTAATCATGAGGTATTTTTCCAGAGAGCGATACATCTGATTTGCACAGCGGAGAGGAATGAAGCGATATTTCTAGTGTATCTTGTGACGATGCCGCGCTAAATTTGAAGAGACTTTTGCAAAAATCTCTTCTGGATAGCAATGCGACGGATCAGCATATCCCATAATTTTGCTATCGAAATACTCTGTGATATTTCAGGGAAGATAGGAGTAGGGGGGTGAATCATGAGCGTGTTACTAATAAGAAGTGAGATTTTTGCAAAAGCCCTCCAAATAGGTTCTATATTATTGATTATAAAGTATTAATTTTTCAACTATTGGGGTTTTGCAAAGGCCTCGAAGTCTTCATAGCAATTTTGCACTCATATTAGACGATTGGGATTTCACTGTCAGGTTCTGATTCTGGAGAAATATTTTCATTAAATATTTCAACATGTTCGGCAACTTCTCGATTATCCTGGAATTGTGCGATATGATAAATGGCTTCGCCTTCATGGACGAGGGGTATTTCGGATCGGCCTATAATCAGGCCACCGCAAGGAGAAATGACCGGTACCTCGAAATTTGATACGGGATCGCTCATCACGCCCAATACGTCATTTTTTTTCACTTTGACGCCCAAAGATTTCGCTGCCCTGAAAATACCACTCTCCGGCGCCCTGATCCATTGACTGGAACGCGCAATAAACGGTTCCGTTGCGCTGGATTTGTGTACTTTTCGGGTAGTCAGCATATTTAAATGTCGCATGACGTCCAGAATTCCGCGAAGCCCGGCACGTATGGCAACTTCATTAAATCTTAAGGCTTCACCTGCTTCATACAGCAGCATCGGGATACCAAATTCGGAAGCAGATTCACGTAGAGAGCCATCCCGTAGATTTGAGTTTAGCAATACCGGAACATTAAAAGATCTAGCTAGCTGGAGGGTTTCCGCATCATCCAGATTTGCGCGTATCTGCGGTAAGTTACTGCGATGAATTGCACCCGTATGTAAATCGATACCATGGGTACATTTCGTTACAATCTCGGTCATAAACAAGTCAGCTAGTCGAGATGCTAAGGAACCTTTTTTGGAGCCAGGGAAAGAACGATTTAAGTCACGTCGATCAGGTAAGTAGCGGGAATGCTGAATGACGCCATAAACATTGACCATTGGTATTGCAATAAGGACGCCGCATAACTTATGGAGGGCTGGCTGTTTTAGTAATCGTCTTATAATTTCGACACCGTTAAGTTCGTCCCCGTGAATCGCAGCACTAACGAATAGTCTTGGGCCTGGCTTTTTGCCACGTATAACATGTATGGGCATGGTCATCAAAGTATGCGTGTAAAGCCGTGGTAATGGTAAATCGATCATGATGTTGCAACCTGGCTCTATGGGTTGGTTATTGATGATCAATTCTGTGGTCATTGTTTATCCTTTCCCACGGGTTCGGGATTTATCTACAGCATGTTCAAGCGAGATGATCCTCTTTTCGATAAATTGAATAATCAATGCAGCAATGTTTTTATTGCTGGCAGTTTCAATTCCTTGTAATCCGGGTGATGAGTTGACTTCCATGACGACAGGCCCATGATTGGAGCGTAATAAGTCAACGCCACAGACATTCAGTCCCATAATTTTCGCGGCTCTGACGGCTGTTGAGCGTTCCTCTGGTGTTAATCGGACGAGTGAAGCCTGTCCACCGCGATGTAAATTGGAACGGAATTCTCCTTCTGGTGCCTGGCGTTTCATTGATGCAACAACCTTATCGCCGATTACAAAGCAGCGTATATCGCTTCCACCTGCTTCCTTAATAAATTCCTGTACCATGATGTTTGCATTGAGTCCCATAAAGGCTTGGATAACACTTTCTGCAGCTTTATGGGTTTCGGCAAGGACAACGCCGATTCCTTGTGTTCCCTCTAATAATTTAATCACGAGTGGTGCGCCGCCAACTTCCGAGATTAAGCCTTGGATATCATCTGGATTATGTGCAAATCCAGTGACGGGTAAGCCAACTCCTTTACGTGCCAGCAACTGCAGCGATCTTAACTTGTCACGCGAACGTGTAACGGCAACGGATTCGTTTAATGGGAAAACATCCATCATCTCAAATTGTCGTAACACAGCCGTGCCGTAGAAGGTAACGGAAGCGCCGATTCTGGGTATCACAGCATCAAAGCCTTCTAATATCTCTCCACGATAATGAACTTTCGGATGATGAGAGGTAATATTCATATAGCAACGCAGCACATCCAGTACTTTCACTTCATGTCCTCGCTCAGTTGCGGCTTCGACCAGTCGTTTGGTGGAATAAAGCTTGGGGTTGCGGGATAGAATTGCGATTTTCATGCTATATCCTTTCTAGTTCATGGCATTGTATATAAAATATGCGCAGATATAATTTGATTTTTAGAGTCGCCCTTGCAAATAAGAAGCACGAGGATTAACCAGAAAGTGATTATTAATCGCTGTACGACCCAGTAACATGCGAAATTGCATGGTATCACGGTTAGTCAGTGTCAATTCTGCAATGAAAGCACATGGTCCCAGCCGAAAAAGTGTTTCTATGACATAGCGACGCTGCTTATGCCCACCGGAATCCGTAACTATACGTCGATCTTTTACTGGCGCATCACATTCAAGCACGATATCCAGATTATATTGATCGGGATGAATGGCAAATTTAACCCACTGTTGATGTTTTTTTCTATAGGCTTCAACCCAGAAGGCGTGCAATGCTGAGGTTCTTGCGCCAGTATCTATTTTTGCTTTAATTTTTTGAATGTTAAGATCTGGCAGGGTTATCCATTCCCGCCAGCCGATAATTGGAGATTGTATGTGTATTTTTTCATTCATTCAAAGTCTCCGAGAAACCTCAGCCTTTAGGCCGGAGAGGTAATGAAACGGTTTTGATTTGCCGTCCCGGGTGGTTTTCACTAAACAGCGCTATTGTATTATGTGAAGTATGGACGTCAAGTGCGCTTACCGATTTCGACTTTATCCAGTCAAAGAACAGGAAGTGATGTTTGAGAGTAGGCTTGGTTATGTACATACTTTATTCAAAGTAGCCAGACTGACAACTACCACCGTCACTCGGGACGTGACAGGATGGTATTTCGTTGCGCTGCCGTACGACCGATGCGATTTCAGTAAAACCGAGAGTGGCGGGTGTTGCTGGTATAAACCTCAAATTGACCTGTTTTTTTATCCTCTTAACGGGCCAGAAAGATCACCGTAATCGCGCGTACTCAACATATTCTGGGGCTGTCTCGTAATAGCATTTTACAAAATTTAAGGTGTTAACAATCAATAAGTTGTATAGTAAAAAATGGGTAAATCCTACATTACGAGACAGTTCCATCCTGTGAGACTTTTGCAAAAGCCCTTGCCAGAAGTTTTAGACTATTGATTATAAAGGGTTAATCTTCAACTATTGGGGTTTTGCAAAGATCTCTCTGTGAAAATGGAGTCTTGGCCTCGTTAAGCTGCAGCGAAGTCGATCAATGATGCAGGCGGGAGTGGGATTGCATTTATTCGAAAGTTTGAGCACTAGTTGCTGTCTGTAGTATGGACGCCTGATCTAAAAATTCAAGCAGCATACATATTAGCATTATGATGTGCTGGCGAAATAACCTGGATCTATAATCTTTGAAGGATTGGAGCTTTCTAATGTCCGTTGGTGATTTCACAGCGTATTAAAGAGCTTTTGTAACTTGTGTAAATTTGAATTGAAAGAAATATAGCCTAAACTAATTTCTGGCTCAGTACTTGAGGTAGCTATTATCTTAAAGTTATATTGAGACTTTTGCAAAAGCCCTCGCCAGAAGTTTTTTACTATTGATTATAAAGGGCTAATTCTTTAACTATTAGGGTTTTGCAAAGGTCTCATATTATATCAAAGACCGCTGCATAACTGTGTTTTTGAGCTTTTCTGATTACTTGCAGCATCGATAAATCAAACACTTAAAAATCTTATCCAGCCCGAGATAACAGTTATGCAGCGGTCTTTATCAATGACATGAATTGAGAATAGCGCAGCAAATCAGAATGATTTTGCAATAAAAGTTATTTAATGATGTGATTATTTAACTTGCCTTACCGCTAGTCTGAATACTGGCACCGATTTAGTTGATGATGTGGAAATCGGGTATGGTCATTGAATTAAAGTAAAGTATTTGTCTGATAAGACTGAATATAGCGGGTTGGGGTGCCTATCAAGAAGGAAGTTCTATTCTGTAATAAAAAAACAGGAAGAAGGTAGTGCATTAAACTTTCTTCCTGTTCAGGCTAACTTTGTAATTATTATTCAGACTTTTGACTATCTGTTTATCTACTGGTGGCACCTGCCATTTTTTCAGGTCCGTCGCAATAATATGCGCTGCCAGATACACGTGGACCTGATCCATATCCTGTTGCATCGTTATTCCATACCACGTGGGTTGCGTTTAGCTTGGATGCTTGCTCCAGGGCTTTATGTTTCCCTTTATTCTTCCAGACGGTGACATGAGTCACGCCGTAGCCAGATGAACCTTTAACATTGGCTATAAATTTGCAATTATTAACTTTAGCCGCAGCGACTTGCTGGATATCATATTTATTCCCGGCTGCGGTTACTACCGCTGGTGCGATCAATAATGCCATTGCTAATATCAACAAAAAATCCATAGGTGATCGAGATATTACTAATGGCGAATTTAATAATGTCTTGAGTTTCATTAGTATTTTTCCTCTGAAGATAGCGGTTTATTACGCTGCTCAGATAGTTCAATAAAAATATCTGAAGCAAATAACCACATTAACAATCCGTTCTCTCAGGTTGACAGTGATGTGCTTAATTGAATAATTAAATGCGTATCATTACCTTTTGCTAAATACCATTTTGGTTTTGATCTCGAACATTATTTATTCAATTTCAAATACTACCTCGAAGTTTTATAAAGTTAAATTTAAACTTCTATCTTGGTACAGGATGATACATATGAAGTAAAGAATAGAGAAGTAGTTGCAATCGAAATACATTGTTGCTTATGGAGATACAATAAGCTGACGCATGTAAAATGATCATTTTATTTCTTAGAGAGAGATGTTTAGTCCCTATTTTTCAATATTGTCACGGTTATAAAAAATGCATAACAAGACCAATCACAAAAGTCAGCAAGCTGGCTGGACTCGCTATGCTCGCCGGTGTTGGCAGCGTTAGCTTTAATTAATACTTGGGGAGGTATTTAGTGTCTTGGAAACAAGTTAAAAATGATGCTTTAGTAGCTTGCAGAAGGAATTTCTGCTTATGTCATTTATTCAAAGATCTTAAGATGGAAGCTCATCACATTATTCAACAAAGTGAAGGCGGTGATGATACGTTTGATAATGCTATTCCTTTGTGCTTTGACTGTCATGGTGATATGCGCAGTTACGACAAGAAACACCCTAAGGGTACAAAAAAGAACTAAAGCAACGCAGAGATGATTTCTACAGTTTTTTGCGTGATAACCCGACGTGGACGGCGAAGAATCAAAATAGTAATCATGAGACTTTTGCAAAGGTCCTCGTAAAAAGCTTTCTACTATTGATTGTAAAGGGTTAATTTTTCAGCTGCTGGGGTTTTGCAAAGGTCTTGAAGAGTATATTAATACTCATACACGCGTTGGTCTATTCTTCTAAATCAATTAGCTACTAGCCCGCTGCCGCACTTCCATCTTCTAGGTGCGGCTTTACTCGGCGTACATTCTTGGCTTCTTGTTCATAAGCTCGGTGCCGCACGTCCCAGATTTCTACCGCATGCTGAATATTGAGCCAAAACTCTGGGGTATTACCGAGTGCTGCACCTAACTTGATAGCCATAGGAGCGGTTAGAGTACCCTTGTCGTGTACAATGCGGCTCAAGGTATTTCTATGCACGCCCATGGCATCTGACAGCTCGCTAATTTCGATGTTCATGGGTTCCAGAAACTCTATCGTCAGCATTTGCCCAACAGTCACTGGGCGACGTTTTGTATTTCTCATAACTTTATACCTCCAAAAATGCTCCACTAGCCTCTGTACGCATGCGGGTCTAAATACGTATCCAGTGCGACGCCATCTTGCCAACGGAAAATCAGTCGATATTGCTTGTTCACACGGATGGAACACCACCCAGATAAACTACCTTGCAAATGTTCAAAGCGATTACCTGGTGGAATCCTCAAGTCGGATTCCTGTGTGGCTGCATCCAAAATCTGTAGCTTTCTAAAGAGTGCACTTTCAATAGTGCTAGGTATCTTTTTGTAACTCTGATCGGCTTCGTAAAAGGCTTCTAGCCATGTGTCTTTAAATTCAATCGCCATACTGCCTAATCATTTTTCATTTATTGTATGCACAATATGGTTGTGCGTCAAGGCGCATTTAAACGGAACTCATCAGGAATAGTAGCCAACGCTTTTGAAACGGCCTGTCGGCTGATTTTCAACCGCCGGGCGATCTCGACCTGTTTGAAACCAGTAGCCAACAACATCAGAATCTGTTTTTTTCGATCTGAAATGCGGTAGTTGACGAGTCGACGCGCCAGGTTTCTGATCCTATCTTCATCAGCAGGCTGTAGTGTTGTTTGCGCGATGAGGTTCATAATGAAGCGGTCGACATCCAACTTTCCGGTATGGGGTTTTACTTTTTCTGGCTGAGCCGACTGGCTAAGCAGGCGCTTAGCCTCCAGTTCAAGAGCTTCACGAGAGCGTATCGCCCTACGGTATTCTGGGTTCTAGGTTCCATCACGAAACTGAGGTCTGTGCTTACGGCAATACTTATGGCTCAGCCTCAACTTTTCATCATCATCGATCAAAGCCCATGCTTCACGATCGGAGACCTTTTGACGGTAGACGGTATATTCAACTGCTTTTATGATAAAATACTACTTTTAATCAGTGAGATGAGTATATATTGTGAGCTTTTCAGATTTTGATGCCGTGCGCCGCATCCGCAAAGGAAACTTTCTGAGAGACCTTTGCAAAACCCCAATAGTTGAAAAATTGATCCTTTATAATCAATAGTCGAAAACTTCTGGTGAGGGCTTTTGCAAAAGCCTCTCTGAATCAAATTGATGATCTGATTGACTGGGCATCCATCGAAAAAGCGATTGGTCAGCATTATGCGCCCGCAACTGATGTTACGGGTCGCCCAGCCTATTCAGGATTGCTCTTGCTTAAAATGCTGTTGGTTGGTATCTGGCATGACGGCCTCAGTGACGAGGCAGTTGAAGATATGGCTAATGCCAATCTGTACGTCATGCGCTTTCTAGGCCTGTCTCTGGAAGACGATGTTCCCGATCATTCAGTGCTGTCTCGTTTCAGAACACGCTTAACAGCTGCCCAGGCATGGGATAATCTGTTGGAACAAATCAATCAGCAAGTCCATGCACTTAATGTCACTGTCAAAACAGGCTGTCACATTGATGCCAGCATCACACATAGCCCACGTAAACCGAAGACTAAGCCGCCCTATGAAGTGGTCAACGACCGCGAAGAGCGAGATGATGAATCCTCTGCCCAAGCGACCATGCGAGTCATCGAAGTCAATCAACCCGGTGTAGATACAGATGCTCGTTGGGTAAGGAAAGGTGGTAAATCTATGTTTGGTTATAAACAACACACGTTGGTTGATGATAATGGTTTGGTGGTGGTTGAGACCACTGCTATCAATCAACGAGGCTTTTGCAAAAGACTCTAGTAATACAGGAAACGTCTGCTTTTTAAACAGGGCGGATTCAACTTTGAAGTGCAACTTTTGTAAGGAAGTTTATAGGCAAGCTGCGGTAGTATCGGAGCTACTTAAACGACCAAGTAAAAGGAGCACAGATGAATCACTACAAGCAGCTCACCAGAGAGCAACGATACCAGATTTCTGGCTTGAAGAAGGCAGGTTTGAGCCAATCACAAATTGCGGATGAAGTGGGCGTACACAAGTCGACGATTTCTCGGGAATTCAGACGGAACAAGGGTCGACGTGGTTGGCATCCCAAGCAGGCTCAGGAATTACGGGACGAACGTCGAAAAAATTGCGCCAATGCACAGCGTCACTCATTGTTGGAATGGACGGAAGTTGAGCGATTGATTCGACAGGACATGAGTCCGGAACAAGCGTCACAGCGGCTTGCTCTGGAAGGCGGGTTGCCGATCAGCCATGAATCGATCTACTTGCACATTTATGCAGATAAGCGCCGTGGTGGCGACCTGTGGCGGCACTTGCGCTGTCAGAAGCCGCGCAGGAAACGTTACGCGAGTGGTCAAGAGCGCCGAGGCACAATCAAGAACCGGATTGGCATTGACGAACGTCCGGTGATTGTGGAACAGAAGAGTCGCATAGGCGACTGGGAGGGCGACACCGTGATCGGCAAGAACCCCCGAGGCGCATTGGTCACATTGGCCGAAAGGAGGTCGCGCTACATTCTGGCAGCCCGAGTTCTCGACAAACATGCGTTGGGTGTGACGGCGGCAGTAACGCGGCTACTGCGCCCTCACAAAGGGAAGTGCTACACCATGACATTCGACAATGGGAAAGAGTTCGCGGAGCATCAAACCATCGCGGCGGAACTCAATGCGGATGTTTATTTCGCCCATCCCTACCATTCATGGGAGCGTGGCTTGAATGAGAACAGTAATGGGCTACTGCGACAGTATTTCCCCAAGGGGATGGAATTGGTTGAGGCTACTCAAGAACAAGTGCAATGGGCGGTGGATAGACTCAACCATAGACCACGCAAAGTGCTTGGATTCAGAACCCCGTTTGAGGTATTCTTCGGAAAGACGGTTCGCTACATCAAATCACCGTTAGGCGTTGCACTTCGAAATTGAATCCGCGCAGCAAATCAGGATAATAAATCGCTTATTCCGCAGTTTTTATGATTATGATCGGCTAAAACACATCAATTATTCAAAGTAACGACCATATTTGTGGGCTTTATTTTAAAAACTGGGTTTTGCAAAGATCTCATATTTTCAATCATCTAAAAACATCTTGGCTGGCATCGAACTAATGCAAATGATTAGCAAAGGTCAGATGATGATGGAGGGAGCTGGCAAGATATCTTTTGCTGAGCAATTTTATGGGCTGGCAGAGTAAATCCGTCTAGTTTAAAGGGATAGCATGCCAACTCATTCGAAATATGCTTTTTTGCGCTTAATGCGACGGAATCGGCGCTGCCAAACCTTGCCAGATGGCGCAATATTAAAAAAATTCCATAAAATCATGGATTTGCATCTTATTAAATGCTGTTTAGTGCCAGCTAGTACCTAACGCGTGATCATTCCCATTCAATCGTAGCGGGTGGTTTACCTGAAATATCATAAACGACGCGGTTAATACCACGTACTTCGTTGATGATGCGATTAGAAACTTTACTTAATAAGGAGTAGGGAAGTTCCGCCCAGTTAGCCGTCATAAAATCCTGAGTTTGAACGGCTCTTAGTGCTACAACATAGTCATAGGTGCGTCCATCACCCATGACGCCTACGGATTTTACTGGTAAGAATACCGCAAATGCCTGAGACGTTTTTTCATACCAGCCGGAAAGATGCAGTTCTTCAATAAAGATTGCATCTGCTTGTCTTAGTAACTCAGCATATTCGTGTTTCACCTCACCTAAAATACGGACGCCTAGGCCGGGTCCGGGGAAAGGGTGGCGAAAAACCATTTCGCGGGGTAAACCGAGAGCCAATCCGAGTTCGCGAACTTCATCTTTGAATAGCTCACGCAATGGTTCGAGTAACTGCAGGTGCAGTGTTTCGGGTAGACCACCTACATTATGGTGTGACTTGATAGTATGTGCTTTATTTGTTTTGCTACCGGCAGATTCGATGACATCAGGATAAATTGTTCCTTGCGCAAGCCATTTCGCATCGGTAATTTTGGCCGATTCTCTTTGAAATACTTCTACAAATTCTCGCCCGATAATTCGTCGTTTTGTTTCTGGATCCGAGACACCTTGGAGATATTTAAAGAATTCGTGACTGGCATCAACCTGAGTAACCGTAACATCTAGATTTCTTGTGAAAATATCCATGACTTGTTTGGCTTCATTGAGCCTAAGCAAGCCATTATCTACAAATACGCAAGTTAATTGTTTGCCAATTGCTCGATGTATTAATGCAGCGGCTACAGATGAATCAACGCCACCTGATAGACCTAGAATGACTTTATCATTACCCACGGCAGAGCGAATTTTGCCAATCGCTTCTTCCGCATAATTGGGCATATTCCAGCTATAATCGATGTTACAGATATCATGAACAAAATGTTCAATAATCGCTTTGCCTTGCAAGGTATGGGTAACCTCAGGATGAAATTGAATGCCATAAAACTGACGTGTTTCATCCGCCATTGCCGCAATAGGGGTGGCCGTATTGTATGCCATGATCTTAAAGCCAGGTGGTAATGTTACGATCTTGTCACCGTGACTCATCCAGACATCCAGAATATTCTGACCTTTAGTGTTAGTCCGGTCTTGAATATTCTGTAATAAGCTGCCGTCTGTTGCTGTGGATACTTCAGCATAGCCAAATTCTCTTATCCGGGCGGTCTCAACCGTGCCACCTAATTGTGCTGCCATCGTTTGCATACCATAGCAAATGCCCAATACCGGAATGCCTAGCTCAAATACAATTTGTGGTGCACGGGGTGTTTCATCTTCGGTGACCGATGCGGGGCCACCCGATAAGATGATTCCTTTAGGATCATAGTCTTTAATGAATTGTGGACTGATATCGTAAGGATGTAGTTCGCAATAGACACTGGTTTCTCGCACACGCCGCGCAATTAATTGTGTGTATTGAGAACCAAAGTCTAGAATAAGAATTTTCTGGTGCATATAGGATCGTTTCTAATCAACGTGATAGTTAGGTGCTTCTTTAGTGATTTGTACGTCATGCACGTGCGATTCACGGATACCAGCAGAAGTGATCTCAACGAACTCGGCTTTAGTATGCATTTCTTCAATTGTGCTACATCCCAGATAACCCATGCTGGAACGCATACCACCTGTAAGCTGATGGATAACTGAAGTAATACTGCCCTTGTACGGAACGCGACCTTCCACACCTTCAGGTACTAATTTATTGCTGTTTTTTTGTTCAGCTTCCTGAAAATAACGATCGCTGGATCCTTGCTCCATAGCAGAGAGTGAACCCATGCCGCGATAGCTTTTATACGACCGTCCTTTAAATAACTCGATTTCTCCGGGTGATTCGGTTGTTCCAGCAAATAAACCGCCTAGCATAATGGAACTAGCGCCTGCTGCTATTGCTTTAGCAACATCGCCAGAATAACGGATACCACCATCGGCAATGATCGGCACACCGGTTCCTCTTAATGCTTCGGATACATTGTGAATGGCAGTGATTTGTGGCACGCCGACACCTGCGACAATGCGTGTGGTGCAAATCGAGCCAGGTCCAATTCCGACTTTCACAGCGTCAACTCCATGGTCAACCATCGCTCTAGCCGCTGTTGCTGTTGCAATATTGCCGCCAATAACCTGAATGTGTGAGAAGCGTTTTTTAACCCACTCTATTCGTTTAAGTACACTTTGGGAATGCCCATGTGCGGTATCAACAACAATGACATCCGCTCCAGCTTCGACCAGTGCTTCTGTACGTTCATCACTGCCTTCGCCAACACCGATGGCAGCACCGACGCGTAATCGTTCTTGGTCATCCTTGCTGGCACAAGGATGTTCCGATGTCTTGATAATATCTTTTACAGTAATCAAGCCACGTAGTTCAAAATTCTCGTTAACTACCAGGACTCTTTCTAGCCGGTGTTGATGCAATAGTGCCATGGCTTCAGCACGAGTTGCCCCTTCTTTGACCGTGACCAACCGGTTTTTTGGCGTCATGATATTCTTAATCGTCTGATCTAGCTTGGTTTCAAAACGAAGATCTCGATTCGTAACAATGCCGACCAATTGGGTGCCAGTTACAACGGGCAGTCCTGAAATCTTGTGTAAATGGATAAGTTCAAGTACTTCACGTACGGTCATATCCTGAGGGATAGTAATGGGATCTTTAACCACGCCACTTTCAAAACGTTTGACTTGCGCCACATGCTTTGCCTGGGATTTTATCGGCATGTTCTTGTGAACGATGCCGATGCCACCTGCTTGTGCCATTGCAATAGCAAGTCGTGCCTCAGTGACGGTATCCATTGCGGCGGATACGAGTGGAATATTCAGGGAAATTGTTCGTGTCAGTTTAGTGCTCAGGCTTACATCCCGCGGTAAAACCGTTGAATGGGCGGGGAGCAATAGAACATCGTCGAAGGTGAGTGCTTTTTGAATCAATTGCATACTAACAATCCTTTGCAAAGCGCTATTATAGCGAAACTAAGCGCGAATATTTCATGAATTAATATGAGTAAAGTAGATTTTGATGAATATCATGCTTTCTGAGATTTTTGCAAAAGTCCTCGCCATAAGCTATATAATATTGATTATTAAAGATTAATTTTCAAATTATTGGGGTTTTTCAAAGATCTCTTTCTGAGAAACTTAAGCTGGTAATTGTAATCTGGCAATAACATTTATTCATATTGTTGAAATGATAGCTATCAATGGGAGAATTGGTCAATGTATGAGAATCTGACAGGATAAAGAAATGGGATTAAAAGAATGGACCAATCGTGATCATGATCTATACGTAATAATCAACTGATCCAGCAAGATGAAACCACTATTTTTGATGTGACTAAGCATCGTGTGACATCCTGTTGTGAAAAGGCTGAATTTATCTTGATTCTTTCCGGAGAGAAATATGCGACATATCCTGCTGCCAGCGCTACTATTTGTATTAAGCATCGTTGCACAGGCTCAAATATATAAGTGGGTTGATAAAAATGGTCATATGCAATATTCCGATTTGCCACCGCCATCAGATGTCACCCAGGATAACAGGGGGCTCAGTATTCAATCGATGCCACCGCGATTCGATGACAATAATAAAACTAATACTGGAAAAAGTTTGTCTGAAGAAAAGTTGGAATTCGAGAAACGACAGCTTGCCAGGCGAGAAGCTGAGAATAAACGACAGATTGAGGCTGAAGAAAATAAAAAGAAGTGTAACGAGGCTCAAGGTAGATTGAAAATATTCCGGGAGTCACCCCGCTTGACTATACCTGATGGAAAAGGAGGAATTGTTTATGTTGATAGTCATATGCGGGATGAGAAAATAGAAAAGGCGAAAAAGAATATCGCGGCCTACTGCAACTAAGCAAGGGTAGAAACCTTATAATAAGTTAATAAGTGCTCACGCACTCTCATTCATTGAGCGAGATCTTTGCAAAACTCCAATAGCTTAAAAATTAATCTTTTATAATCAAGATTATATAACTTTCGGTGGGGGCTTTTGTAAAAGTCTCTGAGCAAGTATGTTTGACAGATGTACCTGAAGCGCTGGAAGTACGTCGGCTTCAAACCACGGATTCCGGCGTAGCCAAAGATTGTTTCTCGGGCTTGGATGTGGTAGCGGGATTATGTGCGGCCAGTGGGTGCGCCATGCTTTAACCCGGTTAGTGACAGAAAGATTCGCTTCGTTAAAATAATATGTTTGCGCGTATTGCCCGAGCACTAGAGTAACTTTCAGATGTCGCAGGTGTCTGAGAAGCGCTGTGCGCCAAATAGGGGCACATTCGGGTCGGGGGGGCAAATCTCCCGATTGTCCTGAACCGGGGAAGCAAAAACCCATCGGTAAAATAGCGATCTGCTTGGGGTCATAGAAGGTTTCGTATGTTATGCCCAACCATTCACGTAAGCGATTCCCGCTAGCATCATTGAACGGTATCCTTGAGTTATGAGCTCTTCTGCCGGGTGCTTGCCCCGCAATCAGAATACTTGCTTCTGGATCCAGTTGAAGGATTGGCCGAGGGTCGAGCGGTAAATGGGCTTTACAGGCTGTGCAGGCCAGCACTTCAACTAATAAAGATGAAAAGGGCATTCTGGACATGGTTTCCTCACTTGAGTGGCTAAACATCAATTCAGCAGCTGTAGTGGCAACATCGCTTTTTCCATCATAAGCTTATACTTCCCAAACCTGTTTCATCAAGGCATTTTAATATGGCTGGAAATTCAAATATTTTTTGTGTACAGTATATTAGGAGAGACCTTTACAAAGCCCCAATAGTTTAAAAATTAACTCTTTATAATCAAAAGTCGAAAACTTCTGGCGAGGGCTTTTGCAAAAGCCTCCAGGAATGGTTCCTTGTCTGTATTTAGCTTAGATAATTTTTAATTTAATTTAAATTAGAAAGAATGGGATGGAGGAATCGTTCTGCTTTACCGTGGAACATCAGTGTTATTTTTATCTAAGTTATTGTTTGTGTATTAGTATTCTATATGCTTGTTGTTTGGATAACGTGTATGTTCTGAATAAAAATCAAATCTTACACGTTGTTTCCGCAGACATAATGAATTGACACATGTGCAAAGCATGCGTCTCATGCCTGTGGCGTAGTGATATACCGTAAAGAGTGAAAATATTTCGGCCTCTTGGGCCAGAACGACCACTAATCGGAGATTATTATGTCAAAACGTTATCAATGTATTATTTTTATCGTAGTAAGTCTGATCAGTTTCGTCTTTGTTATTCCATACAGCTCTGCGAGAGATCGCGGCAGGTCGAATGACAGTCAACTTGAGAATGCGCTCAGGACGCTGGAAGAAGGGAAAGAGATCTTCCGTTTTGATACATTTGGGGATGAAAAGTTTTGGGGCGATACGTTGAGGCTCCATGAATCCATTTCCCAGGCTGTTGATCCAAAAACTGCATTCGCAGTGGGTCTGAAAGTTGATGTTAGTGCACTTCCCAGACGATTACAGCGAGCTCTTGAGCGTGGTGAGGTGGATCTCACTGACCCGGCAACCACGCTTACCTTAATTAAACAGGATGCGGTTCTAGGCGTAAAAGGGCGGTTTGATGGGAACAACATGACCTCAATCGGGATTACTTGTGCGTTGTGTCATTCGACCGTTGATGATTCTTTTGCGCCGGGAATCGGCCATCGCCTGGATGGCTGGGCCAATCGCGATCTAAATGTTGGTGCGATCATTGCATTGGCACCTAATTTACAGCCGTATGTTAATTTATTGGGGGTTGATGAAGATACTGTCAAACTTGTTCTGAATAGCTGGGGGCCTGGTAAATTTGATGCCGCATTGGGTTTCGATGGAGCAGCATTTAAGCCAGATTCTCAGATTCCGGGCGCGGTGCTCATTCCACCGGCGTTTGGATTGGCAGGTGTTAATCTGCATACCTCAACGGGCTGGGGCGGCGTTTCACATTGGAATGCATTGGTTGCTGTACTTGAGATGCATGGCCAAGGAACTTTTATTGATGCGCGTTTGAAAGATAGTACTAAATTTCCGCTTGCGGCCGCTAATAACTTTGACAATGTGCGGCCTGGTCCCGGTGAGGAGGATTTAGTGACATCAAAATTACCTGCGTTACACCTCTATCAGTTAGCGCTTAAATCACCAGAACCACCAAGAGATAGCTTTAGCGAAGTAGCGGCGGCTCGCGGAGAGGAGCTATTTAATAATAAGGCGGATTGTGCACGTTGCCATGTGCCGCCTCTGTTTACTGAGCCGGGCTGGAATATACATACACCTGAGGAAATTGGTATTGATGATTTCCAGGCTAAGCGCGGACCTGAAAATGGGTATCGTACCGCTCCATTAAAGGGCTTATGGGCACACACAAAAGGAGGGTTTTATCATGATGGGCGTTTCATGACGCTACAGAGTGTTATTGATCATTATGATACCTTTTTCGGATTGTTGCTATCGGAAGGAGAAAAAGTGGATTTAGAAGAATATCTGAAATCGTTGTAATTCTAATTTTTATATTTAGAAACGACTTGTTATGGTTTATGTGCACTGTTTGAAGTTAGCAGTGCACACTAATACTAGAATCATAGTCTGACGGTTTTATTATTGTACTTTGTAGACTAACAGTAGTTATTGTCTTGTTATCACAAGGTGAAGATAACAATGAAACGGTATTATTTTTCATTTCAATAAAAAGATAACCGATTCCTTTTTTTTATTTTAATCATGATTAGAGATCTTTGCAAAATCCCAATAATTGAAAAATTAATACTTTATAATCAATAGCATAAAATTTTTGGCAAGGGCTTTTGCAAAAGCCTCTCAAAAGCTAAACGGTTATCATTTGAATGGTGCTATGTATTTTGTGTTGTTTTTTTCATTGCTCGTTTTCTTCGCATTTCCTTGGGATTAACAATAACCGCTCGATAAATCTCGACACGGTCACGATGGCGTAGGATCGTTTCAGGATCTACAAATTGGCTGAATATACCCAACTTGTTTTTTGCCAAGTCTATATCCGGAAACAAAGTGATTATCTCAGAAAGTATAATTGCTCGCGTTACGGTTGTCCCTGCCGGCACACTTAATCGCTTAAGTATCTGGTTACGGGGTAATGCATAGGCCACTTCGATGTCTATGTATTGTTTGTCATGGTTTTCCATAGACTGTACCTGCGCGTTCGATGAAAGCTTCCACAAAACTATTGGCAATCATATAGAACACTGGTCCCACCAGTTTCTCCAGTAGTGCATGAGAAAAAGTGTAATGCAAACGGAACTCTATCTTGCAAGCATCATCTGATAATGGAATAAAGCGCCAGTGGCCGTCGAGATGCTGAAAAGGGCCATCCAGTAATGTCATCTCAATTAATTCGGGTGGATGGCGCGTGTTCTCGGTAGTAAAACTATGTTTAACATGAAGATAATTAATTTTTACTGTTGCATGCGTTATCTTCTCGTTCTGTGGCTCCACTGATGCGCCGCCGCACCATGGAAGAAACTCTGGATAGTCTTCAACCGCATCAACCAGAGCAAACATCTGGCTTGCTGAATATTCAACTAAAACTGATTTTTTTATTTCTGCCATAAATGAATCACCTCGCTTGAATGAGGTAATGTTGATAAACTGATAAAATACCCGAAATTTAAAAAATTACTTATTTCAAAATTACTTATTTTCTTTCCCACATGAGCATCGTCCAAAATAAAAAAGCTTACCATGATTATTTTATCGAAGAAAAATACGAATCAGGTATGGTGCTTGAAGGTTGGGAAGTCAAAGCAATCCGTGCCGGGCGAGTTCAATTAAAAGAAGCCTATGTTGTCATCCGGAAAGGAGAATTATACCTCATTGGTTGCCATATTAGTTCCCTACCAACTGCATCGACTCATATCCTCCCTGATCCAGTACGGACTCGCAAGTTATTATTGCATATTGAGCAAATAAAACGACTTATCGGAAAGGTTGAACGTTCCGGTTACACTTTAGTTGCACTAGATATGCATTATAAAGCAGGTAGAATTAAGCTGGAAGTGGGATTAGCTAAGGGTAAGAAACAACATGATAAACGTGAATCTGAAAAACAGAAAGAATGGGAACGTGATAAGCAGCGACTCATGCGTGATAAATAGTGTTCAGACTATCAGTATTAAATTTAAAAACCTGTAAACGAGATTGTTAATGATATGCAAAAACCGATTGCTATTTGGCTGTTAATTTGTGGTGTCATGGTATTTGCCATGGTGGTTGTAGGTGGCGTTACACGATTGACGCATTCAGGCCTCTCTATCGTTGAGTGGCAGCCTATTGTTGGTACGATTCCTCCATTAAGTCAAGGTGATTGGGACGAACTCCTCGAAAAATACCAGGAGACACCACAGTATCAGAAAATAAACAAAGGAATGAGCCTGGATGAATTTAAAGGTATATTCTGGTGGGAATACTTTCACCGCTTATTGGGACGTGCTATCGGATTCATATTCTTTATTCCTTTTGTTTATTTCCTAGTGAGAAAGAAAATCGATCGCCCGCTAGGAATGAAGTTAACTGGCATTTTTGTATTAGGCGGGTTACAAGGATTAATGGGTTGGTATATGGTAATGAGTGGATTGGTGGATAATCCACATGTGAGCCAGTATCGGCTGACAGCGCATCTGGGGCTGGCATTTGTTATTTATGCGGCTATACTCTGGGTGGCTATGGGATTATTATCTCCAAAAAATCATGATCAGCAGGATAGAAATAGCTTATTAAATTTACGTCGATTTTCTATTGGATTGACGAGTCTCATTTTTATCATGATTCTGTCCGGTGGTTTTGTTGCCGGTATTCAAGCTGGATTAGCCTATAATACTTTTCCGCTTATGAATGGTTACTTAATACCACCAGATCTGTTTTTATTAGAACCCTGGTATCGTAATTTCTTCGATAATATAACAACAGTGCAATTCGATCATCGCCTCATTGCCTGGCTACTGGCGATTCTGGTGCCTGTTTTCTGGTTTAAAGCAAGGAAATACCCATTTTCTGGTTCTGCGCGCTTGGCATGCCATTTTTTGCTTGTTATGTTAATGATACAGATTAGTCTGGGTATAGGAACTTTATTGTTAGCGGTTCCACTGCCTTTAGCAGCTGCACATCAAGCAGGTGCAATGTTACTTTTTACTGCTGCACTTTGGATGAGTCACCAATTGCGTTAGATTCAAAAGATCTGCCTGGTGTAGAGTGGCGTGACGTATTTGTTGGTTGAAAAACAGTTTTCATGAAAAGGTTGATTAATTTTTAGCGATTCATCGGTCATAATTATGTCAGATTCTTTTATTTACCTAATAGGATAATTTTTTACCGATGACAATATGTTCTGCGCTTCCTGTACTTTCTTTGCTTGAAACGCGGGTCCTGGCTGTGTTGGCTGAGAAACAATACACAGTACCAGACACTTATCCGCTGACATTAAATACGTTGGTGACGGGTTGTAATCAGAGAACCAGTCGTGATCCGATTATGAATGCTTCTCAGGTAGAGATTCAGATAGCTATTGATAATTTAAAGCATATGTCGCTGGTTATTGAATCAAGTGGAGGACGGGCGGCTCGTTTTGCACACAACCTGAAACCGGTATTGCAGATTCCTATACAGTCGGCTGCTCTGATGACGACACTGATGTTGCGAGGTCCGCAGACAGCGGGGGAATTGCGTATTAATAGTGAAAGATTGCACAAATTTGCTGATATTTCTTCGGTTGAGAGTTTTTTAGCAGAGCTGGCTGAACGTACAGCAGGTGCTCTAGTGATGGAATTGCCGCGCCAGCCTGGTTCGCGCGAAAATCGTTGGATGCATTTGCTTTCCGGTACGTCTGGTATCGAAGAATATAAGATGATGATGACGCAGACAGCAGACCCGGTAATCGCTATAGATGAAATAGCTGTGCTTAAAGCAGATATGGCTAGGTTGTCATCTGAAGTCAGTGCCTTACGCAAGATAATCGCTAAATTGTGTACAGAATTGGATATTACCATCGATGATTAAATTTTTGGAAATTTCTAAAGAAATTCATTACGCTGTTACCTATATGCGGCCACGATATTTAAAGGAGTGCCCTTGAATACCGTCGCCACTATTCTGTCTGCGATTCAGGTTGGCCCTTATACATTAGAAAACCGGGTAATTATGGCCCCGCTGACACGTAGCCGGGCAGGACAAGGGAACATGCCAACAGCGCTGAATGTTCATTATTATACGCAGCGTGCGAGTGCTGGTTTAATCATTACAGAAGCAACACAGGTATCATTAGAAGGGGTAGGGTATCCCTTAACGCCGGGTATTCATAATGCTGAGCAAGTGGCAGGGTGGCGGCGCGTGACTGATTCAGTGCATGCCAAGGGTGGACGAATATTCTTACAATTATGGCACGTTGGGAGAATCTCACATCCTTCTTTGCAGCCGAACGGGGCATTGCCACTGGCACCTTCAGAGATTCGACCAGGAGGACAGGCATTTACTTATGCGGGACTTAAAGATTTTGTAACGCCTCGGGCGCTTAAGCTAGCAGAGATTCCCACTATTGTTGAGCAGTTTCGCAAGAGTGCGGCCAATGCATTGACTGCTGGTTTTGACGGAGTAGAAATTCACGGGGCCAATGGGTATTTGTTAGACCAGTTTTTACGTGATGGCACGAATCAGCGTTTGGATGCCTACGGCGGCTCGATCAAAAATCGAGTGCGATTGGTGCTCGAAGTCACTGAAGCAGTTTGTTCTGTATGGGGAGCGAACCGTGTTGGTATTCGATTATCACCCTTGACAGCCTTTAATGACATGCGTGATTCTTGTCCAGAGGAAACGTTTAGCTTCGCAGTGAGGGAGCTCAATCGCTTTGGTTTAGCTTATTTGCATATAACCGAAATGGGTAAGGATAAGCCGGGTGCAGCTGGTCCGACGTTTGATTTGATTAAACTGCGCCATATTTGGAAAGGTCCCTATATGACTAATGGCGGCTATGATCTTGAGTCTGCGAATGCGGTATTGGCGCAGGGTGCGGCCGATATGGTTGCGTTTGGTACTTTATTTATCGCTAATCCCGATCTGCCGCTGCGCTTTGCAGAACATGCCCCGCTTAATGTGCCCGATCCAGAGACATTTTACGGTGGTGATGAAAAAGGTTATACGGACTATCCATATTTAGATGATTGAAACTATTAATACAATTATTAATGAAGGGGCTCTTAACAGGTGATGACCTCAATGTATTGTGTCGTATAGCGAAAATAACAGCCTATCATGATTCTCTAATTTTTGGATAGCGTAGCGTATCACATTGACAATCGAACGATAGGCCATTTTTTAGCCGCATCCTACGACTCTAATTGGTGATTATTATAACAATTTCATAATCCTTGTTATATTTTGTTCGGCCTGATCGGGTGTGTATCCTTGACCCTCAAGTTCTGTTCTCAGCTTATACGCTAATTCTAGCTTAAGTATCTGAGTCGTTTTATCGTCTTCGTCCTGTAATGCTTTTTGGTATTCCTGCTGAAACTGGCTGATATAAGATGCCGTTGCGCCATTCTTGTTGTTTGACAATATTAAATCAAGTTCATATTTTAGATTAGGTGATAATACTGATTGGAATTGCTGCACATTTGGTTCAGTTTCAGGCTCGTAAGGGAAATGTTGATGAAAAAGAATCGATGACATAATCAGCAAGACGCCTGAGCCAATCGTGCTTAATGTAAAACGCCAAGACGTATATTCTTTGCCCATTAATTTTACTATCTTGATTTTTTGTATTCCAAACCAAGCAAGGACAAATATACCAATTAAAAAGGTAATGGCGCCAAGTGCCATGATAGCAGGTACAATCGGGTGCACTGTGTTTACTCCTAATATCTTATTTTAAGATTTGAAAGCTGTTAATATTGCTATAGAAAAATCCAATTTAAATGATTACCTTGAATACCGGTACTCATTCTAAATTGAATACATATTTTAGCCTAATATGATTTCAAACCTAAAATAATCATAGAAATTCTACTTTTTTATCAAATAGCGCGTAAAACTTCGTCCTTCAGGGCGGAGATATAAGCACACAGGCGAAGCCTGTTTAATGCGGTCTTTGCTGTTGTTCAATATATTGCTTAATAATCGAGAGTGGTGCTCCACCACAACTACCCGCAAAATAGCTTGGACTCCAAAGCATATTACCCCAAAGCTTATTTTTAATTTCGGGATAATTCTTTTTGCGAATAAGTCGGCTTGAAACGCCTTTCAAACTATTTACCAAGTTAGAAATAGCAATTTTTGGTGGATAGTTAACTAAAAGGTGAATATGATCATGCTCACCGTTAAATTCCACCAATTCTGCTTCAAAATCCAAACACACGTTTTTAAATATTTCTTCCAAATCAATTAATACCCTTCCGGAGAAAACATCTCTACGGTATTTTGTTACAAAGACCAAATGAACATGAAGATTAAAAACGCAATATCTTCCTGTTCTTACATCGTTATTAACTTGCATAGACCAATTCTTTTTTGTATAATTATAACCATGAAGCAGATTATACGCAAAGCCTTTAAATCTCGACTCAATCCAAATTCTGACCAAGTACAGAAGATGGTTGAGTTTGCGGGTGCTAATCGGTTTGTTTGGAATAAAGCCTTAGCAATGAATCTGTTCAGATTAGAGCAGAAACAGCCATTGCTTTGGTACAACGAGTTGTCATTTTGGCTAAAGCTATGGAAATCCTCAGAAGATTATGGATTTCTAAAAACCGTTCATTCTCAACCGTTGCAACAAGCCTTAAAAAACTTAGAAAAAGTGTTCAAAGACGGTTTTGATAAAAAACAGCCTTTAAAACGGATTCCAAAATTCAAGAAAAAAGGTTTGAGTGACAGCTTTCGTTATCCACAAGGATTTAAGCTGGAGCAAGAGTCTAGCAAAGTGTTCTTGCCTAAAATCGGTTGGGTGAAATATCGTAATTCACGCCAAGTCATTGGTGACGTTAAAAATATGACGATTTCCCGTAAAGGCGGTTATTGGTACGTGTCGATTCAGACTGAGTACGAGACCGAGCTAAAGCGTCATAGCTCAACCAGTATGATTGGTGTTGATATGGGCGTTACCCGCTTTGCAACCTTGTCAGACGGCTCATACGTAGAACCTTTAAACAGTTTCAGAAAGTTATCAAAGAAACTGGCTTTTGAACAGCGTAAGCTGTCTAAAAAAGTCCGTTTCTCTGCTAACTGGAAAAAGCAGAAACAAATCATTACCCGACTGCATGAGCGTATTGCCAATGCTCGTTTAGACTTCTTACACAAAACCTCAACCGAAATCAGCAAAAATCACGCAATGGTCGTAGTTGAGAATTTAAAGATAGGAAACATGTCTAAGAGTGCCAAGGGCAGTGTTGAAAAGCATGGTAAAAACGTCAAAGCGAAATCGGGTCTAAACAAATCCATTCTTGACCAAGGATGGGGAATGTTCGTTTCGTTTTTGGAGTATAAACAGGCTTGTTCAGGCGGGGATGTATTGAAGGTAAACCCTCAATACACCTCTCAAACCTGCCCTGGATGTCAACATGTTAGTCGTGACAATCGCAAAAGCCAAAGTGCTTTTGAATGTACAGAATGTGGATTTAAAGCCAATGCCGACTTGGTAGGTGCCTTGAATGTACTTGAGCGAGGACATCGCTTGTTAGCCTGTGGAGTTGAAACGTTAGTTTCGTCTAAGAAGCAGGAACCAGTAGGCAGTAGCAATACAAACCTACTCTTAACGGCTTAATAAGTCGCTAGGAATCCCCTTCGTTTAGGAAGGGGAGGATGTCAAACAGATTACTAATCTCAAATAGTCGCTTCTCTAAAAAAACATTTGTCTGAAAATCAGCGATGCAATTAAGATTTCCTGTGGTGGATGCGGAAATAGTAGGCTGTATTTTATTTAACACCGAGAGACTTTTGCAAAAACCCTCGCTATAAATTTCAACCTATTGATTATAAAGGATTGATTTTACAGCTATTGGGGTTTTGCAAAGGTCTTACCGAATAGATTTCTGACCATTATTAGCTGTACACTCTTGAAAATTTTATCGAGGTGGCGGCGGTGGAGGGTTGCCCGTGGGTGGGGGGGGCGGTATAAAATTTGATGGCGGATTTAAAATATTGCGACTACGATTACTTGTTGTGGATGGATTGCTCATAATTTGACCTGATACAGGAACACGATGTCCTTTTGCGTACATACATTGAACATAGCCCATATCATAGCGTTCCTGACCGGCATAACCCGAGGTTCTAGCGCTATCAGATCCGAGTAAGCCTCCCATCAAAAGACCTGCGCCGGCACCAACTGCAGCGCCACGCCCACCACCTAGGGCGGCACCCGCTGCTGCACCTAGCCCTGTACTAATAGCTGTGCTTTGAACACCGCTTGCCGTCGATGCTTGTTGAGCAGTTGTCCCGCCGATTTGTTCATAAGCAAATTGCCGACATTCATAATCATCAAACCGGAATTGCTCAAAACTTTTACCTGCGCCGGGCAAAGTCATAACACTTGGCCCAGTCGGAAAGTTCACGCATGCAACCAACAGGAATGACATGAATAGTATAAATAACCTTGGTATTGTTAACATGTTTTACCTCGTTGCATTAGTGTGCAGATGGTTGGGGTGCTACTTGTAACCAGCCATCTGGACATTGCCTGACATATGGATAATAACCTTCTGGGTTTTGGCAATAGTGCCAGTAGTTTGTCTGAGGTTGGACCGGCTTGATTTCCTCTTGTTGTATATATACGGGCGGTGTTGCAGGTATTACAACTGTTTGTGGATATGTATAATAAGGTGGATATGAAAAAGGATCACGATAACCATAACCGCGATAGCCATAGTAACCTGGCCCGGCATAACCTGGATTATAATAACCGGAGCCCAAGAAACCGGAATTATAATAACCGAGGTTGATTCCAAGATTCACTCTGCCGCGGTTATGACGATGTCCGCCTCCGACATGACGATGTCCACCTCCGACATGACGATGCCCGCCTCCGACATGGCGATGCTCGTTTCTAGCATGATGATGCCCGCTTCCAGCATGACGATGATCCTGATGAAGGTGTCGATTCCCGTTACTTTTCCTGTCATGTGCCCAAACTAACCCATTCGCAGTAATTCCGAACAATGCAATGGTGAAATAGATCCATTTTATATGATTCATATCAATCTCATCCCGTATCAATTTCGTTCTAGCAAATCATTGATCCGCTCATAGCTGATTAATGACAATACGAAGACGATCATAGTTGAAGAAACGAATATAATCGACATCCTTACACCTTTATCAGATATCAAGATCCAATTATTTAAAGTACCACACTGTATTTTCATTAATAATAAATAATCGCTCACATGAACTTCGACATTGTTTAAATTCTATTAGTTTCCATTACTTTCCTAATTTTCCATTAATAATTGAGAAAATTTCGGCAAGATGCTTTGATAACAAGACTTGTATTGTAAGAAGCATTACCTGGTCGGAGCTTGGAGAGAACCGGCGTTAATATTTTTTAAAATGACGTTAAACATTAGCTGTATTATTATCATCCGCCAAAATTGATGTGAAAAAAGGTATCATACCCGCCAGAGAAACATCGTCTATAGATTATCAAAGTCGATGAAACTAATATTTTATTATTTTTTTATTTAAGGAGAGCGTTTACATGTCTCAAAAACACCCGGTTATTGCTGTTACCGGATCATCCGGTGCAGGTACATCTACGGTGAAAAATAGTTTTGAGCATATTTTTCACGGTGAGAAATTAAATGCAGTTGTGGTTGAGGGTGACAGTTTCCATCGTTATGATCGCGAAGCAATGAAATTAGCTGTTGCCGACTCGGAAAAAGGAGGTGGGCGGCCAATTAGTCATTTTGGACCAGAAGCGAACGAATTTGAAAAACTGGAAGCACTTTTCAAACAATATGGTGAAAATGGCACAGGAAGTACGCGTTTATATTTACATAATGACGAAGAAGCTGAGCCCTGGGATCAGAAGCCTGGTACTTTTACGCCCTGGACACCTGTTGTGGAAGGCTCCGATTTATTATTTTATGAGGGGCTGCATGGCGGGGTAAAAAGTGATACGGCTGATGTCGCAAGATATGTGGACTTACTGGTTGGTGTTGTGCCAATTGTTAATCTGGAATGGATTCAGAAGATACATCGTGACACCAATGCACGCGGTTATTCACCCGAAGCGGTAACGCACACGATTTTGCGTCGCATGCATGATTATGTGCATTACATAACCCCACAGTTTTCACGAACACATATCAACTTCCAGCGAGTGCCGACAGTGGATACGTCCAATCCATTTATAGCGCGTGATATCCCGACACTAGACGAAAGTCTCGTGGTCATTCGCTTTAGTAATGCTGAGCAGGCTGACTTTCCTAATTTACTTGCCACTATTCATGATTCATTCATGTCTCGGCCAAATACTATCGTTGTGCCGGGTGGAAAAATGGGAATGGCGATTGAACTGATTCTGACGCCACTCATTCTAGAAATGATGACTAAAAGCAAGGGCTAGTTTCAGCTAACTTTATTGACAGGGTTTCTTCACGATATTATGTAGCTTATATGTAATACGGAAGAAATCGTGTTAGTCTGAAAACTCCAGCTTGAACAGGAAAATTTACATTATTATCGAAATGTTCGATAAACTAAACCAGCCTGTTTTGTCAATTAGAAGCATTATTAAAAAAAGCAAGTTTTACCTGACCAGTAATAAATCCATTAATCATTCTCTGCATATACTAAATCATCCGTGAGTTATAGGTTATATGCCATCAGATAACATACTTGTTTATGTCTTCCTTATTAGCTGATCTTAATCCCCAACAACTCGCAGCTATTACATTGCCGCATCAGTCAGCGCTGGTATTGGCGGGCGCGGGAAGCGGTAAAACCCGCGTGTTAACCACGCGTATTGCCTATTTAATCCAATCGGGACAAGTCAGTCCATACGACATACTTGCGGTTACTTTTACGAACAAAGCAGCGAAAGAAATGCTAACGCGTATTTCTGCCATGCTGCCGATCAATATACGTGGCCTATGGATGGGGACTTTTCACGGTCTTTGTAATCGTATGTTACGTGCACATCATCAGGCAGCAGGGCTGTTGCCGGCATTCCAGATTCTGGATTCATCTGATCAGTTAGCAATGATTAAACGTGTCTTGAAAAGTTTGACCGTTGATGAAAAAGAATTTCCACCGCGCCAAGTGCAATGGTTTATCAATAATGCAAAGGAAGCAGGACTGAGAGCAAAAAATATTGAAGTGAATGATAATATGACGCGCCAAATGGCCGCATTTTATCTGGCTTATGAACAACGCTGTAATAAAGAAGGTGTTGTGGATTTCCCCGAATTATTGCTGCGCAGTTATGAGCTGTTGAATCGCAATGAAACATTGCGGATACATTATCATGATCGTTTCAAACATATATTGGTTGACGAGTTCCAGGATACCAATCGGTTGCAGTACAAATGGCTCAAGTTATTAGCGGGGATGGATTCGGAAACCTGTGCGGCTGTGTTTGTGGTTGGGGATGATGATCAGAGTATTTATGCATTCCGGGGTGCGAATACGGGCAATATGGTGGAATTTGAACATGATTTTAAGATATCAAAAATTATTAAACTCGAGCAGAATTATCGCTCACAAGCAACTATATTGGATGCTGCCAATGCACTGATACAAAATAACAGCGGGCGCCTTGGAAAGAACTTATGGACTGCTGAGGGGAAGGGAGCGCCATTACGGGTGCATAATGCGCCTAACGATTTTGATGAGGCCGCTTTTATTATTGATGAGATAAAAGCATTGCAGGCAGAAGGTGTCGCACTATCCCAGATCGCCCTGCTTTATCGTTCTAATGCACAATCCAGAGTATTGGAACACAGTTTGTTTAGCGCTGCTTTGCCTTATCGTGTCTATGGCGGCATGCGTTTCTTTGAACGCCAGGAAATTAAGCATGCATTGGCTTATTTGCGACTTATCGCTAATCCGGATGATGACAATGCATTATTGCGTATTATTAATTTTCCTGCACGTGGAATTGGGGCACGCGGCCTTGAGCAACTGCAAACGATAGCAAGGGAGCAAGGCGGCAGCTTGTGGGCTGCTGCCTTGCACAAATATGGCGGTGAAGCGATGCTTTCCGGGGAGTCAGAAAAACCTAAAAAAGGCGTTGCTGAATTTGTCAGGCTAATTACTTCAATGCGTCAGGATTGTGCGGCTTTGCCATTGCCACAGATTATTAAGCAAATGCTGACACAGAGCGGGTTGATGGGGCATTATCATATAGAGCGGGAAGGTGCGGATCGACTGGAGAATCTAAACGAATTGATTAATGCTGCGCTCAGTTTCATACATGAAGCTGAAGACGATAGTCTGTCTGCATTTCTTGCTCATGCTTCGCTTGAAGCAGGTGAGCATCAGACCGGGAGTATTCAAGATGGACTTCAATTGATGACAGTGCATGCAGCTAAAGGATTGGAGTTTCATAGTGTATTTCTGAGCGGACTGGAAGAGGGCCTCTTCCCGCATGAAAATAGTCGTAATGAAGTCAATGGATTAGAAGAGGAGCGTCGCTTAATGTACGTTGCGATAACACGTGCTCGTCATCGTCTATATTTAAGCTTTGCTCAAACTCGTATGTTACATGGGCAGACTCGTTACAATGTGCCATCGCGTTTCCTCAATGAGATACCGGAGAGCTTGATGAGATGGTCGCAATCTGTGCAGAAAACCAAGGATGGTTATTCTGAATTTAATATAAAAAAGCGGCTATTCGATTTGACGATACCTAATTCAGAATTAGGTAAAACGGGTGTAATGAGTCAGCAGACCCAGGGAGTCCAGTGGAGAATAGGACAGGCCGTATCGCATAACAAATTTGGTACAGGTAAGATCGTTAATTATGAGAGACAGGATGGTAATGCGCGCGTTCAGGTAAATTTTGATCGTTCCGGAATGAAATGGTTGTTGTTGGAGTACGCGAAGCTGACCCCGGTATAAATAATACAGTATTCTACTGTTTTAAAATAATTAAGTAACATCGGTATTTAATGTAAGCACCGGCAGAGCCGATATATTTGCTCTGCCGGTGCATGATACGTCTATTGCCTGCTATTCTCTTGTTGAGGATTCATATTGGCGACGATGCTCATCACTGCAGAAATATTGATCATTAATTTTGACCGCTTTTTCTTTGGGTAAATGCAAACCACAGTATGTACATTGAATCTCATTCTGATCTGCATTGATGGCAATATTTTGATCTGTTCCGGACTCGGTACCCTTTTTTGTAATGCTATCAGGCTCATCTGACCAGTTTGCTTTTTGGCTAGTTTCTTTGAGCGGGGTATCTTGGATGATCAGTGGTTCGGAAAGAAAAATATCTTTATAGCTGACATAAATTGAGGCAAATACGGTTGGTATCAATACGATCAGACCCAGTCCATAGGGCATGACCGCAAATATGGTGAGTATGATGAGTGTGATGCCGTAGATCTGGAAAGGAATAAAGTTTCTGAGGCAGGCGAAAAAACTTTTTTTCATTGCGACAATGGGCGGTGTATTATTAAAGATCACGAGCAATGGCGAAAACCAGGCGGCCATCATTAAAGGGATGGAGAGTGTCAACGCTACGAGCGATGCTGTTAACATATTGTCCATTACAACCATTAATTCATTTTCATCGACCCTTTTTCCGTAAAGCAGCATGTCCATCATTACCGTACCACCGATCAGCATGACAAGACCAACGATCAACACTTGCCCAATCAAATAAATTCCGCCAATAGTTATGAGTGGCGCTACATTTTTCTTGAAACCCAGAAATAAATGAAGTAATTCTAGTTTTTTACCTTGCTCTAAATCTTTGCATCCCATCATGAGCCCAGCAAGAAAGACCGGTGAGATCAATGTAAAAATGAATTTTCCCAATAAGGGAACCAGGGCGAGTGTCATGGCGATCAGGACCAGTGTGAAGCCTGCTAATATCCAGGCAGCCGGCGCCATTCGAAATAGATAAAAACCGCTGATAATCCATTGCCACCCTTGCTTTGCATTGACTTGTCTAATTTCCATTTCCATGTCTCCAATGAGGTTCAATATGACCGTTTCTTAGTGAATTAAGGTTTAAATCCAGATTTGTTTTAATCTAGATTGATCTGCCAAATAATTTTTTAGGATTTCTCTGAAATGAATGGGATCCTTGGCGTGCGTGAGCTCTCCTGGACGAGGCAAATGGTAATCATGCAATCGTGATATCCAGAAACGCAGGGCACCAGCACGCAGCATTGCCGGCCAGGCTTGGTGCTCTAAAGGAGTCAGGGGTCGTATTTGATGATACGCTGTAATCAGAGAACGTGTACGTGCTTCGTCCAATAATTTATTCTGGGTAATACACCAGTCATTGCTGGTAATAGCAAGATCGTACAGTAAAATATCATTACAGGCGAAATAAAAATCAATGACGCCCCCAATCGTGTTGCCTGTAAATAATACATTGTCACGAAAAAGATCTGCGTGAATGATGCCGCGTGGTAACCCTTCAGATTGATAGGCAGATTGAAAATATAATTCTTTTCTAAGTAATATTTGTTCTTCTTGAGAAAGAAACGGCGTCATTTCATGTGCTTTCGCTTTCCACCATTCTAACCCACATGGATTTTTCATTTTTCCGGAATAAGACTGACCAGATAAGTGCATATTTGCTAATAGTGTTCCAACTGCAGCACATTGATTAGTAGTTGGGTATTCAAGTGATTTTCCCGGCAAGCAAGTAACGATTGTAGCGGGCTTACCGTTCAATTCTCCCAATAGTTTATTATCCAGTGTCGCTATGGGATTAGGACAGGGTATATCATGATGCGACAAATGTGCCATGAGGCTGAGGTAGAAAGGCAGTTCTGTGGCAGTAAGCTTTTCAAATAGAGTCAGAACATATTTACCTTGTGTGGTGGTCATGAAAAAATTGGTATTTTCGATACCAGAAGTAATACCTTGTAAGTCGACTAATGTGCCTAATGAATAGCGTTTTAGCCAGGCAGAGAGTTGGTTATGAGTAACTGGAGTAAAGACGGACATGAGTGGAAAAGAGAAAAAGGTAGCAGAAAATTAAATGAAGAGTGATTTTATCAAAATCACACCCTTTGTTACCTTTATAGTTAGAAGTTAGAAGCTTTCTAGTAACCACATAGGCGCACGTACACCACTTCCTGGGTCTCCCGGATGATTAAAAATGCCATCACCACGCCGGTTAACCAGATAGTAGGGTAAACCAATACGGGGTGTAACTTTAATCATGTAAAGTTCGCCATTAACACGGTATTCTTCAATCGTATCTTCTCCGCGTTTGATAATGGTAATCTGAGGCTCCAGTTCGAAATCCTGTTCGATATCGGGTGGTAGTGGTACCGAGGAAATGTCGTCTCGGATTTGTGGTTCTAGCTCGAAGTCTTGTTCAATATCGGATGGCAGTGGAGGTGGTTCTATTATTTCGGGTAATGGTTGTAGATTCTGAGGCTGACCGGATTGTGCCAAGACAGGAAATATGAAACTTAAAAATAAAGTAATAGTTATTCGATGCATGTTCACTCCTGATAGGTTCTTGCACGTATTTTAATTAACGCAGCAGGAATCAATCACAGACTGAGCTGGGTTTCTCGTTCTGCTGCAGTGGGTTCGAAGCCATAAGTTTCATAATACTGGAATATTGCATTAACGACCTGGCTGGGTTCATCAATGACTTGTACCAGATTCATGTCTTCAGGTGATATAAACCCTTCGACTATTAGAACTTGCCGAAACCAGTCAAGTAAACCGCTCCAGAATTCCGAGCAAACCAGAATGATGGGCATCTTTCTGGTTTTCTCGGTTTGTACGAGAGTGAGTGCTTCCATTAGCTCATCTAATGTGCCAAATCCACCCGGCATAACAACATAAGCCGTAGCAAATTTAACAAACATGTATTTACGTGCAAAGAAATGCCGGAAAGTCTGGCTAATATCCTGATAAGCATTACGATGCTGCTCATGTGGTAACTGAATATTTAAGCCGATACTGGGTGATTTTCCGAAATAAGCGCCTTTATTGGCTGCTTCCATGATACCTGGACCCCCTCCTGAAATAACCGAGAAACCGGCGTCAGAGAGTTGTTTGGCAATGTTCTCAGTCAATTGATAGTAGGGATGATCCTGATTGGTGCGTGCGCTACCAAAGATACTAACGGCCGGTTGGATTGCATCAAGTCGCTCCGTTCCCTCGACAAATTCTGCCATAATCCCAAACAAGCGCCATGACTCTCTTGCTGACCAGGGTTTTTCCAGGGACATAACGGTGGCTGGCTTATCTTGTAGACTCATAGGAAAAAAATTTTAAATGAAAACATTGTTGCTGGTTGATGGTTCGTCTTATCTATATCGTGCTTTCCATGCCTTGCCGGATTTACGCAACCGCCAAAACGAACCAACGGGCGCAATTCATGGTGTGCTCAATATGTTACGCCGCTTGCATAAGGATTACTACGCTGATTATAGCGCGTGTGTGTTTGATGCAAAAGGTAAAACTTTTCGTGATGATTTATATCCAGAATATAAGGCACATCGTCCCCCGATGCCAAATGACCTGGTGGCACAGATTGAGCCATTATATGATTGTATTCGTGCCATGGGATGGCCGATGTTGATTATAAACGACGTGGAGGCAGATGATGTCATCGGCACACTGGCGAAACGGGCGGTACATGAAAAAATGCGTTGTATCATTTCAACGGGAGATAAAGATATTGCACAATTGGTGAATCCACAGGTAACACTGGTTAACACCATGAATAATGAAATACTCGACGAAGCAAATGTATTAACTAAGTTTGGCGTGGCCCCCGAACGTATACTAGATTACCTCACGCTGGTAGGTGACAGTGCCGATAATATTCCCGGTGTTGCAAAAGTTGGCCCCAAAACTGCGGTGAAGTGGCTTGCACACTATGGAACATTGGATAATATTATTGCTCATGCGGATGAGATTAAGGGGGTAGTCGGAAATAATTTACGTGAAGCGTTGGACTGGCTGAATCTTTCTCGTAAATTACTCACTATAAAATGTGATGTAGCGTTACCAGTAGATGTGCATGATCTTGAAATTAAATCACAGGATACCGAGAAACTGATAGCGTTATATGAACGATTGGACATGAAGACTGCGTTGCGGGAGTTAAAGCGACATATGGGATTAGCGCAGCCAATCATGTCAGATATGGGTGAAAATGGTAATAAAGGTAATGTAGAAAATCAGGCGGCGAAAGAGAGTGATAACGTGTTGTTTGTCAGCACTTCTCCGGCAATTTATCAAACGATATTGACCGAATCGGAGTTGAATGACTGGTTAGTGCGTCTTAATGCCGCTACGCTGGTTTCAATCGATACCGAAACGACAAGTTTAAATCCAATGCAAGCACAGCTGGTTGGCTTATCATTTTGTATTGAAGCATCTCATGGCGCTTACCTGCCGCTCATGCATAGTTATACTGGTGCGCCGCAGCAACTGGCCATTGATTTTGCACTAAAAAAATTAAAGCCCTGGCTGGAAGATGCAACTAAACCTAAGTTAGGTCAGAATCTTAAATATGATCAGCATATTTTTTCCAATCACGGTATTCATCTGAAGGGGATTGTGCATGACACGCTATTGCAGTCTTACATACTGGAATCTCACCATCCCCATAATATGGATAGCCTGGCGCTGCGCCATCTGAATGTCAATACCATTAGTTATGACGAAATCACTGGGAAGGGTGTCAATCGTATCGGATTCGATCAGGTAGCGATCGAGTCCGCTACCCGGTATGCGGGGGAAGACGCTGACATTACGCTGCGATTGCATCAGTATCTATATCCGAAAATTAAATGTGATGCGCGTCTTAATTTTGTTTATCATCATATTGAAATGCCTGTACTGGGTATACTCTTCGAAATTGAGCGTAATGGTGTATTGCTGGATTCGAGCCTACTGGAAATGCAAAGTCATGAACTGGGTGAGAAATTATTGATTCTAGAGCAACAGGCATTTCTGCACGCGGGGCAACCATTTAATCTCAATTCACCGAAACAAATACAGGAAATTCTATTTAATCAACTCAAATTACCTGTTATCAAAAAAACGCCTAAAGGTGTACCTTCCACTAATGAAGAAGTGTTGCAACAACTCGCATTAGATTATCCTTTGCCGAAAATATTGCTCGATTATCGTGCACTTGCCAAGCTAAAATCAACCTATACCGATAAATTACCACTCATGGTTAATGAGACTACGGGGCGGGTGCATACTAATTATGCGCAGGCTGTCGCTGTAACAGGCCGGTTGGCTAGTAACGATCCGAACTTGCAGAATATTCCAGTACGGACTGCTGAAGGTCGGCGTATCCGTGAAGCTTTCATTGCTTCACCCGGAAATAAGATTATCTCTGCAGATTACTCACAGATTGAGCTGCGCATTATGGCGCATATCTCACAAGATACGGGCTTGCTTAAAGCATTTTCTGCAGGTGAAGATATTCATAATGCGACTGCTACTGAAATATTTGGTGTACCGCTGACAGCAGTGAATAAGGAACAGCGTCGTTATGCCAAAATAATTAATTTTGGGTTGATCTATGGCATGTCTGAATTTGGCTTGGCAGCGCAGTTAGGTATTGAGCGCAGCGCTGCAAGAACTTATATGGATCGTTACTTTGCGCGTTATCCCGGCGTAGCCGATTATATGGAGCATGCCAGAGAGCATGCGAGGCAATCAGGCTATGTTGAAACAGTACTGGGACGGAGATTATGGTTGCCTGATATTAATAGCGCTAATGGTCATCGCAGACACAGTGCAGAACGGGCTGCTATCAACGCACCGATGCAGGGTACCGCAGCAGATATTATCAAGCTGGCTATGATTGCTGTACACAACTGGTTAGTGCGGGAGAATATGCGCAGCAAACTCATCATGCAGGTCCATGATGAATTGGTATTAGAGGTGCCTGATGCTGAGATTGAGGTTATAAAAAATGGATTACCAGTCTATATGAGTAATGCCGCAAAGCTGGATGTGCCATTACTGGTTGAAGTGGGTATTGGAGAGAACTGGGAGCAGGCGCATTAGTGTTGAGACCTTTGCAAAGCCTCAATAATTGTATGGTGATATGAAGTCGAATGATTTACTTGCTTCTGAAGTTCGATAATTAATGCTATCCCTTAGGGATCATGGCTAGACTCCGTTGCTTGTAATAGGTCGACTTTAGGTAATCTACCGGACTATTAAAAATATTTTTTAACAGTCCGACTTTATTTAAAAATCAGATTTATGCCTGTCTATCATACAGCGTGACAGTATAAAACTAAAAATTATGAATATTTATGGGAGAAGTGCTGGATTCTTTCTTTGACATATAATTATTTATTTGTTTCTATTTGCATCAGGGTCTCGGTTTCGGTTGTCACTTTTTCGACCTTTTTTCTTTGTTTCTTAGGTAATGCTAGTTCCTCTGTTGTGACGGCAACTCCTTCTGTTGTCGTTTCGATCATGACGAGTCCATTTTTGGTTAAGTCTAATGGTTCGATAGCGGATAATGGTTTAAAGGATTCCAGAACGTCTTGTTTTTGGGAGGCAGATTGATGATCAGTCTCGACGATCACTTTGTCTGAATCTGATATTGCTTCTATCGTTTCATGTGTGTCGATATTCGTATTCTTCTTCGCGGCATCAACGGGTATTGTCGTTACAAAAGATTCCACAGCAGTTGCCTCCTGTTGTGTTATTTCTTGCGTAATAAGTGGATGACTTGCTTTCTCCTGTGTGTTCGATAATATATCATTCGATGTACTTTCGCCGTGGAGTGCGGGTTGAGCTATCTGTTCGTATTCAGAAAGTGCGTTTTGTGTATTTGCTTCCACGGGTTTTCTTTCTCGTGATGAGCGGTCACGCTGTCTGCCACCGCGACGTCGTCGAGACCGTCCGGGTTCTTCAGTACGCGGTGAATGACTGTCAGCTGTAAGTGCTGCTTCTGTTGATAGTCTGTTCTCCGCTGATGGTTGCTTATCATCTAACAATGATGAATTTTTCAATACAGATAACGCTTCATCAGCCCCCTGTTCATGATCGGTTATGTGCTGAGTAGAAGGTTGGTCCTGCAGTAAGATGGTGCTTTCGCTTATGGCTGGTTCACCCTGATTATGATCCTTATATTGTTCAATACTTGTATTACGCTCATTACGATTACGATCACGCCGTCCACGGTTGCGTCCACGTCCATGATGTGGCTTTTCTTTATTTTTCTCCAGCTCCAGGTCCGTCTTTATTTCTACCATATCTACTGGTTTAAACCAGCTAAAAAACTTATCAAGAAACGTGGGCTCTCGAGACTTTTGTTCGTGGATTGGAGCCGGTTGGGTTGGCGTGATACCTTGTACAACAGCCTTTTGACGTATTGGTTTTATTTTTTGTTCCGTTGATGGAAGTACTATTTCTTCAGTCGATTTTTCGACCATTTGATAGCTGGCGAGTGTTTCGCTGGGCCTTGTCTCATCATGACGTAAGCGTGTAATACTGTAATGTGGTGTTTCTATGTGAATATTCGGGATGAGTATGATGTCCATTTTAAAGCGCGCTTCAATATCGTGAATTTCTGCTCGCTTCTCATTGAGTAGATATGTTGCAACATTCACGGGCAGCTGGACGTGGAGTGCGCTCGTATTCTCTTTCATTGCCTCTTCCTGAATGATTCTGAGTACATGCAGCGCTGTTGAATCTGTTCCACGAATATGACCTGTACCATGGCAGCGTATGCATGGAATATAATTACTTTCACCGAGTGACGGACGAAGGCGCTGACGTGATAGTTCCAGTAAGCCAAAGCGAGAGATTTTCCCAACTTGTATGCGTGCGCGATCATGCCGCAGTGCCTCGAGCAGCCGATTCTCTACTTCACGTTGGTTGCGTACCACTTCCATGTCAATAAAATCAATAACAATTAACCCTCCTAAATCACGCAAGCGGAGTTGCCGTGCTATCTCATCCGCCGCTTCCAGGTTGGTATTTAATGCAGTATGCTCGATATCAGTACCACGAATAGCGCGCGCTGAGTTTACATCGATTGATACCAGTGCTTCAGTATGATCGATAATGATCGAGCCGCCCGAGGGCAGGGTTACTTGTCGAGAATATGCCGTTTCAATCTGATGTTCAATTTGAAAACGAGAGAATAAAGGCACGTCATCATAATAAAGCTTAAGGCAATCAACATTGGCGGGCATGACATGTGTCATGAACTGGCAAGCCTGTTCATAGATATCTTTGCTGTCAATCAGAATCTCGCCAATTTCATGATGAAAGTAATCGCGAATGGCGCGTATGACTAAGCTGCTTTCCTGGTAAATTAGAAAGACCCCATTCTGATTACCGGCCGCTTCTTCAATAGCTCGCCATAGTTGTGTCAGATAGTTCAGATCCCATTGCAGCTCTTCTTCACTGCGGCCTATTCCGGCGGTTCGCGCAATAATGCTCATGCCTGTAGGCACATCCAGCTTTAAAATAACTTCTCGCAGTTCAGCGCGTTCTTCGCCGCTCATGCGACGAGATACACCGCCACTGCGTGGATTGTTAGGCATGAGAACCAGATATCGTCCCGCAAGAGAGATATAGGTGGTTAGCGCCGCACCTTTGCTCCCACGTTCATCTTTATCAACCTGAACAATGAGTTCCTGACCTTCATGGAGTAAATCCTGAATGCGACCGCGCGTAGAATCTGTTTTTTCACCCAGACAGGCGGCGGATATTTCTTTAAATGGTAAAAAACCATGACGTTCTCTTCCATAGTCGACGAAAGCAGCCTCAAGACTAGGTTCTAAACGGGTAATAATTGCTTTATATATATTGCTTTTGCGTTGTTCCTTGCTGACAGATTCAATATCCAGATCAATTAGTTTCTGGCCATCAACAATCGCGACACGCAGCTCTTCTGGCTGTGTCGCGTTAAATAACATTCGTTTCATTTTATGCCCCCCGCGCCCTGTCCACGGGTAGACTATCTGCACATAGGCAGAATAGCTTTATTCGGTACGCGTATTCGTAAATATAATTTATTGACCGAGCTATTTTGTTATAGTGCTGACTTATCAATTAGTTAATCATTTATTCTTATTAATGAGTATTCTTTAGTTTGTCATTTTTGATGCCTGAGGTTTACTTTTAGTAAACAGAGTCAGGAATACCAAGTTTTATTTAGGTTAAGACTATAAACTTATTTTAAAGTAGGTGTCAGGAAACCATAAGCAAAAAATCTACAATCTACATGTACTTTGAGCGCGCAAATCAATTATTATCGCTACTTCTATTGGTGAGCGATATTAACCAGGTTCAGAGCTGATTCTTGTTTCCGGTCGAACAAGAATCTACCACCATTACGATATAGCACCGGATAAAGGATAGATTGGATCTCAGTGTGAGAAGTATAGGTAAAATTAATAATTTAGGCAAAAAAAATCTATCCGATAGTGTGACTCGGGAAGATATTGGAGAAGATGGGCATGATCAACGCATTGATAATTTTTTATTCAAGCGTTTCAGGGGCGTTCCCAAAAGTCATATTTACCAGCTTTTGCGCAGTGGTCAAATACGTGTTAACAGTAAGCGTATTAGCGCCAGTTATCGGTTGCAATTGAATGATAGTGTGCGCATTCCACCGATTAGACAGGGAGAGAAGAGTATTACCCAGCATGCGGTAATGAAATTTGTTACATTTGACATCTTATTTCAAGATGAAGCGCTGTTGATCATTAACAAGCCTGCAGGTATGGCAGTGCATGGTGGTAGCGGGGTGAGCTTTGGTGTTATTGAGCAGCTACGGGCGCAATATTCTAATTGGAAATTCCTTGAACTGGTACATCGTCTCGATAGAGAAACTTCCGGTATTTTACTGCTAGCAAAAAAGCGCAGCGCACTGACTGAACTGCATCGGCAAATTCGCGAAGGAAAGATCCAGAAATTTTACCTTACCTTGGTTAGCGGTAAATGGGAAGATTCTCACCGTAGTGTGAAATTACCACTTCATAAATATGTGACCACAATGGGTGAGCGGCGTGTAGCTGTTGTTTCGGATAAGAACGGTCATGCGAAGGCAATACCGGCGCATACGATATTCAGATTAAAAAAATCCTGGGAGAGTTTTAGTTTGCTGGAAGCAGAATTGAAAACTGGGCGCACCCATCAAATTCGCGTACACCTGGCTCATCTGGGCTTTCCTATTATCGGGGATGATAAATATGGAGATTTCGTTTTGAATAAACAAACCGCTCGGAAATCTCAGGGGGCATATCTACAGCGCATGTTTCTACATGCCTATAAAATTGTTATTACGCATCCTTTATCGGGAGAACGATTACAATTGGAGGCACCATTGGCGAAAGATCTAAAGGAATTCATAAATGGGCTGGACAAGCCATAATATTTTAACCCTCATCCTGTGCCAGACAGTGCCGATCCGGAATAATAAAGATTATTTGATATTTATGTTTACTGCAACTTGGTTTGCTTGAAACATCGTATATAAAACTTCCCAGACATTATCTACAATTTTTTCTTGTGCGATTATATTGGGGTGTATTCCATCAGACTGAAAGAATTCACGTTTATCTCCAAAGCCCGCTAGTAAAAAGGGTACTAATTTAATTTGATATGCTTTTGCAAGTTGCGGAAAAATATCTCGGAACTTTTGTGTATAAGCTATGCCATAATTAGGTGGTAATTGCATGCCGACTAAGAGTACTAACGCGTTATTTTTTTGGCAAGCTTCGATGATCGCTTTCAGGTTGTCATAAATAGAATTAATCGATGAACCACGTAATCCATCATTGGCTCCAAGCCCAAGAATAACAATATCGGGATGATGTGTTTCAAGTGCCTGTTCAATACGATTGCGTCCACCTAGTGTGGTTTCGCCACTAATACTAGTGTTAACCACTTGATATACGGGTGACTGCAACTGTAATCGTTCTTTCAGCAGTGTAACCCAGCCGGCCTCTGTTGGCATACCATAGTTGGCAGACAGACTATCACCAAACACCATAACGGTAATGGCATTAGTAGATGCAGCCATGGTGCTAGGTATCATCGTAAAAAAGAGAAATAGAATAATCAGGAATTTTTTCATGGTAAATAATTTTGTTAAACAACCTATTCTTTGGGCAAATGCTTTAACTAAACAAGTCAATACCGGAGACCAGCAGCTCACCATTTTGCAGAATATTAATCTGGAAATAAATGCGGGTGAAGCTGTTGCAATTATAGGTGCGTCTGGCTCAGGAAAATCGACCCTTCTGGGATTACTTGCAGGATTGGATGTTCCGACTTCAGGTAAAGTTCATCTTGATGGTGTTGATATTTTCACTCTGGATGAAGATAATCGGGCCGCTTTACGAGGCAGGGTACTGGGTTTTGTATTTCAATCATTTCAATTACTCTCAGCATTGACTGCCATCGAAAACGTAATGTTACCACTTGAGCTCTCTGGAATAAATGATGCACAAATAACGGCACAAAAATTACTGGAGCGTACGGGATTAGCAATGCGCTTAAACCATTATCCCAAGCAGTTATCTGGTGGAGAGCAGCAACGTGTTGCGATCGCCCGAGCTTTTGCTACACAGCCGAAATTATTGCTTGCTGATGAACCAACTGGGAATTTAGATTCCGCCACGGGCATCCAAATTATAGAGTTAATGTTTGAGTTGAACCGTGAACATGGCACTACATTGGTACTGGTTACTCATGATGAGGCGCTGTCTAAGCGTTGCTCGCGCCAGATACGATTAGCGAACGGTAAACTTATACAATAATCATCTTCTCGTAAATCAGATAAGATTTACGTATACCACCCACCGGTTACGTAGCACGCAATATATTTTGTAAGGAATAAATTTTTCTATGAATTTTTTTAAGCTTTCCTTTCTCATGCTGCATCGAGATTGGCGTGCGGGTGAACTGCATATTTTGATATTAGCATTAGTGATTGCAGTGGGTGGTATGACGACTGTGAGTTTTTTCTCTGACCGGGTAGCGCGCGCACTTTCGCATGAAAGTAACCAATTGCTGGGTGCCGATCTGCTGGTTATTTCTAATCACCCACTACCAGTAGATTATGCTGATGAAGCAGAACGATTAGGATTGGCTGTTTCTAATATTACCAAGTTTCCCAGTATGATTTCTAATGGTGAGAGTAATCAGTTAGCTAACATTAAAGCGGTTACCGAAGGTTATCCGTTGCGGGGCCGGTTATATCTTGCTGATGGCGCTGAATTCATAGGATCACAGCAAAACAGTCGTGTAGCGAATGCTATTCCAGTACCCGGTACGATATGGATTGATGAAAAATTAATGACAAGCCTTGCACTCAAGCGGGGAGATAAGGTTGATGTGGGTGCGTTACAACTAACCGTAGCGGAGTTGATTCTACGTGAACCGGACCATTCCATTGGCTTTATTAATATGGGATCACGTGTACTGATTAATGCAGCTGATCTGCCGGCGACAGGTTTGATTCAACCAGGCAGCCGTATTGCCTATCATTTATTGATAGCAGGTGAGGCTGGTGTAGTAGAACAATATCGTGATTGGGCACGGCCATTACTGACAGCGACACAGCGTATAGAAGGTATCCGTGACGCACGCCCTGAAATTAAGGCCGCTTTGGATCGTGCTGAAAAGTTTCTAAGCCTGTCGGCGCTGGCCAGTGTGATATTGGCAGCTACCGCCATTGCACTCGCAGTGCGCCGTTTTACATTGCGTCATCTGGATGGCTGCGCCGTTATGCGTAGCCTGGGTGCAAGCCAGACGGGTCTGCTTTATTTATATCTCTGTTATTTTCTGGTACTCGGAATTGTTGCGAGCACATTGGGTTGTTTGCTTGGCTTTGCTTCACAGGAAATTTTGGCCACTTGGCTGTCTGGCCTGACAGAAACAGGATTACCCTGGCCTGGCTGGATGCCTGCCATACATGGTCTGCTAATTGGGATAGTGCTGTTGCTGGGTTTTGCCTTGCCACCGATACTTAATCTGCGTAGCGTGTCGGCATTACGTGTATTACGTCGAGATATCGGCGTACCTAATATGCAAAGCCTGACGGGCTATGTGTTGGGGATAATAATTTTGTCTTTATTATTAATATGGCAGGCTGGAGATCTGCGGCTAGGATTTTATATTATTGGCGGATTTATCGCATCGATAGCTATTTTTGGTTTGTTTGGCTTCTTGCTGATAAAGTGTTTATCAGGTTTGCGTCATCAATCGGGTAGCGCTTGGCGTTATGGCTTAGCAAGCATTAGACGGCGCGCCGTTTCTAGTGTAGTGCAGGCTGTTGCGTTGGGATTGGGATTAATGGCGCTGTTGATACTGACCATGATTCAAGACGATATGGTGCAGGAATGGCACGCAAATTTACCGCCGGACTCGCCTAACCGCTTTCTGGTTAATATCCAGACAGACCAATTACAGCCATTAGAGGAATTTTTTGATCAGTATGATATTGACCAACCCATTGTATTTCCTATGGTACGTGGTCGTCTAATTGAGATTAACGGTAAAAAGATATCGTCGGCGGATTATGCGAATCCCCATGCGGCAAATCACATCAGGCGCGAGTTCAATCTATCATGGACGGATACTTTGCGAGATGATAACCAGATCGTTGCAGGTTCTTGGTGGAATAAGGAAGATGATGGTACGGAGGCAGTTATCTCGATTGAGGATGGGATTGCAAAAACGCTTGGCATCCGACTGGATGACCAGTTAACCTATGATATCGCGGGTAGTCATTTTTCTGCCAAGGTCATCAGCTTGCGGAAGATAGAGTGGGATACGTTTCGCGTGAATTTTTTTGTTGTGACACCACCTGGTTTATTAGAGCAATATCCGGTAAGTTATATTACGAGTTTTTATTTGCCGCCATCTCAGGAAATAATGATGCATGAATTGGTCAGGGCTTTTCCCAACTTACTGGTAGTTGATGTGGCGGCTGTGGTCGGGCAAGTACAAAAGATGATTGCACAGGTATCTCAAGCAATTGGGTTTGTTTTCCTGTTTACATTATTGGCCGGGCTTATAGTGTTGTATGCGGCGATTGCTTCTACTCAGGATGAACGCATTTATGAAGCTGCTATATTTCGTACACTGGGAGCCAGGCGTGATCAGTTGATGCGCGCCTGGGCTGCTGAGTTTGCGATATTGGGTGGATTATCCGGTTTGTTTGCTGCTGCTGGTGCCAGTGTACTCGGATATCTTATCGGTCATTATGTATTACATTTAACTTACACATTTAATCCATGGATATGGTTCATCGGTTTTCTGACAGGCGTATTGGGTGTGGTGATGGCCGGTCTAATGGGAACGCGCGCTACGCTTTCAGAATCGCCATTGTTGACATTGCGAAAGACTGGTTGATTAAAAAATATTTGCCGTACTTCCGGGTAGTTATTTAACAGTGTGTGCACTGGATGATAGATAATCGATTCCGATCTGCCTATATGATTTGACGATGATGAAGTGTGTAACTGGAGAGATATGAATAGACTCATGAAGAAACGTGAACATTCGATTTTTTCTAGTATTGTTTGCATGTTTGAGAATGTCGATATTGAGCGCTAATTTATCTAATTAATTTTATAAATATTTTTAATGATGCAAGTAAAATCTTTTTTATTACGACGCCAAGAGATGGCATCTAAAATGCAAAATGGCGTGGCTATTATTCCTACGGCATCAGAACAATTGCGAAACCAAGATGCACACTATCCCTATCGCTTTGATAGCTATTTCTATTATCTGACGGGGTTTCGTGAACCCGAATCGGTATTGGTTATTATTGCTGAAGCCAGTCAGTCCTGTTCAAGGCATATCTTATTTTGCCGCGACAAGGATGTTGAACGTGAAATCTGGAATGGTTTCCGCTATGGTCCTGAAGCTGCGAAAGAAATATTCGGTTTTGATGAGGCTTATTCCATCTCCAGAATGGATGAGCTATTGCCTCAATTGATCGCTAACCAGCCTGCAATTTATTGTACTCTCGGGCGAAATGTTGCTTGGGATACGCGTGTTATCGGCTGGATTAATCGCGTTCGTGAACAAGCACGTAGAGGTGTTACGGTACCGGCAGAAATTCGTGATAGTCATTTATTACTGGACGAGATGCGTTTATTCAAAAGTAAGGAAGAAATTCAGATTATGCGTGATGCCGCAGCCATTTCAACTGATGCTCATCGACGTGCTATGCAGATTACGTGCCCTGAAATGAATGAATATGAAATTGAGGCTGAGTTGCTCTATACATTTCGTCGACGTGGCGCACAAGCGCCGGCTTATACGTCGATTGTTGCTGGTGGCGCGAACGCTTGTGTACTTCACTATATGGAGAATAATGCAGTACTCAAGGGAGGTGATCTGTTATTGATTGATGCCGGTTGCGAACTAGATGGTTATGCATCAGACATTACGCGTACGTTTCCCATTAATGGTAAATTTACGCCAGTACAGAAAGATGTGTATCAATTAGTATTGTCTGCTCAGGCAGCCGCGATAGATGCGGTCAAACCGAGTAACTCATGGAATGATCCCCATATCAGCGCATTAAGAGTACTGGTTCAGGGCTTTATTGATTTGGGGCTGTGTCAGGGCAGTGTCGATACAGTTATAGAGACAGAAGATTATAAGCGTTTTTATATGCATGGCACTGGTCACTGGCTGGGACTGGATGTGCATGATGTTGGTCAGTACAAGCAGGGCGGAAACTGGCGTTTGCTGGAGCCAGGGATGGTTTTAACTGTGGAACCGGGTTGTTATATTCGACCGGCAGATAATATTCCAGAAGTATTCTGGAATATCGGTATTCGTATCGAAGATGATGTGGTGGTGACTCAGGTGGGCCATGAGCTTCTGACGATTGCTGCACCTAAAGAAATAGCCGAGATAGAGGAGTTAATGCAATGAATGATGACCATAAACGAATAATAATTAGTAGAATCTCCGAGTATAGGCAGACAGGATCAACAGATAATGAAGCAACGCCCGCTTCTCCAAGAAGTCGCTGGGCGGTGTATGCGATGCTGATTCCTGTTGTTATCATTATGGCAGTATTGGGTGCTTTCTTTTTTGCTGCTTTTTTTGCTTTGTTTGTGGTTGCTGCGGCAGGCCTTGGTTTAAGGCTTTGGTGGTTGCGTCGGAAGTTACATAAGTCCACGCGAGCGGAAGAAGGACAATATGTTGTTATTGAGGATGCCGAAATCGTTGAAGAAACTGAAGCAAACAGAAAGAAAGGCAAATAAAGCGAGTGACCAGATTGGAACTATCTATTCCCTGGCACCCATTTCCAGTGCTAACTTCCTGGACTGCTCTGTTTCTTCTTCTGATTGCTGCAATTCCAGCCATCCTTGCAAATGAGTATAAGTAATATCTGATAATGCTTGTATCCAGTCATCGCGCTCATTAAGACAAGGAATGTAGTGAAATTCTTTACCGCCAGCTTCTATGAAGGTTGCTTTGCCTTCTATCGCGATTTCTTCTAGTGTTTCGAGACAGTCGGAAACGAAACCGGGACAAATGACATCCACGCGGCGAGTCTGTTCTTTGCCGAGTTGCTTGAGTATCACTGCTGTATAAGGTGTCAGCCATTTGGCCCTGCCAAAGCGTGATTGAAAGCAAATCTGATATTGATCTGCATCGAGTTCGAGTGCTTCAGCTAATAGCCGTCCCGTTTTCTGGCAGCTACAATGATATGGATCTCCCTTATCAAGGGTCATGCGTGGGACGCCATGGAAGCTCATGATCAGTTTGTCTGGCCTGCCGTTTTTTTCCCAGTAGTCTCGTACATTTTGTGCCAGTGCTGAAATATAACCTGGATGATCATGGTATTGCTTAACGGTACGGACTGCAGGAAGATTCCGCATTTTCTTTAATTCTGCAAAAATATTATCCATCGCTGAAGCGGTGCTGCTGGCAGCATATTGTGGAAAAAGGGGTAGAACCAGAATACGTTCACAGCCCCGCTCTTTCATGCGACCTAATACCTCAGCAATGGATGGGCTCCCGATATTCATGGCATATTCAACAATTGGTGCAGGTTTAGTACGTGCCTCTAACGAATTGAAGAGTAATTTCGTCTGGCGTTCAGTATGCACTCTAAGTGGAGAACCCTCCGGCATCCAGACTTGTGCATATTTTTCTGCCGATTTCTTGGGCCGGGTGTTGAGTATGAATCCATGCAGAATCAACCACCATATCCATTTTGGCACCTCTATTACACGTGGATCACTTAGGAATTGTTTTAGATAAGGCCGCAGTGCCTCTGCAGTAGGTGCGTTGGGTGTACCGAGGTTGATCAATAAAACACCGGTTTTACTGGGCGTGCCATGTTGATAAATGGGTTCAGGAGACATTAATTTAGATTTCATAAAATAAACAAAACGGGCAGGTTGTTCTTTAATGTATTGTTTTATAAGTAGGGTATCGGATATAAATAAGCGATGATGTTTTAATGTTGGGATAATCCCTGAGAAAGCAGTCTTGCCGTAACATCAACAATCGGAATGATGCGTTTATACGCCATGCGTCTTGGACCAATAACCCCCACGGTGCCGACAATTTCTCCTTTCATTTCATAGGGTGCTGTAACCAGACTAAACTCTTCCAATGATGCAACGTCTGATTCGCCACCTATAAAAATCTTGACGCCTTGTGCATGGTGACTCAATTCCAGCAATTGTAACAGCTTCGTTTTGCGTTCAAATAGATCAAATAATTTTTTCAGGCTGGTCAAATTACCGGATAAATCATGTATATCCAGAAGCCTGCGTTCCCCTACCAATATAACAGCTTCGCTGCTTTCATTGATGGCATCACCGCCTGCTTCAATTGCCGCGTTCATAAGACTCGTCATATCATAACGCAGCTGCTTTAATTCCTTGTGAAGGCGGCTGCGGATTACGTCGAGTGTGCATCCAGCATAATTTTGATTGATAAAATTCCCGGCTTCTATTAAATCGGTCTGGCTATAAGTTGCATCGGTATGGATGATGCGATTCTGCACATCGCCTTCGGGCGTCACAATAATCAGCAAGATACGTTTTTCTGATAATGCCATAAATTCAATGTAACGAAATACGGCACCCGTGCGCTTGGGTGTTACCACTACACCGGCAAAACGGGTCAATTCTGACAAAAGTTGAGATGCGGCATTGATTAATCGGGTTGGATTATCCGGATGTAACTGGCTTTCCAAATGGCTGAGTTCTGCGCTATCGAGCGGTTCCATAACAAGCAGGGTATCCACAAAAAGACGATAGCCTTGTGGTGTTGGTATGCGACCTGCAGAAGTATAGGGGCTGGTGACTAAACCCATGTCTTCAAGATCGGCCATGACATTACGAATAGTTGCAGGACTTAAATCAAGCCCAGAGAACTTCGAAAGAGAACGGGAGCCCACAGGTTGCCCTTCGTGTATATAACGTTCAATCAGTGTTCTTAGTAAGATTTGTGCGCGTTCATTAAGCATAGGCTAATTCTACACCAATCGGGAGGATTCGATGCTTATTGCAGCGAGTGATTTTATTTTAATATGCTACACTTTCCGTGTATTCTGCATACTTTGATTAAGGTATCGTTTTCATTATATATCTTAATGTTTAATTAACGGGCGATCTTAACTATCGTGCGTGCAGGCTAAGTTAATATTCCACATTTATATGCTCTTTAGTAATCTGTATGCTTATCGGCAATTCGGACTACTATTTGGCTCTCTAATAACTATAGTTATTTTTTGTTTTTTCAAGTAATGAATTCTCCATTTCAAACGATTGCACTGATTGGTAAGCATAAGAACCCAGAAATTGTGGTGCCCTTGTTAAGTTTAGCTCAGTACCTGACTGATCATAATTTTGTGGTGTTATTTGATCACCTCACTGCTTCTTATGCCCCCATCAAGGAATATCCTGCTTTGACGCTTGAAGAAATTGGCCTACAGGCTGATCTGGCAGTCGTAATGGGTGGCGACGGAACGATGTTGAATATCGCACGCATGCTGGCATCTTATGATGTGCCTCTGATCGGTATAAATCAGGGGCGACTTGGATTTCTCACTGATTTATCTACAGATACTATGTTGGAAACACTCAGCGCTATGCTTGATGGTCAATATGTGACCGAGCGCCGTATGTTGTTATATGCTGAGGTCAATCGTTATAAAACCAATATGTTCAGTTCGTTGGCATTTAATGACGTAGTGCTGTATCGGGGTATCAGCAGTGGTATGATTGAATTCGAGGTGCGAATAAATAATGAGTATGTTTATACGCTGCGCTCAGATGGGCTGATTGTGGCAACCCCGACGGGTTCTACCGCCTATGCCTTATCATCAGGGGGACCTATTCTGCACCCCAGTCTTGATTTAATCGCGCTAGTACCAGTATGCCCGCATACACTCAGTAATCGCCCGATTGTAGTTGGGCCGGATGCCAGCATAGAAATCATCATGCAGTGTTCAACGGATGTGCGTATTCAGTGTGACAGCCATTCCAGTTTTGATCTGGAACAAACTGATAAAATCATTGTGCGCCGTTTTCCCAAAACAGTCCGGTTTTTGCATTCAATTAATCATAGTTATTATCGTATGTTGAGAGAAAAGCTGGGATGGAGCGAGTTCCCTTAATCGATAAGTAAAATGGTTAGGCAAATACTGCGGATTGGTTCGTTATTGGTTCATTCATTCAGTCCTAACGTATTAGGTGCTTGGTGCCCATTAAATCGGCAAGTATACGCCGATAATCCTTTGATTTACGTGCCTGTAGCGATTCGAGCGGGTTGAGGTTATCCGTTAGAATAACGCCTATATTTTGATCAAGCTGCACAAGTCGCTGTTTTAGCCAGGTACTTTGTTCAGATCTCAGCGTATCTTTCTCAAGATCAATGCGATGATTGGATGCAAGAAAGATAAGGTGAGACCTTTGCAAAACCCCAGCAGCTGAAAAATTAACCCTTTATAATCAATAGTGAAAAACTTCTGGCGAGGGCTTTTGCAAAAGTCTCTCAATAATAGTTTGAAATCTGTTTGGTTGATAGGTGCGACATTATGTCGCATTGTGTTTTCTGGAACAAAGCAAGATACTGTATGTCCATATTTATAAGACTAGAATAAGGAAGGAGCTGTCCCGGTATGATAAAATCTGATAACTTTCGATTATATATTAATGCATTAGCGGCTATTTTATGGATGAGTGCAGGACAGGCCGCATTTGCGCATACGCGATTACAAGTACCACAGATCAATGAAGGTGAGAGGGTTTTCAATAACGTGGTGATTGGACATGGCTGTGGTGATAAGGCCATTATTGGCTCTTCTGTTGTTTTTCCAGATGGCGTGGATTCGACAATACTGGTCAATGATGTCGCGCATGAAGGCCCGTTGACCGACTTTGTTGAAAATTGGGGCAATCTCAATCAAATGGCCATAACACGCGCTGTATTTACAAATGCAGATGAGAAAGTGGACGCGAATGGCAATGTTGTTGGATTCTGGTTTGGTGGAGGTGAGGGTATGAATGCGCACCATATGGCGCTGCTACCATTCAGAACGAGCGCTGCGCTTATTAATCCAGAGTCTTGTGCCAGGAGTGTAACATTCAATATATCAATCGTTGATGTCTGTGAGATATCAGGTATTGATGGTTTGGTGCATGGAGAAACCGCTAATCTGTGGACCCAAAAAGTAGGTACGGTTTTTGATTATACCGGAGAGACGGATACAGGCCCGGCACCGCTAAAAATCCAGCGCGTTTCCGCATTGCCGGAATCTTGCGGGGAGGGTGTGGATGTGATCGTCAAGCCTTCAGCCAATCAAATTAATCGTGATATGCCAATAAAAATTAATGGTCAGCAAGTCTGGCCACAGCCTTAATATTGAGGTAAGTACGGATGGCAATGACTCTCCGATTCCGTCCGTATTCATAAAATAAGTGGATCAATCCGGGTTTTGATATGGACAGGGCCGGTCATTAAGAAGGCTTGATTAGATGACGGATGTTATTCTTTTAATTGGTCGATATTGAGTGATTCATGGGTTATGGTGATATATTAATCATGAAGTCGGTTTTTATAGTCGGCTATCGTGATCAGTATCTTACTCAGCAGGTTAAATAACGTATATAGAGAGAGGAGGACTTGGTGATGCTATCCCTATTCTTAAGAAAGGCGACATTCTGCGCTCTTATTATTTTATCAATAGTTCTCTATGCTGGCGTGAGCCATGCACATACGGGAGGTGGTACGCTTGATTCCGAAAATATGTTCAGAAATTTTACGGGCCAAGCACAAATTACCTGCTTTGATGATGGTAACGGGCCTGCAGATCACGTGATTGTCCGAATCAGGGATAACTCGCCTCCAGTACCGAATTTGCTGGTAAATCTTCAGGTCTATAAAGGCAATAAGGCAAATAGTATTAGTGATACGACCTCAGGCGATGCGAATTTTAGTCCGTTTATTACCTTACAAGCCGGTCCGGGTGTTTATTGGATACTGGTGAATAAAACCGATGTGGGAACTCGATTTTTTGAAATTGAATGGCACTGTAATACGATCGATAGTGTGCATACGGGAACAGATATTGGTGTAACTCAATTTGGAATCCCGGAATTTAAACCGAGGTGAACGCAATATTTGTTATTGCATTCTATAAATACTGGAGCAGCATCATTTTTGTTGTGTGCCCGATAAAAATACAGAGACATACAGAGACCAGAGGGTAATTTTAGTCGTTGTGCTGTGAAGCGCTGTCTCTGTTATTCAGGGTAATGATATAGCGTGGTTCCATGCTAAGTTTTTCCAGCTAGTCGCGTCGGCATTTACTACGGCACGATGACAGATACGGTATCTCGCAAGATATGCGGATAAAACCGTGGAGATATGGTTTAGTCGCTTGCTGAAAGAGAGTGTCTAGACAGCTCGGAGTTGGATTGAGTGCGATGGGAGTCTCCTGACTTCAGGCAGGGAGATGTCAACTAAGTAAGCAATAAAAGTAAGATGATTAGTTTACACTAGACGGTAATTTGTGATGATAAGACAGATTTGGTTATTATTCTTGACAGGGTTCGTACTGACTCTAGCTACGACAATGTCTGTATCGGCTCGCTCTGTCGGAGAGGTGCAGCCATCTTGCATGCTCACTTCACTGGAAGGTGAACACGTCTATAATTTGCAAGAGCTAAAAGGAAAAGTAATTTACGTTGATTTCTGGGCTTCCTGGTGTCCGCCTTGTGTCAGATCTTTTCCATTTCTAAATCAGTTAGAACACGATTTGAAAGATCAGGGTTTGCAAGTAATTGGTATTAATCTGGATGAAAAGCTTATGGATGCAAAAAAATTCCTGGACAAATATCCGGCTGGTTTTACCATTGCACTTGATCCAGATAAGCAATGCGCCCGAGATTTCGGTGTGATTGCCATGCCCACTTCTTACATAATTGATCAAGAAGGCATTATCCGGCACGTTCATCAGGGATTTCGATCTGGAGATAAACAAGAATTGCGCGGTGTACTTGAACATCTATTGACAGAATCACTATGAGTTTCCTTGCTTGTCATTCAGACTAGATCTGCCATACGTTTAAAACACCTCGATAATTTTCTGTTATTGAAAATAATGAAGAATACGCGAATTACGGTAGTCCTATTTGTTTTGACTGGCGTCATCTTATCAGGTTGTGCCAATGTGGCGCCCTGGGAGCGTGGTATTCTTGCTAAACCACAGATGGCTCTGGATCCGCACCCCTTGCAAAGTACCATACGCGCACATAATTATGGTAGTCGTGAAGCAGCGGCAAGTCCCCATTCTGCCGGTGGTGGAGGTGGCTGTGGTTGTTTCTGAAGCTTGAGGCGAGGAAACGCGTTTCATGGAATCAGATAGCTTGAAGTCTGGTGGCAGAGACCGGTGTTTCATTGTTAGTCACCAGTCATGCGAACCAGCATCTCATATCACCTCATCGAAAAATACTACCTTACAGGCACTGACTTCTGCAGCGCTGGTTCTACCAGGTCTGTTGTTGCCGCCGGCTCAGGCTGCTGATGTGGGGGCTGACAGTTTCAGCTTCCAATATAGCCGGTTTCAGGAAGGGAAAAGAAAACTTTTTACCGTACCCAATAGCGCTAAACCGATTGAGGCAGAGGTGATTCATGCAAGTGGAAATCTTTCTTTAACGGATCGTGTTAAATTTTCTTTTAACTATACGCGCGATACTTGGTCTGGTGCGACACCGGTTACTACGGCTCCTTTGGCGACCAATGGCAATCGACCTATTCTGAGGAATTTACCTTCCGGAGTTGTTGTAGCAGGCGCTTCTCCTTTTGTGAATACACAGATTCTACTGGATCGACAACTCAATCCGATTAGACAAGATGCTTTGACTGGGCAAATAATTGGTAAGGATACCCGGGCAGTGGAGATTTTATCTTCTGCATCGCCGGAAACGCGTAATGCGGCTGATTTTAAACTAGGTTATGAGTGGAATGAAGCGGCTTTAGATATTGGAGGGGGGCTCTCGCTGGAGAATGATTTCGAATCCCGCTACGGTAACGTGAGCGGACGACTCGATTTTAATCAGAAGCTAACCAGCCTGAAACTGGGGCTGGGTTATACCAGCAGCGATATTTCCGCTATTCTTGACCATGATATTGTACCTTATCTGACTCGAACGGCTTTTGCAAGCCAGATAGAAAGTCGCGGGGGGTCGGAGATATTGCATGGCAGTCGTCAAGACTGGACAAGCCATTTTGGTCTGACTCAGATTCTGAGTAAGCATGCGCTGATCGATGCCAATATTGACTATACCCATAGTACGGGATTCATGGAGAATCCCTACAAGGCGATGACCGTTATCTTTGTTGATCCGGCGTCCCTTAATGATAATCAGAATACGCCGATTGTAGGCGATGTGCGTGCCTTGATTGAGCAACGGCCCAATATTCGTAACCAGTTAGCCATCAGTACGAAATATGTTCAATATGTCAGTAAATTTGATGCAGCCTTACATTTGAACTATAAGTTCTCCTATGACGACTGGGGCATTAATACTAATACATTTTCGGCTGACTGGATTCAACCGCTTGGTCGTGGCTGGACGCTAACACCCAGAGTTCGTTATTACTCGCAGGATGCGGCCAGTTTCTATCAACCGTATCTCTTTTCCCAGCAGTCGTTTAGTAGTCGGGCGGTAGATCAGCTGGGGCGGCAGATATGGGTTGATGTAAATAATCCAGATATGCAGTTTGTGCGTGACGGAAATTTTAATCTGCGCGATAGTAATGGGGATCTGGTTGACGAATCCTTGCTGAATGTACAACCGAAGACCGATACTTTTGATGCGGATAAATTACCGGATAATTTTTCCAGTGATCATCGCTTGTCTGGTTTTGGTTCGTTGAGTGGGGGTTTTGCATTGAATAAAACCTTTGTCAAAGGAATCGAACTGGAAGCCGGTTTCGAATATTATACGCGTGCAAGTTCATTAAAATTAGGTGGAAGTGGCGGAACAGGTTTTGCTGATTTTGATTATTATGTTGCGAATGCTGTCATAAAGATTAATGTGGAGCAGTTGAATTTTTCCACCGATGATAATCATCATCGTTCACATTCAGACCATAATAGTGTGTCAGATCATCATCATGGCGAACATGGGCCGGCGGGCTTGATGTATAGTCATATGCTGGATAAGGCAGGTGATTTTATGTTCGGCTATCGTTTCATGTACAGCCGCCAGGCGGGTAATATGCTGCGTGGTGCCCATCCGGCCAGTGATCAGATGATTGTAGATCTGGGCTGCAGCGATAGTACGCAATGCAGATTTACGCCGACTTATATGAACATGAATATGCATATGCTCAATATCATGTATGCTCCAACTGATTGGCTGAATGTGATGTTGATGCCTAATTTTATGGATATGGATATGGATCTTCGCGCGCTATCTGGACGTCCTGCTGCTATACCTGGTATTCATGAGCATACTGGCATCGCCGGACATGCTACAGGTGGTGTGGGTGATACCGTCATGTCTTCTCTGGTTAAATTGTATGCAACATCCGGGCACCAGCTTCACATGGGTTTGGGACTCAGCGCACCTACCGGGAATGTGGATTTGGAGTTAAGACGTATTTTTCAGATTGATGGTGGACTGATTCATTTTGGCATGCAGTTGGGAAGTGGCACATGGGATTTTCTACCCAGCCTTACCTACACAGGACACAGTAGGCGCTGGTCCTGGGGAGCACAGTTAAATGGTGTCAAGCGCATGGAAGAGCAGAATAAATCCGGTTATCGTTTGGGTGATATGTTTCAAGCCACAACGTGGGGTGGCTACCGTTTGAACCGATGGCTGTCTGCCTCAATACGCGGCATTTATACCTTACAAGGTGCGATTAAGGGCGATTTTAATGTGTTTAATGCTCGTATCGGACCAATGGATTTTCCCACCAATCAGGGCGGGCAATATTGGGATATCGGGTTGGGTTTAAATGTTTCTGTTCCTAGCGGTAAATTTGTCGGTAACAGTCTGGGTGTTGAATGGCTGCAACCCCTGCGCGATGATGTTAACGGTTTTCAATTAGAACGCAAGGGTGCGCTTGCCGCGACCTGGGGCTATAGTTTTTAATTCGGAGAATATTGGCAAGTTTAGAGTTTTATCAATGTGACTTTACAGCGATGGGCACTCCCTGCGCTATTCAACTGTATGCGAAGACACGCAGTAAAGCCAAGTGCGTGGCTGATAAAGCGATTGGGGATGTTCAGCGACTGGAAGCGATTTATTCGCGTTATCGTGAAGATAGTTTTTTATCCGAAATTAATCGTACCGCGGCACTGGGTGGTCGTATATCAGTAGATGCTGAAACGGCCGGATTGTTGGATTATGCAGCAATCTGTTATCGAGAGAGTGATGGGTTATTTGATATTACCTCCGGTATCTTGCGTCGGGCTTGGAATTTTAAATCAGCCCATTTACCTTCCGGTGAAGTCATTCAAAGTCTGCGCGAAAGAGTGGGCTGGGATAAGTTAAGTTGGATTTCACCCATACTGGAATTTCCTATGGCAGGCATGGAGATTGATTTTGGTGGAATAGTGAAGGAATATGCGGTTGATCGTGCTGCTGCATTGTGTTGGGAAGGGGGTATCCAGCATGGCATGGTCAATTTGGGTGGAGACATTAAAATTATCGGTCCTCACGCTGATGGAAATCCCTGGCGTATCGGAATACGCCATCCACGTCAGACCAATGCGGTGTTGCTGACACTACAGCTGTATACGGGCGCTTTGGCCAGCAGCGGCGATTATGAGCGTTGTATTATTCTCAATGGCATGCGCTATGGACACGTGCTCAATCCTAAAACAGGTTGGCCAGTACGGCAAATGGCATCAGTCAGTGTTGTGGGTGATTTCTGTGTTGTTGCGGGCAGTGCTTCGACTATTGGTATGCTTAAGGAAGAGAAAGGACAGAGCTGGCTTGATGAGTTAAATTTGCCACATTTGTGGGTAGATATCAATGGGCAAACCGGTGGTTCGCTGACCAGTACGGCGAGCGATAATGTATATAAAGTTTAATCGAGCCGATGATAATTTTCTTACAGAAAAGCGGGCTAGAATTTATAGCCTCGATGAAGCGCAACGATACCCATTGCCAGATTAAAGTATTCTACACGTTCAAAGCCAACCTGTTCCATGAGCTCCTTTAATGTTTCTTGGGATGGATGTACGCGGATAGATTCAGCCAGGTAGCGGTAGCTTTCCGCATCGTTTGCGATGATTTTACCCATTGTAGGTAATATCTTGAATGAGTAAGTGTCGTATAGAGGGCGCAGGGGCTTCCATATTTTAGAGAATTCTAAAACAATAACAGATCCACCAGGTCGCAATATACGCAACATCTCTTTCAGTGCAATATCCTTATGTGTCATATTTCTGAGACCAAAAGCAACGCTGACACAGTCAAAATAACTATCAGGGAAGGGGAGTTTCTCTGCGTCGCACTGTGTGACGGGCGTCGCTATTCCCGCATTTAGTAATCGATCACGGCCAATAGTCAGCATGGAATTATTGATGTCGGTTAACCAAACCTCACCCTGTTTGCCAACTTGTTTCAAGAACAATGTACTTAAATCTGCTGTGCCACCGGCAATATCCAGCACTCGATCGCCTTTTTTAACACCACTGGTTTCTATAGCAAAACGCTTCCATAAGCGATGTAAGCCCACTGACATGACATCATTCATTAAATTATAACGTTCGGCTACCGAGTCAAATACGCTCGCGACTTTACGTGCTTTTTCTGTTTCAGAAATGGTATTGAAGCCAAAATGTGTGGTTTTTGTCATGATAGTTTATACAATACGTAATTGTGATATCGTTTTCTAATAAGCGAGTGATCAGCTCAGTACTCGTTGAATATGAAGTTACACCGGGTCTGAATAAACAAAATAGTTTATAATTATTTTTCTAATTTCTTTATTGCATTAAGCCACGAGATATTCCGGAATCGTGGGCTTAGCTATTCCTACTTCGCTGCCTTTTGTATGATGAATGAACACATGTAGCGTGCTTTTTTAGATTACAACTAATTATTGCATTTACCCACTATTGGTTCTCGACTGGCACCGACTTGTTCCATCCGCTGCAAATAATGTTGCCACATCTCATCTTGATGAAGGCCGTAGCGATATAATAAATCCCATGAATAAAGCCCAGTATTATGGCCATCCGTAAAGTTTAGCTGGATTGCATAATTTCCTACAGGTTCGATTTGTTTTATATTTACGTTCTTTTTGCCAGCTTGTAATATCTCTTGCCCAGGACTATGACCGCGTACCTCAGCCGAAGGGGAATGGACGCGCAGAAATTCACAAGAAAATTGAAAAGTCTTGCCGTCAGAAAAAGAAATATCAAGCAATCTGGACTGCTGATGTAATTTGATTTCTGTGGGAGTGGGTGTTCCCTTGTTTAGCCCTGCCATGATGCTACACCTCAAACGTACAATGATGCGTGATAATAACCAGCTGAGATTAATCGAGCATCAACATTGTGCAGAAATTATTTGTATGTATTTAAAAGATACATTTCGAAGCCTCTTTATTGTCAATACACCTATTGATAAACTAGAGGCATTTTATGCTTTCAATCTGGTTTTTTTATCATAGAACCATGAGCACATATAAACTACCATAGTTTCTCTTGAAGAAAAAGCTTAATTTATCAAAGTCTCCTAAAAATACCGGAGTTTAGGCCGGGGGGATAAGAAAATGATTTTGGTTTGTCGTCCCGGGCGGTTTTTAAGTAACGGTTATTGAGACGCGAGTAGTCAGCAACATGCAACAGAACCCTTGTCTATCGAAGTCGATCAGTGATGTCGATCGGTTCGAATTCGCTTGGCAGGTTAAATATCCATTATTGTGATATAGGCGTACTTTGATCGGTATGGATAAATAATATTCATATGAGGACGCTATGAACCGCCGCTTGCCGGAGCTGGCTGATGATATAATTGAATACGATGAATTCGGCCTTGACTCAGCCATTCATCACATCATTGTTCGTGACAACCCAGTATGTTGAGTCCAACTGAGCCTCGCTTATTATATTTTGTGATGACACATGCCGAGCAGATATACACACGTAGGCAATGACCTGATCGCGGGGGATGAGCCTATCTTTTTGGAAGATCGTGTAGCCAATGTACATATTTGTGGATTACATAAAAAAGACCGCTGCATAACTGTGTTTTTAAGCTTTTCTGATTACTTGAAACATTGATAAATCAAATATTTAAAAATATTTCCCAGCCCGAGATAGCCAGTTATGCAGCGGTCTTTAAAATATCACCATGAAAATGGGTAAAAATAGATGGGCACAAGCTGTAACAGGATCCGTTATTGTTTTTCTGTTAGTTCCGAGGATCATTCAAACGAAACCTGAATCATGATAGAGAGTGTATGAAGCCTGTGTATTTTTCCACATTCCACATTCCATAATTTTCCAGGATAATATGCAAATTGGCGTTTATATACGCCTTACAGGCAATGTGATGGTATATGTCGACAGATTCAACTTTCTTAACAACTCTTAAATTCTTAATAGAATTTGGCTTAACTCCCATCTTTTGAGATTATTCAAGTGTCTGACTTCTGGCAACGTTTCAGCGGCATTATTTTTGTTACTTTTATAACGGCTTTGTTATGGGCAGCACTGGGTGCAGCCAAGGCGCTCATGTTCTACAGCATCATTTTGTTGTGGCTAGTCATTTATCATCTGCGTAACTTAGCAGCACTGGATCGCTGGTTACAGCTTCCTGAGCTCACTTCATCAACGATACCTGATAGTTCTGGATCCTGGGGTGATGTATTGGCACGGCTAGCCCGCTATGTGCGTCGTCATAGTCAAAGCCAACAGAAACTCAGTATGGCTTTAGAACGCATACAGCGTGCTACTTCAGCGATGCCGAATGGCATTGTGATTCTGAATGAAAAAGACCGTATTGAATGGTGTAATCCAATGGCTGAACAGCATTTAGGCGTGAATCTTAAACTGGATGCCGGTCAGCAGATCACTTATCTGGTGCGCCAGCTACAGTTCGTGGAATATCTAGCCACGCGTGATTATAGCAATCCATTAGTATTAAAACAGATGCACTATCATCAACTGACTCTCTCATTACAGCTGGTTCCTTATGGAGATAAACAGAAATTACTAATCAGTCAGGATATTACGCATCTCGAAAGAATTGAAACGATGCGCAGAGATTTCATTGCCAATGTTTCCCATGAGTTACGAACACCCTTAACTGTAATTGGTGGTTTTCTCGAAACGCTTTCGGAAGAAAACAATACGGATTCTGACGTGCGTCAGCGCGCATTGGCACTCATGTCCGAGCATACTACACGTATGCAACGTCTGGTCGAAGACTTATTAATGTTATCTCGTTTGGAGAATGCGCAGAATATAGTCTCGGAGAAAAATATAAATATCGTGGAAATGTTGCATGATTTATCTCAAGAAGCGGAGTCACTGAGTGCAGGGCGTCACCAGATCAGCCTGAATCTGGCTACGGATGCACAGCTGTTAGGTAGTGAGGATGAGTTACGGAGTGCTTTTGCTAATCTGGTGAGTAATGCTGTCCGCTATACGCCAGAAGGTGGGGAAATCATGCTACATTGGATGATACATGAGGGTCAGGGACTGTTTTCTGTTCAAGATAGCGGCATAGGTATTGGATCCGAGCATATTCCGCGATTGACTGAGCGTTTTTATCGAGTGGATAATAGTCGTTCGCGTGAAACAGGCGGCACCGGTTTAGGGCTTGCTATCGTTAAACATATAGCGAATCGCCACCAAGCACGGCTAGAAATTGTTAGTAGAGTGGGGAAGGGAAGTCGTTTTAATATTTGGTTTCCTGTGAAGCGCTTGATATTGGCATAATGAACTCAGCTACCATCGATTCACGATAATCACCGAATAAAAAAGGGTGTTAGTGTCATTACCAAGGAAAACTGGTGGATTAATTACCAGAGGACGTTGTCGTAATACCCTGCCAATATTTCACTAGTCTGGCAACGAATCAATCGTCGTTATGCTAGGTAATGCGGTCATGAGATTCTTGCTCAGAAAGCAGTACATTTTAGATTTTTACAAAAATCCACCCCAGAGGTTTTTTACCGTTGATTATAAAAGATTAATTTTTCAACTGTTGGAGTTTCGCAAAGATCTCACCTGGTTTATACAGCGGCAAGGAATGAAGCGGTTTTTTGGCATATCTTGTGGCGAGGCCGTGCCGCTACCACCTTCCTTTTATGAAACTTCGGGCTCCATGGAAATGAGTATACTTCAATAGTTGACTGCTCGGATTTGCAGGATCACTGTCGCTTGATGATTGCGGTCCGATTCCAGAAATAGCTGAAGTTTGCAATTGATACCTTATTCATTTATTGTTTGTATATACTCATTCGCTTGCCAGGAAAATTGGATAGTCTTGATAGACGAAAAATCATGAGATGTTTCGTTTGTAGCGTGTGATGTGGCAGCGACAGGATACGTTAAGTGGATAAACAGCATGTGTATTAGGTTTTCAATCCCCAGGCTGGATATCGTTTCGAAAGAAAGGACAACGTAATATGTTTAATTTAGGCGCCATACTGAATCTGGGTTCTACCGAGCCTGTCATAGGCAGAGCATCGATCATTGTTGAATGTTCCAGCAGTGAACTATTTCAATATCTCGGGAATGACCTGTTTCAGAATTATCCCAAATGGTCTCCGGAAGTCAAAGAGCTTGAGCAGATTACGCCTGGCCCGGTGCAACTTGGAACGATAGGCCGGCAAGTGCGCGTTGACCAGGGGCGCCGTTCAGAATCCCGTTTTAAAATATTCGATTATGATAAGGATAAGCGTTTAACCCTTCTTGGCGTATCCGATCCTTTTCGCTGCTCGTATGAATTGCAGGTTATTGATTCTGGCAATTCGACAAAATTGACGTTTACATTTGAGTTGCTTGAGTTGCTGGCGATAATGCGTCCGCTTGAGGGATTAGTGCGTGCTGCCATAAAAGATGGCGCCGAGCGCACTGTTCAGAATATCAAGCGTCTGGTTGAAGCTGAAAAATCCGGATCTGCCTGATCATGGAAGTTTTTAATCAAAAACGAATGAAATAACACGTGTGTATTGATATTGACCCGTTTCATTGATCAAAACATATAAGCAAGAGGAAGCGTGATGATGCAAGATAAAATTCCCAGTATTCAGGTGCCGCAGGTGGATGATCGCCCATTATGGGATGTGATTTTTGCTATTTATGGTTATCCTGCACTGCTCCTGGCGCACCGGCTCAAAGTTTTTCCTTTGCTGGCTGAAAATGCGCGCACGTTGCTAGAGATTTGTGGTGCACTTAATATCCAACAGCGGCCCGCTGAGGCAATATTGACGACGGCGACTGCATTGGGTTTCTTGTCTTTGCAGGATGGGCGCTATTGTTTGACTCCGGTGACTGAAGCATATCTGCTTGAGACAAGCCCAAATTACTTCGGATTTTTTTGGGACATGATGATTGATAATTATCAGGTGAGTTCAATTGCGGGTCTGGAAAAAGCGGTTCTTACCGATTCTCCACAGGCATATGGAGGCGGCGATATTTTTAAATCACATGAAGAGCAAATTAAACTGCTCCGCCGTTTTACCGCCGGCATGCACAGTATCAGCATCACCTCAGCACTGGTCTGGCCAACAATAATGGATTTTTCAGGACATCGCGTCATGCTTGATATTGGGGGTGGTTCAGGCGCGCATTCAATTGGCGCTGCGTTGCGGCTGCCAAACCTGCAGCAGGCATTGCTTCTGGATTTTTCACAAGTGTGCGAAGTGGCCGAAGAATATATTGCCCAGTATGGTTTACAAACTCGTGTCAAAACATATGCTGGCAATATATGGCAGGATCGCTGGCCTACTGCTGATCTTCATTTTTTCTCAAACATGTATCACGATTGGTTGCCGGATAAATGTCATTTTTTGACAGCCAAAAGCTTCGGCAGCCTTGAATCTGGCGGGCGAATAGTCATTCATGAGATGCTCTATAATGACGAAAAAACAGGCCCGTTTACCTCTGCTGCGTACAGCATGATCATGATGGGCTGGACGGAAGGCAGGCAATATTCAGGCCAGGAATTGACCGCCATGTTAGACGAAATCGGCTTTGAGGAAATTCAAATCCATAAAGCATTTGGATATCACAGCATCGTAACGGGTCTCAAACCTTAACACTTCATAAACGTCGGAATTTACGTTGGAATGTACAGGCATTACCTTGGGTAATAATCAATGTTCTTTTCGCAGGTCTCTGGTTTATGAACGTACTGAATCGCCCTGACTTTTCTAGAGGCTTTTTTGTTTGAGTCAAGCCGCACCAGCTGACTCTACCGTTGGCGATAATATACTATTTCAAATTTTGCCGGTGGAATGCTTCCAATCGGCTTTATTTAGACATAAGGGCTTCTTTCTGTATATAAAAAAAGGCTAATATCGATATTCAAATTAGTCCGGCTTGATTGCAAATTTTCCACTTCCCATAAGAAAAACTGTCAAACCGCACAATAAGAAAAAACCTTGTAGCTCGAGCGCCCACCCACCTTGTGCATCCAGGCTTAACAGTTCATCCTGGTGCACTAGAAAGAGCGCAAACAGCATATTACCCACGATCAAAAGCCCACCAAATCGTGCAAAAATGCCTAAAATAATTAACAATGGCGCAACAATTTCTCCCAAAAATACGCCATAAGCTAAATAGGGTGTAAGATCGAAAGTTGCAAGTTGGCCTTTGATGAATTCCAGCGAACCGGGATTAAAAATCTTTGCCATACCATGAAACAATATAAAAATACCGAGTGTCAAACGTAATACCAACTTGCCGAGTGCGTCATTTACACTAAAAATCGCTTTGAGTGTGTTATTCATTCATTTGCTCCTATATTAATGGTTGACAGTTTTTATACTATACCGATTAGTTTCTTCGATATCGATCAGTTTATGGTCAAATCCGAAACTATAAGTTCATTTAGATTGATTCTGTTGCAAAGTTTTCACATGGATTGAGTTGGCGTTCATATAAAACCAGGAGGTGCAACATGGCAAAAGTTCTTATCCTGTATTACAGCATGTATGGTCATATCGAAATTATGGCCAAGGCAGTAGCTGAAGGTGCACGCAACTTCGAGAATACAGAGGTTGTCGTTAAGCGCGTACCCGAGCTTATGTCAGAAGAAGTGGCACGGAAGGTTGGTGCCAAGCTTGATCAGGTGGCACCGATTGCGACAGTGGATGACTTGCCGAATTATGATGCCATCATCTTTGGTACGCCCACGCGTTTTGGCAACATGTGCGCGCAAATGCGCAATTTTCTTGACCAGACAGGCCGATTATGGCTAAGCGGCGACTTGATTGGCAAGATTGGCAGCGTGTTCACGTCCACGGGTACCCAGCACGGCGGACAGGAAACCACGATTACCTCGTTTCATACTACTTTGCTCCATCACGGCATGATCATCGTGGGTGTTCCCTATTCCTGCCAGGAGATTATGAACATGAGTGAAATCACCGGCGGTTCACCCTACGGGGCAAGCACGCTGGCCGGTAGCGATGGCAAACGCCAGCCGTCAGACAATGAAATAAAAATTGCACGCTTTCAGGGTGCTCATGTCGCGCAAGTGGCCGGTAAGCTATGCCGCGAATAGGTCGTTTAGAATGGTGGTACACAGGCTTAACAAAATATTCGCGCTCCTACAATTAAAACGTCTTTCTTTGGCCAGATGGTTAAGCGGGACTCTTCGTTTGTGCGATGCACCGAATACGACCAATTGTTTCTCACGCACGACGTAGTCAATAACATGGCTTACGCCAGGAAAACTCAATGGGCTCGATCCAACATCTGGCCTTGATTTTCTGAAGGCGGGTATTTAACTGACAATCGAATCGCTCTCTGGGCAAATATCTCATGATTACATTATCTAAACTGTCCGCACGGGTAACAAATATCTGTCCGGATTATCTTTAGCCCAGGAGGGTTGCAGATGAAGCGGACAAAATGACTACAGGAGACATGGGCACTTTATTTGTTACCTATAATCCTCAAGGTAATAGATTGACGACTTTGTAGGGTAAGCATATAGTCTTGGCTGTTATGAAAAAAAGACCCTCGGCTATTAACCTTGTTGCACTCGTACTGTTTGTTAATTTATTAACAAACGCAGTTGCGTGGACATTTGTTTTTATGCATGAACTTGACCACCATCATACGTCGCTAACGCAGGTAGAGAATATAGAACATCATCAGCATAACAAGATAGCAGATGATGAGATTCTGGATTCCATAATACATTTAAGTCTTCATGCAGTAGGACAGCATCAGTTTTTCTATTTTACAATTTCCCCCTCATTATCAGCTGTAACAGGTAAAGAAGCCGTGGTTGCATTTATTCCTTTATTTATCCCCGATTCGATTCGGGATTCGCCTTTTCGCCCTCCCCGAAATATTTCCGTCAGCTAGAGCTTCAGGTTAAGCTGGACGCTTGGCTAATTTATCCAAATGAAAAAGCTATTTGAGCCGCTTAGGTATCTTGCCTTTCAAAGGTTGCTGTGCTTTTAGCTGAGTTGGGACTGTTTGTTCATTGCCGGATCCAGCCTGAAACTCTCAATGGTAATCTCATTGCAGAAAACCTGATCTACCAGAGGTTCGTAGAGCGAAGATAGTATGTGAAAAATGCGCCTGAGATTTTCCTTGCTTAAGGATAGTCTCGAGTCCTTACACATTCTGAGCTGTTTATAATATAACCCCGATATAAGTCTGGCGGAGGATTACTCATGAATTATTTTTTATTATTCATGGCATTGTGGCATCGTGCAGTCATTATACTTATTCTTAAGTTCGTTTGTATTTCGCCATCCTTTGCCGAAAATACAACTTCTACAGTATTTTCAAAACAGGATATAAGCAATACTGCACAGTCTTTGGTTAATGATAAGACTGACCTTACATTACGTGATGCGATTCAGCTGGCATTACAACATAATCCGGATTTAGCCGCTTTTGATAAAGAAACACGTGCATTGGGCGGCGTAATCCTGCAAGCAGGCTTGTTGCCAAATCCGCTATTACAAATTGATTCGGAGGATATTGGTACGCGGCCTAATAGCCCGGGCGCGCGATTTGTGTCTATTCGAATTAGTCAATTAATTGAGATGGGTGGAAAACGTACAGCGCGAATTAATTCCGCTTCACTGGGGCAAAAACGGGCCGAGCAGGACTTTGAAACCCGGCGTTTGGATTTGATTGCTCAAGTGGCAAATGTATTTACTGACGTATTGGCGGGCCAGCGGCGATTACAACTCGTAAATGAAAGCCTGGCGTTAGCACAAACGGTGGTTGATACCGTCGCCAAACGTGTACTTAGCGGGAAAGTTCCGCCCATTGAGGAAACCAGAGCGAAGGTTGCATTTGCAACAACAAGAATTGAATTTGAACAGGCGTACCAGAATTTAGAGATTGCGCGTAAACAATTAGCCTTGCTGTGGGGTGAGCCCATGCCAGGATTTGAGCGGGCTCTGGGTGATCTTGAGTCGTTTGTCGCTATTCCAGATTTTAATATCCTTGCTGAGTCTCTTCATTCCAACCCGGCAGCATTAGGTAGTCGGTTAAACCTGGCACAGCGAAAAGCAATACTGGAATTGCAGAAGGCGCAGCGTATTCCGGATATTACGCTTGATGCGGGTGTCAGGCGATTTATGACCACGGAACACCGCCAAGATACGACGGCATTGGTCGGTCTTTCCATACCATTGCCAATATTTAACCGAAACCAAGGTAATATTCTTGAGGCACATGAGCGCGTGGATAAGGCGGAGGACGAATGGGCGGCAACTGATTTGCGGCTAAGAACCTTGCTTGTGCAGGCTTATGAAGCATTAATTGCGGCGCACAATCAAATCAATATGTTGCGTGAAGAGATATTGCCGGGCGCGCGAGAAGCTTCTGTGACTGCACGCAGAGGCTATGAGCTGGGGCGCTTTGGATTCCTGGAAATGCTGGATGCACAGCGTACGTTGTTTCAGAACCAGGCATTATATTTGCAGGCGCTTGCAAACTATCAGCGTCTGGTCAATGAAATAGAACGTCTGATTGCTCAGCCGATTGATAAAGATGCGCGTCAAATAATTAATTAAAGCTTAAGCGCAGACTCAGATTCCTCAAGGAGCAAGTTATGGATAAAACCAATCTAAAGCCGATCATTATTGTGATTGTAATGGGTGTAATAGTGGGCGCGCTGATACTTAGCTGGGACAAAACGGTATCTCGAGATGATGACGCAGGATCAGTTAGTGTTGACGATAGAAACAGCGAAGAGAAAAAAGGTCCAAAAGGTGGAAAGCTGTTTACGACAGATAATTTTAGTGTGGAAGTTACCATTTATGAAAAAGGGGTGCCGCCACAATTTCGCCTTTATCTGTATGAGAATGACAAGCCACTGCCTCCAACCGCTGCCCAAGCTGCGATTACATTGTCGAGGCTTGGTGCTCCGGCACAATTAGTCAAATTTAAAGCGGAGGGTAATTATTTGCTAGGTGATCAAGTGGTTGTAGAGCCTCATTCCTTTGATGCGGCGATTGCAGTTGAGTGGATGGGAAAGACTTTCCATTGGGGTTACAGCCAGATTGAAGCGCGCATAGAAATGTCAGATGAAACGTTGGAAAGTAGCGGTGTTGAAATAGAAACCGCAGGACCGGCCATTCTCCGACCGAAGCTCCAGTTGCCCGGCGTAGTTACTTTTAATCATCATAATATTGTTCGCGTTGTGCCTCGTGTGCCAGGTATTGTCGTTAATGTTGAGCGTCATCTCGGAGGGCAGGTGGAAAAAGGAGAGGTGTTGGCCGTTATCGAAAGCCAGGTGTTGGCGGAATTGCGTAGCCAGTATCTGGCCGCTCAGAAGCGACTGGATTTAGCCCGTATTACTTTTGAACGGGAACAGCAGTTGTGGAAAGAAAAAATCACGGCGAAGCAGGACTACCTTACTGCGCAGCAGTTATCCAGTGAAGCAGAAATAGCGCTGGAACTTGCCTCGGCAAAATTACGTGCGTTTGGAGAGCAGCCGGAAAAGTTAAATCAGGTAAAGAATCTTACCCGTTTTGAGATTCGTGCGCCGATTTCCGGGCTGGTGATTACTAAGGAAATTGCTCGCGGTGAGGTTCTAAAAGAAGACAAAGAAATTTTTACTTTGGCGGATGTTTCGACTATGTATGCTGCACTGACTGTTTATCCCAAAGATTTGAATGTGATCAAAATTGGGCAGACAGCGATCATCAAGGCAGTCGCATCGGATGTGAAAGGGGAAGGGGTTGTGTCCTATATCAGCGCGTTCATCGATGAGCAAACGCGCACCGCTCAAGCGCGCATTACGCTTGATAATAAAGAGAGACAGTGGCGTGCCGGTATGTTTATTAACATTGCGCTAATCGCTGAGGAGATTGAGGTACCTGTCGCGGTATCAATGGATGCGCTGCAGACTCTGCACGACTGGACCGTGGTATTTGGTCGCTATGGTGAATACTTTGAAGCCCGTCCATTGGAACTGGGGCGCAGTGATGGAGAGCAGGTGGAAGTGCTCGAAGGGTTGTCTGCTGGAGAGAAATATGCTGGGGGCAATAGTTTTGCCATCAAAGCCGAGCTGGGTAAGTCTGGTGCGACACATGATCATTAAGCCATAAGCAAAATTAGCCGGCGGAATAAACCAAATTACTCACCCAGGACAAATAAACATGTTTGAACGCATTTTACAACTATCGATAAATCACCGCGGTCTTGTCCTGGTGACTGTGTTTGCAATGGCTTTGTTTGGCGTTCATAGTTATCAGAACCTTCCCATTGATGCGGTACCGGATATCACCAATATACAGGTCCAAATAAATACCTCGGCACCGGGTTATTCGCCACTGGAAGCTGAGCAACGTTTGACCTTTCCGATTGAGATAATCATGGCGGGTCTTCCTGGGCTTGACTATACCCGCTCTATTTCGCGTTATGGTCTGTCGCAGGTTACCGTTGTTTTTAAGGAAGGCACGGATATTTATTTTGCACGTCAATTAGTCAGTCAGCGTATTCAAGAAGCAAAGGGAAAGCTGCCTGTAGGGATAGAGCCTATCATGGGGCCAATCTCCACCGGGCTGGGTGAAATCTTTATGTGGACGGTCGATGCTGAAGCGGGCGCATTAAAGCCGGATGGCAACACTTATAATTCAATGGATTTGCGCGAAATCCAAGACTGGATAATCCGGCCACAGTTGCTTACCGTCAAAGGCGTAACGGAAGTTAATTCTATTGGCGGTTTTGTCAAACAGTTTCATGTTACGCCTTATCCGGAAAAACTAATTTCTTTTGGCTTGTCCTTGCAGGACGTGGTGACTGCGCTGGAGCGCAATAATCAGAATATTGGCGCAGGCTATATCGAGAAAAGCGGAGAGCAATACTTGATTCGCGTGCCTGGGCAGGTGACAAATCTGGATGAAATCGGTGAGATTATCCTGAGTACTCGGCAGAGTATACCGGTGCGCATTAAGGATGTTGCGGATGTCATATTGGGCAAGGAATTGCGCAGCGGCGCGGCTACTCAGAATGGCAAGGAAGTCGTGTTAGGCACCGTTCATATGCTGATTGGAGAAAACAGCCGTACAGTTGCCCAAGCGGCTGCCGATAAACTGACAGAGATTAATCGCAGCTTGCCGGAAGGCATTGTCGCAGCACCGGTTTATAATCGTACTTCATTAGTGGACAAAACCATTCAAACCGTTGCATCCAATCTGTTTGAAGGTGCTGTCCTGGTTATTATAGTGCTATTTTTGTTCCTTGGTAACATCCGTGCGGCCCTGATCGCCGCGCTGGTTATTCCTCTTTCAATGTTATTTACTTTAAGCGGCATGGCGGCAAACAACGTCAGCGCAAACCTGATGAGCCTGGGTGCGTTGGATTTTGGAATTATTGTAGACGGCGCTATCGTGATCATTGAGAACTGTATTCGACACCTAGGAAAAGAACAGGTGCGATTAGGCAGAACACTCACCCTCAGTGAGCGTTTGGTCGTGGTATTTGCTGCTTCCAAGGAAGCACGACAGGCGCTATTTTTCGGGGAATTCATCATTATAATAGTTTATTTGCCAATCTTCGCTCTGTCCGGTGTGGAAGGTAAAATGTTCCATCCAATGGCTTTCACCATTGTGACTGCGCTGCTCGGCGCGTTTATTCTTTCAGTGACGTTTGTTCCCGCCGCAATCGCACTATTTTTAACTGGAAAAATAGAGGAGAAAGAAAGTCGCATAGTCATTTGGTCCAAAAAAATCTATTCTCCCATGCTGACTGCCGCGATGCATAACAAAGGACTGACTATCACACTTGCTGTGGTTATTGTGGTGTTATCAGGTTTGTTGACGACCCGCATGGGCAGCGAGTTTGTGCCGAGTCTTAATGAGGGGGATATTGCACTTCATGCGTTACGGATTCCTGGCACAAGCCTGACGACAGCTGTTGAGATGCAAAATGAACTGGAACGGAAAATCAAGACATTCGCAGAAGTTGAACGGGTTTTCTCCAAAATTGGAACTGCAGAGATTGCCACCGACCCAATGCCACCGAGTGTGGCCGATATTTTTATCATACTGAAACCCCAGGAAGAATGGACGGGCTCATATCGTACCAAGCGTGAATTAATTGCCGCCATGGAGCTGGCTGTAAATGATGTACCCGGCAATAATTATGAGTTTACCCAACCGATACAAATGCGATTTAATGAATTGCTGTCGGGTGTGCGCGCGGATGTGGCGGTAAAAGTATTTGGTGATGATATGGATACATTGCTTTCTGTGGGCGAGGAAATAGAAAGAATCCTGGAGTCTATTCCCGGTGCGGCCGACGTAAAAATAGAACAGCTAACAGGATTGCCGACGCTCTCTATTCAAATGAATCGTATAAAAATGGCACGCTATGGTTTGAATGTGTCTGATGTGCAAAATGCTATTACGATTGCGATAGGCGGTATGAGTACTGGCCTCATTTATGAAGGTGATCGCCGTTTCGAATTACAAGTTCGACTGCCGGAGCAGCTGCGTGTTGATATCGAAACATTTAAGCGTTTGCCACTAACACTGCCTGGAACGCCCGTGCTTCCCGGTATGCCAGCGAATGTAACCACCTATCTTACGTTGGGTGAAGTTGCTGATTTTAATATTATTGAAGGGCCTAATCAGATTAGCCGTGAAAATGGAAAACGCAGGGCCGTCATTAGCGCAAATGTTCGCGGACGGGATCTCGGCTCTTTTGTTAATGAAGCGCAAGGACGGATTGCTGAGCAAGTGCAGATTCCAGCGGGATACTGGATAATGTGGGGAGGACAATATGAGCAGCTGGTTTCCGCTACCGAGCGTCTTCAAATCGTTGTGCCGGTTGCACTGGGTTTGATTTTCATCTTGCTCTACCTGATGTTCGGGAATTTTCGTGATGGGCTAATTGTATTTACTGGTGTTCCATTTGCACTGTCTGGCGGCGTAGTGGCTCTGTGGTTACTTGATATTCCTTTTTCCATCTCTGCAGCAGTGGGCTTCATTGCTCTTTCTGGTATAGCCGTATTAAATGGAATCGTCATGTTAACGTTCATTCGTAACTTGCGAGAGAAAGGCTATGCGCTTAATGATGCGATAGAACAAGGCGCTTTGACGCGACTGCGTCCGGTGTTGATGACGGCTTTGACAGATGCGATCGGTTTCGTTCCCATGGCGATAGCCACCAGTATAGGCGCAGAAGTGCAGCGACCTTTGGCTACCGTCGTTATTGGGGGTATTTTATCTGCGACTGCGTTAACCCTGCTAGTACTACCTGTTTTATATCAATTGGCACATAGAAAAAATATCCCTAATGTAATAAGTGTGCACGATTAGAGTTTGAGCCTTATTGACCAGGCTATGTCATCGTTAAGTTTGAAAAAGTATAAGGCATTCTATCTTGATCTATTTAAATATTACCGGCTATCTCTATCTCTATCTCTATCTCTATCTATGACGTATTTGAGGTCGTTGAGGAATGATGTTGTGCAGGTATAAAACGTACCTCCGCCATCAAACCAATAATCAGCAAAAAATAGAATAAAAAGCTGAGACGTGGTTCATCATTCCAGCTATTGAGTAGACCTATTACCAGAAAAGCGATAAAAGAAGCAAATAGGACTAAACTCAATTTGTCGTTGCGCCATGCACATGATGACCAACGGATCAGTGCATAAATAATCAGTGAAAATAAACAAATGAGGCCGGGCCAGCCTTGTTCAAAAAATATATTTAAATAGAAATTCTCAATATGCCATGGCCAATAGTTATCGACAGAAAAAAACCAGTGATGCATTGCTTCAGAAAAATCACCATTGCTGATTAGATTTTTACCAGTAAGATCCCGTAAGGCGATATTATCAATGTCTACAATGGTATCGACATTGCTGTTTTTTAACGATAATTTAACTGGTCGCCGCATTTGGCTGCCAGGCGGGCCAAAATGCCGAGTATAGATCTGGGTTTCATATCGGGCCCAATGTCCAGCGGATGATTTGAGATGCAGGGATACCGGAATGCAGGTATATGAGTACAATAATGATTTTTCACAAATAAAAATTGTTAAGGTCGCATTTTCAGTGTTAGCTCGTAAGTCCAGAGTGAGTTGATATCTTTGTTCTGGCAAAACGGCTACTGATTGTTCGAAATATAGGGCATCTCCACTACCCAGTCGCAGAAATTGATTGTTACTTTCAGAAGAAAAAGTATAAGTAGCGGGACGAGTAGGGGAATCTGAACTCCAGAAATAGGCCGCTGGAAATGAGCCCGGGCCGGCACCAAAGACTGAGGTATCTTGCAACCGAAGAATATCCAGTACTTTCGCCCAATGATTTGTGCGTTTAATGATATCTTGCTCAATAGTAGCCCAGCGCGACTGACTATATTGCCCCCCAAAGATTGGCCAGGCTACAGCTATTATGATGCATATGAGTGAAATGGTCGTGCCGATATTAATAAAACGCCGCATATGTGTTTGTAATATCAGTTTTATAAAGCCAAAAATAACAATAATAGTGGTCAGTATGAATGCAGCCTGCCCGGTGCGTGAGAAGGTCACCATAATGCTATAAGTACCTAGACTAAATAAACAGGCGGCTGCTATTGAAGTACGCATACGCCGTTGTTGCCAGACCCACAGCGCTACAAATGGTAATGTAACTGCTAAATAAGTTTCGATATAGGCCCCGCCGACATGCATCCCCGGAAAAGGTCCAGTAATACGATAATGTGTTGTAAAATTGAAGAGTCCAGAAAATGTTGCACGCTCCCAGAGTACGTACAAAACAACACCTAATAAACCAAGCGTCATACCCAAGGCCAGCTTCTGTATGGCCTGTTCAGGTTTATTCCATTCCTTAACCAATAGCGGAATAAAGGCGAGTGCAAAGAATAAGCCTTTCGCAACACGAAATGCGTTATAGGGGCTGTGATAATGACTAAAAGCATTAGAGTCGGGTGCGGTGAGCGGTAGTATGCTAATACCTAGGCTGATGACCGCAGACAATGTGAATAATGACAGTAAGAGCCCGGGTAGTCGATTAAATGCGGGCTGGATATATCGATCTGGATGTAAACGTAAATAACCAATTCCGATGGTTACCAGAAGCAGCGTGTCATATGTGGTCCAGAACAGGCGCCCGCTCCAGGGGGTTAAATCGAGCAAAGGCAGTAAGGCCAATACCCATACTAACCACCAATCCGATCGCCACCAGAGTAATGCCGCATAAATGGTCAGTGCCACTGGAATCCATATTGTGCTGAGCGGACTAGAGAGTGCGGCAGTAGTTGCAATACACAACGTTAGAATGCCGAGTATTTTAATCCCGGTAATTGATTGTGTGACCGAGGCTAACTCCTGATGCATCAATCCGGATGTAATGGGTATGTTTGTGGTTGGCGAAAACATGAGATTTAACAAGTGATAAGCTATCGCTGCGGCGGCTGCTGCGATCCAGATATCGGTTGGATCGGGATGTAAGCCTGATACGAAAAGCTTGCCGGTTTCAGCTAAACACGCCAAGGTGGCAGCGATCACAGCAGACCAGATAGGCCCATGTTGCCATTTATCTGCAGATTCGCTCCAATGCCATAGCCAGAATCCAATGCCAATAGGTAGATAGAGTCCGGTTTGGAATAACAGACTGATTAATGCGACTGTTTCGGTACTGTAATAATGATAATAGAATGGCAGGAAGTGTGTCTGTGTGAGTCGCAGCCATCCTTCAGATAAACTAAGCCAGTCGCCGGAAAACCAGCCACTTACCCAGGTTAATGCGGCAAGATAAGGGATAATGCCTAGCATTAACAGGCTCCGCGTTTTTTGACGAAGATTACGCCAGTCCTGATTACGCACTAATTGGATTAATTTTACTCCCAGCAGCATGCCGATTATTCGCGAGACTATTGATGCACCTTGGCTGATGCCAGATACAATGGTGAGTTGTAAAGTCTCGATCAATATACCCAATGCAGCTCCTACCATGGCTGCGAGGAAGAATGATGGGTGTTGCTTTGATCCGAAAATAAGTAATGCTATCGGTATGACAATCAATACTTCTGGGATTAACCGCCCTATGCAGGTTGTGCCGCAATGAGGTATAAATAGCCAACCTAGTGATTCTGATGCTAGTTTTATCTGCCATTCATCTGCCGATAGTAAAAAATCATAAGGAAACAGACTTAATCCAAGGTAGATGAGAGTATAGATAATTAATACAGTCTGGCGGGCCTTGATTCCACCTCGGGAGATTGCCTGAGCGTGCGACACACACCATGGGCCAGCTATCAGCCATAGCCCGATACCGATAACGGATCCACTGAATTCGGCGAATATATCGTTTAGTGATACTGTGCGCGGCTGAAAAAATTGCTGAGTAAATTCAATACTCACTATAACCGCTGTTATGAATAAAAGTGATAATACAATGCGTATCAATATGATCACGGGGTGGTCGTGTTGTTGAACTAACCATCCGCAAATCAGAAAACCAAAAGGAATATACAGCAATAAGTTAGCGACCAAGTCGGCACGATTATCGGTACCTAGCTTGAGCAATGGAATCTGCTGGAATTTTTCTAGTGCGGTGGCGAATGCCAGATTGTTCCACTGAAATGGTATTAAGCTGCCATATACGATAACGAAGAGATAGAGTAAAGCTAGTTGGACGAGTATTGTTCTGTTGATGTGTTGGTGTTGCCACAATGCCTTCTCTGTTAGCGGTATATGTGTTTGCATGTGATACCCTATTATTCAATCAGGCTAAAGATAAGATGATCTATTGCTTAACCATAAGTATCTGGTACATAACGAACATAGTCACTGTGTTGCAAAGAACACGACCAGGTAGCGGCGTCTTTGTCTTTTTGTGTGGTCGTATGTGTATCATATCATCAGCATGACTGATAAGTGATTATGTAAGATAAAACTATTTTTATTTTGAGTGGGAAATACATATGAATGTCGATAAACGGGATGATCGCCGATAAGAGAGTAATTTTGCCTTCTTTATATGATTCTAAATTTCTGGTTATGGCTAATCTGATTCTGAAAATGGTATGATTCTGCCTTTCGCTATTTAAATAGTGTCTACAGCTAAACAGTCATGCTCTGGATTAAATCTTTACATATTATTTTCATGGTTACCTGGTTTGCAGGTTTATTTTATTTGCCGCGCTTGTTTGTCTATCATGCGACGTGTGACGACCAATCGGGTAAGGAGCGTTTTAAGATAATGGAGCGAAAGCTTTATTACGGTATTATGACGCCGGGCGCAGTACTAACCATCATCTTTGGCATGTGGTTATGGCATGGCTATGGTTTTTCCGGTAGCTGGCTATATGCCAAACTCATATTAGTTATATTACTGGTTATTTATCACTACTATTGTGGCAGATTTGTTGCTGCTTTCAAAAATGACCGTAATCAGCATAGCCATGTGTATTACCGCTGGTTTAATGAATTTCCAGTGGTTATCCTGTTTGCCGTGGTGATACTGGTGGTTGTGAAGCCCGTGTTGTTCTGATTCGTAGATGTGATGTAGCGCTTCACTCTTATTTATTCAGTCATCATTATTTGATCTGGAAATAAGACATCAGTAAAACCAAAGGTACGAAAATCAGTTATTCGCATCGGATAAAGAATGCCTTGCAGATGGTCGCATTCATGTTGCACAACGCGCGCATGAAATCCGTTCACGCAACGATCTATATGCTGGCCGTATTGGTCCATTCCCTGATAGCGTAATTCGGTAAAGCGAGGTACCTTGCCGCGCATTCCTGGTACACTTAAACAGCCTTCCCAATCTTCCTCCATTTTCTTTGTCAAGGGGGTGAGTATCGGATTAATCAATACGGTAAAGGGAACTTCTTCTGCATCCGGATAGCGTGGGTTTTTCTCAATACCAAAAATAACTACCTGCAAACTAACACCTATCTGCGGTGCTGCGAGGCCCGCACCATTAAGAGACACCATAGTGTCAGACATATCCTGAAGTAGATTATTTAATTCCGGTGTATTAAATGTTTCGATCTTGTTTGCTACTTGTAGCAAACAGGGATCGCCCATTTTTAAAACAGATTTAATTGCCATTATATTTTGCCGCTTGTTGAAGAATATTTCTAACATTGACCATTGCTTTCTCCAGAATAGCATAGACCTCCGCCAGTGGAATAGCCAGTACACTAGAACCCCTGCCCGCAGCATGATTGGCAACGACAGCAATGGTTGCGTAGCATAAACCCAACTCCTTGGCCAAAGCTACTTCAGGCATGCCGGTCATACCGACCATATCAGCACCATCACGCTCCAGACGATTAATTTCTGCGGCTGTTTCTAGCCGTGGCCCCTGTGTTGCGGCGTAAACGCCCCCATCAATAACTGCTTCGTTAGCCTGTTTCGCAGCTTCAAGAATATAGTCGCGCGTTATCTGACAATAGGGATATGTAAAATCGGTATATGTAATGGGCTGTTCAGTACCCTCAAAAAAAGTAAATTTACGGCCATAGGTATAATCGATAATCTGATCAGGAATAACCAGCATACCCGGCTTGAAATCAGCATGGATACCGCCCACTGCTGCTACTGCGATAACATGTTTTGGTTTAAGTGAGTTCAATGCCCAGATGTTGGCACGATAATTTACCGCATGTGGCGGGATAATATGACCATGACCGTGTCGCGCCAGAAATACGATTTCATGATTATTGATTTTTCCGAAAGTCAAAGGCCCTGATGGTTCACCATAGGGCGTACGTATAATCTGTCGATGCGATATTTCAAGACAGGGAAGTTGGGCCATACCACTACCACCGATCACTGCGAGCATATTTTCTCAAAATTATTGTTTGATGGCATAGATTGCCGGTAAGTTTCGCCATGCGCCCTGAATATCCATTCCAAAACCAAATAGATAGCGATCTGGCAGCGTAACACCGACAAAATCAGCCTGGATCGGTTTAGGTTTACTTATTTCCTTATCAACAAAGACAGCGCTGTAAAATGCTGTTGCACCAGAACGCATGACCTGTTCACGGATTGTCGCAAGTGTCACTCCTTTGTCAAGAATATCATCTATTATCAGTACGACTCTCCCTTTCAGGTTTTCACGCGGTAATACTTTCCATTGTGTTTGACCGGGGTGTATTTCATTATTGTAACGTGTGATATGAAGATAATCGAAATTAAGCGGAAAATTCAATAGCGGTAATAACTGGCCGGTAAATACGACAGCGCCTCCCATCACACATAAAACCAAGGGATACTGGTTTGATAGTGACGCTGTGATCTCCTGTGCCATACGGTTAACCGTTTCAGTGATAGCGGCCGCAGAATAAATCTGCTCTGCCGTATCCATTATTCGGTGGGCTTCTTGAAGAGAGAGCATATGTATTATTGTGTTAGAATGAATGAAGCAATGTTTGTAGACCGGCTTCATCGAGAATAGCGATGCCCAATTCAATCGCTTTGTCGTATTTGCTGCCCGGATCAGTACCAACAATAACATAATCTGTTTTTTTCGAGACACTGCCTGTTACTTTTCCGCCTTGCGTTTCGATTTGTTTTTTAGCGGCTTCTCGGGTTATCCCGATTAAAGAGCCTGTTAACACAAAAGTCTTTCCGCTGACCGCCATATTTTCGACCATGAGTGTTGGGAATGTTCTATTTTCTTCCCAATATACGCCACTGAAACGCAATTGCTCAATTACCTCACGATTATGTTGTTCAGCAAAGAAGTCGGTAATGCTTCGAGCAACGATGGGACCGATATCTGGTGTTTGCTGTAAATGTTCAATATCCGTATTCATTAAGTGGTCAAGGCTACCAAAATGTCGTGCAAGTGCTTTAGCGGTTGTTTCACCAACGTTACGAATACCCAGCGCATAGATAAAACGTGATAATGTAGTACGCTTGCTTTTTTCGATAGCCTTAATAAGGTTGTCCGCTGATTTTTCTGCCATTCGCTCTAAATTGTGAAGTGCTGTGATACCTAATTTGTAGAGATCAGCCGGGGTTCGCACAATCGCATTATCCACCAGTTGTCCCACCAGTTTGTCACCTAATCCCTCAATATCCATTGCCCGCCGTGCAGCAAAATGGACAATGGCTCGTTTCTGTTGTGCTGGGCAAAAAAGTCCTCCCATGCAACGTACAGGGGTTTCTCCTGGTAAACGTATCGCTTTGGCGCCGCACGCTGGGCAGTGATCAGGCATGATAAATGGTTTGCTCAGGGGAGAGCGTTGCGCCATGGCTACTGAGACTATTTCAGGAATCACATCGCCTGCTCGTCGTACGATGACGGTATCACCGATCCTGATGTCTTTACGTTTGATTTCATCGGCATTATGCAGCGTCGCATTGGTCACAGTAACGCCTCCCACAAATACCGGTTCTAGCCGTGCAACCGGCGTCAGGGCCCCGGTTCTGCCAACTTGTATATCGATAGCCAATAGCCGGGTGGTCATTTCCTGAGCCGGAAACTTATGCGCCAGTGCGAAGCGAGGTGCACGTGATATATACCCTAATTCCTTTTGTTGGCTTAATGAGTTGACTTTATATACCACGCCGTCTATATCGTAGGGCAGTCGGTCACGCATTGCTCCGATTTTACGATAAAACTCAAATAATGCGGGGAATCCTGTTACCGTTTGATATTCACGCGCTATCGGAAAATGTAAGGTAGCCAGATACGCCATAATATGACTATGCTTGTCATCGGGTACCATTTCGCCTTCATAGACACCAATGCCATATGCAAAAAATGTCAGCCGACGGGTTGCAGTGATTGCTGGATCTAGCTGGCGCAGCGATCCAGCCGCTGCGTTACGGGGGTTGGCAAATTCTTTGATCCCCTTTTCACGCTGCTGTTGATTAAGTCTATTAAAATCAGTTTTAAGCATTACCACCTCACCACGTACTTCCAGCAAAGCTGGCGCGGTTTCAGTGGGTAGGCGTAATGGTATGGACTTAACGGTACGTAAATTGAGTGTAGTATCTTCACCTGTATAGCCGTCACCCCGGGTTGCGCCCGTTATAAAGATGCCATTTTCATAACACAGGCTTACTGCCAACCCATCGAATTTGGGTTCTACTGCATATTCCACGCAATCTATGCCAAGGCTTTCACGTACACGTCGATCAAAGGCCTCCACTTCGATATCCTCAAAAGCATTGCCAAGTGAGAGCATCGGAGTGCGGTGGGTAATCTGGGAGAACTCACTGAGAGGTGCTGCTCCTACGCGCTGAGTCGGTGATTCAGCTGTAATCCATTCGGGATGGCATTGCTCGTATTGTTGTAATTGACGAAATAACTTATCGTATTCGGCATCGGTAATACTCGGATTATTCTTGGCAAAATAGCGATTATTATGCAACTCGATGACAGTGCGTAATTCCTCTAGCTGTTGTTGAGTAATTTCATTTTTTTTATTCATGACAGTACTTTCATCTAGTCATATTTGAGGGTTATTAAGTGCGCCAGGTACCGTTGGGGTTGAGATCGTGGTTCAGTGATATGAATGACTGTTAATATAAAGGAAAGAAAGACGGCGATCAGTTCCTCAATTTATTGAGGTAAATTGTGTTTGGTTATTTACACGACACCGCAGTCATATTGTGAATTTCTACTGTATCGTGGTTTACAAATAAATTTAAACATGATGCTTTGATTGAAGTTGCTCTTCCAAGAAGAACATTGTATCCGAATGAAGCGTTATCGGATACCATCAGGAATGATATGGGAAATGAGCTACAGTGCCATGCAATTGGATATGCAGTATAAGATTTTGGATTTTTTTATTCTTTTTTGTGCAACATGAATTCAGTTCGGTAAAATCTGTTAAATTGATTTCTGTCTAGGAATTCTGATAATAGAATAGACAGATAATTTTGAATTATGCCTATCAGCTAAAACTCACGGGCACGAAAATCGAGTGTTTTTTTATATGAATTTCTAGATTTCTATGATGTGCCTGATTCTTCCTAGGTATAAAAGAGCAGGCTATTTTATTATATAGCGCAGATGTGAGGAGAATAATAGCTATGCAAAATCATATTTCTCAAATAGATCTCACACCGATTAAAGAATATTATTCGTCATCCTCGCTGAATCGGAATCCATGGTTTAAATCACGTCGATTTATCATTTTTATCATTATCTTGTTTCTCAGCGCGACACTTGCGCTAAGTTATGTTTATAGTCGTCCAGAAATTTACCAGAGTACAGCCACGCTATTGACCGTAGCTAAAACAAGTGTTGATCAGCAGAGCAGAGAAGCGGATATCCAGCACGTGGCGATACAGAAGCAGATTTTAATGGGCTCAGCCCTCCTGGCTGAAATATCAAAACGATTACGGTTAAATGCAGCCCTTGAGGAAGATGTGGATCTGACTGTTGCAGACATCCGTCAAATGTTGAATGTGCAGCCTGTGATGGATACAAACCTGGTTGAATTGATGGCTACAGGCTCTGATCCAGCAATCTTGCCGGTTCTAATTAATACCTGGATCGAAGTCTATTTGGCGGCAAGGGCAGCTGAAGTCTCTCAATCGACAGGAGAAACAACTCGGATTATTCAGGGCGAGCTGACTAATTTGAAAGATGAAATCAGCTCAAAAAGGACGGAATTAAATCACTTTAGGCAAAATAATGAAATTATTTCTACAGGGCGGGAAGAAAATGAAGCGCTAGCTCGTTTAAAAGGTCTACATGAATCGCTTAATCAGGCCAATGAAGAAGCAGTTAAAGCCAAAGCGAAATTGGATGCGATTCATAAAGCGATTGGTAGAGGTCAAACCGTTATACCGCAGGATGAAGGTCGAACCCTCAGCATATTGGAGAAGCGTGCACAGGAATTACGCGAAGAATTAGAGGAGTTGGACGGACGTTATACTCGTGAATACATGGCATTATCTCCCACTTTAAAGGTAATTCCAGAAAAATTAGCGGCGCTGACAGAGGAAATCAAGTATTTGCGTCAAAATGGGCAAGGAATTGTCGTTTCAGAGGCGCAACAAGAGTATGATGCGGCGACTCAGACTATTAAAGCGATACGCCGTCAGTTGGATGATCATAAGAGAAAAGCTGCTGAGTTTACAGCGCGATTCGCTGAACACGAAGCTTTGAAGACGGACCTTGAGGGGCTGGAATTATTATTTCGCGAGACGCAGGCAAGATTGATTCAGATTGAATCCAGATATACAGAAAAATACCCACAAGTTGAGGTAATTGATCGCGCATACCGACCATATAACGCGATCGGACCAGACTATCAGCGAGATGCTCTTCTGGCTGTGATTGGTTCAGTTTTGTTGAGTTTGCTTTGTATCTGGATTATTGAATTCTTAACTCGGAAGGTGCAGCCAGAATTAACAATGAATCGATCTGATATTCACCTCCATCATGGTAATACGACGCGTGAAGTCTTAAATAATCCGCAACAACAGCAGACTGCACTGACTCAGCAACAGAATGCGGCATTGCAGAATCCGCTAGCCAGAGAACTTTCACTCCAGGAGGTCGCTGTTTTATTGCGCGTAGCCCGTGAAAAAGAAAAACTGTTGATCACATTGCTACTCAGTGGCATGACATTGGATGAAATTTCGGCGCTCTCAGCTGAACAGATCGATTTTGAACAAGAAAAACTGACTATCGCAGGCGTATCGCCTAGAGTAATTCCACTGAATCATGTATTAAAATTATTGCTTTCAATGCCTGCGTGCCGTCTAATCGGGCCCTCAGACCAGCCACTCAGTTATGATGACTTGGCTGCCTTGCTTTCCTGTGTGGTGGCAGATGCGGGTTTGTCGGCGCCAGAAGAAATCAAGGCTGCAGCATTCAGGCACACTTATATTATTTACTTGGTCAGGCAAGGTGTGCGCCTTTCAGACCTTGCGTCCGTTATTGGTTATATAACCCCCATTGAGCTGGCTGGCTATCGCATTTACTCGCCAGCGGGTCCGAGACGCACACTTAAAGAAATTGATTTGCTTTATCCTGGATTAGCTGATATCGACTGGACGTCATCATAAGTTTGAATGAGGTTTGTAGTTTCAATTGTTTCGAATGTGCTAATTAGCAAGCTCTTCAAAGGGAATGATAGGAGCTTCATTACAATGAAAAGCATCCTTAGTTCAATGAATGAGCCTATTTGGGAATGAGTATGGAAGCTAAGAATTAAATTAAAAGATACACTTCTTTGAAAAAAAATAAAAAAATCGGATGAAGATAAATATTCGCAAGAGATTGCATCGAGATGGCTATCTATGACGATGCGTAAGCAAGTTCTGTCTGGTCTGAAATGGACCGCCGGCGCAAAATTTGGCGGCCAGATAGTAACCTGGGGTATTACGCTCATGGTGATGCGTTTGTTGTCACCAGAGGATTATGGTTTGCTTGCCATGGCAACCGTATTTATTGCATTTATGCTCATGTTGGCCGAAGCAGGATTAACCCCTGCATTGATACAAAAGAAGGAAATAGATGAGGCTTCATTACGCCAAGCCTTCGGTATTATTATTGTAATAAATTTAAGCTTGCTAGTCGTACTTAATCTGCTTACGTCATATATAGCCAGTTTTTTCGGTGATGAACGTCTTATCCCGATTTTGCAGGTTTTATCGCTTCAATTCCTACTTACAATGGTTGGTACAATTCCAGATGTACTGTTGCACCGTGAGTTGAAATTCAAGAAACTGTCACTTATTTATCTGACTGCCGCAGTTTCCAGTAGTGTTCTGACGCTTATTCTAGCCCTTTCAGGTTATGGGATTTGGTCGCTTGTTTTTGGAACTATTTTTGCCTCAAGCTGGAGAGTGGTGGCGGTAAATCTGTTTGCGCCATTTTTCAAGCTGCCTAACTTTTCTTTGTTGGGTATGCGAAATTTTATAACTTTTGGCGGTACGGTCACGATATCTCGCCTGCTTTGGTTCTTTTTTAATCAGGCTGATATCATTATTGTTGGTAAATTACTCGGCCAAGAAATGCTTGGTTTTTACTCAGTGGCGATGCACCTTGCTTCGCTACCCGTGCAGCGGGTATCCGCTATTGTGAAACAGGTTGCTTTTCCCGTGTTTTCACGTTATCAGCATGATCGTGAACAGTTGTGCCATTCTGTAATTAAAGCGGTGCGTATCCTCAGCCTTGTTGCTTTCCCTGTGCTGTGGGGTATTTCCAGTATCGCGCATGAAATTATTTTGATATTTCTAGGACAGAAATGGCAAAGTGCTATTTTACCTTTGCAACTATTAACGTTAGTGATGCCATTACGTATGGTGGATAATTTCTTTTCGTCCGCGACCGATGCATTTGGACGGCCCGATATCAATATGAAGAATTTACTTTTTGCTTCATGCGTGATGTCGATTGCTTTTCTAGTGGGCAGTCAGTGGGGAATTATCGGTGTGGCAATCAGCTGGATTGCCGTATATCCAGTAGTCTTTCTTAATTACTGTCATTCCTTGCGCGTGATGGGACTGCGATTACGTGATTTACTAATGGCTATTGTGCCAGCGTTGGCCGCAGCGGTTGGAATGTATGCGGCAGTCTGGAGTATTCGCTGGCTGCTTGTCGGTGATGTGAGTCAATTGATGCAGCTTATGGCTATGTTTGTAACTGGCGTATTGACGTATGGTGGGCTGACCTTATTTCTTAACAGACAAGGCTATCGAGAAGTACTTAATATATTCAGATGAAAATCGAGTGTAGCCGGTGATGACTGGAACTCGGAAAAACAGAGTATTATTATCCTAGTGGTATCTGATTACTTGCACGAAATAATACATTATTCAGACGGTGATGTGTATTGTGCTGCTGCCACTGCATTTGTCAATTCTTTTGATGAGCGGGCTTCTGCATGATTTTGAGCATATGCGAATAGAATGGGCATTTCAAAATTTTCATCTTTCATACTGTTAACGAAAACCGAACTAAAATGAACTGATAGTGTTTTTGTTAAGCTTTCTTTGGTGAATTTGGTGACATGACTTGGCTCATCTATGGGGCCTAGGCAATTATCAGGAACAAAGATTATAAGCGATCCTGTTGGTTTCAATAAGCGCTGTAATTTATGCAAAAATTTTCGCCGAGGGATAATATGCTCCAGAACCTGAGATGCGACAATCACATCGAACTGTTCTTCGGGTAGCGGTAGATCAGGAAGGCGCGCATGATGCATGGTAATACCGTATTCACCGAGTACTTCAACAGCACGACTTGAGATCTCGAGGCCTTCGAGATTTGTATAATGGTATTCTTTTAAATATCGCAACATAGCGCCTGTACCACAACCGACATCTAGGATTCGATCAGTACTCGATGTCAGATTTTTTACTAATCGATTCTTGGTCGGCCAGTCGCGACTTCCGGCCTGCCAGCTGACATCGAATGCATAATTCCAGTATTCTTCCGATTCATGTCGAGTACGTAAATTTACAAGTAAGTGATATCCAAGTGGAAAGTGTTCGGAGAAAAAAGCTTTTATGCGCCAAGGGATCATGTCATTACTCCTTAATTGAGTTATTTTCGGCCGCACCGAAAAGCTTATGCTGATTTTCTTTAGAAGAAAAAAGCTAACGGCACTCCTGTGTGTTAAGTTTAATAACCAGAATAGGCCTGTTTAATTCTGGTGCCGCCGATAATAAATACTCCGGCTAGATGTTGCGGGAAAACGTATATAGGTGACTCGGCCTAATGGTTTTAACCCAGCTTTAATTATTCCACGCTGTGAAGCGTAGTTCTTATGATCAGCCATCATATAAACACGTTTCATTCCGTTTTGAAATTGAAGATTGGATAGGAATTGGATTGCATAGGGATAAATTCCAAAGCCGCGGCATTTTTCTAATGTAAAGCAGTTAACGATTTCTGCTTCATGATTTTCAAGAGCGAGTCGCTGGAAAGGTTCTTTTGAATATTCGGCCGCAGTGTAAACCCAGCTTATATGAACTAATTCCCCATCGATATAAGCGCCGTAGGCTGTTTCGATGCCGCGCTTCAGATAGTATCGCTTTGCTTGTTCTGAAAATCTCCCGCTATCACACATCAGAGCAGAAAAATCTTTCCGAGTTAATTTCCTGATTTCAAGGTCAGGTCTTGGTTTGAAAGGGGGCATTTCACTTGGCGTCCAGCTAAACAGCAGGAGTCTGTTCAGGTCAATAAGAGAATCGATGTGAATCCGATTTATAGGAATTATTCGTTTTAGGTTAATCTTGATAAAAGCAGTCAAGCTCTTATAGATTTTTTGTATCGGCAACATAGGGTCACTCCCTAAAAACAGGAATATCTATGGAAACAATCACGTCAATTAAGCTATGTATAATCAACAGAGTAATTGAAGTGAAATAAAGAGTGCTTGAATATCACGATTATTGATTTATATCATGAGATTCGGCAAGATTAACCCACTCACAACCGAGATCAAGTTGTCGTTGGAACAAGGGTGGAATTTTGGCATTCCACCCGATTGCTCTTAACTGACCCTTTTTGTATTCGAGTAATGGCGTTGATGTAAGAAAAGATTGTGTCGCAGATGATGTGAGATTCAGTTTCACACCGATGAATGATCGCGTACCTTCAAGTTTGCCATCGATAAAACTCGGTTCGGGTGCAGTAAGCGTTGCAGCCCATTTAAGCTTAAAATTAAGCGGCCCATCATTCGCGAAAGGATTACTAGAACCGAGGTTGGCCCATTTGAATCGATTCGTTTGTGCCCAGATAAAGGATTGATTAAAGAGGGCTGCCACGATGCCTTTTTTACGCCATTGTTCATCCCCATTTCGCCAGCCCATGTTTGCGAATCGAATAGTTTCCGCATTTTCTCGTGCGAGTAATATTGCACCGACCCATTGATTGTCCAGATGTGCAGAAATGAGAACTCCATTCTGATAAATACGTTTAATATTCTCCCACTGGGATAAAAATGCACGCTCTTCATGTCGAAGTTTTGCTGTCGGAATTAACATTTGGTGGAAAAATTCATGAATGGCTGCATCGTTTTTTGGAAAATCAAAATGATAACCCAGACGACGCGCTACACGTAAATCCTCCTTTGCTCCCTTGCTGCGAAGTAGTTCCTCAATTGGTTTGCTCAGATCGACATGACAATTGACATTCAAGGGTATAATGTGCCATCCAAAACGCGTAAATAAAGACAGCGTCCATGGATTCAATGGACAAAGTATTATGTCGGCTGATAACGCTGAATTTCGTCCAGATAATATCTGAAATAAAGTAAATTGACCCACGAAAGTGGGCTCAACTGCCTGTCCGAAAAATTGATGTGTCCAGGATTTATACTGAAGTTGATCCCCAAGATAGAGAATCGTGCCTTGGGTATGACCATCAGGAAGTAAAGCGTGCACAACGTGGGCGGGCATATGCCAATTTTGCAGCGTATTTTGCAGACTTATTGCCGCAATATCTATTGGACGGCGAATGTTATCCGGCAATAAAGTGTGAATCCGTCGAAGTAAAGGTCTAAATGCGGACAAGCTTATTTCCTTATTGACGATAAAAAGTGTTGTAAGAAACCGAATACAACGCTTCTCGGCATGAATCGCGCTGCTTCAAGCTGAATCCGTTCAGTGCCGAAACCAGCTTTAAATCTGACTAATCCAGATTTCGGATCCGGATCGTCAACACCTCCCAGGTTGAGTGTCTTTTTTCCTTCATCACGAAGCGCACCGGCAATTTCATAAATGAGAAAATGAGATGCACCGCAATCCATGCCTTCTGGGCTCGTTCCTCCAGAATGATTGTAGCCTGCTCTCGGTGCCCGCAGAATCAAGTTTGAGGATACGACCCGATCAGCTAGCACAGTTTGAAAAATCTCTCCTGTGCCGGTACTAACTAAATGCTGGATATTTTTTGTGGGAACTGAAATTGTAATGTTCTCTCCACGCGCTTTTCGCCGCTGCATGGAAAGGCTGATCAAACGCACATGTGCTTCAACTGCTTCCTGATGACATGTACGTTGCATTTTTACGCCGGCTTTTTGTGCCTGCTTAACTTTACGTACATGTTGTTTTGACATTTTTTTTAGGGCGTCAGGGTGGGTTAGATCCAATATGTATTCATATCGTTTCTTACGACTTCGTTCATGCTTCAATTGTGGAATTAGTCCACCTTGCGCACCAAAGCTATTTATCGACAGATTGGAAATGCCTTTGTTGCGGCAGAAATCCATTAGCCCGTGCCAGAAAGGTTCATTTCCTGAAATATCCGGTATAGATGGTATTTCAAGGGAATGTCTCAGTCGTCCAGATTTCATAAAAGCCAAACAGTATATTTCTGATTGAGTATGAATAGAGTTACTGGACAGGATCCAGGGTATATCGCCTTGAGAACGCCGATAGGTAATATATTCTGGTGTATAAAATGGATTATGAAGATTTTGCATATGAGTCATGCAAATCTCGAGTATCGGTGTATTCAGTGCGGCAGCAGAAAAATTTGTCATTTAAATTGAGCAGCGCTAAGTTTTGTGTATGGTAAGTATAGATATTCCGCACGAAAAGAACAGTTCATATTGGTAGCATGAATTCGTTCATGCGTTATATTCTAATCTAAAATGAAAAATAGATAAGAGTATCGGTTTATTTTTATTTGCCTACTTAAGTGGTTTATATAATGTTGTTTCACGATATATCTTTTAGAAAATTAATGAATTTAACTTCTTATGCTATATTCAAGATATAAGCGATGCTTGTGTTGCTCTTTGATAATCTGTATTGATTTCAAACATATTGACTAAAAAGTAATTGTTATGCAATAGCGCTGATTGCGATTCCATTATTTTAAAAAATACTCAAGGTATTGAACCGCGATGCGATAAAAGCCTGTTATCCAGTTTTCTAATAGGCTAAGTTATGACGATTGATTTGCCAGTGATTGGATTTATGAGCTAAAAGAATATTGATATCCACAAATTTCGTGGTGGATTGATGCGGATTAGATGTCGAGTATATGTAATTACCGGGTCGACTTATTTAGGGTACGGAATGGGGAGGAGCCGGAGATCTGGTTATAGCCTGTGACGTGAATAAGTATTCGCTTAGAATTTAAGGTTCGGTCATTTGTACCGATAAGGCACCCAGGAATAATCTGGAATATAATTCGATAATTGCCGGTCATTGAATAGCTGTCTTGCTGGTATCCATATTGCAGAAACTATTATGTTAATTATGGTTTGGTCTGATTTGGCTTAAAGATTTGGGGGTCAGTTGAAATTTAGTACTTTTATACGAATCATGCGGGATAGCTATGCTAATAGTGGATTGCGCCAACAGTATTGGGATATGAATGCACTGATTGGTGAGATTATGCGATTACCGAAACGACAGAATCGCGTATTTATGCGCCATGTTTTGAAAGATCAATGGCGTTATATAACCTGTGCGATCCAGCCGGAGACGGGTAAAACCTTATTCCATGCAAGTAAGGCGGTAGAGTGGTTACTCTATGCACAGCAAGTGACAGAAGATGATGGTGTATCAATCGGTTATTTTCCGTGTCGTCGCGAGGGAGTGGCGTGGTTGCCATCCTATCCGGAAACAAGCGGTTATATCGCAACGACACTGTTGACATATGCAAGGTGTTTTGATGATTCAGCTGCCAAGGATGCTGCACTCAAAATGCTGCAGTGGGAGATAGCAATCCAAATGCCAACGGGAGCAGTTCAGGGCGGGCCAGTCTGTTTGCCGGATAAGCAGACTGCGGCGGCATTCAATACTGGGATGGTGCTTGATGGATGGTGTTCCGCATTTAGTGCAACGAGTGATGAAAGATTCCTGGAAGCAGGTCGTCGTGCTGCCGATTTCCTGGTGGCAGATATAGATCCAAACGGTTATTTTCATACTAATGGTAGCTATGTTAGCGCAGATGAAATTAAGACATATACTTGTTTATGTGCCTGGGCAATGTATCGGTTTGGAACACTCGCCGGAGAGAGACATTATCAGGAAGCTGCGATCCGGACTGTTGAAGCAGCTTTGCGCCAGCAGCAGGCTAATGGTTGGTTTGCACACAATTGTTTGACCAGATCCACTGCACCACTTACGCATACAATTGGTTATACCTTGCAGGGGATATTGGAAGTTGGTGTGGCTGCAGAACGTCTTGATATTGTAACCGCAACGAGACTATCTGTGGATGCATTGATTACACGTATTAATCAGCAGGGGTTACTAGCAGGGCGTTTTTATGCAGACTGGGAGCCCGCAGCATTCTCATCTTGCCTCACAGGTAACGCACAGATTGCGATTGTTTGCTATCGACTATTTGAGCTCACTGGTGAAATCAAATACAAACAGGCTGCCAATAGATTAGTTGATGCATTAAAAGTATTACAGGTAGTGGATTCCACCAATCTGGCGCTGAATGGCGCTATTGCTGGATCTTTTCCTATATTTGGTGGATATATGCGAGCAGGCTATCCGAATTGGGCGACTAAATATTTTGTCGATGCGCTATTGTTGCAACATCAAATAAACAATGGATCAGTATGATCGCGTGGTTAAGTGAACTGCTTTGTTTGAACAGATTTTGAGATTGTTTTTCGGATATTGCCAAGAAACTTATATGCCGAATACAATTAGATCTGGCTAATGACTATTCTGACTTTCAGGCAATAGAATGAAATTTATTACTTATGCCTAAAATAGGCAGTATAAAACACTGTGGACCATTTTCAATTAACAAAATCTATTTAAGGAGCAGGTATCATGTCATGTTCATGTAGCTCTGATGCGGAAATATTAATAAGCTCATGCTGACCATCTATTCCAGCTTGGTTTGTAGCTGGCTTCATTACTCATGCGTTAAATGAATAGTCTGTGAGAGATGTGCTGGTTGCTATTATTGTGCTGGGAGGGCTGCCCTTCGTATTCACCAATCCTCAGATTGGTGTTTTGCTTTGGTCATGGTTAGGTTATATGAATCCACATAGACTGGGGTGGGGCTTTGCTTATAATTTTCCATTTGCAGCAATAGTTGGAGCAATAACGATCGTTGCACTTTTTGTTTCTAGAAAGCAATTGGTTTTTTCTTGGCCGCCAATTATTCGCTGGCTTGTTTTTTTGAATATTTGGTTTTTAATCACCACTATTTTTTCCTTGCAGCCCGAGGATTCATGGCCTCAGTGGCAAAAAGTAGCTAAAATACAAATTGTTATATTTATAACCTTATGGGTTATGGGGACTAAGGAGCGAATCCATAGCCTTATATGGGTAATCGCATTATCTATCGGCTTTTATGGAATCAAGGGTGGAATCTTTACCTTAACGAGTGGGGGAGGTGATCATGTATTGGGACCGACCGGCAGTTTTATCGCGGGGAATACGGAGATTGGTTTAGCGCTTGTCATGGTTTTGCCATTAATCTGGTATTTATATCTCAATACTGCCCAGACATGGATTCGTGCTGGATTGATACTGGCCTTATTATTGATACCGGTTGCGATTTTTGGCACACAATCACGGGGTGCACTGCTTGCTATCGCAGCAATTAGTTTTTTTATATGGTTAAAAAGTCGGAAGAAGCTGGTGCCACTGATTATCATACTGCTGATGATGCCTTTACTTCTTATATTTATGCCACAACAATGGCACGATAGAATGAGTACGATAGTGGATCATCAGGAAGATAGCTCTGCACAGGGACGTTTCCAGGCATGGAAATTTGCATATGAAATGGCGGTTGCGCGGCCATTAACAGGTGGAGGGTTTGAAAGCTTTAATGCTGAAAATTATGAGCGTTTTTCACCGGGTTTAGTGGGGGCAGGAACGGGGAAATATCATGATGTTCATAGTATCTATTTTGAGATCTTGGGAGAACATGGTTTTGTCGGTCTTACGATTTTTCTGATTTTAGGTTTTCTTACCTGGAAAACTGCCACGAGAATTATGTTCTTAACCAAGACATCTCATCCGGATAAATGGGCATATGATCTGGCTGCAATGATACAGGTAAGTTTTGTGGGTTATGCCGTTGGTGGCGCATTTCTTGGGCTGGCATATTTTGATCTTGGCTATCATCTTCTAGTTATATTGGTTTTAACGTTAAGAATTCTAGAACAACCATCTCCTTAAAATGATTAACTGAGACTATATTCTTGCCCGATGATAAGCAATAATAAAAGTAAAGAAAAAGAGACGACAGGCGTATCAGGTCAATATCCACCTGATAAAAAGCTTTCTCAGAATAGTTTTGAAAAAAAATGGCGTAAGAGATTTGAAGGGTTTGCAGTTAATTCTGAAGATGATGCCGCTATTGCTGGTTGGTCATCCACCGGATTGAAGGCCAGGTTGCGCCATTTTGTCCATCTGTGGAAGAGAATACCGTCTAATGATGGGTTATGGTTGGATATCGGTTGCGGAGCGGGAACATATTCGGCATTTCTTGTGGAACAAAATAAGAGTGTCATTGGATTTGATTATTCTCTTCCGACCCTACAAAAGGCAAGGAAGAAGGGAACCGGTTTGGTTTGCTGGTGTGCTGCAGATGTCAATAAAATTCCTGTAAAGCGAAATAGTGTTGATGGTGTGATATGTTTTGGTGTAACTCAGGCACTTGTGAACTCGGAAACGGTAGTTAGTGAACTTGCAAGGGTAGTTCGACCGGGTGGGCAGGTATGGATTGATGCATTAAACGGTTGGTGCTTACCTCATTTATGGGAAGCGTTGTTACGCTGGGCTCGAGGGCGCCCCATGCACTTGCGCTACGAATCTCATCATCATATTCGGCGATTAATGCAATCGAATGGGCTGGAGAATGTGGAATTATATTGGTTACCCATTTTTCCTTCTCGTTATCATCGATTTCAATGGATAGTCGAGACAAGTACCATGCAGTGGTTTTTTTGCTATATACCGCTGCTTGGAACACTTTTTAGTCATGCATTTATATTTCGGGGAGAGCGCCCCCTGAAATGAATAATAAGCTACCGATAAGTAATAATATGGGGTATATGTTTCTGCGTAGACTGATTTCATTGCTGTCGCCTTCGGGTCATTCGGCGTGTTTATCCATCGTTATTTATCACCGGGTTTTGTTGGAGCCGGATCGTTTATTGGGCGGACGAGAAGATAAGGCGAGCTTTGAGCTACATTTGAGCTATCTGACCCGGTATTTCAATGTGCTTTCATTACCCGATGCTATTCTGGGATTGCGTAGAGGCACACTTCCTAGTAGGGCGCTCTGCATTACTTTTGATGATGGTTATGCTGATAACGCGGAAGTGGCATTACCGATACTTAAGCAATATGGTGTTCCAGCAACATTCTTCATTGCAGCTGGCTGCATTAATGGCGGAAGAATGTGGAACGATAGTGTAATCGAGTTTGTTAGACGTGTGCCGGGAGATTCACTGGATCTGACAAGTATCGGTCTTGGGAATTATGCGATCGGTTCGCTTATGCAGCGCAGGCAAACCCTATTCTCATTGCTCTCAACACTGAAATATTTACCACTTGAAGTAAGGCAATCTCAAGTTGACAAAATGTGTGCCTTATTACCAATCCACTTACCTGATGATTTGATGATGTCTTCTAGTCAAATAAGAGCATTGCATAGTGCCGGAATGGAAATAGGCGGACACACTATGAATCATCCTATACTAGCACGCATCAAAAATAATATGGCACGGAGTGAAATTGCGGAAGGGAAGGAGCGGCTAGAAGGCATCATTCGCGCTCCTGTTAAGTTCTTTGCTTACCCGAATGGAAAGCCAGGGCAAGATTATCAACTGGATCATGTGAATATAGTAAAGGAATTAGGTTTCAGTGCAGCAGTATCGACCGCTTGGGGCGTTGCAAAACGTGGTGATGACCAGTATCAGCTACCTCGATTTACGCCTTGGGATAGAAAGCAACATTATTTTTTGTTACGTATGGCACGAAATATGTTTAAGCCCGTGAAAACTGTTTAGTTTGTTGGGTCGCAATTTCAAACAGAATCTTTTCTAGAAATCGTAGTCATGAGATGTTTGCCCAGAGAGTGATACATTTGATTTGCACAGCGGCAAGGAATGAAGCGGTATTTTTGGCGTATTTTGTGGCAATACCGCGCCATCTCTTGAGATGGAGGAAAGCATTTTCAACCAGATGCCGTAATTTATAGCGTTGCTTGTCGTAAGATCTTCGTACTGTGCGATTCTTTTTTGAGAGGATTACGATTTCCATACTCTACCTCCTTGTCTGTTCAATAATCGCATTGCTGTCATAACCGCGATCTGCCAGTAAATAATCCGCATCAAGTTCTTTGATTAAGCGATCAACCTGCGTGCAATCCGCTGTGGTACCTTGTGTAATAAACCCAAATTTTCCATTAGAAGAACCTATTGAATACATTTGGAATTCTCTAAATTATGGTTGCTTTAATTTGCAAGTTTTTCTTCCTGATTGTTTTGATGTAGGCTATTCATTCCATTAGTTTTTCGTTATTGGGAAATTCCTAATGGAAAATCTGGGATAAAAACTCTGACTGGCTGCGCATCCACGGCAAGATATATCTTGGTATTGAACCCCCTTTTGTGCGGCTCATGTCCTGATTTCCGCCCCTCACCCCAGCAGCATGGGGATGAACCTTGCAATGACTGGCATCAATCATAAGCCGTTCGTAATCCGGATCGCCAATCAAGAGATTCCCAGTAACTTTTTCCAAATACCCTTGTCGCGTCAGCGGATAAAACGGCGGTGCGGGTTGCTCCAGCCTCCATAATCCGGCAGCAAATCTCGCCACGGTGCGCCTGTGCGAATAATCCAGAAAATGGCATTAATGAACTGGCGGTTATCTCTAGCTATTCCTCCTTAGATGTCTTGGCGGCCAGGCAAATGAGTCTCAAACGGTGCCCATACCTTGTCTGATATATCATGCCTGCGATATGAACATACGATATCATTTATACCCCATATGATGTTCTTGGGTACAGTAGAGGGTGGTTTTTAAGTGTACATCCAAACGATGGAAAACTGAGAAAAGTCTGGGTTAGCGCCCCCGCCGATCAGGTCGATATAATGCAGGTGGGTGACTTGTTGTCGGTTGCGATGCGTGTCCTGCTGATTTTCGAATCGCTGGTTTACCCTTTGCTGGTTTTTTTGATTGATTACGTGCGGATGTGGTGTTGCGCGAATGGCTACTGCGCTTATTTATTATAGGTTCAGCCTTGATGCGTGAGTCAGGCTCGAAACCGGTAATAATTTTACTGGGCAACTTGCACCTGATTACTGCTTCGATATCTGTTACTAGTTTATGTTCATCGATGCATACTAGCGATACGGCATTACCTTCTGTACCGGCACGGCCAGTACGACCAATGCGATGGACATAGTCTTCCGCTACATTGGGCAGGTCAAAGTTAACTACGTGCGGTAGTTCACTGATATCGATACCACGGGCAGCAATATCTGTTGCTACGAGCACTCGGATGCTACCGGTTTTAAATTCTGCCAGCGCCCGGGTGCGAGCCGATTGACTTTTGTTGCCGTGAATGGCGAGAGCTGGAATATCATTCGCGGTCAGATATTCAGCCAGTTTGTTAGCACCGTGCTTGGTGCGGGTAAAGACGAGTATTTGTTGCCAGTGATCTTGTTTGATGAGATGGATTAACAGGTCACGTTTGCGTTCGCGGTCTACCGGATGTACCACGTGTGTCACCATATCGGCAGTCGCATTGCGACCTGCTGCCTCAATTATCGCCGGTTTAGCAAGTAATGTACTCGTTAGTGTTCGAATCTCGTCCGAGAAAGTGGCGGAAAATAATAGGTTTTGTCGTTGCCTGGGCAGTAATGCGAGTATTTTCTTGATATCGCGAATAAAACCCATATCGAGCATGCGATCAGCTTCATCCAGCACGAGAATTTCAATATGCGATAAGTCGAGGGTTTTTTGCTGTACATGATCCAGTAGGCGCCCGGGCGTGGCAACCAGAATATCTACAGGCTTTTTTAGGCGAGAGATTTGTGGGTTGATGTTAACGCCACCGATCATTATCATTGAACTCAATTTTAAATATTTGCCATAATCGCGCACGCTTTCTTCTACTTGTACTGCAAGTTCACGAGTGGGGACAAGAATCAGTGCACGTACTGGTGGCCGTTCGTTGAATGCTTCCTTAATATGCTTGTTGGATAATCGATGTAGAATTGGCAGGGTAAAGCTGGCGGTTTTGCCCGTACCGGTTTGCGCACCAGCTAATAAATCACCACCGGCTAGTACGGCAGGAATGGCTTGTAATTGAATGGGAGTTGGGATGGCATAGCCACGTTCAGTAATAGCCTGAATAATTTTATCGGACAAACCGAGAGTAGTGAAAGACATAAAATTCCAAAAAGAGTGGCATCGGTCTGTCGTTCCAGTTACAAAACGCTAGTTTTAAGCAAATGGGCGAAGATACATTTGGGCTTTGCGAATAGCTATCGCACGTCGTCTTGTCTAACTTAAGAGGTTGGATTTGCAGAATTACTCTGAAGTGTGGGAAATAAAGCGAGTAGCGAGCAGACGTGAATGAAGCGAATACCGCAAACAAAGATTATAACAGATTGCATGTCGTTCTATCATTTTCTCGCTGTTTGGTGAAGATAATAAATTCCTGGGAGGTAAAAAGATATCGTTTCGGCAGGGAAAGTAAATTATATTAACAATCTTGTTTATTCGATCTTTCGCTGGTTGATATATATCGAATGTGTGTAACGTGGCCTAGTTTGAATGCCATAAAAACCGGCAGAGAATATATTAGTATGGGGAATTAAACTCGGTTGACGATTAATGTGCGTATTCGTTCCCCTTGAGATGAGAAGATATCCTTTGATTGAAGAGGTGAAAGATGATGTTTTGGAGAGTGATTATCAAAGCTTGTGATGTATGCAGTATGTAACCGGTTGAATCATTCTAGCTTGTTCTGAATTAAGATACTAATTTTAATTCAGTAAGTTATATTCTCAGATAAAAAAGTATATATAAAATTTAGACTAGTTGCTAATGGCGAGATCGGTAAGATCTCTGTTAAAATTGCAGATTCTCTAAGAACTACGCAAGGAATAGCTGTCATGACTTATGTTGTAACCGAAAGTTGTATCAAGTGTAAATACACAGATTGTGTAGATGTATGTCCAGTCGATTGTTTTCGGGAAGGCCCCAATTTTCTGGTAATTGATCCAGATGAATGTATTGATTGTACGTTATGTGTTGCTGAGTGTCCGGTCGAAGCTATTTGCGCCGAAGATGATGTGCCAGATGATCAGCAACAGTTTATTGTGCTTAATGCTGAGTTATCCAAACAATGGCAGCCTATAATAGAAAGGAAGGACGCGTTACCTGATGCAGATGAATGGGCTAATGAAACAAACAAGCTGGATCATCTGCAACGCTAACTAGAAAGAAGCGGCATAATGTCTCGCCGCCTATTAATTTTCCTCGGTTTATACAATCCATTTTTGTTTTGTTGATTTGAAATTTTTAAGCGCTTTGGTGTTGATGTTATGGTCATTACGGCTAATCTTTGGTTTGCATTAGCGCTTAAAGGTAAGTTTGATCAAATTGAATTGATCAGTGGCGTAATTTAAGGCTAATGTTAGCTTGTTATTTTCTGTTCAGATTGAGAAGTATTAAATAATGTAGTCACGAAATGAGAAATATGAGATGCTTGTAAAAAAAGAAAGAATTTCATATGACACATTCACATCGTAGGCATGATATACCAGACGAAGTATGGGCACTGTTTGAGACTCATTTGCCTGGCCGCCAAGGCGTTTGGGGAGGCTAGCTAGAGATAATCGCCAAGTTTATTAATGTTGTTTCTGGATTATTCGCACGGGCGCACTGTGGCGGGATTGGCCGCCGGATTATGGAGGCTGGAGCAACCCGCACCGCCGTTTTACCCGCTGGCGCGACAAGGGCATTTGGAAAAAGTTACTGGAGATCTCGATTGGCGATCCGGATTACGAACGGCTTATGATTGATGCCAGTCATTGCAAGGTTCATCCCCATACCGCTGGGGCGAGGGGCGGAAATCAGGACATGAGTCGCACAAAAAGGGGGGCTCAATACCAAGATGCATCTGGCCGTGGACGCGCATGGTATGTCGGTCAGAGTTTTTATTACACAAGGTACCACAGCGGATTGCACGCAGATTGATCGCTTAATCAAAGAACTTGATGCGGATTATTTACTGGCAGATCGCGATTATGACAACAATGCAATTATTGAACAGGCAAGGAGGGAGGGTATGGAAATCGTAATCTCCTCAAAAAAGAATCGTACAGCATGAAGGCCTTACGACAAGGAACGCTATAAATTACGACACCTGGTTGAAAATATTTTCCTCTATCTCAAGAGATGGCGCGGTATTGCCACAAGATATGCCAAAAATACCGCTTCATTTCTTGCCGTTGTGCAGATCAGGTGTATCGCTCTCCGGGCAAGCATCTCATGATTACGCTATCTAAGACGTATCTGATTTTCTATAGACGAGCGGGAGTATTGCGTAATTCTGAGGCTGTCGTTATAAGCAGCAAAATTGTTGGTGCGATGACAGTTGATTCTCTAGTGTTAGTGAAGTTTGTACGATTTTGGTTAGTGTCGACGTATTTGCCTTTAAGCGAGCACTGAATCAAGTAGATCAAATGTTATTTCTGATACATATCTGTAGCAATCAGGACTGATGGCGACGTAATTTTATTTTGTTTATAGCCCGAGGCCTTTGCAAAAGCCCAATAGTTTAAAAATTAACTATTTGTAATCAATATCATAAAACTTCTGGCGAGGACCTTTGCAAAGGTCTCAGCCCGATAATAGAGGTATAGGGTAATAGGAGAACAAAGTCCAAGTTTCTCCATTATGATCACATAATAGAGTGAAGCCCATTTTATCGAAAAAATAACTATCAGAAAATAGTTGTAGTCATATTTTCCATCAAAAATATTACAGATGAGTGAAATGTATTTAATCCATTATGAAGCAAAGGAAATTTAAGATATATAGGGAGTGTCCTTATCTTTAAAGTGGAATTTTTATGACAAACCACTTGACTTCAATCCCCAAGGTCGACTAGCCTGCGGGCTATAGCTAACGGGTAGGCGAAACTTGCTTAATCAGGCGTAGTTATTAAATTGAAGCAATAAGTATCGATTATTTCTTACGACTCATTGATATTAAAGCTAGAATAGTGATTGTTTGGTAATAGTTTTGATTAACAGAAAGAAACAGGAGAAACAAACATGGCAACAACAATGGGAACAAGTAGCGCAGCCAGCGCAAAAGTTGACTATGACATGACAGAATGGTACGACTCAAAGTACTATAAGATCGGTCTAGCGACAATGCTTGCTTTAGCGACTTTTTGGATTTGGTATCAGCGTACATTTGCTTATTCACATGGTATGGATTCAATGGAACCGGAATTCGAACGCGTCTGGATGGGACTGTGGCGCGTGCATATGACCGTTATGCCATTATTCGCATTAGTCACTTGGGGTTGGATTCTAAAGACTCGCGATACCAAAGAACAATTGGATAATCTGGATCCGAAACTGGAAGTCAAACGTTATTTCTATTTTCTGATGTGGCTGGGTATCTACCTGTTTGGTGTTTACTGGGGTGGTAGTTTCTTTACTGAGCAAGATGCATCTTGGCACCAGGTTATTATCCGTGACACCAGCTTTACCCCAAGTCACGTTGTAGTGTTCTATGGTTCATTCCCGATGTATATCGTTTGTGGTGTTGCTTCATACCTATATTCAATGACCCGTCTGCCACTGTATAGCCGCGGTACATCATTTCCACTGGTTATGGCAATTGCAGGCCCACTCATGATTCTGCCAAACGTGGGTCTTAACGAATGGGGTCATGCTTTCTGGTTCATGGAAGAGCTGTTCAGTGCACCGTTACACTGGGGTTTTGTGATATTGGGCTGGGCTGGACTGTTCTCAGGTGGGATTGCAGCACAGATCATTACGCGTTATTCCAACTTGACAGATGTGATCTGGAATAATCAGAGTAAAGAAATTCTCAATAACCGGATTGTTCCTTAATCTCAGGTTATGATGGATATCCTCGTATCGTGCTTTATTGAAGTGGGGATGTCTGGAAATTGTAATGACGTTAGTTTGTATTTTAGGGAGAAGCCGATACAAACTAACGACGCAGTAAACCGCAGAAAAAAATAATAAGAGAATCGCCATGTTTTTAAATTTAATATCACACGAAACAATCGGAGGGAGGATTTAGTGAGCAGAACAGACGAAATTTTAAAGGCAGCAAAAATGCCGCCTGAGGCGATCAAGATGTCGAGAATGATCGATGCAGTATATTTTCCAATTTTATGTATCCTTCTGGTCGGGACCTATCACATGCACTTCATGCTATTAGCTGGAGACTGGGATTTCTGGCTTGACTGGAAGGATCGCCAATACTGGCCTGTGGTTACCCCGATTGTCGGAATTATGTATTGTGCGGCAATTATGTACTATCTGTGGGTTAACTATCGTCTGCCGTTTGGCGCGACACTCTGTATCGTCTGTCTGCTAGTAGGTGAGTGGCTGACACGTTACTGGGGTTTCTACTGGTGGTCACATTACCCCATGAACTTTGTACTGCCATCTACCATGATTCCTGGCGCACTGATGCTGGATACAGTCATGTTGCTGACACGCAGCTGGTTGGTTACTGCATTGGTTGGTGGTGGTTTCTTTGGGTTGTTTTTCTACCCAGGTAACTGGCCTATTTTTGGACCAACACACTTGCCTGTAGTGGTTGAAGGTGTATTGCTCTCATTGGCGGACTATACTGGTTTCCTTTATGTTCGTACTGGTACACCTGAATATGTACGATTGATTGAACAAGGCTCGTTACGTACCTTTGGTGGACATACGACCGTGATTGCCGCATTCTTTGCAGCCTTTGTTTCCATGCTGATGTTCTGTGTATGGTGGTACTTTGGCAAACTTTACTGTACAGCGTTTTACTATGTTAAAGGTGCAAGAGGCAAGGTGTCCATGAAGCACGATGTCACTGCATTTGGTGAAGAAGGTTTCGCAGAGGGGATTAAATAATGAGTATAAAAAACATATTTAAGTTGGGCATCATTGGTCTCTATGGAGTGGCGTATGGTGTAGCAACACTGGCATTAACAGTAGTATTAGATGTTTCACCCGTAGCGGCACACGGCGAACGTTCGCAAGAACCTTTCTTACGGATGCGTACCATACAATGGTATGACCTGAAGTGGGGTCCTCAGACGACTAAAGTGAATGATATCGCTACGATGACAGGTAAATTTCACTTGGCGGAAGATTGGCCACGTGCAGTTGGCAAGCCTGAACGTGCGTTCTTCAACGTAGGTAGCCCTAGCCCTGTGTTTGTACGTTTGAGCACTAAGCTGAATGGTGAACCTACCTTCATCGCTGGACCACTTGTCATTGGCCGTGACTATGAATTTGAAGTCAAGCTGAAAGCGAGAATTCCGGGACGTCACCATATGCACGCTATGGTGAACGTGAAAGACGCTGGTCCGATTGCGGGTCCTGCATCTTGGATGAACATCACCGGAAGCTGGGATGACTTTACCAACCCAATTAAAACACTGACAGGCAAGACCATTGACACAGAAACATTCAATCATGGCAATGGTGTATTCTGGCATGCATTGTGGATGGGTCTGGGTGTTTTCTGGATTGGTTACTTTGTAGCACGTCCGATGTTCCTGCCACGTAGCCGTGTATTGCTGGCTTATGGGGATGAGTTGTTGCTGGATCCGATGGACAGGAAAGTCGGTTTGGCAGTAGCAATACTGACTTGTGCAATCGTCTGGGGCGGTTATCGTTATACAGAAACCGTACATCCTTATACCGTACCGATTCAAGCGGGTGAGTCTAAAGTAGCACCGTTGCCAATCGCACCTAATCCGGTAGCGATTAAAGTGACCCACGCTAACTATGACGTGCCTGGTCGTGCATTGCGTGTGACCATGAGCATCACCAATAACGGAGATACCGGTATTAACATCGGTGAATTCACCACAGCAGGTGTTCGCTTTGTTAATGCGCTGGGTCAAGAACATTTGGATCCAGCTTATCCGAGAGAATTGGTAGCGACTGGTTTATCGATGGATGATGATACAGCGATTGAACCAGGCGAAACCCGTGAGGTTAAAATGGAAGCTAAAGATGCATTATGGGAAGTTCAGCGTCTGATGGCTCTGTTGGGCGATCCGGAAAGTCGTTTTGGTGGTTTGTTGATGACTTGGGACGAAGAAGGTAATCGTTACATTAATAGTATTGCTGGCGCAGTTATACCGGTATTCACTAAGCTTTAATCTAAGTTCGGCATAAAACACCGGCACGCCACTGTTGTAAGACAGACAGAGGTGTGCCGGTTTTTTTATAAATAACGTAATATCACGAATTCAGAGTGCCACACAAAATCCAGGAATGGAATAATAAAAACGGAAGGGCATAAACAAGCCTTATTTGTTTGGAGGCGCTCACCAGACAGGAGGATTTGTCGTGGTTAGGCAAATAATACAGATAAGTATTGCAGCCTTTATTCTGGCTACGACACTATATGCAGGCATGGCTTTGGCACATGGAAAGGTTGCCATAGAAGAGGATAGCTGTATGCGCCGGATCGGCGAGAATATGATACATTTCAGCGCCTACCAACCACAAAATGATATAGGTGCTCATTATTGTACTGATATTCCGCATACGGGAAATACGGTGCTTGTGGTGGACTTGATTGATCCAGCACTGCGGGATATGCCGATAGGAATGAAAGTAATCAAAGGGAATAATGCAACTGATGGTGAAACAATAATCAATATACAGCCAGGTTATTTTAAAGATGGCGTAATCAATACAGAGAGTACACTAGAACAGGGAGAGCATTTGGTTGTTGTGACGGCAGAAGGCGTACCTCCACTGAACTACCAATATCAGTTACGGGTTGAAATGATCAACTATGCAGCGGTGTTTCGTGCTGCGATCGGACCGGTAATCGGATTACTGTTGATGATTGTGCTTGGTTATAAGCTTATGAAATCAAAGCGGCTGAAAAGCTGGCTGGCTTCCCGCCGTTCAAAAATAAATGGGTAGTCTGACGACTCATGAGGCAGTATTATTATGCCCGTCATAATTTATACAGGAATACTCTCCATGTTTTTTCAATTAAACTTAATAAAACAAACGCTAGTATCAGTATTACTCGCAGCAAGTGTGATATTTTCTGCACAAGTGCAGGCACATGGCGGATTAGCCCTGGCTGAGGATCTCTGTATCCTCACAGTTGGGCCATATACCATGCATTTCACTGGTTATCAGCCATTAACTCAAGAGGAAGAATTCTGTGAAGATATTCCGGAGATTGGTAAAACTGTCGTGGCACTGGATTACATCAATGATGAATTACGCCCATTGACTACGGAAGTACGTATTATTCGTGACACAGGTTCAGAGGAGAATTTGGATGATATTACCGTATATCATCTGCCGCCAAAGGTTTATCCTAGTGCATCCATTGCGGTGGAGCATGTTTTTCCAGAGAAAGGTAAATTTGTGGGCTTGGTTACGGTTACGGGTGGTGCGGAAGATTATGTGTCCCGTTTTCCATTTTCGGTTGGTGAAGGAAGACCAACAAGTTGGGTGACCATTATTCTGCCAGTTGTGATTATTGTGTCAGCTGGTGCTTTTTTCTTTTTACGACGACGCCAAACTGAAGTCACAAATGCCGCATAACCAAGATCCGAAGTGTATAACAGGTTTTTATTTCGTCTACGTTGCTTCTAAGTAGAGAGTTTTTTATGTAGTAGGCTGAACAAGGCATAACGGTTTTGATTGACTGTTATGTCTTGTTGCTATGTTATCGCCTTAGCCTCTTAAAGACCGCTGCATAACTCTGTGTTTTTGAGTTTTTCTGATTACTTGCAGCATTGATGAATCAAACACTTAAAAACCTTGCCCAGTCCGAGATAACCAGTTATGCAGCGGTCTTTCTTAGACTATACAACTTGAGACTTTTACAACAGCCCTTGCCAGAAGTTTTCAATTATTGAGGTTTTGCAAAGGTCTCAACTTGTTTATTAATGGCCGCGACGTTGCTGTCGATACCAATAAAAGGCCAAGCATACTAAGCAGAAAATAAAAAGGCCGAGAATAATATCTCGCAGATATTCCTTGATCAGCATTTCATTTTCACCGATGAAGTAGCCTAGCAGTGTCAGAATCATAACCCATATTCCAGCGCCTAAACCAGTATAAAGACTGAATACCGATAGCTTCATGCGCGCCAAACCGGCAGGAATTGAGATGTATTGACGCACCATTGGTAGCAATCTACCTGTGAAAGTGGAAATATGGCCATGACGTACAAAAAAAGTTTCCATTTTTTTTAGATGCTCTTCATGGAAGAAGATATATTTCCCATAACGTAGCAATAAAGGGCGACCTAGTTTTGCAGCTAAATAATAGTTAAGCAATGCACCTAATAAACTGCCTAGAATACCGCATAGGATGACTGCTGACAGATCCATTTTACCTTTAAATGCAAGGTAGCCTGCTGGAATCATAATAACTTCGCTTGGGAAAGGAATAAAGCTGGATTCCACAAACATTAGGATAAAGATTCCAAAGTAACCGAGACTGCTTACGGTATCAACAATCCAATTTATTATTTCAGACAAGTCATCTCACTCTGATCAGGTTATGATGTATATAGTAAACAGGGACTTGCTTGCTGTCTGTTGTATTTTATAACACAGCTTCTTCTTGCGGTTTTTTATCTAATTTGACAAGGTCTTCACGCTTGACGCCTAGAAGCATGATAATAGGACTGGCTACTAGAATAGAAGAATAAATGCCAAATAAAATACCAATTGTTAGCGCCATTGCAAAATAATGTAGTGCTTCACCGCCAAATAATAACATTGCGATTACAACCATTTGAGTACTCCCATGAGTAATGATGGTACGTGACATAGTGCGTGTAATGGCGTTGTTAATAATTTGTGGCACAGATGCTTTACGCAACTTGCGGAAATTTTCACGTATGCGATCGAAGACAACAACTGACTCATTAACAGAGTAACCTAGTATCGCTAGAATCGCCGCCAGCACGGTTAATGAGAATTCCCATTGAAAGAATGCGAAGAAACCAAGGATTATTACGACATCATGTAGATTAGCAATGATGCCCGCAATCCCAAATTTCCATTCAAAGCGTATTGCCAAATAAATCACAATACCGATGGATACAAATAATAGCGCCAGCGCGCCGCTTTCAAGCAATTCTTTTCCAACTTGTGGTCCGACAAACTCAACTCTGCGTATTTCTACGGTTTTATCCTCTTGCCGTAGTACGCTCATAACGGTTTCAGACAATTGAGCACTCGATAATTCAGCTTTGATGGGTAACCGTATCAATACATCACGCGAAGTACCAAAATTTTGAACGCTCGCATCCGACATTTCTAGGTCAGCCAGCATGTTTCTCACTTTATCAAGATCGGCTGGCTGGCTATAACTGACTTCTAAAACGGTTCCACCAGTGAAATCAACGCCAAGATTCAATCCCTTAGTAGTTAGAAAAAAAATGGCAAGAATAAATGATAGTAACGAAATGAAAGTAGTATATTTTCCCCAACTCATGAAGGGAATGTCACGGCTAAATCTAAAAAATTCCATACTTGATCCTTGTTGATCTTTTATTTTCGTCTTATCTGTTGCGTTTTTATGAAATCATTGTTTACTTTTTTGGGTATCCAGATTTGACCGATTGGAACGCGCTCGAGCCTGCGTCGGCTGCCATATATCAGATTAACCATGCTACGTGAAACCATGACAGCGCTGAATACCGAGGTCAAGATGCCAAGACAAAGTACTACGGCAAAACCTTTAACTGGGCCTGAACCAAACGCAAACAATGCGACACCTGCGATTAAAGTTGTAATATTGGAGTCCAGAATAGTTCCAATTGCACGTTCATATCCAGCATTAATAGCCAATTGAGATGGAATACCATTACGTAGTTCGTCTCGAATACGTTCATTGATGAGAACGTTTGCATCAATTGCCATGCCGACAGTCAATGCAATGGCTGCCATACCAGGGAGTGTGAGTGTGGCCTGCATAATTGAAAGTAAGCCAATTAACAATAGTAAATTTACACTGAGCGCAACGACTGAAATAGCGCCGAATGCTAAATAGTAAATTACCATAAAGATGGCTACAGCAAGAAATCCATACAGTGTTGAGTTAAAGCCCCTGGCAATATTATCGGCACCCAAGCTGGGTCCGACGGTACGTTCCTCGATAATGTCCATGGGTGCAGCTAATGCGCCAGCACGCAATAGCAATGCGACGTCCTTGGCTTCCATGCTTGTCATACGTCCACTTATTTGTACGCGTCCGCCACCTATTTCTTCGCGAATTACTGGTGCGGTAACGACTTCCGTCTGATTTTTTTCGATCAAGAGAATGGCCATTCTTCTGCCCACATTCTCTCGTGTTAACTGTTTGAAGATACGTGACCCATTATTATCCAGACTGATATGCACGGCAGGCTGATTATCTTTGTCGAAACCAGGTTGAGCATCCGTGATTTGATCGCCAGTTAATAAAACCTGCTTTCTTACCAATAATGGACCACCGCCCCGTTCTTCATAGAGTTCGGTGCCGAATGGAATTTGGCCGCGTAGCGCAGAGTCGATGTCACGTTCATCATCGACCATGCGTATTTCGAGGGTAGCTGTCCGTCCCAAAATATCTTTCGCTTTCGCGGTATCCTGTACACCTGGTAATTGCACGATTACGCGATCCGCGCCCGCTTTCTGGATGATGGGCTCTGCTACACCTAACTCGTTGATGCGATTACGCAAGGTAATAATATTTTGTTGTACAGTTGATTCCTGCATATGCGCCTGCGCCTCTGGCTTGATACTGGCCACGAGGTGGAATCTTTTATCAGTATCTTCCTTACGCAGGTTTAAATCAGGATAAATATTTCTGAGTTCAGTTTCTGCGGTTAAGCGTGATTCGATATCACGGAATTTGAGTGTGAGATCTGTTTTCTGCTTCTCAAGTCCAGTATATGGAATTTTTAGCTCACGTAAGCTGCTACGTATATCAGTACTATAGCGATCGAGCGATTTGTCAAGCGCCCCATCCATATCAACTTGTAGCATAAAATGTACGCCGCCTCGCAAATCAAGTCCCAGATACATTGGCAAAGCACCGATATTTGTTAACCATTGAGGAGAATTGGGTAACAGGTTTAATGCAACAATATATTGATCCCCGAGCTCTGCTTGTAGGATATCTTTAGCTTTAAGTTGTATGTCGGTATCAACAAAGCGTACCTTGATAGTTTCTGTATCAAAGAAAATCCCATCGGTAGAGAGATTAGCTTTCTTTAATGCGTTTTCAACTCGGTCCAGTAATTTTGTATCAGCACTTAGGGTAATACGTAATGGAGAAATTTGTACTGCTGGGGATTCTCCATAAAAATTTGGCAGGGTATAAAGCAGTCCGAGCAAAAGTGAAACCGCAATAATCAGATATTTCCAGAGTGGGTAGCGGTTCATGGTTTTTAGTTAGATAATAGGTAAAAAAATACAAAGGTTGATACCAAGCTAACGATATCTACCTTTGCAACTGTTAATTAGTTTTTTCGCTGTTTTTTGAAGTATCGTCATCACTGGCCTCAGCTATGTTCTTGGTCTCCTGAGGTTTATCAATTTCTGGTGATTCATTGGTTTTTGATAATTTGTTATTTTTTTGTGTCTTTCCACCTTTGGATGGTTCGATACTTTTTAGTGTACCTTTGGGTAATAAAGTTTGAACAGCTGATTTGAGCACGGTTACTTCCACATTGGGTGCTATCTCCATGATTATGTAGCTTTCACTGACATTATTAACTCGTCCCAGTGCTCCGCCGCTGGTTATGATTTCATCACCCCTTTGTAGTGCTTCCGTCATTTGTTTATGCTCTTTTGCACGTTTGGATTGTGGACGAATGAGCAGGAAATAAAAGAGGATTAGTATTCCAAATAACGGCAATAGACTTAATAAGCTTCCCTCCGCCTGAGCAGGCGCGGCAGCTTGAGCGAAGGCTTCACTAATCAGCATGATATCTCTCCAAGAATAATTTATAAAAGCAATATATTAGCATGATGCGCGCTTATGCTTGAAATTCTCGTGCGTATTCTTCAAATTGTCCAACTTCAATTGCCGTCCGAATTTCGCTCATCAGTTGCTGATAATAAAATAAATTATGTAAAGTATTGAGATGTGCGCCCAGTATTTCGTTGATACGCTGTAAATGATGCAAATAAGCACGGCTGAAATGGCGGCAGGTATAGCAATGACAATGTTCGTCTGGTGGTGCAGTATCTAATCGATATTGACTGTTACGCAGTTTGATAACACCTTGGCGTGTATATAACCAGCCATTACGCGCATTGCGTGTAGGTATTACACAGTCAAACATATCAATACCCTGTGCCACAGCATTAACAATATCTGCCGGTGTACCCACGCCCATTAGATAACGGGGGGTTTCTATAGGTAGTTGTGGTGCAATATGTTTAAGTATGCGCTGCATATCAGCTTTGGGTTCTCCTACTGATAAACCGCCAATCGCATAGCCATCAAAACCGATATCGTATAATGCAGCAAACGACTGATCGCGCAAATTCTCGAACATGCCTCCCTGAACAATACCGAATAAAGCATTAGGATTATTTTCATGGGCGCGTTTAGATCGTTCTGCCCAGCGTAGACTTAATTCCATGGATGTGCTTGCTGTTGCTTCATTAGCAGGGTAGGGTGTACATTCGTCAAATATCATTACAATATCAGAATTGAGTGTGCGTTGAATTCGCATCGATTCCTCAGGTGTCAGGAAACAGCTGTCTCCATTTACCGGAGATTTGAATTTAACACCTTCTTCAGTGATGTTACGCAATGCTCCCAGGCTGAATACCTGGAAGCCACCGGAATCAGTCAATATCGGTTTATTCCATCCCATGAAATCATGCAATCCACCGTGTGCTTCGATTACTTCCAGACCGGGTCGCAACCATAAATGAAAGGTATTACCTAGCACTATTTGGGCATGAACTTCCTGTAAAGCGGCGGGTGGCATCGTCTTAACCGCACCATAAGTGCCTACGGGCATGAAAGCAGGTGTCTCTACTTCGCCATGTGCCAGTGTTAACGTGCCACGCCGGGCAGCGTGATCGGTACAGTGTAGTTGGAATCTCATGATTTTTTTTCGATCAACATGGCATCACCATAACTGAAGAAACGATAACGATTTGTGATGGCATGCTGATAGGCTCGCTGAATATTCCTTATTCCACCAAAAGCGGATACCAGCATGAGTAACGTGGAGCAAGGCAGATGAAAGTTAGTGAGTAATCGTTCAACAATCCGTAAACGAAACCCTGGGGTGATAAAAATACGGGTATCACCATAACCGGCGGTTAATTCGCCATTATGCGCTAATGCAGAGGCTTCGAGCGCGCGTAACGATGTGGTCCCCACTGCTAGTATGCGTTTCCCCGACGCTTTGGCATGTTGGATTGCGTTGACCGTCTCGGTTGGTATATGGAATGTTTCACTATGCATTGTATGATCGGCAATATTCTCAACACGTACTGGCTGAAAGGTGCCTGCGCCGACATGTAACGTTACATAGCTGATAATTATTCCCATCTCATGTAATTTTGTCAGTAAAGCTGTATCGAAATGAAGGCCTGCAGTTGGTGCTGCAACTGCTCCGGTATTTTTTGCATAAACTGTCTGATAACGCGTTTCATCGGCAGCTGTGGCCTGCCGTGAAATATAGGGGGGAAGAGGTAGAGTGCCGTATTGCTCGAGTAATTCGGTTACTGTTTTTTCATGTTCAAAAAGCAAGGTATAAAATGTTTGTTCGCGAGCCATAACTGTAACGTGAATTGCATCAGCGAGTAGCAGTCTGGAACCAATTTGTGGTGCGTGGCTGGCACGAATGGTTGCTTGTATTCGATGATTATCCAATATGCGTTCTACCATTACCTCTATTTTTCCGCCACTACTTTTTACACCCAATAAACGTGCCTTGATAACACGGGTATCATTGAACACCAGTACATCTCCTGCACGTAAATAATCTGGTAACTGAGTGAACAGCGTATCCTGTAATTGATCATTGACTCCATCCAGATAAAGCATTCGACTGCTGGTACGTCGTTCAGCAGGAAACTGTGCGATCAATTCAGTCGGCAGGTAAAAATCAAAATCCCGAGTTTTCATCGTGTGTATTATAACCGGTGTGTTGAGTATTTTCTTAAGTAGGTTGCTGTACTTCGTGTTTTCGGTAATAATTACATATTCCAGCTAAGTATAGAAAATATAGCTAAGCAGAATATGCCGGGATGGCGGAATTGGTAGACGCACGGGATTCAAAATCCCGCGATGGTAACATCATGGGGGTTCGATTCCCCCTCCCGGCACCACACAGAGTTTATAACAGGCTTCAATCGAATCGGATCGTTGATATTTATAAGAGATTTTTTATCAAATAGCGCGTAAAACTTCGTCCTTCAGGGCGGAGATATAAGCGCACAGGCGAAGCCTGTTTAATGCGATCTTTGCTGTTGTTCAATATATTGCTTAATAATCGAGAGTGGTGCTCCACCACAACTACCCGCAAAATAGCTTGGACTCCAAAGCATATTACCCCAAAGCTTATTTTTAATTTCGGGATAATTCTTTTTGCGAATAAGTCGGCTTGAAACGCCTTTCAAACTATTTACCAAGTTAGAAATAGCAATTTTTGGTGGATAGTTAACTAAAAGGTGAATATGATCATGCTCATCGTTAAATTCCACCAATTCTGCTTCAAAATCCAAACACACGTTTTTAAATATTTCTTCCAAATCAATTAATACCCTTCCGGAGAAAACATTTCTACGGTATTTTGTTACAAAGACCAAATGAACATTAAGATTAAAAACGAAATGTCTTACTGTTATTACATCGTTATTAACTTGCATAGACCAATTCCTTTTTGTATAATTATAACCATGAAGCAGATTATACGCAAAGCCTTTAAATCTCGACTCAATCCAAATTCTGACCAAGTACAGAAGATGGTTGAGTTTGCAGGTGCTAATCGGTTTGTTTGGAATAAAGCCTTAGCAATGAATCTGTTCAGATTAGAGCAGAAACAGCCATTGCTTTGGTACAACGAGTTGTCATTTTGGCTAAAGCTATGGAAATCCTCAGAAGATTATGGATTTCTAAAAACCGTTCATTCTCAACCGTTGCAACAAGCCTTAAAAAACTTAGAAAAAGCGTTCAAAGACGGTTTTGATAAAAAACAGCCTTTAAAACGGATTCCAAAATTCAAGAAAAAAGGTTTGAGTGACAGCTTTCGTTATCCACAAGGATTTAAGCTGGAGCAAGAGTCTAGCAAAGTGTTCTTGCCTAAAATCGGTTGGGTGAAATATCGTAATTCACGCCAAGTCATTGGTGACGTTAAAAATATGACGATTTCCCGTAAAGGCGGTTATTGGTACGTGTCGATTCAGACTGAGTACGAGACCGAGCTAAAGCGTCATAGCTCAACCAGTATGATTGGTGTTGATATGGGCGTTACCCGCTTTGCAACCTTGTCAGACGGCTCATACGTAGAACCTTTAAACAGTTTCAGAAAGTTATCAAAGAAACTGGCTTTTGAACAGCGTAAGCTGTCTAAAAAAGTCCGTTTCTCTGCTAACTGGAAAAAGCAGAAACAAATCATTACCCGACTGCATGAGCGTATTGCCAATGCTCGTTTAGACTTCTTACACAAAACCTCAACCGAAATCAGCAAAAATCACGCAATGGTCGTAGTTGAGAATTTAAAGATAGGAAACATGTCTAAGAGTGCCAAGGGCAGTGTTGAAAAGCATGGTAAAAACGTCAAAGCGAAATCGGGTCTAAACAAATCCATTCTTGACCAAGGATGGGGAATGTTCGTTTCGTTTTTGGAGTATAAACAGGCTTGTTCAGGCGGGGATGTATTGAAGGTAAACCCTCAATACACCTCTCAAACCTGCCCTAGATGTCAACATGTTAGTCGTGACAATCGCAAAAGCCAAAGTGCTTTTGAATGTACAGAATGTGGATTTAAAGCCAATGCCGACTTGGTAGGTGCCTTGAATGTACTTGAGCGAGGACATCGCTTGTTAGCCTGTGGAGTTGAAACGTTAGTTTCGTCTAAGAAGCAGGAACCAGTAGGCAGTAGCAATACAAACCTACTCTTAACGGCTTAATAAGTCGCTAGGAATCCCCTTCGTTTAGGAAGGGGAGGATGTCAAGATATAGCGAGGAATCATAGCATAGCGCTGTTTGACCATCAGTAAAAACTAATGATAAGCGCACTGTATTCCAGAAGATCTCTTCAGAATCTTGACTTCTGGATAACACGTCAATGAGATTGAGATCTGTGTTGGGCCGACAGCATAATATAATATCAGGTGATTTCTTGAAGAAAATAGATTTTTTAGCTGAGTAATCGTATCCAAAGACATCGCGTATCCAAAGACATCGGCACGACAGTGTTTGGCAGTATTACGAAAGTAGGAGCTATGGGGTATATGAAAAGTCGCAATGGGGCTTTGAAATATGTCGAACGAAACTCTGATACTGTAAACCGATTGAATGTAGTGAATGTGATCTCAGCGGCAATTTGAATAATGATGTATTGACATCCCCTTCAGAAACATCATCATATCAGCTTACCATCGTTTGAAACGATGGTTGTATTATTTTAATGAGTAGCTCGAGTGGCTCATATCTTCGAAGTAGGTACTACAGCTAGCCGTTATGGTATTCGTGATGTTGTCGTTGCCCTGTATCTGTATTCCCATAGCTACAAGTATCAAACGAATTGGTATGAGTAATCCTTTGTTTAAATAGAAAAATCTTATTTGTCAAGCAGAAATCATTCTGTTTGCTGCATATTTTAAAGAAAATGTCATTTATCCACCGATTGTGGAAGACATCTTTTTTGCGGCAATAGCTACGCTCGGGAGGCGAACGCGGCAGAAAATATCCTCAAGGTGGAGAGAGCATTCAAAATGCAATTTAATGAATGCGTTTGTTGCGGGATATAAAAAATGAAGAGCCTTTTTTATCCACAATTCCTGTGGATAAGTTTGTGGATAATTTGTAAATTAAAGGATTAACCTGTCCTCTTATAACGGTATTTTTTAATTCGACTAATTTTTGTGCACCCGATTATTCTATATAAAACATATGGTTATTATATTCCCTAGTGTTCATGCGGGTTTGGTCAGACTCACTTGGTTATCTCGCTATAAAAATGTGGATTATTTCAAATGTCAAGCTTAATTTTTAAATTGGTGAGTAGCGTTATAATAAATGGTTGCTAACCTAATAATACAATTTATGTAATATAAATTTGCCTCCATAGATTACAAGAAGACACCTTATTTTTAACTACAAAGACCAGGCAGAATAAAGTCACCTGAATGAGCATGATAACCATGCTGTGAATCAAGGTAATTCTGCTATCATGTTTTATGCTGAATATTCAACGTCTAACTTATCTGCAAAGCGGCATCCCGCTATTGCAAGATGCGAACCTGCAAGTCTTTGCTAATCAGCGTGTTGGCTTGGTTGGCACGAATGGCTGTGGAAAATCGACACTATTTCGTTTGATACGTGGAGAAATTAAGCCGGATAACGGTGAAATTAACTTGCAATCGGGCAAAACGATCACTTTTGTCGAGCAGGAAATCATTAACTCAAGTCAGCCTGCACTTGAGTTTGTACTCGACGGTGACGTGGAATTGCGTCAATTAGAAAAAATATTGGCGCGCGCTGAGCATGATATTGCCTGGTTCGAGGCACAACAACGCTATGAGACAACGAATGGTTATGTTGCCCGTGCGCGGGCTGCACAATTACTGAATGGACTCGGTTTTAGCAATAATATATTGGAGCGCCCCGTCAATCAATTTTCTGGTGGCTGGCGCATGCGGTTGAATTTGGCGCGTGCATTAATGCATCGAGCTGATTTGTTACTGCTGGATGAGCCAACTAATCATCTGGATCTGGAAGCCATTCTTTGGCTTGAACAATATTTAGCGTGTTATCCCGGCAGCCTGATAGTCGTTTCGCATGACCGAGAGTTTCTTAACGCCTGCATTAACCGTATTGCACATATCCATAACCAGCAAATTGATAGTTATACTGGTAATTATGATGATTTTGAGCATATTCGCGCTGAGCGCCATCTACAACAAACTCAGGCTTTTCAGCAACAGCAAAAAAAGATCGCACATATGGAAGATTTTGTGCGTCGTTTTCGTGCGAAAGCAACTAAGGCGAAGCAGGCGCAAAGCCGGTTGAAGGCATTGGAGCGATTAACGCGTATTGTGCCGGTACAGACGGAAGATGGCTATTTTCAATTGCGGATTGAAGCACCACAGTATAGTCCTGATGTATTATTGCGTGTTAAGGAGATGAGTTTTGGTTATAACGAGAATCCTTTGTTTCAACACGTTCATCTAACCTTACAGGCAGGTGCACGTATCGCTTTACTGGGGCCTAATGGCGCAGGAAAGTCAACGTTGATCAAATTGCTTATGAATGAGATCAAACCGACTTCTGGCAGTGTAGAGATGGCGCCGGATATTCGTATAGGTTACTTTGCCCAGCATCAGTTAGAAAATTTAGATGCTGCTGCGACACCATTGCAACACATGATACGGCTGGCACCCAAGCAAACGGAATTGGAGCTAAGGAATTTCCTGGGGCAATTTGGGTTGGGTGGAAATAGTGAGGATCGCCCAGTCGTAAGTTTCTCAGGTGGAGAAAAGAGTCGTTTGGCACTTGCGTTACTTGCATGGCAGAAACCACATATATTGCTGTTAGATGAGCCAACGAATCATTTGGATCTGGATATGCGTGATGCGCTTACATTGGCCCTGGAAGCTTATACGGGCGCAGTGGTGCTGGTATCACATGATCGTAGCCTGGTTCGTTCTGTAGCTGATGAGTTATGGTTAGTTGCTGATGGTGAAGCTCGATTATTTGATGGTGATCTGGAAGATTATAAAAATTGGATCGAGAAAGGTCGTTCCGGTGAATCATCTCAATCTCAATCTAAATCACAGAAATTAAAACCGAAAGTAGTATCGGGTCAAAATAAAAGAGCGCTTTTATCCAAACAGGCAAAGCTTGAAGCTGCTTTGACAATAGCTCAGACGGAATTGGCTGCCGTCAGTCGTCAGTTATCTGATCCGAAGACTTATACTCATTGTACGCGTGATGAGGTTAATCGACTGACTGATGTACATAAGGATCTCGAGAGAAAAATTGCTGAATTGGAAGAAAACTGGCTGGAGTTGGAGGCTGTAATAGGAGAGTGAAGCGAACGAACGATATTAATTAACGCTTTTATAAAATTAATTTTATAAAAATCGTAATCTATAAAGGTCAATATACCGGGATTTCAGGTTACAGAATCGAATTACAGTTTAGTGCGTACGCGATAAGTCAAAGTAATTGCTTTGTCAGCAGGTAGTAATAGTTTCCATTCAGCCAGATTAGATGATATTTTTGTATGTGGTTGAGACTCGGATATTATTGTCCAGTCGCCGGGTATCGGTTCATGTACTGTTACAGCTACTTCCTCTTTTTTGGCATTTCTCAGTGTGATCTGATAGGCTGTTTCAAATATACTATTTTGGTGCATTGTTCCCGTTAACGCCTGAAAATCGCTCTGTTTCTTGTCAGCGGTTAAATCAAATGCGCTTCCTAGTTTCAAGCGGATAAATTCTTTGTCGGGTGTGTGGTCGATTTGATCTTCACCCACAAATTGTGCATTGCCCATCTGGTCTTTCTTATAAACTCGAATAACCCCCTTGGGTAATGGGATACCTAAGCCTTTACCTTTGTTCTGGAACTTGATGAATACCGTAATCTTTAATTTGTCTCCAATATCTTTATATTGCCCGGAGTAATAATAGTTATCACCTGTTAATACAAATTCCTTATTAACGGGCACATGAACAGCTGACATGAGCGCGACTTGTTTAGTCTGGTTATCTGCCAGGGTTGTGCGGTGTTTGAGTGTGTAGAGGTGATATTCGAATAATGCCTCATTCTGCATATCAGAAATATTGGCTAATTCTGCGGTCATCCCTCTCGTTTTTCTAGCAATTGATCTTGGGTGGTGTATTCGATTGAGGTCACCGGCAACAAGTTGCAATGTGGCATTGGGATAAGTCGTACCACTTTCATTAGTTAATGTAACCAGGCCGTTGAGATCAAGATGATGATCATGCACATCTAATTCAGCTACATAGTCAGCCTGCCAGGATAAACCTGTTGTTAAATAGGAAAGTTCAAGATTCTGTTTACCTGCTGTGGAATTAATAAACGAGGTAACCAGGGTAGGTTTATCACGTAAATTTTCTGGTACGCTAGGAAATGCCAGGCGACCTGGGATACCGGTTTCAATTCGATCGGAGAACTTGAGAACAACGCCATCATTAGCTGCAAGAACGGTTGCTATTTCACTGGTCTCATGACCCGTAGCCGGATTTCGACGAATGACGGTTATGTTACTGCCAATATGTTTTTCCAGCAATTGCTGTGGTGTTAGTAGATCAAAATCAAAATTCTGTTCTTGCAAATAAAAACCGCTGGGATGAGTTAGATTGCGTAACAAGGCTGTTTCTGGCTGCATTTTTGCAGATACCTCACGCCAGGCTAGCTGGTTAGAATTAATATCCAGTTCGATGCTGCGAGAGTCTTTTATTAATGCAAGATTTTGATTATAGATCGTCACCGCCATTTCATTTTGGTCAAGCATTGTGGTGGTTTTTTCATCGAGGGGTGCGGCAATCCCATTGGATAAAATTACCATTAAACCTATTATGATCGATATTCTTACTATTCTATCTTTTGAATACAGATAATTTTTCATGAGTGGTATTGAGTTTACCGTTGAATTCTATATCTGAAAAAACTTCTATCTTGATTTTTGTTTCGTGTGAGTTTCATGCAATGACACCATACTCTTGGTATTATATCTGTCAAGGATTCTTAATCTTCCTGTGATAAGGATGAACGGCACGCTAGTTATATCAAGACAAGAATTTTAAGCCGTTTCTTGTGTTTTTATTCCGCCGGTAACTTTGTTTCGGATGCATTCTGCCGCCGCAATTTCTTTTCGTATTCTTGATGTGGCCGCTGTAGTTGCTTCCTTGTCAGTTTGGGCACGGGCTAATGATGCTTCTTTAGCCATTCTCTCGACTGCTTCGCGAGAAATAGCTTGTTCCAGAGCTCTTTCATCGCTATCAATACGTTCTTGAATTGCAGCTAAGGCGGCAGATTCAGCCTTTTTCTTGGCGACTGCAATTGCTATAGCTGCTTCTTCTGCCTGTAGCCGGGTTTTTGCTTTATCTGCGGCAGTAATCTTTTCTTGAACTCCAATGATTACCAATCTGGTAATCTTTTGTTCTGTTTCGAGACGTTCAATCGCTGCTTTCTCTGCTTGGTTAATTGCCTCCACACGAATCTTAGCATCCTCCAATAAACGCTCTTCTGCTTCTGTAAGCGCATTGTTTTTTTCAGTAACGAGTGCCTCAGCTTTGATTCTCTCTTCAAAAACAGCTTTGGCTTTAGTTTCGGCTTTTGTTTTATTTTCCGCCGCTGTCTGTGTGGCAATACTAGCCAGAGCACGTGCACGTGCTGCTTCGGTGGCTTTTTTCTCAGCTGTGATTTGTGAATGAATAGCTTCTGTTGCAGCTATCTCAGCTTCCATTTTTTCTTTTATTATGAGTGTTTTTTGTTGTTCGGCATGCAGGCGCGCTTCTGCAGCTGTTTTTGCATGGGTTTCGGCCATCATGCGATTGTTAGGTTCTTCAAGTAATTGCTTTTCAGCTTTTATTCTTGCTTTTATTGCTTGTTCTGCAGCCCTTTCTTTGGTGACAATGGATTCAGCAATGGCTGCCGCCGCTTTTTCTGCATCTACTCTGTTTTGAGCCGCTGTAGTCGCACGGGTATCAGCCGTTGTACGCTTCTGGGCCTCATGTGCAGCGATTGTCTCAGCTTCTACTCTGGCTTGAGCTGCTTGCGTTGCAATAATTTCGGTTTGAGCTCTTTCTTCCGCAGCTTTACGCGCTTTAGTTTCGATTGCCAAACGATTATGCGCTTGTTCTAGTATTTCCGCTTCTGTACGCATGCGTACTTGAATTTCTTCTATGGCTTGTCTTTCAGCTTCGCTACTTGCTGTGGCTAATGCAAGCACTCGCTCTCCTGCTTGGATTCTGGCAGATGCTATAGCCGCCGCATTTGTTTCTGTTTCGATAATGGCTAGCGCGAGGAGACGCGCCTCTTCTTCAATTTTGCCTTTGGCAATGATCGCTTCTGTTGCTTTTTTTTCTGCTGCTATGCGGGCATTTGCCTGATCTAATGTCTGTGCTTCTTGTTGGGTACGTTGCTGTGTTTCTTTGATGATGAGCTCATCTGCTTTTATTTTGTCCTGCAGCAGCACCATTTTTTCTTTTTCAGCTCTGATTTTCTCCTCAGCGAGTTGCTTTGCTTTGATTTCGAGTTCTTTGCGAGCATGTGCTTCATCGGTAGCCAGTGTTTCAGCTTTGGCTCTGGCTCTGGCTTGTTCTGTTGCCGTTGTTTCAGCCTTGATTCTAGCCTCTGCGGACATTCGGGCATTCGCTTCTGCCCTGGCTCTGGCTTCCGCCGCGACGCGGGCCTTAGTGTCCAATTCGATGCGATTTTTAGCTTCCTTAATTGCTTGATCTTCTGCAGCTAATCGCGCCTGTCTAGCTATCTTTCTTTGTGTGTCCATATCTATTGCAGGCGAGGATTCCTGCTCATGAAGTACTATATTAGCCAGCTTACTATCAGGTGGAACAGTGGTTATGTCTCTTCTGGATTCTGAGGGCGGATAGGGTTTAAATAGTGATTTTATTAAGCGAGACTTGAAGGTCATGATTATTTGTCATACGGATAACTAATGGGTATTAAGCGTTATGAGTATCCTGCATATAGGGGTTTCTAATTTAGCAGCTTCGGACAAAAATCGAGTATTGAAACAGAAGGTAAATATTGCTTGTTTACGCGTTTGGTCAGAATGGATGCCAGAAGGACTCATGGTGCGTTGATATGAGATGAATTGGTCATTTCTGTTACTATATTCAACCCATCTTGAATTGAGCGTTCCAGGATTGGTGTGAAAAAGGGGATGCTGAGTGCCAGTACAAGAAATCCAATGGATAATGTCAGTGGGAAACCCACTGCAAAAATGTTTAACTGAGGTGCGACGCGCGTTAATATGCCTAAGGCAAGGTTGGTAATTAATAACGCTGTCAGTACGGGAAGTGATAACTGTAGGCCGGTTAGAAAAATCTCTCCTCCCCATTTAGTCAGCGTGACAAACATGGGTGTTGTGATTCCGGTGGAACCGATTGGTAACGTGTCAAAGCTTTTTGAAATAAAGGTAATTATCTGGAGATGACCATTCATTGCAATAAATGCCAGACTTGCGATTATTCCCAAGAACCGGCTGATAAGCGGAGTTTGACTAGTATTTTGCGGATCAAAGAAAGTTGCAAATCCCAGGCCCATTTGTAGACCGATGACTTCTCCTGCCATTTCTACTGCCATGAATATAATCCGCATGGTAAGTCCGATAGCAAGTCCGATGATTACTTGTTGTATGATAATAAGCAAGCCAATTCCGGAACCCGGGTCTATCGCTGGCAATGATTTTAGTGTGGGTGCTATGAGAATTGTAATGACTGTAGCGAATCCAAGTTTTACCCGTATCGGAATGCTCGGACTGCTGAAAATGGGTGCACTTGTGATGAGCGCTAAAATTCTGCTGAATGGCCAAAGAAATGTTGCTAATAGTGCATCAAGCTCTATAGTAGTAATACTAAGCATTTTAGTATATCAATTAATCGACTATCGGCAATGGTTGTAAATCAGAAAAGTGGAGATCCCGGTATCGAAATCTTGATGAAACGAAAACCTATAATACAAGTTAGCCGACTCCCAACCAGGGAATGTCGGTAAAGAGCCGTCGCATGTAGTCGATCATGATGTTAAGCATCCAGGGACCCGCTAAAACCATCACGATAAACATAACGAGTAACTTGGGTATGAACGATAAAGTCATTTCATTAATCTGTGTGGCCGCTTGAAAAATACTGACTATGAGGCCGGTAGCCAATGCCGCTAGAAGTAGAGGTGCAGAAATCATAAAAGTAACCTCAAGTGCTTGCCGTCCGATAGTCATTACATTTTCTGGACTCATGAATCTTCTTCCTGTCAGGTAAAAAAACTTTGTGTCAATGAACCAATGAGTAAATGCCAGCCGTCTACCAAAACAAACAGCATTAATTTGAAAGGCAACGAGATAATCATGGGCGATAACATCATCATACCCATAGACATCAATACACTGGCCACAACCATATCTATGATAAGAAAGGGAATAAAAATGAGAAATCCAATCTGGAATGCTGTTTTTAGTTCACTGGTAACATAAGCGGGGACGAGTATTTTTAATGGAATTTGTTCTGGATTTTGTATTTCATGGCTATTAGATATTTGAATAAACAGTGCCAGATCTGTTTCACGGGTCTGGTGCAACATGAAAGATTTTAGGGGAACACTGGCTTTATCTGCAGCTTTAATAATGTCTATTTTATCTTCGGAAAAAGGTAGATAGGCCTCATGATAAATGCGATCAATTACAGGTGACATAACAAAAAAAGTCAAAAATAATGCCAGTCCAATTAATACCTGGTTGGGCGGTGAAGATTGTGTTCCTAATGCCAGTCGCAATAGTGATAGCACGATGATAATACGCGTGAAACTAGACATCATTAATACGACCGCTGGCAAAAATGTCAGCGAAGTAAAAAATAGCAGTGTTTGCAGGCTCAATGTATAGAGTGCTCCGCCACCTGAGAGAGGCGTACTGGAGAATGCAGGAAATCCTGTTTGTTGTGAAAATACAGGTAACGTAAAACAACAACCTGCTAGTAAAAACAGTACTTGGAGTAGACGCCGCAATTGCAAACAAGCCCGAAGAAAGTGCATACTCAGTCCATATTAGGCATAAATAGATACAATAAAATCAATGGACTGCCATTGAACTATGATTGGTTATATTTCTTTCCTATTTGTTGGTTTAGATGTTCCGAGAATTTATCGTTACCTGATTTATTGGATATATCATCAGATGGTTTCATTGAAATTTTTTCCATACTGTGCAAAGTGCTAACTCGACCAGGAGCAACGCCTAGAACCAGCCAGGTGTCACCTACTTCAAGTATCACGATGCGCTCCCGTTGACCAATGCTTGTCGTTGAAATTATTTTTATGGCGTTTGAAGTAGTCGTTGGGATGATAGCGAAACGTTTGAGTAACCAAGTAGCCGCTCCAATGACTATCAACACCAGTAATAATCCGGCAGCCATCTGTAACATATTTTCTATAGATATGACTGGTGGGGGAGGCGTATAGCCCGGCTGTGATACCTCGGCATAGATTCGAGATGGAATTGCGAGTATCAATAATGTTAGATAGCGGATTAGCATTCAAGGCTTTAATGATTGAGTTTTCGGATGCGTTCACTCGGTGTAATAATATTGGTCAGTCTGATACCAAATTTATCATTGACTACAACCACCTCACCCTGCGCAATTAGACAGCCATTAACCAGTACATCCATTGGTCCGCCCGCCGTACCCTCAAGTTCAATGACAGAGCCTTGTGCTAGTTGTAATAAGTTTTTGATCGTAATTTTTGTTCGCCCAAGTTCAACAGTGAGCTGAACAGGAATATCCAGAATCATATCGATATCATTTTGGGCGCTAGTCAATAATTCATCCTTTGAAAATTCTTCAAAAACAGAAGCAGTTTGTGCGTTAGGCATCGTATTATTTTTTGTTTCGGTTTCGGTTTCGGTTTCGGTTTCGGTTTCGGTTTCGGTTCCAGTTCCAGTTCCAGCATTGATATTAGTATCAGTCGGGGCAGTAGTCGATTCAGGCTTATCCGATGTCGATAACGTTTGTTCTGTCATTGTGGTTGCCGAATCATTACTATCTGATTGTTTCGTAGTCGTAGTTTCAGGCATATTTATCTCCATTAAGTTAAATAGACTCTGCTTGGCAAAGCATTGTATTTACTCTTAAGGCATATCGTCTGTTTATGATGCCATAGCGACATTCCATTACTGGCATTCCATCTACAGATGCTGTAATAGTTTCGGGGATATCTAATGGGATGATATCGCCTTCTTGCATACTCAAGATCTGGTCAAAGGTAACTTTTGTATGTCCAAGGTTGGCAACGAGTTCTACTTCAGCATTTTGTACTTGTTGTGATAGCAGGCGTACCCAACGTTTGTCAGTTTCCGAATGATTGCACTGTAAAGTGCTGTAGAGAATATTGCGTATCGGTTCAATCATTGCATAAGGCATACAAATATGTAACTCACCACCTTTATCACCCAGATCGATATCAAAAGTAACAGCAATCACAATTTCGTTAGCGGTAGCAATATTTGCAAATTGGGGATTTATTTCGGATCTGATATATTCAAATTTCACCGGATAGACAGATTCCCATGATTTTTCATAACCCTCAAATACAACATCGAGCAAGCGCTGGATGATACGCAGCTCAGTCTGGGTGAGATCTTTTCCCTTTATACGCGAATGAAATCTGCCATCGCCACCAAATAAATGGTCTACGATTAGGAATATCAAACTAGGGTCAAAAATGAATAAGGCAGTGCCACGTAATGGTTTGATATGAACGATATTGAAATTAGTAGGCACGATTAGATCGCGTACAAACTCACTGTACTTGATTATTTTGAGCGGTCTAGCCGAAACATCAACCGTTCGACGCATAAAATTGAATAGCCCAGTTTGTAGAAGGCGCGCAAACCGTTCATTAATAATTTCATAGGTAGGCATGCGTTCGCCCACGATTCGTTCTTGTGTCGCAATATTATAGGATTGAATGCCAGATGCTCTTTGTTTATTTGATATATTATTATTTTCATCCGCTGTGCCTTTGAGTAGGGCATCAACTTCTTCCTGGGAGAGGAAATCTTCAGTCATCAGTATTATTGGATAACAAATGATGTGAATAATACGTCAAGAATCTCTTCTTGCATGATCTCTGAATCAATTGTTTGCCTAATCTCATCAGTAATCTCTGCACTTAATTGCTGTTTACCAGCTATGGAAAGAATTTCTGTTGGCTTTTTGCTGGATAGTAATAATAGGATACGATTACGTATCTCAGGCATTTGTTTTTTAATAACATTGACTACGTCAGTTTCTTGAGTTTTGACAGTGAGTCCTACTTGCAGGTACTGGCTATCTTCTTCTGGTTGAAGGTTGACAGTGAAGGTCTCTATGTCAATGAATTTCACTGGTTTTTTATGGGATTGTGTGGTTTCTCCTGTTGTATCCAGGTTCTGTATAACATACCACGCGCCGCCTGCACCACTTCCAATGGCTATTATCGCAATCAGAATTATCGGCAATAAGTTCTTCTTATTTTTGGTGTTTTCCATGCTAGTAGTTGTTGACATTTTTATTCCTTATGCGACAGGTCAATTATGTAAGAATAAGAAAGGGGGGAATATAACAAACAGCAGCCGAATTCATGGCTATTTCCAGATACGGAAAATGAGCCTAAATCTTTAGTCTTATGTTCAGAGACTTTTGCAAAAGTCTCCATGTGCCTGCCGAGAATCACACAACGCAATCCAATTTCGCGTGTGCCGAATGTGGGTACGCAGCAGAAAATGCAGACCTCAACGCGGCCATCAATATTCTAAGGGCAGGGCATGCCCAGCTCGCCTGTCAAGTGAACGATACAGTCATGTCGTCAGCAATAAGAATTCACCGAAGTCATCTACCCCATTCCGGGGTAGATACAGCAGGAATCGCCTGTCTTTAGACGGGGGACGATGTCAATAAACGAGCGGTTATTATAGCGTATAGGGCCCAATACGATATGGGTGGGCCAGTAGCTTCGCTTTATCATCTCAACTTCCGGAAAACCCCGGTCTTAAGGCCGAGGATGGATAGGGAGTCAGCTTCGTTGATACTAAAGCCTGTTTTTCACCTATTTCTGTTAAAGTGTGTGAGTGGAAATGAAGCGCGCATACAAATTCAGGTTTTACCCAACTTTTGAGCAAGAAACTATTCTGGCTCAAACATTCGGGTGTGCTCGGTTTGTCTATAATCGCATGTTGCACGTTCGTTCTGATGCTTGGTATACCGAGAAAAAAAGAATCGGGTATCATGCTACCTCCTCTTTGTTGACCGAGTTAAAAAAAGAGCCTGAATTTGAATGGCTGAACAAAGTTTCCAGTGTTCCTGTGCAGCAATCTCTCCGCCACCTGCAAACGGCATTTGGTAATTTCTTTGCCAAACGAGCCAAATACCCGTCATTCAAAAGCAAGCATGAGAAGCAATCGGCTGAATACACGTCCAGCGCCTTCAAGTGGGACGGTAAGTCTCTGAAACTGGCGAAGATGAAAGATCCACTGAATATCAGATGGTCGCGCACCCTTCCTAAGGCGACAAAACTAACGATTGCAACAGTCTCTAAAGACTCAGCGAGTCGATACCATGTTTCTATGCTTTGCGACGACTCTGTTGCGCGAAAGCCAAGGGTTAGCGGCAAAGTCGGCATTGACTTAGGATTAACGCACTTCGCTATTCTTTCTACGGGCGAGAAGATTGCGTCTCCTAACACGCTACGAAAGAATGAAACCAGGCTTGCTAAGCTGCAACGCAAGCTATCTAAAAAGCGCAAAGGGTCGGCCAATAGACAAAAAGCCAGACTGAAAGTAGCGCGACTACATGCAGGAATTGCTGATGCTCGTAAAGACTTTCTACATAAACTCTCAACACGGCTAGTGAACGAAAACCAAGTGATAGCTGTAGCGTCTTTAGCTGTTAGCAATATGAAGAAAAATCGTTGCCTCGCAAAATCAATTTCCGATGTAGGATGGGGTGAATTTGTGCGGCAATTAGAATACAAGTCGCTGTGGTACGGGCGAGAGCTTGTAGGTATTGACCGATGGTATCCAAGCAGCAAACGCTGCTCGGGATGTGGGCATACCGTAAACAAGATGCCTTTGAATGTGCGTGAATGGACTTGTCCGGAATGCGGATCAATCCATGATCGAGACATCAACGCAGCGCGTAATGTTTTGGCCGCTGGACTGGCGGTGTCAGCCCTTGGAGAATCTATAAGTCCTGTTTGCATTTAGGTGCGTCCGGGTTGGATTCGTTGAATTGGGAATCCCCTTCGTTTACGGAGGGGAGCAGTCAAAACGGCTTTGTCTTGCTTGAGACCTGGTTGTTGATCAAGCAAAAGTATTGACAATCCCCTGATGCTGATTAGATTGAATATGTGTCTCAATCTGACTAGCAGGCGCATCATGCGTACTTATTCTGCCAATAGGCAATCTTGATGGTGTATGTTGACGGTGCCCGGTATTGGCTTGCTGTTGAAATGAGTCTGCACCAATCAGGACATTCCCGAGCTCAATTCCGCTTTCTGACATCATTTCTTTTAACCTGGGTAGAGCTGCTTCAATTGCTTCACGTACAGCTAAATGAGGTGATGCGAACTGGGCTGTGGCTTGAGCACCCTGTTCATTTGTGATATTTAGTAAGACTTCGATCGGGCCAAGATGAGCTGGGTTTAAACGAATCTCAGCTGTTTGACCTTGCTGGTTCGACAGCCATACTATTTTTTGGGCAAATTCGTTATTCCATTTTGGTTGTCCAGCATGGGTATCAAGGTTGATACTGTCTATATCGAGTGTGAGGGGAGAAGTGATAGATGTCGTACTACTCGTTATACCTATTTGATGTGCAGAATCTGGTAGTAGCAAAGTCGTGAGTTCTCCTGTGTTAGAGAAAATGGTTTGGCTGCTTTCTGTAGAGAGCGGTGGTGTTCTGCTGGAAGCAGCAAAATCTGCCGAGCTAAAGAACTGTTTGTTGATTTGATTCAGTGTGCCGCTTCCTGACAGGTCTGGCTGTAGCACCTGATGAGTCGTTAGTGATGAGGCGTTGGGACCTGGTGTCTGCTGGTGGCTACCGGCATATTGATATGGCTTGCTGATCAATAGTGCTGGTAGTAAGAGAAATGGCGTTATTTCGGTATTGATCGTGTTTTCAACGCTGGTATCGGGTGTCGTACTATTTCTTTCATCTGTTTGTATTGGTTCCGATGAATTTATGATGATCCCTGAAGACGATGTCTTATCATAGATTTCATGAGGAGCTGGGATGTGGTTCTTTGGTTCATGCACAGCGGTTTCTTTCGAAATTTCTCGCATCATTACTTTTTCGAATGGTTCATTGACGTCAGTGTCTGAGTTAACTAACGTTATCGGATTATCGGGTAAAACGTGTGTCTGTGGCGAAATCAATATATTGGATATCGGCATTTTTGTATGAAACTAATTTCATTAGAATATCAATAAGCCTAATTATTGCAGCATTAAATAGATTTTTATTTATTTATAATGGTGAATGGATGGGGTGGCGGCATATTCATCCTGTTCCGTTTGCTCGCGCTTTGTCAGCTGCTGTGTTTTAATCCTGTCGTGACGTTGTGATAATGTATCGTAGGACTTGAGTTTGCGTTGATAGGATTGGAATTCACTTCCACCGATTTCTCTGTTGCTATTGGTAATCGTAACGGTTTTGCGTTGTTCAGTTATAGCCGCATCCAGTTTATTCATAAATGCAATGAAATTCAGCCATTCAATTTGGTCGATACCCTTTTTTGCGGAATCTTGAAAATGTGATTGATAATTATGTTGGTATTGTAGAAGTAAAAGCAATTTCTTCTCTGCCTCTTGTTGCTGGGAATTTAACTGTCCCAGTTTTCTTGCGGAGGTGTTACTTTGTTGCTGAGCGTGATCAAGTAGTATTTTGAGGGATGAGCTTTTAGACATTACAATATCCTTATCATATTGTTGTATTTCCTAATATTTCCCCGATTCCAGGTAATTGTGGTGAGTAAGGTTAAGTCAGGATTGTATAATCACCTCAGCTCTAAGAGACGATCTCGTGTTATACAAATAGAGATCTTTGCGAAACCCCAATAGTTGAAAAATCAATTCTTTATAATCAATAGTCTAAAACTTCTTATAAGAACTTTTGCAAAAGCTTCAAATAATGAATGTTGCAAGGATTATTTTTTATACACTAGATGAATCTTAAGATTCATAGATTACTTAGCCCTGCTTGTTATCGAACAGTATCATTAGTTTCTTTAGACTATCGTGGTAGTTCTCCTGCTGAAACATGCCTTGTTGTAAAAAAGATTCAAGAGCAGGGTAAAGTTTAATAGCTTTATCTAGCTCTGGATGGGTGCCCGCAACATAGGCACCGACACTGATCAAGTCATGACTGCGCTGATAGCGAGAATATAGACTTTTAAAATGCCGTGCTAATTCGATTTGTTCACGTGAAACCAGGCTGGTCATGACACGACTGATGGAGGCTTCAATATCAATAGCGGGGTAATGCCCAGCTTCAGCTAATCGGCGTGAAAGCACTATATGCCCATCGAGAATCGCACGTGCATTATCGGCTATTGGATCATTTTGATCATCACCTTCGGTCAATACCGTATAAAAGGCAGTAATCGAACCGCTGGCTTTATTACCATTGCCGGCCCGCTCCACAAGTTGAGGCAATTTGGCAAATACAGATGGCGGATAACCTTTGGTTGCCGGTGGTTCGCCAATAGCCAGCGCAATTTCTCGTTGTGCCATGGCAAAACGTGTGAGTGAATCCATAATTAATAGCACGTGTTTACCCTGATCACGGAAGAATTCAGCAATTGCTGTCGCGTAAGCGGCTCCTTGCAACCGCAGCAATGGCGAGGTATCAGCGGGAGCCGCAATAACCACAGCACGTGCGAGTCCCTCTTTTCCCAGGATATTCTCTATAAATTCCTTAACCTCACGTCCTCGCTCGCCGATTAAGGCAACAACAATTACATCAGCGCTGGTATAACGTGCCATCATGCCGAGTAATACGCTTTTGCCGACACCACTTCCAGCAAACAAGCCCATACGTTGACCTCTTCCAACAGTCAATAAGGTATTAATGACGCGTACACCAACATCTAGTGGCTCACTGACCGGGACACGTTCCAGTGGATTATAAGGCCGACTATACAATGGCATGCTATTCTCGACGCGTAGCGGGCCTAGTTGATCCAGTGGTTCCCCCGCTCCACTTAATACGCGTCCCAGTAATTCATAACCAACCATGACATGTTTGGCACGATCTGCGGCGCGTCTTTTTGGGTGTTGAAGGCAGCCGATTTTAGGTAGTTCTCCAATGAATTCTGTTGAAACCACTCTGGCGCCAGGCACTAATCCATAGGTATCGCCAGATGGCATTAGGAATAAGCGATCTTCTGAAAAACCAACTACTTCTGCCGAAACATTGTTTCCATTGGGAAGGAATATAGTGCAGCTGCTACCGACAGCAAGTTTCAATCCAATAGCTTCCATCACAAGTCCTGCGACACGCGTTAGCGTACCACTCTGTAATAATGGATCTGAAGCTGTGATAAGTTGGTTACAGTTATGTAAAAAACTGCACCAATGATCATTGCGAGTCATGCTATTCTTTTGAGTCTATCCAGTTATCTTTTTGGCCGATGGCGGCCAGTATTCTTTGCCACCGCGTTGCCAGACTGGCATCAACCTCACTTCCGTTGGCTTTTAGCAGACAGCCTCCTTGTGATATTCGTTTATCTTCATGAATTTCCCAGTTAGCATGTGATAATTGATCATCCATGTGGCGACGTACCAGTGCCGCATCTGTTGGATGCAGGATAAGGCAGGGATGCTGCATGGAATTGGGTAAATGACGTATTGCCTCTTGTACGATGGGAAGGATTAATTCCGGATGGATCTGTAGTGACTGAGTAATCATTTTTTTCGCAAGGTCGAGCGCTAAGGTTAATAGATCCTGTGCAACTTGTTGGTCTATCCTCTGTAGGTCCTGACTGAGGCTGGATAGTAGTGTGTGTATGCGTTCCATTTCGCTTTTTATTTCTATCTCTGCATTTTGCTTGCCTTCTTGATAGCCAGTTGCAAGTCCTTCCTGATAGCCGGCTGTCTGTCCTTCGTGTTTTGCTTGTTGATAAATACGCGCTATTTGTTCCTCAGTGGGTAACATAGCCGCTGCTTTTTTATTATTATCAGGTTCTGGGTTATCAACAGTTTTTGTTTTCTGCGGTTTGTTTTTATTAGGGGCATCAAAAGAATCTAGCTCCCAAGGTTGATAAGCAGCGAGTTCTTCTTTAGGTATCAAATGAGTCGTTATCATGTCAGGATCCTTGCCGAGGTTTTCAGGATTGCATCGTTCGATCGAGTATTAAACAAGGTTATCATCACCTTTGCCACTGAGAATGATCTGTCCGCTTTCGGCGAGTTGACGTAATGTTTTAAGAATTTCTTTCTGTGCTGCTTCAACTTCGGATAGGCGTACCGGACCTTTAACTTCGAGATCTTCCTGTAATGCATCAGCGGCACGTTGTGACATATTCTTGAAGATTTTGTTGCGTAACTCTTCCTGTGCACCCTTGAGTGCAATCACTAATGATTCAGATTCAATTTCCCGGAGTAGTAATTGGATGCCGCGCTCATCGATATCGATCAGATCGTCAAAAATAAACATTTCATCCATAATCTGTTGTGCAAAATCTTCATCATATTGTTTGATATGCTCGATTACGTTACTTTCTTGAGAGGCTGGCATGAAGTTAAGAATTTCTACCGCAGTCCGTACGCCGCCCATAGGAGCTTTTCGGATATTATTGCTGCCCGATAGCAGTTTGCTTAGTACATCATTGAGTTCGCGTAATGCGTGAGGCTGAACGCTATCGAGTGTTGCGATTCGCAATAATGTATCATTTCGCAAGCGTTCCGGGAGTAGGCTCAGGATTTCGCTGGCTTGTTCACGTTCAAGATGTACGAGGATAGTGGCAATGATCTGAGGATGTTCATATTTAATTAATTCTGCTACTGATGGTGGATCCATCCACTTTAGATCTTCGATGCCTCTTGTGTCATTATTCTGCAGAATGCGATCGATCAGGCCTGCTGCCTTTTGATCACCGAGTGCATTAATGAGTACTGTTCGAATATACTCAGCTGAATCCTGGCCTAATGCCGTTTTTCCTTGCGCTTGAGTACTAAATTCTTCCAGTACACTCTCTATCTCATCCCGCGTTATATTATTTAAATGAGACATGGCTGTACCTAATTTTTCTACTTCTTTGGGTGATAAACACTTAAATACCGCTGCTGCTTCCATTTCTCCCAGAGACATCAGTAAAATCGCACTTTTTTTAAGGCCGTGATCAGTCATTGCTAGATACCCAATTCTTAATTACGTTGGCAACAACCGCCGGTTCATTGGTTGCTAATTGTTTAGCCATTTGAAGATTCTGTTCATAATTCGACTTATCCTCCAGCTTATTTTCTGATTTATCTAAAGATTGTTCCAAGGCGAGCACTTCTTCATTGTCAGGAATCTCTGGAGGTAGCGCTGGAATGGCTGGCTGGGGCTGGATGACATTTCTTAGGAAAGGCCGTAATACCTTCAATAAAAAATATAAAACAATGGCGGCAATTAATAATTGCTTACTAATTTCTTTTGCCAACAGGAGCATATCTGGATCCTTCCAGAATGGGATCTCATCGACATTCTCACTATCAGCGATCGTAAATAGATTATTTGTCACAGTGAGTGTATCGCCCCGACTTTCTTTATAGCCCATCGCTTCTTTCACTAGATTATTAATCTTTGTGATTTCTTCGGAGCTGAGCGGCTCGTGATGTGCATTGCCTGTGTCATCAATTCTCTTACGATAATTGATGACCACCGCTACAGATAGCCGTCTAATGCTTCCAATGGATTGGCTGGTGTGTTGAATAGTCTTGTCCACCTCGTAATTGATGGTAGATTCCATGCGTTGGTCGGTTGGTGGAGTTACCGGTGTATTCTGAGCAGCTTCCTCTGCCTCTCCAGGCACTTCAATGGGTGCATTTGCGGGTTCAGGCGGCCGATTTGTCAGTGCACCCGGTATCCCTCCGTCAAACTTTGATCCGGTTGATTTAGACTCTACCGTTTGTTGGCTACGGATTGAAGCAGATTCAGGCTCCTTGTTATTGGGTCTGTAGATTTCTTCTGCTCGTTCAATACGTGAGAAATCGATATCAGCAGTGACTTGAGCACGTACATTGGCTGCGCCCGTAATAGGTGTAAGAATTGCCTCAATGCGTTTCGTATAATTATCTTCAAGATCCTGTATGTATTGAAGTTGTTTGGCATCAAATCCACCATCAGATTTGTTTTCATTTTGGGCGCTGAGAAGATTGCCATGCTGATCTACGACCGTCACATTTTTGACAGGAAGATTGGGTACGCTACTTGATACCAGATGAACGATGGCGCTGACCTGCTCGGGACCTAATACTCTCCCCGGGTATAGATTGAGCAATACTGAGACACTGGGTGATTGCTTATCTCTGGCAAATACCGATGGCTTGGAAATAGCAAGGTGCACGCGCGCACTTTGTACTGCTGATAATGACTGAACTGAGCGTGCTAGTTCACCTTCTAGCGCACGCTGATAATTAACTTGTTCTAAAAACTGGCTGGATCCAAATTTTTGGTTTTCCATCAATTCGAAGCCAGCGAGTCCTCCCTTTGGCAACCCCTGGCTAGCAAGCCGTAGACGCACTTCATGCACCTGATTGCCAGGTGCCAGAATAGTGCTGCCGCCTTCGGAAAATTTATAAGGCACATTCATTTTCTGTAGGGCGCTGATAATGGCGCCACCATCATGATCCGATATATTGGAGTAAAGAACCCGATAATCGGGCGTTTGACTCCACATCCATGCACCTGTCATTAGTGCAATAACGGCCGCTATAGAGAGAATGAGACCCAATTTCTTTTGGCTGGATAGCTGGTTAAATTGGTCAAACCGAATTGTTGTGTTGGATGCTATCGCATTAGATTCATTGGGCGTTGTTGCCATGCATTTTCTCCTGCCTAAATTCTGAGTTGTTAATTACAGTATGTATGAGTAGCTAGAATTTAAGGATCCAAGCAAGTGATGATTCAGATAAGCAATAGATATGAATCTCCGGTTAATCAGTAATACATGAGCTTAAGCAATCAAAATGTCAAATAAGGGCACATGCTATAGCAGTTGTTATATTTAGATATCAGCTAAAAAAATGGATAGCTATGGTGCCAATAAATATGCCTATTCCTTAGTTGTTATATTGGATTGGATTACTGTGATTATGTGAATTATCAGGAAATTTATAAACTTTGAATCATCAAACAGAACAAATTTGTTTGTCTTATTCTGATCATGATCAGAATTGAGAGTAATGCTATGCTGCAGACCGTGGTTTAACTGTACAGGCAACAGCAAGCAACAGTGTGATAGTTATTATGAGCGCGGATTGCAAAATTCCCGCCGGATAATTTCTAGAGACGATATGGATCCAGCCAATTTTTGAGGAAAAGCATGGATAAACTGGGAATAAATAATGTATTGGAACAATTACGTACAGCATCGGTGCTGGCATCGGGGGGTAAGACCCTCGCATCGGCTGCCGATGCGGAAAATAGCGTTGATTTTAGCCGGGCATTGAAAGGTGCGATAGATCAGGTGAATCATGTCCAACAGACAGCAGGAAAGTTAAGTCGGAGTTTTGCGAGTGATGAATCCGAAACAAACCTGCATGAAGTTATGATATCGCTGCAAAAAGCAGAGGTGTCGTTTCAATCAATGGTACAGACACGGAATAAACTGGTTGCGGCATATCAGACGATAATGAATATGCAAGTTTAATCCGGTTATGCTGTGTTTCTCGATATGATGGTTAATTTATGTCATTAAGAGAGTTATTCTTTTTATTCCGGGTCAAAAACCACTGCCTTGACCTGAACGGATAACTCTCTCCGAAACGGATGGGCGCACCAGCTGCTTATCTACCTGTGGATAGGGAGTCAGCTTCGTTGATGCTAAAGCCTGTGTTTTCACCTATTTCTGTTAAAGTATGTGAATGGAAATTAAGCGTGCATACAAATTCAGATTTTACCCAATTCTTGAGCAAGAAACTACTATAATATGATGATTTGTCTGATATTATCTGAATTAGATCGAATCGTGTCTGGAGCGTTGTTTGTGCCCTGACCAGGGAATTATGTTGGTAAGTGATGGTTTTTGCGGGGCATGGCAGATTCCGAAACGATAAGGTAATCAATTTTTCTACAATAAGCCGCGCTGAAAGTGGGCTGTAGCGGTTGAAATTATACTGAATAATAATGTGATAATCCGTAAACATCATTAAAGATGATTAAGTTGGATATATAGATTTCGTTAATTTCTTAGCTGTTGTTGGAATTAATTAAATAGAATGAATGCCGTATTTCATTTATCCGGAAGATTGTATCTATTGAATTAACCTGGAGATTTTGGGGGGTTCGTTCAGGCTGGTTTGTGAAAGTTGGAATTTCTAGCTGATTGCTCGGTTGCTCTTTGTATTTGCTCCTGTTTGATGATATAGCGCTGGATCATTGCCTGCATGCTGGTGGATAGCGCTATGAACTGACAACCGGCACGTTTGCAAGTCAGCCCGTTGAGCAAGGTGATCTGATAAGTATTTTTTACCTGGATAGCGACATTGATGGTGCCAATTCCAGGTAATGTGATTTGGCAATTTTTGTATATTTTTCCTGGGTCAAAGCTGATAATAGGATGGTGATCGATAACGGCTATGCCGCCACAGCTGATATCGAGCAAGGTGATTTCAGCTATGTTGGTACTGCCTCCAGATGGAAGCGGAATAGTACATCTTAATGGTTTGATCGTTGGGGTGGAAATACGAAAATGATTCCTTCTTTGCATACGCACTAGAAATTCAGGTATCTTGACGGCAAAAGCTTCAAGGCTCTCAAATTGTATTTTTCTAATGGTATTACAGACGAATTCAATTTTGATTCTATTTTGAGATGTTATGAAGGTCAGTTTTTTTGTGCACAATACGTCTTGATTCAGCTTCTCGTCAACACCATAGTCTATTATGATCTCTTTATTATCCGCATTGATTGCGAGAATGGATGTGAGAATAAAGTTTTTGGCATTATCAAAGTAAAGTGTAATCAGTGTGTTTGCCTGCATGATTGTGCTTAGGATAAAAAAGATTTCAACTTCTGAATGAATACGGAAATCCTGTTCGCCCTCTTTCTGAGGCGATTCAAAAGTATGAGCAATTCCTGGCATTATGAGTTTTTGATCAGATTTTGACATTATTCAGGGGTTCTGCTTTGTGTAGTATATTGATTACCCGGTCCGCTAGAGGGATTCACGGAATTTTTTTCTTGTTCCAGATAATAAAGCCAGGCCAGCAATTCGGCTACGGCGATGTAGAGTTGGGAAGGAATGCGTTCATCCAGGTTTACTTGCATTAATAGTGCGACTAATTCTACGGATTCATGCACGTAAATGCCCGATTCTCTGGCGCGTCGAATAATCTCTTGTGCGGTAACCCCTCGTCCTTTTGCAACTACTTTAGGTATGGCTGTTTCAGCATGATGATAAGCCAGTGCTACGGCTGTTACATGGGTTTTATTCTCTGACATGGTGTTGTACCTCCACCGCTTGAATCTTTAAGCCCGCTGATGTCATGGCCGCTGCCAGTGGTGATTGATTCTTTTTTAATAAGCAGGCGGTCTCTGTTATGGTGGTATCCAGTTTGATATGCACCTCCCTTTGTGCATCGAATGCAATTGTAGCGATAATATCGCCTAGCTGGGGTAGCGTCAGCCGTAGCTGCGTCTGCCACGGAATGAACTTGTCTGTATCGCTTTTTCCGTCAGACTTGTGTTCCAGGATGTCCCATTCCATGGCCTGCTCACACCAGACTTCTCCACGCCAGGTTATATGTCCCGTTTCTAGTGCAGCCAGTTGTTGCTGCACCAAATAGATGCTTTGTATGTCAGCGGGTATGATTGAATGAGATGCGGTTGGCATATCGATAGTTGTGAACGTTAGTTTACCTTGCGGTTCCTGTTGTAACTGTGCCAGTGTCTTTTTTCCTGCTATCCATTGCGCTTGATGAGATTCGTAGAATAATCCACTTTGAGAGAGCGCTATCTGCAATAACCCGGGTAATATCTGGCTATTTGATGGTGGACTGGGCAGTATAGGTGTGGTAAGCGTTGATGATTGCGGTATGCTTGGTTTTATCGCGCCTTGGGTTAAGGCACTCAAAAAGCGCCCAGTAGTACTAATCGATGCGTTATGCTTTAATCCATCAGATAGTCCCTTGCTTTGTAATAAAAACTGAAGCCTGGGCTCTCGCGAGATGAATACGAGTTCTATCTGATCCCCTGGCCGTATATTTTCAGGGAGATGCATGTGTAACGATTGGTTTGCTATGACAACTTTGACATGGTTGTTGGGCAAACGGGATTCGATCAGGGCCTGATATTTTTGTCCGGGTATGAGGTGCGATAATGCGTTTTTTACATTGGAAGCTGCGGCAACAGGGGTAACGGGTGCAACCGAATCTGAAGGTGAGGGCTGCGATATCGAATCAGTTTTGATGATGGTTGGAATCACAACAGATTATCTTTATGTTGTTTGTATGGATTCAGATGTGATATGACAGGGTGTTCTCTGATTGGGCGATTACGTGTTGTGATCAGGTTGGTATGCCTGCTGTAAATTGCGTTTATGTTCAGCCGTATTGAGTATGCTCCGAAGTTTTTCCATCCATGGTTCGGTGATCATTCTGATTTGAGCATCATCGGCTAATACTTGATGGATAATCCGGATTTTTCTTTGCTGCAATTCATGACTGAGAATATTCTGGGAGCTGTGTTGCACCAGTTTGTCTGTGAGCGCCTTGCATTCTTGTTCTAAGATAACTAACTTATCCCATTCACTATTCTGAGCAGCGGCTAACATCTGATTGGTGATAACTAACATTGCTTCATAGGTCGTAATTTCCTGTGCGTCATCCAGCATGATTTACTTCCTTTTTAATGTAATTACTTGGCTGCTTGATCCCGAGATTACTTATTTGCCTGATATTGATTTTGCTGCATCTGATTCACCAATGATTCTCCATGCATCACATAGCACTGACAATAATTCATTGACCTCATTGATGATTGCGGGATCATTCCGGAGATTCGCAGTTAATAAGCGATGAATCATATAGTCATACAGTGCTTGTAGTTGGAGTGCGATATCACCTTCGGCATTCATATCCAGGCTCGCCTTGAGGCCCTGATCGATGATCATGATGGCTTTTGAAAGCATTTCACCCTTGGCGGCGATCTCGTTATACTGCAGGTGCATTTTGGCCTTTGCCAGTGCTTCCTGCGCACCTTCAAATAACATCAGTATCAGTTTGTGGGGATTAGCCGATTCAACACCTGTTTCGATGCCAATGCGTTGATAGGTAGAGATGGGATTGTTCATTGCGGCATACATCTTTTACTCCTTGTGTTTTTCTAGGTATTGATGGCTAGTTTCCTATACTGGGAAGATTTGCCAACTGCTGCTGCAAAAAATTGCTCGTTTGAGTCATGTTGCTAATCATTGTGTCCAGGGCGGCGAATTGCGTCCGTATTCGTTTTTCCACGCCATTCAATCGTTGATTCAATGATTCCCGTCGTGTGGTGATATCCTTGATTGAGGAGTTGATGCCATCCATGCGACTATCGATTAAACTGTCATTTTCCAGCAGGCTGCCAACCAGCTTGTTGAGCCTGGAAGCAAAACCATGTGAAAAATCTACGGTGCCACGTGCGCCGGTTGTTCCCGCTTTTATTTCGAGTACCAGGCCGCTGCTGTTACCTGCACCTGTGAGCACCTGGCCCGATCCTGTTGCAGCTGTGTTTCCAAGTGTGCCTGCGATATCCAGGCCATGGGTCTCAGTGGGTGTGCCTAATAAATCTGATTGGCCTGTTCCGCCTGTAATCGTCACGATCGAGGCGGAGCCATAGCGATTGGACGAAATACTTAATATGCCCGCAGATTGTGTAACGGTTACATTACTGCCTGCGGCGGAAAAGGCTGAATGGCCATTAATTTTTGATTGGATTTCGGCAGCTAAAGTGGTTGCATTGTAGGTGCCGGCTGCCAGCGTTATACTGGCTTCGACATTATCAAGGGTAAGGTCTAATGTGTCATTGCTGCCGGCATTGATCGTGAGTGCTGCGGGGGTGCTGCCAACGGCGGCACCTTGTGTGGCCATTTGGCTCACATTGAGGGCATAGCGTCCGTTTTTTGTATCGGGAGTGGCACTGACAAATGAAACGAGACTGTCACTGGGTTTACCCATTGAGGCAAACAAGGTAGAGATGTCTTTGGTTGAATCCTTGAGAACGGCTTTTAGTTTATCTGAATCTAATTTCAGTGTGCCGTTATTTTGAAAGCTGACGCCAATTTCCGATAGCAGGGTTAAGCCGCCGCCAGCAGTAGATAAGGGATCATTCAATGTACTACGCAATTGTGATTGGATGGATCGAACCGTCGCATCACCGGTTAATATGGAGGCCCGTTTTGTGCTCGCATCGTACTTCGAAAGATCTGTGATTATTTTGTCCAGGTCATTAAAAGCCTTGACAAATGACGAGACGGCAGCCTGAGTGCCGGCTGTGTCGTGCGTGATATTCAGGGTGGTTGTATTGCCGGTATTGGGTTTTAAGAGGTTGAATGTAATCCCTTCTATGGCATCATTAATTGTGTTGGATGCTTTGCTAATTGAAATACCATCGACTATTAATGTGGCGTTACTGGCGGCTACCGTTTCAGTTAGATTCATGGTGCCGCCTGATGAGGCGTCATAAACCAGCTGTGATAAGCCTGCGTTATCCGTATGATTGTTATCATCATCCACAGTACTGATTTTTAATGCATTACTGAGTCCAGGATGCTTTGAGGCAATAACCAGGCGGTCTCCGGCGCCATCATTTACAATGCTGGCTGAGACGCCTGCATCAGCGAGATTGATGGCATTGCGTACACCCGTTAATGAGGATTCATTGGGTGCGATGGTAATCGATTGGGCTGGCCTGTCCGGGTTGAGTGAAAACGTGCCGCCACTATAGGTCCCGAACTGGATGGTGATGGTGCCACTCCCAAGCGTGGTATTGGTAGATGCGAAATTACCGGATTTTACCTTGTGTGCCTGTGCGAGCGATTGCACTTCAACATCATGACGGCCTGCAACCGCATTGGAAGAAGTGATCACGGTTGCAACTGAAGAATCCGCCAGATTGGCTGATATGGTCGAAAATTTAGCGGGGTCTGTTAGTGAACTCAGGCTGCTTTGAAATGAAGATAAAGCGCCTTTTAAGCTGCCAAAAGCAGAAAGCTGGGCCTGTTGTTTGGCTTCCTTTTGATTCAGTGCTGCCAGTGGCTGGCGCTCTACGGTCATTAATTGGCTAACAATACTATTGACATCGAGTCCGGAACCAATCCCTGGAGATGAAAGCATGCTCTAATTCCTATTAACGTTAACACATTTTCCTGCGATGACGCCTTGTCACTTGTCACTTGTCATTTGTCATTTGTCACTTGTCATTTGTCATTTGTCATTTGTCACTTTTCACTCAATAGCAACTCCTGCCTCTTATCCGAGGTGCGGATGATCATTATGGCTGCCGTTGTGGGGGTCGCCAGGCGCGTCTCTTTTGAATGGATGTATTCATTATCTTGATCGTTGTTTTTACCCGTGTCGTTCTCAACTGAAAATATCTGGTTGGGTTATGGGGTGTTTCCTGAATCTTATGGCTCATCTGATCAACCAGAAATTCTGATGCCGCTGCTTGTGTCGAATCGGATTGTTTGCTTGTTGCTGCCATTGGCGGAGATAACGTGTTGTCAGATAGTTGTAATACGGATGCTATCGGCAGCGATTGAGGCAGCTTTATTTATTTGACTCGTTAGCATGTCACGATTCCTTAAAGGTAGAATGGACGCGGGCCCATTCTGTTAGCCGTCCCGCGTATGCCTGTTTGTTGCCAGCCTGATTATTTAACGCAATAGTGACAGTACGTTATTGGGTAATGAATTGGCTTGTGACAGTATTGCGACCCCCGCCTGCTGGAGAATCTGGCCCCGCGTCATGTTAGCGGTTTCTGCGGCAAAATCGGCATCCTGAATACGACTACGGGCTGAGGATAAATTTTCTGTGGTCGTTTGCAGGTTGGATATGGTCGATTCAAACCGGTTCTGAACGGCACCAAAAGTGCTGCGCAAGGAGCTGGCTGATTGCAGTGCCGAATCGATGCGCTTGAGGGCATCATTCGCCGCTACGGCATCTTTGACATCGATCGAACTGAGTGTGCTGGTATCACGGGTGAGCGTAAAAGCGGCGTTGGCAAACCCCATTTCGGCCCCATCAACGGTAACGGCGATGTTTTCGTTGGATAGGAAAGTGAGCGTGCCGCCATTGACGGCTGGATCGGTAGCAAGCGCTGCATTCGCTACCGAATCGATTGTGCCATCACGAAACTCGACACCGTTAATTGTTGAGGAGCCGCCGCCACCCGCGCTGATGCCGCCGGTAGCACTATCTTGTCCAATGGTAATGTCGCGTCCATCCGCAGCTGATAATCGCAGGTTGCCCCCCGACAGGGTCGCGGTTACGCCGGTATTGGCACTTTGTCCGTTAATGGCGTCGCTGATTTGTTGGGTAGACAGGTCACCATTTGCAGCTAGGTCGTAACTGGCAAAGATATCCTCGCCATTAATATTAAGGCTGTATGTCCCGCCGCCTGTGGCTGCGGCAATGCCAAATTCAATATTATTGGTGGCGGATACATTAAGACCGGGTACATTGGCGGCATTAATGGCTTGCGCTTTAGCGTAAGCACTGCCTGCTGTCTGACCGACGGCTGTTCCTGCGACTGAAGCGCCGATATCGACGGCATCATTGGTGCCAATTTTGATGGTGCCGGTACCAGAGAGTGCAGCGGTGGTTACTTCAACTGATGAGGTACCCTCGGCGATTTGTCCAATCTGATTGGTCCGTGTTCCGGTAGAGACGGTTAGATTGATTGTTTCACCCACATTAGCGCCTATCTGGAAGGCCGCTGTGCCAAAATTGCCATCGAGTAATTTTTTTCCATTGAAATCAGTCTGAGATGAAATTCGATCGATCTCGGCCAGGCGCTGCTGTACCTCCTGATCCAATGCGGCCCGGTCGGCGCTGTTATTGGTGGAGTTGGATGACTGGACAGCGAGTTCACGAATGCGTTGCAGATTATTGGTGACTTCGTTGAGCGCGCCTTCAGCTGTCTGTGCGAGCGAGATACCGTCATTTGCATTACGTGAAGCCTGATTTAAACCCCGAATCTGTGAGCTCATCCTTTCAGAGATGGCGAGTCCTGCTGCATCATCCTTGGCGCTGTTAATTCGCAGGCCAGAGGATAAACGTTCCAAAGATGTATTCAAGGCATCTCGAGAGGTATTCAGATTACGTTGCGCCGTTAACGAAGTAATGTTGGAATTGATAACTTGTGCCATTTGATTCTCCTCAACCTTTAAATAAATAACTTACGATCAATTTACTAGTGGTTAGTTAGTGGTGTTTTTACCATTTACGCTGGTTTGCCCGGTCATCCAAAAGGGCTGTGAGCCACCGTTGAATAGTGTTATCGGATAGGCCTTTGGAAAGTTTAATGTTTAAATTGATTGATATGAGATGGTCAAGGTATCAATTGTGGAAAAATTACAACACTGGTTTAGTACGATGGCCATTAAATACTTCTTTCTGGCGGAATAATCTTGTAGTATAAATGATTGTTCAGGAATTCAATCTAGCTTCAACCTGCAAGAGAGGGTGGAAAAGTGGCGGTAAAAGTTCTGAATGTACTGTTAGTTGAGAATTCCGTGGAGGATGCGGAATATGTACAACAGGTTCTTAAGGAAGGAGGCTTGTCCTTTGATTGCTTTCGCACGACAACAATCAGTACTTTTCGTGATGCATTGCTGAATAAAAATTGGGATGTTGTTTTATCTGATTGTAGTTTGCCAAAGATTGATGCAGAGACAATTTTGTCTGAATTGGTTATTCGTAAACTAAAAATACCACTGATTGTTGTGTCTAGTCATGTCAGCGAAGCCCAGGCGGCTGCAACGCTGATGGCAAAAGGGGCTTATGATTTCTTGATGAAAAGCAATCTGGCTCGACTGGTTTCTGTTATACGTCGTAGCGTGTTGGAAGCAGAAAATTGCCAGAAATTGAGCTATATGCAGCTTGCGTTAAAAGAAAGCGAAAGTTGCTTTCGGGCGGTTACGGCGAATCTGCCCGGTGTGGTTTTTCGGCTTTTAATGGCGCAAGATCATACGATTCATTTTCTACAAATGAATGAGGCATCCGATACACTGCTGGGTTTATCTCCAGAAGCGCTTATCAAGACACCCACCTTACTTTCTGAATTGGTTCTGTCTGATGACAGGAAAATATATGACCAGCTGATGATCTCTTCAGCTAAGCACCTTACCGTCTGGAATTGGGAAGGGCGTATCCAGGCCCGAAATAGCGGTGGGATCAAATGGATTAGTTTGCGTGCCACCCCAAAAAGATTGGATGATGGTACTACCGTGTGGGATGGCATCATAATTAACATCACTCGAAATAAACTGGCTGAAATTGAAATTGCCCGTTCTCGAGAGCAACTGGCTGAACTCTCGTCCTATCTGTTGAAAGTCAAAGAACACGAACGCGCCCGTATTGCTCATGAAATTCACGATGATATCGGTGGTACGCTAACTGCCATCAGGTGTGAATTACTACCTTGTATGAATGGCGCATCACGGCAACCGGATTTTTACAGAAAAAAAGCAATTGCTATCGATTTGCTGGTAAATCGTGTCATTGACAGTACACGTAGAATTGCGCTGGATCTAAGGCCGGATATACTGGATTGTGGTATTGTTGCCGCTATTCGGTGGCAAGCAAAAGAATTCATTAATCATACGAGTATTCCTTGTCAGATCTTTTGTAGTGATGATGAAATAGATTTAGATCCCGATCTATCGGTTGCCATCTTTCGTATTTTCCAGGAGACATTAACCAATATTTCAAAACATGCAAAGGCCTCTCGTGTCGAGGTCAAGCTTGCCGGCTTAAATAAATTCGTTCTTTTAGAAGTGGCTGATAATGGAAGTGGTATTACGAATCTGGATATGGAAGGACAGGATTCATTTGGAATCAGAGGAATGCGAGAACGCTGTCAGCAATTAAAAGGTAGTTTTTATATCGCGGGTAAACCTGGAAAAGGAACCAGAATAACGATTCGCATCCCTTTATTATCTAATAATAAGCGGAATGAATTTATGCAATCGGATGATTTAAATGATATTTCAGAAGAGACTTTGGAATCTAAATATACAACACTGGATATGCTGGCCAGAAAGATATCGTAGTGTTGGGTAACGGCAGGGAACATTTATGATATTGGTGATGATCGCTGATGATCACGCTATTGTTCGACAGGGCCTGAAACAGATATTAAGCGAAATAGATGATATTGAGGTTACAGGAGAAGCTGAAACGGGGCTCGAGGCGCTTAAGATTATAGAGCAAAGCTGTTTTCATGTCGTGTTACTTGATATTTCATTGCCGGATAGAAATGGAATCGATTTGCTTAAGCAGATAAAGAGAATGAAGCCGCATCTGGCTATTTTGATGCTCAGTGGTCGTACCGAGTATGAATGTTGCAATTCGTTCATTGAAGGCAGGTGCGGCTGGGTATTTGAATAAGAAGAGTGCACCCGCCCAGTTGGTTACTGCGATACGCCAGGTAGCTGCTGGCAACAAATACGTGAGCTTGGCTGTTGCTGCGCAAGAACTCGCCAATACGATCAATTCAGATTTTGATCAGCCATTACATATGATGCTATCGGATCGTGAATTCCAGACATTGTGTCTTATTGCCAGTGGAAAAACACTATCAGATATCTCAGAAGAAATGTTCTTGAGTCCAAAAACGGTGAGTGTTTATCGTGCTCGAATTCTGGAAAAACTCAATTTAACCAATAATTTTGAGTTAATTCGTTATGCGATCAAAAATAAACTGGTGGATTAGCGTTTACTGTCGATCCGCTTGATTGCTAATATTAACAATCTAATGCTTTTCTAAGCAGCGGCTAAAGTTTTAGGTGATGTTTGTCGTTATTGTCGCTTATTAATACTCTCACCCCGGCCATTATTCAAACTCTTGGGCGTTTTATATGAGTGATGATTCAAATTCATGTGCAATTGCCCGTGAGACGTTGCGGCAATTGGCCTTACTCAAGATTTCACCCACGCCGGATAATTACCACAGGTTATACCATGAGATTGCGGGTCATTCCGCTAATCGCATGTGCTTGAATACAGCAGAGATGCTTTCCGAAATCGCAGCAGAATTACCTCACAATACGCCAGAATCGCTGCACTGCGCCAATAGATTGAGACAGGCTGTCAATGATAAGGATTGGTATCAATATAAAGCTACATTAATAAATCTGATTGAAATGACAGTTGTATCAGGGGTCATTTCGAAGCCGCCAGATTCTGTCATACCGGGGCCGGATGGTGCCCGAACTTCTGTTCATGAACAAATGAAGGTTGAGGATACTGATAATGGCTCACTGTTGCTATCACAAAGTGATCCAGTTGAGAATTCTCGTCTATCCGCGCATTTGCAGAAATTTATGGTTCAGATACTAGAGCACATTGCAACGATGCAGCTCGGTGATACCGTATTAACGGATGAGGCCCGGTTTTTGGCTTTACAGGTATGGAAAGTTAACGATCAGCAGGAAACAAACGAATTTATCATGCGTTTTCAGCAATTCTGTATCCACTTTGAATCATGTGGTGAGAATGCTATCAAGCTGCAGCGTGGTTTATTGAGATTGATCAATTTGCTCATGGACAGTACCAGTGAATTGTTGGTGGATGATCAATGGGTAAAAAATCAGCTTGCCAAGCTACGAACAACGATGGCCACGCCATTGAGCCTGCAAATTGTTGAGCAGGCTGAGCATCAGTTGGAAGCAATGATGCGTAAACAAGACATCATAAAAGATCATCTATCTAAAGCTAAAACAGCCTTGAAACAGATGGTAACTTATCTAATTGATAGTATTGAGGAGCTATCTAATACAACCAATGGCTATCAGGATAAGATTGAATACTATTCAGAAAAAACGGGGCAGATTGATAATATTGAAGAACTGAATGAGTTGCTTGTAGAAATGATGCGTGATACCAAACAGATACAGGCGAATGTATTAAGCTCTCGTAATGATTTTCTGGCAGTACGCGCGGAAGTTGATATGGCGCAGAATAAGATCAGCCAGCTAGAGTCTGAACTGCGACAAATGGGCGAAAAAGTACATCAGGACCATTTGACAGGTATTTTGAATCGACGGGGTTTGGATATTGCTTTTAAGCGTGAATCATCCCGTGCCAAACGGCACCAAATACCACTATGTCTTGCTTTACTTGATATTGATAACTTTAAGCGGCTAAATGATACTTACGGCCATAAAGTCGGAGATGATGCGCTAATTTATTTAGTCGAGGCAGTGAAGGATACGACCCGCCCAGATGACGTTATTGCGCGCTTTGGTGGAGAAGAGTTTGTAATTCTGTTACCTAATACGGATTTGGAGAAAGCGATAACGGTCTTATCAAGGATACAGCGTAATCTGACCAAGAAATTCTTTCTTCATGAAAATAAACGTTTATTAATTACCTTTAGTGCTGGTGTCGCAGAATATCAAGCGGGGGAGCTGCAACAGAATATGATGATGCGTGCAGACGCAGCAATGTATCGTGCGAAAAATAATGGTAAAAATCAGATCGTCGCGGATACAGGATAGGTCGGATTATTATTTCTCATGTAAATTCTCGAGTTGTATCATAAATAGTGCTTGATTCCTCTTCTTATTCTCTTAATCATTCTTGATTTGGTCTGTATATTTGGTTTTTATAGCAGATTGTATTGAAATGGATTATCTGGGCTTTTTGCAAAAGCTCTCACCATAAGTTTTATACTATTGATTATAAGGATTTAATTTTTCAGCTACTGGGGTTTTGCAAAGATCTCTATCTGTAAGTTTACGCCCCGATTTTTTCGCTGGAATAGTGCTGAAATTGTTTGAGATGAGCCTGCTATGCAGGTTCTTTTGTTTGTGGTGCTGAGAGCCAATATCAAGATGATGAGCTTTATTTACATTCAGGCCCTGTTTCTAGTGATTTAGAGGTATAACGCGCGGCGTTTAAGTCAATCTAATCGCGGCTTATGGAATGTGCCGCGTTATATATTGGCTTTAATGGAGAATAAAATGGAAGGTGTTTTTTTCGGTAAGCAGCCGATTCTGGATCGCGATCAAAATCTGGTGGCTTATGAATTGCTTTTTCGATTGGATCAGGCAGCGACGACGGCTCATATTACCAATGGATTATCGGCTACAGCCAATGTAATCATTAATGCATATGGCCAATTGGGGATTCAGAATGTATTAGATCAACAACGCGGGTTTATTAACGTTGATGCTGAGCTGTTAATGAGTGATGCAATCTATTTTTTGCCTAATAATCATGTTGTACTTGAAATGCTGGAAACGATTGATATCACGGAGGAGATTATCCAGCGCTGTATCGAGCTCAAGCAGATGGGCTATCAATTAGCGCTGGATGATGTGGTTGAGGTCAATGATAAGATTGCATTACTTTTACCCATTGTTAATGTGGTCAAGATTGATGTACTTGCTCTGGAGGAAGCTGCTCTCGTTAGCATTGTGAATGTGCTGAAGCGATGGCCAGTCCTGCTTCTAGCCGAAAAAATAGAAAATCGTGAACAAGCGAATCGCTGCATGGAGCTCGGTTTTCAAATGTTTCAAGGCTATTATTTTGCAAAGCCCGAAATTGTCTCGGGCAGACGGGCTGATCCTGCTAAATTTTTATTGCTAAAATTATTAACACTCGTTATGGGTGACAGTGATATTGATACCATTGAGGAGGAATTCAAGCGCCACCCTGGATTGAGTTATAATTTAATACGTATGGTCAATTCGGCCGCTTGTGGCTTGCCTCAGAAGGTTAATTCTATCAAGCAGGCAATTATGATATTGGGGCGCAAGCAATTGCAAAGATGGATACAGTTGCTGCTTTATGCTGCTGATTCATCTAATGGGGGGGTGTCAAATGCTTTGCTGCAGACAGCCGCTACGCGCGGTAAATTAATGGAACTGATTGCCAAAATAGATCGCCCCTACGATAAAAACCATCAAGAGCGCGCTTTTATGATTGGAATCCTGTCTTTGTTGGATGTTTTGCTCGGCATTGAGATACAGCAGATTGTCAATAAGCTGGAAATCTCAGAAGATATGAGCCAGGCACTGCTTTATCGGGATGGACGTTTAGGCCAGGTGTTAGGATTGATTGAAGCAAATGAAAAAGGAGATATTGCTGCAATCCAGGTTATTCTTGAGAAGCTTGATTTTTTGAGTCTCAGTGAGTTGAGTCATATGGAGCTTGAAGCACTCGGCTGGACCAATCGTATTGGTGATGTTGCCAATTAAATTAAATAACCCATTGCTGTTTAGAATCCACATTCACCTAGCTCAGCTTTGTCTGTAGTAATCATCCAGCTTTGCTGAGCAGCTGAGGAAAGCACTTACAATCAATGCCAGCCTAAAAGGATTGTTATACAGTCTGGCATATTCATTTCATCATCTATTCTATTTGTGGCGGCAGTTGTGTGCTCGCCTCGGGTATGACTAATCTCGGATTGTACAGTTAAGGGAGATTACTTCAGTTACAAGCAATGATTGTTCTTGATCTGGTAGCATCCATAAATTTTACAGATCGATGTGGCCTGTTCGTCTGCTCAGTTGTTAGGTTAATCGGTATATTTAAAATGGACTGCAAATGAGTATAGATCTGGAGCAATTTTACGCGTTGTTTTTTGAAGAATCATCAGAGCTATTAGTCAGGATGGAAACTTGTCTACTTGAACTCGATGTGCATGCACTCGAGTTGGAGGACTTGAATACCGTATTCCATACGGTGCATTCGATTAAGGGCGGTGCCAGTACTTTCGGTTTTACTGACATCATAGACATGACTCATTCGCTTGAAACATTGCTTGATAAATTGCGTAAGGGGGAACTTGAGCTTCACAATGAAGTGATTGATATTTTTCTCAAGGCAAATGATGTTATCAAGAGTCAGCTTGCTGAATATCGTGGCAATGGTCAGGTTGACCCAACGATTGTGGCTGAGGTGTATAAGGCATTAAAGCAATTTTCTGAAGTGACGCCCACGTTCGATAAAAGAGTTTCTCCACCTCAATCTGATCCGATTATTCATTCCCAAACGATACCATCGGATGCAATCCAAATCGAGGCGACGAATAGTGCGGCCAAACCGCTTATAAAGACGCTTGATGCATCAATAGAAACCCCTGCGCCTGCGATAGCGAATGATAACGATGAAACCAGAGTCAAAGAGTGCTTGCAATCGCCATCACGACAGGAAATAGCCGATAAGGAACTCGCTGTGCAAGCGGGTGAAAGTGAAACACAGAAAAGCTCTGAATTGATTGCCCCTTCCAGCGAAATATCATGGATGCGCGTCCGTGTTGAGAAAGTGGATGAAATAGTCAATTTGATTGGTGAGCTCGTTATTACTCAAACCATGCTGGTACAGACAACTTCGCAACTGGATCCTGTCATTCATGAAAATCTGCTCAGCAAAGTGGATCAACTTGCACGTAATACCCAGGATTTGCAAGTGGCTGCAATGTCGATTCGCATGTTACCCATTAGTTTCGTGTTCAGCCGTTTTTCACGTGTCGTGCATGATCTGGCTATGAAACTCAATAAGCAGGTTGAGTTGGAAACAATGGGTGCAGACACGAGGCTGGATAAAAGCTTAATTGAGAAAATTATAGATCCCCTGACTCATTTGGTGCGCAACAGTCTGGATCACGGAATTGAATTACCCGAAAAACGTATGGCAGCAAATAAGCCGGCTAAAGGTACCATTACGCTGCGTGCTTTTTATCAAGGAAACAGGATCATCATTGAGGTGAGCGATGATGGCGGCGGTTTGGATCGGGAAAGAATACTTAAGAAAGCCAAAGAGCATGGGTTATCAGCGGATGATGGTATGTCTGATCAGGAAGTCTGGATGCTGATATTTGAATCTGGTTTCTCAACGGTAGAAGCGATTACGGATATTTCTGGTCGTGGCATGGGGATGGATATTGTCAAATGTACTATTCAAGCAATGGGTGGGTACATAGAAATCCATTCGATTCCTGGAATCGGCACCACGATTTCAATTCGTCTGCCACTCACATTGGTTATTCTGGATGGTTTGTCGGTCGCAGTCGGTGATCAGGTACTTATTGTGCCTCTCATGTATATTTTGGAATCATTGCAACCGAAAGCGGGTGATATTAAAGCAGTCAATGGGCAAGGATATGTGGTGCAAATTCGCGGTGATTATTTGCCAGTTATTGTTTTGCAAGAAGTTCTCGATATACGATCAGAGGCCATTGACATTGATAATGGTATCCTTGTTGTTCTTGAGGCGGAGGGATATAAAGCAGCCTTATTAGTCGATACATTGCTAGGGCAGCATCAAGCCGTGATTAAAAATCTAGAGAGCAATTATCGTCGGGTTCGTGGTATCTCAGGTGCGACCATCATGGGTGATGGCAAAGTGGCATTAATTCTGAACATAATCGAAATTGTGATGATGTCACAGCATGAATTAATAAGACAATCTCATCGTTTTCATAAATCCCCTGCATTAATTTCTCAGTCTAAGGAGGTAGCCCGTAATATGTCACAGAAACAGGCGACGAGTGCAGTCGAATCAGATGGTAAGCATGTGGATCTGCCCTCTGGTGAGTTTCTTATATTTCACTTAGGAAAGGAAGTATATGGGATCGATATTTTAAAAGTGAAGGAGATACGAACATACGATGGGGTTACTCAGATTGCCAATACGCCTGATTTTATAAAAGGCGTCATTAATTTACGTGGAATTATTGTGCCGATTATCGACATGCGAATCAAGCTTAAACTGGGAAGTGTTGAATATGATGCGCTTACGATCGTTATTATTCTGAATGTATTAGGGCGGGTAATGGGTATAGTGGTGGATGGCGTTCCAGATGTAATTAATCTTGACGTGGCGCAAATTCAGCCAGTGCCCGTATTGGGTTCGGTTATTGATACTGAATATATCATGGGACTAGGTACAGCGGATAATCAAATGGTGATTCTCATTGACATTGAAGAACTTATGGGAAGTGCGGAAATGGATTTGATTGATCAGGCGGTCAAATAATTTTATTGAGTTATTGGGAGTAAGGGGAGCTTGATGTTTAATAACATCACGATAAAGTCGCAACTGATGTTTGTTACGGGACTATTATCCGTATTGTTGGTAAGTATTGGCGGGCTAGGTTTGTATGGTACTAACCAGGCAAATGATCGTCTGCGTACAGTCTATTTGGATCGTGCCATGCCGCTAATAGATTTGGCGGGCCTTCTCGATGGCGTTCAGCGTTCACGCTTGAATGTCCTGCTGGCGGCTAATTTAAGAAATGTTGCGGGTGCAAAACAAAGGATTGAGCTTATTGCCAAGCTGGATGTTGAGATTAAGAACAGATGGCAAATATATATGACAACGGTCTTGACGCCTGAGGAAAAAATACTGGCCAATAATTTTATCCGGCAATGGGCAGCGTATCGTACGTCCCGCAACCGTACAATGAATTTTGTGGTTAACGGCGATTTTAATGCAGCCATAAATAATCTGGCAACAGACGCAATGAAGAAATTCGGCATTTTGCATACGACTTTATCTGCGTTAATAAAGTTGCAAGGTGACATTGCTGCACAGGAACATGCTCAGGCACAGAGTGATTATGAAAAGATTTTTATGATTTCGACTATTGCATCATCATTGGGTGTCCTGTTGATAGTCTTGATTGGGTTTTTGTTGATACGCGCGATTGTAACGCCATTGAATAAAGCGATTGCTATCGCTAATTCAGTTGCATCGGGTGATCTGACAAGTCATATTGATGTCAACTCAACAAAGGGTGCGGGAAAATTGTTGCAAGCATTAAAGAAGATGGATGATAATTTGATCGACCTGGTCGATAAAGTACGGCTTAATACTGATTCGATTACAACGGCCGCATGCGAGATTGTTTCGGGAAATACTGATTTGAGTCAGCGCACTGAAGAACAGGCATCAAGCCTGGAAGAAACCAGTGCTTCAATGGCAGAATTAACGGTTACAGTTAAACAGAATGCGAATAATGCCCAACAGGCAAATCAGCTGGCGGCGGGCGCTTCTGAGGTTGCGCTAAAAGGAGGCATCTTAGTCGATCGGATTATACAAACCATGGGTTCAATTAACCAGGGTTCAAAGAGGATAGTCGATATTATCAGCGTGATTGATGGCATTGCATTTCAAACGAATATTCTGGCATTGAATGCGGCGGTGGAAGCCGCGCGTGCGGGCGACCAAGGTCGCGGTTTTGCGGTCGTTGCTGCTGAAGTTCGCACATTAGCGCAGCGTTCTGCGACTGCGGCAAAGGAAATTAAAGCATTGATCCATGATTCTGTGGATAAGGTTGAGAAGGGTACGCGACTGGTAGATGAAGCAGGTATCACTATGGACGAAATTGTCACTGCGGTTAAACGGGTGACGGACATCATGGCGGAGATAGCTATCGCTTCACGAGAACAGAGTTCGGGTATTGAACATGTGAATCAGGCAGTGGCACAGATGGATGAAATTACCCAGCAGAATGCGGCACTGGCAGAGGAGGTAGCAACTGCAGCAGAATCAATGCAAGAACAAGCTCAGGATTTATTGCAGGCCGTTATGGTATTCAAACTGGTCGGTGGTATGGCACCCGTACCCATCAAGAGAAGCAATCGTATTGCCGGTGCTGAAAGCCCGCCATTTCATAGTGTGGGGAGCAAGACTATAACGAAATCAGGGCCTATTCCAACCCAGTTACGCAAAGAAAGCGGTGATGATGGATGGGAAAAGTTTTAATAGATCCTGTTCGGATTAAAAAGACAGATGATTAACCCTTTTTCTATCAGATATATTCTATCCGGAATTTTTCCTTTTTAGTGAGAATGATAAATCAGCCATGACTCCTCAATGCTCAGTATTAATGGGTTTATTTTTATTCTATCCATACCACTTTTCAGAAGTGGGTAGTAATATTCAGGATGTCTAATAAGCGATTATCTGAAGATCAGATTAAATATGAATTTAGTCTGACGCCATCTGATTTTAACCGAATCAGAAAGTTGATTCGTGAGCATGCCGGTATTTCGCTGCCATTGAGTAAACAGGGTATGGTTTATAGCCGCCTTGCCCGACGGCTGCGTGTTAACGGGCTACGTAATTTTAAGGAATATTTGGATTTCCTGGCGCAGGGTGATGCTATCGAGTTGGAAGCGTTTGTTAATGCCTTGACTACAAATACCACTGCATTTTTCCGGGAAGAACACCATTTCCCGATGCTGAAACAGCACATAGAGCAACGTAAAAATAAGAATAAAATCCATATCTGGTGCAGCGCATCCTCTACTGGTGAAGAGGCTTATTCAATAGCGATGACGATGGTTAAATTTTTCAAGTCGCTGACCCCGCCTGTTCATATTCTGGCGACTGATTTGAATGCTCATGTATTGGACAAAGCGGCGCAAGGCGTTTATTTGATGAATCAATTGGATAAATTCCCTCGAGATTACCTGAAAGCGTTTTTTTTAAAAGGAACAAATCAAAATAGTGGTTTGATCAAAGTGCGGCAAGAATTAAAAAATATGGTTACTTTTCGGAAACTAAATTTACTCGATGATCATTGGCCCGTACGGGGTAATTTTGATATTATTTTCTGTCGTAATGTAATGATTTATTTTGATAAAGAGACGCAATACAAAATTTTGCAGCGATTTGCGCCATTATTGACTGAAGATGGATTGTTATTTGCAGGCCATTCAGAGAGTTTTCTTCATGCCAGAAATCTATTTCGATTGCGCGAAAAAACAGTTTACGAACTTAGCGGTCAGCGGAATGCACCTTGTGATTGAGATATGCTGACCAATAGGTTGCCATAGTGTATATGGATAGCCAATTGAGAATACAGATGATTCAATGGTTTTAACAGGCTGAATGGAAATCCTCTCTGCTCAGAGGGAGGATGAAATAGTGCGGACGCCGCATGCGTTACGTTATTTGCTACGCTTTCGGATGGCACGATGTTTGAATCGGTCAACGCCTTCCGCGAAAACGCGGCAAAGCTGGCGAAATACCAATTTCAGCAACAATTGGAAAAAACAGGAACAGAAAATAGCGCGATTGCATCAGTGGGTAGCCTGTAGCGGGAATGATTTTCTCCACAAGACTTCTAACCGTATAAGCAAAAACCACGCGATGATTGTTATCGAAGGTCTGAAAGTCACGAATATGAGTAAGTCAGCAGCAGGTTCGATTGAATCGCCAGGACGAAGTGTCAAAGCCAAAATAGGCCTCAACAACTCGATTCTCGATCAGGGTTGGGGTGACGCCGCCAGTTGGAATACAAGCAAGCGTGGCGTGGCGGTGATGTGTTTGCCATCAATCCGCGTAACACAAGCCGGACGTGTCCGGCCTGCGACCATGTGTCCGTTTAGAATCGCACAACACAATCCAAGTTTGCGTGTGTCGAATGTGGGTACGCAGAAAATGCAGATCTCAACGCAGCCATCAATAGAGATTTTTGCAAAAGTCTCCAATATTCCAAGGACAGGACAGGACAGGACAGGACATGCTCAGCTCGCCTGATAAGTGAACGATGCAGCTATGTCGCCAGCAACAGAAATCCACCGAAGTCATCTACCCCATTCCGAGGTAGAGGCAGCAGGAATGATCTGTCTTTAGGCGGAGGAGGATGTCAATGTTCATCTGAGTGTGTCGCTATATAAGCATGGCTGTAATGCGGTTGATGGAATAGGGCATTTAAGCAGTCTGATTTCAGAGCTAAGGCTGTGCCGAATCATCGGTGCTGTTAATCAATAGGTTGCTGGATAAAACCAGCAGTTTCCGTTCGATGAAACTATTTCTTTGAAGGCATTCTTTATTCAATCCAAATGGAGTGTATCCGTGCAAAGAATTAGAGTGCTAATTATTGATGATTCCCTACTATTTCGCAGGCTGCTTACAGAAATTATTAACGGTGAGCATGATATGGAGGTGATCGGTACAGCATCCGATCCTTTGGTTGCACGCGAAATGATCAGAGACATGAATCCTGATGTGCTGACGCTGGATGTAGAAATGCCCAGAATGAATGGATTGGATTTTCTCGAGAAACTAATGCGATTGCGGCCCATGCCTGTGGTGATGGTGTCAGCGTTCACTGAGAAAAATTCGGGAATTGCCCTTCAAGCACTTAAGTTGGGGGCAGTGGATTTTATTGCTAAATCCAAAATCGTGTCTGGTTTGAAACAGGGTGCAAGCGAGGTTACGGATAAAGTTCGTTTTGCAATGACAGCATGGCATAAGTGGTCTCGCGGATCATCGGGCACCGGGTATACTGCTAATAGAGCATTGTCGATGATACCGAATCGAACTATTTCCACTGAGAAGTTGGTTGTTATGGGTGCTTCGGTTGGTGGTACTGAGGCCATCAGAGAATTTTTAATTAATTTATCACCGAATTTCCCGGGTATCCTCATTGCTCAGCATATGCCTGCGACATTTACGGGCATGTTTGCAAGGCGTTTGAATAATTTGTGCCAAATATCCGTAATGGAGGCAAAAGGCGGGGAACGAATACTGCCGGGCCACGCATTCTTAGCACCGGGCCATTCACATTTGTTATTGAGGCGCACTGGCACGCATTACGTAACCGTATTAAGCCAAGATGAACCGGTGAATCGTCATCGTCCATCGGTGGATGTATTGTTTCGTTCGGCAGCACGCGTTGCCGGTAAAAATGCGATCGGTGTTATTCTTACAGGAATGGGTAAAGACGGTGCAGCAGGGATGCTGGAGATGCATCAAGCAGGCGCATATAATTTGGCTCAGGATGAGGCCAGTTGCGTAGTATTTGGCATGCCTAAAGCAGCGATTGCGCTGGGTGCTGCGGATGAAGTTGTTCCGCTACGAAATATGGCGAGAAGAATCCTGTCGAGGATTTCTCGTGTGAATAAAAACAATACTTAAGCTTGACAGATTATTATTTAAAAATAGTGCAAATATGACGAATAGGAATATTGCTTACGTGGTGGTCTATCTATACGGTAGTTTGTTGGCAGGCTGTGGCGCTTTGCCGGAACAAGAAACCGTCCGGCTTGAGGTGTTCCCTGCTTATGAAAGAACCGATACCACTAACGTCGTTAAAGAAAAATTATACATTCAGTTTGATGAATGGCGCGGAGTACGTTACAAACTGGGTGGGTTAAGTCGGCATGGAATTGACTGTTCCGGTTTTGTATACGTGACGTTTAAATCACAGTTAGGATTGCATCTGCCTAGAACGACCCACCTGCAATCCAAAATCGGAAAGGAAATTAGAAAATCTGAATTAGAAACAGGTGATCTGGTTTTTTTTAAAACAGGGTTTACTTCCAGGCATGTCGGCATTTATCTTGAGGAAAACAAATTTTTACATGTTTCTTTGCGTAAAGGCGTGACAATATCCGAATTAGATAACGTATATTGGAAACCCAGGTATTGGAAAGCAATCAGAATATAAGTCGAGACCTTTGCAAAACCCCAGTAATTGAAAAATTAATTCTTTATAATCAATAGTAGAAAGCTTCCGGCAAGGGCTTTTGCAAAAGTCTCGAATGGCATTCAAGATAAGGCGGTGAAGAACAAACCGTTGACTCAACGACAATTACAACGCAATCGCTTGATCACCAAAGTCCGGTATGTCGTGGAACGTACCTTTGGCAGTCAGGCACGTTGGTTTGGAAGTAAATTCCTACGTTACCGAGATTTGGCCAAAGCACATGCTTGGCATATTCTGCAGGCTATGGCGTATAACTTAAAAAGACTACCCAAATTATTTGTACAAAATTTAGTAATACAGGAAATGTGTGCTTTTTAAACGGTAAATAGGATAATAAGTCGCTTATTCCGCAGTTTTTATAATTAAGATCGGCTAAAACACATCAATTATTCAAAATAACGACCGTACTTGTGGACTTTATTTTAAAAACTGAGTTTTGCAAAGGTCTCTTCGGGATAATTCTTTTTGCGAATAAGTCGGCTTGAAATGCCTTTCAAACTATTTACCAAGTTAGAAATAGCAATTTTTGGTGGATAGTTAACTAAAAGGTGAATATGATCATGCTCACCGTTAAATTCCACCAATTCTGCTTCAAAATCCAAACACACGTTTTTAAATATTTCTTCCAAATCAATTAATACCCTTCCGGAGAAAACATCTCTACGGTATTTTGTTACAAAGACCAAATGAACATGAAGATTAAAAACGCAATTTCTTCCTGTTATTACATCGTTATTAACTTGCATAGACCAATTTATTTTTGTATAATTATAACCATGAAGCAGATTATACGCAAAGCCTTTAAATCACGACTCAATCCAAATTCTGACCAAGTACAGAAGATGGTTGAGTTTGCAGGTGCTAATCGGTTTGTTTGGAATAAAGCCTTAGCAATGAATCTGTTCAGATTAGAGCAGAAACAGCCATTGCTTTGGTACAACGAGTTGTCATTTTGGCTAAAGCTATGGAAATCCTCAGAAGATTATGGATTTCTAAAAACCGTTCATTCTCAACCGTTGCAACAAGCCTTAAAAAACTTAGAAAAAGCGTTCAAAGACGGTTTTGATAAAAAACAGCCTTTAAAACGGATTCCAAAATTCAAGAAAAAAGGTTTGAGTGACAGCTTTCGTTATCCACAAGGATTTAAGCTGGAGCAAGAGTCTAGCAAAGTGTTCTTGCCTAAAATCGGTTGGGTGAAATATCGTAATTCACGCCAAGTCATTGGTGACGTTAAAAATATGACGATTTCCCGTAAAGGCGGTTATTGGTACGTGTCGATTCAGACTGAGTACGAGACCGAGCTAAAGCGTCATAGCTCAACCAGTATGATTGGTGTTGATATGGGCGTTACCCGCTTTGCAACCTTGTCAGACGGCTCATACGTAGAACCTTTAAACAGTTTCAGAAAGTTATCAAAGAAACTGGCTTTTGAACAGCGTAAGCTGTCTAAAAAAGTCCGTTTCTCTGCTAACTGGAAAAAGCAGAAACAAATCATTACCCGACTGCATGAGCGTATTGCCAATGCTCGTTTAGACTTCTTACACAAAACCTCAACCGAAATCAGCAAAAATCACGCAATGGTCGTAGTTGAGAATTTAAAGATAGGAAACATGTCTAAGAGTGCCAAGGGCAGTGTTGAAAAGCATGGTAAAAACGTCAAAGCGAAATCGGGTCTAAACAAATCCATTCTTGACCAAGGATGGGGAATGTTCGTTTCGTTTTTGGAGTATAAACAGGCTTGTTCAGGCGGGGATGTATTGAAGGTAAACCCTCAATACACCTCTCAAACCTGCCCTGGATGTCAACATGTTAGTCGTGACAATCGCAAAAGCCAAAGTGCTTTTGAATGTACAGAATGTGGATTTAAAGCCAATGCCGACTTGGTAGGTGCCTTGAATGTACTTGAGCGAGGGCATCGCTTGTTAGCCTGTGGAGTTGAAACGTTAGTTTCGTCTAAGAAGCAGGAACCAGTGGCAGTAGCAATACAAACCTACTCTTAACGGCTTAATAAGTCGCTAGGAATCCCCTTCGTTTAGGAAGGGGAGGATGTCAAGACACCCGATAGTAGTAAATCGATTTAATGCGTTGCATTCACCGGTCGAATTCGCTGTCTGTTGCTTCGGGATATCCTGAAACAGAATAATTTGTTATCTGTCGAATTGAATATAAGCGATTAGTATCGCTAAGAGTGGATGGATGCCATATCTTTTGCTTCTTTATGCATGTTTTTGAGCTTTCTATCAATGGAGCGTGGTTTTGTTTATAGTAAACTTTGCGATCACTTGATAAAATCACTATTTCTTACATAAAGAATGACTGGTTTATTTATGAGCTCATAGCCTAGTGCTTAGCATCCTCCATCTTATCGTTTAGATCTTGATGATAGAATAGCTATTGTCAGTGATGTGTGTCTTGATCTGGAGGATCTTATCCCATCATCTATCCGGCTCATAATTCATCAGAGACTCTATAACAAAATCAGTTTACATTAATTTAGGATTGTTCATGACTATCGAAGATTTTCGTCCCACTCAAAAAATTACTACATTTTATCCACCGCAACGTGTTTTGATGGGTCCTGGGCCATCCGATACACATTCGCGTGTATTGTCAGCTATGGCCAGGCCAACGTTGGGCCACCTGGATCCGGTATTTACCGCCATGATGGAGGAACTAAAGAGCCTGTTGCGTTATGCGTTTCAGACTAAGAATCTGATGACTTTTCCTGTTTCCGGGCCCGGTTCTGTTGGGATGGAAATGTGCTTCGTCAATATGATTGTTCCAGGTGATAAGGTTATCGTATGCCGTAATGGTGTGTTTGGATCGCGTATGATTGAGAATGTGGAACGACATGGTGGTGTAGCGGTCGTCGTGGATGATAAATGGGGTGAGCCAGTCGATCCACAAAAAGTAGAGGATGCGCTAAAGCAGAATCCGGATGCAAAAATCTTAGCTTTTGTTCACGCTGAAACATCGACGGGTGTGTTATCGGATGCAAAGACGCTATGTGAATTGGCTCATCGCCACGGTTGCCTTAATATAGTGGATACGGTTACTTCGCTTGGTGGCTCGCCTTTGAAAGTAGATGAGTGGGGTATTGATGCGATTTATTCGGGCAGCCAGAAATGCTTGTCTTGCCCTCCTGGCTTGTCTCCTGTCAGTTTTTCCGAACGTGTAATCGAATTAGTCAAAAATCGCAAGGAAAAGGTGCATAGCTGGTTCATGGATTTAAACTTGTTGTTGGGTTACTGGGGTACAACCCGTACTTATCATCATACAGCACCTACAAATGCGCTCTATGCCTTGCATGAGTCACTGTTTATGTTGTACGAAGAAGGGTTGGAGCACTCCTGGGCACGTCATGATCGTAATTACAAGGCTTTGAAAGCAGGACTGGAAACTTTTGGTATGAAGTATGTGGTCGATGAGCGATACCGGCTACCGCAACTTAATGCAGTATATGTACCTGAAGGCGTCGATGAAAAAGAGGTTCGACGCAGACTGCTTGATGAATATAACCTGGAAATTGGTGCAGGGTTGGGTGATTTTGCCGGGAAAATCTGGCGTTTTGGTTTGATGGGCTACTCGAGTAAAATTGAAAATATTGTGTTGTGTTTGAATGCGCTTGAAACCGTATTTTCTGATATGGGCATGAAGCTTGAACATGGTGCAGCAGAATCTGCAGCACATCATAGTTATGCCGCTAATCCGATGCCATCCAAGTTTTCGGAATAATCTGGCCATTCTGGTCGAATTCCTGCCATCTTCTGTATCTTAAAAGAGAGAGGATGGCATCAGTATAATTCATGAATCGTATTAATAGGCTGGTCAGGTGCTCAGTGTATTTTAACGATTGTAGTGAATAAGATGGAGAAGGCGAAAACAGACTGATGTGCTTCTTGGAATACGCTACGATGAGAAAATCAAAGCGATTTCATATCAGTCTGCTCCATGTGCTCATTTATATGACCCGTCAGGTTTCCGGATCTGGTAGATTCATGGAATTCTGAAACAAGGATGCGTGAAATTCTTCTAATAAGAATGCGATGGGATACAGTGGAATTATTCGATATTTTTGTAGACTGGACAAGCCAAGCGGTATGATAGGGTAATTGTTCATTGTATTTCTGTCGATTGCGTTCTGTATATCAATATAGTACGTATCGTTTACTCACTAACTAATTTTTACAGGATAATCCAGTCACTATGGTATTGGAGTTTTCCTTGTCAGTAGTTTCAGCACCGCTGTTATCATTCGTGGTCGCATTTTTTTCTATTTTGTGGTTAATAAAAGGGAAAGCTTTACGGGTATTAGATTATCCCAATTCCCGTTCTCTTCATGCCGTGCCTGTGCCACGTATCGGCGGTATTGGCCTGATGTGCGGAGTATTGACTGCCTGGATACTGTTTTCAGCCGTGTTGCCGGTATCTGTATGGGTAGGCATTAGCCTGCTATTAGTGATATCACTGATTGATGACATTTGGAGTTTGCCAATTTGGTGTCGGCTATTAATACATAGTCTTGCTGCTGCTGGATTTTCTACTATGCTGTTACTGGATATGTATGGCTGGGTAGCCGTGTTTTTGACCTCAATTGTAATTGTCTGGATGTCTAACCTGTATAACTTTATGGATGGTTCAGATGGATTAGCAGGTGGCATGACAGTGATCGGGTTCGGCTATTATGGCTTGTTCGCGTTATTTTCTGGCCACAACGAATTTGCTATGATTAATTTTTCTATCGCTGCTGCTGCTATGGCTTTTTTATTATATAACTTTTATCCCGCACGTATTTTTATGGGAGATGTCGGTGCGATTCCTCTGGGATTTCTGGCAGCAGTATTGGGTATATTGGGATGGATTGATGGCTTGTGGTCATTATGGCTACCATTATTGATATTTTCGCCATTTATTATGGATTCCACAGTGACGCTTATAAAGCGGGGTTTGCGAGGTAAAAAAATCTGGCAGGCGCACTGTGAACATTACTATCAACGTGTGCTGCGCAGTGGCTTGGGGCATCGTAACACCGCATTGCTTAGTTATATTCTGATGTTGGCTGTTGGTGCTAGTGCCATGTGGGCGGCGTATCAAGATTCCTCTGTGCAGTATTGGATCAGCGTAATTTGGAGTGGTATTTATTTAACACTCATGCTCGTTTCTGATCGTTATCAGAGACATTATTCCAGCAAGGAATAGAATGTTCGCAAGTAAATTTGGTATACGTACATTCATTGCGTTCGTTCATGATTTTACCGCAGTTATTGCGGCTTGGTGGTTTGCATATTTATTTTGTTTCAATTTCAAGATTCCTTCTTTTTATTTGGCACCATTACTGGAGATTTTGCCTTGGGTCGTGCCAATCCAGGCAGGTACCTTTTTGTGGTTTGGACTCTATCGGGGCTTGTGGCGCTATGCGAGCCTACCCGATCTGAAGCGTATTTTCCTGTCGGTGATACTGGGTACGCTTATTGTATCGTTGGTATTACTCGTGCTTGGATTCTTGGATGGTGTGCCTCGTTCAGTGATTTTCTTGGCTCCGATGCTTTTGCTGCTTTTAATGGGCGGGACTCGTCTCATGTATCGCGCATGGAAAGAACGCCGCCTGTATAGCCTGGAAAATTATGAAGGTAAGCTAGTATTAATACTCGGAACAGGTAGCACTGCCGTGAGTCTTGTAAAAGACCTGGCTCGTAGTCGTGACTGGCATGTTGTGGGTATGTTAGATGATGATCCAAGAAAGCTGGGAACACGATTACATGGCATTCGTGTACTGGGTGTGATAGATGATTTGCCTCACTGGGTACAGAAATTGAATGTCGGTCACGTCATTATTGCAATGCCTTCAGCTTCTCGTCGTATTCATCGACACGCATTGGAGATGTGTTCAAATATCGGTATCAGGGCAATGACCGTTCCCTCTTATGTAGATTTGATTAGTGGTAAGACGACGATATCGCAGATTCGTGATATCGAACTGGATGATTTGCTGGGAAGAGCCCCAGTAGTGCTGGATAATGAGGGATTGCACGGCTTATTAACCGGAAAGACAATCTTGATTACCGGGGCAGGTGGCTCGATTGGATCAGAACTATGCCGGCAGATTGTTGCGTTTAAACCGGGTCGCCTGGTGCTGCTTGAACTGAATGAATTTGCACTTTATAGTATTCAGGAGGAGTTTCAATCCAATTTTCCTGAAATCAATATGTCGTTTGTCATTGGTAATATAAAAGACCGTGCGCGACTTGTGCAGCTATTTGAGCAATTTCACCCTGCAGTAGTATTTCATGCAGCAGCCTATAAGCATGTGCCGTTGATGGAAAATGACAATGCCTGGCAGGCATTGTCAAATAATGTAATGGGGACTTATATTCTCGCCCGTACTGCAATCGACTTCGATGTAGAGAAATTTGTGTTGATTTCAACTGATAAGGCTGTGAATCCTATTAGTATTATGGGTGCGAGTAAACGCCTGGCGGAAATGGTTTGCCAGGCCTTGCAGCAATATGTTTCCAGCGCTAAAAAAAACGATCAGAACGGAAAAACATATAAAACTTGCTTTGTGATGGTACGTTTTGGCAATGTGCTGGGGAGTGCCGGTAGCGTCATTCCGAAGTTTCGTGAGCAAATTGCCAGGGGCGGCCCGATTACGGTGACGCACCCTAAAATGACGCGTTATTTCATGTCCATTCCAGAGGCGGCCCAATTAGTGTTGCAGGCTGGTTTAATGGGCGGTGATAAAGGCGGGGGGGAGATTTTCGTATTGGATATGGGAGACCCTGTCAGAATTGTTGACCTTGCTGGTGATTTAATCCGTCTATCTGGTTTGGGAGAGGAGGATATCCGTATCGTCTACAGTGGATTACGCCCTGGTGAAAAATTGCATGAAGAATTGCTGGCAGCCAATGAAAGTACGCTACCTACTCATCATGCTAAATTGCGCATTGCTCAAGCAAGCCAGATTGATGAACAATGGCTCACCGAACTGATCACATGGTTTGATCAACATCCGGTGTTAAGTGATGCGGAAGTTAGATGTGAATTACCAACCTGGGTTCCTGAGTATTCATATAAGGAGATGGACGCTTGATCATAGAGTCATGCATAAGTTAAACAGGGTTGCATTGCATTCTTTATCAAATAGCGCGTAAAACTTCGTCCTTCAGGGCGGAGATATAAGCGCACAGGCGAAGCCTGTTTAATGCGGTCTTTGCTGTTGTTCAATATATTGCTTAATAATCGAGAGTGGTGCTCCACCACAACTACCCGCAAAATAGCTTGGACTCCAAAGCATATTACCCCAAAGCTTATTTTTAATTTCGGGATAATTCTTTTTGCGAATAAGTCGGCTTGAAACGCCTTTCAAACTATTTACCAAGTTAGAAATAGCAATTTTTGGTGGATAGTTAACTAAAAGGTGAATATGATCATGCTCACCGTTAAATTCCACCAATTCTGCTTCAAAATCCAAACACACGTTTTTAAATATTTCTTCCAAATCAATTAATACCCTTCCGGAGAAAACATCTCTACGGTATTTTGTTACAAAGACCAAATGAACATGAATATTAAAAACCTAATTTCTTCCTGTTCTTACATCGTTATTAACTTGCATAGACAAATTCCTTTTTGTATAATTATAACCATGAAGCAGATTATACGCAAAGCCTTTAAATCTCGACTCAATCCAAATTCTGACCAAGTACAGAAGATGGTTGAGTTTGCGGGTGCTAATCGGTTTGTTTGGAATAAAGCCTTAGCAATGAATCTGTTCAGATTAGAGCAGAAACAGCCATTGCTTTGGTACAACGAGTTGTCATTTTGGCTAAAGCTATGGAAATCCTCAGAAGATTATGGATTTCTAAAAACCGTTCATTCTCAACCGTTGCAACAAGCCTTAAAAAACTTAGAAAAAGCGTTCAAAGACGGTTTTGATAAAAAACAGCCTTTAAAACGGATTCCAAAATTCAAGAAAAAAGGTTTGAGTGACAGCTTTCGTTATCCACAAGGATTTAAGCTGGAGCAAGAGTCTAGCAAAGTGTTCTTGCCTAAAATCGGTTGGGTGAAATATCGTAATTCACGCCAAGTCACTGGTGACGTTAAAAATATGACGATTTCCCGTAAAGGCGGTTATTGGTACGTGTCGATTCAGACTGAGTACGAGACCGAGCTAAAGCGTCATAGCTCAACCAGTATGATTGGTGTTGATATGGGCGTTACCCGCTTTGCAACCTTGTCAGACGGCTCATACGTAGAACCTTTAAACAGTTTCAGAAAGAGTTATCAAAGAAACTGGCTTTTGAACAGCGTAAGCTGTCTAAAAAAGTCCGTTTCTCTGCTAACTGGAAAAAGCAGAAACAAATCATTACCCGACTGCATGAGCGTATTGCCAATGCTCGTTTAGACTTCTTACACAAAACCTCAACCGAAATCAGCAAAAATCACGCAATGGTCGTAGTTGAGAATTTAAAGATAGGAAACATGTCTAAGAGTGCCAAGGGCAGTGTTGAAAAGCATGGTAAAAACGTCAAAGCGAAATCGGGTCTAAACAAATCCATTCTTGACCAAGGATGGGGAATGTTCGTTTCGTTCTTGGAGTATAAACAGGCTTGTTCAGGCGGGGATGTATTGAAGGTAAACCCTCAATACACCTCTCAAACCTGCCCTAGATGTCAACATGTTAGTCGTGACAATCGCAAAAGCCAAAGTGCTTTTGAATGTACAGAATGTGGATTTAAAGCCAATGCCGACTTGGTAGGTGTCTTGAATGTACTTGAGCGAGGACATCGCTTGTTAGCCTGTGGAGTTGAAACGTTAGTTTCGTCTAAGAAGCAGGAACCAGTAGGCAGTAGCAATACAAACCTACTCTTAACGGCTTAATAAGTCGCTAGGAATCCCCTTCGTTTAGGAAGGGGAGGATGTCAAGGGATATGAATTTTGTAACAGGCCGTTACTGAGGCAATGTTTTAAATATCTTTGTCTAATTGATGAGTGAAATCAACGTCTAATAATGCGCTAATCTGATCACTGGGGACAGGATGACAAAAGAAATAACCCTGTATGATTTGACAACCCAATTCGCGCATGGCCAATGCCTGATCTCTAGTTTCGACACCTTCTGCAACTAGTTTATAGTTAAGTGCGTTGGCCAAACTAATGATCGCGCCCACAAGTAACGCAGTATGGGAGCTTGTTAATACATCATCAATAAATGTTTTGTCGATTTTAATACAGTCTAGCGGCAATTTTTTTAATGAAGCGAGGCAAGAATACCCGGTTCCGAAATCATCGATAGCAATTTTCACGCCAAGCTGTCTCAACTGATTGAATATTTCGACATGTCCTTTTGTTTGCATCGCACTTTCGGTAACCTCTAATTCTAGATATTGAGCGGGAATGTTAGTTTTCATCAGTAAATCCCGAACCGTGCCAGGTAATGAAGCATCCTGAAAATGTAATGGTGAAATATTGACAGCTACTTGAAGATAGGGTAATCCAGATGCGCGCCATTGCGCGATTTGTTCGCATACAGTTTGCAGTACCCAGTTGCCAAAATCGACGATCAAACCCAATTTCTCAATGTGAGAGATAAATTCACCCGGGTAGACAATAGCTTTTTCTGAGTGTTGCCATCGGACTAATGCTTCAACACTAGTGACCCGACCCGTGTGCATGGATATCTGCGGTTGAAAATGAAGGATAAATTGTTTTTTTTCACAGGCTTCGCGCAGTATTTGTTCTTTTTCCAAGCGAGAGGCGTCTTGAGTGGCCATATCTTGTGAATAGAAAACATAACATTGTTTTCCGGCCTGTTTGGCTGCATACATTGCGATTTCCGCTGCTTTCATTAATTCCGTTTCATTGTTTCCATCGCGTGGGAAAATTGCGATACCAATACTGATGCGGGGTTTGATTCGTTGATGACTAAGAAACAGTGGTTCATTTATTTGTTGCAAACAACGGTGCGCGATATTTGTAATTGATTCATCATTACTGATATCGGTTAAAAGAATACAAAACTCATCGCCGCCTAGGCGTGCTGTAAAACTAGCATAATTGGTTACTTCCTGTAAACGTTTAGCTACGGCTTTTAGGAACTGATCTCCGACGTTATGGCCTAAGCTGTCATTGATATCTTTAAAATCATCCAGATCGAGAAACAGGAGAGCAAATTTTTCGTTACGATTATTATTATTGGCTGTCCTGATAGCGATTGTGATATGTTCTTGATAATAAGTTCTGCCGGCAAGTCCGGTTAGATGGTCAAAATAGGCAAGGCGATGAATTTTATTTTCATTTATCTTGCGCTGTGTAATATCCTGGACTGTACCCGTAATGATATTTTGACCATTATCGATTATCTTGGTTATTTCCTGGTGTACAAAGATAATTTTGTTTTGAGAGACTTGTAATCGATATTCAATGTGTTGAGTAGTATCACTATAAGGTGCTGCCATGATCATTCTTTTAACGATCTGACGATCCTCTGGTGTGATCAGACGTATAAATCCTTCCAGAGTTGTCTCGAATATTTGTAGATTAATGTCACAGAAATCTGCCAATTGTTCTGACATTTGGAAGTGATTGTGTTCTACGTCCCAAATCCAGTAGCCTAAGCGCGCGATACGCTGGGCGGCTGAAAGTTGGTGTCGCTTATTTTCGAGCTCGATAGCGTTCCGATTGGCTCTCAATATAAATGCCAAGCGATGGATTAAAATAGGGTAGTTAAGTGGATTAACGATAAAATCAGTTGCCCCGCAATCATAAGCGCGATTAATAGAATCGATATTATCTAAACCTGTTGACATAATAATCGGTATGTTTGCGAGACTGGAATCTGCTCGTAATAGCTGGCAGGTACTGAAATCATTGAATTCATCCATTATGGCATCCAGTAAGATTAAATCTGGTTTTTGTTGTTTAATCTTTTTCAGCGCTTCTAAACCATTCTTGGCCTCATCGACAATAAATGCTGAAGCTGTTAATACCTCATTCGTGATAACGCGATAGATGGTATTACCATTGATTAATAAAATACGTTTATTATGGCTAGCGGGGTATACGTGTGTAGCGAACTTATTAGCCACTGTAGCGGGAACTTTGCTAAGCTCTTGGCGTAACGATAATAGAATATCGGGTAAGTTAAGTTTTATCGCCTGCAATAACGCATCGATACCCAGCGTGTGACCTTGTCTGGCAATTTTTTCCAATGAAGTTGCGTAGTCTGCCAATGTTTCTGCACCGAGGCTCTTACAGGCTGATTTAAAGCCATGCGCGATCTTAATTAATGTAGTGATATCTTTTTGATCTAAAGCATGTTGTAACATCTTTATTTCTTTAGGCGCTGTACTTAGAAATAATGAGATTGCTTTGCTAAGCAAGGTTTCTCCCGTTTCCACGGTAAATTGCCTTAAATTATCAAGTGCCGCAGCATTTAAGGTATTAGTGTCAGATAAGTGCTGCATATATGTTAGTTTGTATTGTAGGAAACTTTGCTTGTTTCTCGCGTTTGAATATCATTTTTCTAGCCTATCTCGCTATTATTGATTCTGATTTGGCAGTTATGATTAAGGATTATATTGATTGAATGGGAAAACAGATCATTAAGCTTAAAGTTTAACAGGTTGGTAGCGGACGGATGGGTATTATATTGTTGCTTGCAACAGGCATGTGTAGTTAGAAAGGTAATGAATATTCAGGTCGGTTATTTTGTTATCGATACAGAGTTGATGCGAAATATTATGCGCGTATTATCTGCTATAGAAGGCTCCGATGTGATTTTTGTCATTTGATTCAGGATTGGTTACTGTATCTCAGGTTTCTGAACATAGGTTTGTTCATTTGTGGGTATTTTTTGACGATTGCCCATCTCTGTTTGCTTTGAAAAGGGACTGAAAGAATTTGATACAATTTCCTTGTTTGGTAAATAATTTATTCCATTTTCTGGTTTCAGTAATTTTTCCATTTTCTAAGACGAAAATACGATCTATTTTTTCTGATAAGCAGTGTTGTTGCGTGATAATCAGTGTAGTGCGCCCCTGCATTAAGGATTCTAATGTGGCTTGCAGGTGCTGAGACTCAGAATTTATCGTCATGGGTACATCTTCCAGAATAAGGATAGGTGGATTTTTTAGGAATACACGCGCTATGGCAAGATATTGACACTGTTGTTCAGTAAGTTCTATTTCGCCTTCTCCAACATGAGTTTGTAAGCCTTGTGGCATTTCTCGAATAAAATCCATTGCATGAGAGGCCTGAGAGGCTGCTGTTATTTTAGCCTCACTAGCACACCGCATTGTTCCATATGCAATGTTAGCAGCAATCGTTTTGTCGAGTAATCCCTGATTTTGTGAAATCATGGCGATATTAGCGTGCAGGTTAGTCAGCTTCAGGTTCGCCACGTCATGTCCATCCAGTAATATCCTGCCACCTGTTGGGCAGAGGAAGCGTAGGATTAAATCCATGAAAATGGTTTTATCGCTACAATTAGGCACTATAAATGCAACAACTTCACCTGGCTTTATAACAAAACTAAGATTGTCGAGAACAGATTCTGCTTGTGAATGAAAGCTAAAGCTAACCCGTTCAAAAGTTAACTCTCCTTGTGCCGCTTCTATGACCATTGTTCCTGTATCTGGCTTAGATTCATACGTTAAGAATGAAAATAGATTTTCAATAGCCCGCTGCCCTTGTTGCAAGTGCTGATAGATACTTGAAATGCGTTGTACCGGTAAAATAAATATTAATATCGCTACAATGAAAGATCCGACATCTTCCATAATGATTTTATTGTAATAAGCCTGCTGGGTCATCAAATAAACGATTGCGGTCAGGATGAGGATAAGAATTGCTTGTCCTAAAGATATGCCAAGTGCCTTGATGACAACTTGATGCATTGTTGCCTGATACACCTGCTCAGCCTGACGCCTGAAGTGTTGCTTTTCGCGCCACAGGCCACCATAAAGCTTGATTGTTTTATAATTATCTATTGTATTTAAGAGTCCTTGAGTTAACGCCTCAGATATTTGACGTGCCTGTTGATTTGTTTTGTGGATGAGCCTGTCGAATAGCTGTATGGACAACACAATTATTGGTGCTATCAATAGTCCTAGTAATGAGAGCTCCCAGTTAAGATAAAACATCCAGGCAGTCAATCCGATGAGGGTGAGAGAATCTTTCACTAGTATGATGATGACGTTGGAAATGGTATGGGTGATTTGGTCTATATCAACAATGAATCTAGTGGCAAGATTGCAACGAGTTAAATTGTCGTGATATTGCACGGGCATGTTTAGCAGTTTGTGAAACATGGCTATGCGTAAATCTATTCCCAGTTTATTGCTCGCCGCATTGATCGCATGAATACTAATATAGCTCGCTGTGCCATATATTATGAATAGCATAATGATGGCTAATGCGACGAATTGGATTGACTCCGGGTCCTTATTAACAAAAATGCTGTTAAGTATCTGCTTGATGAATGCCGGTAGCATCGATAGCGTTAGCGCCATGATTGCCAAAAAAAGGATTGCTATTGATAGCGTTTTCCAATAGGGGGTAATCCATTTGAGTAGGCGACAGTAGTATTGAGTAATGATCATAGCGGATATATTTTGAAAGCTTCGTAAAATTGCAGTGATATAAAATCAGAGTAGAACGGCTGATTTAGTTTTCAGAGATTTATAGTCATCATCTTAACTCACGGGAAACTTCGGCCTTAAGGCCGGGGATAGATAGGGAGTCAGTTTTGCTGATGCTAAAGTCTGTGTTTTCACCTATTTTTGTTAAGGTGTGTGAATGGAAATTAAGCGCGCATACAAATTCAGATTTTACCCAACTTTTGAGCAAGCAACTATGCTGGCCCAAACATTCGGGTGCGCTGGATTTGTCTATAATCGCATGTTGCTCGTTCGCTCTGATGCTGGGTATACCGAGAAAAAAAGAATCGGGTGTCATGCTACCTCCTCTTTGTTGACGAAGTTAAAAAAAGAGCCTGAATTTGAATGGCTGAACAAGGCTCCCAGTGTGCCTGTGCAGCAATCGCTCCGCCATCTGCAAACGGCATTCGGCAATTTCTTTGCCAAACGAGCCAAATACCCGTCATTCAAGCGCAAGTATGGGAGGCATTCGGCTGAATACACGTCCAGCGCTTTCAAGTGGGACGGCAAGTCTCTGAAGCTGGAAAAAATGAAAGATCCGCTGAATATCAGATGGTCGTGCACCCTTCCTAAGGCAGCAAAACTAACAACCGCAATGATCTCTAAAGACTTAACGGGTCGATACCGGGTTTCCATGCTTTGCGACGACTCTGTTGCGTTAAAGCCAAAGGTTAGCGGAAAAGTCGGCATTGGCTTAGGATTAACGCACTTCGCTATTCTTTCTACGGGCGAGATTGTGGGTATTGAGCGATGGTACCCAAGCAGCAAACGCTGCTTGGGATGTGGGCATACCGTAAACAAGATGCCTTTGAATGCGCGCGAATGGACTTGTCCGGAATGCGGATCAATCCATGATCGAGATATCAACGCCGCGCGTAATGTTTTGGCCGCTGGATTGGCGGTGCCAGTCCTTGGAGAATCTATAAGTCCTGTTTGCATTTAGGTGCGTCCGGGTTGGATTCGTTGAATTGGGAATCCCCTTCGTCTACGGAGGGGAGCAGTCAATTCAAGGAGTAATAACAGGAGGTTAAATTGCATAAACGACTCTGGATAATGGGTGTTTTCTCGATTGGCATAGTGCTGGTTGCGTCAATTGTTTCACCGATTCCGCAATCCATGGCATACCATCAATTTGCTGATCAGCATACTTATTGGGGTGTTCAAAATTTCTTCAACGTTGTTTCTAATTTAGCATTTTTACTCAGTGGTGTGGCAGGAGTGATATTTATTGGAGGATCACTACAATCACCTGCACATAGTGTATTCATCACACGATCAGAACATTGGCCCTATCTCATTTTTTTTCTAAGCGTTGTGATGGCCTGTTTTGGTTCGGCATATTATCACTGGGCACCAGATAATGATCGCTTATTGTGGGATCGGTTACCGATAGCAATCGCCTTGATGGCACTGCTTGCTGCGACATTCAGCGAGCGTGTCAGTCTGAAATTAGGCCCGCGGCTCATGCCTTTGTTCATCTTGCTTGGAGTTGGGAGTGTGTTGTATTGGTACTGGAGTGAACAGATGGGTGCCGGGAATTTGAATTTTTATATTGTGGTGCAATTCTACTCGTTACTGCTGATTGTCTTACTGAGCCTGTTTTTTTCCTCTCGATATCGTAGAGGAGCAGATATATATGTAGCGCTCATCCTATATGCGATAGCCAAACTGGCCGAAATAATGGATCAGGAAATTTATGATCTGACACAGATCATAAGCGGTCACACACTCAAGCATTTGCTTGCGGCACTGGCTATCTGCTGGATATTACGTATGTTACGGAAACGTGAGCCTTTGCCAGAAAAATTATCAGGACTTTCTAACCCAGATATTTTATCAAATAGCGCGTAAAACTTCGTCCTTCAGGGCGGAGATATAAGCGCACAGGCGAAGCCTGTTTAATGCGGTCTTTGCTGTTGTTCAATATATTGCTTAATAATCGAGAGTGGTGCTCCACCACAACTACCCGCAAAATAGCTTGGACTCCAAAGCATATTACCCCAAAGCTTATTTTTAATTTCGGGATAATTCTTTTTGCGAATAAGTCGGCTTGAAACGCCTTTCAAACTATTTACCAAGTTAGAAATAGCAATTTTTGGTGGATAGTTAACTAAAAGGTGAATATGATCATGCTCACCGTTAAATTCCACCAATTCTGCTTCAAAATCCAAACACACGTTTTTAAATATTTCTTCCAAATCAATTAATACCCTTCCGGAGAAAACATCTCTACGGTATTTTGTTACAAAGATCAAATGAACATGAAGATTAAAAACGCAATATCTTCCTGTTCTTACATCGTTATTAACTTTCATAGACCAATTCTTTTTTGTATAATTATAACCATGAAGCAGATTATACGCAAAGCCTTTAAATCTCGACTCAATCCAAATTCTGACCAAGTACAGAAGATGGTTGAGTTTGCGGGTGCTAATCGGTTTGTTTGGAATAAAGCCTTAGCAATGAATCTGTTCAGATTAGAGCAGAAACAGCCATTGCTTTGGTACAACGAGTTGTCATTTTGGCTAAAGCTATGGAAATCCTCAGAAGATTATGGATTTCTAAAAACCGTTCATTCTCAACCGTTGCAACAAGCCTTAAAAAACTTAGAAAAAGTGTTCAAAGACGGTTTTGATAAAAAACAGCCTTTAAAACGGATTCCAAAATTCAAGAAAAAAGGTTTGAGTGACAGCTTTCGTTATCCACAAGGATTTAAGCTGGAGCAAGAGTCTAGCAAAGTGTTCTTGCCTAAAATCGGTTGGGTGAAATATCGTAATTCACGCCAAGTCATTGGTGACGTTAAAAATATGACGATTTCCCGTAAAGGCGGTTATTGGTACGTGTCGATTCAGACTGAGTACGAGACCGAGCTAAAGCGTCATAGCTCAACCAGTATGATTGGTGTTGATATGGGCGTTACCCGCTTTGCAACCTTGTCAGACGGCCCATACGTAGAACCTTTAAACAGTTTCAGAAAGTTATCAAAGAAACTGGCTTTTGAACAGCGTAAGCTGTCTAAAAAAGTCCGTTTCTCTGCTAACTGGAAAAAGCAGAAACAAATCATTACCCGACTGCATGAGCGTATTGCCAATGCTCGTTTAGACTTCTTACACAAAACCTCAACCGAAATCAGCAAAAATCACGCAATGGTCGTAGTTGAGAATTTAAAGATAGGAAACATGTCTAAGGGTGCCAAGGGCAGTGTTGAAAAGCATGGTAAAAACGTCAAAGCGAAATCGGGTCTAAACAAATCCATTCTTGACCAAGGATGGGGAATGTTCGTTTCGTTTTTGGAGTATAAACAGGCTTGTTCAGGCGGGGATGTATTGAAGGTAAACCCTCAATACACCTCTCAAACCTGCCCTAGATGTCAACATGTTAGTCGTGACAATCGCAAAAGCCAAAGTGCTTTTGAATGTACAGAATGTGGATTTAAAGCCAATGCCGACTTGGTAGGTGCCTTGAATGTACTTGAGCGAGGACATCGCTTGTTAGCCTGTGGAGTTGAAACGTTAGTTTCGTCTAAGAAGCAGGAACCAGTAGGCAGTAGCAATACAAACCTACTCTTAACGGCTTAATAAGTCGCTAGGAATCCCCTTCGTTTAGGAAGGGGAGGATGTCAATAGCGCTTAAATGATGAGATTATTTTGGTCTGGCGTAGTGAGCCGTACCGGAACTACGGCTATTTTTATATGAGTTACCCCGGTTGTCATTAGAAAATGAGCGATCCCGGTTGTTATCCTGGTTTCCATTGCTTCGGTTACCGTTAATACTATTGGTGGCAGTATTGAAAATACGCTTATCGCTCCCGCTTAACGGGGAGCGTTTACGTTTATGCGTAACATTGGGTGTTCCTCTGAATCCACCGGTTCTGGAACGTGGCTTGAATCGTGGCTCCAGGCCGGGTATAACATGGGACGCAATTGACTGACCTGTGTAGTGCTCAATTTTTTTCAGATTGCCGCCATCTTTGCTGGAAGCAAATGATACCGCAGTACCCGATGCTCCGGCACGGCCTGTCCGGCCAATGCGATGCACGTAATCTTCAGCAAATTTTGGTAAATCAAAATTGATTACGTGAGTAATGTCAGCCACATCAATGCCTCTTGCTGCTACATCTGTTGCAACCAATATACGTAATCCGCCGCGACGAAGCTTAGTCAGTGTACGGGTGCGTTCACGTTGATTCATGTCGCCATGTAACGCAGCTGCCTCGTATCCCTGTGCTGACAGGTTATCCGCCAGTGTACTGGCATCACGCTTTGTGGCAGTAAAAACAATCGCCTGTTTTAGTGTTTCGTCCCGTAGTACGTGATCTAGTAATTTGTTCTTGTGTAAAAGATCATCTACATAGTGAAGTCGTTGTTCAATATTATCCAGTCGCGCTTGCTGTGAAGCTACCTGGATGCGCTTGGGCGATTTTAACAGGCGTGCTGCGACCTTATCTATTGCGCCATCAAATGTAGCAGAGAATAACAAGGTTTGTCGGGTAGCCGGTGTGGCTGATGCAATTCTTTCCACATCATCAATAAAACCCATATCGAGCATTCGATCTGCTTCGTCCAGAACGAGCATTTCTAATCGTGAGAAATCGATCCGCCCCCGCTGGATGTGATCAATCAGGCGCCCAGGTGTTGCAACCAGGATATCAACCGGCTGTGACAATAATCTATTTTGCAGCGGATAAGGCATTCCGCCCAATATGCTGACGACTTTAATGCGGGATAGATGTTTGCCATATTTTGTAGCTGCTTCAGATACTTGTAGTGCAAGCTCGCGCGTGGGTGTCAGTACGACTATGCGCGGACCACGACTGCGTACCTTGGAAGGAACAGCCAAATGATGTAATGCAGGTAGCATGAATGCGGCTGTCTTACCGGTCCCGGTTTGCGCTGATGCCATGACATCATAGCCCGCTAATAATTCCGGAATGGCCTGTTCCTGGATAGGTGTGGGTGTTGTATAACCTGCTTCATTAATAGCTTTAATGATAGAAGGGTGCAAGTTCAGATTTTCAAAAGACACGTTATTTTCCTGAAAAATAAAAGAATGCACGCGCAAGCAGGGAATAACCGCCTGGAAATGGTGGGCAAAGTACTGCTAGCTGGCGCATATAAAAAGCATCGCCGCTAACCAAAGGTACTGTACAATTTCCGAGATCAGTTGAAAATCGAAGAGAGGTCAGGAACGATGAAACCAAAAGTAAAATAGCCAGATGCTATTCTACTGAATCGATGAGTATACAGTAGTTGTAATTAATACACTAATTGTTTCATCGAATAATTGATATGCGAGAGCATATCATTAAAAAAAAATTTAAAAAACAAACGGATTATTCCCTGATAACGGATAGCATTATTTTAATATTCCATTCAGAGAATGCTTGTAATTAATTAATGATTACCTTGGCAAATTTTCGCTTGCCGACTTGCAGCACTACTGTGCTACCCCGCACGATCTTAATGTGTCTGTCAACAACCTTTTCTCCATTCAGTCTTACACCACCTTGCTCAATCATACGCAGTGCTTCGCTGGTGCTGGTAGTCAGTCCGGTTTGTTTTAATAGTTGAGGTAAAGGTAGTTCGTCTGCTTCAGTTTGTATTGTTTTCTCTGGCATATCATCTGGAAGTACGCCACGTTTGAAGCGTGCTTCAAAATCAGTGAGCGCTGTTTGCGCATCTTGTGCGCTATGGAAGCGGGTAACAATTTCCTGAGCAAATAATACTTTGATATCTCGCGGATTACGACCTTCCGATACTTCTTGTTGCCATTGCTGAATCGTGTTCAGTGATTCAAATGATAGTAACTCAATATAACGCCACATCAACTGATCGGAAATAGACATTAATTTGCCAAATATCTCCTGAGGTGCTTCAGTGATACCAACATAGTTATTCAACGATTTGGACATTTTATTGAAACCATCTAATCCTTCGAGGAGAGGCATGGTGAGAATGCATTGGGGTGTCTGAGTAAAATGTTTTTGTAATTCTCTTCCCATGAGAAGATTGAATTTCTGATCAGTACCGCCAATTTCGATATCTGCTTTAAGTGCCACAGAATCATATCCTTGAATTAACGGATACAGAAACTCATGAATTGCAATCGGCTGATTGCTACGATAGCGCTTGTCAAAATCATCCCGTTCCAGCATGCGGGCAACAGTATGAGTCGCTGCTAGTTTAATGAGATCAGCAGCGTTTAACTGATTCATCCAGGTGGAGTTGAAAACAACTTCGGTTTGGTCTGGCCTTAAAATCTTAAATACTTGAGCTGTGTAGGATTGCGCATTCTCAGAAACTTGTTCACGTGTAAGCGGCGGTCGGGTAGCATTCTTGCCACTGGGATCCCCTATCATTCCTGTGAAATCACCAATTAGAAATAGAATATGATGGCCCATATCCTGTAATTGACGTAGTTTGTTGAGTAAAACAGCATGACCCAGATGTAAATCCGGTGCAGTGGGATCAAATCCAGCCTTGATTCGCAATGGATAGTGCTTATTAAGCATAATTTCCAGCTCTTTTTCTACTAATAGTTCATGGCTGCCTCGTTTTATAATTTCTAACTGTTCTATGATTGATTTGTTCACAATAAATTCAAGTTGTTATTAGAGTTTTCTTGGAAAGTAGTTTTATCGATTTGTCAAGCGAACCTTGCTGCATGATCTATTTATTTTCATGTTAAACTTGTATTTATTCAGAGAGAATGACTGAAGGTTCATACTTGATATGCTATATATGCCATTACGCAATAAAAATAGGATTTTAGCTCAAAAATCATTAGCATTGACAAGAAAAAGATGGCATTGGTTATTCGTCATGATCGCTATGATCAGTTTGTCATTGTTTGGTATCGTTACCGCATTTGGTATTGCACCCAGTACTTCCCTAAAAAAAATTCAAGTAGAAGATGTTGTACTTGATTTATCCATTCCAGATGTTTTCTCAGAGACCGAATCAAATTTAACCTTCTGGCGTCAAGAAAGTATTCGACGGGGTGATACTATTGCGGCAATACTGGCCCGACTCGAAATAAATAAAGAGGATACCATTGATTTTCTGCGTGCAGCCAGAGATAGTAAGGCGATGCGTCAATTACGATCGGGTAAAATCATCTATGCGCAGACGACTGCGGATGGTGAGTTACTAATGTTACGCTATTTCTTCGGGAATGAAGAACTTTTCTTGATGGAAAAAGTCGATAGCGCTTTCCAGATGACTGAGCAGCAGATAGAGCTTGATGCACGTATTCGGATGCGATCAGGTGTAGTTAATAGTTCTTTATTTGCAACAACAGATCGTGCAGGTGTTCCCAACAATGTTGCTATGCAAATCACAGAAATTTTTTCTTCTGATATTGATTTTCATCGTGATTTACATAAGGGTGATCGTTTTACTGTCGTGTATGAAACGCTCTACGATAATGGAGAGCACGCTAAAACAGGACGGGTCCTAGCTGTTGAGTTTGTCAATAAGGGAAAATCCTATCAGGCAGTGTATTTTCAGAATTCTAGCGGGGAAGGAGGATATTACACACCGGAGGGTAAAAGCCTGCGGAAAGAATTTTTACGCTCGCCATTAACATTCTCTCGCATCAGTTCCGGGTTTACAAAAGCCCGTTTTCATCCAATACTTAAAAAATGGCGAGCTCACAAAGGTATTGATTACGCGGCACCAGCCGGTACACCGGTGAAAGCCACCGCAAGTGGAACCGTTACCTTTGCGGGAACGCAGGCGGGATACGGAAAGCTTATTATTCTGAAGCATAGAGGAAAATACGATACGGCATACGGTCATTTATCTGCTTTCGCAAGAGGCCTGAATAAAGGAAAACGGGTTAACCAAGGCGATATTATTGGTTATGTTGGGTCGACTGGCATGGCGACGGGCCCGCATTTGCATTATGAATTGCGTGTTGATGGTGAGCAGCGCGATCCTTCTAAAATAGTGTTACCTGGCGCCCCACCCATTGTAAAAAAAGACCTGGCTGCCTTCCATAAGGAAACTAAGTCACTGGTGGCGCGACTGAATATCATGCGTAATATTAACTATGCTTCCTTGAATTAGCATCAGAGAATGACTTGACAATACCGTATAGAACTGACTAGCGTTTGGAGACTATGTATTATATCGGCATCATGTCGGGTACCAGCCTAGATGGTATCGATGTGGGATTGGCAGATTTCAGTTCATCACGGCCCACTTTAGTCTGCACCGCTTATTTGCCTTATGATGAGTATTTACGCAATCAATTATTAGAATTGCATCAATCTGGAGATGATGAGCTCCATCGAGCTGCTATGCTTGGCAATCAGTTATCTCGTCTTTATGCTCAAAGTGTGAATAGCCTGCTCAAGACTAATGGCATAGCGCCGCAGTGTATTGTTGCAATCGGATGCCATGGTCAGACTGTACGGCATTGCCCTGAGCCGGAGAAGGGCTATACGATCCAGCTTGTTAATGCAGCCTTGCTAGCTGAGCTGACTCATATTACAGTAATCACCGATTTTAGAAGTCGAGACATCGCAGCAGGTGGACAGGGCGCTCCTTTAGTACCTGCTTTTCATCAGGCGTTGTTCAAGAGCACAAGTCGTCATCGCGTTATCGTTAATATCGGCGGTATTTCAAATATAACCGATCTTGAGCCAGGTAAAACCGTCATCGGCTTTGATTGTGGTCCGGGTAATTTGCTAATGGATGCGTGGTGTTTGCATCATACGGGCCAAGCGTATGATAAAAATGGGGAATGGGCGGCATCCGGCCAAGTGATCCCAATGCTACTGGAGGCGTTATTTATTCATCCATTCTTTTCCTTGCCACCTCCCAAAAGTACTGGCAGAGAGACGTTCAATATGCAGTGGTTGAAAAATCATCTACTTGATAATGAACGACCGGAGGATGTGCAGGCCACTTTGCTACAGCTGACCGCGACGGCGGTTGCCCAGTCAATACTGAATTATTGCCCGAATTTTGAAGAAGTCTATATTTGTGGTGGTGGGGCACGCAATGGGGCGTTAATTAGTCAATTGACAGCCGCTTTGTTCGGAAAGGAAGTTGCACTCACGGATAAACTGGGTGTAGATGCTGACTGGGTAGAGGCCTACGCTTTTGCCTGGTTGGCACAACAAACTATTTTAGGGTTACCAAGTAATCTTGCTGCTGTTACGGGCGCACAAGGAGACAGAATCCTGGGAGCAATCTATCGTGCCTGAAACCGATTTTTGACGACTTCATAATGTATCTCCCTATTTTATGTGGGAATAAAATATTTGCCCTCTGAACATTCCAAGATGGTTCTTAAGGCCCATCAGGAATAGATTCTCATCGAAATATTCAAGGGGCATTGAGATGATATCAGTTTACATGCCAATCGATTTTCCCGTCAACATTCAGTAATCCGATAAAAAATAACCCGGGGCAGATATGATCCGGGTAAATCCAAACCAATTCCGATCATTTTATGTTTTTTGCGCTTAAAGCATTGGATGAACTTGCCGTAATTATCAGAATAGTCGGTCAGTTGTCATTCGTGTGATTTGCGTTTCTGGATCTTAAGTTATTTTTATTATCCGGCATTCTAACTAGCTCTGATAAGTAATGAGGCTGAATTCTACAGAAACGATTATTAGCGATATAGGAAACGCTGATTCGCCTTTTTTTTTACGAATATTTTGTAGATTCTCCGGAGTGGGAGTGTTTTGGCTTATCAATTAAATCGTATATTAATTATGGGTCTTTCCCTTTCTCTTTCTGATGTAGCCGGTTTTTTGACGAGACAGGCTATTTATTTTTTTATACCTTTATTAGCTTGGATTCACTATGACAGCGAATGCGACAACACTTGAAATTGCGGTAAATGATTTACAACCTGGAATGTATGTCAGCGAGCTTGATCGCCCTTGGCTTGAAACACCCTATCTGATTCAAGGTATTCTCATTCAGTCTCAAGACGATATCGATGAGCTTGTACGTTATTGTACTCACGTTTATGTGGATACGGATAAAAGTGAACCATTTGTCATTTCGCAGCATGATGTCCAGACGCCGCCGAAGACGCAAGGTGTTGAAATATCGCGTACATCCTTCCACGGTACAGAAACCTATCTGGATACCTGTACGGCAGAGGAGGAGCTCTCCGCCGCCACACAAGCACATGATGTCGCATTTTCCCTGATTGGCGAAATTAATGTCGGAATTGAACGGAATACTAAGTTAGATGTTCGTATCGCACAAGATGCGGTTGATGCGCTACGCGAGAGTGTTATACGAAATCCAGATGCACTACTTTTGCTCGCACAGCTTAAAACTACAGGGCGAATACTTTACGATAATGCAATTAATGCTTCGGTTCGCCTGCTTGCTTTTGGCCGTCAGTTGGGTTTGCCGCGGGAGGAGTTATCGATACTCGGGTTGGGTGGATTGCTGATGGATATTGGTAAACTACGTTTGCCCTCGGAGATATTAACAAGCAATCGTTTTCTTAATGCAACCGAGCGAAACCTGATGAAACAGCATGTTGCTTATGGAGAAGCGATCATTACTCAATCGTGCGATATTCCGGAAGCCGTCTTCAAAATTATTGTGCAACATCATGAGCGCGAAAATGGTGGAGGCTATCCTCGAGGCCTATATGCTAATCAGTTGCACGCTTATGCGCGGATGGCAGCAATTGTTGATTGTTACGAAGAATTAATCGGTGCGCGGCCCGGCATTCCAGCAGCAAAACCATTTCAAGCACTCAAGGAGCTGAAGGATAATTCGCGGGGTGGGCTCAATCCTGCCTTAGTAGAGCAATTCTCCCACTGTATTGGCGTGTTTCCGGTGGGCAGTTTGGTTGAACTCAATACGGGTGAAGTTGCGATTGTACTGACACATGCACGCTCGCAGAGATTTCTTCCGCGTGTCATGATTATTCTTGATGCGAAAAAGCAACCGTGTGATATGCCTTTGACGCTGGATTTAAAATCAGCGGCTCCTGGAGCGGGTGGTGTCCCATATGCAATTGCCAGCGACCTGCCTCAAGGAGCTTATGGAATCGATGCCAGGCAATATTATTTGTAAACTATCTGATCGTACTTATTATCTTCCTTCTATGACTGCATTGTCTTATCGGAAATTTTTGCAAACAGCTTCGCAGATATTATTCGATTCTGATCGTGTCGGTCGACGGCATGCTGTTCTGGTGATCAATTTTGAGAGGCTGTCAGAGTTGGATGGCGTACTCGGGTACGCGATGGTAGATGAAATAATGCGACGGATTGCAGGGCAACTGGGTGATGCATTAAATACAGCAGATCTTGTCAGTATAGTTGGGCGCTATCAAATATGCTGTCTGCTGAGTGACTTGCTTACCGATAGCCATGCCCTGTTGGCAGCACATAAGGTTTTACGTGTGCTCACCGCGCCTTTTTTGCTGGATGAGCGACGGCTCATATTGTCGCCTCGTATTGGTGTTGCATTAAGCAGCCAGAACAACGGTGAGCTGAGCCAACTTATGAGTAATGCGAGCTCGGCATTGCGTCAGGCAAAGCTTGAGCGAGAATCGATCAAACTCTTTGTTGAAGAAGAGGAAAATCTGTTACTTTTGGGAATCGATCTCTGGTCAGATTTGGGGCGTGCGATTGAATCCAGCGAGTTGTATATGAGTTATCAGCCTCAGTTCAATATTGCGAGTGGAGAAATAAAATCTACGGAGGCATTATTGCGCTGGAATCATCCTCAGCGCGGGCCCATTCGACCTGACAGATTGATACAGGTTGCCGAAGGTACAGATCTCATGCCAAAGCTGACGTTATGGGTTTTTAATACAGCACTAAGACAATGTGCTGAATACCGTAGAGCCGGATTGAGTGCGGGCGTTTCAATTAATTTCTCAGCGGATGATCTACGTGATCCGGAACTGGTGGAACTCGTCATGCAGGGACTCGAGCTTTGGGGCGTTTCGCCGGGCGATGTTGTGATTGAACTGACTGAAACAGCTGTAATGGAGGATCATCCTGGTTCTTTGGATGTGTTATACGCGCTTAAAGACATGGGACTCAAGCTTGCAATGGACGATTTTGGGACAGGTTATTCTTCGATGGCACGTCTACTGGAGCTTCCGTTGGACGAAATTAAAGTCGATATGGTATTTGTCAAAAATATGATTACTCAGCCTGCACATGAACGCATCGTTGATTCTATGATCAGTCTTGGACATACACTCAATTTACAGGTGGTTGCTGAAGGTGTGGAAGACTTGGCTACTTATGAACGTTTGCGAATGCTTGGTTGTGATACGATCCAGGGTTATTTCATCGGGCGGGGCATCCCGTTGCCAGAACTGATTGAAAATATTAAGAATCAGGCCTATAATTTCCCGGTGTGAGCAATGTGGTCAGCATCATAAAGTTGATTATTTTTTCCTTGGATGGGAGATAGGTTGCGCTAGGCTTAACGTGGCATGAGTGCTTTCCATTTAGCAGCATAACCAGGTTCTGTGAGAGCGTATTGGTATTCCCTGGAATTAAATTCTTATCATTATAACCGCCTCTTTCCTTTGCATTAAAAAGCTGCAGTATAAATCTGAATAAACGTCTGTGTGAGCAGTGACGTTACGTTATGGATTGTCTCTCTGGTCTCGTTCAATGTTTACCCAATGTTTTTGCTGATCCCTGGCTCTCGAACAGCTTGGTAGTGGTCGGCCGTATCAAACGCGCTATAGTTGAATGTCGTTATATAGAGAACTTGATAAGATCGCTGATTCACTCTTCCGTGTATTTCAGTAGCAAAAATATAGAATGACTCTCTACTACTTCCGGCCCTATTTTGCCGAGAACAGGCTGATACCGTTAACGTAGCAGATAAACTATTGAGCAAACATACCCAGTATCAGTTGATTACCTGATGGTTCTATTATGCAAGCTAATCCTTATCAAAGTAAAGAAAATAACTATACGGGCACCAAGTATGCTTGAATTAAATACCAGACAAAAAATTTATAGAGTGATCTTTGAAACCGATACACCCGCTGGCCAGCGTTTTGATATTTTCCTAATCTACATCATCCTCTTAAGCGTATTGGCGGTCATGTTTGATTCCATAGCGTCAGTAAATAACCAGTTTGGAAGCTGGTTATTCAGGCTCGAATGGATATTTACCGTTTTATTCTCTTTGGAATACATGCTAAGAATTTATTCCTCACCGAAGCCATTGAAATATATTTTTAGTTTTTATGGAATCGTTGATCTTATTTCGATCATTCCCAGTTATTTAGCATTGATTATTCCCGAAGCCAGTTATTGGTTGGTAGTGCGTCTGCTGCGTGTGCTGCGCATCTTCAGAGTTCTCAAAATGGCTCGCCATCTTGCGGAAGCGAATCTTTTATTGCGTTCTATTTATCAATCACGACGTAAAGTGCTGGTTTTCTTTACTGTGATACTAGTAATCAGTATTATTTTTGGTAGCTTGATGTTTTTAGTGGAAGGACCAGAGCATGGTTTTACGAGTATTCCTAAAAGTATTTATTGGACTATAGTGACGATTACAACAGTAGGATATGGGGATATTACACCGCAAACTACAATTGGACAGATTACTGCGACACTGGCAATGCTGACAGGTTACTCCATTATTGCGATTCCCACGGGTATTTTGACAGCGGAAATTTCTAACGAAATGAGAAAGGAAAGGAGCCATCGTCATTGCGATAATTGCAATCGCAATGGCCATCATAACGATGCAAGCTACTGCTATCATTGTGGTGTACAGCTTCCGGATAGTGATATCTAGCTGATGGCGGTCTGGTATGGATAGATAAATGGCACCTAATCTCTGTTATTGAACAGAAAAGATGATAGGCTCTTTTGGTTTTTCGGATTGATGCACTGAACGGATGGACTATAGGTCTTAGAAAATGGTCCAGTCGATGTTTTTCTGTAATTAGCCCAGTTAATCGACGGATACATTTAATGTGTGAGTACGACTTATTTCTTCACCGGAAAGAGGGTTATGAAACGAATGCTATTCAGAATGAGATTTTTGCAAAAGTCCTTGCCAGCAGTTTTCTACTATTGATTATAAAAGGTTGGTTTTTCAACTATTGGAGTTTTGCAAAGATCCCAGAATATTAATAGTGACAACTTGCCTGTTAACTATAGATTCCTTCGGGGGAGAACCGGCGCATTGGGTGGAGGAGGACTGACGATTGTTGATTCCGTAAGGCAGTGATTTTAACGCTGGAAAGCGATGAAGCTGGGTGCTTACGTTTATCTATCGCATAATCTAATCGAAGCTCTGATGTTAAGTGCAATATCGAAAATCAGGATTCATGGCGAGTGGAATCATGATCTGATGGAACAAATCAGAAAACCTGCTCCATCAGAATAGCGTGGCTAAAAAATAGAATCTGGTAACTGATGTGATAAATGGTGTAATGATAAGTATGATCCGTTTTTTTCTATGTTATCGATAGCAACTCCATTACAGGATAAGTTTTGTGAAATATTTTAAATATTCAATCCACAGGTCAGGCATTATAGCAATCGCCATTGTTTTTAATTTAATACCCATGAAGGCAAATGCGGATGCCGATTTCCAGCGGTGGATCACTGATTTTTATGGTACCGCAACTCAAAATGGTATTCAGCGGTCTGTTTATGATCAGGCATTTGATGGTATAACGACACCGGATTCTGAGGTACTGAGGAAGGCGAGATATCAGCCAGAATTTATTAGCAAGATATGGGATTATCTTGATGCAAGAGTGAATCCCTTATCCATCAGGAATGGTCGGCATATGGCAAATCTGCATGCGCCTGAACTTGCCGCAATTGAGCAGAAATTTGGGGTGGATAAGTTTATTTTATTAGCAATCTGGTCAGTTGAGTCAAGTTATGGTGCAGTACTTGAACGCACCGATCGCCTGCACTATGTTCCCCGAGCGCTTGCCACATTGGCTTATGCGGATGATCGCCGTAAAAAATTCGCCCGCTCCCAGCTGATTGCGGCGCTGCAAATCCTACAATCGGGTGATATCTCGACTAAGCAGCTTATGGGTTCCTGGGCAGGCGCAATGGGGCACACGCAGTTTATTCCGACGAGTTATCTGGCATATGCTGTCGATATGGATAGAAATGGTTCTCGTGATATCTGGAATTCAATTCCTGATGCGCTCGCGACAGCAGCCAATCTTTTGAAAAAAAATGGGTGGCGTACAGATGAAACATGGGGATATGAGGTCAAGTCGCCTGTAAATGGTATGGATTATGAAGATGCAACCAAAACATTGGCAGAATGGGAAAAGCTGGGTTTCTTACGGGCGAGTGGAGGCTCATTTCCCCAGTCCGAAAAAAGAGCGGAGCTCAAGTTCATGTCAGATGCAAAGGCCCCTGCTTTTTTGATGATGCGTAATTTTTTTGTGCTTAAACGCTATAATAATTCAGACTTCTATGCCTTATCCGTGGGGTTGCTGGCGGATCGCTTGGCGGGCCAGGCTAGTTTGATTCAGCCATGGCCTCGCCCTGCGGGATCACTCAATGCGGATGATAAGTTTGAATTGCAGGCAGAATTAAAAAAACGAGGATACTATAATGGTGAGATTGATGGCAACTTGGGTAAGGAATCGCGTCGGGCTATCCAGCAGTTTCAGGAAAATTCAGGCTTGGCAGTGGACGGTATGCCGACACAAACGGTTCTGGATGTGTTGAGAAATAGCCGATAGCGCTGATTGAATTTATACTGAGAAAGAGGATCCACAACCGCAGGTACTCGAAGCACCAGGGTTTTTAATGGTAAATTGAGCACCTTGTAAATTTTCCTGATAATCAATTTCAGCTCCTATCAGGTATTGGAAACTCATGGGATCAACCAGTAGTTTGACACCATCTTTTTCTATTACGGTATCATCTTCATTGACTAATTCATCAAAAGTAAAACCATATTGAAAGCCCGAACATCCACCACCGCTGATGAAGACTCTCAGTTTAAGATTATCGTTGCCTTCCTCTTCAATCAGTTGTTTGACCTTAGTGGCTGCATTATCAGTAAATAATAATGCTGACGGTGCGTCAGTAGTCAAATTGCTTGTTACCATAGTAGTGCTCATGTTGAATTCTCAAATACAAAATTAATAAACAATGGGAAATTAATTAGACTTGGCAAACCGGAATAGATTCCCGGCTTGCCAATATATTGTGTGATGCGCTTAAATATATTTATGAAGATTGTATGTACATAAACAATCAATCAGTTGCAGCAGGAATAAATGTGACTAATTTTTCGGTGGGCAGTTTATTCTGATGAATCAGTTTTCCATCAACGGATGCGCCTAGTTGAATTTCCATGGAGCCATAGTGCACATCCCCAAAGACTCTTGCCTTTGCTTGTAGTTCTATATATCCACTGGCATATATTGGGCCAGTAACAGTGCCGTTGATAACGACATTCGTGACGTCTATTTTGCCTTCTATAGTGCCTTGTTCACTCAATACAATCGTACTATGCTCGTCTTCAGTGGCAATTACATTCCCACTGATGCAGCCGTCCACACGCAAACCGCCGCTGAAGTTGATGTCACCCACAATATGCGTGTTTGATCCAATGAGTGAATCAATATGATTGTGAAGTTTATTCTCTTTTTTTTTTCCAAACATAGTTTTTCCCCTTCACGTAGACAGTTTAACCGTTTGCATTAATATGGCTTCGGTTTCATCATGCTTAAACACCTGTACTTGCAGGCTCTCGACAATCGTATCGAGGGGTACCTGAAAATTTTCTTCTATTCTATGATAAAACTTGAAATTAATCGAAAACTCTTTTGAGGTATTTTTATGAGTCAATGGTATTGTTTTTTTTTGCCCACTCTGTACTAGATTCACTGAGAATTTTAAACTACCTTGAAAATCTTTGGGTCTTTGTCCACCTTGAACGAGTGAGAGTGCATAGCGATATTTTCCGGGTAATGTTTCTTTTCTGAGATTAAAATGGTAGATAGAAACACCACTGCTGATTTCTCCGTTACCTGACATGAGGCGCTGAAAAAAAGCGAGTTCTTCTTTCAGTCGATTATTTTCGTCACCAAGAGATTTAACTTCTTTGGCAATATCCTGATGAGTGGTGTTATTTATTTGTGACTGACGTATGAGTCCTGCTATTTTTGTACAGAGTTCCTGTTTTTTGTTTTTTGAGCAAGTATCTAAATCATATAAATGCTCTAATGTTTTCTGTTCAACCTTCTGATTAAATTTCGCAGATTGAATGCCCGCCTTATACATGCCCCAAGAGAGCGCTAAGAGTAATGCAATAAAGATAGCGACAACAAATAGGCGAGAATACCATGGTGTATGCGGCTTGATTACAACTTGTGAAGCGAGAATCTCCGGATTCTTTCTAAATAGCTTGATCATTTGAGACCTTATACGTACTCAAAGTTATGAGACCAGCAAGAAAATAGGTAGATCGACCCAGCATACATTGAAACAATAAATTATTTCCTATGGATGATATAGGATGACAGGAAGAAAAGATAATTGGAAATTATTTTTCTAATAAAAAGATAATCCTATTTACGGCAATAGAGGCACAAAATTAATACCGAGCGTTTCCGTAAAACCAAACATTAGGTTCATGTTTTGTACGGCTTGGCCTGCCGCGCCTTTGACCAGGTTATCGGTAACCGACAGAATGACTGCAGTATTTCTTCCCTGGGGTTGATGCACAGCGATACGGCACAGATTGGAGCCACGTACGGAACGTGTCTCGGGATGCTTTCCTGCGGGCAATACATCAACAAATGGCTCTTTGGCATAACGTTGCTCATATAATGTTTGTAAATCGATATGGGCAGCAAGGTTTGCGTAGAGCGTGGCATGGATACCTCGGATCATGGGTGTGAGATGCGGGACGAATATGAGATCGACCGGCTCTTTGGCAATATTGGATAAGCCTTGCTTGATTTCAGGTAAATGTCGATGTCCCGGCACACCATAAGCTTTGAAGTTATCAGCTGCTTCTGCCAGTAGTGTGTGTACCTCCGCTTTTCTTCCCGCACCGGAAACACCCGATTTCACATCGGCGATTAAATTCTGATTGTCAACAATACCAGCCTCTATCAAGGGTAAAAAACCCAGCTGCACCGCAGTAGGGTAGCAACCAGGATTGGCTATCAGGCGTGCTTTCCTTATTTCTTCTCGATTAATTTCAGGTAGGCCATAAACCGCTTCCGCTACCAATCCTGGGCAGGCATGACGCATGCCATACCACTTCTCCCATTCAGCAATATCTTTAATGCGAAAATCCGCCGCTAAATCTATAATTCTGACACCGGCATCCAACAGCGTTTGAGCTTGCTGCATGGCAATGCCATTCGGTGTTGCAAAAAAAACAAGATCGCACTGATTCAGCTCAGATTCAACTGGATCACTAAATTTTAGTTTGATATGTCCCCTCAGGCTGGGAAATAGCTCCGCTACCTCAATGCCTGCTTCATTACGCGAAGTAATCGTTTGAATATTGACTTCAGGGTGTTGGGATAGGATACGTAGTAACTCTACGCCTGTATAACCGGTTCCGCCAACAATACCAACATTAATCATTGTGACTCCAATTGGTTACGAGAGATTGCCCGCCTCGGCTGCTTTTAGAATAGCAAGATTCAAATAAAAAAGCCGCCATGAGTAGGCGGCTTTTTCAGTATGCAGATAATTATCGTTTAGAAAACTGTTTCCGCCGCCGTGCCTTGCGTAAACCGACTTTCTTTCTTTCAACTTCTCGTGCATCGCGTGTAACCAGACCCGCCTTGCTCAATGCAGGCTTCAGCGTAGCATCATAATCAATCAATGCCCGGGTAATTCCGTGACGTATGGCGCCGGCTTGCCCCGATTCACCGCCACCATGCAGGTTGACCATAATGTCAAATGTGGTGAGGTTTTCGGTTAGCTCGAGTGGCTGACGTACAATCATGCGTCCTGTTTCTCGTGAGAAATACTCATCGATAGGCTTGCTATTAACAATAATTGAACCGCTGCCTGGCTTAATAAACACTCGGGCCACAGAACTTTTACGTCTGCCTGTGCCATAGTTGTATTGAACGCTCATAAATTAAGTCCTGACTTCAAGTAATTGAGGTTGTTGGGCTGCATGAGGATGTACTTCACCCGCATAAAGTTTGAGCTTTTTTAACATGGCATACCCGAGCGGACCTTTCGGTAGCATTCCTTTGACTGCTTTCTCTAAAGGACGTCCTGGAAAACGCGCATGCATTTTCTTAAAGCTGGTCTGGTATATGCCACCTGGATATCCAGTATGGCGATAATATATCTTGTCTTCTGCTTTATTACCGGTCACACGTAACTTATCAACGTTAACCACAACAATATAATCACCGGTATCAACATGCGGTGTATAGATGGGTTTATGCTTGCCACGTAAACGGTGTGCAATAATCGTAGCGAGACGCCCTAGCACTTTGTCGGTCGCGTCAATGACAAACCAGTCATGACTGACTTCGTGCGGTTTGGCTGAAAATGTTTTCACAAAAGCCTATCCTACATGTCCAAAAAGAACCGCAGATTCTATGCCAGATAATCACCGATGTCAAATTTATCAATCAATTAATATTTTGTGCATGACATCGAGTGTCTTGATTAAGATGATTGATGGATGTGCTGTTTGGTGTCCCGCATTATTTTGATAATTTGTCGGGCTGAATGGCCTGTAGTTTTTAGAGAATCAAATGGATCGGGTGGATTTTAAATCTGTGCCCGCTATAATTCTTTCGATAATTATCAGGATGTGTCCTGATAATTAAAAACAGCCTGTGCCATCCATACGAGAGATTTGATCAGTAAAATATCATAAATCCTATTCCGAGAGACTAACTTTGAAAGATAAATCTGCAATGAACTCACCTGCAACACCGGTTTCTTCCAATTTTATACGCAGCATTATTGAAGAGGATAATCACACGGGGAAATGGGGTGGACGCGTGGAAACCCGCTTTCCTCCCGAACCAAATGGTTATTTGCATATTGGCCATGCCAAGAGCATTTGTCTCAATTTTGGTTTGGCCCACGATTATCGCGGCACATGTCATCTACGTTTTGATGATACCAATCCAGAAAAGGAAGCGCAGGAGTATGTTGACTCGATCTGTGATAGCGTTGTATGGTTGGGTTTTGATTGGGGACAACACCAGTATTATTCATCTGATTATTTCGATCAGCTGTATGCGTTTGCGGAATATCTGATCAGTCAGAAAAAAGCATACGTGGACAGCCTCACCGGTGAAGCGATCCGTGAGCAACGGGGAACTCTGACCAGCCCAGGTGAAAACAGTCCCTATCGGGATCGCCCCGTGGCGGAAAATATCGACCTGTTTCGTCGCATGAGAGCAGGAGAGTTTCCGGATGGTGCGCATGTATTGAGAGCTAAAATCGATATGGCTGCGCCTAATATGAATATGCGTGACCCGGTTATCTATCGTATCCGGCATATTCATCACCAACGCACGGGTAACAAGTGGTGTATTTATCCCATGTATGACTATACGCATTGTATTTCCGACGCACTGGAAAATATTACCCATTCGCTGTGCACTCTGGAATTTGAAGACCATCGGCCCCTTTACGACTGGATATTGGATCAACTCAAGGAAAAAGTACCCTGTCATCCCCAGCAAATTGAATTTGCGCGTCTGAATCTGACCTATACCGTGATGAGTAAGCGCAAGTTAATCGAACTGGTGGATGGGGGGTATGTTGATGGCTGGGATGATCCGCGTTTGAATACGCTGGTTGGAGTGCGTCGTCGTGGCTATACACCTGAATCAATTCGCCTGTTTATCGAACGTATCGGCGTCAGTAAGGCGGATTCATGGATAGATATGGGCGTATTGGAAGACTGCTTGCGAGAAGATCTGAATGCCTGTGCGCCACGTCGTATCGCAATACTCAAACCATTAAAGCTGATTATTGATAATTATCCGGATGATCAGGAAGAAGCCTGCGATGCACCCAATCACCCGCAAAAACCGGAATGGGAAAAGCGTACCGTACCGCTGTCAAAGATACTCTATATTGAGCAGGATGATTTTATGGAAACGCCTCCCAAAGGTTATTTCCGCCTTGCGCCGGGAACCGAAGTCCGTTTGCGCTATGCATATATTATAAAATGCGTACAGGTAGTGAAAAATGCAGCAGGTGAGATCGAAGCCGTGCATTGTATCTATGATCCCGAGACCAAAAGCGGTACTGCTGGCGCTACTGCGCGCAAGGTCAAGGGAAACATTCACTGGCTTTCGGCCAGGCATGCTCAGTCAGCCGAAATCCGATTGTATGATCGTCTGTTTGCTGATCCTTATCCAGGTGCCGGCAATCAGGATTACAAAGCCTCTCTGAATCCGGATTCGAAGGAAACGATCAGCGCTTATGTGGAGCCTTCGCTTAGCGCGGCAGAACCTGAGCAGCGTTTTCAGTTTGAACGTAATGGTTATTTTGTAGCGGATCGCATCGATTCCCGACCAGGTAAACCTGTCTTTAATCGTGCGGTGACATTGCGCGATTCATGGGGGAAGGTGGCGGGGGTCTAAACATCTGTTTTGTTTTGATGATTGCGGATATAAATGGGTGTAGTACGTGCTTAAACGATCATTCCTGCTGGATAGCAGCTCGTTTCTGTGGTGCGCCTGAATCAATGGAATCTGTTAGCAGAGTGGCTGTACTCCTGAGGGTAACGCTTATTGAAGACAAGCTTATTCAGAGGCAGGGAATGGAGAACAAGGTGCCAATAACAATTCTTGTTGAGGCGAAGTATTGAGGGTTGGCAGGGAATGAATGGTGGCGAGTGCACTGACGCGTACACCGAGTAACCGGAGCTTTTTTTTCAGGGGCACTCGTTTCAAGCATTCCCCTGCTGCGCGGCGTATGGAGATGGGGTCGGCCGTATGTGTCGCCAATGTCACATCTCGTGTCACGGTATGAAAATCTTCAAAGCGCAGCTTGATACCGATGGTGCGTCCGGCATACCCTTTTTTCTGAAGATCCGCTGCCACGCGCTTGCATAATGCGGTGAAGAATTCCGATAAAGCAGGCCGGTCGTAACGGGGGTGGAGATCCCGTTCAAAAGTCGTTTCCCGACTGATTGATTTGGGTTCGGTATTGCTGATGAGTGGCCGTGTGTCGATTCCATGGGATGCTTCAGATAACCATATGGCGTAGCTGCGCCCAAAATGGATCTGGAGAAAATTCAGCTCGGCCTGCGCCAGTTCGGCAATAGTGGTAATGCCCAGTGATGCGAGCTTCTGGGTAGCCTTGGGACCAATACCGTTGATTTTACGTACGGACAGTGGCCAGATGCGGTTGGGAATGTCCGGCATGCCGAGAATGGTGAGGCCATCCGGCTTCTCAAGGTCTGAGCATATTTTTGACAGTAATTTGTTGGGCGTGATACCAATAGAGCAGGAGAGCCCGGTTGCATCGCGCACTGCTTGCTTGATACGTTGTGCGAGTGTCGGGGTGTCATCCGGCAGATCGCTGAGATCCATGTATATTTCATCAACACCGGTGTCTTCAATCTGAGTGGTAATCCGAGCAACGGCTGTTTTGAACAGACGCGAATAGTGACGATAGATCTCAAAATCAACCGGCAGTAAAATGGCATGAGGAGCAAGTCGTGCCGCCTTCATGACACCCATGCCAGAGAACACACCCGCCGCCCGCGCTTCGTAAGTGGAAGTCGTGATAACGCCCCGACCGGCATATTCGTGTAACCTGGAGAAATGCAAGCTGCCGTCGGCCAGCCTGACAGGCCGGTGATCCATTCGCCCACCAATGACAACAGGCAATCCGCGTAACTCCGGATAACGGAGTAGTTCGACGGACGCATAAAAGGCATCCATGTCGAGGTGTGCGATACGACGTGATGGTGTGTTCATGGGGGATAGACGAGAGATATTGAAAGTCGTATAATTTTTCTTCAACCTTGGCATGATCAAGCCTGATGAAGCAGGGTTGATACCCGATTTCTATTCAAGATAAGTTTTAAAGCTGGTTTTTTTGGTGTAAATTATAGTGTAATTGGATATTTTATCTAGACGGATGACCTATGCCGATAACCAAACCACCTATTTCATCGCCCCACACCTTTGTTTTCAGTTGGCGGCGTTTTTTATTACATTGCACGATCATTGGAACTGGGATGTTTCTGGGCTTACTGGCCTGGTATATTGCAAATCCGCAGTCGACCCGACTTTATGAGACGGCAGCTGATGAGCGTCTGAATATCATGGCCGCACCCCATATTCATATTGCGCTGGATGCAAATAGCTCTGTTGGCATAACCAACAGGCAGCCGCCGCAGATTGAGGTGCTTAGGGGGAATGTCTATTTTGAGATCAAGGGGGATATGGCTGATAAACCGGAAATAAAAGTAGGTAAAGCATTCATCCGGAATGTTGGCTCACGTTTTAGTATCCAGATGCACAAGGATGGAAATAATGAGGTTGCCGTCGCAGCGGGGCAGGCCGAAATTCATGTTGCATCGGGCCGCCATCTGATCAGCGCCCGTGAGCGAGCGGATTTTGATGGATTTAATGTGCACAATCACCAACTCATTACTGGATCGGATATTGCACCGTGGCGCGTTGCCCATTAACGTAGCAATTATCCTGACCCGAAATCAATCAAGATGACAGGCCTGTCTGTGTATGGCAGGAGTTTCGTATGGGCTGGCTGATAGGGGCAGATATGGGTGAGGGTCGTTGCGAATGTAGGTCAACGGCGCGATCCGGTCAGCCAGAATATCCACCCGGTTAATCCGGTAATGTCAGCATGAAGATGCTTTCCTGCGCGCGGCTCAGTCCGCGTTTCTGAAAGCGTGGATTCTGGGCGAGCACGTCGCATTGCGTTAACAGTTTTATTTCGACATGTTCATGATAGAGCGCGGTGACTTCATCCGGAGTCACCGAGAATGGCGGGCCGGACATTTCCGTCTGGGGATAGTCGAAAGTAATGAGCAGTATTTGTGTTGCCGGAGGCAAGATGTGCAGCAGGTGACGCACATAATGCTTGCGTATCGCAGGCGGCAATGCAACCAGGGATGCGCGATCATAGACAGCGCTGATCTTCGCCAGATCCGCTTTGCTCAGATCGAAAAAATCACCGCATAAGATACGGATATCCGTTGTTTCAAATTGATCGAAAGATCTGCGTGCAATGCGCTGTGGCGTGTGATTGTTTTCCCTGAAAAAGGCTTGTACCGCGATAGGGCTTAATTCGACGCCCAATACGGCATGTGCCTGTTGACGCAGCCAGAGCATATCGCGGCTTTTACCACACAGCGGCACAAACACTTCGCTGCCGGAAGAAAGATTCAATGCTGGCCAGTATTGGCGTAAATAGGGGTTAATCTGATCCTGATGAAAGCCAATCGCCTCCTGCTTCCAGCGCCTCAGCCAGTTTTCATTTTTCATCGTTTTCTAAAAGATGGTAAGCCTGAATATATATAAAAATAGCGTGTTTTGTAGCTCTGACGGCACATGTAATGTTGCACAGAGCCATCCGTTTCCTTTGAATGTCAATGATGATGTCTCCCCGGCACGTGACACGTACTTGTTAGTAAGCCGATGAGGCATCAATTAATATCCTCAGCTTCTAAGTGCGGGCAGGGGTTCATCTGTTGGCACAAATTTTAAAGCAATGCCGTTATTGCACCAACGCTCGCCGCGTGGTGGCGGGCCATCGCTGAATAAATGTCCTTGATGTCCGCCGCAACGTACGCAGTGGTATTCGGTGCGTGGCCAGATCATCTTGAAGTCAATCCTGGTTGCTACGTGCCCGGCAATAGGCTGGGTAAAACTGGGCCAGCCGGTCCAGCTTTCATATTTATTCGCGCTTTCAAACAGCGGCAGATAGCAGGCGGCGCAAATAAAGGTGCCGTCACGATCCTCGTAAACCAGATTGCTGGATTCCGGACGTTCGGTTGCCTCCTCAAAGAGTATCTGATAAGCCCTGGGTGAGACTAATGCGCGCCATTCTTCATGCGGCTTTTTGAGGGGTGTAATCAGGCTGGATGCTTCACCAGCCCCTGGTGAGCGTGAGCATGCGGGGATGAGCGGCAATGCGACCAGGACGCTAAAGCCTTGTAACACAGTGCGTCGTTTCAATGAATTTTCTCCTGAAAGAGGTGATCGTGAACAGTTATGCGTAGTAAGTCCGCCGTCAGGATCACTCTAATTCCGAAAAGGGAGGTGTCAGAAAGCTGAGTAACACCCAAGGTGGACGTCATCTTGTGATTTATCATAACACCTGAAGTTCAAAAAAATAACCGATATTATCTGTATCTGATCCGGTTCTTGGATTGGGATATCGTCGGGATGTCCGCTTTCTGCCCATGATAATGCGCTATGTTACCCGTAGTCGCATTCAATATAGTCGCATTCAATAAGCCTGGGATTGTTCACTGCCGGTAGGCGGTGCGTTCAGCTGCTATTCAGCTTTAAGATCATACAATGTCTGAAACTCATGTGCTATCAGTTTGCTCCCGGTATGGATTAATGAGCAGCCAGGATTGGATATTGAGTTGCTGACTTAATTGTTTTGACTTTGAAATTAAAAAAATAGTCAGCTCCCTTGAGGATGTTTTGGAGGTGCACTATGAATGCAAAAAAATGGATTATTCTTTTTGCCGTAATGACGATCTTTTTTCTGAGCGGGTGTGTGGCGCCGCCTTATTATGGATATGGAGGAACGGGCTATTATGGCGGGGTTAGAGCCAGTTACGGATATCGATCGCCATTTTACGGTAATCAGCGGTTCTTTGGTGCGCCTAGGCACTTTCGTAGTGGGCCTCGGCATTTTCGTGGTGGACACCGCCACTCCCATGGTGGCCATCGGCACTTTCGTGGCGGGCATCGCCATTTCGATGGCGGTCATCGTGGCGGCGGTCATAAAGGCAATCGCGGTGGGCATCGGAGAGGCGGCCATAGAGGCGGTCATCATCGTTGATGCAAGGATATCCGGATTAGTAATAATCTAATTTAGCGGATGATTTGAGAGACTGGGTCTCAGTTCGATTCCTATCCGCAGAATTGAACGAATTGAACGCGTATTGACATCGGTTCACCGGACTTTGGATCAAGCCTGTCTTCATTGTTAAGACCGCTGCATAACTGTGTTTTTGAGCTTTTCTGATTACTTGCAGCATTGATAAATCAAACACTTAAAAATCTTTCCCAGCCCAAGATAACCAGTTATGCAGCGGTCTTTTGTTTGGGATGCCCTTGTCTATGACGGGGCCGCCTGTTGCCCACAGCTGCTCGTCATGCTGGGTCGTCGATCAAAGGTCATCGAACAACGTCAGCTTGGCCTCGTCCAGGTCGGGGTGCTCTATGATGTGGATGTAGCAGATCTTCTCGTTGCTGGACATTTGGCGGGTTGACGACATCTATACAATGCCATCTCTTGTGGGGCGCGCCAGATGGGTCCCATCGATTTCCGCTTTGTTGGTTCATACCATCTCAAGATCCCGGGTATTTCTGTAAGATTTGTTGATTCAACGCTTTGTTTTCGCTGTGCTCATCGCAGCCGATCTCCCAGTCTATGAATGTGTAGAGGTCGTCTGCCAGTTCGGTGATGACGTCGCGTAGTTCAAGCGGCTCTAGCCATTCGGCCGGGATCGCTTCTACGCCATGGATGGTGCCCAGCAGGTTGCCGACGATCGATCCGGTCGAGTCGGAATCGCCATCGTGGTTTACCGCCAGGATCACGCCATGCTTAAAGTTACGGGCGACCAGCGCGCAATAGATGGAGATCGCCAGTGCTTCCTCCGCGATCCAGCCCTGACCCAGCCGGGCAACGGCTTCTTCATGCGGCAAGCCGGAAATAGCCAGCTCCTCGGCCAACTCAATCGCACGCAGCGTCTCCTCATGGCCGGCCTCCGCCCGCAGGATGACCTTGGAAGCCGCCAGTGCCTCGAGCAGCGCAGCGCCATCCGTCAACAACTGGATCAGCACCGCCAGAACGCCACCAGTCAGTGCCCCGGTGGGGTGGCCGTGGGTCAGCGCTGCCAGCTCGGTGCCCAGCCGGAAGGTGTCCTGGGACGATGTGTGCTGGCGCCAAGCGAACAATCCGACCGGTGCAACCCGCATGACGCCGCCGCAGCCCTTGCTGTCGTTGCGGGCGGGTTCCCCGAGGGAGCGCATCGCCTGTAGAGCGGATAGGCAGGTGTTGCCCGGCGCACGACAGCTGTGCAGCTGGTGCTGTTGAAACAGCCAGCCAGGCTCATCAGTACCGAAACGAATATTGCGGTTCGGGCGCTCACCCTGGGTTTGCAGCCAGCGCAGATAGGCATGGGCCGTCACGTCGGTATAGGTCGTGATGCCTTTGAGGCAGCCGCGCACCCAACCTCGGATCAGCCCTTCTGCGGTGAATAGAGCCATCTGCGTGTCATCGGTGATCATCCCCAGCCCACCGTAAGCCGGTGCGTACTGGGTGATGCCCTTGGGGCCGAAGTGGTGGAGAATCTGGGTTTGCGTCATGAACTCGACTGGTGCGCCGAGTGCATCGCCGACTGCGCCACCCAACAGGCAGCCCCGAAAGCGCCCCTGGGCAGTGTGCGGTTGCTGGCGCTCGCTGCGCCAGGCCGGTGGCGGTACTGATGTCTGGGTTTCTTCCGCTTCGCTGGTTTTTCCAGAGACAGACTCCGGGTCTGCCTGATCGGGTAGTGCGTAGTCGATGCCCAACTCCGTCACCACGCGGGCGGCTGGTCGGGTGACAAGACCCTTCTGCTGCCATATTGGGCCTCGCCAGCCCGATTACGCTGCTGCAGTCCATGCAACATCACGGCCAGCAGGGGTGATTCACTATCCGCGAACGGGACCGACTGCATATTGACCGCCGGGGTGGGGTACGAAATGTCGGGCAACCCGTACCGCATCCGGGACTCTGGTTTGAGGTGAAGCTCTAAGAAATTCTGCATGGTATCCGTACCGATCCTCTTGTCGTTGCGGTGCTTGTGGTTATCACAAGGCGACGCATACACAAATCAAAATAGAGATTCTATGACAGGCCATATACTTTCCGCAATAATTCGAACAAGCATTTGTTAACCCAAACGAACACGACAGTTGTCCATAGATCAACTTGCAGAATTAACTCAGCCCAAAATAATTGTTTCAGGGTAATCGTCTCGACATTTGCCGAGCTGCGCGCGTGTTTTGTTGGAGATACGCCGACAGGGCCTGGTGTACATAGAAGCCGCACATAGGGGTCGCGCCCATAGGGGTCGCGTCTTGCATTAATGTAAGTCAACAACTAAAAATAGAGAGAAGGAGCAACATGGTGTTGTGTTGTAAGACCTGACACCTTTTTTCTTGAAACCCTAAAGCAGTACGGTTTGTTAATTCTTTTTTGTGTTTATCAAATAGCGCTTAAAACTTCGTCCTTCAGGGCGGAGATATAAGCGCACAGGCGAAGCCTGTTTAATGCGGTCTTTGCTGTTGTTCAATATATTGCTTAATAATCGAGAATGGTGCTCCACCACAACTACCCGCAAAATAGCTTGGACTCCAAAGCATATTACCCCAAAGCTTATTTTTAATTTCGGGATAATTCTTTTTGCGAATAAGTCGGCTTGAAACGCCTTTCAAACTATTTACCAAGTTAGAAATAGCAATTTTTGGTGGATAGTTAACTAAAAGGTGAATATGATCATGCTCACCGTTAAATTCCACCAATTCTGCTTCAAAATCCAAACACACGTTTTTAAATATTTCTTCCAAATCAATTAATACCCTTCCGGAGAAAACATCTCTACGGTATTTTGTTACAAAGACCAAATGAACATGAAGATTAAAAACGCAATGTCTTCCTGTTCTTACATCGTTATTAACTTGCATAGACAAATTCCTTTTTGTATAATTATAACCATGAAGCAGATTATACGCAAAGCCTTTAAATCTCGACTCAATCCAAATTCTGACCAAGTACAGAAGATGGTTGAGTTTGCGGGTGCTAATCGGTTTGTTTGGAATAAAGCCTTAGCAATGAATCTGTTCAGATTAGAGCAGAAACAGCCATTGCTTTGGTACAACGAGTTGTCATTTTGGCTAAAGCTATGGAAATCCTCAGAAGATTATGGATTTCTAAAAACCGTTCATTCTCAACCGTTGCAACAAGCCTTAAAAAACTTAGAAAAAGCGTTCAAAGACGGTTTTGATAAAAAACAGCCTTTAAAACGGATTCCAAAATTCAAGAAAAAAGGTTTGAGTGACAGCTTTCGTTATCCACAAGGATTTAAGCTGGAGCAAGAGTCTGCAAAGTGTTCTTGCCTAAAATCGGTTGGGTGAAATATCGTAATTCACGCCAAGTCATTGGTGACGTTAAAAATATGACGATTTCCCGTAAAGGCAGTTATTGGTACGTGTCGATTCAGACTGAGTACGAGACCGAGCTAAAGCGTCATAGCTCAACCAGTATGATTGGTGTTGATATGGGCGTTACCCGCTTTGCAACCTTGTCAGACGGCTCATACGTAGAACCTTTAAACAGTTTCAGAAAGTTATCAAAGAAACTGGCTTTTGAACAGCGTAAGCTGTCTAAAAAAGTCCGTTTCTCTGCTAACTGGAAAAAGCAGAAACAAATCATTACCCGCCTGCATGAGCGTATTGCCAATGCTCGTTTAGACTTCTTACACAAAACCTCAACCGAAATCAGCAAAAATCACGCAATGGTCGTAGTTGAGAATTTAAAGATAGGAAACATGTCTAAGAGTGCCAAGGGCAGTGTTGAAAAGCATGGTAAAAACGTCAAAGCGAAATCGGGTCTAAACAAATCCATTCTTGACCAAGGATGGGGAATGTTCGTTTCGTTCTTGGAGTATAAACAGGCTTGTTCAGGCGGGGATGTATTGAAGGTAAACCCTCAATACACCTCTCAAACCTGCCCTAGATGTCAACATGTTAGTCGTGACAATCGCAAAAGCCAAAGTGCTTTTGAATGTACAGAATGTGGATTTAAAGCCAATGCCGACTTGGTAGGTGCCTTGAATGTACTTGAGCGAGGACATCGCTTGTTAGCCTGTGGAGTTGAAACGTTAGTTTCGTCTAAGAAGCAGGAACCAGTAGACAGTAGCAATACAAACCTACTCTTAACGGCTTAATAAGTCGCTAGGAATCCCCTTCGTTTAGGAAGGGGAGGATGTCAATATATTGTTCGCGGTAGATTGTTATTTTTCACCACAGGGTGTGTTGATATGAATCAATCAAAAAAAAAGATTACCGTCTACTACGATGGCGCTTGCCCAAGTTGCATCAAAGACCGAAAAAACTATGAGAAATTGGCGGGAAAAGAAGGTGAAGATGTGTGCTGGTTTGATATCACTGGGCAGGATGCCCATCTGCGCGATATTGGCATCGATCCCTACAAGGCCATGACCGAGCTGCATGTGCGCGATGAACGCCAACAGGTATTTTCCGAACTGGATGCCTATATTTTGCTGATGGCCCGAGTGCCGCGCCTAAAACCGCTGGCTTGGTTCATCGGTTTGCCAGTGATTCGACCATTGCTGTCGTCGCTCTACCGCTGGATGGTTAATCGACGCCTGGGAAAAAGTGGGCGCTTGTAGACGGATAGTTATCCATTGGGCTTTACGTACCTTTGCTGGAATTTACCCGATGGACTCCATATTTGACAACACATCTCAATGTAAGTAACAACTGAAAATATAGAGGGGAAGCAGTATAGACGTTGCATTACAAGACCTGATACCTTTTGAAAAAAATCTCACAGTTTTTCGAATTTAATGGCTTTAATTGCCAATTATACCAATAAATATTATAATTAGGTATCAAAAAGTGTTTGATGGAGATTGTTATGCCTGTGCAAAAAAATACCAGTGTGACATTGGGTAAGCATTTTGAGAAATTTCTGGCGCACCAGGTTGAAACCGGACGTTATGGCTCGGCCAGCGAAGCCATACGGGCGGGACTCCGTTTGCTTGAGGAACGCGAAATTAAACTGGAAGCATTGCGCCATGCTTTGATTGAGGGTGAACAAAGCGGCACGTCTGATTATTCATTGCAAAACATTCTGGATGAATTGGAAGATGAAAAGTAGATGGGATCATTCACACTTACACAGAAGGCAAAGGCTGATATGCTTTCGATTGGTCGTTATACACTCAAAGAATGGGGTGAGAAGCAACAAAGGCGCTATCTGAGTCAACTCGATTCAGCGTTTCATGATTTGGCGAGCAAACCGGAAATAGGTCGTTCATGCTTTGAAATTCGTAAAGGCTATTATAAATACGGAGTAGGTAAACATTTAATCTTTTTTCGCCATGCAGGAAAAGATCAAATAGAAATTGTGCGTATCCTACATGGCCGCATGGATATTGAGCATCATTTATAAGGCCATTCATCCTGATTGCGAAATCTATTGCCCACACATAAGTGTCACGTTTTGCATTAATGTAAGCAACAATTGAGAATATAGAGAAGGAGCAGCGTGGATGTTGTATCGCAAGACCTGATACTTTTTCTTTTTTTCTTGCTCGAAACTTGAGCGTTCAGCCGTTTTGATATAGTGAGCTGTCAAATCTCCGGCAATCGGGGAGAGTTCGCTGATAAATGTGCCGTCGTATTCGAAGACAATTTTCTGTGCCATACGCTGCGGTGTGGTTATCGGCAAAAATGACTTGTGGCAAATTTGTGTCATTTTTTTGCCACAACCGAGGCTTTTGGAGACCAACCGAGACTAGTGGTGGGTTTGTAAGACCGGGTCTAAGACCCGGTTTTACCTGGGTCTTAGCTGGTCCAAGTTGGTCTTGGTGAGACCGGAAGATGGTGGAGACGGCGGGAATCGAACCCGCGTCCGCAAGTCCTCTACAGACAGTTCTACATACTTAGCCATGCTCTTTAATTTAACCTGACAACCGCCAGCTGGCGGGCTGATGGCAGGCGAGTCACCTATTGTTTAACGTTCTGTAAAGTGACCCTACAGAACGCGATCCTTGCTAATGACTCTGCTGTCTGTTGCCAGACCCGACGTTAAGGCCCATCGGTGCAGAGGCTAGCCGTATTAAGCGGCTAAAGCGTAGTTTTCGTCGTTTGCGACTATTTTTTTCCAGATGTATTTACGAGGTATTCTGGTCCTCGGTATGCCCTGCGCTGCTTTGCAACCCACGTCGAAGCCAGATCGTCCCCGGTATTCTTTGTGGTAACTATAAGATAGTAACGAAATGAAAAAGTTCAATCGTCAATATCGAAACCTGCATTATTCTAACAGAATTTAGAGATAATTCAGCAGATCTTGCGGGTGATCTATGAGATATTTGGCTCCCCAGGTTTCAGGTGGATGCGTATTTCCCAAATAACCATAGCGCGCAATAATCGGTTCCATTCCTGCGGCCAGACTGGCTTTGACATCCCGTATGTCATCACCCAGATAGATGCATTCGGCAGGGGTGACCATGAGTTTTCGGCTGGCGACCAATAGGGGTTCCGGGTGCGGTTTGCTATGCGCTGTTTCGTCACCGCTGATAATGCAAGCGGCACGTTGATGCAAGCCCAGTTGTTGCATGAGTGGATGTGTAAAACGCGATGGTTTATTGGTAACGATACCCCAAGGCAGGCTACGCGCATCCAGCTGGTCCAGTAATGCGGACATGCCCGAGAATAAAATCGTATCGTGGCATAGACGTTCACTATAAAAATTCAGAAACTCTTCTCGTATGCCTTCATAATGCGCGTCATCTGGCTGGATATTAAATCCAAGTCTCAGTAGTCCGCGCGCCCCGGCGGATGCTTCGGTACGGATCAGCGTCATAGGTAAGGGTGCTAATCCGCGCAGGCTGCGCTGTCGATTTAAGGCATGACCCAGATCAGGGGCCGTGTCAGCGACTGTACCATCGAGATCCAGGAGAACGGCTTTAATCATCAGATAATATTTGAGTAATCTGCATGCGTTAATTGAGGATGCTTATGAATCAGGCGCGATATGCCATGATATAGTTAACGCTGGAATCGGGTTCCAGTGCATAGACCTGGGTGATAGGATTGTAGGTCATGCCAATAATTTTTTCTCCGGTAAGATTTGCTGCACGCGCCATACGGGCAAGTTCGGATGGTTTGATAAATTTGGCGTACTCATGCGTGCCGCGTGGCAGTAGTTGCAGTATGTATTCGGCGCCGATGATGGCAAATAAATATGACTTTGGATTCCGATTGATCGTTGAAAAGAAAACCCATCCACCCGGTTTGGCCAGCTGGGCACAGGCCTGTACAACACTATGTGGGTCTGGGACATGCTCGAGCATTTCCATACAGGTGACAATATCAAAATGATGTGGTTGTTCTGTGGCGAGCGATTCAACGGTGATTTTGCGATAGTCGACTTGCTGTCCGCTTTCCAACAGGTGCAACTTGGCTACTTTCAGCGCTTTATCGCTTAAGTCGATACCGGTAACATTTGCGCCACGAACGGCCATGCCTTCTGACAGAATGCCACCACCGCATCCCACATCCAGAATGGTTTTCCCTTTTAGTCCAGAGAATTGCTCGATATAGTCCATGCGCAGTGGATTAATCTCATGCAGCGGTTTAAATTCACTATTGGGATCCCACCAGCGATGGGCCAGTTGACTAAATTTCTCTAGCTCGAGTGGATCAGCATTGATGCCGTCATTTTCCATTTGCTATCCTTTTCCATCTATTGTTGGTTAGAAGCCTTGATACGTGCTTGCCAGGCTGTAGCGTACTGTTGCAATTTCATCGTATCCAGGGTGGTCAATTGTTTATTGTTCAGTAGCATTTTACCATTGACCCACACATGGCTGACATGCTCACGTCCGGCAGCATAAACAAGGTGCGAAGCCGGGTCATAGCAAGGCGATAGGTCAATATCGGAAAAATCGACCGCCGTAATATCTGCTGCTTTTCCAACCGTTAATGAGCCTGTTATCTCATTTAGTCCTAATGCTTTGGCGCCTTCCAGTGTTGCCATTCTGAGGGCCTGATGTGCCGGCAGGGCATGCGCCCGGTTACTGTTGGCTTTAGCAAGCAGTGCGGCCAGTCGCATTTCTGCAAACATGTCGAGACGATTATTGCTGGCAGCGCTATCCGTTCCTAGTCCAACGGTTATACCATAATCCAGCAGAGTCGTCACAGGCGCAAAGCCGCTGGCGAGTTTCATGTTGGATGATGGGCAATGTGCCACGTTGCAGCCTTGCTGGCTGATCAGCTTTATTTCATCTTCAGTCAGATGCACCATATGGACTGCGATCAAGCGGGGACTCAGTATACCCAGTCGGTGTAAACGCTCAATCGGCCGCAGTCCGCTGGATTCAAGGCTGCTGTTGATTTCATGCTGGGTTTCATGCAAATGTATATGTATGGGGAGGTCAAGCTGTTCGGCGTAGGTGAGTATCTTGGCAAAAGCCTGATCACTAACGGTGTAGGGTGCATGTGGTGCAAAACAGAATGATAATAACGGATGCGGGTGGAGTTGGTTGCGTAATGCGATTCCTTTTGCCAAATAGTCATCGATATCACTGGCATAGACGGTGGGGAAGTCGATAGCAATCATACCAATGGCCGCACGCATACCCGCAGCCAGAGCCGCTTCTGCACAGGCCTCCGGGAAGAAATACATATCATTAAAGCAGGTAATGCCGCCTTTTAGCATTTCAGCACAGGCCAGTTGAGCTCCTTCTAAGACGAAATGAGCGCTGACGTGTTGTCTTTCGGTTGGCCAGATGTGCTGGTTCAGCCATTCCATCAATGGTAAATCATCGGCCAGTCCGCGCATGAGTGACATGGCCGCATGTGTGTGTAAATTTATCAAACCTGGAATCAGCACATGCTCGTCCAGTACGATGCGTTCACGCGGACTGAACTGCAGTTGGGCTGCCGTCTTTGGCAGGATGGCCTTAATAAGGCCCCCATTTATTGCGATGGCGTGATCATGCAATACTTGTCCGGCAGGCTCAACAGGAATAATCCAGCGTGCTTCCAGTAAGGTATCGACTTCAACAGGATAAGTCATTTGTCTGTGAATCAGAAAAAAAGCCCCGCACAATGGCAGGGCTTTTTTTCAGTTTAAGATTAAAGGATTGCTTGTTTACTATCTGGATCGGGTTCCTGCTACTTCGATTTCAACGCGACGATCCGGTTCCAGGCAGTCTATCAATGCTTTGGTTCTTCTATCTCCTTTACAGGAATCGCCGGTAACCGGATTGGCTTCACCCTTACCATCTGTGAATACGCGGTTTGGATCGATACCTCTGCTGGATACCAGATATTCTTTAACGGATTCAGCCCGACGCACTGACAGTGCTTTATTGTACTCATCAGAACCGATACGATCTGCGTAGCCTACAGCGATAATCAGGTCGTATTGAATGTTCCGCAGTCTGTTTGCAAAATCATCTAATGCCTGAATACCGTTGGGTTTTAATTTTGCACTATCGAAATCGAAAAGCGCATCGGCGGAAAAGGTGATTTTCTCAGGCGGTGCCACAGGTACGGGTTCTGGTTCAGGAGGGGGAGCTACAACGACTTTCTCCGGCTTTTTAATCAGATCAGGGTCACATTCATGTATTGCCATTGCAGGTGTCCAATAGCCAGTGCGCCAGCACAGACCGGTAGCATTTCTAACGACTTGACCACTCTCATCCACTCCATAAGCTTCTGGTTTTAATGCGGTGCTGTCATGATCATGATCATGATCAGCATAGGTTTCATGAGCCAAGACGGTCCCAGAAAACAATGCTGGTAAAACAATCATTCCAAGTAGGTATTTTTTGGCTGACTTTATCTTCATGCTGTTATCCTTTTTTGTGAAAGCTTCAGTTCAGTATTCAATTATTTATTTCTGGTATAAGTTTAAAAACCGTTCCGCCCATATGATATGCTCATGTCCATATCTGTGCACAGATTATCCATTTGTAATTATATATTTGTCAAATCTGACTGTTGTTAAAATGCAACATTTATACTGAATCAATATAAACAGATCTGTAGGCTGAATAACTCGTTAAATGTGCATTTTTAAAAGGCCGGTCTATTCCGCGGTGAAGAATAATGATATCGATTGCGATAGTGAAATCGTTTGCTTGAGTGTTGTAAGGGGGATGCATTTATGCAAGCTGATATGGGACTGTGAGATCACCTGGAGCCTGGCAGTCAGTATGCACGTGGAGCATTGTCGATTGCTATATTGGATTCACAAAACAGAGTAGGGCGAAGAAGAATGGATTCACGGAGCGGATTGATGTGTACGGCCCGCAAAGAAGCCAGGGATTTCATCGATGATTGATCGTCATGGTTACGGAATCCGAATAAATATCGGCGGCCAGATTCTGACTTGCTGGTATGGCACCATAAACCGGATAATGCCGGCTTACGGTCAGTAAACTTAATGGATGGTCGTCGATAATACGGATTGTTCCCGAGCTGTCATCACTCCAAACATTATTTCTTGCAGGGCCAGTGCAGAGACCATACTGTGTTTTATGAAACTTTGGGCTCCATGAAAATCAGGACACCTCAGGCAAACCTTTACCTATCTGGTTTACCCCCGGGCGCCTGAAATGTAAGCGGCGGTCAATTCGTGTATCGGCGCTTCGAATAAATGCTGGCATTGGCCGAACTCGATCAGCTTGCCGACTCGCTCGGTCATCCAGAAAAAGCCTGCATAATTGGCTACACGTCGGGCTTGGGCCAGATTGTGAGTGACAATGACTACCGTATAGCGATCGCGCAGGCGCAGAATCAATTCTTCTACTACCGCTGAAGAAAGCGGGTCGAGCGCGCTGCAGGGTTCGTCCATCAACAGAATTTCGGGCTTCAGTACCAGGGCACGGGCAATGCAGAGTCGTTGTTGCTGACCGCCGGATAAGGCCAGGGCGGAAGTTTCCAAACGGTCAAACACTTCATCCCAGAGGCCCACGTCTTTGAGTGCCTGTTCGATTTTGCGGCGACGTAGCCCGTGGTCGCGCACACCGTGCTCCTTTAGGGGCAATTCCAGGTTGCGCCAAATCGACAATGGAAACGGGTTGGGCTTTTGAAAAATCATGCCGATACGACGCCTGAGTTTAAGGGTATCCACGGGATCGTTCAACAGGTCCTGGCCATCGAACAGAATCTTCCCGCTGACACGAGCACCCTCATGATGGTCAGTGAGTCGATTCAACGTTGAAAGAAAAGTAGTCTTGCCACAACCGGAAGGACCGATCAACGCGGTGATGCAGCCCTTGTAAATATCAAGGGACACTTGCGAGAGTACGGTTTTTCTGCTGTAACTCACTGCAAGATCTTGTATCTGTAAATGAGGTTCGGGCACACAACAGGGTGTGCCTTGTTTGATTTCTCCTAGGGTATAGCTGCTTGCTTTTTTTCGGCTCATGGGATAGTCAATCTCCGTTTAAACCAGCTGTCCACCAGGCTTTGCGCCAGGGTGTTGAGCACAATGATCAGGATCACCAGTACTAACGCCGAGGCGTAGGCTGCGCCATCGCCACCGGTGACATTCATGGACAAATCGTAGATGTGCACCGCCAGTGCCCGACCGGAATCCAGTAGTGATCCAGGCATACGATCAACATAGCCACTGGTAAACAGGAGTGCTGCCGTTTCGGCTGTGGCACGACCAATACCGAGAATCAGGCCGGCCACAATAGCGGGACGTGCGGCCGGCAGCAGTATGTGCCAAATGGTGGTGCTGCGAGTCATTCCCAATGCCAGGGCACCGCGCCGCCAATCGTCGTTGACCGCGCGCAATCCAGATTCGCAGGTGCGCACAAACACTGGCAGGATCATGCAGGCCAGGGTCAGCCCACCGGATAGCAGGGAAAAACCCAAGCCCAGATAGATGCTGAAGAAGGCATTGCCAAACAGGCCGTAAACGATGGAAGGCACGCCAGCGAGGATATCCAGCGTGATACCGATGCTGCCAGCAAAGCGACTGTTTCTGGGGGCAAATTCCGACAACCAGATCGCTACCCCCAGTCCTAGAGGTAAGGCTACGGTGAGTGCAATCAGTAATAGCCATAGGGTGGAAACCAGAATCGGGCTGATGCCACCCGCACGGCCAGCATCCATTGGCGCGGTGAACAGAAACTGCCAGGTAAAATGTGCAACGCCTTCCAGTACAACATCGCCCAGAACCCAGAGTAGTGATGACACCACCAGCAGGGCACAGCCAAATAACAGCCAGCTAAATACACGGTCAGACATGTTGTCTTTTCTCTTTGGTGATACGGGTTACGCGATGCGCGATCCAGGAGAGGAGCCAAACCAGTAAAGTCAGTAATAACCCCGATGCAAACAGGCTGGCGCGATGATCGCCCATGGCATAGGCCATTTCCAGCGCAATATTGGCGGTGAGCACACGCACGGGTTCAAACAGGCCAGACGGAGTTTGTACCACATTGCCAGCCACCATCAGTACCGCCATGGTTTCACCCAGTGCGCGCGCCGTGGCAAGCAAGGTGCCGCTGGCGATGCCGGATCTGGCGGCTGGAATTACAACGTACAGGATCTGTGTTTTACGGCGCAAACCCAATGCCATAGCTCCGGAAATCAATTCTTTGGGTACGGCAGCCAGGGCGGCGGCGCTGGTCAACGCCACCGTCGGTAGTATCATAAGCGATAAGACCAGTATGGCTGCCAATAGGCTGGCACCGGGTGGCTGCCATTGTGCGATCCAGGGAACCAGTCGCGTCAACCCCCACAGGCCGAATACCACCGAGGGCACACCAGCCAGCAAATTGAGTAGCAGTCGGAAACCCAATGCGGTTGCAGTTGGCGCATAAAACTGCAGAAATACTGCGTAGGCCAGGCCGATCGGCAGCGCTAAGACGATCGCCCCTAAGGTCACAGCGAGCGAAGCCCAGATCATGGGTGCCATGCCGAAACGCCCCTCCAACGGATACCAGCCTTGATTTTGGAAAAGGCCCAGCCATGTACCTTCTCGCCATCCTTTGGCGATAAAGGGCCAGGATTCGTTCAGCAATAACAGCATAATGAGTGCTAACAGTAGGGCTACGCCGCCGGCCAATAACACCAGCAGTGCACTGAGTCGACGATCAGCCCGATTATCGATGTTTTTGATGTCCATGTCTGCGGATACCTCACTGCTTACACCTTAAGGGCCTATCTCGAAATAGTCAAAAATTGAGATGCTTATCTTATCTATTTACTAATAATTAATAGGTTGAGACCTTTGCAAAAGTCCAATAGTTGAAAAATTAACTCTTTATAATCAATAGTAGAAAATTTCTGACGAAGGCTTTTGCAAAAGTCTCAGGTTATATAGTGAAAAATGGATAAGTCGCATATTGCGAGACAGTCCCCTTAAGGTGTCACAAAAAACTGAGCTTCGATTAAGTCCCGAACGGCGGGAGATTGAGCGAAGGTGATGAAATCACGCGCCAGGTCGGACGGCTGTGCTTTGACAATCAGATTTAGTGGTCGCGACAAGGGATAGCGACCTCTGGCCAGGGCCATTACTGTGGCGGGTTGACCGGCCATGGGCAGTAGCTTGATGAGCGTGCCTCTGGCCTCCTCATACTCCGCGGTGCCAATGGAGACATAACCAATGGCACCTGGATTGCCGACTATCGTTTTGATGCCCTGTTGATTGTCGCCAATCACAACTTGTGCTTTGATTTGGCTGTTTTTTAGTGCGTAGTAATGCAAAAATAGCTCTAGCGTAGAACGCCCTTCAGCCTTATTCACCACGGTGATGGGCTGATCTGCGCCATCGACTTCCTTCCAATTGCGGATTTTTCCGGTATAGATATTGACGATCTGCTCATCGCTCAAAGCAGATACCGCATTACGCTGGTGGAGGATGATACCGATGCCGTCCATGGCGACCAGGTAAGGCGTCAGGTCCTGTTCGGAATCCTTTAGTGCCCGTGACACCATGCCGATATCGGCCAGTCCCATACGCACATCATTAATGCCACGGGATGAACCGCCGGTTTGCACGTCGATACGCACACCGGGGTGTTGTGCTTCATAGCGTTTGGCGATTTCCAATGCCAAGGGGGCCACAGTGCTTGATCCGGTCAGTGTTAGGCGCTTGTCGTTGGCCTGGGCTACGGATAAGCTGCTCATGACGATGATCCATAGGATAAGTACCTTAACCGGCAATCTTATCATGAGAGTTTCCTCATAGTGCTGAGGGTAGATTCTTTGGCATTAGTGGCTAGAAGTAGTGACACCAAGGCTTCCGCCATAATGGGGTGGGCGGAGCTCCTGGCAGAGAACACCAAGATTCGCAACCGGGATGCCACTGGCTTTCCTGAGTGATGATCTGAACTTTCGACTAGCAACATGGGTTGGCTTCCGTCGTTGATCTGATGGTATCAAAAGGTATGTTCGAGCTACAGCCTTTGAACAAACCAAAATGCCGGCTGAAATCGCCGATAAAGATGAAGTGTTTGGCAAAGCGCGTGTCCTTCAACATGCGCCAGGTGTTACCACAAACCGGAAATACACGGCTTGCCGGAATGGCATGATATTTATCCAGGATGAAGTGGCGTGGGCTGTGCGGAATGGTACCCTGGTAAACTACGGCCTGATCGTAGTCCTCACAGGCACTCTCCAAATCGTCGAGTTTGAATAGTCGGTAGGTTGCTGAGAAGAACCGCAGGTTACCGATTTTCTGAGTCAGCACTTCATCGGTCACGCTTAAGGGGAGATCCTCTACCAGCCGGGGATCGGCAAAGCCGGCGATGTTAGCCAGACGCAGAAAATCGTTCCGGTACAGAGCGCCACCTAGGCATTCACCGTATAACACCGAATCCTCGCGTACGATATCAGGAATACGGCGGTCGGAATAGACATCAGAAAAATAGAATTCACCACCGGGCTTGAGCAGCCGGTGAACTCCCTGCAATACCGCTGTTTTATCCGGCGACAAGTTTACCACGCAATTGGATACGATGATGTCAAAGGAGCCGGGTTCCAGATTGAGCTCATCGAGTTTTTCGATATAGCCCTTGATAAAGCGTACATTATCAAAACCGAAGGCTTCCGCATGCCAGCACTGATTTGACTGGGCTATTGCCAGTTGCTCGTCGGTCATGTCAACACCGATAACCTCACCCTCCGGGCCTACCAACTGCGCCAATGCATAAACGTCACGACCTGATCCACATCCCAGGTCTAACACTCGGCACCCTTTAAGTAGCGATGGGCAAACCAAGCCACAGCCATAGTAGCGTGACAGTACCTCAGGATGGATGCGATCCAGCAGAGGCTTCAGCCAGCTCGGTAGATTGCTTGTGTCACAACAGACGGTGGTCTTTAGATCGGCAGTACTTTGCAGCTGTTTACCGTAATAATCTTGTACGACTTGATGCATAGTGTTAACTCCAAAGATTTTATGACTTAGACTTTAGCTGGCTTCGACTCGGCTTGCAGCCAAGTAAATTTTTGAATCCTCTCATGGTAATCCACCAGGAAATCCGCTGGCATGGTGTGTATACGTGAGTAGGAAATATCTTCTGCCAATTTGGGAGGTGGCCAGTTTGATTCTCCCAATGCGGATAAGCTGAAAGATGCAATGGCTTGACTGGGCTGCAACATAAAAGAAATGCCTTATAATGATTTTTCCTATTGGTCGCAGCGATTTCTGGTTTTCTTACAGTGGATAAGGATTAATTTTCCAAAGATTTTTTGAACATCCATAATAAGATTGCGTCGCTCTTTTATCCGGTAACCTGCGTTATCAATGCTTAATTGGAGTACCCACATATGGCTACGTTCAGTATAGGTATTTGGCATATTGGTCCCGATAGAGTAGTGGTTGCCCCGGTCGTTATTGATGGTTGCGGCATAATCATCACCTGATTTGAGCGGTGCCAGTACAGGATGAAAGTCCTTCTCGAATTCACCACCAGCGGTCTGACCAACAGCGCCATGCTGGCACTCGCTGTCGACCTGATTGCATTTTTGTCCCAGAGAATGATCCGCTAACGGGCCTGAGAAATATCCTTGTTAAATTGAATGACTTCGGATTGATGACTAAACTTGCCCGTACAATACGGGGTTTTGCCAAGGCACGTTTGGAATGAATGCCGCGATGGGAATGAATCAGATCAAATCATGACGAGTTATTTCTATTGCTTCAACCCCATGAGCACTGGTTCGGAAACCGAAAATACCCTTAGTCAGTGCTCTTGATAAATTTTAGTGTCATACGATCACTTTCTCCGATAGACAAGTAATGGTCTCGTTGTAATTCGCCGAGCCGTAGCGTGGGCGGCAATGTCCAAACTCCTTTGGGATGGTTGGTACTGTCGGTTGGATTGGCGTTAATATTGCTTTTTGCGAGCAATCTGAATCCCGCTTGTTCTGCCAATCGAATAACGTAATTCTCTCGTAGGTATCCACTGCCTTCCTGATCGGATTCCGGTCGTGTGTCGGGCAGGCGATGTTCGACAACGCCCAGAATACCACCGGGTTTTAGTGCCCTGTAAAAGGCTGAAAAGGCGGCCAGTACCCGTTCATCGCCACCTCCTCGCATATACCAGTTATGAATATTACGAAAAGTAAGAACCCGGTCGGCACTACCGGCAGGCGCTATGTCAACGTATGATGGGGGATTAAAGGAAGTAATAGTTACTTTATCGTAAAAATCAGGGGATACCCGGAGTTTATCCAGAAACTGCTTGCGCGAATCTCGATAGAAAGGTGATGTGGAATTCGCGTTGAAATGCGCCGCATAGAGTTTCCCTTTTTTTCGTAAATAAGGCGCAAGAATTTCGGTATACCAACCATGGGTACCTGGCCAAATTTCTACCACCGTCATGTCTTGTTGTATATCAAAAAAAGTGAGTGTCTCCAGCGGGTGTCGATAGTGATCCCGTTGTGATGTCGTTTCGCGATGGGGCGCATTGACCATATCGTTCAGTTGATCAGCCATTGTGTAATCGATACAAATAATGAATGAAAAAAACAGGATTCGTAGTATTCGCCACATTATCTGCTACCCTTAAGAGGAAAAGTGAATAGCATATCCCAGTTTCTTAGCCAGTAAAGAGCAAGGCAAGCAGCCAACATAGGGCAGGCTGCCAAAAAAAGCAGGTTATCAAAAGGCGCCAGATACTGTTTGTAGGAAGAAAAGGTTGAGATGGCATGTATTAATAAAACGCCACCGTATGTCCAGCGCCGCCAAAGACCTGCGACAAAAGCGAGTATCAGCAACATCTCGACCGTGCCAATAAAATAAGATGAATGCTGATTCAACCAGCCAATGCCGTAAAAGGCCTCAAACACCTTACTGGCATGTGATGGGTTGATGAATTTGTCGAGCGTCCACATCAACATCACAATAAATACGCCAAGGCGTAATGCCAGTAATGAATATAACAATGGCTTTTTTAGGTCGTCAGGAATGGATGATTCTCGGCTCATAGATTTTTCCTCCTATCGCATTTAAAAGTTAATCGTTAGTGTTAATGTCGTAAATCCCACCCTTCCTGGCTGAGTCTTGTCTCCAGCCTGCAGGCAGATAGCGCAGATCCTGTGGTTCATCAATATCATGTAACGCTGTTAATTGTTGTAAAGCAAATCCATGCTCTAAAATCCGTTGCCGCGTTATTCTCGCAACAGCATCCGTACTCCACGGTATGTCGCTGAATACGGCAGGTAGGTGTTGACGCATACCCAACAACGCATAACCACCGTCGCTCACCGGCACCATGCAGGCATCGTGATGATGCAGTGTTTCAGCAGCCATGCACAATTTTTCAGCGGTCAGCCCAGGGCAATCGGTGCCGATCAACAAAATGGCCTCTCCGTTGCTGGTAACGCGTTGAGAGGCCCTATTGAGACGTTCGCCCAAATCACCATCGCCTTGTTCGCTCCATTCGAACGAGGCCGGCAGAGCCAAGTCCTGCCAGATCGGGTGCAGCGCGGTTGGTGACACGCAAAGTTCCACTGGTCCGATATTTGCAGCAAGGGACTGCTCAAGGGTATGGTTGAGCAATCTCTTTGCTAACTGAGCTGAACCTGCCCGGCCAAGCGCCGGTATCAGCCTTGTTTTGGCCAAACCGGGTAAAGGTGCCTTGGCAAAAATCACGATTCGAATTCGCTTTCTAAGGGATTTTTTCATCATTTTCCGCTCGGTAATATCGCTTTACCAGTTGTTCAGCCGGTACGCCTCGCCAGTAGGCCCAACGTAATATCCACATTAATCGGATAGTGCGCCAGATGCCGTATTTTATCCATCGACGTCCGGAGGTGGTGACCTTTGCAGAAAGACAGGCAGGCCGTTCAAAATATCGTAATCGCTTAGATAGCTCAATATCTTCCATGAGCGGCTGCGCTGGAAAACCATGCACTTTGTCAAAAAGGGTTCTTTCTATAAACAAGGCCTGATCGCCGGTTGCAATATTGGTGAGCCGCGATCGCAGATTTATAAAAAAAGCCACCACGCGAAGCATCAGTGCTTCACCGCTAATACGGACATTAAAACGGCCCCACCGATGCTTCTTTAAGGCACCTAAAATGTGTTCAAGGCCATCTTCTGGCAGGCGTGTGTCAGCATGAAGGAATAACAAAATAGAACCTTTGGCCGCTGCCGCGCCTGCATTCATTTGCAAGGCACGTCCCCGAGCCGAGCGAATGACCTTGAATCCGATTGCTTCCACGATATCCGCAGATCCGTCGTCACTGCCACCATCGATCAATAAAACCTCACAACCCAGACGTTGCCATTGCTGCAAATGAGCCATTAGATCCGGCAGGGTATCGAGTTCGTTGAGCATGGGTACGATAATAGATAGCTCGGAACGGCAGGCCTGAATTTTTTGTTCAGCGTTTTTCATTAAGTTGCCAGTCATAATCCAGGAACTCAATGGCAACATCATCGGTTTTCAGCCTGGCTTTCATTGCCGTTGAAAGATTGAGCGCAGCGGCGTGAGCAATCAAAAAATCCTCCAGGCGGTGATAATCCAACCATCCTTGCTCAAAATCTTCCCGATACCATTTAAAAATGGAAGACAGCTTGATCACACTATTCTCCACGCGATTGCGACTAGAGTCGCTGAGAAATAGCTGTGTCTGTTGCTCTAACTGATCATCCAGACGATTCCCCACATAGGCTTCCGGGCGCAATGCCGGGCAACCGACGCTGGCACAGTTGACGGCAAAGTGAATGCGCGGATCGTTATAGCGCCCTGAACTGCGAATCAAGCCATGTTCGATATCATCCAGTGAGCGCGTCTTGCCCAGCAAAGGAATAAATTCTTTGCGCCAGGGTGAGCTGAAAAGGCCGCCAAGATCCTTGATCGATTTCAGATTCGGCCATGCCGTCAATATCAACTCGATAGTCCAGGCATTGTAGGCGTTGATCAGAAAGGCCAGCTGTTCATCCTTGGGCCAGGTGTCAAACTGATCCTGGCTGACATTCGATAGCGTTGATAAGTACTGTTTTAGTCGGCTACGTTCCTCGGCCATACCCTGATAGTCTACCGTGGTTGATTTACCACCATTTACGGATGACACATGTGTTTTTAACAGCCTGTTCCAGGTACTGTAATCGATATTCTCAGCCCAGGCGGTCTGTAGTGTCAGGCAGCTAAATAGTAGTATTATCAGTGTGTTTTTTTGGGGCATAACCTCTTCTCCAGTTGTGATATTTTTCCAGCCAGACCAGCACACGTTGTGGTGCATGGGCTCGCTTCCATTCGCCTGCAACATATTTGTTAGCTTCCGCCCAGGTGGGGTAGGCGTGAATCGTGCCAAGGATCTTGTTCAACCCAAGGCCATACCTCATGGCTAGTACGAATTCCGCCATCAGGTCACCTGCATATTCGCCGACGATGGTCACGCCGAGAATGCGATCTTTGCCAGGTTCGGTGAGTACCTTGACAAAGCCTTTGGCCGCGCCATCGGTAATGGCGCGATCCAAATCGTCCAACTCGTAACGCGTCATCTCAACAGCAATCCCTTTTTCCCGGGCTTCCTGTTCGTTGAGCCCCACCCGAGCCACTTCAGGATCGATAAAAATGGTCCACGGAATGACGCGGTAATCGACCTTGAACTTTTTGAATTGGCCGAATAAAGCATTGACAGCTGCATACCAGGCCTGATGGGCTGCGGTATGTGTGAATTGATATGGGCCCGCCACATCACCAGCGGCGAAAATATTAGGATATAAGGTTTCTAAATAGTCGTTGGTTACGATGGTGCGGTTAGTTTCGATGCCCAGCTTTTCGAGGCCGTAACCCTGTAACCTTGCCACACGGCCCACGGCACAGAGCAGGACATCGAATTCGATGTTTTTTTCCTCGCCATTGTGTGCCACAACCAGACATTTGCGATCACCATCCTTTTCACAACGAAGCGCTTTGTGATGGGTCAACACGGCCACGCCATCGTGTTCCAGTGAAGCCTTGGCGAGCTCGGAAACTGCCTGGTCTTCACGAATCATGATGCGTGGTGCCATTTCTACTTGGGTTACCTGAGAACCCAGGCGTGCAAAACTCTGTGCCAGCTCGCAGCCGATAGGTCCACCACCCAGCACTACCAATCGTTTGGGGGCTTCGTCCAGTTTGGCGAATTCATCCCACAGGGTATCGCTGGTAACATAACCCACCTCCTCAATACCCTGCAGCGGTGGTACAAAGGGGCGCGCGCCGGTGGCCAGTACGATGGCTCGACTGGTGAGGTGCTGAATGCTGCCATCAATGCATTTGATTTCCACCGTCCAGGGATCGACCAGATTGGCATAACCCTGGATTACTTCTACACCAAGGTCTTGGTAGCGCTCGATACTGTCGTGAGGCTCGATCCTGGCAATCACTTCGTGCACCCGCTGTATAACCTTGCGAAAGGAAAATTCGGGGTTGGTATCTTCTAAACCATAATGGCCTGCATGCCGCATCTGGTGCGCCAGTTTTGCGCTTTTAATTAACGCCTTGCTTGGCACACAGCCATAGTTCAGGCAATCACCGCCCATTTTGTGGGCTTCAATCAGAGTGACTTTTGCCTTAACCGCTGCCGCGATGTAAGCCGTGACCAAACCTCCGGCTCCGGCACCAATCACGATCAAGTTGCGGTCAAAGTGCCTGGGTTTTGGGTACCGGGCATAGATACGGCGTGCTTTAATCACACTCAGCATTTTTTTAGCGATCAGTGGAAAAAGCCCCAGTAGTGCAAATGACGACAGCAACGATGGGGATAAAATGCCCGACAAGCTGTCCAGCTGTGCTAACTGTGTGCCTGCGTTAACGTAAACGAGGGTACCAGCCAGCATGCCCAACTGGCTGACCCAATAGAAAGTGGCTACTCGGATGGGTGTCAGCCCCATCAACAGATTAATCAGAAAAAAAGGGAATACGGGTACAAGACGTAATGTGAACAGATAAAAAGCGCCGTCCTTTTTAATGCCTTCATTAACGGATTTCAGGCGATCACCAAAGCGTTTTTGTACGGCATCATGCAGCAAATAGCGGGATACGAGAAAAGCCAGGGTAGCACCAATCGTGCTGGCAAAGGACACAATCACAGTTCCCCACAACAGACCAAACAAGGCACCGGCAGCCAGTGTCATCACAGCGGCACCAGGTAGGGACAAGGCAGTGACCAACACATACAGTAGTAAGAAGGCACCGCCTATCAGAGCGGGTTGTGCTCCACGCCAAGACTCAAATTGCGTCAGTCCACTTTTTAATCCTTCCAGTGTGAGTAGGCGATGGAGATCGAAATAGAAAAAGCCAACGACTATCGCAGCGAGTACGGTTAATAAAATTACTTTCTTCATTAGATTACTCCGTCGTTGAGGTCCGTTATGGCTGATGGTTATCGCTTTTTTTTCTGCTCTTTTTCTCTAGAGGGTTCCGCCACAGCTACTACCCTGTCCGGCAGTGCAACCGAAGCAATGATCCGCTACACGGATGGATTTGCCTTCCAGACCATCTTCTAGCAGGTCACGTAGATGTTTGCGTTTTCCACCGCCCAAAGGTAATTTTAATTGCTGATTAAAGTCGCAGTCGTATAAATAACCTTGCCAATCTACGCTCACCAGGGAGCGGCACATGACTTGTTCAAGGTTGTTCGGTTGGTGGTTGGCTTTCAGCAGCTGCATATAGTCCTGAAACTGGTTCCTGGAAATCAGAGTCGAGCCAAAGCGCTTGATGGGCATGTTGGCCAGCGCATACAGATGATTGAACTCGATCCCAAAATGATCGAACAGTTCTCGCTTATAATCGGCCTCCAGCGCCTGTTGGTTCGGGGGCAGTGACGCTCCTTGGGGGTTATAGACAAGATTAAGCAGCAAATCGTTGCCCGGTCTGCCATAGCCAAGTGTATTGAGTTTTTGTAGTCCGGCGATGCTTTTATCGAAGACACCCTTGCCACGCTGTTTGTCTACGTTTTCCAGGGAATAACACGGCAGCGACGCAACAATCTCCACCTGATGCTCGGCCAGAAATCCAGCCAGACCATCTTGCCCGGGCTCGAACAAAATGGTCAGATTGCACCGGTCAATCACATGCTTACCTGCCGTTCTGGCTTGTGTCACTAGATAACGAAAGTCGTTGTGTAGCTCCGGTGCTCCACCGGTCAGATCCAGGATTTTGATATTGCGGGACTTGATGACCGGGAGGATCAGATCCAACGTTTCCCGATCCATCATCTCCTTGCGATCGGGGCCAGCATTGACGTGACAGTGTAGACAACGCTGGTTGCATTTGTAACCAAGACTGACTTGCAGAGTTTCCAGGCTTCCTCGCTGAATGGCCGGAAAGTCAGTGATTCTCAAAAGCGGTAAAGTTGCATGCATCGCGTTCTCCTGTGTTCAAAGACAAATAGTCAGTGTTTGAAGCTTTGTCGGGGATACTGGATGATTTCTTACAGATTATTTCATTTGTGCAGTGGTGTAAGAGCGTGGTTGAGTATTGAAACACTCCACATATCGTTAATTTATCTACCAGAACAGGCGTTCGAAGTCATTCCGGGTGTCACGCAAAAGACGCTGAGCAACTATACTAATCACCTGTTGCAGACCCTGATCAGAGTGCTACAGGGTTTCTTCCGTGACCCAATAGAGGCTAACTGGCCGTAACTTGTGATTGAAGCAAACTCGAGATGAACTAATCTCGATGATCACCAGAATCTACTGATTTTTCATCGCTGTTGGCACCTTTGGGTCCCTTTGCATAATCATGCGCAATTTCGCGTAATATGCCCATTTGCTTGCCAAAATTACGACAGCCAGCGCACATCATGATGTGGATCTTGAGCGTAGCGCGCTCTGTTAAAGATAATTGACGCTCCTGGGCGTCAGAAAATAGGCGAGTGGCCTGTTGGCAATTCATCATCATGATTTTTTACCTTCACTAAACCAGCGATTTTCCAGACATTCACGCAAATGTAATCGCGCTCGGTACAGCATGACATGCAGGTTACTCGTTGTAATATTCAGAGTCTCGCAAATTTCCGTGCTGTTCAATTCGAGAAACTCCCGCATCATGAACAGTCGTGCTTGATTCTCTGGCAGATCATTCAAGCAGGTCTCGAACACCCGCCAAAAATGAGTGTTCTTGACGGATTCCATCGGCTGGGACCAGGAAGCGGGACGCTCACTCTCTTGCCAAAAACCCTTGATGTCGAACAGTGTATCAAGATTTTCTTCATTCTCATGGCCTGAGGTCAACCGGCTGGCTTCGACCATCCGTTGTCCTTTGCGAAGCACATCGGTGATTTTATTCTTAAGGATGGCGAAGACCCAAGTCTTCAACGCTGAGCGCCTGCCAAAAGATCCGGCATTTTTTAATGCGCCAATTAATGCTTCTTGCACAGCATCTTCCGCCAATGCTTCATCTCTTAGTTGAAGGCTGGCAAATTTCAACATCTGGATGCGTAATTGCTGGAGGAACACTGGGTCCGTGAAATCTGTGGTATTGGAAGCCTCATTATCGGCGACCGGTGCTTGTTCAATCTTCATTCATTATTATTCCCTTGGATTTCGTTCATTGTTGCGCTATAGGATGCCATGCCGTAGGTGTCACAAAGATTCAATAATACCTGCCCCCAAGCGATCTCCTGTAGCTAGTCAATAAACGGATGGAGTCTTGCCAACAGTGCGGTTTTGCTCACAGACTCTCCTCATGGATAAAACGAATTCTTAACACATTGGTCGAGCCTAACCTGATGATTCTTACAGTTGGTGTAAGAAAAGATGCCAATCTGCTGGCTGCTTAAACCGATAGACTCCATTTTGACAGTACATATCAAGGCAACATGCGCAGGGTCACACGATTAAACCTGTTAATTGTGTTAGTTATATATTGTGAGACCTTTGCAAAACCCCAATAGTTGAAAAATTAATCTTTTATAATCAATAGTATAAAACTTCCGGCAAGGGGTTTTGCAAAGGTCTCATTGTATAAATACGACTTAAACTTACACACCTAAGAAATGAGCCAATGGATAATGGAAAGTGTCGCCATGACATTTGAGTGCGCCTAAAATAGCTATACCTGAAAATAGCCTAGCGTCATATTGGCACAAACTTACAACTGGAAAATGGTGTCCTAATCCCTGATTGTATCTGGTCTCAAAATCATTTAACTCATCCGTTCCCATACCTTTTTGTAAGGTCCAAGCCATATCACCGAGTACTCGCAGACCTTGAATACCTTGTTTATTGGCATTCATAAAAGCATTTTCGAAGAAAGTATAGAGCGCTGTGCTGTCTGCCATACCCTCGGTCAAAACAATATGACCATTCTCAACATCCTGATCAATATCGGATCTGACATCACGTAGCTCGTTTAATATGATGGATTGAACCTCGGCAGTAGCAACTACGAAACAACGATTACCTGCTTGAAGGCCACCGAGTAAAAAAGGTAAGGCTAATTTTAGTCGACCCAAATCGGTGTCATAAAATGCACATAAGTGGCTACCATAATTAATTGTGATACCTTCAAGATCAATATGAGCGATTCGGCTTGGCGCATGTTCAAATGGAACCATATTAGCAGGCACCTGATCCTGCTCAAGGTAAGCCCGTAGATCAGTTAAGCGATATCTCCTCTCGCGTTTAACCCCTATACGCAGGCATGTTAATTTGCCCGAGTCACTCCAGCGCCTTAATGATATCTCACTGGCATTTAGAATCTTGGCCGCTTGTTTGATGTTCAGAAGTGATTCAGTAACATTTTCAGTAGTGCTCATGCAGACGCTCTCCCTAAATAACGCTTATTTAGTTCAGTAAAATTCTTAGGTTTGTGATTATGCTTATAGTTTTCAATTGCATCTTTTCAAGTTTTTTCAGGTCACCAGCCTGGCTTTATAAAAATATTGACTTTTATTATAGCATGGGTCACATTATAGGAATGATTATGTATGATGATCAATGATCATTTATGATAATGTGGTTTACATGATATTCAGATGTTCACAGCGCCAATCAAATCAATAATTACAGGATAACAAGATGAATTCAGTTCCCGAAAGTTCGGAGGGTTACAATTTTTATAGTGCACTCAGCCATCCACCATTGCGGGCCGCAGGTAATACTCCTGATTTGTCAATCTATCGTCCCCAAGGCATCCCGGAAGTGGGTGTTTTCCGTTACAAGGCACCGGTCGAGGGTTTGCTGCAAATAGGTGATGCACATAGTGCTAAAACTGACTGGTCGGATGATTTTGAAATTGCATGGACTAAAATGGGCAATAAGGGGCCATTAGTTTTATTTTTGCATGGTGTTCCAACCAACCGCTCGCAATGGGAAGCAGTGCAGGCACAAGTATCACGCTTCTGTGAAACGATTTCCATTGACATGCTGGGGATGGGTGAAAGTTCCCAGCCAAGACTTTATGGTCGTAAAAATAATCGCGCTCCTAATGCCATGTGGAATTGGGTTAACGATGTTAATTATATTGAAAAACTAATGCAGAAAGAATATCCAGGACGGCAATTCATTTTTATTGCCGACGACTGGGGTAGCGGTATTGCGTCACAATATGCCGCGATGCATGGCGACCGTTTGAATGCATTCGTACAGATGGATCCGGTTGCTTTCGATGGTTATCCGGTTAATGAAATACAGGCTATCGGCAGAGCCTCCGAAATTCCCAATACACAAGAGGGCGATGCCCAGTTTGCGATGGTATTTGCAGCCTTTGATCAGACGCTGGTACAAATTCTAAAATCAATGGTGCATAACCCTTCCAAATACAATCAATACAATTTGCGTTATCTAACTTTTCCTTATGTTGATGTGGATTATGAGCGCAATAGTGCAGATGATGGCGTCACCGATGTCGCCAAATCAACTACTATGCGCCTAAAATTACACAACATCCGAGTGCTAGCAGATCGCGCTGCAGTTCTTAGCCCAGCTCTGCTACTGCCATATCATCCACAATATAATCCTCAGGGTGTGCAGTACCAGAACATCACTGTTCCGACACTGATTATGTGGGGTGAGTATGACAATATGATGCCGGCAGCACAGACACAACGATTTGCTCATGTATTAGGCACAGATGATGTGCAAATTACTTATATTCCAAGGGCGGGACATTTCCCAGCCACGGATAATCCAGACTGTGTCGCAGACACCATCCTTAATTTTATTCGTCGCGTCATGGGACGCAGTGCGCTGGCTGATATCTATATTGGAAATCAAGGCATCTGGAAAGGGGATGAACGCCAAATGATTCAGGAATTACGTGTGTTGCATCGTGTTACCGTTTGATTAAATATAGAGAATATGCACGCTAATACTTGTGTGCATCCTGGAATTACAGTCATGAGATGTTTGCCCAGAGAGTGATACATCTGATTTGCACAGTGGCAAGGAATGAAGCAGTATTTTTGGCGTATCTTGTGGCGATGCCGCGCCATGTCTAGATGTATCTTTGTATTGAGCCCTCTTTCGTGCGACTCATGTCCTGATTTCCGCCCCTAGCCCCGGCGGCATGGGGATGAGACTGACATCAATCATAAGCCACTGGTAATCCGGATCGTCAATCAAAATTTCCATTAATTTTTCCCAGATACCTTTGTCGCGCCAGCGGATAAAATGGTGGTGTGTGTTGTTCGAACCCCCATAATCCGGCGGAAAATCCCGCCATGATGCGCCCGTGCGTATAATCCAGAAAACGGCATTAATGGACTGGCGGTTATCTCTAGTTATGCCTCCCCAAACGCCTTGGCAGCCAGGCAAATGAGTTTCAAGCAGCGCCCATACTTCGATCGTGCCTACGATGCGAACGTGTCATATAAGACTTTTTTTACAAGCATTTCATATTTTCCATTTCGTGACTGCATTATTTAGTGGGTTGTCAAAAAGTTCGGGTTGTTATAGACAATCTAGATAACAATCATTATCATTCGTATTATTAGTCGCATTAGCGGTATTCAGTTCGTGGATTTGAAGTCGCTTTAACGTTTTTACTGTGCATCTCTGCTATGAATAGAGACTGATACAAAAAATGAGCGCCATCTGCTGTCATCATGTTTTGTTGGGGTCATAAACAGGTTATTCCAGGGTAATGGTAGAAAAGGGGATGGTAAGAAAGCATTCCTATGAGGGGGGTATTAAAGAAGCGTTTTCATAAAAATTATAGCAGCCAGCCACCGCACTCTTTTTCCGGGTAGGAAGCCAGCCGATATTTTCTGATTGTTTTATTTAGGAGAAAAAAGTGCGGAGAGGCTTTCAATGGTAAAAGGTGCCAACATTCAGTGGGCATGCTTATTTTGTCTGATTATTTTTATTCCTGGGTTGGCACAAGGGCAAGACGATAAGTCGACGGCAACACTCAAGGAAATGACGATCAAAGGTGACTGGCTGGGTTCCCCAACACCAGAAACCGTGAGCAGTCATCCTGGCGCACGTACGGTTGTTACCAGCGAGGAACTGACTGAATCGGGTGCACGCACTGTGGAAGATGCCTTACGCAATGTGCCCGGTGTACGGGTTTTCGATGAAAGCGGGACGGGTATTTTACCCAATATCGGCATACGTGGCCTCAGCCCGTTACGTAGCGAACAGGCATTGGTTTTGGTTGATGGCGTACCCATTACGCTTGCGCCTTATGGGCAAACCGGACTGTCATTGTTTCCGCTAACGATGAATGCGATAGAAAGTATTGACGTGGCCAGAGGGGGGGTTGCGGTTCATTACGGTCCAAATAATGTGGGTGGTGTCATTAATTTCGTGACCAAGCGAATTCCGACACGTAAAACCATGACCCTAAGGGAAACCCTTTCCTTATCACCATCCACGCAACACATGCTGGCAGACAGTTATATTCGCGTGGGCGGCTTCGTTAACGACAGGCTTGGGCTACAGCTGCAGGGTAACTTCATTAATGGTGACTCGATACGGTCGCATTCTGATACGCAGGTTACCAATATAATGGCTGATCTAAATTGGTATCCCACGAATAATATCGATATCAAAGGCAGCCTGCAATATTATCAAACCAGAAATAATCTACCCGGGGCATTAACGCCCGAATCCTATAAACAGAATCGCAATCAATCCACGCGCCCGTTAGATCGATTTACGGGTGATACCTTGCGTGGGAGTTTAATTTATAACCAGTATTTTGATAATGGTGCCGAATTCAGCTGGACCAATTTTGCCCATCGCAGTAATCGCGAATTCTTCTTTGGTGATGCCCTTAATGCGGATGAAGCGTCCACATTAGAGCGCTCTTCACCGCGAGAATTTCTGGTCTATGGCAGTGAGCCCCGATTTTCTTTCTATATTAACAAAGGGATTAAACAGAAAATTTCTATTGGTGCGCGTTATATGCGCGAAGAAGTTGATTATATCGTTGATGCACGTAATTTATTGACAAATGAGTTCAGCGTTGCACGGGATTGGCGTTTTGGGAATCACGCTTTTGCCGCTTATATCAGCGATACTTTTTTTCTTTTCGACGATAAATTGAAGATCACGCCGGGCATACGCCGTGAACAGGTCTATCTGGATTTTCGTAATAATCAAACGGGCGCTAAAGAAAGCAATCCAACCAAAGACTGGTTACCGGGGGTCGACGTCGGTTATCAGATCACCGACGCTATATTTTTATTTGGTAACTTCCACGAATCACTTCGTCCAGTCCAGTTTACGCAAATTACGTTTGGGGGTGCTCAGGCCGCCGAACGGGCCGACAATTTTGAGGCAGGGTTGCGCCTAAATCCGCTGGAGAATGTTGGAATCAATCTTGCCGCCTTTCGCATCGAGTTTGATAACAAGCTGGAATTTATAAGCCAGGCCGTGGGCTTCCGAAATCTTGGGAAAGCGCGTCACCAGGGGATTGAAACTGAATTGACGTGGCAGCCCAAGCAGATTAATGGGCTTGATCTTAGAACGGGCTATACCTATATCGATACGGAACAGCGTTCTGGTCAATTTAAAGGCAATGAACTGCCTTTAGCCGCGCATCACCAGCTTAACTTCTGGGCCAACTACCGCCGCGCAAACTGGAACTGGAATCTGAATGGTCTGTATCAAAGCAAATCATTTAGCGATGGGGCTAATACCGTAGTCGAGAATGAATCCGGCGCCATTGGGAAAATCCCCTCTTTCTGGGTATGGAACGCGCAAGTAACCCATAATTTTCGTTGGGATAACCGGAAAATTACAGCCGGTTTGGGGATTAATAACATGTTCAATCACCATTATTTTTTCAGAGGAGTCGATTTTAGCCGGGGCCGTATGCCCTCGCCAGGACGGACGTTGTTATTCACAGCACAGATGGATTTTTAACGAGGTGTATGCCATGCAAGAGCTGATTATTGTAACTCATGTAATAACTGATTCCGTGAATGTCGGATTTATACCGGCAGCACAACGTCTGGGTCTGTCCGTAGTATTACTGACTGATAATGCCGAGGCGCATCGAAAATATTTTAGCCAATCCGGATTACCCGCTTATCCTGCTGCAATCGTGACGTGCGATGTATTCAATCCGCTGGCGATAATCGAGGCAGTTACGCGTCGTGCTCAAAGACCGGCCGCCATTTTTTCCAATAGTGATCACCTGCAAACAAGTACTGCGATTGCTGCTGATTATTTCGGGCTGCCCGGCAAAAACTGGCATGTGACCTATCGTGCCAAACATAAAGCGGAAATGCGTTCTGCATTGCAGAATCGCGGCCTTGATGGGCTGTGGTATGCCGTGGTTTGTAATAAGGCTGAACTTGAGCGCCAGCTAACTCATGTTCCTTTCCCTTGCATTATCAAGCCATGTGAAGGTGTTGCCAGCCAACAAGTGAGCCTGAGTTATGACCAGGCCGAACTCAAGGCACAATCAGCAGCGGCCTGGAATATACAGCCGGGCCAGTCATTGCTCATCGAGGAATACCTTGAAGGCCCGCTTTATACGCTGGAGACGCTGGGTGATCATGACAGGCTTCATGTGCTGGGCGGTTTTCAGGTGAAATTATCACCGCCGCCCTATTTTATCGAATTGGAAGCAAGCTGGGGGACTGGGTTAACTGCCCAGCAGGAAGCGGAGGTGTTAACGATTATCCGCGACTTCGGTATTGGTTTTGGTGCCTGTCATACAGAGTTCGTTATGACGGACGCGGGACCTCGTCTGATCGAGATTAATTATCGCAATATCGGCGATTATCGAGAATTTATGTTGCAGGATGCATTGGATATTCCGGTATTTGAGATTGTTTTGAGGCTCTATCTTGGCGAACCGCTTCCACAGCTAAATAATGTGCCTGGTGCGGCTCTGATTCGCTATTTCACGGCGAGATCCGACGGTTGTCTGGTGCAGGCGCCTGAGCCGTTCGTGCAGCAATTGGCGAATGCTCAGATCACCTTTAAACCACTGCGTGCGATCGGGGATATGATCAGCTTAACCCATTCCAACAAGGATTATCTGGGTGTGTTGCGTGGTACAGGCTCAGATGCACAGTGCCTGGGGCAGGAGATGGGGCGTGTCAGTGAGCAATTGGTATGGGAGATTAATGCATGAAGGCGATATTACGTAAAGAGACCAGTGATTTTCCCATGATGGACGTATCTGCCGATCATACGCAGTATATTTATCATCGTGTGGTAGATACATTGCTGCGTGAAAATGTTCGGAATTGTGTCAGTCAGGCGGTGCTGATGTCAGGTACGGCACTGTCGGCAAGATGTGACAGGCACGTAGAAAAAGAAGATCAGTGGCTTAGAATCAGTCATCTCGGCAATGGTTATTTATGGATTCCCGTCACGCAATCCACATTCATGCAGGATTGGCGGAGTGTCGGATTGCCATTGTTATGGCAGGAAGGTGACAAAGTGGAGGCGCTGCACACACTGGAAGCGCTCATTGTTTGTTTTGCGCATGGCCTGCATTCGGTTGCAGAACGTGCTTTCAGGGCATTTGTTGATGAATGCAGACTGGCTGCTGAGCATCGACAGGTCTGTGAAACTGAACGTGAGCACTGGTTCACTGAATACCGCGCACTGCAGGGGGAAGTGACGGGTTCCGAGTTAGCGAATTGGCATACCCGTCTGATACACTTCGATCGCCTGGGTGCTTTTCTTGATCATCCCTTTTATCCAACCGCACGCGCCAAGATCGGATTCGATATCAGGTCGTTGACGGCTTACAGTCCGGAATTTCAGAGTAACTTCCTCATTCATTGGCTGGCAGTACCCAGGGCCTGTTTTTATCCAAGTGCGTCCAATGCACAGAATCTGCCGGCCTTATGGCCTTCGTTTGAAACGGTCGGTCTGCCTGCTGAATTGGCCAATACATATGATCTGATTCCGGTTCATCCATTTGTATGGGAATATGAACTCGAAAATCTGCTCAGTGCCGCTGGCATGCGTGATGTCATTCGGGCACCATGGCCTTATCTGACGGCTACGCCGACCTTATCGGTGCGCACGGTTGTACTGTTGGATATGCCAGAATGGCACTTAAAGCTGCCGCTGACCATCCGTACCCTGGGTGCGAAAAATATTCGTACCATTAAACCCAGTACGATTCACGACGGACATCGCATTCAGACGTTGCTTGCCAGTATTGCAGCCCGTGAGCTATCGATTGCTGATCGCTTGGTGTTAACTCAGGAAGATTGTGGCGGCCATGTCGATCATCAATTGTTTCTGGGTTATATCCTGCGGCGTTATCCGGTTGAAAATCTGCGCAACAGTACATTGGTTCCCGTAGCATCATTGCTGGCGAAAACACCGGCAGGCTGTACGGTAATTGAGGAAATGGCTGCGCAATTTTATGATGGGGATCTGGAAGCATTCTGGAATGACTACCTTGATCTTACATTGCGCTATCATTTATTACTCTGGCTGCGCTATGGCATTGCGCTGGAATCGAATCAGCAAAATTCCATTGTTGTTTTAAGCCAGGCGCATCCGCGATTGCGTTTGTTGCTTAAAGACAACGACGCGGCCCGCATTCATTCTGACTACCTGGCGATGCGCTGGCCGGATTTGGCGGAGTATGCGGACAGTCTGCACGATCGCCGTATTATTGTCTCAGATGCGCTGCCGCTTGGGCAGATGTTCATAACGATTACCTTGCAGCTCAATATTGCGGTGCTGGTGGAAGGTATCGGGCCGATTCTTGGCTTACCCGTTAACACGTTGTATGCAAATGTCAGACGGCGAATCGAGACTGTACTGGAAGCATTGGCGGCAGATGGCGAAGAAATCTCGCTGGCGCGTCAACTGTTGCTTGAAAATGAGCGCCTGCATATCAAATATTTGCTGATTGCCGCTACCTTGACTGATAAGAGCGAGACAGGTGCAAATGACGTAAACAAATTCTATGGCATGAGTTCACCTAATTTTCTGAGGGTGAAATGAACAAGAATCAGCGTTATATCGTCGTAACCATCATGATCTGCCATTTTGTCGCTGCTTTTACGGCACTGGGTATGCCGCCGTATTTTGCTTTGATACTGGATAAGTCGTTACACAGTGAGGCGGCTTATCTGGCGGGCTGGTTTTACGTTGTGCCGACATTTTTTGCTGCAATAAGCAGTCCCTGGTGGGGTCGATTGGCGGATAAATATGGCAAAAAACCGTTGTTGTTGCGTGCCCAACTCGGGCTGGCGGGCAGTTTTCTGCTCGCCGGCTTTGCGCCCAATGCCTGGGTATTTTTTGCTGCCTTGTCTTTACAAGGCTTGCTTGGTGGCACGTTTGCCGCCTCTAACGCTTATCTGGCAACGGTAGTCAGTGGTGAAAAGCTTGTCCACAGTCTGACATTGATGCAATGGTCGGCCCGTGCAGCGCTGGTTATTGCGCCTGCTGGATTGGGCCTGTTCGTTACGATTGCTTCCCCGCTGGAGCTCTATCGTTATCTGGCCTTGTTGCCGCTTATCGCTGCGGTATGTATTACATGGTTGCCGAGTTATCCGGCGCCCGCACACATGGCCGCAGATGTGCCAGCTAAAGATAAAACGCATGAAATCACGCCGACAAAACTGTATCTGCTCCAGTTTGCTTTCGTTTTTTCTACCGTGATTACTTTCCCTTATTTCGTTTCCTTTATTCAATTGAGCACTGAGTCTGATATACCCGCCATTGCCGGTTTGTTATTTGGCCTGCCGCATTTGGTTTATTTGCTGTTTGCGGTTCCATTAAGTCGGTATCAATGGCAAGGCGAACCGTTGCGGATGCTGTCTTTGTCTTATTTTTTATTTGCTATATCACTGCTGGGTCAGGTGCTGTTTCCCTCGCTGTTTTCAATCGTAATCTGGCGCATCGTCATGGGGTTTAGCATGACACTGGGCTTCATTGGTTTACATATTTTGATCGCAGGTATTGTCCACAGCAGTCATGCCGGGCGCACATTTGGCTGGTTTGAAAGTAATTCAAAGTGGGGAGCGGTTGCAGCTGGTCTGGTGGCCGGGGTTGTTGTGCAGGCGATTGATCTGAATGCCCCTTTTTTTGTCGGTGCGCTGATTATGTTTATTGCCGGTTGTCACCTGGCTGGATTGACGCGCTACCGGATGCGGCTGAGTGATTCTTAATTGTAACCAACAGGAGAAATTATGCATTTGAATAATTTGGCGGAAGTTTTTGATTCTGATGTGATCGCGGAACAGGAAGCAGGGCGGCGTGCGATGGAAACGCTGTTGAATTGTTATTGCCGTGAGGTAGCTGGTCCGGAGCGGCATTTAAGTGTAGGGCCTTTACTCAGCCAGAACGACAGTCCGACATCGGTGCGTCTGGCTTTGCAGCGCAGCGGTGGTCGCATTCTACATATCCATTTGCCGTTTACCGGGACGCGCCTGCTAACGGTAGTCAGTAGTGCTTCGGCCACAGGCAACTTTCGTTATCAATCCCCATTTTATTATAAGTCCTTTGGAAAACCCTGGATTATGCTGGATTGGCAGATGCTTGCGGGATTGTTATTAAACGAGTTGTCATTGAAGTATGAGATGCCTTCAAATAGTGAATTGATGCAACAGATACATGACAGTGTGACCGTTACAACCGCCATACTGAACACAATCGATCCGGGTTGTTTTTCGCAGGTGCCCTTAGCGGCCTTCATTGAATCCGAACAGTCACTGGTTTTCGGACATCCCTTTCATCCCGCACCCAAAAGCCGTCAGGGTGTGAGCGATGCGGACATGCGCCAATATTCTCCTGAAATGGGCGCGTGTTTCCCACTGCATTACTTTGCAGTGCGGCGCGAATATATCGTGCAGCGATCCGTGATTGCGGAAACCTGCGATCAGATTATTGCGGCGCAAGCACCGAGCAATATTATTCGAAACGATGAATTTGTTCTGATTCCAACCCATCCATGGCAGGCGCGCTATCTGCTGACTCATCCCGGTGTTGTAGCGGCTATCGGGGCAGGCCGTATTTGTAATGTGGGGCAACAGGGTGAAGATTATTATCCGACCTCGTCGATTCGCACATTGTTTAATCCGGAAAATCCCTATTTTTATAAGTGTTCTTTAAATATCCGGATCACTAATTGTGTACGCAAGAATGCGGTTTACGAACTGGAAGGTGCCGTGCAGATAACCCAGCTCATGCGTACCTTGCTGCCCGGTTTGCAGCGGGAATTTCCAAATATCCGGGTACTTGAAGAGCCTGCATTTATGTCAGTAGATTTGAAATCGAATCAGCTGCAGCAGGATAAAGAAGTGACTGAAGGTTTCGGCATGATTTTGCGGCAGAATGTGACGCAAGTCCTGTCGCCGGGTATCACGCCACTGCTGGCGGGTGCCTTATTTGGTAATCATATCTATGGTGCCGCCCGTCTTCGTGAATTGTTGGCAGTCATGCAGCAACGGGGCGGCATGTCTTTTGAGGCGGCGGTGGAGCAATGGTTTTCAAGCTATGTCGCGGAGATAATGTATCCGGTTTTACACTGTTATTTTGCACACGGCATTATCTTTGAGCCGCATCTGCAGAATGTTCTGATCGGCGTGATTGATGGGGAGCCGCGGCAGATTCTTTTGCGGGATTTTGAAGGTGTCAAGTTGGTGCAGGCGCGTTATGACAACGAGCAACTGGCGGGCATTAGTTTACGTGCGCGTGAAGCCCTCTGGTACGATAATGATCAGGGATGGAAACGTGTCTGCTATTGTTTGTTTGTCAATAATTTTTGTGAAGCCATCAGCCAGCTCAGTGCCCGAAAGCCGGCCATGCAGAATCGTTTGTGGTCGATAGTACGTCATCATTTGTATACTTATCAGAGACATTACGGTGACAGCGCTTCGATCTGCCGTATTAATGCTTTGCTGAATGGTGAAGCATTTCCGGCTAAAGCCAATTTGATTAATCGTTTTTTTAAGCGGCCCGATCGTGCGTTTGACTACCTGCCGGTCAACAATCCATTAGGTGCTTTAATGGAGGATTGCACGTGGAGTTGAGATTGGCAGCGGTTTTTACAAGTGTTCGTGCTGCAGAAGTCAAATCTGATGAACCCCTCTGTGCCTATGTATATGATCTAGAAGCCTTACGTCAGCATGTAGATCAATTGGTCAGTACGCTTCCGGATAATTGCCGGTTATTTTACGCAATCAAAGCCAATTCGGATTTGCCGATTTTAGAAGCGCTGGCGCCGCTGGTACATGGTTTCGAAGTTTCGTCTGGCGGCGAGCTGGACTGGGTGCGTGCACATTTTGCCGATATTCCGGTCGCCTTTAGCGGGCCGGGCAAGCTGGATCGGGAACTCAGCCGCGCACTTGAGTCTAACGTTGAGTGTCTGCATATAGAAAGCTTTAGCGAATTACAGCGACTGGCTGAGATCGCAAAGGGAGCAAGTCAACCGATGGGCATATTATTGCGTGTCAATTTACCGGTTGATAATCTGACAAAAACCAGTTTGATGATGGGGGGAAAACCCACCCCGTTTGGTATGCCTGTCGAACAATTAGAAGCCTGCTTCAATTGGTTGCAGACCCATCCGGAGATTCGGTTACGTGGTTTCCATTTTCATCTGTTGTCGCATCAGCTGGATGCCCAGGCACATTTGCAATTGCTGGCCGCTTATCAGCTTCAGGTGCGGCAGTGGTGTGACGCGTATGATCTGCAAATCGATCATATCAATGTTGGGGGTGGCATCGGCATCAATTACCGGCAGCCTGAGCAACAGTTTGACTGGAAGGCTTTCAGTACTGGATTGGTAGCGCTGCAGGATAATACTGTCCTGCCGGGGATCAACATTCGTTTTGAGTTAGGGCGTTATATTACGGCGGCATGTGGTTATTATGTGATGCAAGTCATCGATATTAAACACAGTTATGATCAGTATTTTCTGATCGGCAGGGGAGGGACCCATCACTTTCGTACGCCTTACGCCCAAGGCCATAGTCACCCGTTTCATGTATTGCCGGTCAATGCGTGGCCCCATGCGTATCCGCGGCTAAGCGTTTCTAACGACAGGGTAAGCATTGTGGGGCAGTTATGTACGCCGAAGGATTTGCTGGCATTCGATGCGCCGGTTGAATCGGTCTCTTGTGGAGACTTGCTGGTATTTCCTTATGCAGGTGCCTATGCCTGGAATATTTCTCACCACGATTTTTTGCGACATCCCCCTCCCATGCAATGGTACTTGCCAACGGAGCAATCATAATATGTTACAAATTAATGAACTGAAACGTAAATTAGCTGATAAAGAAATTGTATTCGGATTACTTAATTCAATTCCATTACCGTTACTGGTCGAAATGATTGGTTATGCTGGTTATGATTTCGTTATTCTGGACATGGAACATGTTTGTGTTAATGCGGAAACGATTGAAAACATGGTGCGGGCGGCAGAGTGTGCCGGCATCACGCCTCTCGTGCGCGTACCCGATGCGCAACCCGGTGCTATCTTGCGTGCCCTGGATTGTGGCGCACAAGGCATCGTTGTGCCGCATGTGTGTAACCGTGCAGACGCTGAACAGGCCGTTGCGGCAGCCCGTTATTATCCTGCCGGGAATCGTGGGATCAGTGGAGGGCGTACAACGGGCTTTGGAACAACTGATTTGCTGACTTATATTGAGCGAGTCCATTCGGAGATCATGGTGGTTGTGATGATTGAAGACAAAGCAGGGGTGGAGAATCTGGATGATATCCTGTCTGTCCCAGGCATTGACATGGTACTTGAGGGTGCGGTCGATTTATCTCAATCTTATGGCGTACCCGGGCAACCGCAGCATCCTGTGGTGCAGAATGCACTCGACAAAATCGCTTCAGCCTGCCTGGACAGCGATATTCCATTTTGTACTGTGCCCCGCACATACAGTCGATCGGAAAGTGAGCAGAAATATGCGGCACGCGCCTATTTGCTGGGGGACGACAGAGGAATCGGTTATCGTGCGATCAAGGCACACCTGACCGGATTCAAAGAGTCGGATTAACCCCATTCATAAAGCAATCATTCCAGACGGAATGGAGTGTTATCTCAATAAGATCTCTATTTTGAAAATACGTCGCATTGTTTTTAATTTACACCTTTATATCGGCCTGGTGGTTGGCCTTTTTCTGGTAATCGTTGCGTTGACGGGTAGTTTGCTTGTTTTTCGGGAGGAAATCGAAACTCAGCTATACCCGGAATTAATGATAACGGACGTGCGCGGCGAACAGGCACCGGTGCAGCGTATATTGGACGCGGTTGAGCGCGCCTATCCGCAGGATCATATTTTCTCTCTGCGCGTGCCGCGTCAGCCCGGGCAGACTTATCTGGTAAAAATGAATCATGCGCATGATCTATTTGTTTATGCCGATCCTTATAGCGGTGAATTACTGGGTGCGCACCGGCAAAGCGATACGTTCATGGGCTGGATTACGCTCATGCATACACAGCTTTTGCTTGGGGAGCGTGGAAAGACGATTCTGGGTATTGGTGGATTGTTGCTGATTTGTATGAGCACAACCGGTCTTTATCTGTGGTTTCCACCGAATGGCCGGGTGCTTGAGGGTTTCAAGGTCAACCGGTCCGGTTCCTGGAAAAGACGGATTTTTGATTTACATCGCGCATTCGGGATCTATACGGTCTTTTTTCTTCTGATAATCGGTCTGACAGGTGTCTCACTGGTCTTTAATAAAACGACGGTTGAGCTGGTTGATTTTCTGACCATCAGTCCGCCAAGACCTGCGCCAGTGCTATCCGATCCATCCAGAAAAGACAGCCACATACGTTCACTGGATCAATTGTTACAGCATGCTGATCGCCTGCTGCCGGCGCAAACAACCTGGATAAATTTTCCACAAACGCCGCAGGCACCCTGGATTGTGCGAAAAAAAGCCCCGGAGGAACTTCATCCCAATGGCCGAAATTTTATCCATTTTGATCAATATACCGGTGAAGTACTGCTGACCGAGAACGCATTGACAGCGCCCTTGGGAACGCGCATCTATAACGCATTGTATCCATTGCATATCGGCGTGGCAGGCGGGCTGCCTACGCGTATTTTGCAAGTTGCTGCCGGCTTTTCTACTGTCGTTCTGTTTCTTACTGGCTATGTGATGTGGCGAAATAAAAGAAAAACGAATAAGCGCAAAGTAACTGACGGCATCTCCTTTATGGGGCAGTCGGGAAAACTTTTTAGGTGATGGATTTTTATTGAATAACCTGCTAATTATTTTATATTTTTTCGTATTTTCTGAATTCAATGGATGGTTCCGTAAAGTTTTGTCATGGATAGGTGACCATCCCATTTTGATCATAACCATGAATTGGAATTTCGATGATAACCAGATCAGCGCCCACAATGTTCAATAGAAAAAATATACGAGCCGCCTGTTATAGCTTTTTATTTATCTCACTGGTGTACGGCGCTTGGCTTGGGTCTCAGCAAACGGGCTCCGCTCAGGCTGACGAGAACATCCATACGGATACTGTACCGGTCGTGAGTGCAGAAATTGCCCGGATGGATGTGCCTGTGAGATTGGTAGCTAATGGGGTTGTGACGGCAAAGCAGATGGTTGATGTCCGCCCGCAGACCAGCGCTACCGTTGAAGTCGTGCATATCAAAGAGGGACAATTCGTACAGAAGGGTGACAAATTGTTTACACTCGATGCACGCGCTGCGGTGGCCAGTCATAATCAGGCTAAGGCACAGCTTGCGAAATCCCGCGCCGATCTGGTGAATGCCGAGCATCAGTTTGAACGCCACCAGGAATTGTTTGGGAAAGGTTTTATCTCACACGCGGCTCTGGATATGGTGAGGAATCAGGTGGACAGCTTGCGGGGTCAGCTTGGGTCTGACCAGGCCGCTGTGGATGCCACTCAGGTGGCGCGCAGTTTTACTGAAATGACCGCACCGATATCCGGACGCACCGGTGCAATCTCCGTGAATCCTGGCAGTCTGGTCATGCCAAATGATTCTGCAATGGTCAGCATCACACAGATTGATCCGATACATATCAGCTTTTCGTTACCAGAGAAAGAGCTCAGAGGCATACGGCAAGCGCTTGAAAAGGGTCAAGTCAATGTCAGTGCGCTGCTGGAACAGACGATACAGCCAGGCGCATTAACATTTGTTGATAATGCCGTGGATACCGCGAGCGGTACGATTCGGTTGAAGGCAGAATTTCCCAATGCAGATAATGATCTCTGGCCTGGTATGTATGTCAGGGTCATGCTTGCGCCGCGTCTGCTTGCGGACGTTCTTACCGTACCCGTGCAGGCCGTTCAGATTAGCCCGGATGAAAATTTTCTTTATGTCATCGCGGAAGATAACAGCGTCAGCTCTCGATCGGTCGATGTGCGTTTGATTCAGGATGGGCTGGCTGTAATCGAGGGAGCAGGGCTTGCGCCTGGTACACGGGTTGTTGCGGAAGGTGCCCAGAATCTTGGGCCGGGTAGTTTTGTGGCTGAATCCGCCACCTATGATCATGTGGCTTATACGCGTAGTCCGCTCAATAATCGGGCAGGTGAAGCACGGGATTGGGGTGTCTCGGTTAAACATGATCTGGCAGCAGTCGGGCAAACAGTCGGGCAAACAAGCCTGCGATGAATCTACCTGAATTCTGTATCCGTCGTCCGGTTATGACGGTATTGTTATCCCTTTCGATTATCATAGCCGGCATCCTTGCTTATCATGGTTTGCCCATTGCGGCGCTGCCCAGTTACGATGCTCCCACTATTGTAATCAATGCTGAGCTGCCCGGTGCCAGTCCTGAAACAATGGCCTCTGCGGTGGCCACGCCGCTGGAAAGGGAATTATCCGCCATTTCGGGCCTTGCCGTAATCAGTTCAACCAGCTTGCTGGGTATGAGTGCGATTACGCTGGAATTCAATCAGAACCATTCGATGGATAGCGCTTCTATCGATGTACAGGCCGCACTTTTGCGCGTGCAGCCTTTGCTGCCGGTCGAAATGACTGCGCCGCCGTCATATAGCAAAATCAATCCCGCTGAAGCACCGATTATTCATCTGGCTTTAACATCGCCTTCATTGCCGTTAGCGGACCTGAATAATTTTGCTGAAAACCTGATATCACCCGCGATATCTACCCTTCCGGGCCTGGCGCAAGTACAGATTAATGGTCAAAAAAGATATGCAGTACGTATCCGCGTGAATGCGGCCGCGCTTGCCGCGCGTAATCTGACGATGGATGATCTTGCCGCTGTGCTGAGCACTGTGAATGCCAATTCGCCGATAGGCACGCTGGATGGACCTCGCCAAACGCTGACCATTCAAGCCAATCGTCAGCTCGATAATGCGGCGGCATTTGCCAATCTGATTGTGGCGACTACGCGGGGGAATGCACCGGTACGGTTGTCTGATGTGGCGCAGGTTGAAGACAGCGTGGAATCAATTAAGAGTGCAATCTGGATTAATGGTGAACGTGCCATTACACTGGCAGTACAACGTGAGCCCGGCACCAATACGGTTGCAGCCGTTGACGCGATCAAGGCACTGTTACCGGAATTGAACGCACAAATGCCCTCATCTGTCCGTCTGAAATTGCTCAGTGATCGTTCAGTTTCCATTCGCGATGCTATTCATGACATTGAAGTGACACTGATCGTCACGATTCTTCTGGTTATACTGGTCATATTTTTCTTTTTGCGCAACGCCAGTGCGATCCTGATATCGGCATTGTCATTGATGCTGTCCTTGCTGGGAACAGTCGCTGCGATGCAATTATTCGGCTATACGCTAAATAATATTTCATTGCTGGCCATTACGCTTGCGGTTGGGCTGGTAGTCGATGACGCTATCGTGGTGTTGGAAAATATTGTGCGTTATGTTGAAGAAGGCATGCCTCCGCTGCAAGCTGCTTTGCGTGGATCAAAGGAAGTCAGCTTTACTATTGTTTCCATTTCCGTCTCGCTGGCGGCTGTTTTTATTCCGGTTTTTTTTATGCCGGGTGTCATCGGATTATTATTTCATGAATTTGCGGCCGTGGTCGGGATTGCCGTATTGGTATCCGCTTTGGTCTCCCTGACCCTGGTTCCGGTTATGGCCAGCCAATATCTAACGGTGCCGGTAAAGGTAAAAGAGGGCGGCGTCAAATGGCAGGGCTGGTTCGAACGTGGGTTTGATGCCTTATCAGGCGCTTATGAATATGCCCTGGATCGCGCATTACGTCATCGACGCATCATGCTAGGCGTTGCATTGAGCACGCTGATTGCGACAGTCGTATTGTTTATGGTGTTACCGAAAGGTTTTTTTCCGAGTGAGGATACCGGACAGGCGATTATTACTGTGGAAGCCGTTGAGGATATTTCTTTTCCCGCCATGATCCATGTTCTGCAACAAGCAGAAAAAGTGATCCGCAATCATCCCGCAGTCGAAATCCTGAGTATCAATGCGACCAACAGTAATCATGCCCGTATGTTCGTGACACTTAAACCCCGCCATGAACGGCCGCATATAGACGCCATTGCTGAAAACCTGCGTCGTGATGTGGGCGCGATTCCGGGCATAAAGATTTTTATCAGCCCCATTCAGAATTTGAAACTCGGTGCCCGCACGAGTAAAAGTCGTTATCAATATGTTTTACGCAGTCTCCATTCCGATAAACTGCATCAGGCTGCGGATAAACTGATGTCGCACATGCTCAAGGATCAGCACATTTTTCGTGATGTCAGCAGCGACATGCAGCTTAAAGGATTACAGGCGCGGCTGAATATCGATCGTGATAAAGCCGGCCTCATGGGAGTGGAAATAGACGATATCCGGTCTGCGCTCTATAGCGCATTTGGTGAGCGCCAGGTTTCCACAATTTATGCCGCGAGTAACCGCTATAAGGTGATTATGCAGGTTGTTGCCGAGGACCAACTGGATGAGAGTGCTTTTGGCGACATTCATTTGCGCGGTAAAAATGACACGCTCATTCCTTTATCCACGGTTGTGACGGTTGAACGCGAAGTGGGGCCGGTTGCCATCAACCATACCGGACAACTCGAATCGGTCACTGTTTCCTTTAATCTCGCATCCGGTGCGGCGCTGGGCGATGCTGCGACACGCCTGAATCAGCTAAAACAGACATTACAAATACCGGAAAGCATACTCACAAGCTATGCAGGCGATGCTGCCGCATTTCAATCTTCTCAAATGAGCCAGATCGTGCTGATCATGGTGGCGCTTTTCGTTGTTTATGTGCTACTGGGCGTGTTGTATGAAAGCTATATACACCCCATTACCGTTCTTGCGGGACTACCTTCAGCTGCCGTCGGTGCGCTGGCAGTATTATGGATATTTAATATCGAATTATCGATTATCGCCATGATTGGAATCTTGTTATTGATTGGAATAGTCAAGAAGAATGCAATCATGATGATCGATTTTGCACTGGATAAGCAACGTAATGCACAGATTACGCCATTCGAAGCCATTCGAGCAGCCTGCTTATTGCGCTTTCGCCCAATCATGATGACGACGGTAGCTGCATTGATGGGCGCGCTCCCCATTGCGCTGGGCCTGGGTGCCGGCGCTGAACTGCGCCAGCCACTGGGCCTGACCGTAGTCGGCGGATTACTCTTTTCGCAAGTGATCACATTATTTATTACACCCGTTATTTACCTTTATCTGGATGACGTATTCAAAAACTGAAGTGGTACTGTTTCTTTTCCACGTATCGTTGTCAAGGCTATTTTTGCTTTGAATTCTGTGGAATATTGCATGCGTTTCTTGCTCATGATTATGTCTCTCTATTTATCTCATAAAGACTACTGCACAACTCCCCCGTCAGCGCAATAACCGACTAAAATAGTGACAAGCAGAAGACATTTGGAGCAAGAGATGCAGATGAGTTTTGGAACACTCGAATTGGCACAGAGATTGAGACGAGACAGTGTGCTAATGAAGATTGATGTCCTGATTGACTGGGAGGAGTTACGTTCGAAGCTTACAGGCTTATACAAGCGCGAGTTATCACATGGTGGAGGACAGGAACCATTTGATAGGTTGATGATGTTCAAGGCGATCCTGCTGGGACAGTGGCATAGTTTGTCGGATGCTGCGTTGGAGCAAGCACTGTATGTTCGGATTGATTTTCTACAATTTTGTGGTTTGTCCTTGTCGGATGCGATACCGGACGAAACCACTCTGTGTCGGTTTCGCAATCGATTGGTGTCCGGCAATCGGTTAGACGATCTGCTAGCTTCGATCAATGAACAGCTTCAATCACACGGATTGATGATCAAGGGCGCAACGGGAGCGGTAATTGATGCCACGCTGATTGAGTCAGCGGCACGCCCTAAAAAGGCTATCCTGCTTGAGGTGGATACCGAAGGTAAGGCTGTTCAATTTGAGGATGGCAGCCAACCAGGAATCACCTGTATTGAAGAACAAAGCGCGGATCTAGATGCGACCTGGCTAAAAAAGGCAAGAAGTCGCAATTTGGCTACCGCAGTTACCTGGTAGTAGACGCGCAAAACGGCTATGTGCGTGGAGTTCACACTGCCCCTGCCAACCAGAGCGAAATGATACATTTCGAAGCAGCTATCAAGGGTGCGCACATCGAGGCGAATCGGGTATATGCCGACAAAGGATCAGCCAGCAACGCCAATCGGCAGTTTCTAAGAAATCACAAAATCAAGAGCGCAATCATGCATCGCGCGTACAAGAACAAACCGCTCTCGGCACGCCAGAAGCTGGCGAATAAATTGATCAGCAAAAAACGCTATATTGTTGAACAGTGTTTCGGCACGGCCAAACGCCTATTCGGAATGGGCCGCGCCAGCTACTTCGGCACGGCAAAAGTCAACGCCCAAGTTATGCTGAAAAGTATCTGCATGAATCTAAAAAAAGCGGCCAACAAAATTTTCGTGGACAAGCCACCAAGGGGAGTAGTCCGTCCAATTGCTACATAAAGGGGGAAACTCCCTTTAAAAATAGGAAAAACCTCATTTTTTTCCAAGATAGCACGCATAAAAAATGTCATTTGGGCATTTTTTCCATTGTCACAGTAAATTTACGCAGTTGTGCAGAGGTCTTTCATATCAGCGCTTAATAATTTTCCCAGTTTTGCGATACCACTTCAACCTGAAGCCTTCTTGATGAAATAATCGATTCTGAGCCCTATTTAGAGTTTTTCTATAGGTATATAAATGGAGGCTTATCGTGAGGCTAACAGGTAATACAGCTTTGATGCGGTCTTGGTTATGTATCGCATCGAAGCCTATCACTTTAAGAAGTATTAAAAACCTAAGGAATATCTTGTTATTGACGTTAGGAAATAATTAGCTTAATCCTATTTTTAGCAATTGATAAATAATTTAATTAAATTAAAAGTTTGTATAGCTTAGCAGTCTCCAAGAGGGTGAGAAAATTATGGAATGGTTTAGAGCATGTTTAGCAGGTATTTTATTAAGTGTATTATTTGTTGCTCCTGTTAATGCTCAATGGGATGAAGCCATTACAACTTATGCAGCTGGTGATTATGAAAAAGCATTAAAAATTATAAAACCACTTGCTGAAAAGGGACATACCTTTGCACAGTCCTATCTTGGGGTTATGTACGGAAAGGGTCAAGGTGTATTGCAGGGTTATAAGATGGCGGCTAAGTGGTATCAAATGGCTGCGGATCAGGGAAATGCCTCAGCACAAAACAACCTTGGCTTAATGTATGGAAAGGGTGAAGGCGTATTGCAAGACTATAAGATGGCCGTTAAGTGGTTTCAAATGGCTGTGGATCAAGGATATGCCTCGGCACAGTACAATCTTGGGACCATGTACGTAGACGGTCTAGGCGTATTGCAAGACTATAAGATGGCGGCTAAGTGGTTTCAAATGGCTGCGGATCAAGGACATGCCTCAGCACAGTACAATCTTGGGGTTATGTACGAAGATGGTCAAGGCGTATCGCAAAACTATAAGATGGCCGCTAAGTGGTTTCAAATGGCTGCAGATCAGGGAGATGCCTCAGCACAGTACAATCTTGGGGTTATGTACGAAAACGGTCAAGGCGTGTCGCAAGACTATAAGATAGCCGCTAAGTGGTTTCAAATGGCTGCGGATCGGGGAGATGCTTCAGCACAGTATAATCTTGGGGTTATGTACGAAGATGGTCAAGGCGTGTTGCAAGACTATAAGATAGCCGTTAAGTGGTTTCAAATGGCTGCGGATCAGGGAGATGCCTCAGCACAGTACAATCTTGGGGTTATGTACGAAAACGGTCATGGCGTATTGCAAGATTATAAAATGGCCGTTAAGTGGTACCAAATGGCTGCGGATCAGGGAGATGCCTCAGCACAGTACAATCTTGGGGTTATGTACGAAAACGGTCAAGGCGTGTCGCAAGACTATAAGATAGCCGCTAAGTGGTTTCAAATGGCTGCGGATCGGGGAGATGCTTCAGCACAGTATAATCTTGGGGTTATGTACGAAGATGGTCAAGGCGTGTTGCAAGACTATAAGATAGCCGTTAAGTGGTTTCAAATGGCTGCGGATCAGGGAGATGCCTCAGCACAGTACAATCTTGGGGTTATGTACGAAAACGGTCATGGCGTATTGCAAGATTATAAAATGGCCGTTAAGTGGTACCAAATGGCTGCGGATCAGGGAGATGCCTCAGCACAGTACAATCTTGGCTTAATGTACGCAAATGGTCGAGGTGTTCTGCTAGATTATAAGGTGGCCGTTAAGTGGTATCAAATGGCTGCGGATCAGGGGGATGTAGTTGCACAACATAATCTTGGGGTCATGTACGAATATGGTGAGGGCGTGTTGCAGGATTATAAGATGGCTCATATGTTTTACAATATTGTCGCTTCTAACGGAACCGAGCAAGCCAGAGAAAATCGGGATGAAATATCAGTCAAAATGACACCTCAACAGATAGCAGAGGCTCAAGAAATGGCAAGAGAATGGATAGAAAAACATGAATTCTGATTTATCACTTTAAATTTATCGTCAAAAATTATTTATGACTTCCCGCATAAAAACTTAATTGGTAAATTTCTGTAATCGCTTTCATTTGCTCAGCGCTTTGTAGAATGCTGTGATTTACAATTTTGAAACGGTTTCATCTTTTCAATAATTGGAAATTCTGTGGACAAAGGTCTGGTATTTAATTTCAAACAGATAAGCATCAGGGGTAAAAAATGAGAACTATCAAAATAATGGGGTATGGAATATTTACATTTTGGTTTTTTGGCGCTGCAATAATGATGTGTGTTTATGAAATAGAAAGAAAACATGAATGCATTGATAGAGAAGGATGGGTGAAAGGGTTGTTTTGGTGCGAATCAGATGTAATATCCAACTCAGATATGGCAAGTCGTCAACTTATTTTTTTCATTAAAGGCTTAAGTTGGCCGATCGAATTATTCTCAAATAACGATAATGAGGAAGGTGATTATGAAATAGCTTTTAAGACATTAGAATCCTCTGCGAATGAAGGAAATGCCTTAGCGCAGTATGATCTCGGAGTTATGTACGCAATGGGTCAAGGTGTGTTGCAAAATTATAAGATGGCGACCAAGTTGTGGCAAATGGCCGCAGATCAGGGACATTCTTCGGCGCAGTACAATCTTGGGGTTATGTACGGAACCGGCCAAGGTGTTCCGCAAGATTATAAGATGGCGGTTAAGTTGTTGCAAATGGCTGCAGATCAGGGACATGTCTTAGCGCAGCCTAATCTTGGGGTCCTGTATGAGCGTGGTGAAGGAGGGGTATTGCAAAATTATAAGATGGCTCATATGTTTTACAATATTGCCGCTTCTAACGGTATAGATAAAGGTAGGAAAAATCGGGATGAAATATCAGCTAAAATGACACCTCAAGAGATAGCAGAGGCTCAAGAAATGGCAAGAGAATGGATGGAAAAACATAAGTTCTGATTTATCGCTTTAAATTTACTGCCAAAAATTATTTGTGACCTCCCGCATAAAAACTTAATTGGTAAATTTCTGTAATCGTTTTCATTTGCTCAGTGCTTTGTAGAATGCTGTGATTTACAATTTTGAAATAATTTCACCTTTTCAACGATTGGAAATGCTCTTATTTTATTAGCTTCATCTTGACTCTTGCGCAGGGGCGCGACGATCGCCCCGTCGCGAGATATGCCAGGTGATTTTTCTGGCATGTATCGAACCCCACTGTTATTCTGATTTTTCTCCACCTCATCCCTTTATAAACTGATTTTATGAGACCCTTGCAAAACCCCAATAGCTGAAAAATTAACCTTTTATAATCAATACCCTAAAGCTTCTGGCGAGGGCTTGTGCAAAAGTCTCAGACAATATGCATGACAAATCCAATTAAATCGCTTACAAATCTGCCCTAATAGCTTCAGCCCGCAAACGCGATAGATGCTTAATCTGCGCTACAGATTCGATAGTCAGCAAGTTTCGGGTCGTGTTGATGAAAATTCGCTTTTATTCTATGAATATATAAGAGATAAAATATGGCGCAAAGGATAAAAGCGATGATCGATCAGGAGCAAATTCATTATGACCGTATTGTCAAAGCAATCGAATATATTAAAGAAAATTTTAAACAGCAGCCTTCTTTAGATGATATTGCGGCGGCAGTGCATCTAAGTCCGTTTCATTTTCAACGGCTGTTTTCTGAATGGGCGGGGGTTAGTCCCAAAAAATTTGTACAATATCTCAGTCTGGAATACGCCAAGGGTTTGTTGAAGAACGGAAATGCCAGCTTGATGGAGGCAGCGCATGAGACGGGGTTATCGGGATCAAGCCGATTGCACGATCTCTTTGTGAATATAGAATGCATGACGCCGGGTGAATTTAAAAACGGCGGTGAAGCCTTGCGTATCAATTACTGTTTTGCCGAAAGTCCGTTTGGAAAAGTGATTATCGCGTCCACATCCAAGGGTGTTTGCTGGGTCGCTTTTGAAGAGGATGAAGTCTTGGCTTTCAGTAATCTTAAAAAGAGTTTTCCCAATGCGTCCTATACGCAGATGGTTAATAAATTTCAGCAGGATGCCTTGTTTATTTTTCAAAAGGACTGGTCGCGGTTGGATGAAATCAAGCTGCATCTAAACGGCACGCCGTTTCAGCTTAAGGTTTGGGAATGCCTGCTTAAGATTCCGATGGGGGGTCTAACAACCTATGGCCATATTGCAAAAGAAATCGGAAACCCCAAAGCCTCCAGAGCTGTCGGTACGGCAGTCGGTAGCAATCCCGTCGCATTTCTAATCCCATGCCACAGGGTTATTCAATCAAGTGGGCAGATTGGCGGTTATATGTGGGGGTCAACCCGCAAGTCCGCGATTATTGGTTGGGAAGCCGCGAGAACGGGAGCGTGAACATGCAAGATACCCTTAAAAAGATAGCCGCGGTGAATTGGCAGAGTGTTGCCGATGATATGCACGAAAAAGGCTATGCGATCGTGCCCGGTATTTTATCGAACGTGCAGTGCTGCCATTTGATTGATCTTTACGACCGCCCCGAGGGTTATCGCAAAAGGGTGACAATGGCGCGTTATAGGTTCGGCCTGGGGGAGTATAAGTATTTTGCCTACCCGTTGCCGGATATGATTCAGGCCTTACGGGAAAAGGTCTATTCCAGACTCGTGCCTATTGCTAATCTATGGATGAAGGCTTTGAATATCGAAACGCGGTTTCCGGAAAAGCTGGAAGGCTTGCATGAGCAATGCCGCGACCATAATCAATGTCAGCCAACGCCCTTGATTTTGAAATACGGCAAAGGTGGGTTTAATACATTGCACCAGGATTTGTACGGTGATGTTTATTTCCCGATTCAAACCGTATTTTTTCTGACGGAGCCTGATGAAGATTTTACCGGGGGCGAATTTGTCTTAACGCAGCAAACACCGCGGGCACAGTCCAAGGCAATCGTCTTAAAACCCAGGAAAGGCGACATGTTGATTGTGACGACCCACTTTCGTCCTGTGAAGGGAAGCAGAGGCTATCACCGCGCTAATATGAAACATGGTGTTAGTGAAGTGCATAGCGGACAACGCTACACGATGGGTATTATTTTTCATGATGCGGTGAGTTAAAAATTTAAAGATGAAATGAACTTAAGCGGAGAGGGCTATGAACGCTAGATGATTGTATTTGGAGTAGATGATCGACAGAAATCGATAGAATTTTACGAAAATGGGTTTGTGTTCCCCTGTTTTGAACGTCCATCGGAAGACGTCACGTTTTCCTCTTGAATTGCACATAACCCTTTCATGTGGATAGGTCCAGAAGATGATCCGGCATAGTGAAATCAACGATCAGGATTTAAGGCGGAGCATAAAAGCCCTGCACATTCAATTTGGCGGCAACAGTCAAGGGCGAATCTATGACACTTTGAGATGTAAATCCGGCAAAAGAATGAAGCGTGAAAATCGGGTATCTTTTGTTAGTACGCAGGAAGCCATAGAGGCAGGTTATCGTCCTTGCGGAAATTGTATGAAAGAAGCATATAAGAAATGGATCTGTTCGCGCACACTTTAGATGCCCTTGAAAATCTTTTGCCCAAAGCGGGTGAGGTCAATTATTACGGGCCGATTTTATCACTGGAAGAATCTGATCGTTATTTATCGATACTTTTGAAGAATATCGCGTGGAAACCGGATGAGGCAATCATTATGGGCAAGCATATTTTTACAAAACGTCATATCGCCTGGTATGCGGATTCGCCATTTAAATATACGTATTCGAAAATTACCAAACAGGCTTTGCCATGGACGCAGGATTTATTGGATTTAAAAACGATTGTCGAGCAGGCGAGTGGGGAGCGGTTTAATTCGTGCCTGCTTAATCTTTATCATGATGGCTCCGAAGGGATGGCATGGCACAGTGATGGAGAAAAAGATCTGAAAAAAGACGGTGCGATAGGCTCCTTGAGCTTTGGCGCGGAACGGAAATTTGCCTTTAAGCATAAACGTAGCAAAGAAACCGTTTCCATTATTTTGGAACATGGTAGCCTTCTGGTTATGAAAGGAACCACCCAGACCCATTGGCTTCATCGCTTGCCTCCAACCAAGACTATTCATACCCCTCGCGTTAATTTAACATTTCGAATGATTGTGAATCAGAATATTGAGGTAGTGTAATAGAATTTTTCAAAATAATGGTTGTTAATAATTAATGGGTTGTATAGTGAAAAACGGACTCACAATATAAAAACAACCCGGTATTTTTGGTAAAATAACTTAACTTCATGAAATAATGGATACATTTATGTTATCAATACACGCTGAATCCCGATTTGAAATCTCGCCATTGACATCCCCGTGTTCATTAAGCAAAATGCACCAAACGATGTTGTTGTGAAAAGTTAAGTCAAGAAAAAAGGGGGAGTTATGGCAGAACGTTTAACCAAGTCCGCTGCGCGCAACATCTTCTACGGTGGCTCAATTTTCTTTCTGGTGGCTTTTACGCTTCTGACCCTACATAGCCACGATTACATTAAAAATGTTTCAACGGATGAATCAACATTAACAGAGTCGGTTGTTCGGGGTAAACATGTGTGGGAGCGCCATTCTTGTATTAATTGTCATACCTTGCTGGGAGAAGGAGCCTACTTTGCGCCAGAACTGGGTAATGTCTGGGTGCGCTACGGTGGTCGTGAGAGCGCAGTCGGTGCGCGTATGGGTCTTAAAGCCTGGATGCGTGCGCAACCCACGAGGACTGAAGGACGGCGCCAAATGCCACAATTTAACCTGACTGAGCAGGAATTGGATGACTTGATTGATTTCCTCGAATGGACAAGCCGAATTGATACGTTGGGCTGGCCCCCGAGTGATGCTGGTTAATTAGTCTGAGAATTTTGCCTTAGGAGATTGACAATGAAATACCAAACCCAGAAACTTGCCTACCCTTATTTTATCGCTGCTTTGGGCTTATTCCTGGTTCAAATACTGGCAGGCGTATTGGCCGGCACCATTTATGTTTTTCCAAATTTTCTCTCAGAGACGGTTCCTTTTCATATCATCCGCATGATACACACCAACGCATTATTGGTGTGGCTCCTGCTGGGTTATTTCGGCGCCAGCTATTTCCTGATACCTGAAGAAAGTGAAAATGAAATTCATAGCCCAAAGCTGGCCTGGTTGCAATTAGGGATTTTTGTATTTGCGGCATTAGCCGCTGTCACCAGCTATCTGTTTGGCATTCATGAAGGGCGCGAACTCCTGGAACAACCTTTCTGGGTCAAAATCCTGATGGCTATTGCCTTGGCGATATTCCTCTACAATGTATCCATGACGGTGCTTAAGGGACGAAAAACGGTCGTCTCCATCGTTTTGCTACTGGGATTATGGGGCGCCTTCCTGTTTTTCCTCTTTGCCTTTTATAATCCGGACAATCTGGCACTGGATAAGATGTACTGGTGGTGGGTCGTGCATGTATGGGTGGAAGGTGTATGGGAACTCATCATGGCTGCAATGCTGGCATTCCTTCTGATTAAAATGACCGGTGTGGATCGCGAGATTATTGAAAAATGGCTCTATATTATTGTCGGATTTTCTTTATTTAGCGGTCTTCTGGGTACCGGCCATCACTATTACTGGATTGGCACTCCAGAATATTGGCACTGGATTGGTGCGGTATTCTCAGTGCTGGAAGTGGTGCCTTTTTTTGCCATGATAATATGGGCCTTTTATCTGGTTTATCGCAGTGGGCGCGACCATCCTAATAAAGCCGCTATGCTCTGGAGTCTGGGCTGTCCTATTATGGCTTTTTTTGGTGCTGGAATACTTGGGCTTATGCACAGCTTCCCGTCGATTAATTACTATACGCATGGCACACAACTGACGGCAGCGCACGGACATCTTGCCTTCTACGGCGCCTATGTCATGTTGAATCTGGCCTTCTTTACTTATGCTCTGCCGGCACTACGCGGTTTGCAGCCGTTTAATCAGATTTTGAACATGTGGAGTTTTTGGCTTATGACGGGGTCTATGACATTTATGACCATTAGCCTGTCATTTGCCGGCGTGATACAGACACATCTTCAGCGCGTACTTGACATGGGATTTATGGAAATTCAATCGCAAGTCGATCTTTTCTATTGGTTCCGCCTTGGTTCCGGTGTGTTTTTCTTGATTGGCGCTTTGCTATTTATTTATTCGGCACTGGGGCCTGTGCGCGAGCAGGTCGGGGCATCGTCCTTCCAGACACGGCCGAAAGCGGAATAAAGGCAGGTTGTGGAGACCTCCTTACAGCAACAAAATATTCAGATAACCCCTGTGGCAGAGGAGATTCCTTTTTATCTGCCAGTCGGTAATGAATGCACTTTGTTTGAAACCGCCTACCGGCGTCAGCTGCCGCTTTTACTCAAGGGGCCGACAGGCTGTGGCAAAACCCGATTTGTTGCCCATATGGCGGCCCGGCTGGGTCGCCCCTTGTTTACGGTTTCCTGTCATGACGATCTGACCGCAGCTGATCTCACGGGTCGCTATCTACTCAAAGGGGGTGAAACTGTCTGGGTCGATGGACCATTAACACGCGCCATGCGTGAAGGCGGGATCTGCTATCTGGATGAAATTGTGGAAGCACGTAAGGATGTAACCGTGGTACTCCACCCACTGACCGATGATCGCCGCATCCTGCCATTGGAACGCACCGGAGAGACTTTACGTGCACCGGATGAATTTATGCTGGTGATCTCTTATAACCCGGGTTATCAGAATATCCTCAAATCCTTAAAACCCAGCACCCGTCAGCGCTTTGTGTCGCTTAGCTTTGATTTTCCACCAGGTGAAGTGGAAGTGGAAATTGTGGCGAATGAAAGCGGCCTGGCGCGGGAGCGCTGTATTCCGTTGATTAATTTAGCAACCCGGCTGCGAACATTGAAAGGCATTGATCTGGAGGAAGTCGTTTCTACCCGCCTCTTGGTTTACTGTGCCATCCTGATGGAAGAAGGGTTAGACCCCCTACAGGCCGCTCAGATCACGTTAGTAGAACCGCTTTGTGACGAAACGGATGTCAAGGAAGGTTTGCTGGAACTGATCCGTGCCACCTATGGCTAGTATACAGAATTGATAATGCACCAATAATATGTGGGAATTCTGGGAACTGGAAGAGCAGGTGGGTCGTTATTGGCACCGACTTGTAGGTCAGGCAGACAGTTATCCTTATCATCAGGCGGCGGCAGTAACGCTGGATTCGGTACACGCTTCTCTCAGTGTCTTCTTTCGGGGATTAGGCGGAACACCAGGGTTGGCACTGACTGCCGGCACGCCTCAGTCTTCGGGGCATCGTTTAAAACTGCGACAACGCCTGGGGCTTGAGCAGGAATGTCTACCGCAAGCCGCTCGCAATGCTGAGCGGTTATTGTTGCCGGCATCTATTGCTTACTTTTCTTCAGCTGCGGATAATCGGCGTCTTTACTTCTGGTTGGCCGCTTTTTTTGCCCTGGCGGAAGCACCTTCTCGTCAGCGTCCGACTGACCCACTACAGGCCGATCTCGCTTTTTTACACTGGGCTTATCGGACCAGCGTAAATGTTTGCCATCAATACCCTGGACTGGCACAAAGTTACCGTACACTTTGCGAAGCGCTGAGCACGCTGCGGCCACAGCGATTCCTGCCGGAACAGGAACAAGCAGTGGAAGCGGTGATCCATGCACTATTAAATGCCAAGTGTTCAAATACCCTGGGTAAGCAGTTTCTGGCGGCCATTAAACAGCCGACACCTGATTTCACCTGCTGGCGCGCTTCCAAACGTTATCAGCCATTCCTCCCTGTACCGTTATGGGGAGAAATCAGCATCAACCCTAAACCGCAACATTCTGCCTCAGCCGCGTCTGAACAGACCGATGGCAGTAGTCAGCAGGATGAACAAGACACGCGCAAAAAAAAGGCGGAGCGGAAAAGATATGATCAAAGTGAGCGAAATGACCCTTTAATGTTGAACCGCTTTGAGAAGCTCATGAGCTGGGCTGAAATGGTCAACGTCAATCGGGCGGTGGAAGATGAGGATGAAGATACCGCGAAGGAAGTCGCCGATAGTATGGAGACGCTGGCATTGAGTCCTCATGAGCGCCGCGCCGCCACCAAGCTAAAATTTGATCTCGACTTAGCGCCTACCGATGTAGACCCTACTGCGTTAATTTCTGAACACACTTACCCAGAGTGGGATTACCGCCGCAACCACTATCACAACGACCATTGCCGGATTATTGCCCAAACTGCTGCCGAAGAAGGAGAGCAGTGGGAGCCTGATATTCATGTCAGACGCCGCCTGCGTCAGATTCGCCGCCAATTCGAAGCGCTACGGCCTAAGCGGGAAATTTTACGCCGCCAGCTGGATGGCATGGAACTCGACATGGATGCGCTGGTACGTGCGCACTGTGATTTGGCAGCCAGCGGGTCTGGCTCCGATCAGGTGTATCTTACGACACGCCAGCAAACTCGTGATTTAGCTGTGGCTATTTTGGTGGATGTTTCTCTATCCACGGATAGCTGGATTGATAATCAGCGGGTTCTTGATGTTGAAAAAGAGGCGCTTACCGCACTCGCTGCCGGACTAGATGCCTGTGGAGATGCCTTTGCCATTTATACTTTTACTTCGCGCAAACGGCAATACGTCCGCGTTGCCACGGTAAAAGATTTCACTTCCCCTTTCAACACCCAAGTGTTGCGCCGAATCGCAGCTTTGCGTCCCGGCTATTACACCCGCATGGGCGCCGCACTGCGATATACACAGAAACAACTGGCGCAGCGTCCCGAGCGCTATCGTTTGTTGCTTTTATTAAGTGATGGCAAACCCAATGACTTGGACCACTATGAAGGCCGTTACGGCATCGAAGATACCCGCCAGGCGATCCTGGAAGCGCGTCATTCAGGATTAACTGTATTCGGTATCACCGTCGACAGTAAAGCCCAGGATTATTTCCCCTATCTGTTTGGCCGTGGCAACCATGCCATTGTGGACCGACTTGACCGGCTTACCCGCGCGTTACCCATTCTTTATCATCAGTTGGTCGGTTAAGAAGAGGGGGTATTACAAAATCGTCCTCGTGGATCACCCGATGCGCCGACAGAAAATCCCGCCACGGTGCGCCTGTGTGCATAATCCAGAAAATGGCATTAATGAACGGGTGATTATCTCTAGCTATGCCTCCTCAGCGCCTTGACAGCCAGGCAAATGAGTCTCAAGCAGCGCACTAATATTTCGCCTGATATATCATGCCTGCGAGGTGAATGCGTTATATGAGATTTTTTCGTTTTTACAAGCGCCTCATATTTTTCATTTCGTGATTATATTATTTAGGAACAGATATTTTTGTCGTATATATCATGTTAGGGGTGAAGGAAAATATGTTTGACGAATCAAGTTTTTTTGGGAGTAAAGCGAAAATAATCACGGAAAGAATATCCCGTGTTCTGCTTCGTATGCTCCTATCGATTCTTGGACCAGAAATCTGTGATCTAGTTAAATGCCTAGCAAAATCATGCGCTTCACTATATTAAGAGGTTACAAGAGAATATGAGTTCCTTCATGAAACATCGTGATTAATTTCTGAGCTAGAGGCAGGCTCTTAAGGAGTGTGTATTTAAAGTTGAAAGACTAAAGAAAAGAATATGATAGGTATTCAGCCCTGGCCGAATTAGAGGAAGATAAAGCCAAAGTATTGGTAAAGCAGCTTGAGCTTACTATTGGAAAGGGACAACCCAGAGAAAGACTAATTAATTTGTTTTTATTTTGGGCATTTTTGCTAGTCTATATTTAAATGAATAGTTAGGAGTTGCAATTAACCCTTAACAATGAATGCGCTCGTTCGGATGCAAACTTACACTACGCTTCGTTTGCACCGCACAGCTTAAACGTTATACCGCCATCACGGAGGCAGTTGAATGAAAATTGTCACAACTCTTGAGCAAATAGAGAAAAACATCGTCGAGTTGGAACGCGGGAGGGCCGCCAGGGGCAAAGAGCTTGAGGAGTACCGAGCACTGATTAAGCGTGGTACCTGCTTCTTGCCATATGAATCTCAAAGGAGTCTCTCATTCGCACCATCAAGATTTGTTGGATACATCGACAACAAGTTGGCAATCCATGCAAATAATCCAAAGAGAGACGGACGCATCACGAACGTCGCCATAAATGGGATACTTGGCGCCCGGCCTAGTGCGCACACAGATCTTGAGCAAGCCTATAAAGAATTCTGCGAGACGATAGGGGTAACCCCGGCAGAGAGAGGAGCATTCGGCATCGAAAGAAAGTATTGGATAGCTACCAAAGCTTTTGAGAATTTTGGAAAGGAAAAGAGGGCTGAGAGCAGTATTAATCAGGACCCAGACCTAAGTGAGACAGAAAGGCAGCAGTTAGTGAGGGCACGCATCGGGCAAGGCGTGTTTCGTGAAAAGATTATCACCGAGTGGCGTAAGTGCTGTGTTACTGGCTGTGATTATGTCGGTGTTCTTCGTGCATCCCACATCAAGCCTTGGCGGGACTCTACAAACGGCGAGCGTCTCGACAAATTCAATGGGCTTCTTCTCTCGCCAAACCTTGATGTTTTATTTGATAAAGGGCTCATCTCCTTCGGAGATAATGGCGAGGTACTGATATCAAGCCGCTTACCAGATTCCACGCGAAAAGCACTTGGATGTCCCAAGGATGCAAAGGTGCGCCTTCAACCGGAGCATGAGGAGTACATGAAATGGCATAGAAAAAACGTATTCTTAGGCCGCGGCATAACAACTCGCCCCAACGGACGCGCCTGACGTGCCACCGTTGAGATCAAACGTCAAACGTAGACTTTGCAGAGGATTTTATGTGATAACTGCAAAAAGAAATACACTTAATCTGTCAAAGATAGCCAGATCAAGGTGTTATTTGGCAATAATATTCTCTACAATTATTGTTGTAATCGCTAGCTTTCTTGTCAGCGGTAATTTGGCAGCAAGAAATGTGGCTATCCTGATCGGCGTATCGGACTACCGCGATGCCCCTCTACGGACACCGACGCGCGATGTGGATGAGATCGCCGAAGCGTTGCGTCAAATAGGCTGGTCAACCAATGTCATTAAGAACCCCACAAAGCGAGAGGTAATAGCGTCATTAAAGGACTTCCGAGCAGTATCGTTACAACTTTCCAGCAACGATATTGCACTGGTATATTTTTCCGGACACGGATTCCAACTGGGCAACCAGAATTACTTGATGCTGGGAGGTGAACATTCGACATTTAACTCGGCACGAGCTAGTTCCTTGACATCGCTCGATATTATCGAAACACTCGCTTCCAGTGATGCCGCTAAAGTGATTCTATTGGACGCATGCAGAACACCACCTTTTGACCCTCGCAACAATATAATGCTATCTCAGGGTTTGCTACAGATCACGGCACCCTCAAATACCGTACTTGGTTTCGCCACTGCTCCTCATGCAACAGCATTGGACGGTAATGAGGATATTAGCCCTTATGCGAAAGGGATTGTATTTGGTTTGCAAAATTCTCGGTCACTTGACGACTTTTTCCGCTCAGTAAGGCGCTCCACCATATATGCGACGGGTGGTGAGCAAGTTCCGTGGGAAGCATCCTCATTGCTAAAAGACTATGCACTTTACTCATCATCGACTAGCTCAGTCAGTCCTACCGATGGTTCATCAGGTATGAGCCAATTGACAGTTATCACACAAAAACGTGAGGAAATAGCACAGTCAGAAACGGCCACATTGGATCAGCAGCAAAATCAGTTGGTAGAGTACATTCTTGAACATATCCGAAATGTTTCCTTGAGAGATATTTATATATGGGACGACCGATTGGCTGATGAGCGGGATCGTCGTGATTTCCTCGACACAGTAATCTGGGACCATCAAAATCAGACGGCTGCCCAGTTCTGGGGAAATCTAGGCGAGAGCCTAGTAAGTGGCGTCCTCCATCCCAGTTGTCGAGCAGGAGGCACTCTGAAACATGATTGTGGAGATTATGACCGGGCTATCTATCTGCCGATGAACGCCAAGATTGCATATAAAATAAACACACTCTCTTACAAATTAGGTGGCAGGACTGATGGTCTTGCCCGTATGTATGAGGATGGTATTTATGTTAAAAAGGACTACTTAAAAGCATATGACCTTTACTTGGAGGCTAAAGACAGGGATGGTGGGAAAGGAACTTGGAGCGACTACGCTTGGACAGACGTAAACAGGTTGGCGCAACGATTGCTAACGGCATTAAGCGCAGATATACAAGTTGACGGTGATTTTGGTGCGAACAGCTGTGCGGCGCTTCAAAGCTTCATTGGTAAGGCCAATTGCGGAAGAATGATCTCTCGCGGGGATTTTGAAAGGCTATTACGCGCAGCGGAACTCATCTGAATTCACTACACGAGAAAAAAGCGCATTTGTATTTGTATTAGAGCCTGTTATTTATTTTCAATGTAACCCCTACGTAAATCGGGATAATATTGAAAAACTGGGTTTTACAAAGGTCTCCTCATATCTATTGGCGTAATGACAAAAAGGTTTTTTCATGATGTAGATACTTATGGAGACTTTTGCACGGTAGATGGTATATTTGACTGCTCTTTGCCATAAAATACTACTTTTAATCAATTAGATGAGTATACATTGTAAGCTCTTCTGATTTTGATGCCGTACGCCGCACCCGCAAAGGAAACTTTCTGAATCAAATTGACCATCTGATTGACTGGGCATCCATCGAAAAAACGATTGGTCAGCATTATGCGCCTGCAACTGATGTTACGGGTCGCCCAGCCTATCCAGGATTGTTCTTGTTTAAAATGCTGTTGGTTGGTATCTGGCATGGCGGCCTCAGTGACGAGGCAGTTGAAGATATGGCTAATGCCAATCTGTACGTCATGCGCTTTCTAGCGCTTGTCTCTGGAAGACGATGTTCCCGATCATTCAGTGCTGTCTCGTTTCAGAACACGCTTAACAGCTACCCAGGCATGGGATAATCTGTTGGAACAAATCAATCAGCAAGCCCATGCACTTAATGTCACTGTCAAAACAGGCTGTCACATTGATGCCAGCATCACACATAGCCCACGTAAACCGAAGACTAAGCCGTCCTATGAAGTGGTCAACGACCGCGAAAAGCGAGATGATGAATCCTCTGCTCAAGCGACCATGCGAGTCATTGCAGTCAATCAACCCGGTGTAGATACAGATGCTCGTTGGGTAAGGAAAGGTGGCAAATTTATGTTTGGTTATAAACAACACACGTTGGTTGATGACAATGGTTTGGTGATGGTGGTTGAGACCACTGCTGCCAATCAACATGACAGCCAGCCTATGCTTAAATTACTCGATAAGGCCGCAATTAAAGGGACTGTCTCGTAATGTAGGATCTACCCATTTTTTACTATACAACTTATTGATTGTTAACACCTGAAATTTTGGAAAATGCTATTACGAGACAGCCCCTTAAACCAGGTTCCCGAGTGTATGGCGACAAGGCCTATTGTAGCCAGAAGCATCGTGAGGCTTTGAAATCACGCGGCATCAAGAATGGCATCCAGGATAAGGCGGTGAAGAACAAACCATTGACTCAACGACAATTACAACGCAATCGCTTGATCACCAAAGTCCGGTATGTCGTGGAACGTACCTTTGGCAATCAGGCGCGTTGGTTTGGAAGTAAATTCCTACGTTACCGAGGTTTGGCCAAAGTGCATGTTTGGCATATTCTGCAGGCTATGGCGTATAACTTGAAAAGACTACCCAAATTATTTATACAAAATTTAGTAATGCAGGAAACATCCGCTTTTTAAACAGCAAATAGGATAATAAATCGCTTGTTCCACAGTTTTTATGATTAAGATCGGCTAAAACACATCAATTATTCAAAGTAACGACCGTACTTGTGGACTGTATTTTAAAAACTGGGTTTTGCAAAGGTCTCCTTAGATACATGTAGTAGTCATGCTTATGCTGACATTCTGTAGTATGGGCTGAAGTAATCCAGCTAGTAGTCTGCTTACGACCCGTTGAAGTCATTCGCCCCATATTACCAAATGACAACATGCCTACGGAAAACGGACAGTTGATTCTGTTGGGCCAACTCGATCTGTCGGCCAGAACTAGATGGGTACGTTTTAAAATTAATATCTTAAGACGCTAGATGATTGCGGTTTCTTGTGACAGAGATGTGTTTGGGCTATCAAACTATATCTCAGCTGTTTACGTCCTCAGCACATTGGGTTCTAATTTGAGGTTGCGATTAATACTGACTAAAAAGGAGAATCTAATGACAAACCATAGACCAACAGCTTGGGAAATGACCTGCCCAGAGCAAAGAGATATAAAAATATGGCGGTATATGGATATGACCAAATTTATCTCTCTACTTGATAGCAAAAGTTTATGGTTTTCATCAGCAGCGAAGTTTGATGATCCTTTTGAAGGATCGCATTCTAAATTATATGCAGAGCTTCTAAAAGATTTTCCTCTAGATAAAGCTGATAAGCAAAAGAGAATCGAATTCACAAAACAACTTCCTAAATACACATATATAAACTGCTGGCATATGCGAGAATCAGAGTCCTATGGTATGTGGAAAATATACGGAAAGGATGGTCATGCTATAGCGATACAAACCACATACGAAAAACTATATCAGTCTTTAAAGGATCGCAATGATATTGTTTTTGGAGTAGTCGATTATAAGTGTTATAAAACACAACAGCTAAATCCAACAGGTACCTCTACGCTGATACCGTATTTTAATAAAAGTGTACACTTTGAGGACGAGAAAGAATTAAGAGCAGTTATCCAGCGTGCGGATGCGCTTCGGGAAGTATTGAATCAAACAAACAGTGAGCCTGAGTTAAGAAACGGCATAGAAGTGGAAATAGATATATCTAATACGATAGAAAGTGTTTATTTATCACCTACCTTTCCTAGTGCATATAAAAAGGCAATGTCTTCACTGTTAAAGAGATATGGTCATGAAGAACTATCAAATAATGTTACGCAGTCAGAATTAGATAATGAACCATTGTATGGCCCCTGGTGACAGCTATGCTCCTACTAGATAAAATAGCAGTAAAAACATCTATTACGGTAATTATGCTGCTCATTCTAACAGCCTGTAACAGGCAAGACTGAAGTGGCCCCCTTTAACTAGACAACCTGAAGATAAATTAAGCTCTAACATGGCTGGTTAATCAAGCTCAGGCAGCTTGAGGAATTGTATACTTCTGATAGTAAATTTCATCTGGTGTTAGATCATCAAGACTTTGATGAAAACGTTCTTGATTGTACCAGTTGAACCAAACATTTAAACTTTTTTTTGCCTCCTTTAGATTGTTGAATTCCCGAGTATATAAATGTTCGTATTTGACTGTACGCCATAGTCGTTCAACAAAAATATTGTCATAGCAGCAGTCCTTGTCATCCATGCTGATCTGTATACCATTGGTTTTTAGTATTGATGTAAATGCCTCACTGGTAAGCCGCACACCTTGATCACTATTCATGATTTTCGGACAGCCATGATCCTGGATGGCAGCTTCCAAAGCCTGGACACAGAAGTCAGCGTCCAGTGTGTTGGATAAGCGCCAGCTCAATACTTTACGCGAATACCAGTCCATAATAGCAACAAGATAGCCAAAACCTTTTTCCATCGGCACGTAAGTGATATCAGTCGCCCAAACTTGGCTGGGACGACTAATGGAGACTTTTGCAAAAGTCCCCGCCAGAAGCTTTCTACTATTGATTATAAAGGGTTAATCTTTCAACTATTGGGATTTTGCAAAGGTCTCTAATGGGTCTTACTTTTGAGCAGATAAGGATATTTCTTGTGCTGCTTGGCCGGAATACTGGTTTTGGGCTTTGGTGCTGTGCTAATAATGCCCAGCATCTTCATCATTGAAGTTGCTTTCTTGCGGCCTATCATCATCCTCTGGCGCCTGAACCACGTGGCATAACTGCGTGAACCATACTGTGGTGTTTTCAAATACTGCTCATCCATTTGACGCAGCAAAATTAACTCACGCCCATCTGTGGGTTGTGGCTGATAATAATACGACGAGCGTGCGACATGAAGTCAAATGGCATTGACGCGATTGACTTAGTTTCTCGTGGTGCTCGATCATTGTTTTGCGCTCAGCAACACTTAATGATCGAGCTTTCTGGCTAAAAAATCGCGTTCCACCGTCAATTGCCCAATCACGCGATGTAAATCGTCGGCACTATGACCATTCTTATTATTGGCGTCACCATTCTTGCCAAACAAATCACTGGCCTTTTCAATCAAATAACGTTTCCAGCTATTAATCTGCGTGGGATGGATATGAAGCGGCTAGTTGTGGTACTGTTTCTTCTCCACGTATTGCTGCCAAGGCTATTTTGGCTTTGAATTCTGTTGAATGTTGCGTGCGTTTCTTGTTCATGATTATGTTTCTCTATTTATCTCATATCAGAGCTTAACAATTTGTCCAGTTTTGCGGTACCACTTCACACTGGAATTGGCACAGCGATTGAGACGAGACAGTGTGCTAATGAAGATTGATGTCCTGATTGACTGGGAGGAGTTACGTTCGAAGCTTACAGGTTTATACAAGCGCGAGTTATCGCATGGTGGAGGACAGGAACCATTTGATAGGTTGATGATGTTCAAGGCGATCCTGCTGGGACAGTGGCATAGTTTGTCGGATGCTGCGTTGGAGCAAGCACTGTATGTTCGGATTGATTTTCTACAATTTTGTGGTTTGTCCTTGTCGGATGCGATACCGGACGAAACCACCTTGTGTCGGTTTCGCAACCGATTGGTGTCCGGCGATCGGTTAGATGATCTGCTAGCCTCGATCAATGAACAGCTTCAATCACACGGATTGATGATCAAGGGCGCAACGGGAGCGGTAATTGATGCCACGCTGATTGAGTCAGCGGCACGCCCCAAAAAGGCTATCCTGCTTGAAGTGGATACCGAAGGTAAGGCTGTTCAATTTGAGGATGGCAGCCAACCAGGAATCACCTGTATTGAAGAACAAAGCGCGGATCCAGATGCGGCCTGGCTAAAAAAAGGCAAGAAGTCGCAATTTGGCTATCGCAGTTACCTGGTAGTGGACTCGCAAGACGGCTATGTGCGTGGAGTTCACACTGCCCCTGCCAACCAGAGCGAAATGATACATTTCGAAGCAGCTATCGAGGGTGCGCACCTTGAGGCAAATCGGGTATATGCCGACAAAGGATCAGCCAGCAACGCCAATCGGCAGTTTCTAAGAAATCACAAAATCAAGAGCGCAATCATGCATCGTGCGTACAAGAACAAGCCACTCTCGGCACGCCAGAAGCTGGCGAATAAATTGATCAGCAAAAAACGCTATATTGTTGAACAGTGTTTCGGCACGGCCAAACGCCTATTCGGGATGGGACGCGCCAGCTACTTCGGCACGGCAAAAGTCAACGCCCAAGTTATGCTGAAAAGTATCTGCATGAATCTAAAAAAAGCGGCCAACAAAATTTTCGTGGACAAGCCACCAAGGGGAGTAGTCCGTCCAAATGCTACATAAAGGGGGAAATTCCCTTTAAAAAGAGAAAAAACCTCATTTTTTTCCAAGATAACACGCATAAAAAATGTCATTTGGGCATTTTTTCCATTGTCACAGTAAATTTACGCAGTTGTGCAGAGGTCTTATTTATATACTCGGGAATTCAACAATCTAAAGGAAGTAAGAAAAAGTTTAAATGCTTGGTTCAATTGGTACAATCAAGAGCGTTTTCATCAAAGTCTTGATGATCTAACGCCAGATGAAGTTTACTATCAGAAGTATGCAATTTCTCAAGCTGGTTGAGTTTGATTAACCAACCATGTTAGAGCTAATTTATCTTCAGGTTGTCTAGTTAAAGGGGGCTACTTCAAATCTTGAATGATAATTGGGATTTTTTCTTTTTTTATTGTGCTAATACTTTTCAAAAAACATAGTGATTGAAAACATCTTAAATAAGTTTGGTTACTACAAAAGAAATACCAAGAATGGATACCAAGTGATTAAATACGCATCTCCTGGAAGTCCTGATGATAACAGTAAGAAACCTGTAGAGCTTATGTCCGATGGCCATAGCTGGGTGCAAGGGAGATCAAAAAAGGATTACGAATTCATTGGTGGCTTTTTTACCTTGATCCTCTTAATTGAATACAAAATTAATCAACTATTAATTGGCTTTAATCCAGAAATTGAATCAAAAATGTTTGGTAAGAAAATCGATGTATTTAAAGATTTTCTTAAAGTTTATGAGCCAGAAGAAGGCGAGGATATGCAAAACTATATAAATCTTATATCTCCACTTCGAGAAATACAACGGATAAGAAATAATATGGCTCATGATATATCGAAGCCCAAATTCGAGTATTCAGATATAAAGCAAACTGTATCTTACGTTCAGCAAATGAGGCCAGATTTGTCTGAGCATCTGAATTACTGTAAAGATCATGATGATAAATGTATCGTTGTTATAAGTATATTTAGTTTAGTTTTTAGATTGCAAAGCTACGATCATCATTAGTTTAAAATGATGAATAAGATTGAATATCAAAGCAATAGGTAGCCAAATTGTCATATATATATATTCTCTCAAACAGATCAATGCCCGGATTGGTGAAAATAGGTTTGACTTTTAATTCACCATATTTGAGAGCTGAACAATTATCAAGCACTGGTGTACCAGACAAGTTTGTTGTTGAAGAGTATTGGGAATGTTCTAGCGAAGAATTAAGAAAAATTGAAAAAGAGATTCATAAGCAGCTGGGAAGTAAACGGTACAGCAATAATAGAGAGTTTTTTGAATTATCAGTTGATGATGCTAGAGAATCTGTATCAAATTATTTTAAAAGAAAAAGCGATCTTGAATTTAAGAAAATAAAAGAAGAAAAAGAAAAAAAAGAGCGGGGGGAAAAGGTTCGTAAATGGAAACAGACATTACATGGAATTGAAGTTACTCTAGTTAAAGAAGTAGATGCGTTAATTGGAGAAATTAACTCAAACGAAGATTTAATCGCAGCCTGCTTAGAGTCAATATTGTCAGCTGATGAAGTTATTAAGTTCTTAAGTAAAACGGAAAACAAAGATATCCCTGGTAAGATTATTTCGCATACAGGGTGGAAGATAAATGCCTCTTACTCATACCATGGCGGTGATCAAAGGCCCAAACAATTGCAAGCAGATAATGCAAAGATATATATATCTATTGGCGTAATGACAAAAAGGTTTTTTCATGATGTAGATACTTATGATTATTATTTCTCTTTTACATATTCTCTTCATACTGATGAAATAAACTTGGGTTTATCTTCAAAAGGAATAAGACCTGGGGATACGTTACTATATAAACTAATTGAAAAAGGTTTGTTTCCAGCGACTCTTTCTGAGCTACTCAAGTCAACTGGAATAACTCATTTGGTTGGACACTGGGAGAGTATATTTGGCACAGATGCTGGCATAAGGAAACAGATACAAGAGGGCTTAGAGTGCCCATTATGTAATAAAGGAACAATTGTATTAAAACAAGGAAGAAGAAGCGGCAAACCTTTTTATGGTTGCAGCAATTGGCCGGGTTGTAATTTTTTATTCAACTTATTACTGCCACGTGAAAAGATAATCCCGGTTTTCGAACAGATAATTGCTTCCAACCAAAATAAAAATTGGGTTATAAATTCGTTTGGAGTACACCCATTTATTATCATAATGGCTCTTAAAGCTATAGGCATGGCTATATATTTATTATAAATCCGACCAGATATTAACTTACTCTCAATTACTAATGGCAACATGTTGCTGTAGTGTTTGGATAATGAAGTGTTATGGCAAGCTATTCTTTGTTAACTCGTCAATCGCTTGAATTTAAACAACGCAACTGAATAGTTTATTCGGAATTTTAGATACCTAGTGTAAGAGATAAGATGTTGTGTGCACTAAAAAAGTCAAGACTAAATTCCAAAAAATTCTGGAGGTTAAATTCAGCAAGTTTTCATCTGATTAGTCTGCCATATGGCTACTAATCATAACTTAAGATTCTCTTATCATTCGTAACCTGTTTATTTATTTGTTCCATGGCCAGGGATCGAACTTGGGACCTGCGGATTAACAATTTGTTGATATATACGGCAATATTAGGACGGGAAGTCCCAAAAAAATAGATCGTAATTTATCTTTCTGGCGTCTACATTAAAGTAGATAAATATTTTTGTTTTACTTAACTAACTGTTTTAATGGTGCTGTTGCGCAGAATCGAACTGCGGACCTACTGATTACGAATCAGTTGCTCTACCAACTGAGCTACAACAGCTTGTATTGCGTATATCTGTGTTACGTATGCCTTAGCCCGCTCAATTATAGAGGTTTGGAGAGTAGCGGGCAAATTACCGAGTTAATTTTTTATAATTCGAGCAATGATCGAGGATAAAATTATTTATCCGAAATAAATAATAGCGACCTAAAATTGTTATTTTTTCAATAAATCTCGCTTAAGTTCGGCGAATGTCTTTAAAAATCTGTACATTTCCTTTTCAACAAGCCATAATATTACGATGACATTAGAAAATATAAATGCAAGAAATATCTTGATTATTCATGGCCCCAATTTAAATCTTTTGGGTGTACGTGAACCTAATATTTATGGCAATGTCACATTGCAGGATATTAACAGAAATTTATACAAAGCAGCTGAAGATGCTGGAGTAAAATTAGATGTTTTTCAAAGTAATGCCGAAGCTGAGTTGATACAGCGTGTTCATGAGTCTATGAGCGATGGGACTGATTTTATTATCATTAATCCGGCTGCATATACGCATACGAGTGTTGCTTTGCGGGATGCTTTAGCGGCAGTAGGGTTGCCGTTTGTCGAAGTGCATCTTTCTAATGTTTTTTCTCGTGAATCTTTTCGTCAAAAATCTTATTTTTCTGATCTGGCAGTGGGTGTTATTAGTGGATTAGGCGCCCAGGGTTATGAATTGGCGTTGATGTATGCAGTAAAAACCCGTTAGTTAGCAAGCTAGCGAGCTGATTAAAATTTAAAAATTGTTTTGTTTTCAGGTTTGTCTTGTAGAAATATATTTCTTTGTTGGATGTTTGATTTGTATGTATGGCGTTGGATTTATAGAGTATTGATGATGCCGTAAAAGTATTTTTCAGGTAATTATGTGCAGTTAATTATCAGAATAGGCCAACATAACGGCAGTATTTATAGTCTAGCGTGATGGGTATTAGCTATAAATTAGGCATAAATAATATGCTATTTTATTAATGATTATTATTCTTATTTTTATTATGAATTTACCTGATAACGAGACGCCGTCTCGGGAGGTTTGATATGGATTTACGCAAGCTTAAGAAATTAATTGAGCTGGTTGAAGAATCAGGTATTGCTGAACTGGAAATAACTGAGGGTGAGGAAAAAGTCCGTATCAGTAAATCAGGTTCGGTCGTACAAAGTTACGCGGTTTTGCAGCCAGCCATGCAGTCGGCTATGGTAGCAGCCCCGCAATATCCGCCTGCGCCTGTGCCTGAGATTGGTGCGGCTGTTCCGACAGCTGAGCCGGCGAAGGCCCCCGATGGTCATGTCATCAAGTCGCCCATGGTGGGTACATTTTATCGTTCGTCATCGCCAGGCGCTAATGCGTTTGTAGATGTTGGGCAGACGGTGAAAGTAGGCGATACATTATGCATTATTGAAGCGATGAAGCTACTGAATGAGATTGAGTCTGATAAAAGCGGTGTTATCAAGGCGATTTTATCAGAGAATGGTCAGCCGGTTGAGTATGGTGAGCCATTGTTCATAATTCAATAATTTTCTGAATAGAGATCAGGAATCAAGGTAGATTTCTTTATTCCTCAAATTGAGATCACTTGGCACAATATGTTTGAAAAAATTCTTATAGCAAATCGTGGCGAGATAGCCTTGCGCATCCAGCGGGCTTGTCGAACTATGGGTATTAAAACAGTAGCGGTACATTCAGAAGCAGATGCAGAAGCAAAATATGTCAAGCTTGCTGATGAATCAGTATGCATTGGCCCGGCGCCATCTGCCCTGAGTTATTTGAATATACCGGCTATTATCAGTGCGGCAGAAGTGACCGATGCCGCAGCAATTCATCCAGGGTATGGTTTTCTTTCAGAAAATGCTGATTTTGCAGAACGGGTCGAGAAGAGCGGCTTTGTATTTATTGGCCCGCGACCCGAAACCATTCGTATTATGGGTGATAAGGTCAGCGCAAAAAGGGCAATGAAGCAGGCGGGTGTGCCATGTGTGCCCGGTTCGGACGGTGCTTTACCGGAATCGCCCGAGGAGGTACGCAAGATTGTTCGTGCCATAGGCTATCCCGTTATTATAAAGGCGGCGGGTGGCGGCGGTGGGCGTGGCATGCGTGTTGTGCATACTGAAGCGGCGTTATCCAATGCAGTCATCATGACGCGTAATGAGGCGCAGGCCGCTTTTGGTAACCCGGTCGTTTACGCGGAAAAATATCTGGAATGTCCTCGGCATATTGAGTTCCAATTATTGATTGATGAACATGGTAATGGGGTTCATTTGGGAGAACGAGACTGCTCGATGCAGCGGCGCCATCAGAAGATCTTGGAAGAAGCACCTGCACTTGGAATTTCTACAGCACTTCGTGATGAAATCGGTGCACGTTGTGTGGAAGCTTGTCGTCGGATTAATTATCGCGGCGTGGGCACGTTTGAGTTTTTGTTTGAAAACGATGAATTTTATTTCATTGAAATGAATACCCGTCTGCAAGTCGAGCATCCCATTACTGAAGCGATTACAGGTATTGATCTGGTGCAAGCGCAGATTAATGTGGCTGCGGGCGCTAAATTGCCATTTCAGCAGGATGATATTGTCTTTAAGGGGCATGCGATTGAGTGTCGCATCACTGCTGAGGACCCTTATAAACTCACGCCATCTGCGGGCCGTATTACACAGTATCACACACCTGGCGGGCCGGGAGTGCGGGTTGATTCTCATATTTACCACAACTATATGGTTCCACCCTATTATGATTCCATGATTGGTAAAATCATTAGCTTTGGGGATACCCGTGAGCAGGCGATTGCGCGTATGCGGATCGCATTATCTGAAATGGTGATTGATGGAATTAAAACCAATATCCCGCTACACCTGGATCTCCTGTTTGATGCAACATTTATTGGGGGGGGTGTCACGATACACTATTTAGAGCAGAAACTGGCCGTGCATAATAAGGCGAAGGCAGGCTAAGTCGATGTAAACACGTGTTGAAGCAGACTAGAATGGCCGGTTTCATGTACGTATTTTATCGGACCGGCTGGTTTTTTATTTTTTAAGATGATAATTAATTCGGTATGGCTTGGATTACACTTACTATCAAGGTTGACGCCGCGCATACTGAAGCCTTGAGCGATGGCCTGCTTGAGTTGGGCGCATTATCAGTAGATATACATGATGCTGCTGCGGGTACTGCGGGCGAACAGTTGCTATTTGGTGAACCGGGGGAGCCTGCTGAAGAAATCTGGTGTGATGCAGAGGTAACCGCTTTGTTTGATGAAAGCATAGACGTTGCTGCCATTATGCAAGCGGTAACAGAAGTCGCTCAATTGCCAGATCAACCCGTCTATCATTTGGGTCATGTAGAAGAGCAGGACTGGGTACGCCTGACTCAGTCACAGTTTAGCCCGATTCAAATATCATCTCGATTATGGATTGTTCCAACCTGGCATGAGTCACCCGATCCAGCTGCTATTAATTTGATACTTGATCCAGGATTGGCTTTCGGCACAGGTAGTCATCCTACGACGCATTTATGTCTTTCCTGGCTGGATGCGCATTTACAAGAAGGTGACTCGCTCCTGGATTATGGTTGTGGTTCCGGTATATTGGCGATTGCCGCAGTAAAGCTGGGTGCAAGTGATGTCATTGGCATTGATATTGATCCCCGTGCAATCGAAGCGAGCCGTGATAATGCTGTACGGAATCAATGTGATCAATCAAGGATTGCATTTGCTCCAGCACATGATGAAATTAATATGGGCTCTAGGGTGGGTATACCGGTAGATATCGTGGTTGCCAATATTTTAGCGAATCCCCTTATTCTGTTGGCGCCATTGTTGATGCGTGCTGTTCGCCAGGGTGGTCATATTGTGCTGTCTGGCGTGCTCCGGGAGCAAGCAGAAGATGTCAAACTTATTTATCAGCAATGGTTCCAGATGAGCATTGCAGATGAAAAAGAGGGATGGGTCTTGTTGGCAGGAATAAAAAAATAGAATCATCTTACGTAGAGCGTTGATTGTTTTTTTTGAGTATTGGGAGTTCGTCAAATTTGGAATTGATTGACGATACGAATAAAAAATCCAAGCATTTTTTTTCTGGTTTTTTACTGGGTAGCATCTCTTTATGTCACAAGATTCAATCAGCCTTTCTTTTTTTCCTGATTTTATTTGTTACGACCGCCAGGGCACAACCCGTTTCTTGTGATTGTTTTTCTCTGTTTTTTATCCTGATATTCAGCAGATCAGCTCGATTATCGATTGATTCGCTAGTTGAGCGAACTGGTTCACAATGGATTTCGCTATCCTCCTGTTGTTCAATGAGGAGGCTAAGCTAAAACAATGGCGCTGGTTACACTTTGCCCAAATTGCAGTACGGCCTTTCGTGTGAGTGCTATGCAGCTGCAGATGCATAATGGTGATGTTTGTTGCGGGCAATGCCGTCAAATCTTTAATGGGTTTGCGACACTGATGACGGTGTCCGAGTCAGAGATTGCCTCTTCTTCTGAGATGACCGCCACAGCCCGATCAGTAAATGCGCCGGAATCGGTGCCTGAAGAAAGCAGGCCAACATCAGGTGTCAATAGTAATGCTGAATTGTCGCTTGCTTCCTATTTGATTCCGGATAAAAAAGCGCAGGCAGATGCGGAAGAAATTGAAACATCCGATGAGGTTGATTACTTTGATGCACCGCCACCACGCAAGCAGCAGCGTGCATGGGGAATTGCTGGTTTATTTTTATTGTTGGTATTAGCTGGCCAGGCTGTTGTTTATGCTTATCGTGTCGAGCTTTCTGTGATTACACCGGGAATAAGGCCGTATCTGGAACAGTATTGTGCTGTATTTTCGTGTACTGTTCCATTACCCCAGGATTTGACTTTATTAAGTATTGAGGCATCCGAGTTGCGGATAGATTCAGCTCAGCGGCCAGAAGTGGTTACGCTGGATGCGACTATACGTAATCATGCCTTATTTCCACAAGCGCTGCCCGCATTCAAACTGACGCTGACGGATATTCGGGGCAAGCAGCTTGCAAGTCGAGTTTTTACTGCTGAGGATTATCTGCGTCGTAAAACAGATCCGATTCAATCCATTCAGCCTAATCAGGAAATGGATATCAGGTTGTATTTTAAAAGCCGTGATCTGGATGCAACGGGGTATCAGCTTGCTTTGCTGTATCCTTGACATTTTCTCCCTGAACGGAGAGGATTTCCGCTCAGTCTGTTAAATTGTGTGAGTGACGGTGCCGTCTTCGGATGATGAGTAGGCCTGCTCCAGAATAGCTATCAATCAGATATTTGTTTTGCAATCACCTGACTATGCCAGATTAGTTTATTGAGAATACGGTAGTTTTCAGATAAGTTTTGAAACGATTCAAGGAAAAACTATCTGACATCGCAAAAACCTACATTCTCTATGGTGTTGAGGATGTCAATATGAATCACCAGGCAAAACTGCTCTAGTTGTGGTATAGGAAAGCAGGTAGTTGACGGTGGGGTATAATAAAAAGCTTTCTCTTCTATAAGAATGTATTCAGCCATGAACAAAAATGATCGAACGCACTTGTTGGAAAACCTACTGACTCGCCGTATTCTGATTTTAGATGGTGCTATGGGTACGATGATTCAGAGTTATAAGCTTGAAGAAGCGGGCTATCGCGGTCAGCGTTTTGCTGATTTTCCTCATGATCTTAGAGGTAATAATGATTTATTAACCCTAACGCAGCCAGACATTATTTATTCAATCCATACTGGATATCTGGAAGCTGGTGCGGATATTATTGAGACGAATACGTTTAACTCAAATGCGGCTTCGATGGCTGATTACCATATGCAGGATTTGGTTTACGAATTGAATTCTGAGAGTGCAAAGCTTGCACGAAAAGCCGCCCAGGCAATAGAAACAAAAACGCCAGATAAACCCCGTTTTGTTGCCGGTGTTATTGGACCCACAACTAAAACGACCTCTATTTCGCCGGATGTCAATGATCCCGGTTTCCGGGGTATTACTTTTGATCAGTTGGTCATAGACTATTCCGAGTCTATTCGCGGTCTGGTTGATGGTGGTGTAGATATCTTATTGGTTGAAACGATATTTGATACGCTTAACGCAAAGGCGGCATTATTTGCAATTGATCAATATTTTGAAACACACGACATTCGCCTGCCTGTTATGATTTCGGTGACCATCACGGATGCTTCCGGCCGGACCCTTTCCGGACAAACACCGGAAGCATTCTGGAATTCAGTCAGTCATGCGCGGCCATTATCGGTAGGGCTCAATTGTGCGCTTGGCGCAGAATTAATGCGTCCGTATACGGAAGAACTATCGAATGTTGCTGCTGTTTATACCAGCGTGCACCCTAATGCGGGTTTGCCAAATCCATTATCAGAAACCGGCTATGACGAATCACCGGAATATACGGCCAGTCTGATTAAAGAATTCGCAGAATCTGGTTTCGTGAATATCGTGGGAGGATGTTGCGGCACTACACCCGCACACATTAAAGCGATTGCAGATGCTGTATGTGAAATTAAGCCACGCAAGATTCCCGATATCCCGAAAAAATTACGATTATCTGGTTTAGAACCCTTCAATGTGGATGAGGATTCCCTGTTTGTAAATGTGGGGGAGCGTACTAACGTGACTGGTTCTAAGGCGTTTTCTCGTCTGATCTTAGGGAATAACTATTCGGAAGCCTTAAGCGTCGCTCGAAACCAGGTTGAAAATGGTGCGCAAATCATTGACATCAATATGGATGAAGCGATGCTTGATTCGCATAAAGCCATGGTTACATTTCTGAATCTGGTTGCATCCGAGCCAGATATTAGTCGTGTTCCAATTATGCTCGATTCAAGTAAGTGGACTGTGATTGAGGCGGGATTGAAATGTGTGCAAGGCAAGGCGATTATTAATTCCATTAGTATGAAAGAAGGTGAAGCGGAATTTATTAAGCACGCCAAGTTAGCCCGTCGTTATGGTGCCGCAGTTGTTGTCATGGCATTTGATGAAGACGGTCAGGCTGACACGATAGAACGGAAGGTGGAAATCTGTAAACGGAGCTATCATATTCTGGTTGATCAGGTTGGTTTTCCACCCGAGGATATTATTTTTGATCCGAATATTTTTGCCATTGCGACCGGAATTGAGGAGCACAATAATTACGGTGTCAATTTTATTGAAGCAACGCGTATGATCAAACAGAGCCTGCCTTATGCGAAGGTAAGTGGCGGCGTATCCAATGTTTCTTTTTCGTTTCGTGGTAATGATCCGATTCGGGAGGCGATTCATACTGCCTTCTTGTACCATGCCATCAAGGCTGGCATGACCATGGGTATTGTCAATGCAGGGCAACTGGGTGTGTATTCGGATATTCCTGCAGAGGTGCTGGAAAAGGTTGAGGATGTCATTCTTAATCGTCATGCCGACGCAACCGAAAGGCTTGTTGATTTTGCTGAAAACTTCAAGGGCAAGAAAAAAGAGCAGGTTGAGGATCTTGCCTGGCGTGATGAGCCACTCCAGGAACGTATAACGCATGCATTAGTAAAAGGCATTTCTACTTATATAGTTGAGGATACTGAAGAGGCACGGCTGGAAGTTGAGAAGCGAAAAGGGCGCGCTATCCAGGTAATTGAAGGACCACTCATGGATGGGATGAACGTGGTCGGAGACTTGTTTGGTGCGGGCAAGATGTTTCTGCCACAAGTTGTAAAATCAGCTCGGGTAATGAAACAGGCCGTCGCGCATCTGTTGCCGTTTATTGAAGCAGAAAAGAAGATCAGTGGCGATAACAAACCAAAGGGTAAAATTGTCGTTGCTACGGTTAAGGGCGATGTACACGATATTGGGAAGAATATTGTCGCGGTGGTGCTTCAGTGTAATAACTATGAGGTCGTCAATATGGGCGTCATGGTTCCCAGTGCAAAGATTCTGGAAACTGCTCGAAAAGAAAAGGTCGACATGATTGGTTTGTCTGGGCTCATTACACCTTCCCTAGAAGAAATGGCGCACGTGGCAAAAGAAATGCAGCGTGAAGGGTTTACTATGCCACTGTTGATCGGGGGAGCAACAACGTCACGTGTCCACACTGCGGTGAAAGTGGCCCCTCATTATGATGGCGTAACTGTATGGGTGCCAGATGCGAGTCGTGCCGTTGGTGTCTGTAGCAATTTGATGTCAGAAGATTTACAGGAAGGATACATCAAAGGAATCAGGGCTGAATATGAAAAGGTCCGTACGCAGCATAAAAATAAGAAAGGACCTGCGAAATTATTAACTCTTGCGGAAGCCCGCGCTAATGCACATAAAATTGATTGGGATCAATACGTAGCGTTTGAACCAGACCTGATAGGTGTCCGGACTCTAAATAATTATCCGCTGGAGAAGATTGTACCGTATATAGATTGGACCCCATTTTTCCAGGCATGGGAATTAGCTGGGCGTTATCCGGCTATTTTGACAGATGAAGTGGTAGGGGAAACAGCCAGCAATTTATTCCGTGATGCACAGACCATGCTGAAGAAAATTGTTGAGCAGAAATGGTTATCTGCAAATGCAGTTATTGGCTTATTTCCGGCTAATTCGGTTGGTGATGATATCGAAATTTACACGGATCAGTCACGCACCAAAATTGCCATGACTTATCATTGTTTACGTCAGCAGACGGTTAAGCCATCTGGACGTCCTAATCGTTGTCTGTCAGATTTTATTGCGCCCAAGGAAACCGGTGTAAAAGATACGATAGGCTTGTTTGCAGTAGGTGCCGGATTTGGCATTGAAGAGCGCATAAAGTCATTTGAAGCCGCGCATGATGATTATAGTGCGATCATTCTGAAGGCGTTAGCAGACCGTTTGGCAGAGGCGTTTGCAGAGCATATGCATGCTCGTGTACGGCGTGAGTTCTGGGGTTATGCGAAGGATGAAGGCCTGAGTAATGAACAATTGATTGCCGAAGAATATGCCGGTATTCGTCCCGCGCCAGGTTACCCCGCCTGTCCAGATCATACTGAGAAAGGGCCTTTGTTTCAGTTGCTGAATGCACAAGAGAATTCAGGCATTATCGTGACAGAGTCCTTTGCGATGGTGCCGACAGCAGCGGTATCCGGTTTTTATTTTTCTCATCCAGAATCTACTTTCTTTGCGGTTGGTAAAATTGGTAAGGATCAGGTAGAAGATTATGCTCAACGTAAAGGCTGGGAGCTGGAAGAAACGGAAAGCTGGTTAGCCCCCGTACTGGCGTATGAACGATAGTTGATCAAATTTGTTTGAATCGAAATCGGTTTGACTTTGTTGAATTCGTTATCTTAAAAGAGGAACATGTGGGTATTCTAGATAAAGCCAAAGAGCTATCAAATCGGGTTGCTGATAAAACGATTGAATTCAGTAGCGATGAGATTATTGCGGATACAATTATGAAGGCAGTAAACAAACAGGAAAAAGTGAATGCCATTCTAAAATCACGGGGTTCCAACTACCGAGTCAGTAGCATTGATCTGGCAATGGGTATTCCACCCAGTGTTTCGTTTGGTATTCGTCGTGTATCGGAAACGGCGGATAGTAAAGAGATTGCTAATAATGTATCCGTATAATTGAAAAAATCCAGGTGGATTTAAGTTGAACTGTTTGGTAAAGATAGCAATCTTTAGGCAGACATTGTGCTGAGATTAGAATGAAATTGTCGTACTAGACAGCACCTGTCTAGTACGATATTCGCATGATGAAATTATATTCGGCGGCATCCATTAGCACGGGAGTGCTATTGATGGATTATTTCCTGACCTGGATCGCTAATAAGCATCTGTAATCCGCTCTAACTGATCCCTGTGATGTCGGTAATTGATATACGATGAATCATTGGTTTTCAAAAAACCTCGGTGATGGCATAGTGGCTTGGGAGCCGCTGGATCATATTAAGACACTATTTTTATCCGAGTATAAAAAGGCTGGTTGTCCTAAGGACATGGCTGTATTCATTCGGCATGAGTCAGAAGGCTCTCTTCATTGCGAAGTCAAAGCCTATTTTTCGCCCGCTACGTTTATTGTTGCAAACAAAATTGATGCGGATCGGTGTGCAAGACCGTCTTTCGATAACTTAAGTTTGCTAGCCGGTTCTGAAGATTCCTGGCCGCTGTTCTTTCCGGAGAATGGTCGTTAGAAAAATTAAAGAAGGAATGAATTTCATTTCAAAGACCGCTGCATAACTGTGTTTTTGAGCTTTTCTGATTACTTGCAGCATTGATAAATCAAACACTTAAAAATCTTATCCAGCCCGAGATAACAGTTATGCAGCGGTCTTTTTCATAATGTCAGATACGCGCTTATTTTATATTTATGATCCTATGTGCAGCTGGTGCTATGCTTTTAATACCAGCTGGGCTGCATTGCGGAAAGATTTGCCAGCAAGTATTCGCGTTATTGGTCTGTTAGGCGGACTGGCGCCTGATACAAAAGAGCCAATGCCTGTCAGTATGCGAGATATGATTCAGCAAGTTTGGCGTCGCATAGAGGAAAGTATTCCTAATGCCGAATTTAATCATGATTTTTGGCGATTGAATACACCGTTTCGCTCGACTTATCCCGCTTGTAGAGCTATTTTAGTTGCCAGGAAACAAGATATGGCATTGGAATCTAAGATGTTGCAAGCTATCCAAACGGCTTATTATCAAAACGCTAAAAATCCATCATTATTAACGATACTTCAAGAATGTGCGACTGAAGTTGGATTGGATGCAAATAAATTTATTAAGGATTTGACGGACCCAATTATCGATTGTGAGTTACAGCGTGAAATTAAATACGCGCGGAGTATGAATGTTTTTTCTTATCCCTCTTTGCGTTTGGTACATAATGAAACCCAGTTTCCCATTACCGTTGATTACCTTAATCATCATTCAATGATCGATGAAATAATGCACATACAAAGCAGTTTTCCTACGTAATTTGATAGCAATATATTTATTTTATCTGCTCGGTCTTGAAAGGAGTTATAAGATTTCTACCGGCTATTCATAATATGAAATGGACATGCTGTCGTGACGTAATCATGCTGGCTCCGTCCGCTATTCCTTTAGTTTTTCTATTTCTTTTATCATTATTTCTGCAACATTGAGGCCAGTTTGATTGGTGATTTCTTGCATACCGGTCGGACTGGTGACATTAATTTCAGTTAAAGCGTCACCAATGACATCCAGTCCTACTAACATGAGGCCCTGATCATATAAAGCTGGACCTAAAGTTTTAGCGATTTCTTTATCCCGTTGAGTTAGGAGTTGTGCTATTCCAGTACCACCTGCTGCAAGATTGCCGCGTGTCTCGCCTGACTTTGGAATACGTGCAAGTGCGTATGGCATAGCTTTGCCGGCAATCAGGATGATCCGTTTGTCTCCCTGAGAAATTTCAGAAAGATAACGTTGTGCCATAATTGTGCGTGTGCCGTAGTGTGTGAGTGTTTCAAGAATGACGCTAATATTATGATCGGCACTGTGGACGCGAAAAATACTGGCACCGCCCATTCCGTCCAGCGGTTTTAATATAATGTCGCGATGTGTGTCAAGAAAATCTCGAATCAGAGATTCTTGGCTGGTTACCAGGGTTGGTGCAATAAATTGTGGATATTTTGCAATAGCCAGTTTCTCATTGTGATCTCGAATTCCGCTTGGGCTGTTGATGATATGAGCGCCCTGTTTTTCGGCTAATTCTAATAAATACGTACTATAGACATACTCCATATTAAAGGGAGGATCTTTTCGCATCAGTACGATATCAAATTCTTGTAGTGGTATTTCTGTTGGCTTGCCTGTTTGATACCAATGATGATTTGATTTTCCAGTGAGTGCTAGGGTGCGTGCAAAACCAACAACTAAACCATCCTTCCAGACAAGATCATTCTGATGCAGGACAAAAAGTTGATGATTACGGATAGCGGCCTCACGTATCATGGCAAAACTGGTGTCTTTGCTGGTTTTGATTGAGTCTAACTGATCAAGAATAAAAGCCAGTTTCATGAATGATTACGCTGATATGGTTTCTTTAGCAGCGACAACAGCTTGTTCCAATTCTAATGCCGCTGCGAGTAATGCCAGTCGAGCGACCACACCATAAGCATAGAAGCGATTGGGGATGCAATCTGGCTGCGCAGTACGATTAGGTGATTGGCAAGTAGTTTCAAAGGCTAAAGGTACAAAATGCATACCGGGTGCATTAAGATTCTCATCGACACCCCGCCCGGTGTGCACCCGATAGAAGCCGCCTACCACATAGTGGTCAATCATATATATCACCGGTTCCGCCACCGCCTGATTGATACTCTCAAAAGTATATACACCTTCTTGTACCAGTACATTTGATACGGGTAAACCTTCTTTTACTACTGCCATCTTGTTGCGTTGTTTTCGGTTAAGCGCATAGATATCAGCACCATCCTTGACCGTCATGATACCCATACCATAGGTACCCGAATCGGCTTTAATGATCACAAACGGCTTTTCCTTGACTCCATATTGCGTGTATTTCTCCTGGAGGTTGGACAGAATTTCATTGGTGGCACTGGCCACGCAATCTTCGCCTTGCTTTTCATGAAAATTAATTTTCCCACAGGAAGAAAAAAGAGGATTAATGAGCCAGGGATCGATATCAATTAGATTAGCAAATTCCTGGGCAACGTTATCATAAGCCAAGAAATGTTTTGATTTGCGCCGCGTTGCCCAACCCGCATGAGTTGGCGGAATAACAACCTGATCCAGATTTTGTAGAATTGAAGGAATACCTGTTGAAAGATCATTATTAAGTAATATGGCACAGGGATCAAAATTATTCACACTTAGTCGATTATTCTTACGAATAATGGGTTCTAAGGTCAATGTATTACCGTCAGGAAGGTCGATCTTGGTAGCCGTAGTGATATGAGGTAACAGTGTGCCAATGCGGACATGCATGCCCGCATGTTGCATAATATTTTGCAACGAAGCTATGTTTTGTAAATAAAAAAAGTTACGTGTGTGATTTTCAGGAATGAGCAATACACTATGAACATCCGGACAGATTTTTTCTACGGCGGTCATCATTGCCTGTACGCAGAGTGGTGTAAATTCCGGATTAAGGTTATTAAAGCCGCCAGGAAATAAATTGGTATCAACAGGGGCCAACTTGAAACCGCTGTTACGCAGGTCTACTGAGCAGTAAAAAGGCACATTATGATCTCGCCATTTTCCTCGTAGCCAGTGTTCAATAGTTGGTGTGGCCTTGAGAATACGGTTTTCCAAGTCAAGAATTGGGCCGCGTAATGCGGTGGAGAGATGAGGTATTGGCATTGAGATGATAGATATTAAACCAACACTATTATAGCATTCAGTATTGTTTTAATAGATTGCAAACGATAAAGAAAATTAACGGATGGACTTTTATGTTTATCAAAATTCCCAGAAAGTCTCGACTTTCAGGCCGAGAAGGTTAGGAGAGGGTCTTGATTTTTCGTATGGAATAGTTTTCATATTACACAGTGCTGCCATCTTATGTGAAGCATAAACATCAAATGCGCTTGCAGGTCTTGGTTTTAGTCAATTAAAGAACATAGGAAACGATGCTTGCGAGTATCTTTGATTGTGGGTGTTTTGCTTATCGCTATAGATTGCGTTTGTTAACTTACTAGCAGCGGCAGGAGAGAGGCGATTATCATGCGTGCGCCAACTTGCTGACTAAACTAGAAAAATAGCTTGAATACTTGTTGCTGTGGTATGGCGGTGTCCTGATTGGTGTCGACAAATCGTATTCATTGAGCATTGAGTAAGTGATGGAATGCCTGCAGAGCTATATTCGTTCAATGATTATTGAATGCGCGCGCAGCGATCTTAAATGTAAAGCAATTCGTGGCCGTGATATCAATCGCATTATGTTTTAACCGCCGGACTGACGGAATTGGCCCTTGGGGATGGCGTAAATGTTGTTCGTATTGAAGTGTGCTCGGATCGTTTTCTATTGAGTTGGAATTTCCTTCTTATAGGAAGGGGGAGGAGTCAGGTCATGGCATTAACCTGTATTGATCAGAAGAGCTGATTAATAGGTTCAATTGATAATGAGAAAGAAGAGAATCCATTGAGATTAAAAAGGTTAAATTCCCTTGCTTCGATTAGGGGATATTTAGGATCAAAAAAATAGATTCCCACTTTGTAAATAGGGGAATATTCCTATAAAAATCATTGATTTTCGCTTGTGAGAGCAATTTTAGCATGCTAGAATTTCACTCGGATTTGATGAGGTGTATCAGATATCTATAATTAAAAAATATAGGTTATGAATAAGCAAAAAATCCGATCAAAAAAGAAACTGTCGCCAATCGAAGTATGATTGTTTTTTTTTATGCAAAATAGGACTCTGGCATATGATTTATTCTGCACACTGGCCAGTCAGGATAAATACGTACGTGATTTTTTGATGTTATGGTTTGTACCGTGAATCGATAAAATTAATAATCACTGTAGAGGTGTAGTAATGATGAATAGTAGCGTAATAATTTCTATGTCTATGGAAGTCTCTATGTGTTATTTGCCTGGATCGCAGATTGCTATAACCAAGGACAAATATGAACAGTGGAATATAGTGTTCTAGATTTGTCTGGCCATATTTACCGGTGCGATTCTCTTATAAAAATCAATCCACAGTTGCTGCCACATCACATATTGCTTGATATTGTGAAATGGCGTGTATAGAAAATAAAAAAACAGAAAGAAGGAGGGTATGATGCAAGAAACTGCTTGGCAAGTCTCGCTTGTATTGATGACGATCATAGCATTTGGTTTTGTTTTTGTTGCAATTAATTCTGGTAAACGTATTAAGGATTATCAGCCACTAGTGAAAAGTGCCTATGGCACTCGGACCAAGCTATTCTGGGTTCTGGTATTGGTGTTTTTTCCTGTAATGATATATACCCTGTTCGATCTACCTTATTCACCTGGCCATAGCAAGCAAGATAGCTCGGCAGAACCGCAGGTAATTAATGTGACGGGGCATTCATGGTATTGGCAGATGAGTAATAATGAAGTCACTACCGGAACGCCTGTGGAAATTAATGTCACGAGTGCGGATGTGAATCATGGTTTTGGTATTTATGATACCAACATGAGATTGGTTGCTCAGACTCAAGCTATGCCGGAATACACGAATAAGATTCGGCATACTTTTGATAAAGCAGGCACCTACAGAATATTGTGCATGGAATATTGTGGTGTTGCGCACCACAGTATGATGAGCGAAATCAAAGTCATCAACATCAACGAGGAATAATAATATGGCAGATTACACTTATACTGCTACTCCCGATAAAGGGGCAAAAGTTAGCGTATTGGCTTATCTAGTTACAGCAGCGATCGTGCTGCTGCTAATGATGGTGTTTGGTTTATTAATGCGATTGGAGCAGTCAGAAATTATATCCATGGGCCCCCCCTGGTTTTATAAAATAATGACGCTACATGGCGCTGGCATGGTAGGAATTGTTGCTATGGCCGGTGCAGCGATTATGTGGCATTTTCTTCGCGAATATGTTGATCTTTCGCAGGGTATTTTTGTCGCCAATCTTGTAATCTTTCTGATCGGCGTTGTGATGATTCTTGCTAGCGTATTGTATGGAGACTTCCATGGCGCATGGACTTTCCTTTATCCGTTACCATCACAATCTATGGGTATGTGGAGTCAGGAGGCAGCTGCCTTGTTTATGGGCGGACTATTAGTGATTGGTGTCGGTTTTGTACTGCTGCATCTTGATATTGCCCGTGCAGTTATTGCACGTTATGGCAGTTTGGGACGTGGGCTGGGATGGCCTCAATTATTTGGCAAAGATGATGGAAATGCACCTCCTCCTGCAGTAGTCGCGAGTACAATGGTGACGATTGTAAATTTGGCTGGTTTGGTTGCTGGCGCTAGCATATTGATCATGATGTTGGTAAACCTGTATGTACCTAGTTTTACTATTGATCCGTTGTTGGCAAAGGGCCTGATTTATTTCTTCGGACATGTATTTATTAATGCCGTCATTTATATGGCTGTAATTGCAGTCTACGAAATATTACCTCGTTACACTCAACGCCCATGGAAGTCGAATAAAGTATTTCTTGCTTCATGGACTGCTTCTACATTTATGGTGTTGTTTATTTTTCCACATCACTTATTAATGGATTTTGCTTATCCAACCTGGTTCTTGATAGTTGGTCATATCATTGGTTATCTTAATACTTTTCCAATTCTGATCGTAACCGGTTATGGTGCATTGATGATCATATATCGTTCAGGAATTAAATGGGATATGGCTAGCAAATTGCTGTTTGTATCATTATTTGGATGGGCGGCAGGTGCTATGCCGGCATTTATAGATGGTACGATTACCGTTAATTACGTGATGCATAATACCTTATGGGTACCAGGTCACTTTCATACCTATCTAGTACTGGGCATGGTTGCGATGGTATTTGGATTTATGTATTACATTGGCAAGCCTAGCGAGGATGCAAAAGATAGCTTTATTGATCGCGTATCGTTCTGGGCTTATGTCGTGGGAACAATGGGTTTTATTTTTGCATTCCTTTATTCTGGGAAAGTAAGCGTTCCGCGTCGCTATGCTGAACATTTGCCAGATTGGGTGCCAATTAGCAGTATCGCTTCAGTTTTTGCTGCACTACTGATATTTGCTGTTTTGGTATTTATTTTCCGCTTCCTAACACGTTTGGGGTCGGCTACTCGGGATTACCAAAGGGCCTCTCAAGCAAGTAATGAAGCATAATAGATTAATAGCACGACTATTAATCGTAACAAGAGTATAGAGGTTACACACATGGGCCTAGATAAGCGCAGTGTTATCATAACAACACTTGTCACTTTTCTAGGCTTAGGTGTTTTCTGGTGGGGTACCGATGGTTTTAGGGCATTTACGGCTGAAACAGCAAGACGGTTAGAAGTTTTAAGCTCGCCTCGTCCATTACCGGCTGTTGTCCTTGAAGATCAGGATGGACATACATTTACCTTGCAGGAATATCACGGACGACTGTTAGCGGTTGATTTTATTTACACAACTTGCGCAGGTTTATGTCGCAGCATGAGTGCGATTTCTAAACAAATACATGATAGTATTTCACCCGATGCGTTAGGCCGTGATTTTGCTCTGGTTAGCATTAGTTTTGATCCGGAACGCGATAATCCGGCAAACCTGAAGCAATACAGTAACGACTATGGCGCCGATGGTAAAAACTGGCGGTTTGCGCGAGTAAAAAATGCGACGGAATTAGCATCATTGCTGGACGCCTTTGGTATTATAGTCATTCCAGATGGACTAGGTGGATATGAGCACAATGCTGCGCTCCATCTCGTTGGTCGTGATGGAAGATTAAAGCTAATTTATGATATTACCGAAGCGGCTTTGTTCGTAAAAGAAATTGAGGAGCAGCTATGAAATATGCCTTCTTCTTTCGTTCGCGCTTGGGATCAGGTCTTGTACTTGGAGTGTCGTATATAATTCTTGCAACACCTGTTGCGCGAGACTGGTTAGAGTCTACCATGACAGCTCATATGTTGCTGCAGATTCCCTTGCTTGCGTTAATAGGGGGGGTGGCGTGCGGGCTGTTGCCAGAACATATAAGAGATCGTTTTCTTGTGCGTATAGGCGGTGCTATTCCATGTGTGGTGGTGGCACTGTTCGTGTCAAGTTACTGGATGTTACCACGTGCGTTGGATGCGGCGCTAACAGAATCATTAGCAGAATTAGCAAAATTTATTAGCTTTCCCATATTGGTTGGCGTTCCATTAGTTTTGGCATGGAAACATCTTTCACTAATTGGCCGTGGATTTGTATTAACCAATTTTTTCAGTATGTTGGCCGTTTTAGGATGGCTATACATTGTTGCTCCTGTTCGTGTATGTAACAGCTATTTAGTCAATGATCAGGAAAATGCGGGCTGGTTGATGGTTTTACTGGCTGGATTCTTATTTATTGGATGGCTGGGCAGTTTATTTATTGATAATGGCTCGAGACCTTATCCAGAAAACCCGAATCAATAAACCAAAACGATTAAAACATAACTATAAAGTGTGTTTGGTCGCGAGATAACCCATTTATTTTAGGAGAAATAATTTAGTATGGACTATAACCCGCCATTAAAGCTCATGGAGGAAATTGAGGCTGCAAGTAAAAAGAAGGCCGGTCTGGATATACGTAGCATGTTACTGAAGGGATTCATGTCGGGCGCATTGTTAGCATATGCAACTGCTCTGGCTTTTAAAGCATCCGATGGCTTTTCAGGAGGAGCTGTTGCGCTTATTTCAGGAGCTGTTTTTCCTGTTGGTTTTGCCATGATTATATTGCTTGGAATGGAGTTGGCTACGGGTAATTTTGCGGTATTACCTGTTGGAATTATGAGTGGCAAGGTAACGTATAAGCAGATGCTTCGTAATTGGGGTTGGGTATATTTTGGTAATTTTCTCGGATGTGTATTTGTTGGCTTCTTGATTGCAATTTCATTAACTGAGGCATTTCTCGAAGGTTCCGGTTCATTGGGTGCCAAAATTATTGCTGTAGCCGAATCAAAAACATTAGTCTATGAGCATGCTGGTGCTAACGGTTGGGTGACCGCCTTTGTTAAAGGTATTTTATGTAACTGGATGGTTGCAATGGGCACTGTTCTGGGAATGGTTTCTTCGTCTGCAACAGGTAAAATAGCTGCAATATGGTTGCCGGTCTCAACATTTTTTGCTTTAGCTTTCGAACACTCAATTGTCAATATGTTTATTATTCCGACCGCCATGATTCTAGGCGCAGATATTACTGTCGAGCAATGGCTATTTTGGAATCAGATTCCGGTAACGCTGGGTAATATTTTTGGTGGCGCTGTACTAACGGGTGGCTTGCTGTTTTATTGTAATAAGGCTTCGACTGCTTCTGGTAAACAGGAATCAGATAAGAATGTCAGGCAGGTAATGAATGAAGCAGTAACAAGTAATAAATAAGAACAGATATGATTTTATTGGGTATGCCTATATTTTTTCGTATAAGAGCATAAATAATATTTTGTTTATCTAGTTGATGATGGTCTGCTTGCATTGAGTTAAATGAATAATCACCTTGATGCAAGTAGATGATTAATTTTGAAATAATATATAAATATTAAGTTAGATCACGAAAGTGAATCAGTATTTTGTTAATGCCCCATAGTATGTTCGTTTAGATCTATTAGCGCTAATATCGATCAGCTATATGTGGTATGTAAGCTTGATAATAAATAAGATTGCCTCGGAGTAGTATTTTTGGTTATTTTGAGACAACTTCTTATAATCAATTGCGATATAATTTTGTATATCCGTCACAGTGACAAATTCAATTCATTTGAATTACTCCATCTTTTTGATCGGCATAGTCATTTTCTGTTAGATGATATAGCTCTCGGAAGCATATGATGAGGTAGAGATCATAGTACTTCAGGTGATTCCGAGCGATAGAGTGATCAGATAGAGATAAAAGTAGAATCAATATACTTTCTTTATGGCAGCAACAAGGATCGTACTCAATCATAGATAGCTAGGTTTGTTAGCTATGGCTATATGATCAGCCTAACTTAAAATTCGAATAATTGGTGCGTTTGTGCGGTATCTTATAGTGATACTTCGGAGAATTTTTTGATCCTACTATCATAAGTGTTGAACTATCAATCATTAAGTTAATAAGAACATCATCTTAGACTATTTTATGTATATCTCTAGTAAAGCGATCGAGTAACTACTGGAATAGGTTTTTAAAGAACTAGATATCTATCATATCAATTAATGAAGCTTCTTTAACTGATGACCAGTCATTTACAACCTGTTCTCATTATATTGGCGACTGCAGTGTTAGCCGTTGTCATCTTTCGCCTGGTGCGTTTGCCACCCGTGCTGGGGTATCTGCTCGCGGGTGTTGTCATCGGTCCACATGCATTGGGCTGGATATCAGAAACAGAAGAAACCCGCCATTTAGCAGAATTTGGTGTGGTATTCCTAATGTTTAATATTGGTCTTGAGTTTAGTCTCCCTAAACTGGTGACTATGAAGCGTATTGTGTTTTGTTTTGGCACATCGCAGGTTGTTTTATCCATTTTGTTTGTTATGGCAGTAGCTTGGATGTTAGAGCTGGATTGGCGCACAGGATTGATCCTGGGTGGTGCTCTGGCAATGTCTTCTACTGCCATAGTTAGTAAAATGCTGGCAGAACGCTTGGAACTTAATTCGCTTCATGGCAGGCAAATTATTGGTGTGTTGCTGTTTCAGGATTTAGCTGTGGTTCCGCTTCTGATTATGATTCCGGCATTAGCCAGCACCGCAGGCGACGGTGATAGTTATATTACAATGTTTGTCATTGCCTTGGTTAAGGCATTTGCCGCACTTGCATTTATTTTATTTTTTGGGCAAAAGTTGATGCGTCCATGGTTTCACCTGGTGGCGCGTCAGAAATCATCCGAGTTATTTGTATTAAATGTGTTGCTGATAACTTTAGGGCTTGCCTGGCTGACTGAATTATCTGGGTTGTCACCAGTTCTGGGAGCATTTCTTGCTGGTATGTTGATTTCTGAAACTGAGTATCGTTATCAAGTTGAAGATGACATCAAGCCTTTCCGGGATATTTTCCTGGGTCTGTTTTTTATAACCATAGGTATGTTGTTAGACACGCAAGTCGTAGTGCAGAGTTTTATGTGGATAGTATGCATTCTTTTAGCGCTCATTATATTGAAGGTGGTGTTGTTCGCAGGCTTATCACGTTTATTCGGCGCCGATTCTGGGGTTGCTGCAAGAACGGGTATGAGTCTGGCGCAAGGTGGTGAATTCGGATTCGTATTATTGGCTCAAGCAGGTGTGTTTGGATTGATTGATAATACGATTCTACAGCCGGTATTAGCTGCAATGGTATTATCAATGTTTGTTGCTCCATTTATTATTGAACATAATGAGCGGATGGTGCGGTATTTCTATCAGTCCGAATGGATGCATCGAGCGATGCAAATTACAACAATTGCTGCCCAAACCATGGCGGAGCAAGACCATGTGATTATTTGTGGTTATGGACGTAGTGGACAAAATGTATCCAGGCTGCTAGAAAAGGAATCAATCTCATTTATTGCATTAGATTTGGATCCACAGCGTATCTATGAAGCAACGAGTGCGGGTGAATCAGTAGTATATGGTGATGCCGCTCGCCGAGAGGTTTTAATTGCGGCTGGGTTAATGCGTGCCAGGGTTTTAGTAATAAGCTATGCTGACACTGTTTCAGCATTAAAGATTCTGAACCATGTTCAAACACTGCGGCCAGAATTGGCCGTAGTAATCAGAACACGTGATGACTCCGATATTGATTTGCTCAAAGAATCAGGTGCGACGGAAGTAGTTGCAGAAATAATGGAGGGGAGCTTAATGCTTGCATCGCATGCATTGATGCTTCTGGATATTCCAACCGGGCGTATCTTGCGGCGTATGCGCGAAACTCGTGTACAGCGTTATAGCCTATTTCGAGGTTTCTTTTATGGTGCGACAGACGACATAGAAGAAGGTAATGAAAAGTTACTGCCGCGCTTACTTACGGTAATTATTGTGCCAGGTGCTGCTGCCATTAATAGAACATTAGGAGATCTCGATCTGGCTGAGTTTTCAGTAGAAGTTACGGCAGTAAGAAGACGCAATATCCGTGGGCTACTACCCACTGCTGAGACCCGACTGGAAATGGGAGATGTCGTTGTGCTGAGGGGAATACAAGAAAACCTGGCTGCTGCTGAAGTGAGATTGATGCAAGGATAACGTATGAGCGTTACTCTGAATGAAGAATCTCATCAAAAGTAAAATGACTGTTTTGGTTTGCCGTCTCGAACGATTTTTACATGAAACCGTACTGTTATAGCCACGTATAAAAGCCTGAATATAGGCGTGCTTGCAGGTTTCTGTATATGTTGATGTTGAGATAGAACCATCCGTTTCTTCCACTGCTCATGGGCAATTGACTATTTCACTGCCTGCCTCCATCATGTTCTCTTCTTGCTGAAGTCTCCACATGTGTGCATATGTGCCGTTTTTCGCCAATAATTGATGGTGATTGCCCCGTTCGATAATGTGACCCTGATCCATAACCAGAATCTGGTCTGCATCCACAATAGTGGAAAGACGGTGAGCGATGGTTAAAGTAGTGCGATTGGAAGCAATCCGCCTTAATTCTGCTTGTATCATTTTTTCTGATTTCGAATCTAATGCTGAGGTCGCTTCGTCAAAAATAAAAATATAGGGGTTTTTCAGAATAGCGCGCGCAATCGCAATACGTTGCTTTTCTCCTCCTGATAGCTTCAGGCCACGCTCTCCGACTATAGTCTGATATTTGTTTGGTAGACTCTCTATGAAATCGTGAATATATGCTGATCTAGCAGCATTCAATATCTCTTCATCGCTTGCGTCAGGCCGTCCGTAAGCAATATTGTAATAGATACTTTCGTTAAATAAGACAGTATCCTGTGGGACTATACCAATGGCCGCTCGTAAGCTTGTTTGAGTAACATTACGAATATCCTGCTGATTGATTGAAATAGTGCCCGCTTGCACGTCATAGAAGCGAAATAGTAGACGGGGTAGGGTCGACTTGCCTGAGCCGCTATGGCCAACAATGGCGATATTTCTTCCGGCGGGGATGTCGAAACTGATACCAAATAATATTTGGCGATTTAGATCGTAACTAAATTCCACATTATTAAAAGATATGGTCGCGCTCTCGGGATTCAATATTTCTGCTTCAGGTTTATCTTCGATCTCCGCATTCTCTGTCAACAGATTAAACATTTTTTCCATATCGGCCAAAGAATGCTTGATTTCACGATAAACAAATCCAAGAAAGTGTAAAGGTATATAAAGTTGGAGCATAAATGCATTGATGAGTACTAGATCGCCGAGTGTCATGGTTCCTGTTACCACTTCGTCAGCCGCAAGTAACATTAAGAGTGTTATGCCAACTGCAATAATAATACTTTGTCCTGTATTGAGAGCCGCCAGCGAGGTCTGATTACGGATTGCAGCCGTTTCCCATGTTTTCAGATGTTCATCGTAACGCCGGGCTTCCCATGATTCGCTGCCAAAATATTTGACCGTTTCATAATTCAATAAACTATCAATTGCGCGTGTATTAGCTTTCGAGTCCATATCATTCATAGTACGGCGAAAAATCATGCGCCATTCGGTAACAATGAGTGTTAAGGCTATATAAGCCAGTAAGGTAAACATGATAATGATAGAAAATAAAATATCATAGCTAGATGCTAGTATCATCATGACTAGGCTGATTTCCAACAGGGTGGGTAGAATGTTGAACAGCATAAAATTCATAAGAAATGATATGCCCCGTGAACCTCGTTCTATATCACGTGATACCCCGCCAGTTTGCCGTTCCAAATGAAATCGTAATGAAAGTGAATGCAAATGAGTAAATATCTTAATAGCTATACGCCGAATAGCCCGTTGTGTAACTTTAGCAAAAACTGCATCACGTAATTCCCCGAATAAGGTGCTGCATAAACGCAATACGCCGTAGCTTATTAATAAGAAAACAGGTAGAGCCAGCATGGCACGCGGTTGATCAAGTGCGTCAATAATTTCTTTTAAAATCAGTGGAACTGAGACATTTGCCAGCTTGGCTAGCGTGAGCAGAGCTAATGCCAATGCAACTCGCCCCTTGAATTCCCATAGATAAGGCAGTAAGGTACGAATAGTTTGCAAATCACTACGATGACGTGTTGGTTGTTCCAGACGTGTGGAATGCATATATTTATTTTTGTAGAAATTTCATAACAAACTTTAATATAATTCGATATGGAAATTACTTGCTATCGGGACAGTGAAATAAGCCGTGAATCACGTTATTTGCCTGCTGTTACTTATAATCTTGCAATTACTTTGCTTGCACGTTGTGCTACCGGACACTTGTTTGTTCCTATTCGCAGCATGCAGTATCTGGCTATTCTGGATGCGGAAGAATTTGTATTTGTGGACGGCGAACGCAAATGCTGGATTGATATCGCTTGGTGTCATTTTCAGTCTCAAGGACGTACGGCACTTGACCAGCCGGTTGCTTATGATGCCATTTATTACCGTGAGGATCAGGCAATAATTATGGCTCGTTTACAAAGAGAATTCCCTGCTGCATTACAGGTATTGGCAAAAAAAACAGTACTCGAGGGTCCAGCGAGAATAATCAAGTTCCCGCCATTGAGATCTTAGCAAAAATGTTGCGATTCTATTTCTTGTGATTAAGAAAGAGGAAAGAGTAGGTTTTCCGATTAATCAACCTTTACTCATTCTCTCCCAGCTCGGCATCCCATCCTTCGCTTTTGGCTTTATCAATAGCTTGTGTATAGATTTGTGCATGTCGCTGTTGTAATTCATCTGGTAAACGGCTGGGTAAATGAGCATAGGGTTCCCAGGCAACAAATACCTGTTCGTACAGCTTTTGCATTTGAGCGATATTCCAGCCTGTGCATGTCTCGGATTCAGGTAGAATATTAAACACCCAGGCATCACGCACTATACGCCCCACAGGAGTAAGCCCACCATTTTCATCCTGATCGATTCCGACATAGAATTTTGTTGTCATAGTTTAAATTTTAAAAAATACTGACTATCCCTAATGATGCGTTCGTCTCTGCTCACGGAATGTCTATTAATCATGGAAAAAATATAATTTATGATAAATAATTTTCTTTGTAGTAATACTCATATCGCGGTATACAAACGGAGCATATTGATAATGTATTCGATTATTCTTGTATCATTATGGGGTAATAATAGTCTATATCAAAACAGGAAATAGATTCATTAAATCGATTGTAATGCATTCTGAGTAAAAATGTTGAGAACATAATTATGTAGCGATCTATTATTTACTGGGTTTCAACATATTAAGCAGTCATTATTTTTTCTGTGCCGTTGTTGTTTGCGGCGAAAATCGCTGTAATACGTGGTTTATCATTCCTTTGGCGAGCTCTTCCTGATCAAAGAAGATGGTGCCGATATTATCTTTTCTCAGAAGCTCTGAAGTATCTTCACTTTGAGTACGCAGTACAATCTCTATATCCGGATTCAGTGTATGAGCGATTTCAAGCATTTTGCGTATACTAAGAAGATCTGGCACTGTGATAATGAGCATTGCAGCATCGACGATATGTGCCTGAATCAGAACTGAAGGTTCGGTTACATTGCCTGATACAGCAGCAACACCTTGTTTACGAAGATCTTCTACCGACTCTCTGTTTTGTTCCGCAACGACATAGGGAATGCTTCTTTCATTCAGGGCGGTTGCGATACATTGCCCGACTCGGCCATAACCTGCCAGTATAACCTGCCCTTCAAGATACTTGCGCTCCGTATTCATCGGTAATTCGGCAAATGGGTCATCGCGTCGTTCCAGGTGGCGTGCCAGTTTCGAGTGCTTGAGCACCCAGCGATTGATTGGTGAGATGACTGCAAATGCCAATGGGTTAAAAGCGATGGAGATCAATGCACCAGCAAGCACCAGGCTTAATCCTTCGGTAGGCATTAAGCCGAGAGATAAGCCAAGTCCAGCCAGAATAAAAGAGAATTCACCGATCTGGCCCAGGCTGGCTGCTACGGTCAAGGCAGTATTCAAAGGATAGCGAAGAGCGAGCACCAGCAACATGGCTGCGATCGACTTGCCGACAATGATAATAGCAACAACACCTAATACATGTACGGGTTCTTCAATCAAGATGGCTGGATCGAATAACATTCCTACGGAAACAAAAAATAGTACTGCGAATGCATCGCGCAGTGGTAGTGACTCCTCAGCAGCACGATGACTGAATTCAGACTCCCGCATGACCATTCCCGCAAAAAAAGCACCTAATGCAAACGACACATTGAATAGTGCATATGCGCCATAAGCAATTCCAATCGCAGATGCGACGATTAATAAAGTAAATAATTCCCGCGAGCCAGTACGTGCGACCTGCCATAACAGCCAAGGTAATATACGGCGGCCAGCGATCAGCATTAGGGCAATAAAGGCCGAGACTTGAAGCAGCGTCCACCCGACCGTGCGCCATAGTGGGATGGCTTCACTGATGGATGTAACTGGATTGTGGAGTATTCCCCCAAGTGATGGGAGTAACACAAGAACCAGGACTGTTACCAGATCTTCTACAACCAGCCAGCCCACCGCGATGCGCCCATTCATCGTTTCTAGAATAGCGTGAGACTCGAGTGCCTTGAGTAACACCACAGTACTGGCACAGGATAATGATAAGCCAAAAACCAGCCCGGCGCCAAAGTTCCAGCCCCACCATGAGGCCATACTCATACCTAGAATAGTTGCTACTGCCATTTGTACGATTGCGCCAGGTAACGCAATCCGCTTAACCGCTAGCAGGTCATCCAGGGAAAAATGAAGCCCAACGCCAAACATCAGCAACATAACGCCGATTTCTGCCAGCTGAGAAGCAATTCCGATATCTGCTACAAATCCTGGTGTTTCTGGGCCGAGCACAATTCCAGCGAGTAGATAGCCAATCAGTGCTGGGATCTTAAATCGTTCGGCAATAAAGCCAAATATCAAAGCGAGGCCAAAACCAGCCGCGATCGTGGTGATCAGGGTTACGTTATGTTCCATTCAAATCCTATTCAAACTCCATTCAAATTCAATTCACTATCATTATTATAACGTTAATGACAGAACGTCTTTTTATTGATTGCTTGCTTTTTTGATGTATAAGATAGAATGGTGTTTTACTTTGTCCTGCATAAAGGATGGAGATTCGAGTATTTTCTATCCAGAAGGTGTTCGGTTGAGGAGTATGTAGGTAGAGAAGAGCTATCGGGTGTGAAGCTATTGGTTATGATCGTGCTACCTTGATTTATAATCAGGCGATGTCTGCTTTTTAATTTTGGATACTTGCCATTAGATAGGTATTGAATACGATTGTTGCTATCTAATGGCAAAGTGAATGAGGTTAACGAGTCAGCCCAGTATAGAGTATGGGTAATTTCTCTGGCAGTCTTTCCACATGATCTACCACCAGGTAATTGCGCGCACCAAAGATGCGCGAAACATACTGGTCAGCGCGCGGATCAAGGCTCATGCAATAGGTAACAATACCAACGCGAGCAGCTTCCTCTACTGCTTTTTTGGTATCGTAGCGCAAATATTGAGGATCCCGTACATCGATATCTGCGGGTTCGCCATCGGTGATCACTAGCATCAGCTTCTTGGCAGATTTTTGTAATTTGAGATAGTGACTGGCGTGACGCATGGCTGCACCCATGCGAGTGGAAAGTTGTCCCGTCATTCCCGCGAGTCGCCCTTTAGGTATTTCATTGTAAGGCTGATCAAAATCCTTATAACGATAATATTCTACATCATGTCGACCATCTGAACAGAAACCATGAATTGCAAATGAATCACCAATCTTATCGATAGCATCAGCCAGTAACACGGTCGCCTGGCGTGTTAAATCCAGTACTGAAAAATCCTGTCCGGCAACTTTTTCATTGGTTGATTCAGACAGATCGAGCAGGACCAGAACGGAAATATCACGGGTTTTTCTCACTGACCGCATCATGATGCGTGGATCTGGTTGCATACCCATCCGCATGTCAATGATGGAGCGAATAGCCGCATTGATATCAATTTCATCACCATCTTCGAGTTTGCGTATGCGACGAACACCTTGTGGTTGCATGGCATCAAGCAGGAATTTCATGCGGGCAATTTCACGTTTATATTGCTTGGCAATATCGTCAATACAGTGAATATCACCCAGTTTGGCCCGTTTTTCCTGGACCGTTGTCCATGCAGGACGTTCAAGCTGAATCTGATAGTCCCATTCGGAGTAGTGATAGGGCGATGAGACAGGCTCTTTACCTTCTAATTCATTGTAAGAAATACCCATGTCTTCATAGGGAAAAAATTCTGTTTCCATGACCCAAATTTCCTGGGCATCATCTCCAGCATTTTCAACTTCCACTGCGTTTGCAAATTCCATGACGCTGACATGCTTGCGGATTTGCTTGGGTGCATCATAACCGGCGGCTAATGCCTTATTGAAATCAAATTCAACAAATTCCCAAAAATAACGATTGTCATCCAGGTAAGGCGCGGTCAGTTGATCAGTACGCGGATTAAAGGAAAGTCCCTTATCTTTAATGCGATGCGCAAGCTGAACACCAATTTCCCATGATATATGATGACTATGGAGTTTGCCCTGTGCCTGTGCAAAAAGGTGTCGGCCTTCAACAATCCAGTTATCTGCATCTTGATAAGCTGGATCTAATAATGCCCGAGCCAGGCGATTCAAATAATCACCAACACTCGTTGCCATTTCCGGGGTGGCAGTATGCAATGTTGACCAGGTTTTGCGTAGGCCTGGAAAGCGGCGAATTGAAAGTGCCTCAATACGTGCATCTTCTATGACAGCAATAACCGCCATTTGCAGAGGGTTGAGTCCTTCAGCAGAGATGGGTTCCCTTGTTTCTACTAGATGTGCTGCTGCATGAGCGGCGGCTGCACGATAAATTTCACTGGCTTCTACATCGGCATAGCTATCATAAGCATCTGGCAGATGTATGAAATAATTTTCAATATATGGCTTGTAACCCTCGCGCGTTTCGAAATCACCTGATGTTGGCTTCATAAAAAAATCACGGGCCCATAACGCGCGCATGTACATATTAATACGACGTTGTACATCGACAAATAAAGTGCCTTTACGTTCCTTTTGTAAAATAGCCAGGGATTCTTTGGATTGTAAGCCGAAATACTTAAACTGTTCCTCATAATCGGTGCGATGCGCGTGTGCTCCCCACATTGCCCAACGGCGTAATCCACCCAAAGTAAGCTGTCCGAATAGCACATCTAATTTGTCAAGCATTGGGCGTACGCCACGTGGGGCCTGTGCTATCAGCGTATTCAGAAATTGCAGATAATTCTGGAATAACTGTGCGTCCCCTAACCGCTGAGCGGCTGTCGGTGCAGTGGCTAGAACCAGTTCGATGACTGAACCTGAAGTTCTTGAAGCCAGAGACAAGGCTGCTGTGGCGAGATCAGCAACAACGTCTTCACCAACCTCCTTGGCTACTTGCGGCGCTTCGTCAATCCAGGTATCCACCAGGCTACGCCCACGCCCAAGGTTCTGCAGTGCAGACGCACCTTTCAAATAATTATCCAGGCCACGGGGAGAAAAAATCTTAGTCGCATCTGGCCAGATATTATTTAATAATGCGATCGACTCAGGCTCCAGATCTTCTAGTAATTCCTTGTAGTCACTCAGATTAATACTCATGTTGTATTCACCTATTTACACAAAATCCACCAGCTGGTGAGAATTAGTTATTGCTGTTATTTTTAATGTAATGGTTAATTAAAAAAAAGTGGTTACAGCGGCATCCAGTGCATCTCGCATATCAGGGTCATCAGTAATCGGTCGAACCAGCGCAACTCGACAAGCAGCATGCGCATCAATATTTTTGACAATCAGGCTTCCTGCGTAAATCAGCATGCGCGTAGAAATTCCTTCATCCAGCCCATGTCCTTTCAAATTGCGTGCTCGTTCAGCTATTGAAACCAATTTTTCTGCAATATCCAGTGATACGCCCGTTTCATGTGCGACAATTTCACTTTCTGTATCATGCTCTGGATAATTGAAATCAAGGCCACCAAACCGTTGTTTAGTAGATTGTTTGAGATCCTTCATCAGGCTTTGATATCCCGGGTTATAAGAAATGACAATCTGAAAATCAGCGTGTGCATGAAGGAGTTCGCCTTTTTTCTCCAGCGGTAATACACGCCGGTTATCAGTTAGTGGGTGAATAACTACAGTAGTATCTTGTCGCGCTTCCACAATTTCGTCCAGATAACAGATTGCACCATAACGGGCAGCAATGGCTAACGGGCCATCTTGCCAGTATGTTCCTTTTGCATCGAGTAAAAAACGACCGACCAGATCGGATGCTGTCATATCTTCGTTACAGGCGACAGTAATAAGCGGTTTTTTTAATTTCCAGGCCATGTGCTCGACAAACCGAGTTTTTCCGCAACCGGTCGGGCCCTTAAGCATCATGGGCATACGCACAGAATAGGCAGCCTCATACAGTTCCACTTCGTCAGCAATTGGAAGGTAGTAAGGTTCTGTAGTAATACGGTACTGATCAATGATCTCGCTCATGATGAACTCCTGTTTAACTCTTTAGAATGCATATATTTAGGTCAAAAAAAACCCCCGACCCTTACGGGTAATGGGGGCTTCGGGTAGTAAGTAAAGCCCGGCTACTGCTTAAACGGTCTTGCCACGGTAGATCACCATAGCTGCACCTTGAGATTGATTGAAATTATTGTAACCAATCAAGCGTACATGATTGTTTGGGTTAGCCTTATGACAGGCGGCCGCTTCTGTCAATACGCGATCTACATCGGTCTCACCAAACATGGGTAATTTCCACATATACCAGTAGGAATCCATCAGGTATTCTGGCTCGGTATGCTCAATCGCGGGATTCCAGCCTTTACTGATTAGATATTCTACCTGTTTCTTGATTTCATCATCAGTCATTGCAGGCAGGTAAGAAAAGGTTTCAAACTTGCGACTTGCTGGATCACTGACACGCGATTTGTAATCGATTACTTCACTCATTAATTTTACTCCTTGAATTCAGTTACAAGGGAAGAAAAAGCCCTATGACAGCCGTTTCTTCCACTTACTTTTTTATTGCTTATTTGTGAGCTACGTCTAATTTATCAACAGTATCAAATTCGAACTTGATCTCTTTCCATGTTTCCATGGCAATCTTCAGTTCAGGACTACTTTTAGCTGCTTTAGTCAGAATATCCTTGCCTTCCTTCTCAATTTCCACGCCACGATTACGTGCTTCTACGCAGGCTTCCAAAGCTACCCGATTAGCTGCTGCACCTGCAGCGTTACCCCATGGATGACCCAATGTGCCGCCACCAAACTGCAAGCAGGCATCGTCACCAAAAATGGCAACTAGAGCAGGCATGTGCCATACGTGGATACCACCCGAAGCGACTGGAAATACGCCCGGCATGGAACCCCAATCCTGGTTGAAAAATAAACCACGATTACGATCTTCTTTAATATATTTGTCGCGCATGGTATCGATCCAGCCCAGGGTGGCTTCGCGATCACCTTCCAATTTACCAACCACAGTACCAGAATGGAGGTGATCTCCACCTGATAGACGCAATACTTTAGTCAGCACGCGGAAATGAATACCATGATGTGGGTTACGATCAAGCACGGCGTGCATGGCTCGATGGATGTGTAATAACATACCGTTATTACGACACCAATTAGCCAGTCCCGTATTAGCAGTTAAGCCACCGGTCAAATAATCATGCATGATGATCGGTGCGCCTAATTCCTTTGCAAACTCAGCACGCTTATACATTTCTTCTGGAGTCGGTGCGGTCACGTTAAGGTAATGGCCTTTACGTTCACCTGTTTCGCGCTCAGCCTTTTGACAAGCTTCCACTACGAATTCAAAACGATCACGCCAGCGCATAAATGGCTGACTATTTATGTTTTCATCATCTTTGGTTAAATCTAAACCACCGCGCAGGCATTCGTACACAGCCCGGCCATAGTTCTTGGCAGACAAGCCTAGTTTAGGCTTAATGGTACATCCTAGCAGGGCCCGGCCATACTTATTCAAACGATCACGTTCAACCTGAATACCGGCAGGAGGACCACCACAGGTTTTTACATAGGCAATCGGGAACCGCACATCTTCCAGGCGTAATGCACGCAGCGCCTTGAAGCCAAATACATTGCCGACCAGTGAAGTTAACACGTTAACTACTGAACCTTCTTCAAACAGGTCGATTGGGTAAGCCACAAAAGCGTAGAAACAGGTGTCATCACCGGGTACGTCTTCAATCCGATAAGCGCGTCCTTTATAGTACTCCAGATCGGTCAATAGATCAGTCCATACCGTGGTCCAAGTGCCGGTGGAAGATTCTGCCGCAACTGCGGCAGCCACTTCTTCACGTGGTACACCAGGTTGTGGGGTGATTTTAAAGCATGCCAGTAGATCGGTATCCAACGGTGTGTACTCCGGGGTCCAGTAAGTCTGGCGATACTCTTTTACACCTGCGTTATATGTCTTTGCCATAATATTTTCTCCAGTTACAGTTAAATTCCACTCAGTCTACCAGTTATGCAGAAAGAAGACAGGAAACAAAGATGGAAAACAGTGTTACAAACATGACTACTTGATGCATGGACATACACTATAATGATAAATATCTATAAGAACAAATCAATAATTCTAATAACTATGATAAGCATTTACTTATGATGATATTGTGATTATCGACTTATGTTGCATTTTACATTACGACAATTGAGAGTATTTGAATCTGTTGCGCGTCATCTGAGTTATTCTCGTGCTGCTGAAGAATTATATCTGACCCAACCAGCTGTTTCCATGCAAATCAAGCAATTAGAAGGAAATATTGGACTACCCTTATTTGAACAAATAGGGAAGCGAGTATATCTGACCGAGCCTGGGCGCGAGCTTTATCATTACAGCCGTGAAATTTTTCAACAACTGGCGGATATGGAAGTTGCCTTGAGTGAACTAAAAGGATTGGAGCGTGGCCGACTTAATATTTCAGTGGTTAGCACTGCGAATTACTTTGCACCACATTTGTTGGCAAAATTCTGTCAACGTTATAGTGGTATTACCGTCAGTCTACATGTATCCAATCGCGAAACGGTATTGAAACAATTGGCGGATAACCTAACCGATCTTGCCATCATGGGACAACCGCCGGAAAATTTAGATATTGTTAGCGAATCATTTATGGAAAACCCTTTGATTGTCATTGCGCCTCCGAATCATCCGCTTTGCAAGGCTCGCCAGATCCCGGTAAAAAGGCTGGAGCAAGAGATTTTCCTGGTGCGTGAACCGGGTTCTGGAACACGAAGCGCTATGGAACGTTTCTTTGACGCGCATAAAATCAAGATTAACAGGGGAATGGAGACGGATACCACGGAGGCTATTAAGCAAGCCGTACAAGCAGGTATGGGGCTTGGTATTATGTCATTACATACGGCTGAACTGGAGCTTGAAACAAAACGCTTGCAAGTATTAGATGTGCAGGGATTTCCAATTATACGCCATTGGCATATCGTGAATCGTAAGAATAAACGCCTTTCAAATGTCGCACGGGTATTTAAGGAGTTCCTGCTTGTAGAAGCGCCTGGATTAATGCCTAAAACAGTGCTTTGACTATCGGTTTATAACTTCCTGCCATGAAGTTACGGCGCTTTCAAAATCAGTAATTGGAATTTTGATTACACTACCGGTGTCTTCTGCATAATCTTCTTCGATCTCAATATGGTTAGGAAATAAACGAAGACAATAAGCATTGCCGATTCTTTCCCATGAAGGAATTTGTCCAGAGCGGACTGCTTTTATTTTTTGCAATAGTTCTTCTACTCCTTTAGGGCTTTTTTGTATGTCAATGGTAAGATAAGCTGTTATAAGATCCTGGGAAGGGTTATTCTGTAGTTGTTTTTTTTGTTTAACCATTTGATTTTCAGTCGTAAATTGGAAATGCTGTATTGATTCTGCCATCCTTAAGGCGCGCGAAAGCGATCGTAAAAGATTGATTATTAATACTGCAGAATTGTATTGAATTTTCCTCGGTGATGGGAGGTTTATTTTGCCCACATGTTAACCAATCTGGAGAACCCGAGGGACAATGAGGGCTGGAATATGCAGATGCATAGGAAATTGAATTAAGCACCTGTTCAATTGAACAGTGATCGGGAAACATGGAAGAGAATTTATTTTTGTTTAGACGGTGTTGATAAGACCATCTACCAGTATAGACACCTGCAGCATTAGGGGAGTCCTGGATTGTGAAATATGCAATAGTTGAAGGATTCAATCCATTCGGTCGCGAATGAAAACCTTTTGGACGATCTTTTCTCCATTCGCCACAAAAAATATGTTGCTGGTTGATCTGTAAGCCATTATGCAGTGTTACCCAGCGAGGCAATGTCGAACAATTTATTTCCGCTTGTACAGTTAGTGGAAGTAGAAAAAGTACAAGTAGTACTAATGGAGTGATTCTTTTGACCGAAATGGTATACATGATTTTCTATATATAAAAAATGGATAAACATGCGCTGGATTAATGAAGCTTATACACATGTATTTGTATCATATTTAATGATGGTATGTCTGAAATAAACAGCAGAGTTTATTTGAGACGTGGACTGTTCATATGGACTCAATTCTATTTGGTGGTGTACTTGTTTTTTTAAAGTACGATTCTTACTTACTATAAATTATAGCTGGTTAGCTATTACTAATATCGGGTATTACATGTCTTCGCTTAAACAATCGCTTCCCAGAATTGGTTTTGTTTCACTTGGCTGCCCTAAGGCACTGGTTGATTCTGAACGAATTCTTACTCAATTACGTGTCGAGGGATATGGCATTTCTCCCACTTACGAGAACGCTGATCTGGTCATAATCAATACCTGCGGATTTATTGATAGTGCTGTGGAGGAATCACTGGATGCAATTGGTGAAGCGCTGGCTGAAAACGGTAAGGTTATTGTCACGGGTTGTCTTGGTGCGAAAGGTGATGGTGAGGTGGTTAAAAAAGCGCACCCACAGGTATTGGCCGTTACAGGTCCGCATGCCCTACCAGAAGTGATGGCTGCTGTGCATCAGCATTTACCTCAGCCACACGACCCTTATACTAGTTTAATTCCACCCCAAGGCATTCGGTTAACGCCAAAACATTATGCTTATGTAAAGATCTCTGAAGGTTGTAACCATCGCTGTACCTTTTGTATCATTCCAAGTATGCGGGGTGATCTGGTTAGTCGCCCCATTGGCGAAGTTATGCAAGAAGCGGAGAATCTGGTTCAGGCGGGTGTTAAAGAATTGCTGATCATTTCACAAGATACCAGTGCTTATGGTGTCGATATTAAATATCGTACTGGTTTTTGGCAGGGCAGACCGCTAAAGACGCGTTTAACTGAGTTAACGCAAGCGCTATCTACACTGGGAGTGTGGGTAAGGCTGCACTATGTTTATCCATATCCGCATGTCGATGAAATCATCCCATTAATGGCAGAAGGTAAAATATTGCCTTATCTTGATGTGCCGTTCCAACATGCTAGCCCACGTATTTTAAAAGCAATGAAGCGACCAGCAAGTGTTGAAAACAATTTAGCGCGTATCCAGAGTTGGCGACAAATATGCCCGGATATCACGTTGCGTAGTACTTTTATAGTTGGTTTTCCGGGTGAGACTGAAGCAGAATTTGAACTGCTGCTACAGTTCTTGCAGGAGGCGCAGCTGGATCGTGTGGGTTGTTTTACTTATTCGCCCGTTGAAGGTGCAACGGCCAATGCTTTACCCGATGCTCTTCCAGAAGATATCAAAGAAGAGCGTCGTGCTCGTTTCATGGCAACACAGGAAGAGATTAGTAGTCAGCGGCTTACTCGCAGAATAGGTCAGCGAATGACTGTATTGGTCGATGACGTCCAGGATAATCAGGTGGTTGCTCGTAGTGCTGCTGATGCGCCAGAAATTGATGGTCTGGTGTATATGGCTGATGCCCCTCATTTAAAATCCGGTGACTTTGTGGAAGTCGAAATTATTGCTTCCGATGCGCATGATTTGCAGGCCAAATTAGTTGAAGCAGCCGTCTTGGAGTAAGGGCAGTGAACGTGATGGTGGCATCTGATGCAACGACGCTGGGATATTTTCTGCACGATTATTGATAACTATGGCGATATCGGAGTTAGCTGGCGGCTTGCGCGTCAGCTGGCATGCGAATACCAACTAATAGTCAGGTTATGGGTAGATGATCTGGCCAGTTTTGTGCGCATTGCACCAGACATTAATCCGGTCATGGCGGAACAGCAAATTCAAGATGTTGAAATACGCCTCTGGCCGCAACAATTTATTGGGCTTAAGCCTGCAGAGGTCGTAATTGAAGCGTTTGGTTGCAAATTACCTGATGCCTATATAATAGCAATGGGACAATCGACGCAGCACCCGGTATGGATTAATCTAGAATATCTCAGCGCTGAAAATTGGGTAGCGAACTATCATAGTTTGCCATCCCCTCATCCTCGTTTACCTTTAGTCAAATATTTTTTTTTCCCTGGATTCGTGCGGAATACGGGGGGATTATTACGGGAGCGAAAACTATTATCTACTCACAACGCATTTGATGAGGCTGCGCAGTCTGCGTTTTGGCAACGGCTGGGTATTCCGGCACGTAGAGAAAAGGAGCTGCGTATTACCTTGTTTTGTTATGATTTTGCGCCATTGGAAGGGTTGATTGCAGCGTGGGTTTATTCAACCGTTCCTGTTTATGTGCTGATACCACAGGGATCCGTTGCTGAAAAAGTGACAGCATATATTGATCCTGAATCTTCTGGGATAAGTGAGGTGCTGCAATTGGGTCAGTTATCTGTGCAGTGCATCCCGTTTTTAGAGCAGACTGACTATGACCGGTTATTGTGGGCGTGCGATTTTAATTTCGTGAGGGGCGAAGATTCATTTATTCGTGCTCAGTGGGCAAGAAAACCATTCGTCTGGCATATTTATCCGCAATCAGAGAATACACATTGGACAAAGTTAGAGGCTTTTCTTAATCTTTATACAGCCAACATGCTACCAGAGGTCGCAGGTGTGGTGCGCGCACTGTGGTATAGCTGGAATGGACGCGGTCAAATTAATGATACTTGGCTTGCCTTTGTCGCTCATCAGGTCGCATTACAACAATATAATCAGGCCTGGGCTGAGCAGCTGTGTTACCAAAATGATCTGGCATCCAATCTAGTGTCGTTTGCTGAAAATCGGATATAATTTGCAACCCATAAGGAGTGAGGGAGTTGCTATTTTTAAGCGATCACCTGACTGCGAACAATTTAATTTTAGGATGAAATATGAAAACCGCAATGGAGCTACGCTCAGGTAATGTTGTCATGATCGGTAATGATCCGATGGTAGTACAGAAGAGCGAGTTCACTAAATCAGGACGTAATGCATCCGTAGTTAAGATGAAGCTAAAAAGCCTGTTTTCTGAAACGGTTACTGAGTCCGTTTATAAAGCAGATGAAAAATTTGACATCGTGGTATTAGATCGTCAAGACTGCACGTATAGTTATTACGCCGATCCGTTATATGTGTTTATGGACGTAGATTATAATCAAATAGAAGTAGAGGCAAGTAACATGCCTGATGTATTGAACTATTTGATTGATGGCATGGAAGATGTTTGCCAAGTGACCTTTTATGAGGATAAAGCCATTTCAGTTGAATTGCCATCCACTATTGTTCGTGAGGTAGAGTATACGGAGCCTGCTGTACGCGGAGATACTACTGGAAAAATCATGAAACCGGCACGTCTGAAAGGCACCGATTTTGAGATTCAGGTTGCTGCTTTCGTCGAAATTGGTGATAAGATTGAAATTGATACACGTACCAATGAGTTTAAGAAGCGGGTCTAGTGTATCTATACGTAATTAGAAGAAGAAAGATCGCTGTTAATTGCCCTTAATTTTGAGACTTTTGTGATTATTCTGTTTCTTAGTTTACTGATCCTTTTTAAATGAATCGTTGTTTGTTGTAACTATTTGTTTTATATTGATTAATCAAAATATGCCATTGCAAATATAAAGCAGATTTATTACAATGATTGCAACAGTGTTGCATAAATATTTTCTATGTCTATCAATTTTCAAAGAGCAGCTGAAAAAATAATCCGACACAGTGGTGATCGAACAACAGTGGGCAGGGTTGGTATTCTTGCTATTTTATTAGGTGAAAAGCAGGCGATTACGCATCGTGAAATTGAAGTGCGGCTAATTGGGAAACGACGGTTAAATCGGGTCACGCTTTATCGTGTGCTTGAATGGCTAACAGAAAGGGGCTTGGTACATAAAATAATCAGTACTGATAGGGTATGGCGATTTAGGGCAAATGAGGATATACACTTACATCAGCATGCTCACTTTGAATGTACGCGCTGCACAAAGGTAATTTGTCTTGATGATTCTCCTGCTAGACAAGGTTGGTCATTGCCAACCGGTTATCGACTTCAGGAGGTTGAATTGACAGTTAAAGGCCTGTGTTCCCAATGTGTCTAAAATGCTTAGATAGACATAAAAAACTAAAATAATTAACAGTATCGCTACGATTTTAATCCTTCATGATGCGTAAGAGCTTAATTTTTGCTTTGATATTAGCGTTATTGTTCCTGCCGATTTTCTTGATGGCACATGTGTTTACGCATTATGCTCAAACTGAGGTAGCGGGCGTTATTCAAGTCGACAGTAATCATGATGAACGTGATATCAATGCTGATATTGATGAAATCTGTCTTGATTGTTTTGCCTCGATAGCTCTGAATATTATTCTTATCACTGTATTGTTGTTCCTGCTTATTCAGTTAGCCAGCCAGTTATTAGCGCAGCTAAGGATTGAGTATGGTATTCAGCAGGAACCTTCTCTTTATTATTCGCGCGCACCTCCGGTTAGAAGTTCTTGGGTATTATTTCTAGCTAACTGTGATGGATAGAATTCTGCATTAGATAAGCTGCTATTGCACCGTCATCGCTCATCGTTTTATGTTCATTCTGTATGCATTTTCATCTGGTTTTATGCAACTCTGTTGCATAAAACCTATTAATGTGTTGATAGGAACTGCGTGAAATATTTAAATTATGATTTCTGTGAAGTTAAAACTCAGGATATAAATAGACGCTATAAGTTGGCGATATTTGTTTGTTGTTTCTCATTGTTCGAAATATCGCATGCTTATGCTCAGGATACAGATAACACTGCCAATTTGCCCGATGTTACGGTGACGGCATCACCCTTCGAAGATCGTGGTGCGCTTGAGATGACCCAACCTATAACTGTTTTACAAGGTGATAATTTACGCCGCAAACGTGAAATAAGTCTGGGCGATACTTTATCAAATGAATTGGGTGTGACATCGAGTTCGTTTGGACCAGGCGCTGGTCGTCCTATTATTCGTGCTTTGGATGGTCCACGTATTCAAATTCTGGAAAATGGTGTCGGTGGATTGGATGTGTCATCTCTCAGTCCAGATCATGCTGTTACAGTAGAAACGCTGAATGCGGCACAAATTGAAATTTTGCGTGGCCCAGCAGTATTGCTTTATGGTGGGGGTGCAGCAGGCGGTGTAGTTAATGTCGTAACCAACCGTATCCCAAATCGTTTATTCAGTTCACCTACTGGGAACTTTGAAATACGTGGTAATACGGCGACGGAAGAACGAACAGGTGCTTTTAATGCAAATAGCAGTATTGGCCAGATGTCCTGGAGTTTTGGTGCATTCAAACGTAAAACGGGTGATTATAGCATTCCAGGCCGCGCAGAAATTCATAATCCAGATAGTGAGAAGAATGTAGTCAGAAATAGCGCGGTCGATTCACAAGGCGGATCAGTTGGCGGATCTTTTGTTGGGGAACGTGGATTCTTTGGCGGATCGATTTCTGGAATGGAAAGTGTATACGGTATTCCTGGTCCTGATGGCGCTAGTATTGACTTGAAACAGGTGCGCTATGGTCTGGCAGGTGAATTGGATAGGCCAATTATGGGGTTAGATAAACTTAAGATTCGCATAGGATATAACGACTATAAGCACAATGAGCTGGAGAGTGATGGTGAAGTCAGCACGCGTTATACAAACCGAGAGCTTGATAATCGGATTGAGTTTGTACATACCCCGATTGCGAACTGGAAAGGACTTTTCGGTATACAGCTTCAAGATCGGAACTTTTCTGCCCTGGGAGAAGAAGCGATAATACCTGTGACAAAGTCGCGCTCGACTGGGCTATTCCTGCTTGAAGAACGTAACCTGGATCGTTTACGGCTGGAGTTTGGTGGACGATTCGAACATGCTTCTCGAAATCCACAGAATAATGTGGATTCATCACGGACATTTAATCTTTTTAGTGGTTCTGTAGGTGGGCTATGGACACTGATGGATAACTATGGATTGGGTCTTACCGTTACACGAGGACAACGTGCACCGGCTATAGAAGAGTTATATGTGAACGGAGCGCATCATGGTACGGCTACATTTCAAATCGGTAATAATGCTTTGGCTAAGGAAACTTCCCATAATTTTGACCTTTCTTTGAGGAAGACGGCTGGGATTATTCAATGGAAGGTGAATGCTTTTTATAATCGATTTAATAATTATATCTTTCTGAGTAATCTTGATGTTAATGGTGATGGTGTGGCGGATCGTGTTGATGAGGAGGGTGAGTTAGATCTGGGTGGCGAATTTCAGGCACAGGATATTACTCAGACAGGAGCAACATTTTATGGGGCAGAAGCAGAGGTATTGTTTACATTAAAACCGGATAGTTTTGATTTGCGCCTATTTACAGATTACGTACGCGGTAAGTTGGATAAAAATGGCAATGTCCCTCGCACAACACCCCTTCGCTTTGGAATAGAGCTAAATCATAGAGTTGGCCCTTGGTCAACCAATCTGAATACAATGCATGTATTGCGTCAGAGTCAGCGTGCAGAGCTTGAAACCAGTACATCTGGTTATACGTTAATGAACTTTGAAGCAAGCTATCGTATTAAGGAAACCAAGTCAAATGGTATCAGGTTATTTTTACAAGGTAGAAATTTATTAAATGAAGAAATACGTATTCATACCTCCTTCTTAAAGAATTTTTCTCCGCAGCCAGGACGAGCGCTTGTGGCAGGTTTGAGAGGCGATTTTTAGCTTGAATAGATGTAAAAGACCGCTGCATAACTGGTTATCTCGGGCTGGGAAAGGTTTTTAAGTGTTTGATTTATCAATGCTGCAAGTAATCAGAACAGCTTAAAAACACAGTTATGCAGCGGTCTTTGTAATTATTTCTTATCCTTGTTTTGAGCATGAGTCTGTGCCGATCTCGTAATCATCTGATGGCCAATGGTAGGTTGAATGGCCTTCCTTCCATGTTTTTTTGTCAACACACACAATCATACGGTTCGATGATTAAGGGTGTGATGGAGATGGTGATCGATGCGACACTGACCGAATATGAAAGATATCGGATTTATAGCTCAAAAGAAAATAGTTAACTTGCTACGACTCGAATGTCAGGTTCTATTGCCTTTAACATATGTTCGATTCCTCTGAGAGTGCCTGAAATTGAGCTGGGGCAGGTACCGCAAGCGCCTTGGTAGTGTATTCGAAGAATATCTCCCTCCAGTCCGAGTACATGAAGATCGCCGCCATCATTTTGCAGATAAGGCCGTACTTCCTCATCAAGCAATACGTTGATTCTTTCAAGACGTTGTTGATCCTCAGGACTTAATCCAGCTATGACAGTATTAGCTGCAGCTACTGTGGTCTTAGATTGTTCGGTTGCAGCTGGTGCAGCGCGAATAGGATCAGCGACTTCGCGAGCCAGATCCTGCCAGTTGGCTTCTCCATCTTGCGTGATGGTGATCCAACGATCAACATAAAATACATTGGTAACATGATCAATATCAAACAACGCTGATGCAAGTGGATCATCTTTTGCATCTTCAGCATTATCATACGAATGCGTTATTCCCCAAGTCAAAGGTTCTTTGAGAATGAATTTTAAGGCATTTTTATTAGGTGTTCCCTCAATATCAGCTATTCTTGGCATTTACTTCTATTCACTCCAATATCTTATAAAATTGACCGATAGTTTTATCAAATAAGTTCTTACATAAATAAGGGTAAAAATCATGGCATGATATATTCAAGCGCTATCTGGAGTAGTCTGCAGTGAGCTATCATCTGTCTCGGTTGAAATGCTAGTCATTGAATTGAGAGCAGCATGTAACGTATGCCACGGCAAAATTGCACATTTGACACGTGTAGGCAGGTCCTGTATGCCCGAGAACACAGTGAGTCGTCCGAGATGATTAGGACGGTCCAGGGCAAGCTTTCCCATCGCCATCTCACGAAATTCCTGAATTAAGGTTTCAGCATCCGCACGTGACTTTCCCTTTACAGCAGTTGTCATCATGGAAGCAGATGCTTTACATATTGCGCAGGATTCGCCCTGGAATGTGATGTGGTTTATTTGCTCTCCATCCAGCTTTAATGCGATATCGAGACGATCACCACATAGAGGATTATGCCCGACTGCATGGTGACTAGCATGGTCTAGCGTTCCGTAATTGCGTGGCTTTCTATTGTGGTCGAGAATGACCTCCTGATAAAGTGATTTTGTATTCATTTTATGAGAAAAATTTTTGTACAGTGCGAATGCTTGCTATCAAGGCATCGATCTCTGTTTTGTTATTGAAGAATGCAAATGAAGCACGAGATGTTGCGGGTATCTTGAAACGTTGCATGACGGGTTGTGTACAATGATGTCCGGTGCGAATAGCAATGCCGTCTTGATCTAGCAGCGTACCTATATCATGCGGATGAATACCATCTATTACAAATGATAGAATAGCTGTTTTAGATGAAGCTGTTCCGATAATATGCACACCCGGTAAATCGTTTATTCGCTCAGTTGCGTAGTTAAGTAGGTCAGTTTCATGTGAATAAATCGTATCCATCCCAATAGTGGATAAATAATCAACCGCAGCACCAAATCCAATTGCTGCAGCAATGGGAGGGGTGCCAGCTTCAAATTTATGTGGAATGGTGTTGTAGGTGGTTTTCTCAAATGTTACAGATGAAATCATATCACCACCTCCCTTAAAAGGCTGCATAGCTTCAAGCAATGCAGCTTTGCCATACAAGATGCCAACGCCTGTGGGCCCACACAGCTTATGAGCGGAAAAAGTATAAAAATCACAATCAAGATCTTGAACATCTACTTTCATATGCGGTGCTGCCTGCGCACCATCGACTAATACGGGTATTTCATGCTGACGTGCAAAAGCAATCATTTGTTTAACTGGATTGATTGTGCCTAGCGCATTAGATACATGTATTAAGCTGACAAATTTAGTACGCTCATTAAAAAGTTTCTCATATTCATCGATGAGAAGTTCGCCTGCATCGTTGATCGGTACAACCCGAATTTTAGCGCCGACCTCTTCTGCTAACATCTGCCATGGAACAATATTTGAGTGATGCTCTAACATCGTCAAAATAATTTCATCGCCTGCCTTGATAAATTTTCGCCCATAGCCGTGCATAACGAGATTGATTGCATCAGTGGTGCCACTCGTAAAGATGACTTCTCTGCTCTCACGTGCATTGATAAAGTGCTGTAGCTTACAGCGTGCGCCTTCAAATTCTGAAGTGGCTACTTCTGATAAGTAATATACGCCACGATTTATATTGGCATGCTGTGCTGTCTGATAATAGGCTAATCGATCAATTATGGTTTGCGGCATCTGGCCAGAGGCAGCGCTATCGAAATAGACCAATGGTTTACCATTGATTTTTAGCTTAAGAATCGGGAAATCAGCACGAATCTTTTCTAGGTCGTAGGTAGAGATAATTTGTTGTTCCAATTCGGCATCAATAATTTTCATAACTTAGAACTCTGTGTTTGTTCTAGTACGGTTTGCTCAAGCTGATTCCTAAGTGATGCGATAGATATACGGTCAATAATTTCCGCACCAAAAGCATAGGTCAATAAATTACGCGCAGCAATTTCGGATAGCCCACGGCTTTTCAAATAAAAGATTTCTTCATTATCAAGCTGGCCAACAGTCGCGCCATGTGCACATTTCACATCATCAGCAAAAATTTCAAGCTGTGGCTTAGTATCGACGTGTGCCTTTCTTGTTAACAATAAATTACGGCTAGATTGAGAAGAATTAGTGCGTTGTGCATTGGGATGCACCATAATTCTACCATTAAAGACAGCGTGAGCAGCACCATCAACAATGCATTTATGTAGCTGGCGGCTAGTACCATGAGGTTTCAAATGGTCAATATCGGTATGCGTATCTGCGAGCTGTTGATCTGCAATCAATGCTAATCCATCAATCGCACAAGTACTGGCTTCATCCGTTAGACGTACATTCAGATTGTGACGTGAAATACGTGCACCAAGGGTGATATTGACTGATTGATAATGGCTTGTGTGCGCCAGTGATACAGCGGCGTTTGCAAAGTGAAAGGCCTGGTTACTATCACGTTGAACCCGGATATGGTTCACTTGAGCCCTGGCTGCAAGGCTAATCTCGGTGACTGTATTCGTAACATAGGTGGATTCTTGCAGTGCAACATAGTCTTCAATAATCGTAGCATTGCTGCCGGTTTCACCAATCACTAGACAGCGTGAGTAACTTGTGACTTCCTTCTGGGTTGCTATGAATAGCAGATGTACAGGAGTGGTTACTGATGTATCATGTGGAATAATTATTACTGCACCATCAAGCAAAAATGCTGTGTTGAATGCAGCAAACACATTGTCCTGAAATTCGACATATTGCCCAAGATGCGCAGCGATGATATCCGTATGAGTCAGCGCAATTTCTGATAAATTACCAGCAATTATATTAGATTTATCCGGAACATTGGATAACTCTGGCGCATAATGACCATCTATGAATACAAGCCGCGTTGTCGCTTCTTCAAGATAAAAAGATTCGATATCAGCAGATTGCAGCTGAGAGGTTATCTGCGCTGGTTGGAATGGCAGTTTAATGAGCGGTGAAATATCAGTAAAGCGCCATTCCTCATCACGCGTTGTAGGCATTCTTAGCATACCAACGCGATCAATTGCTTGGGATCGCAGTTGATTTAACCAAGGAAGAGGGCCTGTTGACAATTCAGGTAATGTCTTAAGTAGGCTTTTGAGATAGCCACTGCTGACAGTTTCATTCATACTGCTGCTCCCACAGTAGTCTCACGCTCAGCATTAAGCCAGTCATAACCACGTGCTTCGAGCTCCAACGCAAGCTCTTTTCCGCCGGTCCTGACGATGCGACCTGAAACCATAACGTGTACGTAATCGGGTACGATATAGTCGAGTAAGCGCTGATAATGCGTGACCAGTATCGTTGCATTATCCTTATTTGTAATTTGATTAACGCCATTTGCAACGATTTTTAAGGCATCAATATCCAGTCCCGAATCGGTCTCATCAAGAATATTCAGCCGTGGTTCCAATAAGGCCATCTGTAAAATTTCATTACGTTTTTTCTCTCCACCAGAAAAGCCTTCATTGACGCTGCGATCCAGGAAATCTGGATTCATGTCCAGTAGCTTCATTTTTTCACGTACAAAGTCATCAAACTCGAGTGGATCAAGCTCATCTTTACCGCGGTGTACCTGTAAGGTATTGTATGCGAGTCTTAGAAACTGGTTATTCGCTACTCCGGGTATTTCAATTGGGTATTGAAATGCGAGAAAAATACCTGCCCGTGCACGCTCTTCAGGCGCAAGTTCAAATAAATTATTATCTTCGAATTGAACATTTCCTCCAGTAACTTCATAAGCGGAGTGACCAGCAAGTACTTTGGCGAGGGTGCTTTTTCCTGAGCCATTTAATCCCATAATTGCATGTATTTCTCCACTTCTTACTGTAAGGTCGATTCCCTTTAGAATTTCAATACCATTTACAGTCGCACGCAAGCCCTGCACATTAAGAATTGTTTTACTGTTCTGATTAATCATCCGACACTTCCCTCTAGCTTGAAACTAAGAAGCTTAGTCGCTTCAACTGCAAATTCCATAGGTAGCTGTTGAAACACATCCTTACAGAATCCATTAATAATCATTGACACAGCTTCTTCAGCATCAATTCCACGTTGCGCAAAATAAAATAGCTGATCTTCCCCTATTTTAGATGTTGAGGCTTCATGTTCAACTTTAGCGCTATTATTCCGTACCTGGATGTATGGAAAAGTATGGGCGCCACATTGATCACCTATTAACATTGAATCACACTGTGAATAATTACGTGCACCATCTGCCGTGGGTGCGATTTTAACGAGTCCGCGATAGCTGCTATTAGAATGGCCTGCTGAAATACCTTTACTGACGATAGTGCTGCGTGTATTTTTTCCGAGATGAATCATTTTGGTGCCAGTATCCGCTTGTTGATAATTGTTGGTGACGGCGACCGAATAAAATTCACCGACTGAATTATCTCCACGTAATATACAGGACGGATATTTCCAGGTAATCGCGGCACCGGTTTCAACCTGAGTCCACGAAATACGCGAGTTAACACCTTTGGCCAAACCACGTTTAGTAACAAAATTATAGATACCACCGATACCATGTTCATCACCTGCGTACCAGTTCTGTACTGTTGAGTATTTAATATCTGCATTATCGAGCGCAATCAGCTCAACAACTGCTGCATGTAGCTGGTTGCTATCAAACCTGGGGGCAGTGCAACCTTCTAGATAAGAAATAGATGCTCCGTCTTCAGCAATGATCAGCGTACGTTCAAATTGACCGGATTCTTCCGTGTTAATACGAAAATAGGTTGATAAGTCCATTGGGCATTTAACACCTTTTGGAATAAAGCAGAATGAGCCATCTGTAAATACGGCTGAATTTAAAGCAGCGTAATAATTATCACCTACGGGTACAACGGAACCCAGGTATTTTTTTACAAGCTCAGGATGCTCTTGTACAGCCTCTGAAATGGAACAGAAAATAATACCCACTTCAGAGAGTTTTTCTTTGTAGGTAGTAGCGACGGATACACTATCAAAAATCACGTCAACAGCAACCCCCGCTAGTGCAGCACGCTCATGCATGGGTACCCCAAGTTTCTCAAACGTACGCAGTAATTCTGGATCAACTTCATCCATGCTGGCCAGTTTCTTCTTTGGCTTAGGTGCTGAATAGTAACTGATAGCTTGAAAATCAATTTTTGGGTAATTAACGTTCTGCCAATGAGGCTCAACCATGGTGAGCCATTTCTTATAAGCTTGAAGCCTAAACGCAAGAAGCCATTCGGGTTCTTTCTTTTTTGCTGAAATCAATCGGATCGTGTCTTCATTAAGTCCTTTGGGTGCAACATCGGATTCAATTTTAGTGACGAAACCGTGTTTATACGGCTGATTAACTAGACTCTGTAATACTGCACTCATTTGGTTTATTCCTCTGATTTTTTCGGCATCTTTGCTGGAAGCAGGAGTTTTACCTGCTGCTAATCAAGATGTCGGGACATAAGAAATAAAAATACATTGAATTATTGTGATTATTCTGTATTTTTTAAGCTTTATTAAGCTTTAATTAGGTCTTTCAAGCTAAAGCTCTCACCGCAGCCACACGCGCTATCAACATTAGGATTGTTTAACTTGAACGAACTATTCAATCCTTCCTTGATAAAATCGATACTTGAGCCATTAAAGAACGGTAAGTCAGTCATATCAATAACGACACTTGCATTATAGGACCCAAATACCCGGTCATTAGCCAGAAATTCATCGGCATAATCAAACGTATAAGCAAAGCCAGAGCAGCCTACTTTTTTGATACTAATTCGTAAAGCCAAACCTTTACCCCGTTTTTCGAGTTGTTGATGTATTTGTTTTGCGGCACTTTCAGTTAATGTAATTACCATATCTTGATTCCATTCGTTATTCACAATTATAAATGATTAACTTAATAAATATTGTTACTCATTAGATTCTCTTTTGGCCATTTAATATTTAAATTCTCAATATAAATAGACACGTATCGCTACAAATTGTTTTTCCCGGCTGTTTTTATATTGAAAAGGCTAAGAATTCTGATAATTGTGTAATCGATAAAACCTGAACTAAAGAAACATCTATTTATGCAGCGGTAGTTTCATGCATGGTTTTCCGGATATCAAACAATGGTGTCGCTTTTTTATCTTGCTGAATTGATTGGTTATCAACAAGTTGTTTGAGTGTCACCGCGCCTAGGTAATCAAAAATGAGCTCATTCAATTTTGCCCAAAGATCATGAGTCATGCATTTGCTGTCATTATGACAGTTCTCTTTTCCACCACATTGTGTGGCATCAATTGGCTCATCAACAGCAAGAATGATGTCAGCTATTGAAACTTCTTCGAGTTCCTTAGCAAGGCAATAGCCACCTCCTGGCCCGCGCACGCTATCCACCAATTCAGACTGGCGCAATTTTGCAAATAATTGTTCAAGGTAGGATAATGAAATTTTTTGTCGTTGACTGATGTCCGCAAGTGTTATTGGATTATTGCTTTGTTGCATTGCTAAATCTAACAGTGCTGTTACCGCGAATCGCCCTTTCGTTGTTAACCTCATGAATAACTCCTTTGATAAATCGGGTGGTATTGGTTGTTAAAAATTAGGTTCAAAAAAGATAATACCCGATGGATTTAGTCAACTATACAATACCCGATAAATTTAGTCAACTATATTGCCAGAGTTATTTTAATCTATTGATTATAAAGGATTAGTTTTAATCTGTTGGAGTTTTTCAAAGGTTTCATCCGGTTTTAAATATGAAATTTCGATAAACAAGCTAGATTTAGCTATGACCAGTTTACTGATAGAGTGGGGATGTAGCAGTAATAATAAGAAAATGAGAGAAGCACTCCGGTGATAACTAGAGTAAAAACTAGTCATCACCAAGTTCATGTCCTCTCAATATGATGAATATTTAGCCTTGGTTATTTTCTACTTTTAATCCTTTTGATAAAAAAAGCTTGTTAATCAACAACAGGATTAATAACCCAACTAACAGACCAAGGGCTGTCATTCCTGAAATAAATGAATTAGTAGCAAAGAAGTCAACAATCTGTTTTGTTATTGAATCTTGGTCTTCCTGATCATTTACTTGTGGTAAATCCGGTGTCTCATAGGTGTCTGTAAGATTATAAGGTGTTAGTCCAGGTATACTGGATAAATCTTCTCCTCCTTTTCCAACAACTAGCTGTGCTTTCATACCTTTTTCCATATGTTGAGATATATCGCAGTGTACGAGATAAGTTTCGTCAGTAGCGGGCACAATGATTGTTCCAGAAATTGTTTTGGGTCCGGTAACCTCAAGGTGAAACATGCCATATTTATATAGATACCTTGGAAGCCCGTGCATCATAAATTGATGGCGAACCTCATCTTCGTTAATAAAATGCCAGGTCACTTTTGCGCAAGGTTTGACATGCCATTCTTGATTATCAAAGGCAAAAGCAGTACCAGGGAAATCTTTTGCATATTTTCTACCCGCCCGTACCGTAATTTCGATTTCCTCAGAGATACTATTACAGCTGCTGGGTAATTTATCAAAATTTTGCCCCATAATCATGCCGCCCTCATGATCCATAATATGGTCATCATCTGCATGGTGGTGGTGATCACCATGATGAGCAGTATGACCTTCTTCAGTTTCGTGTTTTCCATGTTTGCCGGGAGGATCAGCCATCATATGATCATCACCGTGTAGCATGTCACTATGATCACTATGGTCATCATGGTCCATAGAGTGATCATGCTGAGTCATATCATGGTGTTCGTGATTTTCCATATCATGATCACTGTGATCGACAGGTTCTGTCTGATCTGCTGCATGGATAAAGGGACTAAAAAATAGTAAACCTGCTAGTGAGATAGCAATATATTTAATCATTATTCATACTTCCTTTTGAACCTTTGAGGCGAGAGGTCGCGCGCAGAATGGCTTGCTTCATTTGTTGTCTCTTGGTGATTAACAAATAAACAGCAATGCTCAGCAGAAGCCCGTATAAAAAGTTGAGTATTTCCGTGCGCGTAATAGTATCGATTACCGTTTGTCCAGCAGGTATGCCTAAGGTACCTGTGTCATCGAGGTCTTCCCAATCGGATATTTTTCTCTGATGAAATTCCTTAGTAAAGTATTTATTTAACCCAATACCAAGTCCTTGCGGTATGCCCATTTCGTTGAGATATGATCGATAGGCAACTAGACTCGTATTTCCTCCGGGATTGGAACCATCAGTGGTAATCGCTTTTTCCCTGTGATCATGAAACAACCAGAGACCTTCGCCATAACTATGCAATCCATCAATGGTGGTATTTAAGGTGAGATCAATGCGTTGAGCTGGTGCAAGGTCATAAACATCACGTTGGATCTGAGCTATGGGATTATGTTCGACTCCGTCGTAATGAGTTATGGTTGCCTTGTGTCCATGTGTATGTAGTGCCAGTAATTCACCGGTACTATTTAATACGCGCAGTTTTATTTTTTGGTTGGGCTCAACCGGTATGATTGATTCCCGAAGAGTATAAGGATACGACAGGCCATTCAGTGTAAAGTAATCCTCGGTTGAATCAGTTATGTCGTATTTAAGATTCATATCTTGTGCAATTAAACGGGGATCGTTGTATTTCTGAATGATTTCATGGAGTTCCTTGTCCATTGCATGGTAGTGCAGGTCGTATTCCTGGTCAAACTGCTCTGCTATGGCGACAGAAGGGTGTCGAACTTGCCCGCCGCCAATATTTAAAGTTTGAACCCAGTTATTGGGTCGATTTTCTTCGACGATGGTCATGCCGACTAAGCCCATGGCCAGATGCGTATGGGTTTGGACATGGCAATGGTAAAACATGGTGCCAGTCTGGCGTGGCTGAAATTCATAGATGCGTCTTTCGCCTGGCATTAAGAACATTTCACTGGTTTCTGCTACACCATCATTACCCTTATACTCATGGTGTGAAAACGGATGGTCAACGCCGTGCAAATGTATGGTGTGTGGAAGATAGTGCGTGTTTTCTAGCACAATTTGCACAATATCGCCTTGTTCAACACGGATTACCGGTGCAGGTAAACGCAACAGGGATTGGGCTTTAATACTTTCAAAATTTTCGGTTGACATCCCGCTGGTTTTTGGAGCAAAAACCCAAGCGCCGGGCTGTACGCCTGGTGCAATATCAAAGGTTGGGATTACTCCTTCGAAATCAGGTGATCGACCGTTTAATTCGATGACCTCAAGCTTGATAACAATGCGATCTGGATCCCCATCTCCATCCAAGTCATCGGTTTTTATAACGGCATCTGGGGAAAGGCCTGTTTCCATGAGCGTAGCCATGGAAATGTTATTGGTTCCTTTGACAGCTGCTGCAATCCATGCTGGATTATCTGGACTACAAAGGCGTGATTCTCGAATTTTAACACCTTCTATCTCTTGTGCTTCTCGCCAGGCAGCGGATATTTTGGGGTCGCAAACTGGTTCATAATTCAAAGCTGCAGGATCAACCTTTACAGATGGAGGCAATTTTAATGATGCCTCTGCGGTAACGGTGGAAGATATACCGTATAAAATTAATACGGCCATAAAAAAATGAATAGGCATTTCAACGTACCTTTTTAGTTTATATAATTTTCAAATTTAAGCGTTACTGCTTCAGTAAGCGCATTATTTCTCAATTGCAATTCATCCAGTTTTTAATAAATAAATGAATCATTTTTTTTATTAATTAAAACCTTAGAGTACACCTTATTTGATTGTGGATTATCCGATTGGTTCAGACTGGTAAGTAGTTAAAAATAATACATTTATTTATTATAAACTTGGCTGAATCTTATCGTGTGTAATAAAACAAAAAAATAACATGGTTTTTATTTGAGATGGAACTTGAGTTCTTGTAAAGACCCTAAAGCCCTTACCTTCTTATTATACAGAACCCCAAAGCAGCGTATATGAGTTCATTTTATTCATTTGACTAGAGAGGAAAGTACTTTCAATTAAGATAACGCATGAAGTGGGATTTGTTTTACAACCGTTCGTCCAGCTTGTGATTATGAATCAAGGTGTATTTAGGCTCAGTAATCTATACGAGGTAGTGAAGATAAAATTCGGATTTTCTTAACGGCATTGTTCAAAAGATAAGCTTAAAGATAGAATGAGTGCCCGCTGTGGATTTAAATTGACAGTGAGAGAGTGTAAATGCATGCATTCAAACACACACATTATTTTTCGTGATATTGCTTAATATATAGATCATGCCTATACGAACATTCACTGCAATCTAGTTTGGATTAATAAAACGGCCGACAATTTAGACTAGATACCTTGGCGCAAGCTGGTCAATTTCAACCCTTATTAAGAGAATCGTTTTATAGTCAATGTTTGACTAAAGAATGGATCAGTGATTTATCTATTCATAAATAAAATGATTAATCAGGAAACAAGTAATTATTCAGTTGGGGTATAGATGGAGATGGCGATTTTTAGATTCAAGAAAATTATAATTGGTCATTTGCCGGCAAATATTGGTTTCATGATTGCCATTATATTAATAGTGGGGTTTATGTTAACTGCTTGTGGTAGCCGTGAGCCTGTATCCGAAAATACTGCCGCGGATGAGACCATATCAGTTACGGTGCTTCAAATGAAATCAACTAATGTTCCCATCAGTATTGAAACAGTGGCGCAGGTTGAGGGAGCAAAGGAAACTGAGATTCGCCCCCGTGTAGGCGGCATTTTACTAAAATGGCTTTACACAGAAGGTGCGCCAGTGAAAGCAGGGGAGCCTTTATTTTTAATTGACCCAGAGCCTTTTCAGAATAATTTAGCAGAAATACAAGCACAATTGTTGGAGCGAGAGGCGCGTGTCAGGCAAGCCGAACGCGAAGAAAATCGCCAGCGTAGACTAGTGGCTGAGAACTTTGTGAGTCAAAGTGTATATGATATTGCAGCTGCTAATCATGCGGTCGCGAAAGCTGCTTTACAATCGGCAAAAGTGCGTGTGCGGCAAGCTAAGCTGGATCTTTCTTATACAACGGTTATCGCACCTGTAAATGGCATCTCAGGTCGGTTTTTATTTTCTGAAGGCACGCTAGTAGCAGCTAACACCAGTTTGCTAACGACGATTACTCAGCTATCACCAGTATGGATACGCTTTGGTTTTTCTGATAATGAATTGACCCGTTTTGGCGGTCGTTTGAGTGAGCAAAGTGTGCAGCAAGTAAACGTCATCTTACCCGATGGCACAGAGTATCAGAAAAAGGGGCAAATAAACTTTGCTGCGAGTCAGATTGATCCATTATTAGGCACACAACAACTTCGTGCTACATTCGAGAATACTGATCAACGCTTATTGCCTGGTCAGTTTGTGCGTGTTCGAGTGATCGCAGGGGAATCCAGAGATGTTTTTATTGTACCACAAGTTGCTGTACTAACTTCTGATTTGGGTAAATATGTTTATGTGGTCAACGAAAAAAATGAAGTAACGGAGCGTCCAATCGTGGTCGGCAATTGGATAGACAAGAACTGGGTTGTTCTGGAAGGATTGGATGCGGGGGATAAAGTCATTGTTGATAATATTATCAGATTAAATTCCGGTAAAATTGTGATTCCTCATGTGCGCGCCATGTCTTTTATTCAGCCATCCGTCTAATTTAAAGCGATTATTAAATAACCGTAACGAGCCATTCAAGTGACCCAATTCTTCATTACGCGACCTATTTTTGCGTCGGTATTATCAATTGTAATTGTGCTGGCTGGTTTAGCTGCAGCCATGCAGTTGCCAATTGCACAATATCCTCAAATTACACCACCCACCGTTTTCGTAACGGCTACTTTCCCCGGCGCTAGTGCAGAGACGTTGATAAAGACGGTTGCAGCACCTATCGAAGAAAAGTTAAGTGGAGTTGAAGGACTGCTGTATTTTAGTTCTACTGCTGATTCCAGTGGCAGTTTGACTATAACGGTTACCTTTGAGATTGGTACAGATATTGATCGTGCAACGTTCAATGTAAGCAATGAAGTGAATACGGCGCTAGCTCGTCTACCGGATGAAGTGAGGCGTACCGGGGTTGTCGTACAGAAGCGTTCGAATGATTTGCTACTGGTCTTTGCGGTGACGTCGAAAGATAAGAAACATACCCCACTTTTTATAAGTAATTACATTACTACTAATATCCTGGATGAGTTAAGGCGCGCTCCGGGTGTAGGTGAAGCAAGAGTATTCGGTGCGCAAGACTATGCTATTCGTATCTGGCTGCGGCCTGATCGTATGGCGCATTTAGGTATCACCACTAGCGATATTGTGACTGCGATTCGGGCACAAAATACACAATATGCAGTCGGTAAAATTGGCCAGGAGCCTGCATTGGCAGATCAACAACTGGTTTATACAGTAACAGCAAAAGGGCGATTACCGGAACCCGAGCAGTTTGAGAATATTATTCTGCGCGCTGATGGTCCTCGTGGGGTATTGCATCTCAAGGATGTGGCTCGTATCGAGCTTGGTGCGAAGGATTACAATATTCGTACCATATTGAATGGTGAGCCGGGTGTCGGTATTGGTGTTTTTTTGCGCTCAGGTGCTAACGCATTAGATACTGCGGAAGCCATTAAGTCTAAAATGCATGAGCTGAAGCAGGGTTTTCCTGAGGGCATTCAATATGTACTTCCTTATGATACCAGTGATTTTGTCAAGGCTTCAATTCGAGAGGTAGTTAAGACATTGGGTGAGGCCATGATACTGGTTATCCTGGTGGTGTATCTTTTTTTGCAAAGCTGGCGTGCGACATTGATCCCGATTATTGCTGTGCCCATTTCCCTCATTGGCACATTTGCCGGTTTATGGATATTGGATTATTCGATTAATACCATGACATTATTTGCTATGGTGCTCTCTATCGGTATTGTGGTGGATGATGCTATTGTGGTATTGGAAAATATTGAACGATTAATTTCTCAAGAAAAGTTATCACCAATTAATGCTGCAATTAAAGCAATGCAGCAGGTGTCGAGTGCAGTGGTTGCCATGACTTTGGTACTGGTTGCAGTATTTATCCCGGTTGCTTTTCTGGGAGGGATGGCTGGGGAACTATATCGGCAATTTGCGGTGACTGTGGCTGTTGCTGGTGTTATTTCTGGGGTTGTTGCATTAACGCTTTCTCCTACACTTTGCGCCATGTTGCTTCAGTCAACACATAATAATGCCCGATTTTTTCAGCAATTTAATCGAATCTTTGATCGTATCCGTAATTTCTATGTCAGTACGGTTAGATATTCTCTTCATCATTCACTGATTAGTTTGCTGGTATTTATGATGGTTGTTGGTGGTGTGATTTATCTATTGAAAATAATCCCTGGAAGTTTTGTGCCGCCAGAAGATCAGGGGTATGTAATTACTGCCGTTATATTGCCTGATAATGCAACGCTTGCCCGAACAATCCAAACCACAGATTCTATTCGTGCAGAGATGGCAAAAGACCCTGCTGTAATCTTTCATTTCGCAGTTAATGGATTGGATTTTATTGGAGGTGGGAATAAAACAAATGTATCAACAATGTTCGTGCGTATGACGGATTGGTCTGAGCGATCAGCAACTGCGGATGATATTGTGGACAAGCTATTTGATATAGGTTCACAGCAATCTGATGGTTTAGCGCTTGCTTTTAATCCGCCTGCTATTCGTGGATTAGGCAGTACAGGTGGATTTGAAGCCTATATACAAAGCCGAACAAGTTCTGATCCACGTCAGTTATCTAATGTAGTTAATAATCTGCTGGATAAGTTGGAACAAGAACCACTGCTGGCGTCCGTGAATACTTTTTTTAGGCCAACTGTACCTCAGCTTTTTGTTGAGGTCGATGAGGCGAAGGCAATTGCCCAGGGAGTTGCCATTGCGGATATTTATGCTACCTTACAAAGTACAATAGGTTCGTTCTATGTTAACGATTTTAATCGATCGGGCCGAACGTATCGTGTGCAATTACAATCTGAAGCTGCATATCGCATGAAACCGGAGGATTTAGGGAAAGTTTATGTGCGTGCTCACTCATCAGGTCTGATGATTCCATTATCTGCCTTGAGTAAAGTAAGGCATGAAGTGGGTGCGGAGCAACTGGAACGCTTTAATGGTTTATTGTCAGCAAAAATAATGGGGCGAGGTGCTACAGGTGTCAGTTCAGGCGATACAATTAAATTGGTAGAGAAGATTGCGGCTCAAACATTGCCGGATGGTTATCAGATTGCTTGGACGGGTACCGCCTTTCAGGAAAAACAAACGGGTTCTGCAGCATTCTTTGCGTTTAGTCTTGCCATCATTATGGTGTTCTTGATTCTTGCTGCCCAATTTGAGACATGGGCGCTACCTTTAGCGGTCATCATGGCCGTGCCCTTTGCAATTGCGGGTGCATTGATGGCTGTATTATTGCGGGATATGCCAAATGATATTTACTTTCAGATTGGAATGGTAACGTTGATTGCTTTGGCGGCTAAGAACGCCATTTTGCTGGTTGAATTTGCCAGTCAAAAAATGAAAGAAGGTATCGATATTAAACAGGCCGCAATTCAGTCTGCACAATTACGTTTTCGACCTATTGTCATGACTTCAATGGCTTTTATATTAGGCGTGATCCCTTTGGTAATCGCTACTGGGGCAGGTTCTGCTGCCCGGCAATCAATGGGTACCGGCGTATTTGGTGGCATGATTATGGCGGCATTTATTGCAACTGTGTTCGTTCCATTATTTTTTTCTTGGTTTGTTAGCAAACATATGCCAGAGTAACCACGTGTGCTGGTGCAAAAGTAAGTAGGATTAACTTAAATCCAGAGGTTTTTGATATGGTTGGATACAAAAGAATGTGGCGTTAATAATGACCTGTTGAATCAATAGAATGATAATTAATTATTCGTAATTTTAAGGGCATAGCAAAAATAATCAAACCATTGTCTTTTGTATCTGCGCGTGAAACAGTATTTCCGCTACAATTGCGTACATGAAACTGACCAAGACGACAATGACCAAGGCCTATCGCGCCGCGAAAATGAAAAGCGGTAATATTTTTCTGGTGGGTATGATGGGAGCGGGAAAAACAACGATTGGTAGATCTCTAGCCAATTATATGGGGAAACGATTTATCGACTCGGATTATGAAATTCAGGAACGCACTGGTGTCAAAATACCGGTGATTTTTGAGATTGAAGGAGAAGCGGGGTTTCGAAAACGTGAAACTGAAGTATTACGGGAGCTTGTGAGGCAGGATAACATTATCTTGGCGACTGGTGGTGGAGCGGTGCTGAGCTGGGAAAACCGTGAATTATTGAAACGTTACGGTACTGTAATTTATTTGCGAGCATCTGTTATCGACTTACATCGGCGCACCCGCCACGATAAAAATAGACCATTGCTTCAGGGTCGTAATTTGCGCAGTAAATTAACCGAGCTTTATGAACAACGGGATTCGCTTTATCGTGAAACGGCTCACTTAACGATTGATAGTGGTAAACAGGGTGTGCGTAATTTAGTACAAAAATTAATGCATAAGCTGGTTACTTTTAATTCTTCTAAATGCAATAGCAATAAAAATACGATGCAGACTATTACAGTAGACCTTGCTTCATCTTCAGAGCAACGTAGCTATCCAATTTATATCGGTAGTGGTATTTTAGAGCGGGCAGAATTAATCCTGCCTCATTTGCCACAGAAACGTGTTGCTATCGTGAGTAATACTACCGTAGCGCCACTGTATATGGAAAAATTGCGTATAGCGCTGGAAAATCATGGTGTAACTTGCGTGCCGATTATTCTGCCTGATGGTGAGGAATACAAGGATTGGGAAACCTTAAATAAGATTTTTGATGCTTTATTAAAACATCATTGTGAGCGGAATACTACAATTCTAGCATTAGGCGGGGGTGTTGTCGGTGATCTAACAGGGTTTGCAGCAGCAACCTACTTACGCGGCGTTCCATTTATTCAAATTCCCACCACATTATTAGCACAGGTGGATTCATCTGTTGGAGGTAAAACCGGAATTAATCATCCGCTTGGTAAAAATATGATCGGTGCGTTTTATCAGCCCCGCATGGTCATGGCTGACAGCGTAACATTGAATACTTTGTCTGACAGGGAATTGCGAGCAGGTATTGCTGAAATTATCAAGTATGGCTTAATTCGAGATCCTGTCTTTTTTGACTGGCTTGAACAAAATATGATGCGCTTACTTGCACGTGATCCCGCTATTTTGAACGAAGCGATTCGTCGTAGCTGTGAAAATAAGGCTCAAATTGTTGCCACAGATGAAAGGGAAAGCGGGGTGCGTGCGCTGCTGAATCTCGGACACACTTTTGGTCATGCGATTGAAAATGGTATGGGTTATGGTGTTTGGTTACATGGAGAAGCAGTGGCAGCAGGAATAGTATTGGCGGCTGAGTTATCACGACGTATGAAACTCATAAGTGAAACGGATGTTGTGCGTATACGCAAGATTTTTTCTCAGGCAGGGCTTCCGATACACGCGCCAAAACTCACGCCTGAAAATTATCTACAGCTCATGACTCTGGACAAAAAGGTTGATGCAGGTAGAACTCGCTTTATTTTGCTAAACCGTATTGGTGAAGCGGTTATGCGTGCTGATGTTCCACGGGCAGTATTATTTGAGACATTATCGGATTGTGCCACGGCATGAATAACTTAGCACCTTACGCAGTTTCATCAAGTAATACGCGTGGTCGGCGCATTGCTGAGACACCACCTATCGGACGGAGTGAATTTCAGCGCGATCGTGATCGGATTATTCATTCTACCGCATTCCGCCGTCTTGAATACAAAACTCAGGTTTTTGTCAATCATGAGGGAGATTTGTTTCGTACACGTTTGACGCATAGCCTGGAAGTTGCACAAATTGGTCGCTCTATTGCCAGAAATCTGTACCTGAATGAAGACTTAGTAGAAGCGATCACGTTAGCTCATGATCTAGGACATACGCCATTTGGTCATGCTGGTCAGGATGCATTAAATGACTGCATGAAAAATTATGGTGGTTTCGAGCATAATCTACAGTCTTTACGCGTGGTGGATGTACTGGAGGATCGTTATGCTGCCTTTGACGGTTTAAATCTTTGTTTTGAAACTCGCGAAGGCATACTCAAGCATGCGGCCAAAAAAACCGCCCGTAAAATGGGTGAGGTCGGTGAGCGTTTTGTACTCAATCAGAGGCCATCTCTGGAGGCACAATTAGCTAATCTTGCAGATGAAATTGCTTATAATAATCATGATGTTGATGATGGTATTCGTTCCGGTTTGATTACGCAGACACAGCTGGAAGAAGTGACTATCTTTTCTCGCCATTTGGAGCGGGTAAAAAAACAATATCCTGTCCTTTCAGGACGGCGTCTGACACATGAAACTGTGCGTAGTATGATTAATACACTGGTTATCGATTTAACCAGGCAGAGTATGGATAATATAAAAAATGCCGAGGTGGATAGCCTTTCCGCGGTACATTTGGCACCGCATTTGATTGGTTTCAGTGATAAGGTAAAAAAGGAACAGCAGGAATTAAAGAGATTTCTGCGTGATAATCTTTATCAGCATTACCGTGTGGTGCGTATGGGTAATAAAGCGCGCCACACGATAGAAAAGTTATTTGATATCTTTACTGCTAATATCCAGCTTCTTCCTCCGAAATATCAAGTGAAATTTCATCTGGACGAGCACCAGGCAATAGCTGATTATATCGCTGGTATGACTGATCGTTATGCGATCAAGGAATATCAACGATTATTTACTATCGAAGAAAACTGAGTTGAGAAATGTTCTTTGTTTTCAGAGTATAAAATATGAATTATGTTGGTCTCGAATTTAAAGAAAGTGTGCTAAGCAGTGTAATGCTAAATGATTTATCAAATAGCGCGTAAAACTTCGTCCTTCAGGGCGGAGATATAAGCGCACAGGCGAAGCCTGTTTAATGCGGTCTTTGCTGTTGTTCAATATATTGCTTAATAATCGAGTGAAGTGGTACCGCAAAACTGGACAAGTTGTTAAGCTCTGATATGAGATAAATAGAGAGACATAATCATGAGCAAGAAACGCATGCAATATTCAACAGAATTCAAAGCCAAAATAGCCTTGGCAGCAATACGTGGAGAAGAAACGGTACCACAACTAGCCGCTCGTTATCATATCCATCCCACGCAGATTAATAGCTGGAAACGTCATTTGATTGAAAAAGCCAGTGATTTGTTTGGTAAGAATGGTGACGCCAATAATAAGAGTGGTCATAGTGCCGACGATTTACATCGCGTGACTGGGCAATTGACGGTGGAACGCGATTTTTTAGCCAGAAAGCTCGATCATTAAGTGTTGCTGAGCGCAAAACAATGATCGAGCACCACGAGAAACTAAGTCAATCGCGTCAATGCCATTTACTGGGTGTTGCACGCTCGTCGTATTATTATCAGCCACAACCCACAGATGGGAGTGAGTTAATCTTGTTGCGTCAAATGGATGAGCAGTATTTGAAAACACCACAGTATGGTTCACGCAGTTATGCCACGTGGTTCAGGCGCCAGAGGAGGATGATAGGCCGCAAGAAAGCCACTTCAATGATGAAGATACTGGGCATTATTAGCACAGCACCAAAGCCCAAAACCAGTATTCCGGCCAAGCAGCACAAGAAGTATCCTTATCTGCTCAAAGGTAGGACCATTAGTCGTCCCAACCAAGTTTGGGCGACCGATATCACTTACGTGCCGATGGAAAAAGGTTTTGGCTATCTTGTTGCTATTATGGACTGGCATTCGCGTAAAGTATTGAGCTGGCGCATATCCAACACACTGGACGCTGATTTCTGTGTCCAGGCTTTGGAAGCTGCCATTCAGGATCATGGCTGTCCGAGAATCATGAATAGTGATCAGGGTGTGCAGTTTACCAGTGAGACATTTACATCAATGCTAAAAACCAATGGTATACAGATCAGCATGGATGGCAAGGGCTGCTACTATGACAATATTTTTGTTGAACGACTATGGCGTACAGTCAAATACGAACATTTATATACTCGGGAATTTAACAATCTAAAGGAGGTAAGAAAAAGTTTAAATATTTGGTTCAATTGGTACAATCAGGAACGTTTTCATCAAAGTCTTGATGATCTAACACCAGATGAAGTTTACTATCAGAAGTATGCAATTCCTCAAGCTGCCTGAGCTTGATTAACCAGCCATGTTAGAGCTTAATTTATCTTCAGGTTGTCTAGTTAATGGGGGCCACTTCAATCAATAGCCAAAAACTTCTGGTGAGAGCTTTTGCAAAAGTCTCAGAGAATTTATATTATAGAGAATCAAAGAAGATTTTTTAGATACAAGCCATTAGAATTATGATGGTTATCCTGGATAAAAAGGTTCTAGAGGTTCTAGAGGTTCTAGAGGTTCTAGAGGTTCTAGAGGTTCTAGAGGTTCTAGAGGTTCTAGAGGTTCTAGATATAGCTGGCTACAAAAGTACTGTCACGCAGGATCTATTTGTACTTTGTTTGCGAGTCTTGTAAGTGATTTTCATGAGAATTGCTCTGCCTTTGATAGGAAATATACTTGCCGGAAACTGTTTTTAAACATTCAAAATTAGACCTTTAATGTAGATTATTAATTATTAACGAGATATTCAAAAAAATTAATTTAAAACGGTTCCATATGTTATAGGTAATGTACGTAAAGGCTAATCACTGATAAGATTGGCGGTTGAGGATAAGTTAACAGAGAAAAGCGGGGTAAGTTTATATCTGCTGTAATGTTTAAAAAAAATCTTTTCCAGAAAATTCTATGAGTTGATAGGCTTTTTAATGACTAAACCAAAAAACGATACCTTATTACGTGCATTATTGAGACAACCTGTTGAGTACACACCTGTTTGGCTGATGCGCCAAGCCGGACGTTACCTATCTGAATATAATGAAACCCGCGCCCGTGCCGGTAACTTTCTTGCGTTATGCAAAAATCCTAATTTTGCAACTGAAGTGACGATGCAACCCTTAGCAAGATTCCCACTGGATGCAGCGATATTATTTTCGGATATCCTGACCATTCCTGATGCGATGGGATTAGGATTGTATTTTGCCGAAGGTGAAGGACCAATGTTCGAGCGGCCTTTGCGTGAAGAATTGGAGATCCGTTCATTGGCAGTACCCGATCCTGATACACATTTGCGTTATGTGATGGATGCTGTTTCACAAATTCGTAGGACGCTAGATAACCAGGTTCCATTAATTGGTTTTTCAGGCAGTCCTTTTACACTTGCTTGTTACATGGTGGAAGGTCGTGGTGGTACTGATTTTCGTATAATTAAAACGATGCTATACCAGCGGCCTGAGTTGCTGCATCATATTCTTGAAATCAATGCTCAAGCAGTTACTACCTATCTCAACGCACAGATTGAAGCAGGCGCGCAGGCAGTCATGATTTTTGATACCTGGGGCGGAGCACTTTCACATGCTGCTTACCAGGAATTTTCATTGCATTATATAAAGCAGATTGTGGCAGGGTTAAAGCGAGAGCAGGATGGTGCACGTATTCCTAGTGTCGTTTTTACTAAGGGTGGCGGATTATGGTTAGAGAGTATTGCCAATAGTGGTTATGATGCAGTTGGACTTGATTGGACTATCGATATTGGTGAAGCACGTCGTCGCGTGGGTGATAAAGTTGCTTTGCAAGGTAATCTTGATCCTTCGATATTATTTGCAGAACCTACTATCATTGCTGCAGAAGTTGAGAAAATTTTGGTTAGTTTTGGTCATGGTAATGGTCATGTTTTTAATCTTGGACATGGTATTTCGCAATTTACACCACCTGAAAACGCCGCAGCTTTGGTTGAAGCAGTCCATACATTGAGTCGTAAGTTTCATTAACAACTAGTTTTATCTTTTATTTTTGTGGTTTTGTTGCGGTAGGGTGGTTGCGTGCACATTCTGATTATTGAAGATGATTTGGCTATTGCTGCTAATCTGTATGATTTTTTGGAATCACGAGGCCATAGCGCTGATGCCGCAGCTAATGGTATAGCAGGACTTCACCTTGCGGTTACACAACGTTTTGATGGTATTCTGCTTGATCTAGGGTTGCCGGGGATGAACGGTATTAATTTGTGTCGAAAGCTTCGACAGGAATCGCAGATTGATACACCAATACTCATGCTGACTGCGCGTGATACACTGGAAGATAAGCTGGCAGGCTTTGAGCATGGTGCGGATGATTATCTAGTCAAGCCATTTGCACTGAAAGAAGTTGAAGCACGTCTTTTTGCTATGCATAAACGTTATAGCGGAAGAGTTGCCAATCGTAGACTAGAAGTTGATAGTTTATCATTTGATCCAAAAACGCTATCAATTCGCTTTGCTGATAAAGATGTCAAGCTGCCACCAAAATGCATTCGCCTGCTTGCGTTGATGATGAGTGAACCTGGTCGAGTTTTCAGTCGGAAGGAATTAGAATTGGAAGCTTGGGAAGGTATACAGGAAACCAGTGATACATTACGCAGTCATATGCATGTTTTACGACGTGCGTTAGTGCGAGCGGGTGGCTACGATCCGATTGAAACCGTCCATGGCCTTGGCTATTGTTTAGCTTCTCGTGTTCAAGCTTAAGATTGAACGCGGCCTTCGTTTACGTGTTGCGCTAACACTGGCAACATTCTGTATTTTTATTGTTGGAGCGTTGGGTATTAGTCTTTATTTTGCTTCTGATAATTTTGAGGCAGCACATATTGAGCAAGTTATCAGAATAGAGATGGATCATCTTGTTCAGCGCTACCGGAAACATTCCGATTTTATTCCGCAAATTGGTTCTCACCTCAGAAGTTATGTTATCCGTAATATAGATGAAGAGCTTCGCCTTCCTGCTTACCTGCGAGGGCTTAATGCGCGATATCATAGGATTTATCATGACGCTGAGGATATCCATGTCCTGGTACGGTCTGTTGATGATGTAAAATTTTTTGTTGCTTATCGGATTGCGCTTCATAATCAGCGGTTAAATGAGCTGAGATTTCTGATTCTATTTTCTCTGTTTTCGGTAGTTGCCATTGCGTTCACGGTGGGTTATCTGCTAGCCGGATTACTGGTTAAGCAAGTCACGGATCTTGCCGAACGAGTAAAATTGCTTGCGCCTGGTGATATAAAGGGAAAAGCTTTGACGCGTCCCGAGATGGACGAGGAAGTAGCGCATCTGGCACGCGCGCTAGATGATTATCAGAGTCGTATCAAGCGATTACTTCAGAGAGAACAGGAATTCACAGCTAATGTCAGTCACGAGCTACGTACACCGATCACCACTATTCTAACAAGCTGTGAGTTATTGCTCGTCGAACGTGATTTGCCGGATAAGGTGCATTATCGCGTTAACATGATTGAAGCGGCAGCAACGCGAATGGGTGAACAGTTACAGGCTTTATTATTTTTAGCGCGTGAGCAGGCGTTAGGTACTCTTGAATCCGTTGCGTTAACCGAATGTATCTATGACGCAGCCGATCCTCTTTGTATCGAGATTTATCGAAAAAAACTTGTTTTTGAAGTTACTATTGCACCAGAAGTTGTTCTTGTATTAAACCGACAAGCTTTATATACCGTCCTTGTGAATCTATTGCGTAATGCTGTGCAATATACAGAAAATGGCTTCGTTCGAGTAGAGTCCCAAGGGTCGCGCTTATCAATTTCTGATTCGGGTATTGGTATTGAACCCGCATTTCTGCCACTACTTTATGAACGATTCTTCCGTGGATCGGCATTGGGAGAAGGTCTGGGTATTGGGCTGGTTATCGTCAAACGTATTTGTGAATACTATGGCTGGATAATTGAAGTTGAAAGCGTACCAGGACATGGCTCTACCTTCCACATTACATTCCCCTGATTTTTTATTTCCATTCTCATTGTGTTGTAGTCTTCACGAATTTTTCACAATCGCTGTGATAGGATTTACTTGACTTTAATGTAATTCTTATCACTTATATCGGGAGGGTTATCATTTATGAACAACACAATGGCAGCTAGTGATCCAGTAAGAATTCCCCACTTAACCCTAAAGTTGCCAACACCTGCCCGTAAACATTGATGATGTTTATGCCCATGATATTTGCTTCTTACCTCTTTCACTATCTTCAGAAAGTAATCGTTTGTCGCTGTATAGGCCATCGAATTTAGACTAAAACCAGCAGATTTCTTGAACGGATTGGTAGTGAAGTAGAAGAAGGCATTGCAGCGGTTGAACCAGTTCAGGATAAAAGTTGCTAATACGAAGAATCAATAATGTACTCAAGCAATTTCGAACAGTAACTTATTCTATCCTTAGAAATATTGTTTGTATTAAGAGGGTTATATTTAATGAAAACAGAAAATTTATCTTTTGACGAACATCAGGTGCTTCATGACCTGAATCATTACTTGCCTATGCAAGCACCGTTAAAGAATTTTATTCACCACAATACCTTGCATTCATTTCAAAATGATATGAAATTCTTTGATGCTTTGCGGACTGCAAAGAAAATGTGGGGTTATTTTACAACATTAGAATTGGATGAATATCGGGACTTATATCGATCCAAGCGTATCCGCAAAGATATCCTGGAAAGGGCAATTGTGGAAAGGAAAGGTGCGGAGTCTATTGATGAATGGATGCAGAAGTTATTAAATGAGAAATATGATACTTCTGTTTCAGCTAGAGTCGGTGAGCTTAGAAAAAACTGGAAGAAATACTATTCGATTGATCTAGATCAAATGGTACATGCGTTTCTTTTCAGGATACTCTGTCATTATCTTGATCAAGGAATATCAGTCTGGCCTTTTCCTGTTGGAAATAAGGACTTCCTTTCTTGTATTAAAGAAATGGAAGAGAAAAGTTTTACAAGCTTTTTTAAAACAAAAAGAGCCCGTAATCTCCTTATTAGTGGAAATTGTAAAATTGAGGATCTGCTAAAAATTGTGGTAGGCGATGAAACACTTTACAAACAATATCTATTTGACCAGCAATTTGCACATCCAGGCTGGTCGGGTATGGTGTCTTCTGTTCAGCTGGACCCAGACTCTCTTTTAAACAAGAAAAAAATATCGATACATGATCTGGTTGTTCTAGAGCTCTTGATGGAAATCGATGCACTGGATTCACATTTTGGAGAGAGCTGGCAACCGCTTGGTACTGTCTTGGAAAATAGACCTGTCAATCTTTTTTCGGAAGTGCCACAGACAGAATTCGATGAAGTTCTTGAGATTCTGCATGAAGCCTTTGAATGGTCATATTATGACCAGGTGTTGGTTGGAATCGCATTGCAGGATAAAAGTTGGGAAAAGAAAGTAGCCAATAAATCATTTCAAACATTTTTTTGTATCGATGATCGACTGACTTCATTTCGTCGCTATCTTGAGCAGAACGATCCAAATTGTGAAACGTTCACAACTGCAGGCTTTTTTAATGTTGAATTATATTATAAGCCTGAGCATGGGAACTTTGCTACAAAATGTTGTCCTGCGCCGGTGTTTCCTAAGTATTTAGTTAAAGAAGTAGGCAGTCAGCTCAAAATGAAAAAGGATGTGGTTTTTCATAAACATTCGCATTCTCTTTTCCAAGGTTGGTTAATCTCCCAAACCGTTGGTTTTTTCACAGCAATTAAGCTGGCTTTTGATATTTTCAGACCTACAGCGATGCCTGCTATGGCCTCATCTTTTTTGCACGTAGATAGCAATGCAAAGCTGACTGTTGAGAATCAGGATCCTTCCGATATAGAAGATGGCCTGCAGGTAGGATTTACTATCAAAGAAATGACTCAGCGAGTGCAAGGTGTCCTGACAAGTACGGGATTGACGGGTAGCGGTAAAGGCGCTTCTTTTGCACCTATTGTATATATGATTGGACATGGTGCTAGTAGCGTTAATAATACACATTATACAGCCTATGATTGCGGTGCTTGTGGTGGTAGACCGGGCTCAGTCAATGCAAGATCATTCTGTACTATGGCGAATCATCCGGAAGTCAGAGCAGCATTGGCTAAGAATGGAATTAAAATTCCGGACGAAACGCAGTTTCTCCCAGGTCTTCATGATACGACGCGTGATGACGTTTATTTTTATGATGAGCATATTCTTACTCCTGAGAATGCAGCTAACCATAAAAAAAATATTCCTGTTTTTATTGAATCGCTCGATATGCATGCAAAAGAAAGATCGAGAAGATTGGTATCAATCAACACCAAAGCGAGTGCTAAAGAAATTCATAATGAGGTACGCAGGAGATCTGTTTCTCTGTTTGAACCACGTCCTGAACTTAATCATGCTACAAATGCGGTCAGTATTATTGGAAGACGGAGCTTAACTGAGAAATTATTTTTAGATCGACGGGCATCTACCAGCTCCTATGATTATAGAACTGATCCGGATGGGAAGTATTTAGGAGTTTCCATGGGGCCTATTGGACCGGTTATGGGCGGAATCGATCTCGAATATTTTTTCTCGCGAACAGATAATCATAGAATGGGCGCAGGAACGAAATTACCTTATAACGTTATGGGACTCAATGGAGTTGCCAATGGTAGTGATGGTGATCTGAGAACAGGTCTGCCGTATCAGATGATTGAGGTACATGATCCTGTTCGTCTTTTAGTAATCGTTGAACATTATCCGAAGGTGCTTTTAAGGGTGCTCAAAGAGGCTGCGGCAAATTTCTCATTTTATGAGAATGAATGGGTTGTTTTAGTTGCTGTTCATCCGGAAACAGGGGATCTTCATTTGTACAAAGGAAATGGAAATTTCATAATCTATAACCCATTATTGAAAGAGCTTGAAACCATATCGGATCTTGACAAGCTCATGGAGTCTGCAAAGAAAGCGAAACATACCTATGTAGTCGAAGCAACGGAAGAAAACCTGCCTGTGTACTTGATTGATACTGATAATGATAAGGCTAAAAAATGAATCCATTACTCGTAGCTATATTTGAGTCTCTAATACTTATCCCATTAATCGGCTTTGTTCTTAGTTTATTAATACCTAAAATAGAAGAAGGCGTGATCTCGTGGATTGCTTATTTAACAGTTGGCCTACACATGATTGTTACCTGGTTATTCTTGGTGCTTTGGGTGATTGAAGGTCAACCGGTTCTGGAATTAATCGAATATACGCTTTATGATACAGCGAATTATGTATTCAATATTGCTTTCTATTTCGATATTGTCACGGCCATTTTTCTTTTCCTGGGTAGTTTCTTATCATTTCTAGTAACGGTTTATTCTAGATGGTATTTACACCGCGAAAGTGGCTATAAGCGTTTTTTCAACACAATACTTTTTTTCTATATCGGTTATAACCTTGTAATTCTTTCAGGAAACTTTGAGACGCTCTTTATTGGTTGGGAAATTTTTGGAATTTGTTCGTTTTTGTTGATTGGATACTATAGAGATAGATTCTTACCTGTGAAAAACGCGTTAAAAATTTTCACAGTATTTCGCATTGCGGATATGGGTTTGATTGTTACTATCTGGTTAAGTCATCATTTATGGCATGAGAATATTACTTTTTCGAAACTATCTGATAGTGATCTGATAGTTTCGCACCTTGAAAACCATACTACAGTCGGTCTGATTATATCGCTGATGTTGGTGTTGACTGCCGCTGTTAAATCGGCACAGATTCCATTCACATCCTGGGTGCCACGCGCAATGGAGGGACCCACGCCTTCCAGTGCGATTTTTTATGGCTCACTTGCTGTTCATTTGGGTGCCTTTCTTTTACTGAGAACCTATCCATTCTGGGAACATCAGGTCGAAATAGTTGCATTACTAGTTGTCATAGGATTAACGACAAGTATTATTGCCACGTTAATATCACGCGTTCAATCATCAATTAAAACACAAATTGCTTACTCATCAGCAGCCCAGATTGGTCTGATTTTTATTGAAATTGCACTTGGCTTTCATACGCTTGCCTTTGTTCATATTATAGGAAATGCTTTCTTACGGACTTATCAGCTCTTAGTGTCACCTTCGGTCGTTACCTATCTAATACGCGATCAGTTCTTTAATTTTGTTCCGATCGAATATTCTGATAAAGATTCAGCCTTTAAACGGATTAAATACTCAATTTATTTATTGAGTATCAAAGAGTTCAATTTGGATTCTTTCATATATATTATTTTGTGGAATCCTATGAAGTGGATCGGTAGAAAGCTGAATTTTGTATCAGAAGGCATTGCTGGCAATTTTGTGACTATTAGTTATATCGTAGGCGTGCTGTGGTTATTAATTGCTAAAGATCTAATACCGAACGCGGTATATGACTATTTCCCTGCAATTTTCGCATTTATTGGGCTACTGCTATTACTCAGATCATTCACTGAAAGAAAAAGCGCGAAGCTTAGTTGGGCGCTTGTCGTTGTCAACCATTTGTGGATCGCTCTAGCGATATCATTTTATCCCGAGGTAGATGTCATCGAGGTTGTTATCTATCTAAGCGGCGTGATATTTACAGGTATTATGGGATATGCCTGTTTGGATAGGCTCACAGCATTGGAACAGAGAATTGACTGGAATGATTACCAGGGGCATGTTTATGAGCATCCTTTCTTGGCATTAGTTTTCCTGATTGCGTGTCTGGGCTTAATGGGGTTCCCCATTACACCAACCTTCTTAGGAGTTGATCTGATGTTTACACATATTCATACAGATCAAGTTGATTTAGCAATTATTCTCGCAATTGATTTCATATTAATTGGCCTCTCGTTGGTGCGGATGTACTCACGTATTTTCCTTGGGCCTCATGTGAAAGATTACCATTCTATTCCGTATAAAAGTTCTTGATGAAGTACGCGTTTTGTAAACTTTCTTAACCTAAAGGAGATACATAGAATTATGAGTAATTCTACGCAAGAAGAAATACCTAAAGATGGTTTAATCGGGCTTAAGGAAAATTTTAAATACGATGCAGTAGCAGGCTTCCTTGTTTTCTTGTTGGCATTGCCATTGAGCCTTGGTATTGCTAAAGCAGGAGAGTTTCCACCAGCAATGGGGGTACTCAGTGCGATGATTGGTGGTTTGTTTACTACATTTTTTGCGGGCTCTCAGCTTACAATCAAGGGTCCTGCTGCTGGTTTGATTACGATTTGTGCCGGTTGCGTCATCGAGCTGGGTGGTGGCATGGAGGGGTGGCGACTTGCATTAGGCGTAATGGTAGTCGCTGGGGCACTTCAAGTTGTTCTGGGCTTGTTAAAAGCAGGTTCTTTGAGTGATTTTTTCCCGCACTCAGCTGTCCACGGTATGCTTGCGGCCATCGGGGTGATTATCATATCCAAGCAGTTCCATATTATGTTGGGAATTGATCCCGCTGATCTGACCGGAATGAATCCTGTTGCATTATATGTTGAAGTTCCCAATTCTATTGTGAATGCAAATGGAGTGATTGCGGCGATTGGTCTTGCTTGCCTGGCTGTTATGTTTATCTGGCCGCAAATAAAGGGGCTTCTTGCAAAGATCCCTGCACCCATGGTTGTATTATTAATAGCTATTCCTGCTGCAATTTTTTTAGATTTTAAGGGAACACAACCTGGACATATTTTAGTCGCTGTTGGTGATTTCTGGGAAATGGTTGGTTTTAATCCTGATTTCTCTGCCATCAGTACATTTGTATTCTGGAAATACGTGTTCATGTTTCTCATTGTTGGTAGTTTAGAGTCATTACTGACAGTTAAGGCGATAGATAACCTTGATCCTTGGAAACGACAGTCAAATTATAATAAGGATCTGATTGGATTGGGTGCAGGGAATACACTGGCTGCTGTATTAGGTGGATCGCCAACAATATCAGAGGTGGCGCGTAGCTCAGCAAACGTTGATTTTGGTGCACGTACACGCTGGGCTAATTTCTTTCATGGCTTTTTCCTTTTCATAGCCATGCTGTTGATGATTCCCGTAATCGAACTAATCCCTAATGCTGCTCTGGCTGCTTTACTGGTTTATGTGGGTTATCGCCTTGCTGCGCCACATGTGTTTTTTAAGACCTATAAGATTGGTAGTGAGCAACTAACAATTTTCCTGGTAACAATTGCGGCAACAGTGGCAACTGATTTACTCATCGGTATTGCTTCAGGTATCTTGACGAAGTTTATTTTTCATATTGTAAACGGCGCCGCATTGAGTAATCTTTTCAAAGCACGTTACGAACTGAATGAAAGCGAAGGAAAATATCACCTGGCCTTTCATGATGCGGTTATATTTTCTAATCTGATCGGATTTAAGAAAGCGTTCAAACAGATTCAGCCTGGGAAAACAGCAGTGTTAGATTTTAGTCAGGCTCATCTTGTTGACCATACTTTCATGGAGTTTCTGAATCATTTTGAATCTGAATATACCAATGCGGGCGGAACGGTTGAGGTGAAAGGATTTGAACGATTCCAACCTTTCTCAAGCCATCCATTATCAGGGAGGAAAGCGCCGAAAGTGAGAAAGACATAATAGTATAAATCGGGCGATGTAAAAGGAGATGCCACAATATCCGGCATCTCCTTTTTTATTTTTAAATTACAACTGATGGATAATGGAGCTGGATGCGTCTGCTGCATCTAAATCCAAATATAGAGACCTTTGAAAAACTCTAATAGTCGAGAACTTCTGGCGAGAGCTTTTGCAAAGGTCTCATACCATCTACCGTGCAAAAGTCTCTTCTTGTTGAAGCGCGGGGAAAAATTCACCGAGGCAATATTGGACTAGCAGATTCATCACGGTGTAAGAACCTTCCTTCTTAAATCTTGAGAAATGGGGAGTATGATGAAGAGGGAAAGAATGATTCTGAATTAATAAAACGAGGCCTTTGCAAAACCCCTACAGTTGAAAAGTTAATCTTTTATAATCAATAGTCAAAAACTTATGGTGAGGGCTTTTGCAAAGGTCTCAAAATATCTTTATATGATTCAGAATGACCGCCGAGAAAATATAACCAAAAAATGAGTGACAACAACGGGTTATTATTATATCAGATTTGGATTATTTTATTATTCTACACGATTTATGAGATAGAATAATATTGGTGATGTCGAATTAGTAATGATGAATCTTTTGCTTTTCCTGATTAGCTAATTGTCGTATAGCTTGTGCATTACTCTCTGAAAAAACTTTTTTTTCTGCTTCTTGCCAAGGTAACCAGGTAAACCCAAGATGTTCTCGTGTTGCAATGCTGACTGGAATGGGTTTGGGTAAAAGCAGGCTAAATACATGTTCGGTATTATGCGTTACTGTCGGCGCATAGCGCCAACGCCATTCTTGAAAAATTTCATATTGATTTTGGATATGCCAATCAGTGAGGTGATAATCAATAGCATTCAGACCTGTTTCTTCGCTGATTTCTCGTATGGCTGTTTGTAATAGTGTTTCACCCTGATTTTGACTACCTGTGATCGATTGCCAGTAACCAGGATGATCAGCGCGTTCTAATAATAATATTTGTAAGTCGAGAGTATGGATTATTACCAGAATCGAAACAGGTTCTTTATACATTTTTATTATAAAAGTATTAATCTAATCCGGATAGTCTTGTCACATGATAGCTGGCTGGAGAATGAGAGCATCTGGTCTGGACGATGGTAGGGGATAGCGCGATATTTTTAAGACTTTTTGTAAAAATATTGCGGCTATTATTGAAGGTGTAAAAAAGTATCTTGGACTTGATGGCATAACTTATAGAGATCTTTTTCATAAGTACATTTTTTGTATTTTTTTCTGAGGAAACGAAACGCTCTCACTTGCTGCTTTTCGTCCATTTATCAATAAGGATCTTGAGCGGCATAACACGCATGCCGAGAATAGATGTATTCTAGTATTAGGTTTTTTCGTATACGATCTTCTAATTCTGGCTGCCATTTTTAGATAAAATTTTAACGTAATAGGCATCGATCAGGGCTGTTAGCAGATGTCTCCATATTTTCTTGCTACATTGCAGGTAGGAGTCTCGCAGGATATTTTTCTGCCACCTAAATTGAGTGAAAAACCCCGCAGCGATGAATGAGTATATAGTAGCATATCTTATCTGGCTAAAATGCTATCTAGAAAATAGGTATAAAAGCATATTTTTTGATAGAAAAGTGGTTTCAGAATACCTGTTATGATATTTTTTGATTAAACTCGGTGGTTGTAATTCACGCTATTTGAAAGGAATATTCTGAAATATTTTTTGGAGCCTTATCCTGATGCTATAGAAAGGACTCAATGGTTAAATTCAGGCTGCGGTATTTTTATTTTTTCCTAAGCGGATACTAAGTTCGTCAAGTTGTTGTTTATTAACCGTACCTGGTGCATGTGTTAATAAACATTGAGCACGCTGTGTCTTTGGAAAAGCAATAACATCGCGGATAGACTCAGCACCTGTCATCATCGTTAGAATACGATCTAAGCCAAATGCAATGCCGCCATGCGGTGGTGCGCCGTATTGTAGTGCTTCTAATAAGAAACTAAATTTCTCCTGTGCTTCTGTGTTCGAAATATTCAATGCCTGGAATACTTTAGATTGAATATCCTTGCGATGAATACGTACTGAGCCCCCACCGATTTCTGAGCCATTGAGTACCATATCATATGCTTTAGACAATGCTTTATCTGGCTCGCTTTCTAACATATTTTCATGACCATCGGCAGGAGATGTAAATGGATGGTGTAATGCTCGCCAGCGGTTTTCTTCTTCATCTCTCTCAAACATTGGGAAATCGACTACCCAAAGCGGCTTCCAACCTGATTCAGCATAGCCGTGTTCATGTCCAATTTTGACACGTAAAGCACCTAATGCTTCATTAACAATTTTTGCCTTGTCTGCACCAAAAAATATCAAGTCGCCATCTTGCGCATCTGTTCGTGTAAGAATAGTATCTACCGCATCTTCGGATAAAAACTTCAAGATAGGGGATTGCAATCCTTCCAAGCCTTTTGCCAAGGTGTTTACTTTGATATAAGCCAAGCCTTTTGCACCATAAATAGCTACAAAATTAGTGTAATCATCTATCTCCTTACGAGACAATTTTCCACCTTGAGGAATACGTAACGCCGCAATTCGCCCATCCGGCTTTTCTGCAGCTTCACGAAATACTTTGAAGGATACTTCCTTCATAACGTCAGTTAATTCTATTAATTTTAATGGTATGCGTAAATCAGGTTTGTCTGAGCCGTAGTCTGCAATAGCTTCAGCATATGTGAGACGTGGAAATGGACTGGGCAAATCAACACTGACAACAGACGTAAATAAACTGCGAATCATTTTTTCCATCAGCCTCATGATTTCATCTTGGCTGAGAAAGGAAGTTTCAATATCAATCTGGGTGAATTCGGGCTGACGGTCAGCACGCAAATCTTCATCACGGAAACACCGTGTTATCTGATAATAACGATCAAATCCCGATACCATTAAAAGTTGCTTGAATAATTGGGGTGATTGAGGAAGAGCAAAAAAATGACCGATATTGACACGTGAAGGTACGAGATAATCTCGCGCGCCTTCCGGCGTGGATTTGGTGAGCATGGGCGTTTCAATATCGATAAAACCATTCTGGTCTAGAAATACACGTACAGCCATTGAAACTTTATGGCGTAGACGTAGATTCGCTTGCATAGCCGGACGACGTAAATCAAGATAGCGATACTCCAATCGAATAGCTTCGCTTATGTTGTCATCATCCATTAGAAATGGTGGTGTAAGTGATGTGTTCAGTACTTCGATAGTCGTTACCAAAACCTCTACTTCGCCACTGAATAGAGTTAAATTGATTGTGCCTTCTGGGCGTCGCCTGACTATGCCCGTTATTTTTAATACGAATTCATTACGAATTTTCTCTGCGCATTGAAAGGCATCTATATTGTCAGGATCACAGATTGTTTGTACTAAGCCTTCACGATCACGTAAATCAATAAAAATTACGCCCCCATGGTCCCGACGACGATGCACCCAGCCATAGAGAGTAATTGTTTCATTTAGATATCGTGTATTAATGGCACCACAGTAATTTGTACGCATAATCTGTTAATTAAAAGTCTAGAATCGAAAGTTGAGTGATCAGTTTCGTTAAAAAATTATTTTTTAAGTGAAATCGCTGTAATTATTTGTTGATAGTAGATACAAAAATCCGATTATGAATGTAAAGATAAACATTAACATGATTGTCATTAAATGACTTCCTGTGGAATATGCGCTTAATCAGAAAAGATACTGATCATTAATGAGCAGTACCATTAGCCTACACAGGCGATTTTAGCACCCCTATAATGATGTTCATAAAACTAGCTTAAAACCTCAATCAAGTGATGATATTTCATGTCGCGCGATTCCTGTAAGTAAAATTAGTCAGCAGAAGATGTTGTGTTAGCAGCACTAGCGCCGCTACTGCTACTTGTGCTCGTCGTACCCGCAGCACTTGCTGTAGTAGCTTCATTCTTTACTTCGGTTCCTGTATTCCTCTTCGTTTCTGGTTTTGATGTTTTATTATTCTTAAAATCAGTAACGTACCAACCACTTCCTTTTAATTGAAAACCTGCTGCTGAAATCAGTTTAACGTAATGGTTACTGCCACAAGCAGGACAAATTGTAATAGGTGCATCATTCATTTTTTGCAAATGTTCTTTCTCAGAACCACATGAATTGCAAAGATATTCGTAAATAGGCACTATAACTCCCCTAACAATTCAAAAATGAGAAAACGGATTATACCTTAATCATTCGTCTTTACTGTTAGCTCATTAATTTATAAACCGCGCGGCTCGCAGATGCTGAGCTGGTCGTTCAAAAAATAAAGAATGACTAATTAATTTCACGCTACCTTTTTATAGCTAATATTAAAGAAGTTCTTTTGCCAAAATTGCAACAATTCGCTCGGCCGCCTTTCCATCCCAGAGATGTGGTCGGCAACAGCGCTTACCCTTGTTCTGTAGAATTTTGCGTACTTCGGTAATAATTCGTTCAGGATTGGTACCTGCGAGTACATTGGAGCCTTGTTCTACTGTAATTGGGCGCTCGGTATTTTCACGAATAGTAATACAGGGGACTCCCAAGGCGGTTGTTTCTTCCTGTAAGCCGCCGCTGTCAGTTAGTACTACGGCAGCATCTTTCCATAAATTCAGAAAGGCCATATAGGCTTGTGGCCCAATCAAGGTAATATTAGGTCCAAGATCAACATTAAATTTATCAAGATTGCTGCGTGTGCGAGGATGCACCGGGAAGATCAACGGTAATTCATTTGCAATTTCCATTAAAGCACTCCCAATTTGATGCATCATTTTGGAATTATCTACATTACTCGGTCGGTGCAGTGTAATAACACCATATTGTTTGCCTTGAGCTGCCTGCGCTGTTTTGAACTGACTGGTTTCAAAATCAGTCGTATCAATACGTGCTAATTTATCAGCTTGAAATAGTAGGTTATCTACCATGACGTGTCCAACATGATGAATTGCAGAATCTAATTTACCCTCGCGACGCAGGTGTGCTGTAGCACTCGGTTCAGTGGTGAAAAACCAATCTGAGATACTATCAGTTACTAAGCGATTAATTTCTTCTGGCATAGTCATGTCACCACTTCGTAGACCAGCCTCAACATGAGCGACCGGAATACTCAATTTCTTGGCTACAATAGAGCATGCTAATGTTGAGTTAACATCACCGACAACTAATACGGCATCAGGCCTTTCAGTTTGACAGCATTCTTCAAAAGCAATCATGATCTTAGCTGTTTGTTGTGAATGTGTGCCACTTCCTGTTGCCATAAAAGTGTCTGGTTGAGGAATCCCCAGTTCCTCAAAAAATACCTCATTCATTTCTCGATCATAATGTTGGCCCGTATGAATAATTTTATATGTCAGATTATTATTCGTCTTGAGAGCGCGCACAATAGGCGCAATTTTCATAAAATTTGGCCGTGCACCCGCTACGATATAGATTTTTTTTTTCATTGGTTACTTGATTGTCTGATTGAAATTCAAGTTTTTGTTAATGATACTGTTATAGTTATAAAGTTTATCCAGTTTGTTAACTCATCAGTAGTGTCATCCCGATTTAATTTTATAATTGAGCTGATTTGAAATAGATAAATTTTCTCTTTTATCACTCAGTTTTTCGTATGTCAGTATATGATTCTTGAGCCAATTGCATAAAAATTTCTTGTGGTCTCACTTGCAATCTATTAAAAGTAGAATATAATTACGAATCATTCTCATTAGCGACGTTGATGCTGACTCAACCATGGACAATACAGATATGATTAGAGTAAGTACACTCAATCCACATCATTTTAGTGCACGAGATCAAAATAAACCCATTTGATTGGATTAAGTAGGTGTGAATATGGAAAATTCATCGAGGAAATGAAATATGCTGAGCGTTTTTATGTGCCAATGGCATTTCTAAGTGGCTTGGCTATTGTGCGCAAGTAATTTTTATATCAAATCTGTTTTGCTGGGAATCATCAATGCGCACTTTCAGTATTGTATTTGTTACTATTTTAAACCATATATACGCGCCGAATTTGGGTCAATGTTGTGATAAGAAAGCACCTTTTAAGAATATTTTGTATGTATACGTAGCCCTGATTTTCTTGGGAATAGCTGTTTCTGCCTCACCTAATAAATCTTTTGCGGAATCAAATAATGGCATTGCTACCGTTAAACAGGCAGTGAGAATTCCTGCCGGTTCATTGATAGATGCGTTGAACCAATTTTCGGAGCAGGTTGGGGTTAAGCTTTATTTTAATTCTGCAGAGATACAAGGTATAACGACATCAGGGCTATCGGGTGACTTTGATATTCAGACCGGACTAAATCAGTTGCTTGCTGGCAGTAATTTACAGGCGGTGCCACAAACAAATGGATATGCAATTACTCAATTGCCGGCAGCATCATCCGAAGCGAGGGATACTGTCACGACACTGCCTTCGATCCGAGTGGCTGCAAGTAGTATTAGTCGTTATCAGGCCGTCAGTAGTATTACTGCGACTAAAACGAATACATTGTTGCGCGATGTTCCGCAATCTATCTCTGTTATCACTAATGAATTAATTAAGGATCAATCAATCCAGAGCTTGGGTGATGCCGTGCGTTACGTACCAGGAGTCGGAGTATCGCAAGGTGAGGGTAATCGCGACGCACTTGTATTTCGTGGTAATCGTTCAACGGGTGATTTCTTTATTGACGGAATACGCGATGATGTTCAGTTTTTTCGTGATCTTTATAATATTGATCGAATTGAAGTACTGAAAGGTGCTAATGGAATGATTTTTGGTCGTGGTGGTTCAGGAGGTGTCGTTAATCGAGTAACTAAAGAAGCCAGCTGGAATCCCATTCGTGAATTTTCTTTTCAAGGTGGTTCGTTCAATAAGAAACGAATGACTGCTGATGTTGGTCAAGGCGTTCATGACATGGTTGCTTTTCGTTTGAATGCGATGTACGAGGATTCGGAAAGTTTTCGTGAGGGAGTTGATATACGGCGCCGTGGTATTTCACCGACAATAACAATCAAACCTGCTAATCGAACAAAAATTGTTCTGAATATGGAACGATTTCATGATGATCGTACGGCTGATCGAGGTATTCCTTCGTTCCAAGGAGGTCCTGTCAAGGTTTCACGATCACGGTTCTTTGGTGATCCTAATCGTAGCAATGCTGATGTCGAAGTGCTGTCATTCAATTCATTTATTGAGCATAAATTTGATATTGGACTCATACTGCATAATCGAACAAATTATGCGGATTATGATAAATTTTATGGCAATGTGTTTGCGAATTCGCCTGTCTTTTCTGGGTTAGTATCACTGGGTGCTTATGATGATACAACGGATCGTAAGAACGTATTTAACCAAACAAATTTACTCTATTCGCTTGATACCGGACCGATCAGTCATACATTGTTAGCAGGGATTGAAGTGGGTCGCCAAGTAACGAATAGCAGACGTCGCACTGGTTTTTTTAATAACAATCTAAGAGAGAATAATCTGTTTGTCCCATTGAGTGACCCCATCACCAAGGCACCTATTACATTTATAACCAGAGATCAGGATGCGGATAATCACAGTGTTGTGGATATCACCTCATTTTATTTTCAAGATCAGATTGAGTTGCTGCCACAGCTTCAAGCGATCGTTGGTGTACGTTATGATTTGTTTGAGGTCGATTTTAAGAAGAGGAATGGTGATAGTACCAGTTTAAAAACTAACGATGGGTTACTCGCACCTCGATTTGGGATTATTTATAAGCCAATTGAGCCTGTTTCGATTTATGCGAGCTTTAGTCAAGCGTTTGTGCCTCGAGCAGGTGAGCAACTGACTTCTATTCAAGTAACCCGGGCAACCCTCAAGCCAGAAAAATTTACTACATTGGAAGCGGGTTTCAAATGGGATATTCGTTCTGATTTAGCTTTGACGGGTGCTGCATATCGATTGGATCGGAGTAATGTGATTACTGTGGATCCTAATGATCCTTCTTTGACCTTTTTGACGAAAGGTCAGCGTACCCAGGGCGTTGAAGTCAGTCTAAGTGGTCAGCTGACACCAGAATGGAGCGTAATGGGTGGATATGCCTTTCAAGATGGTGAAATTCTGAATACAGAATCTAATGCGGCTAGAAAAGGCGCTACTGTTGCAGAACTGCCTCGTAATACGTTCTCAATATGGAGTCGATATGATTTTACACCTAGGCTGGGTGCTGCACTAGGTATTATTAATCGTAGTGATATGTTTGCTTCAACCGATAATACAGTTAGGGTGCAAGGTTTTACACGGGTAGATGCTGCCTTTTTTGCACAGCTTAGCAAACAGGTACGAGCCCAGATAAATATAGAAAACCTCTTTGATACTAAATATATTGCTTCGGTTCATAACAATAATAATTTATCACCAGGGTCGCCCATAGCAGTGCGTGCTTCATTGATTGCTAACTTCTAGCCGCTATTTGGCTCGAAAAGAAAGAATAAGAATATGCCTAAGACTCACCTGTTTAACTGGTGCATGTAACGGGAACCTTATGAAAATAGTTTGAAATCAGCAAATCATAGTATCTTTCTTGTATTGAAGAAAGTTTCTATCTTCAATGATATTGAATGAATTTTTTAGAATCTGGGCCTGTCGGGAAATAGTTTTTTGGATAAATGAAAATTTGCAGCATGCTGATTATTGAATAGTTTATTTTTACGGAATCACTATTTTTTTCATTTTTCGACAGGCCCAATCTATTTTTGAAAGATTTTCTGTTGTAAGTTAAAGATAAAGTTTTTTCATGTAATTTTGTTGTTAGAAGAGGCGGGCATGCGTTTAATTATAGTTTTAATGCTATCATTGCTCGCATAATAATGATAATGATTATCATTAATGCTATTGTTATTCTTATTATTCAAGAAAAATTATTTATATTTATAAAAGGAGATCTGAATGCCATATCTTTCCAGATACTTGATGTCTCTGGCCAGTGTCTTGATACTGTTTGGTGGACTTGTAGTGCTGATCAGCGAAAGCACGGCGGTCCATGCTGCTGCTTTAAAGACAACTTCCGCTGAAGATGTGATTGAACCTGCTGTTTCTGCTTTTCAGGAAATTGGTGTATTGCGCAAAGAGAATCCAATTAATGCTGATGCGATTGCTACAAAGTATGCGGGTGCATTGCAGGCGTTAACAAAACAGGCAGATATCCAGCTTGTGTCAAATATGGATAGTGATGTTTTGGCCGCGATTGATGATATCAGGAATGATAATGAGCCGAAATTAGCTGCCCAGATTATTGATAAGACACTACAGCGTGTTTTTTTTCAGACCATACTTGAACGTATTACATCAGTACGTGATAGTTTCGATAGTCAGGCTACGGCAGAATTAGGTCTTAAATGGGATGAGGCAACGGCTGCGTTTGAGGCTGTTAGAGGTACTGCAAGTCGGGAAAATAAGATAATCTCTGCAGACAGGCAGTCTATTGAGACAGGAGATAATCCAGGTCTCGATATTCAGATAACAGATGCATTGGCGCGAGGCAAGGCGGCGTTAAACAAGGAAAATGCAGCGGAGGATAAAATTACCGTTGGCATTGAGCGCCAGATTATTCGTCTTTCGCTGGCCAGAGCCTATTATATTGGAGTGTTGAGGGAAGTAGATGGACTGATAGATAAGAGAGAAAGAAACCTGGAAGGTGCGTTAATTAATCAAAAAGAAGGTGAGTTTTTTTATCGTATCATAGAAGGATTTATTGCGACTGATAATCCCACAGGTAATGTTTTAATAAAATCACAATTGACAGGAAATGTATCTAATGTCATTGCTGATGAGGTTGTTAGTGAACTAAGCAAAGGATTCGTAGGTCGTGTCAAAGGTGAGCTGAATGCAAACGAATCCAGCATTGGTAACGATCGTGAACGAGCCATGATTGTAGCAGAAGAAGCGTGGCTATATTCAAATGTGTTTATTCCTGATCTTGAGCTGCGTCTGGGTTCTACAGTACGTAATGATTTGGGTGCGGCACTGAATAAGTTGAGAGACGCTAGTAGTGAAGAAGACACGACTAAGGCTGGTGAGGCACGCCAGGTAATCACGGCTATTTTAGGAGACTATGAGAATAGTTTGGTGTTGGCAGACTATAAGAAAACAAATAGCACTGATTTTATTGATGCTGCTGTATCCGCTTTTCAAGCAATTGGGGTATTGCGGAGAGAAGCTCCTATTAATGCAGATGGGATTGCTGCGGAATATACGGGTGAATTACAACAATTAACGCAGTTAGTTGATGAAGTATTTGCGTTAACATTAAATAACGATATCGTTGTTGCTATTGACGCCATTAAAAATGGAAACCAGGAAAAACTTGCGGCACAGGTGATTGATAAAACCTTGCAGCGTGTATTTGCCTTAGCAGTCTATAACCGGGTTACGCTGGTAAGAGATACTTTTGACAGCACGGCTACTGAGGTTCTTGGGCTTGAATGGGATCAGGCGTATGCTGCATTCGGCGCTATTAAAGGCACTGCGGCCAGGGAAGATAGGATTTTGTCTGCAGATAGACAATCAATTGAGACTGGTAGTAATCCTGGTCTTGACAGCATTATTACTCTGGCGTTTATTCGTGGGCAGCACGCGTTAAGTAAAAATAATGTAACCGAAGATAAAATAATGGTTGCGGTTGAAAGCGAGGTTATTGTTTCTTCGCTTATCAGAGCTTTCTTTATTGGTGTATTGAGAGAAATTGACGGCGTTATAGATAAAAGAGAAAGGGATCTCGAAGGGGCGTTGATTAACCAGAAAGAGGGTGAATTCTTTTATCGTATCGTAGAAGCTTTCATTTCACGTGATAATTCTTTAGGTAACGATATAATCAAAGCTCAATTGACAGGGGACGTGACGCATGTCGTAGCAGATCAGGTGATCAGCGAGATCAGCAGAGGTGTTATTGGTTATCTGAGTGATAGTTTGGATAATAATGAATTAACCGTGGGCGTTGATCGAGGTCAGGCAATGGTTTCTGCTGAACAGGCATCGCTTTATGCCGGAATAGTCATTTCTGATCTTGAAATGCGTCTGGGCGCATTGCAACGGATAAAGCTGGATAATGCATTGCAGGACTTAAAAGAAGCCAGTGGTGCAGATGATGTATCTAAGGCCAATAGGGCCAAACAGATAATTACGGCGATCTTTACAGATTACTGGAATAATTTGTTGTAGATGAAATGGGGTTTCGCCAAGCCGGCAGAATGGCGAAGCCCCACTTTATCTTCTTTTGTTACGATATTTGAGGATAGCTACTTGAAATACTCGACTACTCTAATTTGAAATATTACCATCTTAGCTAAAAGTGTAGACTTATTAGCTAGGATTTGGCTTGTGCTTATTTAAAGAAAATCAGTAATGTTTAGAGAGTAAAAATAACCATATCAGCCGTAATATCATTCAGATTAATGCCGATTAGATCGATGGATGCATCTGGACCAAATCCGACTGTTACACCATCGTCTCTCTGATCAATACTGGTAATTAACTGCACGAGCTGGTCGAGATTGTTAATGCCGGTTTTTTCTGAATCGAAAAACAAGCGATCTTCACCAATCGTAAAGTCTTGAACCTCGAAATGTCCCAATGCATAAAAACCGAAGATATCATTGCCGGTTCCTCCTTGCAGAATATCATGACCATGGCCGGCGCGCAGAATGTCGTTACCGGCATCGCCAAACAGTTTGTCGGTTCCTTCTTGACCGTCAAGATCATCATCACCCGGGCCGCCACCTAATGTGTCGTTTCCAGCTCCACCAGTTATAATATCGTTTCCACTTTCCCCCTCTATTTTGTCATGACCGATTCCTCCTGTAAGAATATTATCAGTTTCATCACCAATGATAAGTAAATCGTCTTCACCAAAACCACCAGAGCCAAATCCCACAAATTCTTCACCATCAATTATTTGAATGAGTCCGGATGAACCGATATTAGGACGAGACGTTATAGTTACTGCCATGTATTGCCTCCACACAGGTTGAATGCTACTTCATTTTTAAGATTACCCATTTTCTCATGCTTATTTATTTTATAATCAAATGCAAATAATAATGAGAGTCGTTCTCGATAATATCAAAAAACGAATGAGATATACAATGTAATGTCTTTTCTATGATAGCTGAGTCCTGAAGATTGCAAGCGAGGCAAGACTGGATGCGATGATTTAAGATATCAAGTAAATATGAACGGTTAGTCCCGATTATGAATAGATGCCCTCGACAAGACTGTAATGTGTAACTTGAAACACAGGTAATAAAGAAGCGAGATGAAAAACTGCACGATTATCCTATAGCTGTTGGATTGGAAGTGCAAATACTGCTTTAAAAATAGGCTGGTATCCCAGTATGTTAAAAAATGTTGCACGAGTATTTAATTAATATAAAAATTTTGATTCATGATTTTTGCATGATGGTTATTTTTAAATCATCATAATCTTGGCTATGACAAAGAAACTCGAGGAATTATTACAGCAAGCGAGAAATCTGATCAGCACAGGTAGTTGGGATGAGGCCACTAATTTATTAAATTTATTAAAGAAGGAATATCCACTATCGCCTCTCGTTGCAAGATTGTGGTGCTCACTTGCAAGCCGAACAGGGCGAGTGGCTGATGTACCGGTGTATGCGGCCAAGATCTATGTACATGTACAAGATGACGTGCATAAAGCCCGTTGGGCATTAATAATGGGAATAGCAAACTTTACTTTATTAAATTTGGCCACGGCTCAAGCCAATTTTTCTTGCGCATTGGAACATCTCATTGGACTAATTAAAGCCGGTAAAGTACCCAAAAAGCGGGAACAGTCGAAAGCACGATCTAATGTTGTCAATATATTTGCTTCTGGAGCAGCGGAACAGCTGTTATGGAAGACTTGTGCAGAGTTGGCGTCACTCAGGATTCAAGCATTTCCGTTTGCAGGAACGTTGTTGGGAATTGTGCGCAACGGCCGCTTATTAGATTTTGACAAGGATCTGGATATTGGTGTATGGGTTGAGTCGTTAGACACTTGCTGTGATGCGTTAGAAAAAATGGGTTGGTCCAGGATAACGACGGGGATTACGTATAGTAATTACCGTGACTATGTGCATTCAGAAATAGGCGTTACATTGGATGTATGTGGATTGCAACAGAGTAATGAGACACGGATAGTAGGCGGGTTTATGCTGCCCAATCGTCCCGCAGCATATCAGCGGGTTTCTGTGTACCCTGTTTTTAATCTGATCCAGCGCGAAACTGCATTTGGAAATGTATGGTTTCCACAACAGCCTGAAAAAATTCTAACGGCATTTTATGGTGATTGGCGAACACCGAATCCATACTGGGATTCGGTGATATCGGCACCTAATCTCGAACATTATACTTTACTCGTTCAATGCTACGCATATAGCCGTCTTGTACAGCACTGGTTATCGGGAGATCTTGCAAAGGCATGGTGTTATGCCCAGCAAATCGGCTTGAAGGATCCGGATGATGTGTTAATACTGCGTAGCCGTCAATGGTTAGAAAAGACAATGTCACAATTAAATCAGGAGATACCCGCTTGGCCGCAGAATCGACGGAGGCGTCGTATATATACACGCATGGTAGCGGATTTATTTCATGAAGGGCATGTTAATTTCTTGCGTGCTGCGCGCGCATTGGGCGAACATTTGACTGTTTGTATCGTGCCAGATGAGCATGTACGGAAGAATAAAGGAAAGTGCCCGGTAATGCGACAGGCAGAACGCATGGCACTTGTTTCGGCCTGTAGGTACGTTGATATGGTCATTGCGGATAGCCCATTAAATACGACTGTGGAGTTTATGCAGACGCATGATTTTGATTTATACGTGTTCGCTTGTGCCTCTGAAAATGAGCGTGTAGAAAAATATAAGCGATGCGCGCTACTACCATCACATATGGTTCATGAGATTGACTATACCCCCGGTATTTCAACCTCTGATCTCGTGATACGCATTTTGAATGGTGCCGGTATTCCAGATGCAGATCTGATACCGCCTGTGAGCTAGAAATATACTTTTTGTATGCTGAGTAACAGAGATGTGCCGTAGATGAAATGATAGCAGCGTTGTGGATAGTGAAATATTATTCGAATTTAACAAATAAGGGATATGCTTATTTACTTGTTCGTAGCTAAAACTCTATTATATTTTAGTGGATGATGGGTAAATGGTTATATTAGTGAACTGTATTTAAAGAAATTTAATCTGTATGCCACTTTTCTATTTCGAATAGGACTCAGCTAAAAAATACTCGTTTTGAGATGGCGAAGCGGGTGACTTGAGAATAAAAGGTGAGCATTTTGTTAATGTGATACTCAACCTGTTAGATGGAGGAGATTCATCATGCGACGAATTTATTTTCTGGCTCCAGATATTGCGATTACTAAACAAATTGTTGATGAACTGCTTATGGCGCGCATTGAAGAGCGACGTATTCACGTAATTGCCAAACGTGGTACACCACTAGAAAACTTACCTGAGGCCAACCTTTTGCAGAAAAGCGATTTTATTCCGGCAGTAGAGCAAGGCCTAGCAATAGGTGGGTCAACTGGAATATTAGCAGGATTGGTTGCAGTTGTTTTGCCACCCGCTTCAACGGTAATTGCAGGCGGTGTTTTATTGGCAACCACGCTTGCAGGTGCAGGTGTAGGTGCGTGGGTAAGCGGTATGGTAGGGATGACTGTTGGTAATAGACGGATTAAACAATTTGAGGAAGCAATTGAAGCCGGTCAGTTCCTGGTATTGGTTGATGTGTCGTCTGAGCGAATCGATGAAATAGAAAAATGCGTGAGACAACATTTACCTAAGGTGGAAATTGAAGGTACAGAGCCAAAGGTACCGGCGTTTCCCTGAGCTAAAAATTGTAGAGTAACCATTCCATTTTCCGAATTTCGAGCAGGATGATTATTGTGTTAGTTTTTTATCAAATAGCGCGTAAAACTTCGTCCTTCAGGGCGGAGATATAAGCGCACAGGCGAAGCTTGTTTAATGCGGTCTTTGCTGTTGTTCAATATATTGCTTAATAATCGAGAGTGGTGCTCCACCACAACTACCCGCAAAATAGCTTGGACTCCAAAGCATATTACCCCAAAGCTTATTTTTAATTTCGGGATAATTCTTTTTGCGAATAAGTCGGCTTGAAACGCCTTTCAAACTATTTACCAAGTTAGAAATAGCAATTTTTGGTGGATAGTTAACTAAAAGGTGAATATGATCATGCTCACCGTTAAATTCCACCAATTCTGCTTCAAAATCCAAACACACGTTTTTAAATATTTCTTCCAAATCAATTAATACCCTTCCGGAGAAAACATCTCTACGGTATTTTGTTACAAAGACCAAATGAACATGAAGATTAAAAACACAATTTCTTCCTGTTCTTACATCGCTATTAGCTTGCATAGACCAATTCCTTTTTGTGTAATTATAACTATGAAGCAGATTATACGCAAAGCCTTTAAATTTCGACTCAATCCAAATTCTGACCAAGTACAGAAGATGGTTGAGTTTGCGGGTGTTAATCGGTTTGTTTGGAATAAAGCCTTAGCAATGAATCTGTTCAGATTAGAGCAGAAACAGCCATTGCTTTGGTACAACGAGTTGTCATTTTGGCTAAAGCTATGGAAATCCTCAGAAGATTATGGATTTCTAAAAACCGTTCATTCTCAACCGTTGCAACAAGCCTTAAAAAACTTAGAAAAAGCGTTCAAAGACGGTTTTTATAAAAAACAGCCTTTAAAACGGATTCCAAAATTCAAGAAAAAAGGTTTGAGTGACAGCTTTCGTTATCCACAAGGATTTAAGCTGGAGCAAGAGTCTAACAAAGTGTTCTTGCCTAAAATCGGTTGGGTGAAATATCGTAATTCACGCCAAGTCATTGGTGACGTTAAAAATATGACGATTTCCCGTAAAGGCGGTTATTGGTACGTGTCGATTCAGACTGAGTACGAGACCGAGCTAAAGCGTCATAGCTCAACCAGTATGATTGGTGTTGATATGGGCGTTACCCGCTTTGCAACCTTGTCAGACGGCTCATACGTAGAACCTTTAAACAGTTTCAGAAAGTTATCAAAGAAACTGGCTTTTGAACAGCGTAAGCTGTCTAAAAAAGCCCGTTTCTCTGCTAACTGGAAAAAGCAGAAACAAATCATTACCCGACTGCATGAGCGTATTGCCAATGCTCGTTTAGACTTCTTACACAAAACCTCAACCGAAATCAGCAAAAATCACGCAATGGTCGTAGTTGAGAATTTAAAGATAGGAAACATGTCTAAGAGTGCCAAGGGCAGTGTTGAAAAGCATGGTAAAAACGTCAAAGCGAAATCGGGTCTAAACAAATCCATTCTTGACCAAGGATGGGGAATGTTCGTTTCGTTCTTGGAGTATAAACAGGCTTGTTCAGGCGGGGATGTATTGAAGGTAAACCCTCAATACACCTCTCAAACCTGCCCTAGATGTCAACATGTTAGTCGTGACAATCGCAAAAGCCAAAGTGCTTTTGAATGTACAGAATGTGGATTTAAAGCCAATGCCGACTTGGTAGGTGCCTTGAATGTACTTGAGCGAGGACATCGCTTGTTAGCCTGTGGAGTTGAAACGTTAGTTTCGTCTAAGAAGCAGGAACCAGTAGGCAGTAGCAATATAAACCTACTCTTAACGGCTTAATAAGTCGCTAGGAATCCCCTTCGTTTAGGAAGGGGAGGATGTCAAGGCTAATGAATATAGCTGTGCTTTTGGATATAAGCTGGCATCGGATTTCGAGTAATGATATTTCTATTGTTTTGTCAAAATTTTCGAAAAGCCTCAATTTTCGAGCTAGGTAGGTGAAGGTTTTGGTTTTTCGTGGTGGATGTTTTTACATTAAATAGCACGGTCTCACCGTGTGCATGAATTATAAAACGTTAAATGAGCTTATAGGTTTCAGTTTTATCCAACCAAAGAACAGGTCGTGATATTTGTGAATAAGGGTGGTTACACGCGTTCTACTTTTACTACCTATAGTCATCGTTATGCCCGCATGCGGCAAGGGTAGAAGAAAATCGACTAACTATTACGGCACGATTAACTTATTGATTGGAATATGGATAAAAGGGTAGCCTGTATGCTTGGTCAATGCAATGAGACCTTTGCAAAAGCCCTCACCATAAGTTTTTTACTGTTGATTATAAAAGGATTAATTTTTCAACTATAGGGGTTTTGCAAAGGCCTCGCAATATCTAACACGCCAGTTCTTATGTCACTTGCAAGAATACTCTATCATTTTTTCAACAGATGCCAGGATTGTCGCACCTAACCCGTTCGGTGAGAAAGAAATTAAGCTCACGAGAGGCCGCCGCGGCGAATAGTAAAGATTTTGCCCGGAATGTAAAACGATCCATAATCGTGATATTAAAAATGTGGATTAGTGTTCTTTTTCAGAAAAGTGTAGAATTGCCATTTTTCCTAATTAGCACCTGTCATTTAAAGGTGATATTGACAAACTGTGGCATTTTACGTTCAAAAATATGGGGGTACATCGGTCGGTAGTACCGAGCGTATCAAAAATGTTGCCCGTAGGGTAGCCAAATTTCACGCTCAGGGTCATCAGATCGTGGTAGTGGTCTCTGCTATGAGTGGTGAGACAAATCGTCTTATTGCTTTAGCTAAAGAGGTTCAGACTCATCCTGATCCACGCGAGCTGGATATGATGATTTCTACTGGTGAGCAAGTTTCCATCGCATTATTATCCATGGCATTAATGGAGCTGAATGTAAAAGCTAAAAGTTACACCGGAGCTCAAGTAAAGATACTGACTGACAATTCATATACAAGAGCGCGAATACTGGATATTGATAAGAATAAGATCAGCATTGATCTGAATGCGGGGTATGTTGTTGTAGTTGCCGGCTTTCAGGGGATAGATGGAACAGATAGTATTACTACGCTGGGACGAGGTGGTTCTGACACAACTGGCGTTGCACTTGCAGCTGCACTGAGAGCCGATGAGTGTCAGATTTATACTGATGTAGATGGTATTTATACGACTGATCCGCGTGTTGTGCCTGAAGCCAAACGTTTAAGAACGATTACCTTTGAAGAAATGCTTGAGATGGCTAGCCTGGGTTCAAAAGTTTTGCAGCTACGGTCGGTTGAGTTTGCCGGTAAATATAAAGTAAAGTTGAGAGTATTATCTAGCTTTGAGGATGAGGGGGAAGGCACCCTGATTACTTATGAGGAAAATGGGGATATGGAGCAAGCTGTAATTTCAGGCATCGCATTCAGTCGTGATGAAGCTAAGATAACTGTATTGGGTGTGCCAGATCATCCGGGTATTGCCTATCAAATCCTGGGTCCGGTAGCGGATGCTAATATTGATGTGGACATGATCATTCAGAATGTGGGTTTTGATGGCTTGACGGATTTTTCATTTACAGTTCATCGTGGCGAATTTGCTAATACAATGAATATCCTGAGAGAAAAAATTCAGCCTCATATTGGCGCGCGCGATGTGGTTGGTGGAGATAGAATCGCCAAGGTGTCTGTAGTGGGGGTGGGTATGCGCTCACATGCTGGAATTGCGAGTAAAATGTTTCGTGTTCTAGCGGAAGAGGGCATTAATATTCAGATGATTGGAACTTCTGAAATTAAGGTTTCAGTAGTTGTGGATGAGAAATACATGGAACTTGCTGTGAGAGTATTACATAAGGCATTTGATCTGGATCAAATCCTTTAGCATCTGGCTAAAGCTTACAACAAAATTTGACCGGAATGCTGTAACCCGTTATCCTTCCGTATTCTGTATCGTATCTGGAGAGATGGCCGAGTGGTCGAAGGCGCTCCCCTGCTAAGGGAGTATAGGCTCAAAAAGCTTATCGAGGGTTCGAATCCCTCTCTCTCCGCCACAGATACATCAATAGACACTTGGCAGAACCAACAAAATCCGCATGAATAATAAGGTTATCGGGTTTTTTGTTATCTGTAATCAATTATGTGAAACGCGAGTAACTATAATGATGGCTCAATAGTTTCTCATAATTATGGTTATGAAGTTCACAGATTCTGTTATCAAAGAAGCAGAAAAACCCAAAGAAAACTCCTGTCATTTCTTGATGATTAAGGGCTTGCATTGTATGTTTAGCTATTAATCAGATTAACTCTGTAATTAATGGCTTTAACTTTTTTACCAAATTAACGTAACCAATGGAGACTTTTGCAAAAGCCCTCGCCAGAAATTTTCTACTATTGATTATAAGAGATTAATTTTTCAACTATTGGGGTTTTGCAAAAGTCTTCAATGGTAAATCAGTGCTGGTTGCAATCTAGGGATTTGCAGATCTGAGATCTTTGCAAAACTCAGTTTTTAAAATAAAATCCACAAGTACGGTCGTTACTTTGAATAATTGATGTGTTTTAGCCGATCTTAATTATAAAAATTGCGGAATAAGCGACTTATTATCCTATTTACCGTTTAAAAAGCACACGTTTCCTGCGTTACTAAATTTTGTACAAATAATTTGGGTAGTCTTTTCAAGTTATATGCCATAGCCTACAGAATATGCCAAGCATGCGCTTTGGCCAAACCTCGGTAACGTAGGAATTTACTTCCAAACCAACGCGTCTGACTACCAAAGGTACGTTCCACGACATACCGGACTTTGGTGATCAAGCGATTGCGTTGTAATTGTCGTTGAGTCAACGGTTTGTTCTTCACCGCCTTATCCTGAATGCCATTTTTGATGCCGCGTGATTTCAAAGCCTCACGATGCTTCTGGCTACAATAGGCCTTGTCGCCATACACTCGGGAACCTGGTTTAATTGCGGCCTTATCGAGTAATTTAAGCATAGGCTGGCTGTCATGTTGATTGGCAGCAGTGGTCTCAACCACCATCACCAAACCATTGTCATCAACCAACGTGTGTTGTTTATAACCAAACATAGATTTACCACCTTTCCTTACCCAACGAGCATCTGTATCTACACCGGGTTGATTGACTACGATGACTCGCATGGTCGCTTGGGCAGAGGATTCATCATCTCGCCCTTCGTGGTCGTTGACCACTTCATAGGGCGGCTTAGTCTTCGGTTTACGTGGGCTATGTGTGATGCTGGCATCAATGTGACAGCCTGTTTTGACAGTGACATCAAGTGCATGGACTTGCTGATTGATTTGTTCCAACAGATTATCCCAGGCTTTAGCAGCTGTTAAGCGTGTTCTGAAACGAGACAGCACTGAATGATCGGGAACATCGTCTTCCAGAGACAAGCCTAGAAAGCGCATGACGTACAGATTGGCATTAGCCATATCTTCAACTGCCTCGTCACTGAGGCCGCCATGCCAGATACCAACCAACAGCATTTTAAACAAGAGCAATCCTGGATAGGCTGGGCGACCCGTAACATCAGTTGCAGGCGCATAATGCTAACCAATCGCTTTTTCGATGGATACCCAGTCAATCAGGTGATCAATTTGATTCAGAAAGTTTCCTTTGCGGGTGCGACGCACGACATCAAAATCTGAGAAGCTCACAATACACATTTATCCTATTGATTAAAAGCAGTATTTTACCACAAAGAACGGTCAAATATACCATCTACCGTGCAAAGGTCTCATACCTATCATTAGAGTACTATCATTGTCGAGAAAGCTACGTTACACTTTCCATTCATATAACCTGCAAGCGTATTGTTAGTTTTCTATCTATAAAGATTAAATCAATGGCCCAATATGTAATGTCCATGCTCCGTGTGAGCAAGATCGTTCCTCCCAAGCGTCAAATTATTAAGGATATTTCCATCAGTTTTTTTCCGGGCGCGAAGATTGGCCTATTAGGACTGAATGGTTCTGGTAAATCCACCGTGCTCAAAATCATGGCAAATGTGGATAAGGAATACGATGGTGAGGTACAGCGTCAACCCCATATCCGCATTGGTTATTTGCCACAGGAACCACAACTGAATCTCGATCATACAGTGCGTCAGGAAGTAGAAGAAAGTTTGGGTGAAATGATAGAGGCGCAGAAAAAATTGGATGAGGTGTATGCGGCCTATGCCGAAGAAGGAGCGGACTTCGACATGCTCGCTACTGAGCAAGCGCGCCTGGAGGCAATTCTGGTTGCTGCGGGCAGTGATACTGGACATCAGATGGAGATTGCTGCTGATGCATTGCGATTGCCACCATGGGATGCAATGATTAAACATCTTTCGGGAGGTGAAAAGCGTCGTGTTGCGTTATGCAAGCTATTGCTCGAGAAACCGGACATGTTGCTGCTGGATGAGCCAACCAACCATCTTGATGCCGAATCAGTAGAATGGCTGGAGCAATTTCTGGTGCGCTTTACTGGAACCGTGGTGGCAGTGACTCATGATCGTTACTTTCTCGATAATGCCGCCGAATGGATACTCGAACTCGATCGCGGGCATGGTATTCCATGGAAAGGCAACTACTCGAGCTGGCTAGAACAGAAGGAAATGCGGCTGGAGCAAGAAAATAAACAGATTGATGCGCACATGAAATCGATGAAACGGGAGCTGGAATGGGTGCGGCAAAATTCGAAGGGGCGACAGGCAAAATCTAAGGCGCGTCTTGCCCGTTTTGAAGAGCTCAATTCACAGGACTATCAGAAGCGCAACGAAACGCATGAAATCTTCATACCTGTCGGCGAACGACTGGGTAATGAAGTGATTGAGTTTGAGAATGTTTTCAAGGCTTATGGTGATCGCTTATTGATCGATAATTTGAGCTTTAAGGTGCCGCCGGGTGCGATTGTCGGCATTATTGGTCCGAACGGAGCGGGTAAATCCACGTTATTTAGGATGATTACCGGCAAGGAGAAACCGGATTCTGGCAATGTTACGATTGGTGCAACGGTAAAGATCGCACATGTTGATCAGGCACGTGATGCACTGGAAGACAATAAAACTGTGTTTGATGCTATTTCCGGTGGTAACGATATTTTAACTGTGGGCAGATATGAAATCCCGGCACGCGCCTATCTTGGTCGCTTCAATTTTAAAGGTGGCGACCAACAAAAAAATGTAGGACATCTTTCCGGCGGAGAACGTGGCCGCTTACATCTGGCCCAGACACTCATTTCCGGCGGCAACGTATTGTTATTGGATGAGCCATCCAATGATCTCGACGTAGAGACGCTGCGCGCGTTAGAAGATGCGTTACTCGAGTTTGCTGGCTGCGTACTGGTAATTTCGCACGATCGCTGGTTCCTCGATCGCATCGCTACTCATATCCTTGCTGCAGAAGGTGAATCACAGTGGACATTTTTTAATGGGAACTATAGGGAATATGAGACAGACAAGCGCCGTCGTTTGGGTGAAGAAGGCGCAAAACCGAAGCGGATTCGGTATAAACCCATTACCCGATAGTAGAGAGCGTAGGAAATATCGAGTAAAGGATAAAAGGCCAGTGATCCTGATTAAACATTTGATATGGTGTTTTAACTAGTAATAGTTTCCCAAATGAATGAGTTTAAGAGCTGTCGGGAGAAATGATATGAGAACTGTTTTAATTACAGGCGCTAATCGAGGGATTGGATTGGAGTTTGTACGGCAATATGCCGTTGATGGTTGGCGTGTCTTAGCTTGCAGCCGTCATCCGGCGGCATCGGATGCTCTGAATAATCTGGCGGTGCAATACGCCGATTTGATTGCGGTATATGCACTTGATGTTGAAAAACCGGAACAAATCGAAAATTTGTCACAAATGTTATCGAATGAAGTGATTGATTTACTAATTAATAATGCAGGTATTTATCCATCAGAACGGGTCAATGATTTTGGCAGAACAGATTATGAGGCATGGGTAAGGGCATTTCAAGTGAATACCATGGCGCCACTCAAAATAGCTGAATCGTTGATTATGCAGGTGGCCAGAAGTAATTTGAAAATGATCGTCACTCTTACCAGTAAAATGGGAAGCATAGCTGATAATCACCGAGGCGGCAGTTATGTTTATCGATCTAGTAAAGCAGCTGTAAATATCGTCATGAAAAGTATGGCCATTGATCTGAAGCCAACCGGTATTACTGCCGTTTTATTACATCCAGGCTGGGTGAGGACTGATATGGGAGGCCCCAATGGGCTTATTTCCGTAGAACAGAGCGTAACAGGAATGCGTGATGTAATTAGCCATCTGACTCTCGCCGATTCTGGGAAATTTTATGCGTTTGATGGTCAGACTATTCCGTGGTAATGAAAGAAACTGAGGTTGGAAAGACCATATAGAAAAAATGTGATTGCATATTGTTTATGCCGATAGACATTATATTCGGCAGGTGGGTGTCTTTTGAAATTGTTGTTTAACGTGGGTATGATTTTCATGCCAATAAAATAGCAACGGGGTGGGTTTATGATTACGAATAAGCGAATTGTTCTGGATATCATGTTGATCCAGACTTCCTGCGAGATCTATATTGGATTAACGGAATTTTAGAAGAGATGGTAGCCAGAGTGCCTGAAAATTTTTTATGTCTTAGTTTTTTATGACGATAAATAGATTGGTTTCTGTCGTGTTGTGACGGATTAGGCTATATTCACTTATTTTGTTGGTGTTTCTGTAGTGGAATCATTTCGTGGGCATAGCTTAGGAAAATAGCTGGCTTTTGTATTGTGCTGGCACTTCGGATTTTCAAGGCCTGCGGCCTTGGATGTAGGTAATTTTGGGTGCGTCTGGATTATATGAAAGACATGATGTGATTTCATTGGAAAACCCGGCATGGTTCATGTAAATTGCTAGATTAAAATCTCTATCAGGATTAAGAGTAACTGATCATTTTTATATGGGGTCAATTCTGTGAAGAGGCTAATTAGAATTTATGGTTGGTTAATTTCTATCTAGTTTTCGGTATTGAATTGCTTCGGCGATATGATGACTGCTGATTTTATTACTACCGGTCAGATCTGCTATAGTTCTAGCCACTTTTAAAATACGATGATAAGCGCGCGCTGAAAAATTTAAGCGTGTCATCGCTTGTTCGAGCAGGTTTGCTCCCTGTGTGTCAGGTATACAGTATTGGTCGATATGCTTCACGGTTAATAGACTGTTTGCTTTACCTTGCCGTGCTAATTGTTGTTGATATGCTTTTTCAACCCGCTGTCGTATAGCGTTACTTTTTTCTCCAGATATTTGGTGTAACAAATCTTTATGGGATAGAGCGGGTACTTCAATTTGAATATCGATACGGTCAAGTAAAGGTCCCGAAATTTTTCCACGGTAGCGTGCCACTTGATCGGGACTGCAATGACAATAGCCATTGTAATGTCCAAGATATCCGCAAGGGCAAGGATTCATGGCTGCAAGTAATTGAAATTGAGCTGGAAACTCTGCTTGGCGCGCGGCACGAGAAATGGTGATATATCCAGATTCAAGTGGTTCTCGTAAGACTTCCAGCACTTTGCGGTCAAATTCTGGCAATTCATCAAGAAATAGTACGCCATGCATAGCCAGCGAAATTTCACCAGGACGTGGATTGCTGCCCCCACCAACCAATGCTACACCAGAAGCTGTATGGTGTGGTGAACGATAAGGTCGGCGTTTCCAATTGGCAATATTAAAGTTGCCCTGGCTCAGAGATTGTATTGCAGCTGTTTTCAGTGCTTCTTCTTCGCTCATTGATGGAAGAATACCTGGAAAACGTGCCGCAAGCATGGATTTCCCCGTGCCGGGGGGACCTATCATCAGTACACTATGATTACCTGCAGCCGCAATTTCCAATGCACGTTTAGCCTGTATCTGACCTTTAACTTCTGCCATATCTGGATAGGGTGATGAATCACTTTCAATATCGCTGTCTGGTGAGCGGGCATAAATTTGCAGCGGCGAGTGGCCTGTCAAGTGAGCGCATATCTGTAATAGTGATTTGGCAGGATAAACAATTGCTTCTTTAACTAAAGCGGCTTCCGCAGCATTTTGTTGTGGCAGTACAAAGCTGCGGCCTGAGGAGGAAGCGCCATAAGTCATCGCCAGGGCGCCTCTTATTGGGCGTAATTCACCGGTCAGGGCCAGCTCTCCTGCCCATTCATATTGATCGAGTTTGTCCGCGGGAATTTGTCCGGTTGCAGCAAGAATTCCCAGTGCGATCGGTAGATCAAAGCGACCACTTTCTTTAGGTAGATCAGCGGGCGCAAGATTAATAGTGATACGTTGAGCAGGAATTTTAAACTGTGCATTTTGTAGCGCGGCTCTGACACGGTCCTTGCTTTCTTTTACTTCTGTTTCTGCTAATCCGACAATCGTGAAACTCGGCAGGCCATTGGCAATATGTGTTTCCACCGTAACCAATGGTGCTTGCATACCTGAGAGTGCACGGCTATATAAGACGGCAAGCGGCATGTGAAGAGATCTTTTTCGTGACGTGCTTGTTATTGATCCATGAACGAATGCATGCCAAGATGATGTCGCGAGCAATTCTCATATTTAGCATTGTTATATCTATAGATCCTTGATCTGATCGGTCTGTGTTGTCGTCATACCGGTTTCCGGGGTCGTTAATTCTATCTGACTTTCCAGTGCGGCTACTTTTATTTCCAGTGCGATCAATTTTTCTCTTGTGCGTTGCAGAACTTGCTGTTGCACGTCAAATTCTTCTCGTGTTACCAAATCTAATCGCGTAAATACGCTCATCAGCATCACTCGGAAGTTCTTTTCAATGTCTTTTGCTGGGCTGTGTTCCAATATTTCGCTGACTTTCGTGTTGATCTCATCTAATATATTTTTGTTAAGCATATTTCTATTCTCCATGATCTTTGGTTTATTGCTCATCTGATAAGGTATGGCTGCGATGTGTTAAAATCTCATACTTCTAGTGATTAGGCAATCAGTGCAATTATTTTAGAGGTCATATAATAAGTAAGAATAAATGAGCTGATATCTTCTTTTATTTCTGTTTATTATGATAGCTGGTTTTTTTATTGCTAGAGGAGAATCACTGGCTGTAAATAGCTCTTTCATATTTCAGTATTTCATAAGATTTTTTCAATTTATTGAATCATCGGGTTATCCTTATGCGACGCTTGCAGCTTTTAAAGAATTGGGTCGAAACGCAATTTCCCAATCAATCTTATATCGTGCAGCCGGCTTCTTCTGATGCTAGCTTTCGCCGCTATTTTCGCATTCTCTTTAATAATATAAACGACAAACCACTGATTGTGATGGATGCGCCGCCGCAATATGAGAATTGTACGCCTTTTCTGTCTGTTGCCCATTTATTTTCAGAGGCAAAAGTACATGTTCCTGCCATACTGGCAGAAAATCTTGAACAGGGATTTCTAGTGCTCTCTGATCTTGGAAATATGACGTATTTACAAGCATTGCATGACGGCAATCATGATGCGAGCGATCTGTATTTCGATGCAATCGATGCCTTGATAAAGATCCAGTTGGCGAGTCGTGCGGGCGTGTTGCCAGATTATGATAAAGCGTTATTATATAAGGAATTGAATGTTTTTTCAGAATGGTTCATAGCCAAGCATCTGCAGATAAATTTAACTTCGAGTCAGAAAGGCGTGTTGGATTTAACCTTTGCTCGCATTTTGCAGCAAGTTCTATCTCAACCTAAAGTATTTGTGCATCGTGACTATCACTCACGTAATCTGATGGTGGCATCTCCCAATCCGGGTATTATCGATTTTCAGGATGCGGTATATGGTCCGATTACGTATGATCTTGTGTCGCTATTTAAGGATGCTTACATTCGTTGGGATGAGGAACGTATTTTAGACTGGACGATTCGCTATTGGGAAAAAGCCAGAAAGGTTGGATTGCCTGTAGCATCTGATTTTGCCGATTTTTATCGTGATTTGGAATGGGTGGGTGTGCAGCGTCACCTTAAAGTGCTGGGTATATTTGCACGTTTGTACCATCGCGATGGAAAGAATGTTTATCTAAAAAATATGCCATTGGTAATGGAATATTTACGCAAAACTTGTGAGCGTTATCGAGAGTTGCATGCACTACTAAATCTACTGGATGAGCTTGACGGCATTGAAGCAGATACCAAAGTTGGCTACACCTTCTAATTTATTACCGTTTAAAGTGATGATTCTGGCTGCTGGCCGCGGTGAGCGTATGCGCCCGTTGACCGACTTGCTACCTAAACCGCTATTACGGGTGGGGAATCAGTCATTGATCGAATATCATCTGAAAAATCTTGCGCGTGCGGGTTTTGTGAAAATTGTGATCAATCATGCCTATCTTGGTGAAATGATCGAATCCGCATTAGGAGATGGTGAGCGCTATGGTGTAAATATTCATTATTCGCCTGAATCGTTGGTACTGGAAACAGCAGGAGGTATTGCGAATGCATTGCCCTTATTAACAGATGGGTGGATAAATCAGCCTTTTTTAACAATAAATGCTGATATTTACTGTGACTTGGATTTTGCTAAGCTTGTGCCAGTACTGCAGTACATGCAATCAAATCCTGAGAAGTATCTAGCCCATCTAGTCCTGGTAGATAATCCCGGCCATCATGTGGAGGGTGACTTTGCTTTGGACAGCGACTCGGGCCAAATTCTGCTGGCAGGGAGAAGAAAGCTTACTTTCAGTGGTATTGGTGTCTATCAACCCTGGTTTTTTAATAATGTTAAGCCCAATATGGCTGTTAAACTTGCGCCGTTATTACGTGAAGCAATTGAAATGAAAAAAATTAGTGGCGAATATTTTAATGACATGTGGTTTGATGTAGGTACACCAGAGCGTCTGAGTCAACTTGACGCACAGCTGATTAGCCAGCTGTGATTGATATCTTACATAGAGATATGTTCGAAGTTTAGGCTAAGTCTTGATGGTAAATGAACTGTCCCCTTTTTTTTCCGCAGATTTGTTCTTGTTTGATTGAGTCGGATAGGTCGCACTATTTTAATTAGTAAGTGTGCCGGTGTAATAAGGAAAATGAATTTCTCCGCATGCCTATTTGTCTAGCATTCATCTGATAATATGGGTGATTTTCCGACATTACAAGGATCTTGACCTGTTTCTTGCGGTCACTTTGTGTGATAATTCTATGTTCTCTAAAATCTTATCTCTCAAGATGAAAACGCTATACGACAAACTCTGGCAACAGCACGTAGTACATACTGAATCTGGCGGCATGACGCTATTATATATTGATCGCCACCTGGTACATGAAGTTACCAGTCCACAGGCATTTGAAAGCTTAAAGCTGGCCGGTCGCAAACCTTGGCGGGTGAATTCGATCTTGGCAGTGGCTGATCATAATGTACCAACTACGGATCGCAGTCATGGAATCAGTGATCCCATTTCACGTTTACAAGTCGATACGCTGGATCAGAACTGTGACGAGCTCGGTATCACTGAATTTAAAATGAATGATTTGCGCCAGGGGATTGTGCATGTAGTTGGGCCTGAGCAGGGTGCAACTCTACCGGGCATGACAGTTGTGTGTGGTGACTCACATACCAGCACTCATGGTGCATTTGGTTGTCTTGCTTTTGGTATTGGTACCTCGGAGGTGGAGCATGTACTGGCGACGCAGTGCCTGCTTATGAAGAAGGCTAAGACGATGCAGATTCTGGTGGAAGGTAAACTGGGCCTTGGTATTACGGCCAAAGATATTGCATTGGCTATTATCGGTAAAATCGGTACTGCGGGTGGTACCGGTTATGCAATTGAATTTGCGGGCAGTGCGATACGTGCTCTTTCTATGGAAAGTCGCATGACGCTTTGTAATATGGCAATTGAAGCGGGCGCGCGCGCTGGTATGATTGCGGTAGATGATACAACGATTAATTATATTGAGGGGCGACCTTTCGCGCCGAAAAATGATGCATGGAAAAAAGCGGTTGATTATTGGCGTACTCTGAAAAGTGATTCAGCTGCCATTTTTGATCAGACTGTGACGTTAGATGCGGCGCAGATTAAACCACAGGTAACCTGGGGAACTTCACCAGAAATGGTGGTTACAGTTGATGAAGCTGTACCTGATCCTGCTCAGATAACTGATAAGGTTAAACGGCATGATATCGAACAGGCGCTGAAATACATGGGGTTAGAAGCCGATACACCGATAAATAAAATTTTCTTGGATAAAATATTTATTGGTTCCTGCACTAACTCACGTATTGAAGATTTACGTGCTGCGGCTCAGGTCGTTAAGGGAAAACATATTGCTTCGACAATTAAGCTGGCAATGGTTGTGCCTGGTTCTGGCTTGGTAAAAAAACAGGCCGAACAGGAGGGCATTGACAAGATTTTCCAGGCAGCTGGATTTGAATGGCGTGAGCCAGGATGTTCTATGTGTCTTGCAATGAATGAAGATCGTCTAGCTCCGGGAGAACGTTGCGCTTCAACATCTAATCGTAATTTTGAAGGTAGACAAGGGTCTGGCGGCCGGACCCATTTAGTGAGCCCGGCTATGGCTGCTGCAGCTGCGATAGCCGGACATTTTGTTGATGTAAGAGAGGTCAATTAGTTTTAAGAAGATAATGTGCTTTTTTAAGGAAAATTATGATGAGAATATTATCACTGATAGTAACGATCGTTACTGTGTCGTATCTATCTGCCTGTAATACGATGGCTGGACTTGGCAAGGATGTGCAGAAAGGCGGTAAAGCAATTGAACGATCGGCCGAGTAGCGGCTGATGGAAAAATTTCATACTGTTGAAGGGCTTGTAGTGCCACTGGATCGTGCCAATGTTGATACTGATGCGATTATTCCAAAACAATTTCTGAAGTCCATTAAACGTTCAGGTTTTGGTCAGCATCTATTCGATGGATGGCGCTACCTGGACCATGGCGAACCGGGCATGGATGCGTCTCAACGCAGCTTGAATCCCGATTTTATTCTTAATCAGCCACGCTATCAGGGTGCGCAGATATTGCTTGCGCGTGCTAATTTTGGCTGTGGATCGAGTCGCGAGCATGCGCCTTGGTCACTCCAGGATTATGGTTTTCGTGTCATTATTGCACCTAGCTTTGCTGATATTTTTTTCAATAACTGCTTTAAGATAGGTCTGCTGCCTATTGTATTGGACACTGAAATTCTGAATCAATTATTTAGTGAAGTGCAAGTAACCGATGGATATTGTTTGACAGTCGATCTAGCAGCCCAAATGATTACGACGCCTGATAATATGACCTTTACTTTTGACGTCGATTCTTTCCGCAAGCATTGTTTGCTGAATGGTCTGGATGAGATCGGTTTGACTTTGCAGTCTGCAGATAAAATCAGGCAATTTGAGCAGAAAAGGCGAATAGAGCAGCCCTGGTTATTTATGTAAAGCAAACTTTATTGGTTAAATATACGTTTTATGAAAATTGCTGTTTTGGCAGGTGATGGGATTGGTCCAGAAATTATAGCGCAGGCTGTACGCGTACTAACAGTATTACAGCGTGACGGATTGAAATTCGAATTAGAGCCAGGTTTACTGGGTGGGTGTGCAGTTGATGCAACAGGTGAACCATTTCCAGAGGTGACGCGTAAGCTGGTTACAGAGGCTGATGCTGTATTGCTGGGTGCTGTAGGTGGGCCACGGTATGATATGTTGCCTCGACAGCAACGTCCCGAGCAGGGTTTGCTGAGTATACGTAAAACGCTGGGTTTGTTTGCTAATTTGCGTCCTGCAATATTATATCCTGAATTAGCTGGTGCTTCGACTTTGAAACCTGAGGTAGTGTCTGGTTTAGATATCATGATTGTACGCGAGCTCACCGGTGATATCTATTTTGGTGGTCCGCGGGGTATTGAACAACGTGATGGGCAACGTGTCGGTTTTAATACGATGATCTATAGCGAGGCCGAAATTCGTAGAATTGCGCATGTTGCTTTTCAAATTGCACGCAAAAGAAGTCATAAATTATGCTCCGTTGATAAAATGAATGTGCTGGAATGCACTCAGTTATGGCGTGATGTTGTGACTGAAACATCAAAAGAATACCCGGATGTAATACTGTCACATATGCTCGTTGATAATGCCGCTATGCAGCTGATACGAGATCCCAAACAATTTGATGTCATAGTGACCGGCAACATGTTTGGAGATATTTTGTCGGACGAAGCTTCTATGCTGACAGGTTCTATCGGGATGTTGCCTTCTGCTTCACTTGATGAAAACAATAAAGGGCTATACGAACCCATACATGGCTCAGCACCTGATATCGCGGATAAGAACATGGCGAACCCACTGGCAACAATCCTGTCGGTTGCAATGATGCTACGTTATACTTTTAATCAGGAAGATTCTGCACAACGTATTGAAAATTCAGTAAAAAAAGTATTATCCCAAAACTATCGTACAAGTGATATTGGCAGCTCAGGAATGAATATGGTGGGTACAGTGGAAATGGGTGATGCAATATTAGCGAGTTTATAGCGCATCGACATTATTCAATAATAATCGAATGATGTCGATAACATCTTAATTATTGATGTTGTGTGTTTTTATTCGCGTTTACATGCGATTACAAATTTTTTAGCAGTATCTTAACTAACTATTAAATTAGAGATCATTAATGAAACAGGTAGGTTTTGTAGGTTGGCGAGGAATGGTTGGTTCCGTGTTGATGCAGCGCATGCGGGAGGAAGAAGATTTTTCATCGATAGAGCCCATATTTTTTACAACCTCTCAGATAGGCGGAAAAGGTCCTGATATTGGCAAGGAAATACCATTACTTAAAGATGCCTATGATATCGCGCAATTAAAGCGATTGGATGTCATTATCTCTTGTCAAGGCGGCGCTTACACTACAAAAATTTTTGGTCAATTACGCCGGTCTGGTTGGCAAGGATACTGGATTGATGCAGCGTCAACCTTACGCATGGAAGATGATTCCATCATTATACTTGATCCAGTTAATATGCCTGTTATTAAGCAGGGTGTACATAATGGTATCAAAAATTATATTGGTGGTAATTGCACTGTCAGTCTGATGTTAATGGCGGTAGGTGGCTTGCTTGAAGAAGACATGGTGGAATGGATGAGTGCCACAACGTACCAAGCGGCATCTGGTGCAGGGGCACAAAATATGCGTGAATTGTTGCAGCAAATGGGTGAAGCGCATCGAGCAGCTAAGGATTTGTTGGATGATCCTGCTTCAAGCATACTGGATATTGATCGAAAAGTAGCGGGAGCACTGCGTAATAAGGCATTTCCGGTAGAAAATTTCGGTGTACCACTGGCGGGGAGCTTAATTCCCTGGATAGATAAGCATATTGGAAATGGGCAGAGTCGTGAAGAGTGGAAAGGACAGGCTGAAACAAATAAGATTATTGGCCATCGTGACCAGCCAATTCCTGTAGATGGTATATGTGTCAGAGTAGGTGCCATGCGTTGCCATAGTCAGGCTTTAACAATTAAATTAAAACAAGATGTGCCATTAGATGAAATTGAAGATGTAATTGTTCAATCCAACAGGTGGGTGAGTGTCGTGCCTAATGAACGAGAGCTTACGACAGAAAAATTAACGCCTACCGCAGTTACGGGAACATTATCGATACCAGTAGGACGGATACGAAAATTGGCTATGGGGAAGGAATATTTGTCCGTATTCACGGTTGGAGATCAGCTGCTTTGGGGCGCTGCAGAACCACTACGAAGGATGTTACGTATTTTAATAGAAGAGTAACGCTTAATCTGGGGTTAATGACTTACTAAGGTAAGGTGCTGGCATACCGGCGGTTTTCTTGGTTATGCATTCAATCGGAACAAATTAGTATATAAAGTAAGGAATAATCTCAGCTTATATAAACACCATGCAATGCTAGCATTTTTTGTCTTCCTAAGAACACAAAAGGGTACCTCCGTGTATAAATCTTTTTTTAGAATATGCTTGTTTGTAATCATTTCGATGTTGCCATGGGCCGGTTATGCTGCGGGATTAGGTAAATTAACGCTTAATTCTGCTTTGGGACAGCCATTTAGAGCGGAAATCGATTTGGTTTCAATAGGCAATAGTGAGGTTTCTTCCCTAAAAGCGAATCTTGCGTCACGTGATGCATTTCAAAAAGCCGGTATTAATTACGAGCCTTTCTTCTCTACATTCGCGGTTTCCATAGAGTCACGTTCTAGTGGTGCGTTGTATGCCAAAATTGTTTCTCCACAATCCGTCAACGAGCCATTTTTGAATATGCTGGTGGAGCTAAGTTGGTCATCGGGCCGTCTGTTACGTGAATATACGATATTATTGGATCCCGTTGAGACAGACATACCAGAACCTGTCGTACCCACAGTTAAACTGATATCTGCTGCGAATGAATCTGAGCTAGATGAGCGGACTGTGTTACCTGGTCAGCAGGCCGATGATTCAAATTTTTCCTTGCGTCAGCCTGTTGTAACCAGTCAAGTAACAGATACTTATGGGCCTGTTGCTCGAGGAGATACATTATCTAGGATTGCCCGTGAAGTTTCACCTCAGGGAGTAAACCTTAATCAAATGTTGGTTGCATTGTATCGTGCAAATCATGACGCCTTTATAAAAAATAATATGAATCTGTTAAAGGTAGGTGCTATCTTACGTATACCCAGTAGCGGTGAAATAGCGATGATTAAAGAGACGGATGCGAATATGGAAGTAAAAGCGCAGGTAACTGATTGGTATGGTTATCGAGACAAATTGGCAACCGTTTCGGGAGGGGCGCAGGCACGAGATATACTTAAACAGACAGATACGGGACAAATATCAACAACCGTTGGCAATGAATCTGTTGCCATGATGGAATCACCTAAAGAAATATTGAAGCTTTCTAGTGGAACTCAATCTATAAATGCTTCTGAGAATACGACTGATGGGACAACGTTAGATCGTCTTCGTATGATGGAAGAGGACTCTATTGCGCGAAATTTGGCATTAAAGGAGGCTAATGAACGTGTTGCAATGCTTGAAAAAAGTATTGAAAATTTACAGTTACTCTTGGAATTAGAAGATCCTGTTTTGGCAAAGGCGCAATTACAAGCTGAAACTACACCGGAAATCAAGTCACTACCAGCATCAGATTTAATTGAAGTGGTTACACCGTCATCTGATTCAACATCAGACCTGTCGCCAAATTCCTCTGATAAGCAAAAATCTGTTGTGACTTCTCAATCCACCGCAGATAGCCTTGCTCAGAATCATTCTCCCACCACTGATGGTGCTTCTCTGATAAATCAATTAAATGAAAGAATTGAATATGTAGGAGTGATTCTTGTTTTGTCACTATTGGGAATACTGATTATTGTTCGTCGGAAAAGATCCGAGAGTGAGGCAAGTCATAAGGAAATAGAAGATTTTGATGAGGAATCGTTGGCACGCCATAACATGGTGGCCGCAGCGACGACAACTGATTCACTTTCCTCGTTTGATACAGATGATCCGCGGATTGATAAAAAGTATGTGGTCCCACCAGGATTTGATGATGTCAGCTCATCTCGTGTTAATGAAGCTGAAAGAGATTTATCTGATCAGGATGTTGATTCTTTTTCGAGTAAAAATGTACATGATGCTGTAAATGATAGTGCCGATTCGGAAAAGGCGATCAGTTTACAGGATCAACCTGGAAGTTGGGAAAGGAGCGCATCTGAATCTGATGTTGAGCTGAATTTAGATCGTGCAACTAATGGTGCTGAAGCAGTTAAAGATAAGGAAACGAACCAGGCGAAAATTGATGTGGCTGTAGATCAATTCGGCTCTGAAATAGATTCAGTAAAGGAGATGGCGGAAGATGCTGAAATGAATCTTGATCTGGATGGAGCGGGACCATCGGATAGATCTGGCACTGAAGGATTGTCAACGTATGAAGAAGATTATGATTTTTCGACAGATTCAATGGATACTGAAAGATTAGATGATCCTTTTAAGCGGCTAGAATCTGAAAGCGAACTGAATAATATGGAAGATAGTATTGTATTTGAGCTTGATACACCGACGACTGAGGTTTCTGATACGGAATTGCTGGATGAAGCTACATCCCAGAATAAAAATACGGAAGCAAGTGAGAAGGCGGTTCCATCGCCTGGCGAATCTAGTATCGCTGCAGATTCTATGTTACCTTCATCCGAGTCAGATTTGTCTGATCTGAATATGGATGACCCGTCTGCTCCGCCTATATCCGATGATGAAAGCATTGTAGAGAAGACTGCACAGTGGCATGAAGTTGCAACAAAGATTGATTTGGCAAAAGCTTATCAGGAAATGGATGATAAAGAGGGTGCTAAAGAGATTTTAGAAGAGGTGATGCATGAGGGGGATGCACAGCAACAAGAGATTGCACGAAGGATATTAGAAGATTTATAGTTTTTTTGTGTTTGTCATTAATTACCTATTTATAGTGGTTATACGAATTAGATTTGAAATAGCGGTATTTTTATTGTGAGAATCGTGCTGGTTCTAGAATATAACGGTAGCCGTTATTGTGGTTGGCAAAGTCAGCCGGCAGGTGGTTCAGTTCAGGACATCCTGGAAATAGCCTTGTCAAAGATTGCTTGTCATACTATTCGTGTTGTCACGGCTGGCCGTACCGATGCGGGGGTGCATGCACTATATCAGGTAGTTCATTTTGATACGCAGGCACAGCGCCCCTTAAATGCCTGGGTTCGTGGTGTTAATCGATTCCTGCCTCATGATATCGCTGTATCATGGGCATCCGTGGTATCCGATCAGTTTCATGCTCGCTATGGTGCCTATGAGCGTCGTTATCTTTATTTGTTATTGAACCGTCCTGTCCGTCCGGGTCTTTGTCACGCTAGGGTAGGTTGGCTACATCATTCTCTTGATCTGACACGAATGCAGGTTGCTGCTAAAATGTTACTGGGGGAGCATGATTTTACGGCTTTTCGCGCCGCTGCATGTCAGGCAAAATCTCCTGTACGGAGGTTAACCAGATTAGAAATTTATCGTCAAAATAATTTTTTTATTTTTGAAATATGTGCTAATGCTTTTTTACAACATATGGTTCGTAATATAGTGGGTAGTCTCGTATATGTCGGTAAAGGGAAATACGCGCCTGAATGGATGCAAACACTGCTTGAGAGCCGCAACCGAACCTATGCTGCGCCGACTTTTTCTGCTGCCGGACTATATTTAGCGGGAGTTAGTTACGATTCAATATGGCAATTACCTGATTTTATTGAATACCCATTTGAGATATGCTTGCCTGCTATACTGCGATGAGAGGAATTATGGCATCGGCAGATTGTTGGATGCTGATTTACGTGCTGTGTTTTTATTACTTCATTAGATGAGGTTTTTGCAAAAGCCCTCATCAGAAGCTTTCAACTATTGATTATAAAAGGTTAATTCTTCAACTATTGGGGTTTTGCAAAGGTTTCTAGATAAACATGGTTATGCCGGTTCATGTAAAAATATGTGGAATTACTCGTGTTGAAGATGCATTATCCGCTGCACGATTAGGGGCTGATGCAATAGGTTTTGTATTCTGGCCTAAAAGTACGCGCGCCGTTTTACCTGATATAGCAGGCCAGATTACTGAAAAATTGCCGGCATTTGTTAGTACTGTAGGGGTATATGTGAATCCAACTCGGAACTGGGTAGAGGAAACAGCAACTCGTGCAGGCCTAACCCTGCTACAATTTCATGGTGATGAGTCACCTGAATTCTGCAATCAGTTTTCATTGCCCTATATTAAGGCTATTCGAGTGAGGAGTGGAATAGATTTGTTACAATACGCTGCTCGTTATAGCAATTCAAAAGGTTTACTGCTTGATACCTATTCTGTGAATATGCCGGGGGGAACGGGACATGTGTTTGATTGGGATTTGATTCCTCAAGATTTACCATTACCATTCATTCTCTCTGGTGGACTCCATTCCGGTAATGTGGCTTTGGCAATTAAACAAACTCGGCCATGGGCGGTTGACGTGTCGAGTGGCGTGGAGGCTGTCAAAGGTATAAAAGACGAAACGAAAATCTCTGCTTTCATGCAAGGAGTTAGAAATAGTGAATGTTTATGATCTTCCCGATAAAAAGGGGCATTTTGGCCCTTACGGGGGTGTGTTTGTTGCTGAAACATTGGTGTCGGCATTAGAGGAATTACGTGCGGAATACGAGCATTATCGTAATGATCCTGATTTTCAGGCAGAGTTTGCCTATGAATTAAAGCATTTTGTAGGTCGTCCTAGTCCTATTTATCACGCAAAAAGATGGTCAGAATATCTGGGTGGCGCACAGATTCTTCTTAAAAGAGAAGATCTGAATCATACCGGGGCACATAAAATTAATAATACTATTGGACAGGCTTTGCTAGCCCGCCGGATGGGAAAAACACGTGTGATTGCTGAGACAGGCGCTGGGCAGCATGGTGTTGCGAGTGCGACGGTGGCTGCGCGTTATGGAATGGAATGTGTAGTTTACATGGGTTCTGAAGATGTAAAACGTCAAGCTACTAATGTTTATCGAATGAAGCTTCTGGGTGCAACCGTTGTACCGGTTGAGTCTGGATCTAAGACACTGAAAGACGCTCTCAACGAGGCCATGCGTGATTGGGTGACTCATGTTCAGGATACTTTTTATATCATTGGTACCGTTGCTGGACCGCATCCTTACCCTATGATGGTGCGTGATTTTCAATCTATTATTGGAAATGAAGCAAAGATTCAGATGCAGGAGATGTATGAAAGGCAACCCGATGTATTGATTGCTTGTGTTGGGGGAGGATCGAATGCTATTGGATTGTTCTATCCGTATATCGCTGACAGTAATGTGCATATGATTGGTGCAGAGGCTGCTGGTAAAGGTATTGAAACTAATCAACATGCCGCTACTTTGGTGAAAGGAACGCCAGGTGTGTTGCATGGGAATCGCACTTATCTGATTCAGGATGAGAATGGTCAAATAATTGATACGCATTCGATTTCTGCCGGCCTGGATTATCCAGGCGTTGGTCCAGAACATGCATGGCTTAAGGATATTGGTCGCGTCGAATATGTGGCGGTTACTGATGATGAAGCGTTATCGGCATTTCATGCACTTTGTCGCTATGAGGGGATTATGCCAGCGTTAGAATCCAGCCATGCATTGGCATACGCGGCTAAATATGCGCCGACATTGGGTAAAGATAAGTTACTCTTGGTAAATTTATCGGGCAGGGGTGATAAGGATATGTCAACTGTAGCGCAGATGTCTGGATTAACGTTATGATGCTGTATTGTATATCTATTTGTGTTCTGAATATTAAAGTGGACTGTTCTCATAAACCCAACAATACTCATATCGTATGAATCGTATTACTAGAACTTTTAATTTACTAAAAGAGCAAAAGAAGAAAGCGCTGATTCCATTCATTACAGCAGGTGATCCAGATCCGACGTTGACTGTTCCTTTAATGCATGAAATGGTAGAGGCGGGTGCGAATATTCTAGAACTTGGCGTGCCATTCTCTGACCCCATGGCTGATGGACCGACTATTCAGCGTTCTTCCGAGCGAGCATTGATGCATCAGGTGGGACTCAAAGATGTTTTGACGATGGTGTCGACATTTAGAAAAACGGATATGAATACGCCTGTTGTATTAATGGGTTATGCTAATCCCATAGAAGCGATGGGATATATGAATTTTACTTCTAAAGCAAAAGAATGTGGTGTAGATGGGGTGCTGGTTGTTGATTACCCACCTGAGGAATGTGATGAATGGATAAAACATCTAGAACGTCATGAAATTGATGCAATTTTTTTGTTGTCTCCTACAACACCGCAAGAACGCATACAACAAATGGCAAAAGTGGCTCAAGGATATATTTACTATGTTTCACTTAAGGGTGTGACAGGTGCATCACATCTTGACTTAAATGAAGTAGAAAATATGCTGACGCAATTACGTTTATTTATCTCGATTCCAATTGGTGTTGGTTTTGGCATTCGTGATGCAGATACGGCCAGAGCGGTATCAGTGTTGGCCGATGCCGTGGTAATTGGCAGTCGCATTATCGAAGAGATTGAAAGATCATCTAAGTCAGAATTATTAGCAAATGTTCATAATTTATTGAAATCATTGCGCTACGCTATTGATCAGGGTGATAGCACTATTAAATATTCATTGTAGGATATTCTATCCATGAGCTGGTTTCAAAAAATTATTCCGCCGAAGATTAAGCGTAAGGAGAACGGCGAAAAAAAAATCGTTCCGGAGGGTCTCTGGAGCAAGTGTAGCGCCTGCGAGGCGGTACTCTATTATACTGACTTGGTTAAGAATCTTAATGTCTGCCCTAGGTGTGGCTGCCATAATCGTATTTCTGCTAGAAATCGGCTTGACTTATTGCTGGACACTGAAGGACGTCAAGAGATTGGGGTAGAAGTGTTAGCAATCGACCCACTTAAATTTAAAGACAGTAAGCGCTATATTGATCGGTTATCTCAGGCTAAAACAAATACTGATGAAAATGATGCCTTGGTTGTTATGCAAGGTAACATTAAGACGATTCCCATAGTTATAGCTGTTTTTGAATTTGGTTTTATGGGTGGTTCAATGGGCTCAGTAGTTGGTGAGCGTTTTGTTCGAGGTATACAGGTGTGTGTCGAACAGCATTTGCCCTTTGTCTGTTTTACTGCTAGTGGTGGAGCACGTATGCAGGAAGGTTTGTTTTCCTTGATGCAAATGGCGAAGACAACGGCCGCATTAACCCGTTTAAGTAGAGAGAAACTTCCTTTTATTTCGGTATTGACGGATCCAACTATGGGTGGCGTATCAGCCAGTTTTGCTTTTATTGGTGATATTGTAATTGCTGAACCGGGTGCGTTAATTGGCTTTGCTGGACCTCGTGTTATTGAACAGACAGTGCGTCAAACTCTTCCAGAGGGTTTTCAGCGTGCTGAGTTTCTACTGCAGCATGGGGCAATAGATATGATTGTGGATCGTAGACAGATGCGTGACGAAATTGTGAATCTTTGTACATTGTTAATGCGTATGCCAGCTCCTGTAATATGATTATTTGTTATTTTCATGATTGATAGTCAGTCGTTTACCATAGTTGTCTTTGTCGAGCCATGATTGAAAGTAAATGACAGATCCAAGCATAGAACCTAATAGCAGACTATCGGACTGGCTTCTTTATCTAGAGCAGCTTCACCCAAATATTATTGATTTGGGGCTGGAACGTGTTAATCATGTCAGAAAAAAACTTAGATTGGCTCCTACATGCCCTCTTGTCATTGTGGGTGGGACCAATGGGAAAGGCTCTGTCTGTGCGATGCTGGAGGCAATTTTAACCTGTGCTGGATATCGTGTTGGTTGTTATACTTCACCTCATTTATTATGCTATAACGAACGCATACATATAAACCAGCGTCCAATAAGCGATGATTTATTATGCCAGGCATTTGAGGTGGTGGAATCAGCCAGGATTCAGTGCGGTGTTTCCTTAACTTATTTTGAGTTTGGTACATTGGCTGCAATGCATTTATTTATCCGAGCGGAAGTGGATGTGGCCATTTTAGAGGTTGGACTAGGCGGACGCCTAGATGCCGTAAATATTTTCGATGCGGATTGTGCCATATTAACTAGCATTGATCTTGATCATATGGATTATCTGGGGGATACGCGGGATAAAATTGGATTTGAGAAAGCCGGTATTTTTCGGAAAGGCAAGGCGGCTATTTGTTCGGAGCGAGAAATGCCGCTAACCGTGCCTGAGTATGCAGAAAGAATTGGTGCCAGCCTAATTCATGTCGATAGGGATTTTGGTTATGTGGCGAAGGAGGCTCAGTGGGACTTCTGGGGTCCTAAAGGATGGCGCCATTCTTTATCTCATCCCGCATTGCGCGGCACTAATCAGCTACAAAATGCTAGCACTTGCCTGGCAGCATTGGGCATGCTGGGGGAGAGTTTGCCGACGAGCATGAATGATATCCGTCGTGGTTTGCTGGAAGTCGTATTGCCTGGTCGATTTCAGGTATTGCCCGGGCAACCGTTAATTATACTGGATGTCGCTCATAATCCAAGTGCCGCACGCACTCTGGCAGCTAATCTTGATGCTGCAAAGCCTCATCAATATACTTATGCGGTCTTGGCTATGCTAAGGGATAAAGATATTGCGGGTGTTATAGAAGCATTAAAATACAGTATAGATGTCTGGTTGATATCATCTATTGATTCATCGTTACGCGGCGCGAGCGCTGATGAACTAGTGGAAAAGTTGGAGGACGCTGGAATAACAAAAATGAATGGGATTATTCATGCTTTTTCTGATACTGTCGCAGCCTTTGCATTTGCCTGTGAACATGCGAGTAAAAATGATAGAATTTGTGTCCTAGGCTCATTCTATACGGTTGGTGCGGTATTACAATACCAGAATATGAGACAGTATAGATAATGAACTAGGTACTTCTAAATGACAAAAAATATCAGTGAAGAAGAGCTATTATTAAGAAAGCGGGCCCGAAGACGGTTGCTTGGCGCGATTACGTTGGTGATTATAGCAGTTATCATTTTACCAATGATATTTGATGAACCAAAGCAGGAGCAGTATGAGATCGATATTCGTATTCCTTCGGAGGATATGATCAGTGATTCAACCCATTTGCTTTTACCGACTGATGAATTACCTATTGTTGATCCTTACGAAGAAATAGACTCAATAAAACGGTTGCCTGCTGAATCTTTAGATTCTCCGCAAGGTAATAAGAACTTCTCAGAAATGTTGATGGAACAGGAATATGCTGCTATCCCTATTCCCGGATACAAGCCTCTACCTGATAGAAATAGGACCAAAATCCCAGTTAAAAACAAAACCGAAGTTGTCGCTAAAAATAAGGAAGTGGGTAGTGTTGCGTCCGAATTTGTTGTGCAATTAGGCGCTTTTTCTGATCATGCTAAAGCTAAGCAACAATTGCAGCAGCTTGTTTTTAATGGTATTAGAGCCTACACTGAAACTATTAAGATAGATAATAACGAAATCACTCGTGTACGAATTGGACCTTTTCCGACAAGAGGTATAGCAGAGAGTGAACTTGTAAAATTAAAAAAATTGGGTATGGATGGTGTTATAACGAGCAGATAAGTTATTGGTGAAGCTGTGTATTGATACAGAGTCGATTAAAGAAATAAAAGCCTTTTCATGTGAGAATGATTTCGTGTTATTAACTATTATTCTCAGTTCTCTAGCAAATGACCATCTTTGATTATATTGTTCTAGGTATTCTTTTCGTATCGATTATTTTAAGCATTATGCGAGGATTAGTACGTGAAGTACTGTCGTTATCGGGGTGGATCGTTGCATTGATAGTGGCCAGCTCTTATGCAACAGAATTTGAACCTTTGTTGCCATCAGGGATTAATGGCGTATCATTCCGGATAATGACTGCATTTATTGTGGTATTTCTGTCAGTATTATTAATAGCCATGTTGATATCAACGTTGCTGTCAGCCTTGGTAAAAGGCATTGGTTTAGGATTTATTGATAGATTCTTAGGCTCAATTTTCGGTTTGTTACGTGGCATGTTAGTAGTGATGTTGCTTGTTCTAATGGCGGGATTGACCACGCTGCCTCAACAATCTTTTTGGCAGCAAGCGCTATTAAGTCGCCCCTTAGAAGTTCTTGTGATAGAAGTAAGACCTTGGTTACCAAATGATTTATCGAGCAGAATTAGTTATGGAAGTGATGAAACATATTAAGAATATTTGTAACAGTCTATGCGGACTAGGTGGCATGTGCGATTGGTACTCTTATTCATCCAATCGCGAACAAATTATCTTTTATCTTCCAATGCGTCACTGATTCAGGTCAAATTTTCGGAGTATTTCTATGTGTGGGATTCTCGGCATCGTTGCGCAGACACCTGTGAATCAGTTACTTTATGATGGGTTGTTAATGTTGCAGCACCGTGGGCAAGATGCGAGCGGTATTGTTACAGCCGAAGGTAATACATTCCATATGCACAAGGGCTGCGGTATGGTACGGGATGTGTTTCGTACTCGGAATATGCGTGCTTTAACGGGAAATATGGGTATTGGTCATGTACGTTACCCTACTGCCGGATCAGCGAGATCTTCAGCTGAAGCGCAACCATTTTATGTTAATTCACCATTTGGTATCGTATTGAGCCATAATGGTAATCTTACCAATGCAGCTCAGCTTAATCAGGAATTGTTTCGTGCAGATCTACGTCATGTTAATACTAATTCAGATTCTGAAGTACTACTCAATGTTTTGGCGCATGAATTACAAGAAAGCACGCGTAATTATCAGCTTGATCCTACGGCAATTTTTTCGGCAGTTTCAGGTGTGCATCGGCGATGTCAAGGGGCTTATGCGGTTGTAGCGCTAATAGCAGGTTATGGTTTGTTGGCTTTCCGTGATCCTTATGGAATTCGTCCGTTGGTTTTTGGCACGATAGAGACGGAACAAGGTAGTGAATATCTGATCGCATCGGAAAGTGTTGCGCTGGATACGCTCGGATTCAAATTAGTACGTGATATTGCGCCAGGTGAAGCAATTTTTATTGATGAAAATGGTAACTTTTATAACAATAAAGAATGTGCTGATTATCCAACATTAAACCCCTGTATTTTCGAATATGTTTACTTGGCACGTCCAGATTCCGTGATTGACGGTATTTCAGTTTATGAAACGCGGCTTAATATGGGTGTAAGCCTGGCCAATAAAATTACCAGAACGATGCGTCATCTTGATATTGATGTGATAATTCCTATTCCAGATTCTAGTCGTCCGAGCGCATTACAACTCGCAAATCATTTAGGTGTGAATTTCCGAGAAGGTTTTGTTAAGAACCGATATGTCGGACGCACTTTTATTATGCCCGGACAGCAACAACGCCGTAAATCAGTTCGTCAAAAGCTGAATGCGATCAGCGTTGAATTTCGAGGAAAAAATGTGTTACTGGTAGATGATTCCATTGTACGCGGAACAACCAGCCGTGAGATTGTGCAAATGGCACGGGAGGCTGGTGCGCAGAAAATTTATTTTGCATCTGCTGCGCCGCCGGTACGTTATCCTAATGTTTATGGAATTGATATGCCTACTCGCCAAGAATTAATTGCGACTGATCGCAGTGATGAAGATATATGTCATGAGATAGGAGCTGATTACCTTATTTATCAGGATCTTGAATCATTAAATGAAGCTGTGGCAAAAGTAAATCCAGCGATTACTAGCTTTGAGACCTCTTGTTTTGATGGAAATTATATAACGGGTAATGTAACACCGGAATATTTGAATATTATCGAGTCACAGCGTAATGCGGAGCCAGCACAGTCACAGGCTAAATTCAGTACTCAACTGGATTTAAGTTTTGCAGTTGTAGATTAGGTGGTATTTTATTTGAATGTCAAAGATAAAGTGAAATCGTTTCAAAAAAAATTATACGAATTCTAATTTGGAGTGAGTTTTGCATGTCCGATAATTTTGATGCAGAAACATTAGCGCTGCATACAGGTATTCACCGTAGTCAATTTAATGAACATTCTGAGGCAATGTATCTTACCTCGAGTTTTGTTTTTGAAAGTGCCGCTCAAGCTGCGGCACGATTTTCTGGTGCGGAGCCAGGAAATATCTATTCACGTTTTAGTAATCCGACTGTAAGTGCCTTTGAAGAACGGCTTGCAGCGCTGGAAGGAGCAGAGGCCTGTGTTGCAACCTCTACGGGCATGTCTGCGATATTGGCTTGCGTGATGGGGTTATTATCTGCTGGAGATCATATTGTGGCCTCTCGTAGTTTATTTGGTGCGACAGTAAATCTGTTCGATCATATTCTGAGACGTTTTAAGATCGAAACAACATTTGTATCAGCGACAGATACTGCTGCCTGGAGTGCTGCAGTAAAACCCAGCACGAAGCTTTTCTTTTTGGAAACCCCCTCTAATCCCCTGACTGAAATATCGAATATCACAGCTTTGTCAGAGATTGCAAAGAAAGCGGGTGTCTGGCTTGCGGTTGATAACTGTTTTTGTTCGCCGATGTTACAGAAACCTTTATCACTGGGTGCTGATCTGGTTATTCATTCTGCAACTAAATATCTAGATGGTCAGGGTAGGGTACTGGGTGGCGCAGTATTAGGTAAGCGTGATTTATTAATGGATGGGGGTATATTTGGTTTTTTACGTACCGCAGGACCGACGCTAAGCGCTTTTAATGCCTGGGTAATACTCAAAGGCATAGAGACACTTAAGATTCGTATGGATGCCCATGCTGCCCATGCTATGGAAGTAGCGAATTGGCTAGAGAAACACCCCAATGTGAGCCGGGTTTACTATCCCGGCTTGCCATCACATCCACAATATGACCTTGCCAAATATCAACAGAAAAGTGGAGGAGGTATTGTGTCGTTTGAGGTAAAAGGTGGGCGGGAAGCTGCGTGGCGGGTTATTGATTCTACCCGACTGATTTCAATCACGGCTAATCTGGGCGATGCAAAAAGTACATTGACCCATCCCGCAAGTACAACACATGGACGTATCAGCCAGGAAGCACGAGATGCAGCTGGTATCACTGAGGGCTTGCTACGCATGGCAGTTGGACTGGAAGCCGTGAAAGATCTTCAAGCAGATTTGACAAGAGGCTTATCATAGTATTTCATGGCAGCAGATTAATTTTCTGATGAAAATATTTATAAGACCGCTGCATAACTGTATTTTTGAGCTTTTCTGATTACTTGCAGCATTGATAAATCAAACACTTAAAAATCTTTCCCAGCCCGAGATAACCAGTTATGCAGCGGTCTTTTTATTGGTAATTTCATAGCTAAACGATTTCTGCTTTCTGAATGACAACGTCTTCTATGGGGACGTTTTTGTGTCCATTGTAATCTCCTGTTTTAACTTTTTTTATTTTATCGACAACATCTTTCCCTTCTACAACTTTACCAAATACACAATAGCCATAGCCTTGAGAAGTCGGTTCTGTATAATTAAGGAATCCGTTACTTGCCACATTAATAAAGAATTGAGCTGTTGCGGAATGAACATCAGATGTGCGAGCCATGGCAACAGTATAAGTATCATTCTTAAGGCCATTGGCTGCCTCGTTTTGGATTGGGGCGCGTGTTTGCTTCTGTTTTATTCCTGATTCGTATCCCCCGCCTTGAATCATAAAGTCATCAATAACGCGATGAAAGATTGTATTATCATAAAATCCACTCGTTACATATTCTCGAAAATTATGTGTTGTTTCTGGTGCTTTCTCACTATCCAATTCTAATGCGATTACGCCATAATTTGTATGTAATTTGATCATTATTTCTTTGTTTATTAATTGGTTATTTGAATCAGTTCAATCTTTTCTATTATGATACTGTCTTTAGGTACATCACTAGAAAAGGATCCTCTGGCACCTGTTGAAGTGCTGGCAATCTTATTAACAATTTCCATTCCGCTAATAACTTTACCAAATACTGTATAGCCGTAACCTCGATGACTTGGTGCCGTATAATCAAGGAAAGTATTATTTGCTACATTAATAAAAAACTGTGCGGTGGCTGAGTGTGGATCTGAAGTACGTGCCATTGCGATCGTCCCAATCTGGTTCTTTAGGCCATTAGATGCTTCATTCTCAATGGGTTGTCTTGTTGGTTTCTGGTTGAGTGTTTTATCAAACCCGCCGCCTTGGATCATGAAGCGTGGAATAACGCGATGAAATAGCGTGTTCTGGTAGAATCCATCTTCTACATAACGCAAGAAATTTTCGACTGTTTTAGGCGCCTCATCAGGATAGAGCTCAAGTGTAATACTACCCATGTTGGTTTGGATTTTAATATGCGGCGAATTAGCAGCGTAAACCAGCGCACTACTTAACATGAATAAAAATAACACAAATAACCGAAAAAAATGCATAAAATCTTCCCATTAAAGAGATAATAATATCTGGATGAAAGCTTGAAGTATCTAATTATGCTATACTTATTACGCTTTTTTTACCTGATTATGTCCAGAGCGTTCCGAATTCTATCAAGAAGATAGCTGGTTCCACAATCTCAATCTGATCTAATCCACAATGCTTAAAATTTATAACTCGCTCATTCGAGCAAAACAGAATTTTGTCCCGCTAATACCTGGGAAAGTAAAGATCTATGTTTGTGGTATGACGGTGTATGACTATTGTCATCTTGGACATGCCCGTGTATTGGTTGTGTTTGATATCGTGGTTCGCTGGTTTAAAACCATTGGTTTTGAAGTAATATATGTACGCAATATTACCGATATTGACGATAAAATTATTAAGCGCGCCAGGGAAAATAATGAGTCAATTCAAGTATTAACTGATCGTTTTATTCAGGCAATGGAACAGGATTCGCTGGCGCTGGGTGTCATGCAGCCCTCGCATGAGCCTCGTGCAACCTGTTATGTGGAAAAAATGATTGCTATGATTAGCGCATTGGTGGATAAGAATCTTGCTTATGCCGCAAGTAATGGCGATGTATATTATGCGGTTCACAAATTTCCTGATTATGGCAAGCTTTCTGGTAAATCTCTGGATGATTTGCGTGCAGGGGAACGTATTGAGATTGATTTATACAAAGCAGATCCACTTGATTTTGTACTATGGAAGTCAGCCAAACCTGATGAACCCGCCTGGCATTCACCTTGGGGTAAAGGGCGTCCAGGTTGGCACATAGAATGCTCAGCAATGAGCGCGCATTATTTAGGGGAGCATTTTGATATACATGGTGGTGGACAAGACTTACAGTTTCCTCATCATGAGAACGAAATTGCGCAGAGTGAAGGTGTACATGGACATTGTTCAGTCAATTATTGGATGCATAATGGTTTTGTGCGGATTGATAATGAAAAAATGTCCAAATCACTGGGTAATTTCTTTACTGTACGCAATGTACTCGAGCGTTATCAAGCTGAAGTGGTGCGTTTCTTTATTTTACGCGCACATTATCGCAGTCCACTAAATTATTCTGATCAACATCTGGAAGATGCAAAGCATGCACTGGATCGTTTGTACACCGCATTAAAGGGAAATGAAATTTCTGATATCAAAATTGACTGGAATGATATCCGTGCTCAAACATTTATGAATGCAATGAATGATGACTTTAATACGGCCGAGGCTGTTGCAGTATTGTTTGATCTTGCAGGCGAAGTGAATAAGAATAAATCCGAGCAAAGTGCATCTTTACTTAAAGCATTAGGTGGAATATTGGGGTTGCTGCAGCAGAACCCACAGGATTATTTGCAATATGGCCTGCTGTCGGAGAATAAAGGATTATTCTCTCCGGAAGAAATAGAACAAATGATTCAGAAACGTATTAGTGCGCGCAAAAATGGTCTGTACGCAGAAGCTGATGCTATACGCGAGCGATTATTAGATACGGGTGTTATTCTTGAAGATGGGCCTCAAGGGACAACCTGGCGCCGCCGATAAAAATTTAGGGGGTGTTATAAATCCATCTATTCAATAAGGTGCGTGCCGATATGATAATTTCTGAAGCGACCATTCCTAATGGCCCGTTATTTTTTCTTAATAATGTATCGGCAGAAGCTCCGTGTAGATATACTCCTAATAATAATGCCTGTTCTGTACTGAGTCCTTGTGCTAATAGCGTGCCGATCATGCCAGATAGCACATCTCCCGTACCTGCACTACTTAAACCGGGATTGCCGCTAGTGTTAAGATAGTATTTTCCCTCAGGTAGAGCGCAAATACTACCAGCGCCTTTTAATACGACATAGCAGTTGAAATATTCTGATAACTGCCGCGCAGCTGCCATGCGATCATTCTGGACAGTGATGACATCTGTGTTTAATAAACGTGCTGCTTCGGCAGCATGAGGCGTGATAATAGAAGGAAAGTTACGATGCGATAGCTTTTGAGCGAGAAATGTATGCGTCGCAATCAGATTTAATGCGTCTGCATCCAATACCAAAGGAAGTTTAGTGCTTAATGCACAATCCACGCAGGAATAAGCATCTGATTCCATGCCCAGACCTGGGCCAATGACGAGACAGTTCAGATGTTTAAGTTTAACCAGTTCATGGGCAAGGCGAAACATGAGTTCGGGTTGGATGGTATCAACTGTTGGTGCATTACGGGCGATCAGGCCGAGATACACACGACCCGCACCCAGTTGTAGTGCCGCTCTGCCGGCTAGCAATGCTGCGCCCACCATTCCTGCTGATCCACCGACTATGCCGATGCTGCCAAACATGCCTTTGTGGCTGTTGGCAAGCCGGGGAGGGGGTAATAATGTCGGTATTAATGCGTGATCAATTGTCCAAACATGGGGGGCAAGCAATGTTGTTACATCGAGTCCCAAGTCACGTAATAAAATTTCACCACAATATTCGGGACCATAATTAGTCAGGAGGCCTGGCTTTAATCCAATAAACGTAACCGTGATAGTAGCGCGTAATGCCATGTCGTAGATACAGCCGTTATCGCTCTCCAGGCCAGAGGGAATATCTAATGCAAGTATTGGCAGCCGCATGCTGCTAACAGTTTTGATTAAATCTAGGTATTTGCCCTCGAGGCGACGCTGTTTTTTTTGATTAAATCCAATACCAAACAGTCCATCGATAATAGCATCCCAGTTTCTATTGATGGGAATTTCGGTGCGTATCTCACCGCCTATTGCTAGCCAGGCCATCATTGTTCTTTCTGCATCATTAGATAGCCTGATGCGGTCACCGGTAAAAACTAAGGTGACATTGAAATACCATTGTTTTAAATAACGGGCAACGACAAATGCATCCCCACCATTGTTGCCCGGTCCAGCCAGAATGAGTACATTAGTTTTATCATTGATCAGTAATCTATTCCGAGCTATCTGGGCTGCAGCTAATCCAGCTTTTTCCATGAGATTGGATGAATCAGGCAAGGTTGCAGCAAGTTGTTCTATTGCACGAATTTCAGCAGAGAAATAAACAGGATTCGGATGATTCATTTTGATTGTTTAGTCAGTTGTAGAACGGTTAGCTTCTCTTCTCGTGTAAAATCACTGTTTTTAAATTCACCGATCATTTTCCTAATGCTTCGATTTCGTGGTGGCAGTGCACTTTCTTCATTTCGTCTTGAGAAATTAATCAATACAATGCGCATCAATAGATTGCCAGTTTCTCATATTTATGCCGAATATTGGTATTTCTGTGCGGTATCTCGTGATTTGCATGAAGGCGAGCGTATCGTTCTAGAAAAAATATTGGATGATGGTTCGATACAACAACCTGTTCATTCTGATGCTCAATTACAATTGGTATTGCCGCGCTCCGGCACGATTTCTCCTTGGTCATCCAAAGCGACTGATATCGTTCATCATTGTGGACTAGATGTGATTGAACGCATTGAACGCGGCCTTGCTTTTTATATTCAGATAGAAAGCATTCTTTCTCCTGAAATGAAAGCTAAACTGCCGACGCTGTTGCATGATCGCATGACTGAGGTGGTATTTGATTCTTTTGAAGAGGCTGAGGCATTATTTCATCATTTTGAACCCGGTTTATTAAGAATAATAGATGTGCTTGCAGGGGGAAAAGACACATTACAAAATGCCAATGATGAAATGGGCCTTGCTCTATCTACTGATGAGATTGAATATCTTGTTAATAGCTTTACGCACATTAGTCGTAATCCGACTGACGTGGAGTTGATGATGTTCGCACAAGCTAACTCGGAACATTGTCGCCATAAGATCTTCAATGCGAGCTGGGTCATTGATGGCAAACCGCAGGATCAATCACTGTTTGCGATGATACGACATACGCACCAATCAAACGCCAAAGGTACTATAGTCGCCTATGCGGATAATTCTTGTATTATTGAGGGAGAAAATATAGCGCGCTTCTATCCGGGTGAGGAGCATATTTATGGTTATGCATCGGAGCCAACACATCTGCTTATGAAGGTTGAAACGCATAACCATCCGACAGCCATTTCTCCATTTTCAGGCGCAGCTACAGGTGTCGGTGGAGAAATTCGTGATGAAGGTGCGACTGGGCGTGGTGCTAAACCTAAAGCAGGGCTAACCGGATTTGCTGTTTCTAACCTAAATATTCCCGATTATATTCAACCCTGGGAAAAAGATGTGACAGAGGCGTTCGAATACGGACCTACACAAATGTATGGCAAGCCTTCACGTATCGTTTCGGCATTAGACATTATGTTGGCTGGGCCCATTGGTGGTGCAGCATTTAATAATGAATTTGGGCGACCTAATTTGGCAGGATATTTTCGTACTTTTGAGGAACATGTTGCGGGTGAGATGCGTGGGTATCACAAACCGATTATGTTGGCAGGGGGTATTGGCCAGATTTCTGAGAAGCATGTATTTAAAGAAAAATTTCTACCTGGTACCTTATTGATCCAGTTGGGTGGTCCGGGCATGCTGATTGGCCTGGGCGGCGGTGCGGCTTCCAGCATGGATACCGGTGCTAATACAGAAAAATTAGACTTTGACTCGGTGCAACGCGGCAATCCTGAGATGGAGCGGCGTGCGCAAGAAGTCATTGATCGTTGCTGGCAGATGGAAAGAAAGGGGGAGTGTAATCCGATTTTATTTATTCATGATGTGGGTGCAGGTGGATTGTCCAATGCATTTCCTGAGCTAGTACATGATTCAGGGCGTGGTGGCTGCTTCCGTCTGCGCGATATTCCTTCTGAAGACGCTAGTATGTCCCCTATGCAAATCTGGAGTAACGAAGCACAAGAGCGTTATGTATTGGCAATTGAGCCCAAATCATTAAAACTGTTTCAAGCAATTTGTGAGCGCGAGCGATGCCCATTTTCAGTTGTTGGCGAAGCAACCGAAGAACAGCAGCTTATTGTTATTGATCAAAAAGAGGATATTCCTCCGGTTAATATGGCGCTCTCAGTATTGTTAGGCAAACCACCTAAAATGACTCGAAATGTGGTGCATGTGGATAAGATGCTACCATCGTTCAATACTGCTGATTTGAATTTATATGAGGCTGTTTATCGTGTATTGCGATTACCCGCAGTGGCGGATAAGACTTTTTTGATTACTATCGGCGATCGTAGTGTGGGTGGAATGACGGCCCGAGATCAGATGGTGGGGCCTTGGCAAGTGCCCGTAGCAGATGTAGCAGTGACATTGATGGACTATCAATCCTATCTGGGAGAGGCCTTCGCTATCGGTGAGCGCCCACTGGTGGCATTAATTAAACCTGCTGCAGCTGCTCGCATGGCTGTGGGTGAAGCCATTACTAATATTGCAGCGGCTCCCATTAAGCAACTTAGTGAGATCAAACTATCCGCCAATTGGATGGCTGCGGCTGGACACGTCGGCGAAGACGCCGGTTTATTTGATGCCGTTCATGCAATCAGCATGGAGTTATGTCCACAGCTGGGAATCAGTATTCCTGTAGGAAAAGACTCTTTATCCATGAAGACATCATGGAAGGAAGAAGGGGAATCTAGCCATGAATCGCTCAATAAGGAGGTAACGTCACCATTGTCTCTGGTTATTTCCGCTTTCTCTAGAGTAGTTGATACGCGTAAAACACTCACACCACAAATACAAAAGGATTGTGGCGAAACAGAATTAATACTGATTGATCTCGGCATGGGTAAAAATCGCCTGGGTGGTTCGGCACTTGCACAGGTTTATAAACAGATAGGTGATATTGCCCCCGATATTGTAGGCTTGGAGGGGGCGGAGAAACTCAAGGCATTCTTTACTGCTATACAACACTTGAATAGCCAAAATAAGCTGCTTGCATACCATGATCGTTCAGATGGTGGTTTGTTTGTGACATTATGTGAAATGGCTTTTGCCGGGCATGCCGGTATAACGATTAATCTTGATCAGCTATGTTTTGACCCGCTTGCCAATGATGTGGATGGCTCTGAATTAAATCCTGAAATATTGACCGGTAGGTTTCTTGAGCATATTTTTGCCGTTTTGTTTAATGAGGAACTGGGCGCTGTTATCCAGGTTAAATCTGAACATCGCCACGATGTGCTGGATACGTTATCTGCAGAAGGATTGCTTGAATTCTGCTTTGTTATTGGTGTGCCCAATGATAAAGATGAGATTCGCCTGATGCGCAACAATAAGGCAATATTCTCAGAAAAACGAATAGATCTACATCGTGCCTGGTCAGAAACAACGTATCAAATGCAGAGACTGCGTGATAATTCGGAATGTGCTCAGCAGGAGTATGATCGCATATTGGATATAACGGATCCTGGTTTACATGTGGGATTAAGTTTTGACATTAATCAAGATGTAGCGGCACCCTATGTGCAAACTGGTATGAGGCCTAATATTGCTATTTTGCGTGAACAAGGGGTAAATGGTCATGTAGAAATGGCAGCTGCTTTTGATCGAGCTGGCTTTACTGCGATAGATGTACATATGAGCGATATCATTGCGGGTCGTATTTCACTGAAAGACTTTAAAGGCTTTGTTGCGTGTGGCGGATTTTCCTATGGTGATGTGTTAGGAGCCGGAGTAGGTTGGGCCAAGTCGATTTTATTTAATTTGCGTGTACGTGAGGAATTTGAGGCATTTTTCCAACGTAAGGATACTTTTGCTTTGGGCGTGTGCAATGGTTGCCAGATGCTGAGTCATTTGCATGAAATTATACCGGGTTCTGGGCATTGGCCACATTTTACACGCAATAGATCAGAACAATTTGAAGCACGTTTTGTCTTAGTAGAAATTCAAAAGAGCCCATCTTTATTTTTTGATGGCATGGCGGGCAGTTTGATGCCTATCGTTGTTGCGCATGGGGAAGGTTATGCGGATTTTTCCAGCACACCCGCTTCTTCAGTAGCTTCATCGCTGGTTACTATGCGTTTTGTGGATAACAAGGCTCGCCATACTGAAATGTATCCTTACAATCCTAATGGTTCACCCCAAGGCATAACCGGTCTAACGACAGCGGATGGGCGATTTAATATTTTGATGCCGCATCCAGAACGTGTTTTTAGAATAGCACAACATTCTTGGTATCCTCCGGAATCAGAAAAAATAACCCAGCAACCTATTTTTTCTCGTGAGGATGGTCCATGGATGCGGATATTCAGAAATGCCAGAAAATGGGTTGGATAACCGCTTGTTTAATTTTATAAATTCAACCTAAAGACTTGATATGGATCATGAATAACAATTCAAAGATGGTAGCTTTTAACGTTACCTTACAAAGTAAATTTATTAGCATGATATTGCTGGTATTAAGCATTAGCCTGAATACTGCACTGGCACAAATAAAGCCGGATCGTAAACCCAACACGCTTGGCTGTGTGCCACTGGCAAGCTGGGTTGTGCCGGGGGTCGGTAAGGTATCGAACTTCGACGTTATTTCACATGCGGCCAGAGAGTCTGTGGTATTGCTTGGAGAAACTCATGTGAATCATGAGCATCATCGTTGGCAGTTGCAGACGTTGGCAGCATTATATGCGATGCGACCTGACATGATTATTGGTTTTGAAATGTTTCCGCGTCGCGTTCAGAACGTGTTGGATGACTGGGTGGCAGGGAAACTCAGTGAGAAAGCATTTCTCGCTGCAGTGGAGTGGGATTTGGTTTGGAATACTGATGCAAATCTTTATCTACCGTTATTTCATTTTGCGCGGATGAATCGCATACCAATGCGTGCATTGAATATTGAAACACGCCTCAGGCATCTGGTTTCTGAAAAGGGTTTTGATGGTGTACCAGAAGATGAGCGTGAGGGTGTAACGCGTCCGGCTAAACCGAGCGATGCTTATTTGGATTACCTGTTGCCAATTTATGAAAGACATGACCGCAAGGATAGGAAAAAAGGTGAGATTAATCATAATGATCCGGATTTTATGCGTTTTATTTCAAGCCAACAGCTTTGGGATCGGGCCATGGCACAGATTTTGTATTCAGAGCACACTGGATCTGACGAGGAGAGAAAGCCACTTGTAGTTGGTATTATGGGGTCGGGACATATTTTGTATGGTTATGGCGTGCCGCATCAGTTACGTGATCTAGGTATTAAAGACATCGCATCTTTATTGCCATGGGACACTAGTAAATCCTGTGAAAAATTTATAGTGGGTGTGGCTGATGCTGTATTCGGTGTTATGCCGCACATATCTCAGCCATTTCAACCACTTCGTCAGCGACTGGGTATTCGTTTTGAAATTGCACATGGTGGTGCACATATTTTACAGGTTGAGAAGGGCAGTATTGCCGAAGCAGCCCATCTTCAGGATGCTGATATCATTACAGAAATAGCAGGGCTGGAAGTAAAAGAAACGAAAGATATTATTGATGTAGTCAAGCGTCATGCACCCGGTACTTGGTTACCACTGAAAGTAAGGCGTGATAATGAACTAATCGAAATTATTGCTAAATTTCCAGTTTTAGATAAGTGAATGCTGGATGAAAGGATTATCTCTAACCAGATCTTATGCTGTATTCTCATGGCGAGGCCTTTGCAAAACCCTCATTATTTTTAATGGTGTAGAGGCAGTTAAACATGGCACGTGGTCGCGCGTAAACAGATAATCAAGTTCAATTGATTCTTAGGAAAGCGACCGGACTAACGTGACAACGTGACAAAATAGAGTACTTTAGAGAGTCGTATTACTGATTCCCTTGGGCTCCGGCTCATTTGCAGAAAAATCGAGTTCTATCTTTGCTCCATCAGGGTCATAGCAGAAAAGCTGCCAGGTCTGTGAATCTTTTTGTCGTCGAAGTTCATATTTTATATTGTGCTGATTGAGTGTGTTAATCACAGATTGAAGGTCGGATGCAGTAAAAGCCATATGATCGATAATGCCTTGGGCCTGAGCAGGCAATGGCCGTCCAGCCATAATATGTAGAATAGGTTGATTTCCTGCGTAGAGCCAGGCTCCGGAGGAAGCAAGCGGTGGGCGATAACCCTCTGTAAATCCAAGCACATCGATATAGAAAGCTTTACATTGTTCCAGGTTGCTAGTGAGTACCGTAAAATGATTCATACCATCGATAGCCATCTTAATTTCCTTTTATTCGTTATTTTTACGATTCAGAGTGCTGATTGATACGTATCTTGATTTCAGTTTATTTTTTAGCTCTATCAAATCTAATAAAGATAAAAACGTCTAGTATGATGAAGACATGAATAGAATTCTTTAACCCAGCCAGATCAGCCGTTTTGAATGCCCCTGAAGGGTGGTTATGATCGGATTCTGGGTCGATTGAGTTCGATGACTTAATATTAGATAAGGAATTTCGTTTTTGGAGTCTGCTAATTTAAGCATCGAAGGTTGACACGAATCGGGCTCTATAAACTTATGGATATTTATTTTCACTATAAGAATTTGAAATACTATTCGACTCGATCTATATTCGAGTCGAATAGTCCAAGCTTTTTAAGCATGCAAATAGTCTAGATTAAGCCATCAAAATCGCTATTATGAGGCTATTCTTATTTTATTTTGTATAGTAATTAATTTTATTTAATCTCAAATCTTCCTGATCGTTTTTAACGATCATCAGAGTCAATGCTTTCGATATCCTCGACTGTATCGGAGGTAGTATCTTCCGTTGTTTCTGCTGCATCAGAAGCTGCTTCACTTGCTTCATCTGTTATATCCGAAGCCATGTCGTGAGTATCTTCGGTTGTGTCAGAAGCGGTATCTTTGACTGGGTCCACAATATCAGCAGCTGTTTCTTCCGTGCTTTCGGAAAGATCTGATGCGGCATCTGTGGTGGTCTCGACAGCATCGGATGTTATATCTTTGGTGTCTTCGAACATGTCAGAAGCGGTGTCTTTAATTGTTTCAACAGCATTAGCAGCTGCTTCGCTAACACTATCTACAATATCTGAAACACTTTCCTTTACCCCATCAGCCGCATCGGTGGCTGTTTCTTCTATATTCTTAGCCTTCTCGCCCATATCAGGAGATGTGCTGGACTCAGGAGCCGCGCTTGATTCAGGAGGCGTACTTGATTCCTTTGTGTCACAACCAAAAATGAATAGAGTTACCATTAATATTGATACATAAAAGAAATTTTTCATATGTTTCCTCTCGGTTTTAAAAATTTAAATTTAACAAACGCTGTTTTATTACGATATTAGAACAGTTATTTCTATTTAGTTCTGGTTCCGATCTTTCTAACTATCTATGCGCATGTAGGAGACTCTACAAATGTATAAATAGTTTGTCTGCTTCCGAAATTGCTATTCGAGTAACGTCGTCACATTGTCATATATTTTTGCGAGTTAGTTAATGAGTAGTATAAGAAAAGTTTAATTTTATATAATCCTTACATCCTTAGTGACTAAGATAACGCATTGCTGACAATACTACAATGTGTGAATTTCATTTTATTCATACAGGTGATGAGTGTATTACGTGAAGAATCTGCTAATAGTTAAGGGAAAAGGGTGGGTTCGCATAAAGATAATGCAAACAATAATATTTTCTGTTCAGATCGAACGCAGCATGGGAAGAGGATAGATGTGCAAATGACATAGTTAGATACAAGCTATAGAGATAGGTGATACATAACTAGAGATAGAGACTTTTGCAAAACCCCAATAGTTGGAAAATTAACTCCTTGTAATCAATAGTATAAAACTTATGGCGAGGGATTTTGCAAAAATCTCTAGGTATTTATGCTTTCGTAAATTTAAATTATCTGGTATGGATTCTGGTTTATTGTTGCTCAGGATGCTACTGGTGGGTATATGGTATGGTGGTCTTGATGACGAAGTAGTTGAATGTAGTTAAGCATATGGCGTGTTTTCTGACTTTGTCTCTGGAGGGTGATGTCCCCGGCTATTTGATGCAGCCATGTTTAAGAGCTCGTTTGATGGTAGCCGGAATATGGGCGTCTGTTGAAGCAGATTGATCTACAGCAGCTGGAAGCATAAAGTAGCTTTGAAATTTCGTAGTATCGAATGCGACATTCAAAATAAAGCAGAAAAGAGTAAGTTGTTAACTGTGAGCAACAATGACAATGACAATGGAGTTGTTTGATTAATTAGCTCTAGCATGTTTTTTGGCGTGCATTTGACAGCTAGGCGTGCCGGTTTAACAGCTAACTCCTGGCCCCAGGAGTAGCCAAAACACATGCCTGGTATCGGCTGCTGGCTATAGCGTATTATTTGAAAAGGGTATCTGAATTATATTGCATCGCTTAGTGACACAGGGAGAATGTGCCCGTAAACAAAACACAACAATAAGAATTACTGTTTTTAGAGTTTTTATGTAAAGTCAGTTTTAGAGATTATGCCGATAGTTTTATTCTAATTTTATAAAAATAGGAGTTTACAAAGCGCTCAATGGATGTTGTGTTGATCAATATTCTGACTTGGCTTGGTATTTTGTTTTGTATCAGTCAGTCTGCCATGTTCTCCGGCCTGAATTTGGCGTTGCTGGGTATCAGTCGTTTACGCCTGGAGGTAGATGCTTTAGCCGGAAATTCTGCTGCAAAAGGAATTTTAGCACTGCGAAAGGATTTTAATTTTCTTTTGGCTACGATTCTATGGGGTAATGTTGCGATTAATGTTTTATTGACACTGTTGTCTAATTCCGTAATGACTGGAGTAACGGCCTTTTTTTTCTCAACAATTCTGATCACATTTGCGGGCGAAATTTTTCCTCAGGCTTATTTTTCTCGTCATGCTATGCGCATGGGTTCTTTGTTGGCGCCATTATTGCGTATTTACCAGGTTATTCTTTTTCCGGTTGCTAAGCCTTCGGCGATGGTGCTGGATTGGTGGTTGGGTGAAGAGGGCATTCGATACTTTAGAGAACGTGATTTAAGGATGTTGATTCGTAAACATATCGAAGCAGAGGAATCGGATATTGAACGTTTGGAGGGTATCGGTGCGCTGAATTTTCTTGCATTGGATGACATCTCCGTTACCCAGGAAGGAGAGAATGTTGATCCCAACAGTATCATTAGTCTGCCAGTAAAAGATGGCATGCCGGTATTTCCAGATTTTGAGCATCGCACTTTGGATTCATTTTTATTGGATATCAATAGTTCCGGAAAAAAATGGATTATTATTGTGGATGCACATGATCAACCCTGTGTTGTGTTGAACGCTAATGCTTTTTTGCGTGATGCTCTATTTTCTGCAGGATCGTTTAATCCTTATATTTATTGTCATCGCCCTATTATCGTTAAGGATTCGGGTACTTTATTGGGTAGCGTGCTATCCCGTTTAAGCGTATGTTCCAAATCTGAAATGGATGATGTTGTTGATAATGATCTTATTCTAATCTGGGCTGATGAGAAAAGAGTAATCACGGGAGCGGACATTCTTGGCCGGCTATTACGTGGTATTGCAATACGTGATATTAAACAAGCGCAAGAAGGCGAGGTAGAGTAATTTTTGTATTGCCTAGTGCCTCATAATTCACAAACTTAAAAAAAGCAGATGATGAATAAATGCTCTAAAATTAAGGTGTGAGTATGTGTTTTTTTAAGAAAAGAAGCCTTAAGGTTGATTGAGATTCGCATGATTATCCTGATTAAGTGACACGTCAACAAATTGAGTTTATGCTGATAAATAAAAAATAATCGATTCGTTATTGTAGGCGATGTCCAGGATTTACTGATTCCATTTGATTTGAGGTAGTTCAGAGTTAAGTATGAGTTGATGTAAATAAGAATAAAATAAGAAATTATTAAAAATAGTCGACAAATTCCTGATTGTTGCTGTGTTTGTTGTGTAATTAGAATGAGTCGTGTGGCATGAAGGTAAGGTTGAGCTCAAGGGAAATAAGCTTGCAATATAGATAAAAAAAAAGTAGTATCGCGACAATTTTTTAATAACGGAGTCTAGGAATTTCTATGGCCAATAGTGCACAAGCAAGAAAGCGTGCAAGGCAGACTGTTAAACGACGGGATCATAACGTTAGTTTGCGATCTAAATTGCGCACTGCTATCAAATTTGTAAGAAAGGCTATCGAATCAGGTGATAAGTCGGCGGCAGATACTGCGTTTAAAAATTCTATGAGCACAGTGGATTCGGTTGCTGACAAAGGAATTATTCATAAGAATAAAGCTGCGCGCCATAAAAGTCGGTTGTCTGCTGCAATCAAGGCAATTGCATGATCTTTTAGAGTTATAGAAAATAGAATAAATATTTTATTAAATCAAGATATTCCATATTTTTCTACTTTCTTTATATCTTACAAAGTCATATTCGCCTTTCTAGTTTTGAGGTGTGAGTTATTTCGGTAGCTTAATTGGCTTTAGTCGATTAGTAGAATAATCTTATGTTTTGAAAGTTCCGGGCGGTGAAATATATCTCATTAAATGGGAAGATGTCGTCTGGAAGAAAAAGGCGTGCTGGGTAGAAAAAATGTGCGAGCGAGCAAAGTTCTTGCACACAAAAGGAACAGTAAAAGCAAAAAACTATTTTGCAAATAATGTAAGCAATAATTTTGGAACAATAAAGGAGAGAGGTATGGTTTCCAAGTCTTGGCTAAAAATAGTATCGCTTGTCTGTAGCGGACTGCTGGTAGCAGCAGCGCACGCGAGCATACCAAGCGTTCCGGATGAAACCTATGAAGCACTGAAGCTGGATCGTAATACGGTTACACCCAAACAAATGCACGAGGCGTTGGTAAAGCGCTATAAAGATCCTGCTCAGGGTGCTGGAAGAGGGACCATGGCTGAATATTGGGAACCCATTCCTTATGGTATATATCTGGATCCGGCAACTTTTTATACTCCTCCCAGCTCAATGAAAGAAGTAGCCGGACGGAGTGAATGCGTAGAATGCCATACAGACGAATCACCGGTTTGGGTACAGGCTTGGAAACGAAGCACCCATGCTAACCTGGACAAGATACGGGATCTTAAGCCAAGTGATCCGACCTATTACAAGAAAGCCAAACTGGAAGGTGTAGAAAAGAATCTGCGCTCCATGGGCAAGTTGGGCGAGAAAGAGAATCTGAAAGAAGTCGGATGTATTGATTGCCACGTGGATATTAACGCTAAGAAGAAGGCCGATCACAGCAAAGACCTGATTATGCCGACAGCAGATGTCTGTGGTGTCTGTCACCTGCAGGAATTTGCTGAACGGGAATCTGAGCGGGATACACTTATCTGGCCGCATGACCAATGGCCTGCAGGACGTCCATCTCATGCGCTGGACTATAAAGCCAACGTAGAAACGACTGTCTGGGCAGCAATGCCACAACGGGAAGTAGCCGAAGGTTGCTCCATGTGTCATACCAATCAAAACAAATGTGACTCATGTCATACCCGCCATGAATTCTCAGCGGCAGAATCACGTAAACCGGAAGCTTGCGCTACCTGTCACAGCGGTGTTGATCACAACAACTGGGAAGCCTATTCCATGTCCAAACATGGAAAAATGGTATCGATGCTGGGTAATAAATGGAACTGGGATGTGCAGTTGAAAGATGCCTATGCAAAAGGTGGACAGAATGCGCCCACTTGTGCTGGCTGCCATATGGAATATGAAGGTGAATACACGCATAATATGGTCAGGAAGATTCGTTGGGCAAATTACCCATTTGTACCGGGTATTGCAGAAAACATTACCAGCGAATGGTCTGAAGGAAGATTGGACTCATGGGTCGTAACTTGTACGCAATGTCACTCTGAGCGTCTGGCACGTTCTTATCTGGAGCTCATGGACAAGGGTACCCTACAAGGACTGGCTAAATACCAGGAAGCCCATGAAATTGTAGAAACGCTTTACAACGATGGTCTGCTAACGGGTCAGAAGACTAATCGTCCTGCACCACCTGCACCGGAAAAACCCGGGTTTGCGCAATTCTCACAGTTGTTCTGGTCGAAAGGGAATAACCCAGCTTCACTCGAACTGAAGATACTTGAAATGGGTGAGAATCAGCTGGCGAAAATGCATGTGGGCTTGGCACACGTCAACCCAGGTGGCTGGACCTATACTGAAGGTTGGGGTCCGATGAACCGTTCATACGTTGAAATTCAGGACGAAAATACAAAGTTCCGTGAAATGATGGCATTACAGGAACGTGTACAGAAGCTTGAAAGCAAACGTACCAGTCTCCTCGATCTGGACAGCACGGCTGAGAAAATCTCATTGGGAGGACTCGGTGGTGGTATGTTGCTGGCTGGGACGCTTGCATTAGCAGGCTGGCGTAAACGTAAGAAGATCGAAGGTTGACCTCCTTCAACACATCCGGTCGCTCCACTGGCGTGACGCGACCGGGAAGTAAGCTGCTCCCGTCACTGGGTATACTCCTGGTGATGGGAGGTTTGATTCTACTTGGCTGGTTTGCTTATCTCTGGTTTAGTCCGGTACCAGCGCCTTATGAGTATCATTTGGTAGCAGAAGGAGATGTACGTCAGTTTAGTGAGCTGGAGCTTGATTCCTGGCCAGATCTGGCACTCAGTAAATATGAGGTACAGGTAGCGGGCATAGATAAACCCGTTGCTCTGGCATACCTTGCTCGACGTGAAAATGACTCGCCGGTACTCATCAACTGGGAAAACCGTCTCAGCGAGCAATTGATCTCAATTGATCAGAAGCCATCTGAACTCAGTGTCTTAGCTGATGCGATTGCCAAGCATGCATCGCCCGAGGCAATCATACTGGCTTGGTGGGATACTTCGCGCCAGATAAAGCTCTTGTCTGAACGGGATACTTTTTTTACCAGTCATCTGGGTGAACCACTGATCATCCCGGAAAGCTGGCGAGATCAGCAGGAAGCCATCCGCGCATACGAAAATAAATTCTGGCAGGATACCGCTACTCAACAAGAACAGGATGATTTTCAGCGCTTTAGTGAAGCACTGGTAGCAACCCCGGAAAAAGGTGTTGCCATGCTGCGGGAATTGATCGGTTCCCCACGTGAAGCCTATCTCATTGTACACGTCACGGATCTTTATAAACTGGGATTGATGCAACCGGATAATTTCGGTATTGCTTATAAAAGTTTTCCGTTGACAGGCAACATGCATGGGTTGATCAATCATATGAAGGTGTATCTGAAAGAAAATAATTACGAAACATACACGCTGCAATCGCTATCAGACAATGAGATCAGAGCCTATTTTCTCAGCGATAAAGCGAGTAGCCAGACCTTGCTCGCGCAGATGTTGCCATTTACCAGTAACAAGCCACCGCTGGAACTCGAAGCGGCGCAACTGATTTATCAGCATGGTGGTTATTGGGTGTATCAAATCCCATCGGGGCAAAAGCAGTAAACAATGGGCAGACACGTACGAAAAATAAAGCAGTTCGTTACAAAAAAAGGACACAATCGTGATCTTGTCCATTTACACCACTTAATGATAGCGTAGAATACCTGGCAAATAATTTGAACGATAAAAAAGTTATAAAGGAGGAAGGATGAAACACCCAATCACCTATGTATTTGCTCTGTTAGCCATGTTGACCTTTTTTTCCGGAAACGTAGCTGCTGATACATTTGAAGGACGCAAGAAATGTAGTTCCTGCCATAAAGCTCAAGCTAAATCATGGAAAGATACTGCCCATGCCAAAGCAATGGAATCACTCAAACCGAATACCCGAGAAGAAGCCAAGATCAAGGCAAAGCTTGATCCAGCCAAAGACTATACCAAAGATAAGGATTGCGTCGGTTGTCACGTAGATGGCTTTGGCGAGAAAGGGGGGTATACGATTGCATCACCCAAGAAAATGTTGACGGGTGTGGGCTGTGAATCTTGTCATGGGCCTGGTAGAAAATATCGCGGTGATCACCGTAAGAGTGGTCAGCAATTTGAAAAATCGGGTAAGACAACACCTCGCAAGAAGCTGGCGGACAAAGGACAGGATTTTCATTTTGAAGAAAGCTGCAATGCCTGTCATTTGAACTATGAGGGTTCGCCATGGAAAGGCGCTAAAGCACCTTATACACCGTTCACCCCTGAAGTTGATGAAAAATACACGTTTAACTTTGACAAAATGGTTAAAGATGTAGGCGCCATGCATGAACATTACAAACTGGATGGCACATTTGTGGGTGAGCCAAAATTCAAATATCATGATGAATTTCAGGCTGAGGCCAAAGTAGCCAAAGACGACAAGAAAGGAAAAGACTGATGACAGGACTACAAAAAGGCGCGATAGGTACGCTGCTTACAGGTGGTCTGCTTGGAATAGTCATGGTCGCGGTCGTATTTGGAGGCGAGGCTGCTCTCTCTACGGAAGAGTTCTGTACCAGCTGTCACTCCATGACGTATCCGCAAGAGGAACTGAAGGAATCGACACATTATGGCGCGTTAGGTGTCAATCCAAGCTGTAAGGATTGTCATATTCCACAGGGATTTTCGAATTTCCATCTTGCGCTATATACTCATGCGGTTGATGGCGCGCGCGAGCTGTATTTGGAATTCATGAACGATTATTCCACGCTGGAAAAATTTAATGAACGTCGTTTGATTATGGCGCATGATGCTCGCATGAACCTGAAGAAATGGGATAGTGTGACTTGCCGTGATTGCCATCGAAATCCGGACCCACCGGGAGAAGATGCACAAGCCGCTCATAAAAAGATGGAAACTGAAGGTGCGACATGTATAGATTGTCATCAAAACCTGGTTCATGAAGAAGCACCTATGACTGACTTGAATGCGAGTCTGGCAGCGGGTAAGTTAGTCTTGAAGCAGGAAGAAGTCGATGACGACGATGACGACGACGACGAGGATGATGAAGATGAAGATGAGGAGGATATTGAATAGAATAATCTTTTTATCTTGATTTTATAATCTTTGATTGATCAGTAGATTAAATACTCTAATTGTTGCTAATTGGTATTAAATTTTCAGGATACGGTTTGTCTCGTTTAAATTAGGGATGTTATCGTATTCTGAATTTAAGAATAATATGAGGTAACAACTGATTTTTCAGGCAGGAATTGTAAAACACAAGGTCTCACTTTATTTGTAGAATTGGATAACCCGTCTTAGTGGCGGGTTTTTTATTTCGATGGGGTAAATATGTTAGGTCATTTTCCGAAAGCTAATATCGCTTATGCTCATAATATGCGTGACTATTTTATAGCCGCCTTTACTTTCTTTTGTGTGGCAGTGAGTTTGGTTATAGATGGCAGTGCCAGTATAGAAACACAAAATATTTTAGGTGTTATTGCATGGGTTTTTTTAATAGCGTTATTGTTTGGAGAAAATAAAGAAATTAGAATGCAAGTCATAATTGCTGTAGCGTTTGCTACAATAGGTGAGCATTTTGCCTCCATTTATATGGAGGGGTACACATATAGATTCGAAAATGTGCCACTTTATGTACCGCCAGGTCATGGTATGGTTTATCTGACTGCAGTGAAACTTGCACGTTCTGGTTTTTTTCTAAAGCATGCTAGAAAAATCGCCACATTTGTTATTATCGTAGGAGGGTTGTGGTCTTTATGGGGTGTCAGTGGTATTCCTAAACAAGGCGACCAAGTTGGTGCGGTATTATTCTTGATATTTGTAATTTGTTTATTTAAAGGTCGTTCACCAATGGTTTATTTAGGCGCTTTTTTTATATGCACTTGGCTGGAAATAATTGGTACAGCTGCTGGAACGTGGAAATGGGCTTCAATTGAACCTGTTTTCGGATGGTCACAGGGAAATCCACCCAGTGGGGTGGCAGCGTGGTACTGTTTAGTGGATGCTGTTGCTATTGGTAGCGCACCCATAATTCTAAATAATTTGAAGAGAATTGGTGATTGGTACAGAGCAGAAAATAATCAAAAGAGCATTCATTGATTCTGGAATAGAACGAATATTTATTTTAATTTAATCATAAGAATTTTGCTGTGTATTCGGTTGCTCATCATAATGCGCTATGGGAAAATATTTTGATAATATCGAACTTATTTTCTGATTGATTGTGTTTCGTCATCTGAATTATGAGAAATAAAATCTTTTTGAAGCACTTTGTTTATTATTAAACTTTAATTATCTAAAGGAATACTTGTGACAGTCATTCGATTGCCGGATGGTTCAGAGCGCACTTTTGATCAGCCAGTTACCGTTCTGGATGTGGCTGCATCGATTAGTTCCGGACTTGCGCGAGCTGCGCTTGGAGGTAGAGTCAATGGTAAGCTAATAGATGTGCATAGTTTTATCGAAGAGAACGCTGATTTATCAGTGATTACTGAGAAAGATGCGGAGGGGCTTGAAATTATTCGTCATTCGAGCGCACATTTATTAGCGCATGCAGTTAAAGAGTTGTTTCCAGAAGCTCAAGTAACAATTGGTCCAGTAATTGAGGATGGGTTTTATTATGATTTCTCATATAAGCGGCCTTTTACACCAGAAGATCTGACTGCTATTGAAAAACGAATGCATGAGATTAGTAAGCGGGATTTAAAAATTGAGAGAAAGGTTTGGGAACGTTCTGAAGCTATCAATTTTTTTAAGAATCAAGGAGAGCATTACAAAGCACAAATTATTGAATCTATTCCAGGTAATGAAGAAGTTTCGCTCTATAGCCAGGGTGATTTTACTGATTTGTGTCGCGGACCACATGTACCCGCTACCTCTAGGCTTAAAGTATTCAAGCTGATGAAAGTTGCTGGGGCTTATTGGCGTGGAGATTCACATAATGAGATGTTACAGCGAATTTATGGTACAGCCTGGATTAAGAAAGAAGAGCAAAAAGCATATATTCACCGCTTAGAAGAGGCTGAAAAACGCGATCATCGTAAATTAGGCAAAGCACTGAATTTGTTCCACACTCAAGAAGAGGCGCCTGGTATGGTATTTTGGCACCCTAAGGGTTGGACGCTTTGGCAGCAGATTGAGCAATATATGCGCAATATTCTTAGCGATAATGGCTACCAGGAAATACGTACACCACAGGTTCTGGATAGGGAATTATGGGAACGTTCTGGACATTGGGAGAATTTTCGTGAAAATATGTTTATGACAAATTCAGATGAACGTAGTTTCGCCATCAAGCCAATGAATTGTCCAGGGCATGTTCAGGTATTTAATCAAGGTTTAAGAAGCTACCGAGATTTGCCACTAAGATTGGCAGAATTCGGCTCATGCCATCGAAATGAGGCATCGGGTGCGTTACATGGAATTATGCGCGTGCGAGCTTTTACACAAGATGATGCTCATATTTTTTGTACTGAAGATCAGATCCAAATTGAAGTCGTACGATTTATTAATTTGTTAATTGAGGTCTATGCTGATTTCGGTTTTAATGAGATTCTAGTTAAGCTTTCTACTCGTCCGCTTAAACGTGTTGGATCGGAATTGCAATGGGATAAGGCAGAGGCAGCACTTGAAGCGGCATTAAATCAAAAACGGCTGAATTGGGAACTACAACCAGGTGAAGGTGCATTCTATGGCCCTAAAATAGAATTTTCACTAAAGGATTGTATAGGGCGTATTTGGCAATGCGGAACGCTGCAGCTCGATTTTTCAATGCCAGATCGATTGCATGCAGAGTATGTCGCTGACGATAATACCCGGCAAATACCAGTGATGCTGCATAGAGCGATTTTAGGCTCTATGGAAAGATTCATTGGCATTCTTACTGAAAATTATGGAGGTGCATTTCCATTATGGCTTTCACCTGATCAAGTAATCGTGCTGAATATTTCCCAAGGACAATTAGATTATGCTCGTGAAGTGGCTGCCGAGTTAAAGCATAATGGTATTCGAGTAAGCTTAGACTTGAGAAATGAGAAAATAAACTATAAAATTCGTGAACATAGTTTGCAAAAGTTACCTTATCAAGTTATTGTCGGTGACGAAGAAGTAAGAATACAGAAGATTTCAGTGCGTAGTCGAATAGGTTCTAATTTAGGCCAAATGACGCTACAGGATTTTATAGAACGCCTTAAGCTAGAGATATCTACTAAGGTAAATTAATTTTTTATAATTTGGAGAATTGCCATAGCTCAGGAAAAAACAGCACGCATAAATCAAGAAATAGATGTGCCAGAGGTACGTTTAATTGGTTTGGAGGGAGAACAGATAGGCATTGTCTCACTTGTTGATGCAAACGCTTTAGCAGAAGAGTCTGGTGTCGATCTGGTTGAGATTGCACCTACTGCACAACCACCGGTCTGTCGTTTGATGGATTATGGCAAGTTTCGCTATCAAGAAAGCAAAAAGAAACACGATGCTAAACTGAAGCAAAAGCAGGTTCAGATAAAAGAAATCAAATTCCGACCGAATACCGATGAAGGAGATTACAACATCAAGTTACGAAACTTGGTGAGTTTTCTGAATGATGGGGATAAGGTGAAGATTACTTTGCGCTTTAGAGGGCGTGAAATGGCGCATCAGGAATTTGGTGTACGTTTGCTAGAACGTGTCAGAGACGAATTGGAGTCCTATGCAGTAGTGGAGCAGTTTCCAAGAATGGAAGGGCGACAAATGGTAATGGTGTTGTCACCGAAGAAAAAAGACTTAAAAGTAGGCAAGTCACAAGAGGAGAAATCAAAAGATACCGTCTCCCGTTCTACGGTAGCTTCTTAAATTTTATTTGTTTTGATCTTTTGATGTGCAGTTGAAAGTAATAATAAGTGATTACCAGGTTTTAAAAGTTTTCTGATTTGGAAGCACCTGGCTTCATATTAAAGTAGGAGTTATGTTATGCCTAAAATGAAAACAAAGAGTGGTGCTGCAAAACGTTTTAAGGTGAGAGCGAGTGGTAGTATCAAGCGTTCGCAAGCATTTAAACGCCATATTTTGACTAAAAAGACAACAAAAAATAAACGTCAATTAAGAGGAGTTGTCAACGTGCATCCGAGTGATGTTGGGTCAATTCGTGCCATGTTACCTTACGCATAGGAGAGATAGAGATGCCAAGAGTAAAGCGTGGTGTGACTGCTCATGCACGTCATAAGAAGATATTGGATTTGGCTAAGGGCTATCGTGGTCGCCGTAAGAATGTTTACCGTATAGCTAAGCAAGCCGTAATGAAAGCCGGACAATATGCCTACCGGGATCGTCGTCAACGCAAGAGAGTGTTCCGGGCACTATGGATTACACGTATTAATGCAGCCGCGCGTGAATGTGGTCTGTCTTATAGCGTCTTTATGAACGGTTTAAAAAAGGGATGTATTGAAATAGATAGAAAGGTTTTGGCTGATCTGGCTGTTTTTGATAAACCCGCTTTTGAAAAAATTGCTGAGAAGGCGAAAGCAAGTTTAGTAGTGTAACGGGTAAGCGATAAAGGAAAGCTGTAGGGAGGCAGGGTTTGGATGCCCAAGCCTCCCTTTTTCTTGCGTTGTTTCTGTAGTTAATTCTATATTTTGACTTTATATGGAAAATCTGGACGATATTGTTAATGAGGCCATTATTCTGCTTGATAGTATTGATGATGCGACCGAACTAGAGCAAGTTAAAGCCCGCTATCTTGGCAAGCATGGTGTGTTAACTGAATCACTGAAAGGGTTAGGTAAGCTTTTGCCGGAAAATCGTCCTGCTATGGGTAGTCGGATTAATCAGGCAAAGAGTCAAATTGAAGCTACGTTGAAACGTCGCCGAGAGGCCATTCAGATAAAAAAAATGGAGGCGCAGCTAACAGAAGATGCGCTTGATGTCACTTTATCTGGGAGAGGGGCAAGTGTCAGTGGTTTACATCCGATAACGCGAACTTTAATACGTATTGAATCTTTGTTTTGTTCAATTGGCTTTTCCGTAGCTTCCGGTCCAGAAATAGAAACTGATTTTTATAATTTCACCGCATTAAATATTCCTGAGAATCATCCCGCACGGGCGATGCATGATACTTTTTATGTTGATAACGGCGATTTATTACGTACTCATACATCGCCAGTACAAATTCATTATATGCAAAACAATAATCCACCAATAAGACTCATTGCTCCAGGACGTGTGTACCGTTGTGATTCTGATGTAACTCATACGCCAATGTTCCATCAGGTAGAAGGATTGTGGATTGATGAGAATGCAAACTTTACTGCATTAAAAGGTGTATTAGCAGATTTTATGCAGCACTTTTTTGAGCGAGAGGATTTGTCTGTCCGTTTTCGTCCTTCTTTTTTTCCTTTTACAGAACCTTCTGCAGAAATGGATATTGGTTGTGTGATGTGTAATGGAAAAGGGTGCCGTGTTTGTAGTCATACCGGTTGGCTAGAAGTGCTTGGTTGCGGTATGGTGCATCCTAATGTTTTAAAGCACGTTAATATTGATCATGAGAAATATATCGGTTTTGCATTTGGCATGGGTGTGGAGCGACTGACAATGTTGAGATATGGTGTAAATGATCTAAGGCTATTTTTTGAAAATGATTTACGCTTCTTAAAACAATTTAATTAATAGTAAATGCATTATTGACTGTATCTATAAAAAATCCCATGAAATTCTCAGAAAACTGGCTTCGTAACTTAGTTAACCCATCATATTCAAGTGAAGAATTAGCACATCTCTTAACTATGGCTGGACTGGAGGTGGAAGGTATTGATTCTATTGTGCCTGCTTTTGATAAAGTGGTGGTGGCTGAAGTATTATCTGTTGAGAATCATCCGGCTGCAGACCGTTTAAAGGTTTGCCGAGTGAATGTTGGTGGAGCTGAACATGAGTCATTGCAGATTGTCTGTGGTGCACCTAATGTTAGTGCTGGAGTAAAAGTGCCTTGCGCCGTAGTTGGTGCAAAGTTATCAGATATTCTTATTAAAAGAACCAAGTTACGTGGGATTGAATCTGCGGGAATGTTATGTTCGGCTAAAGAATTAGGTTTAAGTGATGAGACTGACGGGTTGTTATTGCTTCATTCTGATGCGCCGGTAGGCGAAGATTTTTATAAATACTATGAACTTGATGACCATATTTTTACGCTTAAGCTTACTCCCAATAGAGCAGATTGTTTGAGTTTATTTGGTATAGCTCGAGAAGTTGCAGCAGTTACCTCGATGGATTATGTCCCCTTAAGAGTTGAGCCTGTTCAGAATGATATCAACGACATTCTGACGGTGGACGTGGCTGTGCCAGAGGTTTGTCCGCTTTACTGCGGTAGAGTGATGCATAATATTGATTGCGAAGTATTAACGCCCTTATGGATCGCTTCTCGACTAGAACGTAGTGGTATCCGTGCTATTAATGTCGTTGTAGATATAATTAACTATGTCATGTTGGAAACGGGGCAGCCAATGCATGTTTTCGATCTGGCAAAGATTACAAGTGTGATTCAGGTACGTTATGCTCGATCAGGTGAAAGTATACAGTTACTGAATAATAATAAAGTTAATTTGAAGCCAGATATGTTATTGATCGCTGATGAGAATAGCCCACTTGCACTAGCGGGAATTATGGGTGGCAGTAATAGTAGTGTAGTACAAGGGACAACTGATATTTTTCTAGAGAGTGCATTTTTTCAACCAGAAGCAATTAATGGCAAATCTTTTGATTTAGGATTTAGTTCTGATTCTGCACATCGTTTTGAACGTGGCGTGGATTTTGCTGCCACACGAAATACACTGGAACGTGCGACTCGCTTGATATTGGCTATCTGTGGTGGAAAGACGGGGCCAATTACCGAAGTCAAGAGTAAGCTGCCACAGCGGCTTCCGGTTAAAGTGCGCATAGATCGAATAAAACGGATATTAGGTATCGAGATTGATAACAGCCAAGTTGCCGGGCTTTTTGAACGTCTGAAGTTCAAATTTTCAGCTAATGGAGACATATTCCATGTAACGCCACCAACCTATCGCTTCGATCTTACCATCGAAGAAGATTTTATTGAGGAGATTGCGCGTATATATGGATATGACAATATTCCAGCCAGTTCTCCCCGGGCGAATCTGGATATGTTGCCAGCATCTGAAATGGGACGTTCAGTAGTCCAGTTGAAACAAATTATGGCTATGCGTGATTATCAGGAAGTGATTAATTATGCTTTTGTAGACGCTGCATGGGAATTGGATTTTGCTAATAATAAAATGCCGGTTGTTTTAGAAAATCCTATTGCCAGCCAAATGAATGTGATGCGAAGTAGTCTGGCTGGTGGATTAATAGCTAACCTTCAATTTAACCTTAATCGTAAACAAACTAGGGTTCGTTTATTTGAGGTTGGCTGTTGCTTCTTGAAAGATGATGATAAAGACCATGTTCAGATGGAGAATATTGCGGGCCTTTGTTATGGAGATATTGTCCCTGAGCAGTGGGGAATTCAGGCACGGAGTGCTGATTTTTATGACGCTAAATCTGATATAGAGGCTTTATTTTTACCTAGACGTGTTGACTTCGAAGTGATTTCTCATCCCGCATTGCATCCTGGTAGATCTGCACAAATTCTGCTTAATGATAAGAATGTCGGATGGATAGGAGAACTACATCCTCGTTGGCAAAAGAAATATAATATACCAAAACCTGCTGTGCTATTTGAATTGCATCTGAATGCGCTGTTAACAAATATTTTGCCTGTTGCAAAAGAAATTTCTAAGTTTCTGCCGGTGCGGCGTGATATTGCGGTGTTAGTTGATAATCATGTCAGCGTTCGTTCGTTGCTAAAACGTATGTATGCTGAGGAACTGGCTATCGTTTCAGAGATTGCTTTGTTTGATATTTATCATGGCAAAGGCACAGCTGATGGTAAAAAAAGTCTTGCATTCCGAATCTTGTTACAAGATACTCAGAAAACATTAACTGATGAAGAAGTTGATTTTGTAATGACACATTTGATAAGGATTTTGGAACGTGAGTTTAGTGCGGAGCTACGCAACTGATACTTAAACTGATACTTAGTTAGGAATATAGTATATGGCAGTTAATCTAGAATTAGCTGCTGTATTTTTCGATGAATTTCTTAAATTCATATTAATTTAAGATACAAGTGGATTTAGTATTTGAGTCATTAATAGGTTACTTGTAAGATGCTGTTGCTAACTAAATTCTTGCATATTTGTACCGAAAACCCTCAAATAGTTGCTTAGCTAAAGAAATTAATAACTATAAGTGGAGCCGAGTATGGCATTAACGAAAGCTGAATTAGCAGATTTGTTATTTGAGAATGTAGGGTTGAATAAGCGTGAAGCTAAGGATATGGTCGAATCTTTTTATGAAGAGGTGCGAGTAGCATTACAGAAAGGTGAAGGCGTCAAGCTGTCAGGTTTCGGTAATTTTCAATTACGCGCTAAGCCGCAACGTCCTGGGCGTAACCCGAAAACTGGAGAAGAAATTCCGATTACGGCGCGGCGTGTGGTAACTTTCCATGCTAGTCAGAAACTTAAGACGATGGTAGAAAAAAACTATCGCGGGAAACAAAAAGCTGAATAATATTTTTCTGCTGGAGAGCTCGGATATATTGCATTCCATATTTTATGTTTCTGGAAATCGCTTGCTTACAGCGCATAACTTCCATTAAGTATTAAAGAAGTAATGATTGATTATTAGTACAGATGGGATATTGTAAATCTATTCTGCGTATTCTATGCGCAGAATACTCGCCACATTGTAATACAGATAATTAATTGAGACGCAGTAAATCAGTATTAATAAGATAATGCCTTATTATTTTATTCTGTGTAGTGAGTGGAAGGATCTTTTATGGAGATAGGATTAAAATTGTTATGTCGCTATCTTTTCCTTGATAGTTTCTAACCTTAAATAGGGCTTTGTTTGTTATAATTTATGTTCGGGGCGTAGCGCAGTCTGGTAGCGTACTTGCATGGGGTGCAAGTGGTCGGAGGTTCGAATCCTCTCGCCCCGACCAGTTGGTTTAATGAATAGCCTTGTATAGTTTAGATATGGTATGGTCTGAGTTATGGGCACAAGTAAAATCTATTTGTAATCCTTTAATTATATTTAAATTATTGAAATGCGCATATTACTCAGTAACGATGATGGATATTTTGCGCCGGGTCTTGCTTGTTTAGCCGAAGTGCTTTCTGATATTGCGGAAGTTATTGTGGTTGCGCCGGAACGTGATCGGAGTGGAGCGAGTAACTCATTGACATTAGATCGTCCACTAAACCTGCATAAATCTCATAATGGTTTTTATTATGTTAATGGGACACCAACTGACTGCGTGCATTTGGCAGTAACAGGAATGCTTGATATTCTTCCAGATATGGTAGTGTCTGGTGTCAATTATGGCGCTAACATGGGAGATGATACTATTTATTCAGGTACAGTTGCTGCTGCTACTGAAGGTTTTCTATTGGGAATACCTTCCTTAGCTGTATCGTTAGTTGGCGCTTCGAATGGCAACTTCTTAACTGCTTCGCTTGTTACGGCAGACCTGGTGAAACGTTTCAATGAAAAAAATATTTGTGCCCCTGTATTATTGAATATAAATGTACCTGACATCGAATATTCTCAGCTAGAAGGATTTGAAGTAACTCGATTAGGTCGTCGCCATAAAGCTGAGCGAGTAATTAAATCACAAAGTCCACGAGGTGAAACCGTGTATTGGGTTGGTGCAGCAGGCGCGGCACAAGATGCAGGCGAGGGAACGGATTTTTTCTCTGTTCAACATAATCGAGTATCGATTACACCGTTGCAGATAGATTTAACTCGATATGATCAATTGGATGTGGTAACAGAGTGGCTGGGCTAGTATCTAAGCACTTGTGATACCTTTAGTAACAAGACTTTTTTATGGATACTGATTTCTTGTGAGTGCTCGCCATTCTGGAACTGGTATGACCTCGCAGCGTACGCGTATGAGGATGATTGAGCGTTTACGGACACAGGGTATCGCTGATGAAGTGGTGCTGTCTGTGATGAGTTCTATTCCTCGCCATGTCTTTATAGAGGAAGCATTATCAAGCCGTGCTTATGATGATATCGCTTTACCAATTAATTTTGGGCAAACAATATCGAGTCCATGGATTGTTGCGCGTATGAGCGAGCTACTACGGGCTAATTTAAAACTTCGTAAGGTGCTTGAAATCGGTACTGGTTGTGGATATCAGACTGCGGTTCTGGCGCAGCTGGCATATGAAGTATATTCGCTTGAACGAATAGGTCCATTACTAACGCGTACTCGTATTCGCTTACAGCAATTACAAATTAAAAATGTTCATTTAAAGCATGCTGATGGCATGTTTGGATTGAGTGAAGCTGGACCATTTGATGGTATTATCATGACAGCCGTGACGGCTGAGATACCTATGTTGCTATTGGAACAGCTGGAAGTGGGTGGAAGAATGGTTTTTCCTAAAGGAAGCCGGAAGCAGAATCTGTGTATTATTGAACGTAATTCTCAAGGATATATGGAGACCGTGTTGGAAGAAGTAAAATTTGTACCGATACTATCTGGTGTCGTGAGGAAATAACGATGCAGGAAAATGAAATGAAAGATAATATAATTGGACTGGTAAAATTAAGTCTTGATAAGAGCATCGTTATGACTTTTACTTATTTATATAGCCGGTCTAGGTTGCTATCTTCTGTTCACTTTTTATTATTAGTCATTTTTTGTTGCCTTCTAGTTAGTTGTGGGTCAACATCGCGCCCAGCCCCGATAGTTGATCGTGCATTGATCGACTCTTCTCAACCGCTAGGCAAAGCAACTGGTACAGATGCTACTAAAGCACAATTCTATACTGTACGAAAAGGTGATACATTTTACAGTATTGCGCTTAATCATGGTATTGATTACAAGGAATTGGCCGAATGGAATGGTATTGCTGATCCTAGCACCATAAGACCAGGTCAGCAAATTAATTTATCTGTACCTGCTACGTCTAAACAAGCGCAGCCTTCATTGTTTGCACTGACTCAGCAAACAACGCCATCAATAATTGATGTGCCCGGACATGCGCCAGATTTTATTTCAGAAAACAATTCTGTAGGTAATAAGCTAAAAACTGAGCCTAAGGGGCTTAAACTGCCTTATTCTGAGCGGGCTGTGGCTCAATTAGAACATCCAATTAAGGTATTGCCAATGAGCTCATCTACCGCTTCATCGGTTCCGCCAAAGATAAAAACTGATCCAGCTACGAATAATGTCGCTAAAACTGAGATTGCTTTGTCGCGCCCGCCGTCCCCTGTTTTGCCAAAAAAAGAATCGGATACTAAATTGAGTGGGGCTAATGTGGATTGGATGTGGCCTACTAGTGGCGAGTTATTGGCATCGTTTTCAGAAAACTCCAAAGGAATAAAGATTTCTGGAAAATCTGGACAATCAATTTTGGCGTCTGCCGCGGGTAAAGTGGTTTATAGCGGGAGTGGTTTGCGTGGCTATGGTAAGTTGATTATTATTAAGCATAATAGTACTTTTCTTAGCGCATATGCTCATAATAGAGAGATCCTGGTAAAGGAAGGGGATGCAGTAGCCAAAGGGCAGAAAATCGCAGAAATGGGAAACACGGATACCGATGGGGTAAAACTTCATTTTGAAATTCGTATGAATGGAAGCCCAGTAGATCCACTAAAATTCTTACCTAACAGATCTGGCTAGCACTGTATTAAAATTTTTGAGATGTAAGGTAAACAAGAATATCTCCACATGCATGATAAAGATATTCTTGTTAGATCAGATGATCACTATTAAATTAATGTGCTGACTCACGCATATGCTGCAACGCTTCTTCAGTGTGCTTGGTTGCTACATCAGCATGTCCCATCTTGGCATGGTTTATAGCCTCTTTTAAGTGCTTTACTGATTCTGTCATATGCTTATGTGCTTCGGCATGCGCTTTCTCAGCTGCTTCAGCATGCTTTAAACTTTTTTCTGCGTGTTTACGTAGTGCCTCTGCATGACCATCCTCTCCGTGAGCTTGAGCCATACCTGCGTGTTCCATGGCTTGTGATGTATGGCCAGCATCCTCTGCATGAACCTGGGCACTTAGAATAAGTGCTAAGGTTCCAATAATTACCAGGGTAGTTGAGATTAGTTTCATGATTAATTCTCCTTTATTTATTTATGAATTAAAGGATATCAAGGAAAAATATCCACGGTAGCCTGCAAACACTATTCATCAATTATGAAAAATGGTTCGCCCTTCAGTTATAGCATAAATTAAGAAAGAGGATATTAATTTTTATTGAAACACAAATTCAAGTAATCATTATAATTAAATTCATACGGCAGACAAATCAGCTTGTTGACCTAAGCCGTGGTTACTATTTGTCTCTTGACCATGCTTTGTTTTCTCTAAATGGTAAATCGAATATCCTGTATGCCGTAGTCAGTTCATGTGACATTTTATTTTGGAGAAAAAAGGTCAAACATCGGGTCAGTCACATCGAGAGGCTGTATTCATAATATAGATCTGCGAAATAATAAATTTATTTAATGTTTTATTAAATTATTTAGCATTTGCACATCTACCCATTTTTTACCAAAGGTATCTCCCATAATGACATCAAATGGCCTGGAAGGGCTCCCTAAGTCTGAAAGTACAACAGCAGCGCCATTAAAATTTTGTGAACGCGTATAGTCATTAACTGTAATGATGGTATTCAGTCCTGCAGAAGCTGCTGATTTCAACCCATTCTCTGAATCTTCTATAGCTATACATTGTTGCGCCGTCAATTCAAGATGATCGAGTACCCAGTGATAAATATCTGGTGCCGGTTTCTTCTTAGGCACAATGTCGCCTGCACCAATAATATCAAACCAGTGAATGGAATCTTCACCTAAGGTTGCTTTCAACAGATTAGTGACATTTTCGGATGTCGTGGTTGTTGCAATGGCAAGCTTAATTTTTTGATTATGTAATTCGTGAATTAAGCGAGCAACACCGTGGCGTAATGGAATTTCTCCCTGCTCGAGTAATATTTCAAAGTATTTGGTTTTTGCCTGATGTAAGTCGGCGATCCAGCTATCTAATTTATCTTTATTTAGTTCGTGGGGTGCATATTTTTCAATATAATGACGGATTCGCTCCTTGCCGCCGGTGACAAGTAGCAGTTCACCATAAAGTTCAATATTCCAGTTCCAGTCAAGGCCAAACGCTTTAAATGCCGCATTAAAAGCGGTGCGGTGGCCATCCTGTTCTGTATCTGCTAATGTCCCATCAACATCAAAAAGTACTGCGCGTAGTTCGTTATTTGTGTTCATTTAATGTATTATAACTTGCACGTTGTAGACGATCATTAATGGCCAGCCATGCCGTACTATCTGGCGGCGCTTCTACTAATAAACGATCAAAGCCTTTATGATCAAAGCGACGCAATGTTGCATATAATTGTTTGCCATAGGCCCCAGATTCTTGGGGTAAATAAAATTTCAAAATGTTTCTACTCGTTGATTGCGTTTTGTTTGCAACGGAGCATAATATCATAATTACCCGCAACCCTTGCGTTTCCAGATTAAGAGCGCGTTGCCATATAGATTCAGATGAAAGAATCTCGAGTGGGGTGGATGGCGCATAGTGTGAAGCGAGTGTGCCTGATACGCGTACGGTTAAGTTATTTCTGTCTGCCAGAATGACGCGCTCATTCAGAACGCTCTTAAGTGCTGCTAGTGGGACGCCACCGGGTCTCAATACAATAGCCGTCTGATCGCTAAAGCTAACAATTGTACTTTCTAAACCAACCTGACAGGGTCCTCCGTCTAGAATCATATCAACTGTTTGGCCAAGTTCTTCCTGAACATGCGCCGCTGTTGTGGGACTTATGCGCCCAAATCTGTTAGCTGATGGTGCAGCCAGTGCTTTCCTGCTGCCTAAAGCTTTAAGCAAGGTCAATGCGACAGGATGATTCGGTATGCGTAATCCAACCGTATCCTGGCCGCCTGTTACACTGTTGGGTATATGGCGGCTGCGTTGTAATATGAGTGTAAGTGGTCCAGGCCAAAAATGTTTTGCAAGTTGCCATGCAGATTCCGGCACTTCTTCTGCCCAATAATGTAATTGAGATATATTTGAGAAATGGACAATTAGCGGATGGTCTACGGGCCGGTTTTTTATTTTAAATAATTGGTGTATCGCAGACGGAATAGATATGTCTGCTCCCAAACCGTAAACGGTCTCCGTTGGAAAAGCAACTGTTCCACCTTTTCGTAATAGATCTGCCGCATGAATAATCTGATCACGCAATTCTGAAGTTAGCACAGTCATTTTATATGAATATTGAGAGGCTTTTGCAAAAGCCCTCACCAGAGGTTTTCGACTATTGATTATAAAGGGTTAATTTTTCAACTATTGGGGTTTTGCAAAGGTCTCATTGATTATATTCTATTTTATTCGGTTATAACGCTCAAACTATTCTGATGGCAATGTTAAAACAAGGATAACTCGAGGAAGAATATTAAATGTATTAAATAGTTACTTCTGGCTGCAGGATCTGTAATGCTGCTTGACTAGATACAAGTATAAAACGAAATTGAGTAATTATTTATCGGTACCTCCAAAAAATTCCTGGTGTTCAAGTTGGGGAAGTAAGGAGGCAGTTTTGGTTTGTCGGCTCGGATGATTTTCATACTACATTTGGTTGCGCCCGCTTCGTTATGACAATAGATTGCATTTGCGCCCAAACATTCATTATCAGCGGGAGGAGGAGATCGATCATTACGAAATGACCAGTTTGTCGACTGGACTGAAAAATCAGCTTGAATATACTTGGGCGTCCTCTCAACAAGCAATAAATCGGCGGACTCAGCCTGTTCTGTAAAAGCGAAGCCAACCTTAAATTCACTAAACCGAACCGGTGAATAGCTGGTTTGAGTTCGCTCGGCAGCTTGAATACCGATATTGCCGTGATATGGGCATATTTTGATCGATATAAATAAGCGGTATCCATTAAGTAATCGATATATTTTTTGAGACTTTTGCAAAGGTCTCTTTTTGTATATACATTAACCTGGCTGTCGTTATGTACGCGAACAGGGGTTTGTGTAAAATGTAAAGTAATCCATAGTCATAACATCAATGCAGTGTGTAATGTCTAGCGGTCTGGTTGGCGAGGCTAGTCTTTGGAGATCGCGTAAACCCTGCTTGTATTTGGGTGCTCTTGGGCTACAGTCACTGAATTGAAAATTCCCTTCTTTTATGAATGTATGAATGGAAGCAGTCAAAATAATAAATAGGCACATTATGGAATGCAGTTTTCCTGGGAATTAGGAATTACTATCCTCCCAGTTATAGCCTAATAATCCTTGCATCATACGCACAATATAATAGCTAATCCAATTAATTGTATGGTTATAGCAGGATTGGCCATCCCAGTTTGATCGTAATACCGGTATGGATTCCTCAGCGATCGCTTGTTTCAAACTCAATCTCAATGTGGCTGCAAATGACTGGTCACTAATAACCACATTAGCTTCGCGCGCAAGCAATAGACTAAAGGGATCAATGTTAGAGGAACCAACGGTAGCCCAATGCTGATCAATTACGGCAACTTTGGCATGTAAATAGCTTTTATTGTATTCGTAAATCTCAATACCTGCATCGAGTAAGTTTCGATATAGTGCCCGTGTAGCGTGATATTGCAAGCGATATTCAGCCCTACCTTGTAATAATAATATAACCTTCACACCACGTTGGGCAGCTCTACTCAAAGCAAGGCGGAAGTTCCTGCCTGGTAAGAAATAAGCATTAGCAATGATGATTTCGCTATATGAATGAATGATTGCATGCAGATAAGCGCCTTCAATATCACGTCGATGACGTAGATTATCGCGTATTACAAGCGCGGCTAGTTGGTTGCCGCAAGGTTTATCAGTGGGTTGTAAGGCAATATGATTTGTCCAACGCTTTCTAAAGTGTGCCCATGCTACCAGCAACCACAAGCGTCTGGCTGCCGCATGAATTGTAATAAGAAGTGGTCCTTCAATCAGAATTGCATAATCAAAACGAGGTGTGAGTTTCTTAGGATTGTGGAGATCGTCAATAATATTGATTCCTCCGACAAATGCCCGTTGCGCATCTAGCACCACGAGCTTACGATGCATGCGTCGTAATCGATAACGCCGCAGTTTTGAAAATAAAGACTCTTCTCTAAATATAAGTATTTTTATTCCTACATTCAGCATGCCTCGTATTATTTTTTTCGGTAGATTTTGGGAACCAAAGCCATCTAATAATAAATGAACAGATACCCCACGTTGTGCCGCTCGTTTGAGTGCGTCAGAAATCCTAGTACCAGTGGCATCATATTCAAAAATATAGACTTCAAGATGTATCTCATATCGTGCTGCATCAATAGCGGCTTCCAACATTGGAAAATATTCTACGCCGTTATGTAGGAGGGTAATATTGTTGCCACCTATAAAACGGGGGATACTCATATGCGAATTACCTTAGCTGATAATGCGGCATGATCAGATATTTTTGACCATGGATCACCTTGGTAAATATGCGCCGTTTTTATGTGAAATCCGCGTACGTAAATGCGATCTAGACGTAACATTGGCAATGCAGCGGGATAGCTGCGTGCTGCTCTGCCTCGGGTAGATTCAAAGACTTCTGTTAGACCCAGCTCGTCAGCTAAAATATAGCTGGCCATTTCACGCCAATCGTTGAAATCGCCCGCAATCACTAATGGTGCTTGAGATGGCACCATTTGTTGGATACGCCTACCGAGTGCCTGTAATTGTCTGCGTTGTCCGCGTTTAAACAATCCCAAATGGACACAGATGCAATGTAGATTTTCATGCCAACCGGGTACATTAATTTGGCAGTGAAGCATGCCCCGTTTTTCAAAACGATGCATGGAAATATCTTCATTTTCACTGGATATGATGGGGTAGCGGCTTAGAATTGCATTACCATGATGGCCTTCATCGTATACCGCATTCTTTCCATAAGCAAAATCACTCCAGACTGAATCTGCCAGAAATTCGTATTGGGAAAGACTTGGCCAATTCTTAAAATGAGCAGCATATGCTGTATGATGACCAACGACTTCTTGCAAAAAAACGATATCAACATTGAGTGCTCGTAAATGCTTACGTAACTCATGGACAATGATACGTTGGTTGAAGCTTGAGAAACCTTTATGGATGTTATATGTGGCAATATGTAATTTATCAAGCACGGAATAAATAGTAACTTTGAATAGTCTGATAACTACAAAGTTGTTCCGGAACAAAAAATATTTTTATGGGCATAGCTGCTAATTACTTGTGCTTAAGTATTTTTACACTGATATGTGACTATGATATTTCTAGCATTCGAGTCAAAGCAAGTTTTGCCAATTTTGATTCGTCTACGGGTACTTTTATCTGATTAACTACTTTTTCATTAACCAAATTTTCCAGTGCCCAAGCTAGATGTTGCGGGTCAATTCGTGCCATAGTCGAGCACATGCAAACCATTGGTGACATGAATTGTACTATTTTTTCCTGTGATTTGAATTCTTCACTGATGCGGCTGACCAGATTCAATTCTGTTCCAACCAACCAGCGAGTCCCTGCTTTTGCTTTGCTTATTGTATTGATAATATATTCAGTAGAACCCACGTAGTCCGATGCTTTGCATACTTCGTAACTACATTCTGGGTGAGAAATTACGAGTCCATCTGGATATTGATTACGAAAGCGCAGGATATGCTGTGGTTGAAACATCTGGTGTACCGAACAGTGTCCTTTCCATAGTAGAATTTTAGCTTTTTTTATTTGTTCTGGAGTAAGGCCGCCCATTGGCTCATCAAAATCCCAAACCAACATCTCATCTAGTGGAATACCTAGTTTGTGCCCGCTCCAGCGACCGAGATGCTGATCTGGGAAGAACAAGACTTTTTCACGTTGCGCAAAGGACCATTCTAGAATCTTGGTGGCATTACTAGAAGTACAGACGATGCCGCCATGCTCGCCACAAAAAGCCTTTAAATCAGCAGCTGAATTAATGTAAGTTATGGGCGTAATGACCTCTTCAGGATCGAGTATCTCGGCAAGTTCACGCCAAGCATGCTCCACCTTGGAGAGACTTGCCATATCAGCCATTGAGCAGCCGGCTGCAAGATCAGGCAAGATAACAGTTTGTTCTGAGCTAGAGAGAATATCGGCGACTTCAGCCATAAAATGTACGCCGCAGAATACCAGATAATCTGCGTTAGTCTGAGCGGCAAGATATGAAAGCTTCAATGAATCGCCAGTAAGATCAGCATATTTATAGACATCCGCTCGTTGATAATGATGCGCCAATATAATGACGCGCTTTCCTAATTTATTCTTGGCTGCAGTGATACGTTGTGCGCAGATATCATCTTGCATCTGATCAAAATGCTCGAACTTAATGGCTTCCATATACATGACCGTTTCTTTATTTATTACGTCTAAAAAGGAACATTAACACATTTGGATACATATTCAAGTTTGGGATTTAAAAATATACAAGCGAATGGGGCGAGATCTCGGCGAATGTAGTGATATGAGATAGCCAGTTGTCAATTAAACGGATTTTTAGGCTAAATACGCTATGCTGCCCTATCATGTATAGCGCATGAGTTCTGGTATAATTTGTTTTGTAAACATTCTTGCTATTGGAGTCAGACTGATATTCAAAATTTTAGATTCTAAATAGATTGATGCATTCTAAATTTAAATGATTAATCGCCTGCATCTCAGTTTTCCCCTGATACTTCTGATTATCATTGTGTTATTGACGTTCTGGCTGGATCAAGCGGTGCAGCCCGCAGCGATAACGCAAGATAATGAAGCGTATCGTCATCCTGATTATATTGTGGAAAATCTTTCAGGAATTCGCATGGATCATGAGAAAGTTGTGAGCAGAACTTATTTTGCAGAAAAAATGTTTCACTATCTAAATGAGGATATTACTCATCTAGAAAAAATACATTTTATGAGTACTCAACCGGGCAAACCGTTGATGCGAATGGTTGCGGATCGGGCTGAATTGTTAGGTAACGGAGAAGATATTTATCTTACCGGTCATGTGACGATATTGAGAGGGTCAGATGATGAAAAAGATAAGATAACCATGGTGACCAGTTTTTTGCATCTTATTCCGGATGAAAATATTGCCAAGACGGGCGAATCTGTAACTATTTCCAGGTCAAATACTACGATTGATGCAATTGGGTTTGAATTAGATAATCGTACTGGTATGGTCCAATTGTTATCGCGCGTGCGAGCTGTTGATAAATGATACTGACTAATAAACACTAGCTGGCGATTTGTTAATAAAAAATATATGAAGACTCATTTTCTAGCTTTCTTATTCAGTCTGTTTTTTACACAGACCGTTTTGGCTGAGCGTGCTGATCGCGATAAGCCTATTCATTTAGAAGCTGATCGTGCAACCGTGGAAGATGTCAATCGAAAAGATGGTAATCGAATTAGCGTATTCACAGGTAATGTCGTACTCACTCAGGGAACGCTGCTTATTCGTGCTGACAAAGTGGTCATGAAAGAGGATGCTTATGGTTTTCGATATGCGACTGCTTGGGGAGATCTCGTTAGTTTTCGGCAGAAGCGTGATGGACTGAATGAATATATTGAGGGATGGGGTAAACGAGTTGAGTTGGACAATAAAACTGACAAGATAGAATTGTTTAGGAAGGCACGCTTAAAACGTGGATTGGATGAAGTTCAAGGAGATTATATCTCTTATGATATGGACAGCGAATTTTTCCAGGTGATCGGGAGCAACGAACGAGGTGTTGAAACGGGTCTTGATAATCGAGTTCGGGTGGTGATTCAACCGAAGAATAAACCTGATAACGCAGATACGGATACGCCGTAAAACCTCATGCTAATCGATGACCGAGCTTTAGATCTAGGAAATGAGTAAATTAGAAGCTAATCATTTAAAAAAGCAATATAAGTCGCGTACAGTAGTGCACGATGTTTCTTTTTCTCTTGCGAGTGGTGAAGTCATTGGTTTGCTAGGGCCTAACGGTGCAGGTAAAACAACCTGCTTTTATATGGTTGTGGGATTAGTGCCGCTTAATGGGGGAGGTATTTATTTGGATGGCCATGATTTAAGCCAGATGCCGATTCATCATCGTGCTCGCCTTGGCATCAGCTATTTACCCCAGGAAGCATCAATTTTTCGACGCTTATCTGTAGAGGATAATATTCTCGCTGTACTGGAGTTACAGAACTTTAACTCTGATGAGATACAAAAACATTTAAATGATTTGTTAAACGATCTTCATATTAGTCACTTGCGCACTAATCCTGCTATTAGTTTGTCTGGAGGAGAGCGCCGCCGTGTAGAAATTGCTCGGGCATTAGCATCACAACCACGCTTTATTCTATTGGATGAGCCTTTTGCAGGTGTGGACCCTATTGCTGTAATTGATATACAAAAAGTAATCCGTTTTCTTAAGGAACGTAATATTGGTGTGCTCATTACTGATCACAATGTGAGAGAGACATTAGGAATTTGTGACCGAGCCTATATTATCAGTGAGGGAACGGTCTTGGCTAACGGGAAGCCTGATGAAATTATTTATAATGAGCGTGTAAGAAAAGTATATTTAGGAGAACATTTTCGACTATAAAGATGATGTTTGAATTAATCCGAGGTTACATGTAACTGCTGTTTTACTAAAGTAATGAAGCCAACTCTCCAGCTAAAATTATCACAGCAAATAAAACTTACACCACAACTACAGCAATCCATTCGATTGTTGCAGTTGTCTACGCTAGAGTTAAGTCAGGAAATAGAACGCATAATGCAGGAGAATCCGTTACTGGAATGGGATAATTGCTCTGATTACAGAGATGTGCAACCAGGTAATAATTCAGAATTGCTCATGTCAGATTCGTCGGACTTCCAGGATGACGCAGCTAAAGAGGTCATTTCAGTAGAGAATATGACTACGACAGTGATGAGTCAGAACAATGAATCTGATTGGAAGCAAGACCATGATTTTTACAATGGCTCGCGCGAAGATGAATATGAGCTGCCGCAATTGGCTGCAAAGCCGATTAGTTTACGCGAGCATTTGAATGTACAAATTAGTCAAAGTCAGATTTCTGAACGCGATAAGAGCATCGTAGGTTTGTTGATTGATAGCCTGAATGATGATGGTTATCTTGTTCAGGATTTGCAGGAATTGGTTGAGATATTGCCGCCGCAGCTTGAAATCGATATGGATGATATGCATATTGCTCTTGCGTACTTACAGCATCTAGACCCATCTGGAGTTGGAGCACGTAATTTGAGAGAATGTCTTATGTTACAGTTACAGCTGCAGCCAGTTGAGACGCCTTATCGCGATCAAGCGTTATTATTGGTAAATGAATATTTAGAAATTCTGGCATCACGGAATTTTGGCCAGATTAAAAAATTACTGAGTTGCGATGATGATTGTTTACGTTCAGTTCAGCAATTGATTACTCATCTTAACCCGCGCCCAGGAGCAATATTCAACTCTGAAGATGTGCGTTATATTGTGCCAGATGTGATTGTAAAAAAAATGAATGGAATCTGGGTGGCGAATCTTAATCTAAATGCTATTCCACGTCTTAGTGTTAATCGTCTTTATGCCAATATACTGAACCAGCGTCATCATGATTCAGCGCATGGATTGGCTAGCCAGTTAAGCGAAGCTAAATGGCTTATTAAAAATATTCATCAACGTTTCAGTACCATCCTGAGTGTGTCCAGTGCGATTGTTGAGCGCCAGCAACAGTTCTTTAAATATGGAGCAGTGGCTATGCGTCCACTTGTATTACGAGAAATAGCCGATAATCTAAATTTGCACGAATCAACCGTATCACGTGTGACCACTCAAAAATTTATGCATACTCCTCGTGGTATATTTGAACTTAAGTATTTTTTTGGCAGTCATGTTGCGACAAATACGGGTGGTGTTTGCTCTGCTACCGCCATTCGTGAGTTAATTAAGCAATTAGTAAAAACTGAGAATCCACAAAAACCACTGAGTGATAGCCGGATTTCAAAAATTCTAGGACAACAGGATATCGTTGTGGCTCGTCGTACCGTAGCAAAATATCGGGAGTCAATGCAAATTCCCCCGACTAATCTTCGTAAGTCATTTTAATAGGAATTAAGGAGACATAATGAATCTCAATCTTACTGGTAACCACGTAGAAATTACGCCCGCGATGCGCGAATATGTTATTTCTAAGATAAATAAAATCACGCGCCATTTTGATCATGTAATCGATGTTACAGTGACATTGTCGGTGGAGAAACATGGACAAAAAGCTGAAGCAAACGTGCACGTGCGGGGAAAGGATATCTTTGTTGAAGCGGATGGTACTAATATGTATGCATCAATCGATAACCTGATAGACAAGCTAGATCGACAAATACTTAAACATAAAGAGAAGAACCTGGAGCGTCGCAATGAAGGTGCATTGAAAGACCAGGATTTTGAGATATAGAAATAATTTAAATATAACTCACATTATTGAGAATGATGACTATGGCTTTTATTTGGCCAAGATAATTTTTGTAGTAGGGCTAATAAGTAAGAAAAAGAATACTTCATTGCCATTTAACGGAAATAACTTTATTTTTCTATGAATCTCATTTCACAATTATTACCGCTATCCAATGTTATCGTTGATTTAGATGTTGCTAGCAAGAAACGCGTATTTGAACAAGCTGGATTATTATTTGAGAACACATTACAGGTGGCGCGTAGTCAGGTTTTTGATAGCTTGTTTGCTCGTGAAAAACTGGGTTCTACTGGTCTTGGTCAAGGGGTAGCCATTCCACATGGTAGGATTAAAGGATTGCGTGAAGCTGTAGCAGCATTGGTTAGAATGAAAGAGGCAATCCCATTTGATGCGCCTGATGGTCAACCAGTGAATCTTGCCTGCATTCTGCTTGTTCCTGAAAAAGCGACTGATAAACATTTGCAAATCCTCAGTGAGTTGGCACAGATGTTCAGTGATAGGAGTTTTCGCGAAAATCTTTTACGTAGTAAAGATGCTGTAGAGATTCATAAGCTTATTGTTGATTGGACACCGAATGCCTCAAATTAGTATAGCGCAATTATTTAATGATAAAAAAGGGAAGCTGGGTTTAACCTGGGAAGAGGGACAGGCAGGAGGTGAAAAGCAACTCAATGATGAAGCTATTGCTCAATCTAGACAAGGGGTGATAGGCCATCTCAATTTTATACATCCTAATTGGATACAGGTATTAAGTAATGCTGAAGTTAATTATCTAAATCAATTAGATCCTACTTCCCTTGAAAATAAAATAAAGCAATTAACCCAAAGCGGAATCGCCTGTATTATTGTTGCTGACGGTGGGGAAGTGCCGGTTTCAATGCGAGCGATGGCAAGCACTAATCTTATACCCTTATTGTGTTCACCTTATCCGAGTCTGGAAGTAATTTGGTTGTTGCGTACTTATCTGGGGCATGTCTTGGCCCCATCTAGCTGTTTGCATGGCGTACTTCTGGATGTGCTGGGAATGGGCGTATTAATAACTGGAGAGAGCGGTGTTGGTAAAAGCGAGTTGGCTTTGGAGCTGATAAGTCGTGGTCATGGATTAGTAGCTGATGATGTTGTAGAGCTACGCCGTATCGCGCCGGAGACATTAGAAGGCCGCTGTCCGCCGATGTTACGTGATTTTCTTGAAGTACGTGGATTGGGAATGTTGAATATACGTACTATTTTTGGTGAAACGGCAGTACGTCGGCGGAAAAATATGAAATTGATCGTACATTTACAAAACTCAGGTGGTACAGATGCCAACTTATTGGAGCGATTACCTTTAAGTAATTTGAATGAAAACATTATGAATGTGGATGTTCGCAAAGTTATTATCCCTGTTGCTGCAGGCCGTAATTTAGCTGTATTAGTGGAGGCCGCAGTGCGTAATTATGTCTTGCAGTTAAGAGGTATTGACGGCACTAAAGATTTTATTGAACGGCATGATCAAGAAATGAGGGATGTTCAAGCAGAATAAGCCTGAAGAATTATTTAGTACAGTATCGTATTTGTAGAGTTGGTTCTAAGCTTACGTATATATCGGGAGACTTTTGAAAAATTTCTCGCCAAAAGTTTCTAATCTATTGATTATAAAGAGTTAATTTTTCAACTATTGGGGTTTTGCAAAGGTCTCATCGGGTAAAAAATGAAAAATTCTCAAACCATCACGCTTGCTTACACGGGAGCTTCTGGTATGCCGTATGGAATCCGCCTGTTAGAAATGTTGCTGGCTGAAGGCAATTCTGTATACCTACTTTATTCAAAAGTAGCCCAAATTGTTGCACAGCAGGAAATGAAGCTGATAATGCCATCTCGTGCTCAAGAAGCAGAAGTATTTTTCAATAATTATTTCGGGTTAGCTCAAGGGCAATTACGCGTATTCGGACGGGAGGAGTGGTTTGCACCGGTTGCTTCGGGTTCTAATCCTGCGGATTCGATGGTTATTTGTCCCTGCACGATGGGTACGCTAGCAGCCATTGCAGCAGGATTAAACCAGAAGCTGATTGAACGAGCTGCAGATGTGATGCTGAAGGAGAATCGTAAACTGATATTGGTTCCGCGCGAAATGCCATTTTCGATCATCCATCTTGAGAATATGTTAAAACTTGCGCGTAGCGGTGCTGTTATCCTGCCGGCTAATCCGGGTTTTTATCATCATCCAGAGACTATACAGGATATGGTTGATTTTGTTGTTGCGCGCATATTGGATCAGCTGGGTGTAACGCATACATTAACACCACGCTGGGGTGAATCACAACTAAGTTAGTGGAAGTATCTTTACTTTATCATCTCAACTTCCGGAAAACCCCGGTCTTAAGGCCGGGGATGGATAGGGAGTCAGCTTCGCTGATACTAAAGCCTGTTTTTTCACCTATTTCTGTTACAGTGTGTTAATGGAAATTAAGCGCGCATACAAATTCAGGTTTTACCCAACTTTTGAGCAAGAAACTATTCTGGCTCAAACATTCGGGTGTGCTCGGTTTGTCTATAATCGCATGTTGCGCGTTCGTTCTGATGCTTGGTATACCGAGAAAAAAAGAATCGGGTATCATGCTACCTCCTCTTTGTTGACCGAGTTAAAAAAAGAGCCTGAATTTGAATGGCTGAACAAAGTTTCCAGTGTTCCTGTGCAGCAATCTCTCCGCCACCTGCAAACGGCATTTGGTAATTTCTTTGCCAAACGAGCCAAATACCCGTCATTCAAAAGCAAGCATGAGAAGCAATCGGCTGAATACACGTCCAGCGCCTTCAAGTGGGACGGTAAGTCTCTGAAACTGGCGAAGATGAAAGATCCACTGAATATCAGATGGTCGCGCACCCTTCCTAAGGCAACAAAACTAACGATTGCAACAGTCTCTAAAGACTCAGCGGGTCGATACCATGTTTCTATGCTTTGCGACGACTCTGTTGCGCGAAAGCCAAGGGTTAGCGGCAAAGTCGGCATTGACTTAGGATTAACGCACTTCGCTATTCTTTCTACGGGCGAGAAGATTGCGTCTCCTAACACGCTACGAAAGAATGAAACCAGGCTTGCTAAGCTGCAACGCAAGCTATCTAAAAAGCGCAAAGGGTCGGCCAATAGACAAAAAGCCAGACTGAAAGTAGCGCGACTACATGCAGGAATTGCTGATGCTCGTAAAGACTTTCTACATAAACTCTCAACACGGCTAGTGAACGAAAACCAAGTGATAGTTGTAGAGTCTTTAGCTGTTAGCAATATGAAGAAAAATCGTTGCCTCGCAAAATCAATTTCCGATGCAGGATGGGGTGAATTTGTGCGGCAATTAGAATACAAGTCGCTGTGGTACGGGCGAGAGCTTGTAGGTATTGACCGATGGTATCCAAGCAGCAAACGCTGTTCGGGATGTGGGCATACCGTAAACAAGATGCCTTTGAATGTGCGTGAATGGACTTGTCCGGAATGCGGATCAATCCATGATCGAGACATCAACGCAGCGCGTAATGTTTTGGCCGCTGGACTGGCGGTGTCAGCCCTTGGAGAATCTATAAGTCCTGTTTGCATTTAGGTGCGTCCGGGTTGGATTCGTTGAATTGGGAATCCCCTTCGTTTACGGAGGGGAGCAGTCAAGGTGTTCTCCATAGCGCATTGGTTAATTGAAATTGGAATTAATTTATTATTTAATGTTTGATAAATCTTAGCCTCGGTAACAATAAAATGCATAGCAATATCATGTGGCTGAGGATAAACATTATCTAGGTGTAGTGTCTCAAACGCTACACCAATAATCAGCGGTCGTGGATTACTTTCCGCCAGTGTACGGTCATAATAACCACTACCATAGCCAAGACGGTAGCCCTGTTGATCAAAACCGACCACCGGTATAATCACGGCATCAATTACTATGGGTTTGGTATTATCCGGAACAGGAATTCCATGGGCCCCATCTTTCATCGGTGCCTCCTGCCACCATTCTTGGAAACATAATGGCGCATGCTTACGTATTATGACTGGCAATGCCAGTATCGCGCCCCGCTGCTTAAAATAATTTGCGGCAGGGCGTGGATCATATTCGCCACGGAATGGCCAATAGAGCCCAATATTCATTTTCTGAAGAATGGGAAAGCCTTGCTTGAGCATGTTGGATATCGCTATGCTCCAGTTGTGATGTGTCTCTTCCGGAATAGCTTCTCTGCGTGCTAGCAGGTTGGCACGCTGATGTTTTCTCCATGTTATCCAGTTATCCATTTTCTCTATTCGGATATGTATAAAAACGATGCGGAGATAATGCTGACTCAGACAGATTCAGTGTTGTTAATTGAGTTATCAGAATGAACATATTGTTTTATGAGTTTCCGTACAGGTGTTGGAATTGCTTTGTCTAATGCCTCATCTGGTTCTATCCAGATTTTTCCTTCTTGCTGGGTATCAATTTGTGAGGTGATACGTAGTAATCTAGGATGAATACGCAGCTTAAAGTGAGTGAATGTGTGATTTAAAGGTGGAAAATTAAATAGGGGTCTTACCTCTGTTTTGAAATGCTGTGTACAATAAGCACCGATATCTTCTTCTAGATGTATTTCCGGTAGGCACCATAATCCACCCCAAATACCGGTGTCTGGACGTTTCTCCAACAGTATTTTTTTCTGCTTGAGTAATATTAAAAATATAGTTTCTTTTTTTGGCAAGGATACGCGTGGCTTAGCAGTAGGTAGCTGATCTGTACGTTTCTCTTTGAATGCAACACAATCGGATCGCAGTGGACAATCATGGCACTGAGGTCTATGCCGTGTGCAAATTGTCGCACCTAGATCCATTAATGCTTGTGTATAAACCTGATGACACTTTTTTGAATTACCGTTGGGCAACGATTCCTCAGCCTTTAACCACAACTGATCTTGTACCTTTTTTTTGCCTGGATAACCGTCTATTCCAAAATAACGCGAGAAAACACGTTTAACATTTCCATCTAGAATCGCGCTGCGATGGCCATATGCAAAAACCATAATAGCTGCGGCGGTAGACCGGCCTATTCCAGGGAGTTGTTGAATCAGCTCTCTTTCCTTGGGGAATGTGCCATGATAATCACGGACGATTATACACGCTGCCTGATATAAATGTCTTGCACGTGAGTAATAGCCAAGACCACTCCATAATGACAATATATCGTCCAGTGGCGCTTGAGAAAGGCTGGGTATATCAGGGAAATATCGCAGAAAACGCTGATAATAAGGGATAACCGTACCTACCTGCGTTTGTTGCAGCATAATCTCGGATAGCCAGATCGCATAAGGGTCGTGTGTGCCCTGCCAAGGTAGATGATGACGGCCATGTTGTTCTTGCCAATTAATTAATCTGGCAGCAATGTTGGACATAAATATTTGTATTATAATTTACTTTGGCATGGAATCAGATTGAATTTTAAACTGTATGCCAGATGATTTAATATTGCCGGTTTGGAGTATGCCAATATGGATCAAACCATTCGCATTTAGATTCTCCAAAAAAGATAAATTGAATAATCTGTTCAAATCCGAGTTGTTTCTGGTTATCTTCTTTGTGTTTATTTTTCCTGGAATCGGTAGCAAGAATTGATTGATATCTAGTTTATCGATATCTACATTGAAGATGAATGCTGGCTGAGTAAAATTTGTTATTGTTAATGCGGTCTTAAACGTGCTGTCTTCCAATGTACCAACGGTGTTTACTCGCATTATTTCGGAAAGGGCATCAATGGAAAGATCACCTGATAAGCGCCCGGCGATACATTGGTTAAGTATGTCAGGCGTGCAAATATTCAAAATAGTCGTTAAGTGTGGCAGAAATAATTGCTGGCGACTTGGGTTTCCTATCAGTGAAGTAGCAAGGTTTATCTGAATGTTTTGATCATTATTGTTTGATGCGAATTGAATGACGGCCAAGTCGCCTTTAAAATGACTAGCAGTGCTGATTATATTGGATAAGGTCAATTTTCCGATCCAGTTATATTCGGAGTGAATAGTTTTTCCTGTCAGATCGATTCTACTGCTGGTTAGCTTATCATTATGCAGTCGTGCTCCCTTCATATTAAACGCAATATTGAAGTAGTGCTTACCATTATTGTTATCGAGCTCTTTGATTCTGCCGATTGCGGTTAGTCTCAGATTATTTAGTGTATATCTGGTGATGTGGTCAGCCTCAAGGTCTAAATTGACCAGTGCAAATTCCTTCTGACTTATTTCATCACGAAATATAAGCGCCGTATTTTTCAGATGAACATGGCTTGATTGAAATTCGATCTGTCTGCTTTTCTTGTCACTATTGATCAGATCATCGATATTAGTACTGCCATCGCTAAAACGAATCAATCTGGTTTTCAGTCCTCTAATCGTAATTTGATCTACGATTAATTGTTTCCTGAATAAGGCCGGCCATGATAGTGATAAATGGACTTGCTCGGCTGATGCAAATATTTTTTTACATCCGTATTCACTTAGAGAAATTCCGCTCAGGTTAATACCCAGTTTGGGGTGAAGTGTCAGCTTGATGTCACCCTCGATCCTGAGTTCGCGTTGTTTATTTTCTGTTATTAGTTGCGCAATTAGTGGTTTGAAATTATTTATATTCAAAGCTGTAGTGATATACACAATCGTGCCGATAACAAGCATAGTTGTACCAGTGAGCGCAATCAGGCTATATTTTAATAACCTGTTCATAACGATGAATACCATGAGAGGCCTTTGCAAAACCCCAATAGTTGGAAAATTAATCCTTTATAATCAAGATTCGAAAACTTCCGGCTAGGGCTTTTGCAAAAGCCTCCATGAATAACACAATGTGCTAAACACATGTGCAATGCAAAAGGATCTACTTTGAACAACGGAATAGGGTGTTTTTTTGATGACGGTTTGTTTTAGAAAAGAATCTCACTAAATCGGGCATTAGGTGTAGTCGCCTGCATCTTTGCCAATTGAGTTAATTCAATATGGTATTGTTCTTGTCCATTGCTAATAATTAGATATTCCTGTTTTTCGGTAGAGGTGATGATATCGATTGCTTTACCCTCGATAATCTGATTATCTTTCAATATTAATTTCAACTGGTAATGGTACATACAGGCTACTTCAACATAATCGTGCAAGTCACACAATATACCTTCTTGATTCATTATGGATTTTCCCTTTTATGAGTGATGCTTGAGATAAATACTGTAAACTTTACCAGAGAAATGGGGAATCGTTTATATGAAAAGGATTCAGCTTCCAATTCCATCTATTTGAGTAATGACCCATAATTAAGGGAGGCATGATGTGTAATAATAAATCAAAAATTCTTATTGTGACTGTAGCGCTGCTGTTTGCACTTGGTGGCTGCGCCAATATGACTGAGACGCAACGTGGTACCACGCAGGGAAGTGCACTTGGCGCGGGTACGGGCGCGATAATTGGTGCGATTGCGGGCAAAGGGAAAGGTGCTGCAATTGGCGCTGCGGTGGGCGCAGGCGTTGGCGCAGCGGCCGGTTATGCGTGGTCTCAAAGAATGGAAGAGCAGAAGAGACAGATGGAGGCTGCTACAGTGGGCACTGGTGTAGAAGTTTCTCAAACACAGGATAATCGTTTGAAATTGGAAATTCCGAGCGATATTTCGTTTGATACAAATCGCGCCACCGTTAAAGCTAACATGAGACCGGTGTTAGATAGTTTTGCATCGAGTCTGGTTAATAACCCGAATACTATAGTGACGATTATTGGACATACCGATAATACCGGTAGCGATGCGATTAATAATCCATTATCGATTAATCGCGCAGCCAGTACGCGTGATTATCTGGTAAGTCGCGGTGTTCCTGCTCATCGTATCAACATCGATGGTCGTGGTTCTTATGAGCCCATTGTGGCAAATAATACGGCCGCTAACCGCGCAATGAATCGCCGTGTTGAAGTTTATGTGGTTGAACAGTAATCTGTTTTCCTGAAAGCCAGGAGATTCTTGAAAAAAATCAGGAGTCTCTTGTCTGGGGGGCAGATAATATCTATCACGACGTGTCAATGGGTAATCCCTGGGATGTTGCACGTGCTTTTTGATAAAAATAATAGCCCGCGCTCGATCGAGGTTCATCATTTTACTGGGCATGAAAGCTGTCTGTTCAGGATTATCAGTAACGATGGGATTGAGGGCAAGTAGATTTTCTAGTATCCAGAGTTTGGCAGGATCCGGTGATGATATAAAAGCTCTGGGTTTTGACCGGTGTGAATCAGGAAAGGGTTTGAATGGATAAGGTGACCGCTGAAATGGCAATATCAGCTTCGTATACTGTTTTTTGGTGCTGTATCATTGGTATCGCTATCAAACTCATTTTTTTCGTCTTTTGGCCAGAATATCTTGCTGGGCACTACTACGCTTGAATGTGCGCATTCCTTCAAAGAACATGAGAAAGATTTCGTTGATAAGAAAGATGGGGTATCCGCAACTACAAGAATTGCCATCAGAAATCTGTGGTTCAGAGATAAGATACCGGATTCCGATGCGTTCCAGACTTGAAGTTTCTCTGGATCACGTATTCAATGTCCAATGCCATCAATCGTTTTCGTCGTGGTGATTTCTAAATTCTGGAGCGCCTCTTCAGATAAACATAGAAAGCTATTGGTTTCATTCATTATGGGTCTGTCGGAAAATACACAATAATTTGAGATAATAGGCAAAATAGTCAATGATGGATTGTGAGATGAGTAAAAGAGATCAGAGCAACTTATTTCTTACGCTGAGACCTTTGCAAAAGTCCAATAGTTGAAAAATTAACTCTTTATAATCAATAGTGGAAAATTTCTGACGAGGGCTTTTGCAAAAGTCTCACTGGATGCATTGATTCCTGCGAACTACCCTTGCCGCAAATTGGAACAGTTGTTATCAGATCGCATCCGCTAACCAAAATAAATCATCTCTTGACAAGAGAGGATATGCAGCAGTATCGAGCGGTAGTCGTGCGAGATTCATCACGTCATTTGCCGCCATTAACGCGCCGAATCTTTGATAAGCGAACGGTACTACGTGTAGCGACCCTGCAACATAAAATTGATGCCAGACGTATGGCTTGGGAGTTGGTTTTTTACCTAGGTATCGTATTCAGAAACAATTGGATAGCAATGATCTGGTAGCTTTGCCTTTAGTAAATGTTATAGCAGCCACACCCTTGAATCTGGCTTGGAGAATAAGTAAGGGGCGAGCATTACATTGGTATTAACCAGAAGATTGGCGTTGATAACATCCGATTAGTTCAGTATTTGCAATAATATGCCCCCGCATTGTATTTTCTAGCACAGCCTTGGTTGGGATTTGCAAATCTGGGAGCATGGTGCCCAATGCATAGAGTTTATGAAAATAACGATGACGGCCTATGGGCGGGCAAGGTCCGCCATAACCTGTATGTTGCCAATCGTTCATGCCTTGTAAAGTACCGGGCGGCAATTTTTTTTCTGTTACGCCTTCAGCCAGGCCACTGACATCAGGTGGAATATTATACAATACCCAATGTACCCAGGTCATTTTGGGGGCATCTGGATCAGGTGCATCTGGATCATCTACGATTAATACTAGACTTTTGATACCTTCAGGTATTCCTGTCCAGGTAAGTGCTGGCGAAACATTTTTACCATCGCAAGTATGACGAGTTGGGATGGTTCCATGATGTGTAAAGGATGTTGATGTCAATATCAGAGCCATAATTCCCTCCTGTTCTAAGATGATCAATTTTCTTTCGGTTATTCGAATAGCCTGATAACCGAAATAAATGGTCATGTCTTTTTGTCTGCTGTTAGATTAAAAGGACACCTCAAAATATTTAAAATTAAATCCAATAATCTATAACTAATTAATGATGCACTTGTTAAGTAATCAGACAAGATGTCCTGTCAGATGTTTACTTGTCTCTAGAATTACAATCAACTTTTTTATGTTAACTAATTTAGTTGGAACCGGCTGATTTTACAGCCTGACCCACTTGGCCTCGTTTTTACTCGAGGGATTATTGTATCCAAAATTAGCTAAAACCATATCAACCGAGCTAATCTTATAGAAACAACCAATTTTTTGCATCAAAGTGCGAGTAATTGAATTACGCGACAGGCCCTGTATATGCTTGTGTTATGCTGATTTCTTTTTATTTAAAGCAAATTACTGAAGAGTATTGTATTGGAATTACACTCTAAAACTAAAACTTTCTTTTCTGTGATAGTTAAAAAGTTCAAAAATGGAGAAATCCAATTTTTAGATATTTTGAAACAGCTCCTAAAGATGCAAAATGGCGAGTCAGATGGTATATGTTTAACACGATATTTTTAAGAAAATATCTTTTATATTCGGGAAAGACGATGTCTATGAAAGTTGTTTCTATCAGCGCTATTCATTTAGGTTAAAGTCATTATGCATTCTTTATATATTTTGGTTGATAGCCAAGAAGATTGGACACCATATTACCCGACTGCTGATTTGATGACGTTCGAAGTTTATTTGACATTACCTGAATCTAAAAAACCGGGGAAAGCGCAAGTCATTAACTTGTGCCGTGATTATAATTACTTAGGTACGGGTTATTATTGCTCATTACTAGCCGAAGCCCGTGGACAGCGAGTGATTCCATCGATACGTAGCATTAATGACTTGGCCAATCACTATTATTATCGTTTGTATGATAATAATCTTGATAAATCGCTCGATAAGCACCTGGTGAAATTCGGTCAATCCGACGCTGAAATTTTAGCTATCAAGATATTTTTCGGTAGAGTTTCTTATCCGTCATTGGAGAAATTAGCCCGACGTTTATTTGAACTTTATCCTTGCCCGATACTGGCTGTTAATTTTAAGCGTGGATCGCGTTGGGAAATCGTCAGTGTTATACCCGGCACACTAGCTGACCTGAACGAGGTGGAGCAAAATCAATTTGCGACGGCAATTGATGCTTATAGTCGTAAAATCTGGCGGAAGCCTAGATCACGCAAGCGTTTCCGTTTTGAAATGGCTATTTTATGTAATCCGAATGAAGCCTTGCCACCCAGTGATAACAAAGCAATTAAAAATTTTATCCGTATCGGGAATGACTTGGGTTTGGATATTGACATCATTGATAAGCATGATTATGCCCGATTGCTAGAATATGATGCTTTGTTTATACGTGAAACAACTGCAATCAATCATCACACTTATCGGTTTGCCAAGCGCGCTGAAAGCGAAGGTCTTGTGGTGTTAGACGATCCAGATTCGATATTGAAATGTACTAATAAGGTCTTTCTGGCTGATTTGCTTAGTACGCATAATATCCCTACACCGAAAACACAGCTTATTTTACGTAATAAAATGCTGGATTTCCACGAACTAGAACAGACATTCGGTTATCCCGTCGTACTTAAAATTCCTAATGGTTCATTTTCAAGAGGTGTTGTCAAAGCACACAGCCGAGATGAGCTGGAAAAATACTGTACAGAACTATTTAAAGAGTCTGCTATTTTGTTGTTGCAAGAATACGTACGGACTGATTATGATTGGCGCATTGGTTTTTTAAATAATCGCCCGCTTTATGCTTGTAAGTACTATATGGTAAGAGGGCACTGGCAGATTTATAATCATAATAACGCGAAGCCAGAAGATCAAAGCGGTGACTTTGAAACTATTGCCATACATGAAGTGCCCAAAGATATTATTAGGACTGCGACAAAAGCAGTCAAATTAATTGGAGAGGGCTTCTATGGTGTCGATCTTAAACAGGTTGCGGGGCGTAATGTCATCATTGAAATCAACGATAATCCCAGTATTGATAGTGGTGTTGAAGATCTCTATCTTGGAGATGATTTGTACCGCATTATTATGGAAGAATTTATTCGTCGTCTGGAGCGTAAATATAGTGCTTTTTCCTATAAGGAATAAGTATGCTGATGCAATATGATATCGATATTTTTCCCGATAGCTATAGTATCGCTCGCGAGAGATTTCTAATGCTGTGTGCCGGCTTACCTGGAAAATTAAGAGCTTTCCGACATCCCACAGAAAAGTATCACAATTATCCCTTAACAACAGATATTTTTTGGTTGGGACCTGAAGAAGCGACTAAGATTCTGATTGTGGTGAGTGCTACGCATGGTGTTGAAGGATTTTGTGGCTCAGCCGCACAGGCCAATTGGCTGCAACACGTGATGTTACCGACCAATGATGTTGCCATATTATTTATTCATGCATTAAATCCATTTGGCTTTGCTCATCTACGCCGAGTGAATGAAAATAATATTGATCTTAATCGTAATTTTATTGATTTTACTGCGCATCTGCCTGATAACAATGGCTATCAAGAACTCGCTTCGGTATTATTACCTGAATACTGGAACGATGAGCTAAATCAAATAGCGCAGGAAAAGATACATGCCTATCAAGTACGATATGGCAGAAGTTTGACTGAGCAGGCAATCAGTGGTGGTCAATATCAATTCCCAGACGGATTGTTCTACGGCGGCTCTGAACCAGCCTGGTCACATCTCGTAATTAAAACGATCATTGCAGACTATAGGTTGACGCAACGAAATCAGGTAATCGTGGTTGATATTCATTCAGGCTTGGGACCTTACGGTTATGGGGAAATTATTTCTGATCACGCGCCTCGCTCCCCAGGAGCGCAATTGGCCAAACTATTATTCGGTGATAGTGTCACAGAACCGTTATGTGGCACGTCAACTTCTGTCCCCAAGTTCGGTTTGCTAGACTATGTCTGGCATGCTGCTTTTGGTGAGAATGGCTGTTTTGTTACACTGGAGTTTGGAACATACTCGGTTGATGAGATGTTCGCAATTTTGCGTGAAGAAAACTATTATTGGCAAGAATTTAATCGGGATAAAATAGATGCCGAACAAATGGATGCAGTGAGTCTACGGTTACGAAATTATTTCTATCCTGATAAAACAGATTGGAAAGAAATGATTCTATTTCGTAGTGAGCAAGTACTGACACAGGCATTAACAGGTTTGTGTGCTTATTGATCCTACCGGATTAAGGGAATGAACCAGGACACGACCATTGAAACTAAAACTAGATCGCGACCTGTATTTAGAAGTGCAATAAAAAAAGATATTACCCAATTGCTTGTGATTGAAAATCGTTGTTTTGCACGCGATACACTGAGTGCTCGTAGTTTCCACTGGATGCTGGAGAAAGGCCATGCCGATATTATTCTGATAGAAGTAGATCATAATATTGTGGGCTACTCTTTGTTACTTTATCGACGTGGCACGTCACTCGCACGTTTGTATTCAATTGCAATCTTGCCTGAATGCCAAGGCTCCGGCCTGGGGACAGCTCTATTAAAACATGCCGAACAGGCAGCACAGAAACATGATTGTGTGTATCTAAGGCTTGAAGTGCGATCAGATAATACAACTGCGATTGCCTGCTACAAGCGATTGGGTTACAGGCAGTTTGATACAAAACAAGATTATTATGAGGATCACAGCGCGGCATTATGCTTTGAAAAAAGAATTATTTATCCGCATCCAGTCTCCCGTTTGAAGGTGCCTTTTTATCGGCAGACAACGGAATTTAGTTGCGGTCCTGCATCATTATTAATGGCGATGGCTGGCTTGAAACAAGAAATAAGTTTGTCTCAAGCACATGAATTACAACTCTGGCGCGAATCTACAACAATTTTTATGACCGCTGGTCATGGCGGTTGTGGTCCACATGGGCTGGCATTGGCCGCTTATCGGCGTGGTTTTGATGTGGATATGTATCTCAGTCATAAAGAAGCGTTATTTGTTGACAGTGTACGGAATCCTGAAAAGCGCGACATCATTAGCTTGGTGCAGCGTGATTTTATGCGTCAATTAGAGCAGACACAGGTGAGAAAGCACTATCACAGTATTACGATGCCAGAGTTAGTGGCACATCTGGATGAAGGACGCATTCCATTAATTCTAATCAGCACTTACCGCATTAACCGTAATAAGGCACCGCATTGGGTATTATTAACAGCGCATGATCCTCATTTTATTTATATGCATGATCCCGATGTCGATACGAAACAGTATGCCAATGATACGGATAATTTTTATGTGCCAATATCAAAACCGGAATTTGTCGCAATGGCTAAATTTGGGCGTACACAGCTGCGGGCAGCAGTTGTGATCTCACGCAGAGAATCATTTGATAATCAGAAGTTATAAATCTCTTGTTTTCCAAATAGGCCATCGACATCTAAGACTTTCAGTGCGATTCTGGCACAGGCCTGATCGACGGTGGTCACGCTTACCCTAAAGCCGTCAGTGTTACCATTTTTAGTGACGGTTATAGCGGCTTTGGTTTGCCGTCTCGGGCGATTTGCACATAATAGCATTACTGTGTTATGTGTATAACGTGATGGGTATTAAACGCGCTTACAAGTTCGATTCTACCCAGCTACAATGGCCAGACAATGAGAATCATTGGAATGGATACCAATGTTACGATTATTTCGAGCGGTAAGCCCATCCGCCAATAATCACCAAAAGCATAGCCACCTGGCCCCATAATCAGTGCATTATTTTTGTGACCGATTGGAGTAAGAAAAGCACAGCTTGAACCAACGGCGACCGCCATTAGAAAGGGATCTGGGCTGACATGGAGCTGTATGGCTATATTGATGCCAACCGGTGCCATGACGACGGCTGTGGCTGCGTTATTCATGACATCCGATAATGTCATGGTCACAATAAATAAAGCGGATAGCACCACTATCGGTGACCAGCCATCGGCCAGCTGTAGAATGGCATTTGCAATCAGAGTGGTTGAGCCGGTAGTTTCTAATGCGCCGCCGACAGGAATCATTGCACCAACCAGTACAATCACGGGCCAATCGATTGATTCATAAAGATCCCGTGTGGGCACTATGCCTGACAATACCATTAGAAGTGCTGCCAATGATAAGGAAATTGTGAGGCTCATTATTCCTGCTGCGGCCAGTACTACGGCGCCGAACATAAACCCTGTAGCCAGCCATGCATGGCGACGTTTACCGATTTGTAAGCCACGCCATGCCAGCGGTAGCAGCCCCAGGTGTGGAAGGCTGGTTGAAATCACCTCTTCATCGACTTGTAAAAGGAGTACATCTCCTGATCGAAATACGAGTTTATGCAAGCGTGTGCGGATAGTCTTGCCCTGACGTGAGATACCCAGCAGATTAAGACCATAGTGAGATTTAAATCTCAGATTACCGATAACGCGACCAATCAAACGGCTATCGGCAGAGACAACTGCTTCGATAAGTAGCACTTCATCGGAGCTGAACAAAGCACGCGATTTTTCAGTACCTCCTTTGATCATAAGTCCAAGCTTCTCGACGAATTTATCTAATTCTTTGGGGCCTGTTTCCAGGATTAAGATATCTTTCGCTTCGATTATGGTATGACGCGTGGGACGGAGGATACGTTTATTATTGCGGATGAGTCCGGCGATGCATAAGTCGTATTTATCAGCAATATCATCCAGATCGATGACTTTCTTTCCAATGGCAGCCGATGTTTTTGGTACGACTACCTCTGCTACATAAGCATCGATATTAAGTAATTCATCGATTGGCGATATCGATTGGCGCTCTTTCGGAATGAGTTTCCAGCCAAATATCGCAAGAAATAAAATGCCTGCCGTTGCAACTACCAGCCCTACGGGTGCGAAATCGAACATTTGGTAGGGTGTGCCAATGACCGTTTCGCGATAACTGGCAATAATAATATTCGGTGGGGTACCGATAAGCGTGACGAGGCCACCCAGAATCGAGCCAAATGATAATGGCATCAATAAGAGTGATGGAGAGCGTTTTGCCTTTTTTGCTGCATCGATGGTAGCTGGCATGAGCAGCGCGAGTGCGCCTACATTATTCATGATTGCGGATAAAACAGCGGCAAAACCAGATAGACCGGAGATTTGCAATGCCAGGCTCTGGACCTTCGGTATCATGACATGAGCGAGGCGATCAATGGCCCCGGAAGCACTGAGGCCTCGACTGATGACCAGTACGGCTGCTACTGTAATGACGGCAGAATTAGAGAAACCCAGGAAGGCATCGGCCGGAGGAACCAATCCAAGTAGAACGGCAGCAATGAGTGCTGCAAAGGCAACCAGATCATAGCGCCAACGCCCCCAGATGAACAGGCCCATAACGCAAACCAATAGTAGAAATATTGTTATTTGATCCACATTCATGGATTAGCTCAGGTTATGTAGGTAATTAAGTTGCACGGTAGACGTACTCAAAGATGGTAACGAAAGGATTGATTTGGCTGGTCGTATGTATGTAGCTACAGCATCATGCCGCACAAAGATATCGATACGATATGTTTGTTGAATTCATAAAATATAAACAAAACGAGGTGAGTATATGCTTTATTCTATATTACATTTAAGCTTACCCAATAGAAAAGAAGCAGGCTAATTAAAGAATCCGGTTGTTTAGAATAGTATTTTTAGACATATGGGAAAAGTGATTCCCAATATAGACTGAGTTTTATGTAGTGAGATGCTTGTATTGAATTATATGAAGCTGCATTATGCTAATTCTGTTATCAGCTGATGAGGAGTTTTTTCTATGGATTCTGATCCCTCGAAATTGGCGGCTCAAAAGAAAACACGACGATTGACCATACGCAATGCCACGCTGAAAGATGTGCCCGCATTAAAAGTACTGACTAATCGGGCCTATACAGGCACGGGATTATCTGGGTATTCAGAAGGCGCGTTGACCGGACAGATTAATCAGTTTTCCGAAGGCCAGTTCGTGGCCATTTATGATGATAAATTAGTAGGCTATTGTGCTGCTTTCCTGATTGCAGGGCGTTTTGCGCTGAAAAGACATAGCTGGGTAGAAATTACAGGAAATGGTTATGCGTCGCGCCATGACCCTCATGGCGATTACCTATATGGTATGGAGGTATGTGTTGATCCTGATTATCGTGGTTATCGTATTGGACAGCGTTTCTATAATGCACGCAAGCAGTTATGTCAGAAGCTGGAATTAAAGGGGATTGTGTTTGCTGGAAGATTGCCCAGCTATGTTAAGAAAGTACGCCGCTTTCCTGATGTAGAGGAATATGTTGAGCAAATTGTACAGAAAAAACAACGAGACTCCGTGCTGTCTTTTCAATTACACAATGGTTTTGATGTCCTGGGTGTAATCAGAAACTACTTGCCTGCAGATCGGGATTCATTAGGTAACGCGGTGCATCTCATCTGGCATAATCCTAAGGTGCCAGAGGAATCTAAAAAAAAGCAACATAAAAGCAGTGGAATACGATTACAAGAAACGGTACGTGTTGGCACCGTACAATATATGCTAAGGCGCGTGCATTCATTCGATGAATTTATAAAATTTGTGGAGTATTTTGTTGATGTAGTAGCTGATTACAAAGGAGATTTTGTTGTATTCCCCGAATTATTTACACTGCAATTATTATCCATTGAAGATCAAGCGCTATCACCTGCCGAATCTATTGAAGCATTGACTAAGTATACGCCTCGCTTTACTGAATCGATACGCGATATGGCATTACGTTATAACATTAACATTATTGGTGGTTCGCATCCAACACGTATGCCTTCTGGACATGTGGAAAATGTTTCCTATGTATTTTTGCGCGATGGCTCTGTTTATGAGCAGCCTAAAATTCATCCTACGCCGAATGAGGTGTACTGGTGGAATATCGAGGGCGGCGAGGTGCTCAATGCGATTGAAACCGACTGTGGCCCGATTGGCGTACTTATTTGTTATGATTCAGAGTTTCCAGAGTTGGCACGCCATCTTGTTGATCAGGGAGTTGCCATTATTTTTGTGCCATTTTGTACTGATGAGCGCCAGAGCTACCTGCGCGTACGCTATTGCAGCCAGGCGAGGGCAGTGGAAAATCAGGTTTATGTGGTTATGTCGGGGAATGTAGGAAATTTACCAAACGTGTCTAATATGGATATTCAATATGCTCAGAGTTGCATCCTCACTCCCTGTGACTTTCCGTTTGCGCGGGATGGCATTGCAGCGGATACAACACCTAATGTGGAGACAGTTGCGATTGCGGATTTACGTCTTGAGACATTGCATATGGCGCGCAATGCCGGCACGGTGCAAAATCTGAAAGACCGACGTCATGATTTATATTCAGTTCACTGGCGTGGAAAGTAAAGCTAATAATGCTTTTGTAGACGAGCTGGCCTTTACCGTATGCAATGTATATTCCTGAATGAGATTTTTGCAAAAGTCCTCGCTAGAAGTTTCCAACTATTGAGGTTTTGTAAAGGTCTCGAATTGTGGTTTGCGATCAATCGGACAGTAAAAAGGGGGGGGTGTTAACCAACTATCGACAACCTGCTGCTTTTTTCATTTCTACGTGTGTGCTTATTCTCAGTGAATATCCTACTCCGGACTGAGAAGATGATTTCTCAAGTAGTCTTCGATGGCTATAGCCGTAATCGGTTGGCTGAAAATATAACCTTGTACCATATTGCAGTTTTGAGTACGCAAGAAGGATAATTGCTCGGCATCTTGCACACCTTCAGCAATTACTTTTAAATTGAGCGTACGTGCCATCGCGATAATGGTGGATGCAATAGCTTGGTCGTTCTCGTCACGCATAATATCCTGTATGAAGGAACGATCTATTTTTAGAGTATCAATAGGCAAGCGTTTTAAAGAATTTAAACAAGAATAACCGGTACCAAAATCATCAATGGCTAGCCCGATACCTAGAGATTTTAATTCAAATAATACTGCAATGCTATGTTCTGCAGTTTGTAAAATACCTTCGGTAATTTCAAGTTTTAGCAGGTGTGGTTCGAGTTGGCTGTCGATCAATGCCTGGTTGACATGCATTACTAACTTAGGGTCATGCAACAATGTATGGCCAGAGAGATTGACAGACATCTGTAATTTCGGGAAGCCGGTATTGTGCCAGACTTTAGCTTGAAGGCAGGCAGTATACAATACCCATTGTCCTATCGTATGAATTAGTCCAGTATCTTCTGCTATGTTAATAAACTTATCGGGTTCTAATAGTCCGAGTTCTGGATGCTGCCAGCGTAATAGGGCTTCCACGCCGATGACTTTTTCTGTCTTCAGATCAATTTGCGGTTGATAATGCAATATAAATTCATTATTTAGCAATGCTAAACGTAAGCCGTGCTCAATAGATAATAAGTTTACAGCGTGTGCAGTAAATTCTGAAGTGTAGAATTGATAGTTTGCGCGACCTTTACGTTTAGCCTGATATAAAGCTGAATCCGCTGCTCTTTTTAGATTATCACTATTATTTGCATCAGCGGGATATAATGCAATACCGATACTAAAACTGGTAATAATATCCTGGCCACTAATTCTGACCGGTTGTGTGATGATTTCCAGTATTTTCTCGGCCAGATATACAATATCATCCGAATGCTTTACATTTTCTAAAATGACTGCAAATTCATCACCGCCCAAGCGGGCTACAGTGTCTTCATTTCGGATAGATTTTGTTAAACGTGATGCAACGGTCTGTAATAATTGATCACCTGCATTGTGCCCAAGTGTATCATTGATAATCTTGAAACGATCTAAATCTAAGAATAGCAGTGCAACTTGATAATCATGCCGTTGCGCGCGCTGTAAACTATTTTCTAGACGTGCTTTGAATAATAATCGATTAGGAATGTCAGTCAGTGGGTCGTGGTGTGCCAAATAGTTCAAACGTTCTTCAGTTTGTTTAATTGAGGTGATATCGGAAAAGACGATGACATGATTTATAATTTGCTCCTGTTCGTCCCTGGCCACACTGATATTTACCCAGGCGGGGAAAAGTTCACCGCTCTTGCGTTGACTCCAAATTTCACCCTGCCATTGCCGTTTTCTTGCCAGAATTGCTTCTATACGCTGAAAGAATCTTTTATTGTAATGGCGAGAAGAGAGTAAGTGCAGGTTTTTACCGATAATTTCTTTGGATTGATAGCCAGTGATGTGGCTAAAAGCATGATTAACCAGGATGATGTTCCTAGTATTGTTAGTAATAATAATAGCTTCGTTGGTATTTTTAAATACTATGGCGGATAGGTGTAGCAGTTGTTCAGTACATTTTCGATCAGTAATATCTTGGCCAACAGATTGATATCCGATAATTTGACCCGCTTCATCGAAATTGGCTAGGTTGGTCCATTGTAGCCAGCGTACCTCGTTACTTGGCGCGACGATTACCCGATGTTCATGTTTCGTGATTGGATTTCTCTGGTTAAGTGAAGCAAAATGTCGTTGTGCTTTGTGCTGATCTTCTTCTGGAATCAGGAATAAGAATTTGTGTCCGATCAACTCATCAGGTTGTTTGCCAAAATAGTGACAATAAGCTTTATTGACAAAAGTAAGCGTGCCATCAACATCCCAAGAGCATATCAGATCAGTCTGGTTTTCCACTAATGTGCGATAATGTTTTTCACTTGCAAGTAACTCGGTTTCAGTTAGTTTACGTGCAGTAATTTCTTCTTGTAGTGTTTTATTGGATTGACTCAGTTGTGCTATGCGTTGCCCGATTTTCTTTTCTAGCTTATTATGATTCAATCGCAGTATTTCTTCCGCTTGTTTTCTTTCGCCGATATTTACAATTGCCGTATGGCAGCTATTGGTCATATTTTTATTTTCTTGTATGGCAATACTTTCTAAACAAACATAGTGGAAATCATTGGTGTTGTATTTAAGATGAAATTCAGTAGCTACCCTGGTGTTTGAGGAAAATACTCGCTTTAAATGACGATGAAACTGCCTCCGGTTGTTTAGGTTAAGAAACAACTCGAATGGTAATTTGTCAAGTTGTTTCCGTGAATGGCCAAGCATCTGTGCGCCTGTTAGATTGATATCTAGAATTCGACCACGATCGTCTAATACTGCGCAGCCGATGGGTATAAAATCATATAAATCAGCATAACGATTTTGTGTCTGTTCTAGCTTTCTTTGAGTTTTTCGTAATTCCAGAATGAAGTGCCGATCCTGAGAAACATTTCGTGTATTGATTATGTTTTTCAGCAGGCTTTGTAATTGCGCTATCAGCTGAGTTTTCGTCAATTTCGTATGGTCGTTCATATCTCCAGATTTCATACAGTAAGTGGTATTGATATGGATACAACTATGATTACGGCCTTAACATAATTACAGGCGATACGAGTTCTTTACTTGCATTATATTGAATTGATACTGATTAATATGATCGTATATTAGATTTACTACTACGTTAATCGTATCAGTTATGCTGAAATTGATGACATTGAGATTAATACAACAAGCACCACAAACGAATGTAACCCGTTCGAACAGTTTTCCTGTTATTAGCTTATAGTATAGGGTCGATCAATTACCATTAATAATAACAGGGATATGGATACGGCAGGGAAATTATTAAAACGATAGAATTGATTTTTCTTATTTATCAGTATTGAAGTGCTAGACTGCACATGGCTAGTAGCGGATATTAAAGAAAAATTTGCATTACGTATTATTCAATTAATGATATTCCTGTCTTGGGAATAGATTTATCTTCTTCTTCTCAGAAGGTTGTATGGATAATGTGAATAGGCGGTATGGCCCAGAAAAACGGGTTTCACAAACAATCAACTCGGTTATCATGATTCGGGTTTCTCAGATGATTGAAATGTATCGGAATTTTTAAATCTCGATATGGATTATCAATTCATAAAAGAGGGGACTGATATGGAACAGCCAGTTGTAACGCAATTTGAACTGCCTAATGGTGTAATTGCGCTTGCACCGATGCGCACGTTGTATTATTTCCACATGTGTTGATGCCGATTATTGTTGGCCGTATCAAATCGATTGCAGCAATTGAACAGGCCTTACAGTCGAAGATGCCAATAGGCATTGTATTGCAGAAAGACGCAACTATCGACGATCCTAGACTGAATGATTTATGCAGTATCGGTACATTAGCTAATGTTGTCCGTCATGTGAATTCAGCTGATGGATCACATCATGTCGTATGCCAGGGATTGGAACGTTTCCGTATTGAAGCACTGGTAGAAAGCTATCCATTTCTAGCTGCTCGGATAAAGCGTATCGAAGAATGGATGCAGGTATCTACCCAAGCAGAGGTATTGGCTCTACAGTTACGCGAACGTGCAATTGAAGTTTTGTCATTACTACCTGGCGCTCCGGCAGAACTTGCGTATGCATTGCAGGCCACGCGTGCGCCGTCAGATTTGGCTGATATTACGGCAAGCTTGCTGGATACCGAAGTGAATGAAAAGCAAATGCTACTTGAAACCGTGAACACAGAAGAACGGTTGCAAAAGGTATTGCAAATACTATCACGCCGCATTGAGGTTTTAAGGCTTTCACAGGAGATTAATGAGCGTACGAAGGAACAAATGGATAATCGCGAACGTCAGTTTCTATTACGTGAACAGCTAAAGGCGATACAGAAAGAATTGGGTGAGGGTGATGACGGCAATGAAGAGATCGCACAATTAGACGCAGAGATTACTAATGCAGCCATGCCAATCGAAATTGAAAAACAGGCACGCAAAGAGTTACAAAGATTGTAGCGTATGCGGAGTACATCGAGTGAATATTCGATGCTTCACACTTATTTAGAGTGGATAACCGAGGTGCCTTGGCGATTACCGAATGATATACCGATTGATCTCAATGTTGCACGCCAGATTCTTGAAGATGATCATTTCGGACTGGACCGTGTCAAGCAACGTATTATCGAGTTTCTGGCAGTTCAGAAACAAAGCCTGAAGGAAGGGCACCCATTCTATGTTTTGTCGGGCCGCCAGGTGTAGGAAAAACTTCGCTTGGCCAAAGCACTGCACGCGCACTACAGCGACCGTTCGTACGCGTATCATTGGGCGGTGTATGCACGACGAAGCTGAAATGCGTGGACATCGTCGTACTTATATCGGTGCAATGCCAGGTAATGTTATACAAAGAGACCTTTGCAAAACCCCAATAGTTGAAAAATTAATCCTTTATAATCAATAGTCGAAAACTTCTAGCGAGGGCTTTTGCAAAAGTCTCACAAAGTTTGCGTAAAGCGGGTGCACGTAATTGTGTCATGATGCTAGATGAGGTTGATAAAATGTCGGCAAGTCTGCATGGTGACCCATCAGCAGCCTTACTTGAGATACTTGATCCAGAAAAAATTCTACCTTTCAAGATCATTATCTTGGTGTTCCGTTTGATCTGAGCCGTGTATTTTATTGCCACTGCAAACGTGATTGATAGTGTATCCCCTCCGGTACGTGATCGTATGGAAGTTATTGATTTACCCGGTTATACACAAGAAGAGACCTTTGCATCATGATGTAGCGATGACTGGTGAGATCAGTCTGCGCGGTCTGGTGTTTTGCCAGTAGGAGGGGTCAAAGAAAAGGTGTTGGCCGCACAGCGTGCTGGATTCTGTAGATAACGCGGTTGCGGCGGCCTTAAATGAGGCCAATGCATATTCTTCAGGACCAGAATTCAGCTGACCTGAATCTATGATGGATGTAAAAATGAATTGTTGTTGGTTAAAGAGGTAGCAACACAATTTATCGTATCGCTACAGGGTGCCCGAGTTACTCATATGCTAGTTTCCATAAGTTGTTTCTCTTGAGAAGTCTTTCCAAATATAGGGAGGTTGCACTGATGGTTTAGTGGGGATTAAAAATGTTGCGATATCCAAAGCACCCACTCCTGTGCGCCCAACTGTATGCATTATGCCTGTGACAAAACCAATGGTGACGCCATAAGGAACTCCTTCCTGACGTATTGTTATGATTATGTTTTTTGGAAGTTCCACAAAACCGGTGACGACATTTGCAAGGCCACTTACCAGTTTTTCGCCTGCAGTGGTCACATAGCTTTCAGTCATAGTCGTATGGGTATAATTTTGAGCGACTGCCGCATGAGACACAGACAAGAATAGTGCAAACAGCATCAGAAATACTTTAGATATTTTATTTACAGGAAGTCTCATAGATTAGCTGATTAGCGTTATTGATATCCCTTTCTTGTTTTAGAATTCCAGTTCAAGTTGTGATTTAAACAATGGAATCTAGAGAGTCGACCGGATCTATTGTCTGGCCGACTCTCAGACAGAGAGAGGATAAATTTATTTGTTAGGTTGAGGGGTCATCCGTAAATAAGGCTTTAATTCTTTATAGCCTTTAGGAAATTTCTCTTTAAGTACCTGTGGATCCTTTAGCGAGGGAACAATGACACAATCATCGCCATCCTGCCAATTAGCAGGAGTAGCAACACTATAATTATCAGTTAGTTGCAATGAATCAATAACACGTAATATTTCGTTAAAGTTACGGCCGGTGCTGGCTGGGTAAGTAATAATGGCTCGAATTTTTTTATTAGGGTCAATAAAGTAAACTGAGCGCACAGTCAGTGTTTCGCTCGCATTGGAGTGAATCATGTTGTAAAGCTCAGAAACCTTACGATCTGCATCTGCAATAATTGGAAAATTAACCTCGCATCCTTGCGTTTCATTGATATCATTAATCCAGTCGTGATGAGAAGCTACTCCATCAACGCTTAGTGCGGCAACCTTGACATTGCGTTTTTTGAATTCATCGTCGAGTTTGGAAGTTAAGCCCAGTTCTGTAGTACATACAGGAGTAAAATCAGCAGGATGAGAATAAAGTATAGCCCAGCTATTGCCAATCCATTCATGAAAGTTCAAAGAGCCTATTGTAGATTCTTGAGTAAAGTCCGGGGTAATATCACCAATTCGTAGCGACATAATTATTTCTCCTGTTAAAAGTCATGGTAAATAAAATGATGTCTAATAAAACAAGCAGATTATAAAATCTAACCGTTTTGCTTATCAGACAGAAAACAAACTAGCTTTGTACTGGATGAAACTTTTTTGTTTGCTTTAGGCATTTTGCGTTATTCTTTCTTTTTCCGGCCGAGGTTTATGGAATTCACTGCCATGTCGAACTGCCTCTACATAACCTGAGCGAATAACAAAGTCACCAAAGTGCTCACCTTTCTGCCGCTCGCGGGCATAATGGGCAAAAATTGGGGTGAGTTCGGTAATAATTTCATCCTCTGTCAATGATTCTCGATAGAGCTTGTTTAAGCGTTGACCGGCAAAATCGGCACCTAAATATAAATTATAACGGCCGAGAGATTTTCCAACTAATGCGATTTCACTTATATAAGGTCGCGCGCAGCCGTTTGGGCAACCCGTGACACGTACGGTAATCTGCTCATCCTTATCTAAACCGGCCTTTTCCATAGCGATTTCCAGTCGGGTTAAAAATCCAGGTAAAGTACGTTCACTTTCCGCCATAGCTAGGCCACAGGTTGGAAATGCGACGCAAGAAAGCGCATCACGCTGTATTGCGCTGAATTGTTCAGGCAAGGGTAAGCAATATTTTTTTACCAGGGCAGCTATTTTGGGTTTATTCGTTCGGGAAATATTCGCAATCATCAGATTTTGATTAGTGGTTAGACGAAAATCTCCCTTGTGTATTTTTGCGATTTCTCGTAATCCTGTCATTAAAGACTGGTCAGGTGTATCCCTAATTCGGCCACTCAATAAAGAAAGGGATAGATGCCAGTGTCCTTGCGAGTCTTTGATCCAGCCAAAGTGATCGTTATTGTTCTCAAACAGGTAGGGCTGCTCTGGTGCCAGTGACCATCCTAAGCGATGGTTTAATTCTGCCTTGAACCAGTCTACGCTACGACTATCGATAGTGTACTTTAGCCGTGCCTGTTTGCGATCCACGCGATTACCAAAATCACGCTGAATCTTGACGATATTTTCTGCAACCTCCAATAGTTGCTCGGGTGTGCAGAAACCAATGACATCCCCCAAGCGAGGATAGGTTTCTGGCTCGCTATGCGTCATTCCCATTCCACCACCGACGCAAACATTAAATCCCAATAATTGATTGTCCTGGGCAATTGCAATCAAACCTAAGTCCTGAGAAAATACATCAATATCATTGCTTGGTGGGATAGCTATTCCAATTTTGAATTTCCGAGGAAGGTAGGTTTTGCCATAGAGGGGCTCTTCATTTTCGGGTTCTGTCCCCACTACTTTTTTCTGATCTAGCCAAATCTCGTGATAGGCCTGTGTTCTGGGGAGGAAATGATCACTGAGACGCTTGCTCCACTCGTAAACTGTTGCGTGAATAGGCGAAAGGTATGGATTGTTATGACAAACAACATTTCGATTGACATCCCCGCAGGCAGCGATAGTGTTTAGTAAAGCATGATTAATGCCTGCGATGACGGACTTCAGGTGACGTTTGATTACGCCATGAAATTGGAACGTTTGCCGAGTCGTAATGCGAAGTGAATTATTAGCATACTTACGTCCTAGCTCATCTAGCTGTAACCACTGTTGCGGACTGCATACACCTCCGGGCATACGCACACGGATCATAAACATATAAGCTGGTTCGAGCTTTTGCCGCATCCGTTCGGTGCGCAGATCTCGATCATCCTGCTGGTAGCTGCCATGAAATTTAAGCAGCTTGGCGTCATCTGCGGAAATGCTTCCGGTCACTTGATCCGCTAGGCTCTGCTGGATCGTACCACGTAAATAGTGGCTCTCTACCTTGAGCGTTTCTTCTTCGCTTAATTTACCCTTTTGCTGCAGGTCGTGTGTCACTGGTTTTTCCTCATCAATAAATATCGCGTTGGTAGCGCTTGTTTTGCTGTAGATTATTCAGGTATTCAATAGCTTTTTCTCGAGATACTTGACCTTCCTTTTCAATAATAGTCAGCAGTGCTTCGTGTACGTCAGGCGCCATGCTTTCGGCATCACCACAAACATAGAAATAGGCGCCTTCTTCCAACCATGCGTATAGTTCTCGGCTTCTTTTGAGTAAAGAGTGTTGCACATAAACCTTCTCTTCCTGATCGCGAGAAAAAGCTATGTCAATCTGATTTAACAGTCCATTCTTACGATAATCAAGCCATTCCTGCTGATAAAGAAAGTCGGTGTGAAAGTGTCGATCTCCAAAAAAAAGCCAATTCTTGCCTTGAGCTCCGGTGACTTCACGTTCTTCCATAAATGCACGAAAAGGCGCGATACCCGTACCTGGGCCGACCATGATAATGGCTCTGTCAGGGTCTTCAGGTAAACGGAAGTTTTTATTACTGTCAATATAAATTGGTATCGTTTCTTCCTCTTTGCCGATACGCTCAGTTAGGAACGTCGTAGCCACACCCTTGCGGTCGCGTCCATGACTTTGATAACGAACGATCCCGACTGTTAGGTGCGCCTCATCCGGATTCGCACGATAACTGGAAGCAATGGAATAAAGTCGTGGTGGTAATTTACGCAATAATCCAATAAATTGTTCCGCGGTTATTCCGGGCAAAGGATAGTGATGTAGTATATCGATGACTTCACGCCCATAAATAAAGCTTCTTAATTGATCCCGATTTTCTTCTTGGAATAATTGGCCAAGCTCCTTTGATCCGGAAAATGCAGCGATTTTTTCCAAAAATGGTCGAGTAACTGTCGTGATCTCGTAGTGATGTAAGAGTGCTTGCTGAAGTGTGGTTTTTTCACGTTTACTATCAGTTACGATAGTTTCAGGATTAATTGCGAGGGTGTCAATTAACTCGGCGACCAATTCAGGACAATTGCTCGGTAAAATTCCCAGAGAATCACCCGGTTCAAAAGAAAGAGCAGAATCTTCCAAAGATAATTCAATGTGGCGGACGTCTTTACTGGAGCCCCGTCCAGTAATCTTTAGATTTTCTAGCAAAATTGCGGAAAAAGGATTGCGCTTTGAGTAGGAAGTTATTGTTGATGAGGCCAATGATGTTGAGCTGGAAACAATTGCTTCTGATACTTTACGCTCTTTGCTCAATTGATTGAGTAATTCGTCAAACCAAGCGTCAGCCGTTTCCTCATAGTCTACGTCACAATCAGTTCTTGGATAGAAACGTTGTCCACCTAGAGCTTCGAGCCGGGTATCGAAATCCTGACCGATTTTACAGAAATACTCATAACTGCTATCTCCAAGTGCGAGAACTGAAAATCGGAGTGCACTTAAATTAGGTGCTTTTTTACTCTGTATAAACTCATAGAATAGCTGTGCGCTATCCGGTGGATCACCTTCACCTTGAGTGCTGACGACTACGAATAAAAATTGCTCAGACTTCAATTGTCTCGTTTTATAACTTCCCATGCTCTGCAAGGTGGCATTAAAACCAGCCGATTGCAACTTGCTATGCAGAATTTCAGCAAGTTTTTCTGCATTGCCCGTTTGTGAGCCGAACAATACGGTTATATTGACTTCCCCATTTGGATGGTCAGTCTGGGGAATGACTGTTTGCCCTGTACTGATCCCTTGTCTGCCTGCATTGAGCCCGCTGAAATAGCCATTGATCCAGATAATCTGCTCATTGGATAATCCAGCAATAAGATGGTTTAGTGTTTCCGCCTGTTCTGGGGTGAGCGGACTATTTAGAACATTCAACAAATTGTTTTCCATGTAATAGAGGCTAAATTGATTTCTGTAATACTTCGATTTCTAACGGTTAGCCAGAAAAGTGTGTACTGCCAGTCTTCAATAAAAAAACTGATCTTTAATCAATCCGAAAAATTAACAAATCTACCTTATAATGTAAAATAATAAAAATGTATTTGTTAATATTATTTTGTAATAAAAGATAGAGACTCAGATTAACTAGATATTTAATTTCAACGCAGATTAATCTACCTCTAAAGAGCAAGTCCTTTCATCGGAGTGCATGCATATATGTAAGGTTTTTCGCACTTTATAAATGAATTTTATGGTTATTGATTTAACCACATAAGGTTTGAGTTTTTAAATGATGCTATTTTAGTATCGAAGTTCCGAGGATATCAATCCTAGTGATTATTTTGTCGAATTTAGCCAGTGTCAATCAGTATATCTTCTTTAGCAAAGAATATTTATTTTTATTGCGGCATTGTATTTATATTCGATAATTTTGCCATCCCTTTTCTCCATTTCATGTTCGTATTTTACGAAGTATTGAATATCACGAGAACCAGCTTATCGTCATTTTTATTTCTATCTACAGAGTAGGAAAATAAACAGGCGGATATCATTGATCATTTCTTAACAAATCAAATAAAAAAATATATAAACTAGATGTTGTCGTCAAGAATTGAAGCGATGAGTATTTTTTAAGCTAATTGATGTGACCTGAGTAATATGAATCTCGAGAATTATCTCAAATCATGTAGCATTCTTCAAATATAGAATTAAGCGCGATTTATTTTTGCAGATAGTAAACTAGCTGAAATAATCATTGCACCACCTATCCATTCCATGAGCGTTATGCCTTCATTTGCCAAGAAATAGGCCGTAATCGTCGCTACAAATAGCTCCAGCAGCAAAATCACAATGGCTCGATTTGCAGCTGTATGCGTTAAGCCATATTGTAATATGACACTCAGTAAAAACATGGTTAACCCAATGACGATCAGAAGCAGCCATGAATCGGGAGAAATATCAGGCAACACCAAGGGAGATTTAATCATCAAGCTGCAACCCAGCCCGACCAGCGTGTTGCCTAAACAAATTGCCAGTGATTTGAGTTGAATATTATGAGATTGGTCCTTCCGTACCAGTACATTAACCAATGCGTACATAAAGCCACCTAATAACCCCATCCAGTCAGCGTAAGATGTTAGTAGCGGTAGTTCGTTATCTGGTTGAGATAGTATCGTTGCAGCACCTGTAAGGGAAAGTATGATGACAAAATACCCGTATAAGCTTAACCTCTCATCTAAAAGCAGCCATGCAAAAAGTATGGTCCACAATGGTGCGAGATAAAATAATAAAAGCACGCGTACGATCTCACCAGCTATAATTCCCAGGATATAGCCGATATTCGCCCAGCCAGCAAAAAACCCGATCCAGAAGAGCAGGTGTGCCTTGCCATTAAAGATATGTGAAAACCGGATGCTTTTTCGGAAAAAAAGTATCCCCAATAATAAAGCAATAAAATAAGCACCTGTGGTTGCGATCTCACCGCTGATTCCAGCTTGCTCCAACAAGCGGTAGGGGTACCATATAACTCCCCAGATGGCCGCGCCGGAAAGTAATGCCGCTATTGGGAGACAATCACGCTTATGATGTTTGTTTGAGATTGCCATTAACTTTCCGTTTCGTTCTGTTTTTATTAGGCTACATCTGGTTGAATCGTTTTTGCGGGATCGACTCTAGATATGACACGGAAAGCATTTTATGAATAGGGGAAGCATGGTATTTGTCGCAATTCTTCTGATTTCAACACTCAGAATTTCGATTGAAATAACGAATTAGCAGTGATCGTGAGGATGCCAAAGGCAATAAAATAAAAAATACAGGCTTTTTTTGTTTGTTTAACTACATAGCTGGCCTTTATAATTCGATTCATTTAACTTTACAGATTTTTGGGTCATGATATCAAGTTATTCATATTTGAGACCTGAAGCCTGTGGCTAAACGCACTTTTCTGCATTGATATGAACTCAAATCTGAATCATTTACAACCTTATCCTTTTCAGAAACTCCGTAAATTGTTTGAAGGTGTTTCACCTAATCCTGCTTTTAATTCGGTTGACTTGCATATCGGTGAGCCTAAGCACATAACGCCTGATTTTATCTGCCAGGTTTTTTCCGATAATCTGGGCGGGTTAGCAAGCTACCCCACAACATTGGGAACGGAATCATTACGCATTAGTATTGCTGCCTGGTTAGAGCGCCGTTTCAATTTGCCTGTTATTAATCCTGATACAGAAGTCATTCCGGTTAATGGCAGTCGAGAGGCTTTATTTTCTTTTGCGCAAGCAGTAGTCGATACTGCTTCTGCTAATCCAATCGTGGTTTGTCCCAATCCATTCTATCAAATATACGAAGGGGCTGCTATTTTGGCTGGCGCAACCCCGCACTTTATTAATATCTTTCCGGAAAGTGATTTCAGACTTGACTATAGACAACTTTCTGATGATGTTTGGAAGCGAACGCAATTGATATATGTCTGTTCGCCGGGTAATCCGACCGGAAGTGTGATGACTTTAGAGGAGTGGCGGCAACTGTTTGCCCTTTCCGATCGTTATGGTTTCATTATCGCAGCAGACGAATGTTATTCCGAAATTTTCTTTGATGAAACACAACCACCGCTAGGTGCACTTGAAGCGGCGTACCGCTTAGGTCGTAATGGCTTTCCTCGGTTGGTCGTATTTAATAGTTTATCGAAACGTTCGAATGTGCCGGGTATGCGCTCTGGCTTTGCTGCTGGCGATGCTACATTACTGAAGAAATTCGCGCTTTATCGTACTTATCATGGCTGTGCAATGAACCCAGCTGCACAAGCAGCAAGCGTGGCAGCCTGGAATGATGAGCGACACGTAGTAGAGAATCGACGTTTGTATTTGGAAAAATTCACTGTAATTACAGCTTCCCTGGCCGAATTGATGCCGATAAAAATGCCGGACGCATCTTTTTATTTATGGATAAAGGCGCCGTTTAATGATCTTGATTTCACGCGACAGCTGTACCGTGACTATAATGTGACTGTATTGCCAGGTAGCTATTTAGCACGTGGGGTAGGTGATATTAATCCTGGCAATAATTTTGTGCGTATTGCATTGGTTGCGTCATTGGAAGAATGCGTTGAGGCGATTGACAGAATGAAGAGTCTGATAAGCAATCAGACTTGAATGAATAAAATTATTATTTAGGGAAAATTATGAAACAATTACAAGCAACTATCGAAGAAGCATTTGATCGCCGTGCTGAAATAACGCCCCGCAATGTCGAAGCAAATTTAAAGGAATCTATTACACAGGTTTTAAATATGCTGGATAGCGGAAAATTACGTGTGGCAGAGAAAATAAATAACGAGTGGATTACGCACCAGTGGATCAAGAAGGCCGTACTTTTATCATTTCGTATCGAGGATAATAGTTTTATCAAGGGTGGTTTTTCCAATTATTTTGATAAAGTGCCTTCGAAATTCGCTGATTATAGTTCCAGGGATTTTCGTGACGGGGGCTTTCGAGTCGTTCCCCCCGCTGCTGTTCGTAAGGGCTCATTTATTGCGAGCAATGTTGTACTGATGCCATCCTATGTCAATATCGGCGCTTATGTTGATGAAGGTACGATGGTCGACACTTGGGCGACAGTCGGTTCTTGCGCACAGATTGGCAGAAATGTACATTTATCTGGCGGCGTGGGTATTGGTGGTGTACTGGAGCCTGTACAAGCGAATCCAACCATTATTGAAGATAATTGCTTTATCGGTGCCCGTTCCGAAATTGTTGAAGGTGTCATTGTGGGCGAGAATTCTGTTATTTCAATGGGTGTATATATTGGACAGAGTACTAAAATTTATAATCGTGAAACAGGCGAAGTAACTTATGGCCGTATTCCGCCTGGTTCTGTCGTGGTTTCGGGTAATTTACCTTCAGAAAATAAGCAGTATAGCCTTTACTGTGCTGTGATTGTTAAGCAGGTTGACGCAAAGACCCGTTCCAAAACAGGTATTAATGAGTTACTACGTGGTATTTAATTTACCGTTCTGCTTGAGGCATTCGTTGTAATGATCCTATCAGGGAATCTCCGCTATAGTAGAGTGGAGATTCCCAATCGGCTAAATGAGAAATGATGGTTATTGAAGATTAACTTGGTTATCTACTTCTTTTACGCCGTCTATTATCCATGCATGCATCGTAACCCGATCAATCTGGTCTTGGCTATTTGCTGAACCGGTAAGGGATACAAGTCCACTATTAATCTCAATTTTTATATCAGAATTTTGAAGATCCGGATCTGATTGTACCGCAGCATTTATTTTGGCAAGAATACTGTTATCGTCGTACACGGGTGTTGCTGATGGTTCAACCCAGGATTTGTGTACTCTTTCTCCACAACCCATCATAGGTAAGCTAGTAATAAGGATTATAGATAACATAAAAAATTTATTATAAATAGGCATATCGTTTATTCCGTATTAGAGTTAGTCGTCACAAAGCTGGGTCGTAGCGCGTGAGCTGGTATTTCATGAATATACAAAATGGTTTTCAGAATGATGTCTGATATGTATTGGCGCATTTATTTTGTTTATCTTTGTCTATTGCGTGCGACACTTAAAGTACCGTAACTGATGTGCTACGACATGAATCTCGGTGCTGTAAAAAACTGCTGTAAAAAACGTGAATTCTATAGTGTAGCACTCCATATTCATACGGTGAAGCTGTGTTTTATATTGCCATGCCTATTGGTGCTCGGCGGTGAAGATGCTTAAGTTGCTTTCAATTCGGCCTCTTGTAAAAAACTGATTACTTGTTCTGTTAGATTCTTTGCTAGGCAGTCGAATCTAACGAATTCTTCACCCTGCATACCGCGTAACCAGGTCAATTGTCGTTTTGCTAATTGCCGGGTGGCAGCGAGACTCATTGCATGCATTTCAGTTAAACCGATTTGGTTGTCCAGATAAAGCAATGCCTGTCGGTAACCAACACAACGCATAGAAGGAAATGCACTATCAATTTGGAATTGCTCGCGAATAGATTGAACCTCAGCAATTAATCCTTTTTCCATCATAACTTCAAAACGTTGTGCGATACGTTGGTGTAATACACTTCGATCATTGGGTATCAGAGTAATATTAATTATACGATAAGGTAAATTGATTTTGCTGGGTCTTTGCAGAATCTCTGACATGGGTTTTTCAGTAAGATAACAGACTTCGAGTGCGCGTTGAATACGTTGGCTGTCTGTGGGCTTGATGCGCGCAGCACTGACAGGATCTAGCTCGTTAAGCTTTGTATGCATGGCTGGCCAACCATAATCTTTAGCGCTGTTTTCGATAATAACGCGTAAATCACGATTTGCAGGCGGGAGTATAGAAAGACCTGCTTGAAGTGTGTGGAAATAGAGCATTGTGCCACCAGCTAGCAGTGGAATCCTTCTCCGTTGGGTGATTTGATGCATGATAGTGAGCGCATCTTCTCGAAATTGTGCAGCAGAATATCGCTCATCCGGTTTGATTAGACTAATCAGGTGGTGTGGAACCTTTGTTAATGATGCTGCATCAGGCTTGGCAGTACCAATATCCATATGCTGGTAAATCTGGGCAGAATCAACGCTGATGATTTCAACAGGGAAATACTTGGCAATTTCCATTGCGATATTGCTTTTTCCACTCGTGGTAGGCCCCATTAGAAAAATGGCGGGTGGGAGTCCTGTGGAGTCGGACGATTGATATGGTGCCCCCAGCGTCATAGTAATATAGGTATAGGATAGTAGATAAGAAATTAATGTAAAGCAGGTATTTTGGATGACGCTGAGATACGCGATGTATGTCGCTGTTTCTCTAAAATAGCCATTGGATAATCTGCATAACTCGGCTAAACTTTACGAAATTTAATTCTTAATAGGAATAGACCATTGAAGATCTTTGCTGTTGTACTATTTCTTTTTATTTTATATAGCCTGGGATCTGCACTATATTACATGTTTAAAGATAAAGGCCAGTCAACACGTATGGTTAAATCACTCAGTATCCGCATCACTTTGTCACTGATTCTATTTGTCATCATGATGGTGTCTGCCCGGCTGGATATGCTGTCAAGCTAATATTAATTCCCGAATGATAACGTATTCATTCATTTTTTAAAAATATCTATTTTATGGCTGTATAGATTTTTATCATGTCGTCATAAATTAAATGGTTGCTAGCCTGATACTGTATTAACTGTCGCATCATTATTGATCAAAGCGCATAATGAAACTGATAAAAGATGTCGTCATAATTGGTGCGGGTGCAGCGGGTATGATGTGTGCAATAGAGGCGGGTAAGCGCGGGCGCTCGGTATTACTGCTTGACCATGCAACGAAGCTTGCAGAAAAAATTCGTATATCTGGCGGAGGGCGATGTAACTTCACTAATTTATATACCCACCCAGAAAATTTTCTATCCGATAATCCGCATTTTTGTCGATCTGCTTTAGCACGTTTTAAGCCACAAGATTTTGTTTCTCTACTGAAAAAACACGATATTCTCTATCATGAAAAAAAACTGGGACAGTTATTTTGTAATGATAGTTCACAGCAAATTATTAATTTATTGCAAAAAGAATGCAATGCGGTAAACGTAGCATGGCAACTGTCATCACGAGTGGAACGTATCGACCGGGTGAACATAAGTGGTGAAGGTGACAGTCATGATCAGCAGTTTATACTGAGAACAGATCGTAATACAATAACAGCCAAATCATTAGTCATTGCTACAGGTGGCTTGTCAATTCCGCAGATTGGTGCCAGTGCCTTTGGTTATCGCGTTGCTGAGCAATTCAATATTAGTGTCACATCCTTACATCCCGCACTGGTTGCGCTTACTTTTCGGCCGGAAGATTTAACGCATTATGCAGAGATGTCAGGTATTTCGATAGATGCAGTTATCAGCTGTAATGGTGCTTCATTCCATGAAAATATATTGTTTACACATCGTGGTTTGAGCGGTCCTGCCATACTGCAGATCTCTTCATACTGGAGTCCTGGTGATGCTATTCATATAAACCTGTTACCGCAGTATGCTATCACTGACATACTATCTGAATACAAGCATAGCGCGATACTATTAACAAATTTGCTGGCACGATATTTACCTAAGCGTTTTGTAGATACCTGGAGCCAGGTGATGTTGCAAACTGAACTGAATCCGATGAAACCGATGAAACAATATAGCGATAATGAATTAAACGGGATTGTTGAACATCTACAGAACTGGAAGATTACCCCGAGTGGTACTGTTGGCTACAGGAAAGCGGAGGTAACACGAGGAGGAATTAATACCCGCGAGCTTTCTTCCAAGACAATGGAGACAAGCAAGGTTCCCGGGCTTTATTTTATTGGTGAAGTGATTGATGTAACGGGACATTTGGGCGGCTTTAATTTTCAGTGGGCCTGGTCATCTGGTTACGCAGCCGGACAATACGTATAGTGTTAAACTGATGAGAATTCTCGAATTCTTATCCGAATAAAATAGGTAGCACTAAATGGATAGGGCTATTAAGAAAGCATAAAAAAGTGGGTCGTGGGTCTTTATCAAATAGCGCGTAAAACTTCGTCCTTCAGGGCGGAGATATAAGCGCACAGGCGAAGCCTGTTTAATGCGGTCTTTGCTGTTGTTCAATATATTGCTTAATAATCGAGAGTGGTGCTCCACCACAACTACCCGCAAAATAGCTTGGACTCCAAAGCATATTACCCCAAAGCTTATTTTTAATTTCGGGATAATTCTTTTTGCGAATAAGTCGGCTTGAAACGCCTTTCAAACTATTTACCAAGTTAGAAATAGCAATTTTTGGTGGATAGTTAACTAAAAGGTGAAGTGGTACCGCAAAACTGGACAAATTGTTAAGCTCTGATATGAGATAAATAGAGAGACATAATCATGAGCAAGAAACGTATGCAATATTCAACAGAATTCAAAGCCAAAATAGCCTTGGCAGCAATACGTGGAGAAGAAACGGTACCACAACTAGCCGCTCGTTATCATATCCATCCTACGCAGATTAATAGCTGGAAACGTCATTTGATTAAAAAAGCCAGTGATTTGTTTGGCAAGAATAGTGACGCCAATAATAAGAATGGTCATAGTGCCGACGATTTACATCGCGTGATTGGGCAATTGACGGTGGAACGCGATTTTTTAGCCAGAAAGCTCGATCATTAAGTGTTGCTGAGCGCAAAACAATGATCGAGCACCACGAGAAACTAAGTCAATCGCGTCAATGCCATTTACTGGGTGTTGCACGCTCGTCGTATTATTATCAGCCACAACCCACAGATGGGAGTGAGTTAATCTTGTTGCGTCAAATGGATGAGCAGTATTTGAAAACACCACAGTATGGTTCACGTAGTTATGCCACGTGGTTCAGGCGCCAGAGGATGATGATAGGCCGCAAGAAAGCCACTTCAATGATGAAGATGCTGGGCATTATTAGCACAGCACCAAAGCCCAAAACTAGTATTCCGGCCAAGCAGCACAAGAAATATCCTTATCTGCTCAAAGATAAGGCCATTAGTCGTCCCAACCAAGTTTGGGCGACTGATATCACTTACGTACCGATGGAAAAAGGTTTTGGCTATCTTGTTGCTATTATGGACTGGCATTCGCGTAAAATACTGAGCTGGCGCTTATCCAACACACTGGACGCTGATTTCTGTGTCCAGGCTTTGGAAGCTGCCATCCAGGATCATGGCTGTCCGAAAATCATGAATAGTGATCAGGGTGTGCAGTTTACCAGCGAGGCATTTACATCAATACTAAAAACCAATGGTATACAGATCAGCATGGATGGCAAGGGCTGCTACTATGACAATATTTTTGTTGAACGACTATGGCGTACAGTCAAATACGAACATTTATATACCCAGGAATTCAATAACCTAAAGGAGGTAAGAAAAAGTTTAAATGTTTGGTTCAACTGGTACAATCAAGAACGTTTTCATCAAAGTCTTGATAATCTAACACCAGATGAAGTTTACTATCAGAAGTATGCAATTCCTCAAGCTGCCTGAGCTTGATTAACCAGCCATGTTAGAGCTTAATTTATCTTCAGGTTGTCTAGTTAAAGGAGGCCACTTCAAGGTGAATATGATCATGCTCACCGTTAAATTCCACCAATTCTGCTTCAAAATCCAAACACACGTTTTTAAATATTTCTTCCAAATCAATTAATACCCTTCCGGAGAAAACATCTCTACGGTATTTTGTTACAAAGACCAAATGAACATGAAGATTAAAAACGCAATTTCTTCCTATTCTTACATCGTTATTAACTTGCATAGACCAATTCCTTTTTGTATAATTATAACCATGAAGCAGATTATACGCAAAGCCTTTAAATCTCGACTCAATCCAAATTCTGACCAAGTACAGAAGATGGTTGAGTTTGCAGGTGCTAATCGGTTTGTTTGGAATAAAGCCTTAGCAATGAATTTGTTCAGATTAGAGCAGAAACAGCCATTGCTTTGGTACAACGAGTTGTCATTTTGGCTAAAGCTATGGAAATCCTCAGAAGATTATGGATTTCTAAAAACCGTTCATTCTCAACCGTTGCAACAAGCCTTAAAAAACTTAGAAAAAGCGTTCAAAGACGGTTTTGATAAGAAACAGCCTTTAAAACGGATTCCAAAATTCAAGAAAAAAGGTTTGAGTGACAGCTTTCGTTATCCACAAGGATTTAAGCTGGAGCAAGAGTCTAGCAAAGTGTTCTTGCCTAAAATCGGTTGGGTGAAATATCGTAATTCACGCCAAGTCATTGGTGACGTTAAAAATATGACGATTTCCCGTAAAGGCGGTTATTGGTACGTGTCGATTCAGACTGAGTACGAGACCGAGCTAAAGCGTCATAGCTCAACCAGTATGATTGGTGTTGATATGGGCGTTACCCGCTTTGCAACCTTGTCAGACGGCTCATACGTAGAACCTTTAAACAGTTTCAGAAAGTTATCAAAGAAACTGGCTTTTGAACAGCGTAAGCTGTCTAAAAAAGTCCGTTTCTCTGCTAACTGGAAAAAGCAGAAACAAATCATTACCCGACTGCATGAGCGTATTGCCAATGCTCGTTTAGACTTCTTACACAAAACCTCAACCGAAATCAGCAAAAATCACGCAATGGTCGTAGTTGAGAATTTAAAGATAGGAAACATGTCTAAGAGTGCCAAGGGCAGTGTTGAAAAGCATGGTAAAAACGTCAAAGCGAAATCGGGTCTAAACAAATCCATTCTTGACCAAGGATGGGGAATGTTCGTTTCGTTTTTGGAGTATAAACAGGCTTGTTCAGGCGGGGATGTATTGAAGGTAAACCCTCAATACACCTCTCAAACCTGCCCTAGATGTCAACATGTTAGTCGTGACAATCGCAAAAGCCAAAGTGCTTTTGAATGTACAGAATGTGGATTTAAAGCCAATGCCGACTTGGTAGGTGCCTTGAATGTACTTGAGCGAGGACATCGCTTGTTAGCCTGTGGAGTTGAAACGTTAGTTTCGTCTAAGAAGCAGGAACCAGTAGGCAGTAGCAATACAAACCTACTCTTAACGGCTTAATAAGTCGCTAGGAATCCCCTTCGTTTAGGAAGGGGAGGATGTCAAATTCAAGATGGATGCAATTGTAGTACCTTTTCGGCTGGGCCGGGTAAAAATGGTGTCGGCTTTCCAGTAATCCAGTTGGTATGTCCTCCGCCGTAATAAGGAGACAGGGGATGCCCGCTTTGTCCACCTGGCATATCAAAATAACCATATTCCTCATTCCCTGGCTCAACCGCTGAGCGTTGAGACGCGCCAAAGGAAGGTGTTTGCACACGCGGCATATTGTTATCGCCAGGTAGCGGATCAGCAGGCATATTTAACCAATTTGAGATAGGTGCAGGTAAAGCAGGACTGAGTGGATGCTGGATATGAGCTGCATTGTATTTGCCCCAGTTTTGTGCAGAGACGCCACCCGGTTGTGCTCGCATTCTTTTTGCGACCTGTGCAATACAGGCTTGCAGTAAGTCTTCCCAATGGCGGTAACCTGGTGGAAGTAGGTGTGGCGGGTGTTGTTTGATTAAAATCCATACGGCATGTTCAGCCTGATTTAACTGGGGCAGCTTGAAACCAGGGCTATTTTGGCGTACTGCAGCCGCAAAACCGTCAAGTACTCTTTGGATGACCTCTTGACGGAATGCGTGCACAATATAATATGCAACCGAGGTGGTTGATGCCAATCCATTCCAATCTTCAAGCGACTGTTTTATATCATGGAATTGATTTGTGTTTGCAGATTGGTCCAAGGTTTCTTCGAGTAACTGTTTCCAACGAGTTAAGAATAAGGCCCGGTGATCCAGTTGAATTGCCAGCATATCCATTGGAGTAAAATAATCGCGCGCATATAAATCATCACGGATCTGTTTTGCTCGTGCACCCAGATCATATCCTCCATCACCCAGTAGAGTTAACATGGAGCCAGTTACTGTGCGTGCATTTGCAGACCATAATCGATGTGATGCGGGATTGTGGATTAATGGATATTGCGTCGCATCCAGCCAACCATTCCAACCTGTATTTGGCATACTCCAATCAGCGGGAAGTCTGGGATCATAGTTATTTGTCCGGATGGGAATGCGACCGGCAATGGTCCAGATGATACTGCCCTCTCGATCACCCACAATAAAATTCTGGGCTGGTATTCCCGCATTTTGTGCAATCATAATGGCTGCATTAGCGGTTTCTGTTTGTTCTAATTCAGCAAGTGTAAGATTAACTGCATCAGGATGTAGTGCGGTCCAGGCTAATGCAAGTGGAGTCTTGTCATGATCAGTGGCTAGAATGGGGCCCCATTCTGTTTCATGAATTATCAGGGTTTCATCGGGTGCATTACGTATTTGTAAAACCTCATGGTATGTTTTGATTGGCTTCCATTCCGCTTTATTACGATAACGTGAGCTATCCTCTGGGTGTAGTTTGACGCGGACCCAATCTGCAAAATCGCCATAGCTATTGGTGAAGCTCCAGGCAATATGACGATTGGAACCCGCAATGATGATGGGTACACCCGGTAAGCTGACGCCGCTGATATCATGGACTGCTTTAGCATGATGCTGTTTTGGATAGATTAAACGGGTTCGAAACCACAAATTAGGCACGCATAGCTCTAGATGCATATCATTTGCGACGAGTGCGGCGCCATCGGTTAATTCTCCAGAAACTGCAAAACTATTACTACCGGGCATATGATCATTGTATGTAAAATGGTTTTGAAGCAAGGCGGGATCTAATGTGTGAATATTTAATTTATCGGCAGAGGGTGGTTGCGGCCAATCGAGTGCCGTACCAATTAAGGGCGCATCCCATGAGCCGCCCGTTGCAGTAAGAAACTGATACGCTGTCTTGGGTAATGTTGCATGCATGGTAGAAAGAGCCAGTTCGCGGTAAATACTGGAATCATTTAATGTAAAGTACATTGCCAGAATAACCAGGAGACTATCTTCGCTCTGCCATATAGCTGGATGTGTACGTGTTAAGAGATAAGCGAAGGGTCTAATCGAAAGCTTATTGAGACCACGGTTTACACCATCACGATAGGCATTAAGTAATTGCCGTTGCTTCGAGGGGAGTTTTTGTAAGATTGTTGCTGCTCGTGCCCGCATGCGAAATTTACGTGCTTTACGATCTGCTGCTACAGTGGCTAGCCCAAATAGCTCGGATAATTCTCCGGCGGCGCGCCGTCGCATCAGATCCATCTCAAAAAAACGCTCTTGTGCATGTACATAACCCAATGCACGTGCTAGATCAAGACGATCTTGTGCCCGCACTGTCACGCTTCCGAGTGTATCTCGCTCAATGGTTACAGGTGCAGTTAGCCTGTCCCAATACCCTATACCGTTATACTGAGGCATGCTGCCCTGTAATAGCATCCAGGCCGCACCAGCGATCAATAGGCTTATGAGAAATAGTATAAGTAGACTTTGACGGAGTAAACGAAGAACTATGGCCATATTGCTTTGAGTATTGTAAGGATGTGAATGGGCATTTATAAAACAGAAAAGGTTAGCAAGGAATTAGTCCATCAGAGTCCATCAGGTCTGGATCGATAATTTATTCATTTCTCGGGGTTTTTCCAAATAACGGGACGAATCCTTGTCTATTTCCTATATTGAATCTAGTGAAAGTCAATGATAATGCTCCTGTAATAATTTGGAGTTTAGCATGGCTGAAGATAGTGATCTTGAGCGTACAGAATCTGCGACGCCCAAACGCCTGGAAAAGGCGAGGGAGGATGGGCAGGTCGCGCGTTCTCAAGAATTAACTACATTTACATTGCTATTGGCAGCATCCACCGGTATATGGTTTATGGGTAGCGGTCTGATAGGCAAACTCTCCAGCATAATGAGAGAGGGTATACAGATAGAACGCATATTGGCATTTCAAACTGATCTGATGCTCAATCGATTATACGAACTTTCTTCTGAAGGATTATTCGCATTAGCTCCTCTATTGTTTTTGCTTCTCACTGTGGCTATTTTCGCACCCATGTTAATGAGTGGCTGGCTTTTTAGCTCTAAGGCCCTTATTCCAGATTTTAAACGTTTAAATCCAATGAAGGGATTCTCCAGAATTTTTTCTACACACGGCTTGACCGAGTTAGTAAAAGCCATTGTTAAAACACTGGTTATTGGCAGTGTGGCAACTTTAGTGTTTTGGCAGAATAAAGAGGGGGTGTTGTCATTAATAGCCACGCCTATCGACTTGGGTATTGCGCGTACGGGAGAATTGCTTGGATTGAGCTTCGTTTCGATTGCGGGTGCGATGGTATTAATTGTTGCTATCGATGTTCCTTTTCAGATCTGGGAACATAGTCGAAAACTCAAAATGACAAAAGAAGAAATTCGTAAGGAAGCAAAGGAGGACGAAGGCGATCCTCTGGTTAAGGGACGTATCCGGAATCTGCAACGCGAAGCGGCCCGTCGTCGTATGATGGCTGAGATTCCTAAAGCGGATGTCATTGTGACTAATCCAACGCATTATGCAGTAGCTTTACGTTATCAGAGTGAATCCATGAATGCACCTAAAGTTGTTGCAAAGGGTGTTCATTTGCTAGCCGCTCGAATGCGTGAAATAGCAGCAGAAAATCGCATCCCAATTCTGGCAGCTCCGCCGCTTGCACGCGCCTTGTATCATCATGCTGAATTAGATTCTGAAATACCGGAAATACTCTACACTGCGGTCGCCGAGATTCTTGCGTATATTTTTCAATTGCGACGTTATCAGGAATATGGTGGATCCATACCGCAACCGCCATGTGATGTGCCCGTACCTGACGAACTTGATTTACCCTAACTGCTATCAATAGATAAAGGACAGATGATATGAGTAAATTATTGAACGGAATTCGTTGTCAATAATGAATAACCTGAATGATTCCTTCATTTTATCATCTTTGATGAATGGTAATAGCTTAAGAAGCCTTGCAGGCCCGGTATTGATCATTATGATCTTGAGCATGATGGTGTTACCGCTGCCTCCCTTTATACTTGACCTTCTTTTTACGTTTAATATTGCTTTAGCAATTATTGTTTTACTAGTTAGTCTCTATACGAAAAATCCGCTTGAATTTGCAGTATTCCCAACGGTTCTGCTAATTACCACATTATTGCGCCTGTCTCTAAACGTTGCTTCCACACGGGTTGTATTACTTGAAGGGCATACCGGTCCAGATGCTGCGGGTAAGGTTATCGAAGCATTTGGGCACTTTCTGGTGGGAGGTAATTATGCGGTCGGTTTAGTTGTATTCATCATTCTGGTGGTGATTAACTTTGTCGTGATTACTAAGGGAGCAGGTCGTATTGCCGAGGTAAGTGCTCGCTTCACTCTTGATGCGATGCCTGGTAAGCAAATGGCAATTGATGCTGATCTCAATGCGGGTTTGATTGGTGAAGATGAGGCCCGTAATCGTCGCGCTACCATTTCTCAGGAGGCCGATTTTTATGGTTCGATGGATGGGGCTAGCAAATTTGTACGGGGTGATGCGATAGCCGGGGTTATCGTTATGTTAATTACCATCATTGGTGGGCTAATTGTGGGGGTCATGCAGCATGATCTTGAGCTGAGTATTGCTGCTAAGAATTACACATTACTGACCATTGGTGACGGGTTGGTTGCACAGATTCCGGCATTAGTGATTTCAACTGCAGCAGGTTTGGTTGTTAGTCGGGTTACAACGGATGAAGATCTCAGCGAGCAAGTGCTGGGTCAGTTATTTAATCAACCTCAAGTGTTAATTCTGACAGCGAGTATTCTTGGTGTGATGGGGCTTGTTCCTGGTATGCCCAATTTTGTATTCCTTTTACTTGCGGCACTCCTTGGCACGAGCGCCTATTTTGTCAGTACACGTATTTCAATCACTAATACAGCAGACCCCGTCACACCTGAAATGCCGACAACAGAAGCCCAGGACGCTAGTTGGGAAGATGTGACGCCTATAGATGTACTGGGCCTTGAAGTGGGTTATCGTCTGATTCCGATGGTCGATAAAATGCAGCAAGGTGATTTATTGAAGCGTATTAATGGAATTCGAAGAAAATTTGCACAAGAAATTGGATTTTTACCCCCCGCTGTACATATACGCGATAACCTGGAATTACGCCCTAATGCCTATCGATTTACGCTGAAAGGCTCGGTTATTGGAGAAGGGGAATCATATAATGGCATGTATCTGGCTATTAATCCGGGAAGAGTTACGATGGCAATACCTGGAACAATAACGAGTGATCCTGCATTTGGCCTACCGGCAGTTTGGATTGAAGCCTCTCTACGTGAACAGGCACAAAATAATGGTTATACCGTGGTAGATGCAAGTACTGTGGTAACAACGCATGTCAACCATTTAATTCATAGCCATGCTGCTGAGCTGCTTGGTCGACAAGAACTGCAGCAGTTGTTTGATCATCTGAGTCGTCAATCACCAAAACTCCTAGAGGAGCTGGTGCCAAAGCTATTATCGTTGTCAGTAGTGCAGAAAATCTTACACAATTTATTAGCAGAAAACGTGCATATACGTGATATGCGTACCATTATTGATATTCTTACCGAGCATGCGGTACGAACACAAGACGCCACAGAACTGACAGCGATTGTGCGTGTTGCATTGGGTCGCGCAATTGTAGAGCAATGTTTCCCGGTAGTGGATGCAGAGTTGCAGGTAATGAGCCTGCATCATGAATTGGAGAACGTGTTAATGCAGACGATTCATTCTGGCGCATCAGCAGGTGGTGGAATTGAGCCTGGATTGGCTGATACCTTATCAAGAGAAGTGAGCATTGCGGCACAACGCCAGGAACAGTTGGGATTACCGGTTGTATTGCTGGTCCCCGGATCGATTCGAGTATTACTCTCCCGGTTCTTGCGTCGCATGTTACCTCAACTAAGGGTATTTTCCTATTCAGAGATTCCAGTCTCTAGAAAAATTAAGATTACTTCTATTGTAGGAGGGGGTGGTAAATGAAAATCAGAAGATTTATAGCTAAAGCCACACGCGAGGCATTGAATCAGGTTAAGAATGAGCTGGGTGCTGATGCGATAATATTGTCGAATAGGCAGACAGAAGACGGGGTGGAAATTATGGCACTCGCTAATGCCGAAATATCTAATTTGGCGGATATGTCTAATACAAATGATGCATCTGTTGAATCAGAAGCGGAATCTCCTGCAACTATTCCACCATCAGTATCTAATTCAAATACACGACAGCTTGAATATGCTTCGAGAGAAATCGTATCAGAAACGTTGGCACAAAATATCATTGGTGAAATTCATGCTATGCGGACTACGCTTGAGGATCAGCTGGCAACGGTTGCATGGGGAAACTATACACAGCAAAAACCAGAAAAGATGAGAATCTTACGTACCCTATTGGGTGCCGGTTTTAGTCCATTATTATCTCGTCATTTAGTCGATAAGCTATCAGCAGGTTTAGATTATGAGCAGAGTCTGAAAAAGACCATGTCTACATTGGCATTTAATCTACGTACTGCTTCGAGTGATGAAATGATCGAGAATGGTGGTATTTATGCACTTATTGGACCAACGGGTGTTGGAAAAACGACGACTACCGCAAAACTTGCTGCCCGCTGCGTAATAAGACATGGAGCGGATCAAGTGGCGCTTTTAACTACCGATAGTTATCGGATAGGTGGCCATGAACAACTACGTATTTATGGTAAATTATTGGGCGTGCCGGTGCGTACTATTAAAGATAGTGATGATCTACAGCTTACGCTGTCCGAATTAAAAAATAAGCATTTGGTTCTGATCGATACAGTCGGCATGAGTCAACGTGACCAAATGGTTGCTGAGCAGCTGGCCATGCTATGCAATGCTAACCTGAACATAAAACATCTATTGTTACTTAACGCAACGTGCAGTGGCAATACACTCGATGAGGTAATCTCGGCATATCAAGGTAATGGCATTCATGGATGCATCATAACCAAAGTGGATGAGGCAGCTAGTCTTGGTGTGGCCCTTGATGTGGTCATCCGCCGGAAATTAATACTCCATTATATGGCTAATGGTCAGAAGGTGCCTGAAGATCTTCATTCCGCTAACCTGCGATATTTACTTCATCGTATTTTTAAATTAACACCAGAGAACTCTCCTTTCGCTTTACAAGATGCCGAATTTGCTTTGATTATGACGGGTATTAATAGCACAAGTCAGGATCCCAATAAGACTTATGCTGAGGCCAATCATGATTAGAAATAGATTGGATCAAGCAGCTGGGCTAAGAGGGTTGGCGGGATTTCAACCAAGCGATTCGGTCCGCGTAATAACGGTTACAGGGGGCAGGTCTGGTGTGGGCAAAACGAGCGCCGTGATAAATTTGGCCACAGCATTGGCGAAAATGGGTAAGCGGGTATTAATTATTGATGAAAACCCATGCCATAACAATGTTAATGATAATCTGGGGCTTAAGGCTCGCTATGAGTTATTGCATGTCATTAATCGTGATAAAACCTTGGAGCAGGTAATTTTACAGGGGGCTGATAACATCTTTATATTGTCAGCAGTGCATGGAATTCATGCGATAGCAAAGCTTAATTCAGCAGAGCAAGAATGGCTTATTAAGCATTTTGGGGAATTAGCAAAACCGGTCGATGTTGTGTTGGTTGACACGGCGATCGGCAGTGGAAGTCATGTACTTCCATTCAGTTTGGCTTCCCAGAAGGTGCTGATTGTACTTTCAAAATCAGTAACATCTATTACTGATGCTTATGCTTTGATTAAAATTATGAGTAAGAGATATGCAAAGCAACATTTTTTCGTGCTCGTAAATAAAGTGGAATCAGAACATGATGCTCAGGTTATTTTTGATCATGTATCAAAAGTGACACAGCAGTATCTTTCCGTCACGCTTGATTTTATCGGTTATGTCCAAAATGATGAGAAACTGCAACGTTCCACACAACTCTGTAGAGCAGTGATAGATGCATTCCCGGCTTCTCAATCAGCTATTTGTTTTAGGCAGATAGCAGAGAATATAATGCATTCATGCTGCCCTGATGACTATGGGGGCGGCATGGAAAACTTTATGCAACGGCTGATTCGTACCAGTCATCTGACTGTAACAAACTTTACGGTTTAAAAATATATGTATACCGAGACTGGAACCATCGATAAGGAACAGTTTGTTACTGAATTTACACCGTTAGTCAAGCGTATTGCCTACCACATGATGACGAAGCTACCGGCAAGTGTGCAAGTGGATGATCTCATTCAGGTGGGTATGATCGGCTTGCTTGATGCAATAAATCGCTATGAGGGTTCATATGGGCGGCAGTTTGAGAGTTACGCCGCGCAGCGTATACGTGGTTCGATTTTGGATGAATTACGCGAAGCGGACTGGCTACCTCGTAGCATAAGAAAGAAGATGCGGCAAATAGAGACTGCGGTGAATGTATTGGAACAACGTATGGGGTGTGCACCCAGCGAACAGGATCTGGCGAGCGAGTTGAATATATCGCTTGACGAATATCATGTGACGTTACAAAACGCACGTGGTGCTCAATTAATTTTTTATGAGGATTTCCAGGGTGATGATGAAGAGCCATTTTTAGATCGTTTATTTGTAGATAAAAATAATGACCCACTAAATACTTTGCTTGATGAGAGTTTGCGATTAGTGCTGGTTAACGCAATTGATAATTTGCCTCCTCGAGAAAAAATGGTTATGGGCATGCACTATGAGCATGAAATGAATTTGCGGGAAATCGGCGAGGTATTAGGTGTGAGCGAATCGCGTGTATGCCAGTTGCATACGCAGGCTGTGGCGCGTTTACGTAGTCGATTGAGAAACACTTGAGAATTGAATTGTAATCACAGCTGATCGTATAAAATTAGGATAGGTTTTGTGATGAATGGAATATCAAGAATAGATTTCAATAGTATTGCAGGTATTTTACTGGCATTAGCTGCTATTGTTGGTGGTCAGATACTTGAAGGTGGGTATATTGGTTCCTTACTGCAATTAGCCGCTTTTATAATTGTAGTTGGTGGTACTGCGGGAGCAGTTTTATTGCAAAGTCCAATTAAGGTTTTTATAAACGGTATTAAAATGAGTGTATGGGTATTTTTCCCCCCGTTGCGATCACCTCAAACATTGATCATGCAGGTTATCGGTTGGGCCCATATTTCACGTAAGGAGGGTTTGCTAGCGCTTGAATCTCATGTGCAGACCGTATCTGATCCCCTTACAAAAAAGGGTTTGCAATTATTAGCTGATGGAAGTAAGCCAGAAAAATTACGTGAAGCATTAGAAATAGAAAGCTTCGCTCTAGAATCATTACAACGTCAGTCAGCCAAAATATGGGAGGCAGCAGGGGGCTATTCACCAACTATTGGTATTTTAGGAGCAGTTCTGGGCTTAATTCATGTGATGGAAAATTTATCAGATCCCGATCGATTAGGGAGTGGAATAGCCGTAGCATTTGTTGCTACTGTGTATGGGGTAGGACTGGCTAATCTGGTCTTCTTGCCAGTTGCAAATAAATTGAAGAGTATTATCACCGATCATATGATTATGCGTGAGATGTTGATGGATGGATTGGTTGCTATCGCTAATGGTGAAAATCCACGATTAATCGAAAGCAGACTAAGAGGCTATTTTATTTAACTGGTTATGTTAAATATTCGAATTTTCTCCACTATTTGAAGAGTCACTGATGAGAAAAAGATGCTTTCAGCAGGACGAGTATCCTGAAGACCATCAGCGCTGGCTTGTCTCCTATGCGGATTTTATTACATTGTTATTTGCATTTTTTGTTGTAATGTATGCAATTTCCTCTGTAAACGATAGCAAGTATTACGTTTTGAGTCATTCATTAAGTCATGCTTTTAAAAGTAGTGAATCGAATTTGGTTATGTCATCCGTGCGCGATGTGCCGCCCATTATTCTGCAACAGCCTATACAGATTGAGTCTCAATTAGTCATAGACAAAAGAGTGAAAAATCAGTTGAGACAACAGGAAACCAAAAGTATGGCTGAAGATATCATGCGGGCATTGGCGCCGTTGGTGGAAGATGGCACAGTGAGAGTAACGCAGAGTATTCGTGGTATTACGATAGAAATTAACGCCAATGTTCTTTTTTCACCAGGGAAAGCCCAACTTACTGAAAACTCTAATTTAACATTACGCGCAGTAGCGCAAGTTGTGAAGACGCATGACCACGCCATTCACGTTGAGGGTCATACGGACAATGTATCAATCAATACGGCCAATTTCCCATCTAACTGGGAGTTATCCACTGCACGTGCAAGCAGTGTCATCAGGTTATTGATGGAAAATGGTGTTGCCGCACATCGGTTGACAGCGCTTGGCTATGGTGAATATAGACCAATAGAAACAAATGATACAGATGAAGGAAGAACAAGGAATCGACGGGTCACTGTAATGATTTTATCTGAAGAGCCTGAGAAAATAACCGAAATTCCTCTTAGTTTAACACCGGAACCGGAACTAACTGAATAGCTGCTCTAGTTCCATTCCTGGGTCATCAGCGCGCATAAAGGCTTCACCAACCAGAAAAGCATTGACCTGGTGGCGACGCATTAATGAAACGTCTGCGGGTGTTCGTATTCCACTTTCAGTGATTACAATACGTTCTGATGGAATATGCTCAAGTAATTGCAGTGTTGTATCTAGACTGGTATCAAAAGTCCGTAGATTCCGGTTATTGATGCCTATCAAAGGCGTAGTCAGCTGTAGCGCGAGTTCCAGTTCCGTGGCGTTATGTACTTCTACTAAAACAGACATGCCGAGTGAATGAGCGAGTGCTTCTAGTCTCAGCATTAATGTCAGCGGATCAGGTCCTGTTGTTTTCTCTTGAGAATTTTGTTCTATTACAAATGCGGCAACAATCAGTAAAATACAATCAGCTCCTATTGCACGTGCTTCAACTATCTGATATTCATCGATAATAAAATCTTTACGCAATACCGGTAGTGTACAGGCTGAGCGTGCTTGCTGCAGATATTCATTACTACCCATAAAAAACTGCTTATCTGTTAATACGGATAGACAAGCAGCCCCATGTTGTGCATAGGTATCCGCGATCTCAATGGGGTTAAAAACGAGATTACTATCGCTTTTCCTTTGGTCTGCTGACAAGGCAGATGGGCTTTTACTGGAACAGGATGATGCAGATGAAGAAGCCGTTTGACCGCGCAATATGCCTTTACTAGGACTGGCTTGTTTGATCTCAGCAATAACAGCAGACAGTCCAGCTGCTATTTTATTACGAAGTGCTACTGTGAAATCTCGTACCGGCTCAGCTGATTCTGCTTCAGAAAGTATGACTGAAAATGGTTTAGCCGTTTTTGCGATAATAACTTCCTGTGCTTTAACAGACAATATTTTCCTTAAGATATCTGACATATTTAATTTGTAATCGCTTTTTCCTGGTTAGAAATTTTTACAAGTTCTTGTAGTTTTCTCATGGCTGAGCCATTTTCGATGACCAATCGAGCCTTCTTTACTCCCTGTTCCAAAGAGTCGGTTACACCTGCGACGTAAATGGCTGCAGCGGCATTTAATATTACAATATCACGTGCCGGTCCTGCCTGATCTTCAAGTACCGACAATAGCATCGCCTTGGCATGAGCGCTGTCAGAAACTTGTATTGTCTTAATGGGCGCAGATTGTAAACCAAAATCTTCGGGTCTGATGATATACTCGATCACATTCCCTTGATTTAATTCGCCAATCCTGGTTTCACCTGTTATAGTGATTTCATCAAGTCCGTCTTGGCCATTGACTACCATTACATGGCGACTGCCCAGTCGCTGTAATACGCGCGTCAGTATCCCGACCAGATCTGTATTGAATACCCCCAATACCTGATTCTTCGCACCTGCCGGGTTGGTGAGTGGCCCCAAGATATTAAATAGTGTCTTGATGCCCAGTTCTCGGCGCACGGGTGCCACATACTGCATGGCACTGTGATAGTTCGGTGCAAACATGAATCCAACACCGATTTCATTGATATTTTGTGCAACTTGTTCTGGCGTTTGTTTCAGATTGACGCCGACGGCTTCTAATATGTCAGCGCTACCAGATTTGCTGGAAACAGAACGCCCTCCATGTTTTGCAACCTGGGCTCCTGCCGCTGCAGCAACGAAAGCAGAAGCGGTTGAAATATTAAATGTATGTGAAGCATCACCGCCCGTACCACACGTGTCGATGAGATGACCTGTATCCTGAATGGTGACAGGCGTTACAAATTCACGCATGACCTGTGCTGCTGCGGTAATTTCGTCAATAGTTTCCTTTTTTACACGTAATCCAGTGAGAATCGCCGCTACCAGAACGGGAGATAACTCTCCCAGCATGATTTGGCGCATAAGTGAAAGCATGTCATCGTGGAGAATTTCCTGACGTTCAATAATACGATTCAGTGCTTCTTGTGGTTTCATGGATCAATCCTTTTTCAGACGGATTTCTTATTGAGCAAGAAAGTTTCCCAGCATCTTATATCCATGCTGACTCAGAATAGACTCAGGATGAAATTGAACACCCTCGACTACCAAAGATTTATGACGAATGCCCATAATTTCATCATCTTCAGTCCATGAAGTAATTTCAAAACAATCAGGTAAGGTTGAACGTTCAATAACAAGAGAATGATAACGTGTCGCAATAAAAGGATTTGGCAGGTCGCGAAATACACCCGTATTATGGTGGAAAATCTTGGAGGTTTTTCCATGCATCAATTGTTTAGCATGGATGATCTTTCCGCCAAAAGCTTGCCCTATACTTTGATGACCTAGACAAACACCTAAAACAGGAATTTTCCCACTATAGTGTTCGACTATGGCCAATGATAACCCGGCTTCATCAGGGGTGCAGGGACCTGGAGAAATAACAATATGCTTCGGTTTCAGCTGCGAGATTTTATTCAAAGTGATCTCGTCGTTACGAAATACCATAACTTCCTCGCCTAACTCACAAAAATACTGTACGAGGTTGTATGTAAAAGAGTCGTAGTTGTCAATCATTAACAGCATGTTATATCCTAAGGCAATGTATGCAATAGTAATAATAAGGCAAACATTTTTATTTGCCTTATTATTACCATCAATTTGCCACCAAATTTATTTGTATCCAGTACTAAGGGTTGGCGCTAGAGAAGATTTCTTCCAGAGTCAGAGTATATCTTTGACGTACTTAACGCACACAAAGCAGCCAACACATCAAGCATTAGACTTATCCTTGCTATTTTACCAATGCCATGTGTGAATGTATACGCATAACTCAATGCGGTTAAATTCTCATTCAAGTTACTCACTTAACCGCAGCCAACAATGCTCATGGGGGGTTCTTCGGTAACTAAGGCTCTCTGTTCATCATTTCTTTCAGCCAGTAGCGCTTGAATAACCATACTCGACGTCAAAGTTATCCAGTGAGATTGTTTTCCGTGGTCTTTTTCCATGAAACTTTTAGCATAAATTAATACGGGCTTTGGGTGCCAGGGTTTTCATTTGCCGTTTTTGATGCAACCTAAACGTGCCCATTCATCATTTGGAAATTTTCCGGAATCCTCATTCTTGCGCTTACCCCAAGTGATCTAGGTTACTCCATCTTACCGCAGCGTCACTGGCAGCTTAACATTAGGCTGAGGGAAGTAAACTGTATGATCCTAGCATTCGATTTCACGGCACATGAAGGAATTATAGCTGATATGCAGTTATTGATTCATTTGACTGTATATCAGGATTGCAATATGAATAGCAGCATAACTCACTAACACTAGTTGATCTCAATTGAGAGGGTAGAGAGGTATGATCATTTCTGGTGTATGACAGCAGAGGAAGAAGCGGTGTAACCTGTTGGTAAAGATCTGGGCAGATCAACCAATAAAAAGGAAAACACCGCATGACAGATAGTAATATTTTTAAGCTGAACAAACCAGAGAAAAATGATCTATTGCAGGAAGTACTTCGAGAAGGCGGCCTAAAATGCTGGCTGCAGCTATTGAAGCGGAAGTATCTACTTTTATCCCAGATTTTCCATTAGGAATTTCCCAATAACGAAAAACTAATGGAATGAATAGCCTACATCAAAACAATCAGGAAGAAAAACTTGCAAATTAAAGCAACCATAATTTAGAGAATTCCAAATGTATTCAATAGGTTCTCCTAATGGAAAATTTGGGCTTATCGAGCAGTACGGCACTTTAAGAACTGACGAAGGTAAGATGGCATTAGTCAGAAATGGATACTTACCTGCATGTTCGATATAAACAGGACTTGGAGACATTGCAGTCAAAGTCCCTAAAGCTCGGGATCGCTCCAAGTTGGGCATCAAGTTCAACAGCAGTCTCATACCACCCTATTTGAAGCGTACCCAGAACATTGAGGCGTTTTTGCCCTGGTTATATCTGAGAGGAATTTCAACGGGAGATTTTTCTGAAACGCTGAAACATCTATTAGAACCAGAAGCAACGGGATTATCAGCAGTCACGATCAGCCGCTTGAAACAGCACTGGGAGCAGGATTATCAAAGTTGCACAAAAAGGTGTCAGGTCCAGAATCAAGAATTTTTGCTCTTGCGAAGAATAACCCCAATTGTCGTTGGGTGCAATTGATCGTACTCTCTGATTTCTCGTTGGCTGTATGCACCTGTTTTGTAGGCTGCAATGATTGCCGTTGTGCGGCCTTTGTATTGCGCGGCAATCTCAGACAAAGGTATTGCGATCGGCCGCTTTTACTGCTTGGGTATATCTAAATTGTATTTTTCCTCCTCGATCCTTTTCTGCATCTCCGCGACAAAATCCTTATCCCTTAAGAGTCTGTTTCAAAACGCTTGCCCCAGGGTTGAGTGAGGGCTAATCCTTTGATTCACGAGTAGAGTTGTTGAATCTTTACAAGAAAGACCAAATGGTATGGACATCCTTCACTCGCAAGGATTATGCGCGAGGCCACAAGGGGTAGCAAGCAACATGAGGGATACGGAATGGGAGAAGATAAAACCACACTTTCCACCTCCTGCAAAAACCGGGTGCCCGGCACCACCTGTCTTCGCTCGTTCATGAACGCTATTTTCTACCTTTTGCAATCAGGCTGCCAATGGGGCATGCTTCCCGGTAATTTTCCGCCGTGGCAGACGGTTTACCGGTATTTCCGGGGCTGGGTAAGGGAGGGGACATGGAATTAAACTCATGTCACGCAGGCTGGCTCGCTATGCCAAGTTTTAAAACAGACTCTAAGATGTACCTCTATATTGTTGATATCATGATCAACCTGGTATGGTTTGATATTGTATTGTTAATTCAGTACAATACCGAACCTCTTGAGAACCTTGCCTCACTGCATTGATATCAATGAACAGGAGGTTTTACCCATAAGGAAATTATGCGACATTACGAAATTGTTTTTATTGTACATCCTGATCAAAGTGAGCAGGTACCCGCCATGATAGAACGCTATCGCGGCATTGTTACTACGAGAAATGGCAAGATTCATCGCCTGGAAGACTGGGGGCGACGCCAGCTTGCTTATCTTATCCAAAAAGTTCATAAAGCACATTATGTGCTGATGAATATTGAATGTGATCAAGAGACGCTGGATGATCTTGACCATGCTTTTAAATTTAGTGATGCTATTTTACGGCATCTAACCATTAGAATGGATGGTGCAATAACTGAACCTTCACCAATGATGCAGCAGGAAGAGAAAGCAAGCTCAACTCCTGCACAGGCTTCAGAAGCGGTTACAGAAACTACAGAGAAAACAACAGCGATAGAAAAGCCTGAAAAAACAGATGCTGAAGTTTAGCCAGAATTGCTATTGGGCTGTAACTAAACCATCATTTGCGGAAAACTATTAAACCTGATGCATTAACACTCCAGCAAGGAGGGGCATAACAGAACCTGAAATGAGCCTCCTTTTACATTGAAAGAAACGGATATATTCACCGAGTGAGATATATTACATTCTATGTTAGAGCGAGTAGTAAATGATGGATCAGGCCAAGTCTGGCTTTTTCGCAAGAAAGCGTCGAGTAAATCAGCATTTGATGCTGTATGTGAAGAATGTGTAGTTTAACTTTAATCGAGAGATAGGAAGAAAAATGGCTCGTTTTATAAAACGTAAAGATAGTAAGGATAAAGAAAGAGAAAAAAAGGCCAATCGTCCTTTATTTAAACGGAAAAAGTTTTGCCGTTTTACTGCGGAAGGCATTAAGGCAGTAGACTATAAGGATATTGAGGTTTTAAAAGATTTTATCAGTGAAAATGGAAAAATTATTCCTGCCCGTATTACCGGTACTAAAACATATTATCAGAGACAATTGGGTACCGCTGTTGAGCGTGCGCGTTTCCTTGCCTTATTGCCTTACACAGACCAGCATTAAGGGATTAGAATATGCAAATTATACTCATGGAAAAAGTCCTCAAATTGGGGCAGCTTGGTGATATCGTTAATGTGAAAAGCGGTTATGCCAGAAATTTTTTGATACCGCAAGGTAAAGCAAAGCGTGCAACAGAAGCAGTTATTGCGGAATTTAAACTGAAACGTGTTGAGCTCGAGAAAAATCAAGCAGTTGCTTTAACAGCCGCTCAAGCACTTGCTGAAAAGCTGGATGGATTGTTAGTGCAGATCACTCAAAAAACAGGAGGAGATGGGAAATTATTTGGCTCCGTTACCAATGGTAATATTGCTGAAGCCCTTGAAGCACAGGGATTTTCTATTGATAAGTCTATGATTCGTATGCCACAAGGGCAATTGAAACAGGTAGGTGACTATTCGTTGACGATTGCCTTATACAGTGATGTATCAGCACATATTACTGTCTCTGTGCTAGGAGAAGCAACGCTTTGAGCCTGATCAGCTGACTAGTAAAAAGGAAGGGCTGGTGACAGTCCTTTTTTTTTTATCTCTTCATAAGCAAGTGATAGAATTTACCCTCTGTTTCTTGTAACGTTAGCTGGATAATATGGTTCAATCCCCAATTAGCATCAATCAAAGTCAGCCTGTAGAAGCTTATAAAATTCCGCCTCATTCAATTGAAACTGAGCAATCAGTTCTGGGTGGATTGATGCTGGATAATCATGCTTGGGATAAAGTAGCTGATATTATTAGCGATGATGATTTTTATCGACAGGATCATCGGCTTATCTATCATCATATTTGCAAACTGATTGAGCACAATAAGCCGGCTGATGTTGTGACCGTCGCTGAATCACTCGAAATTTCAGCTGAATTACAAAATGCGGGTGGATTGGCCTATATTGGTGCAATCGTACAAAATACACCGTCTGCGGCTAATATTAGACACTATGCAGAAATTGTACGAGAACGCTCTATTATGCGGAGTCTTGCACAAGTCGGAGCACAGATAGCTGACTCAGCGTATAACCCTGCTGGACGGTCGGCTGTTAATTTATTGGATGAAGCGGAAAGCAAAGTTTTTGAGATTGCGGAAGAGGGTGCAAGAGGAAAACAAGGATTTGTTGATATTCAACCACTTTTAAAACAAGTGGTTGAGCGCATAGAGTTGCTTTATAGTCAGGATAATCCGAGCGATGTAACAGGCATTGCTTCGGGTTTTCATGATCTTGATCAGAAGACATCTGGTTTTCAGCCGGGAGATTTAGTTATCGTTGCAGGCCGGCCCTCTATGGGTAAGACGGCCTTTTCGCTTAATATCGCTGAACATGTTGCGCTTGAGCTTAGTAAGCCGGTTGCCGTATTCAGTATGGAAATGGGGGGGGCGCAGTTAGCGATGCGTATGCTGGGTTCAGTCGGTAGGCTGGATCAACATAAAGTACGTACTGGTCGTCTGCAGGATGAAGACTGGCCAAAGCTGACTCATGCATTGGGTAGACTGAATGATGCGCCTATATATATTGATGAAAGCGCGGCATTAAATGCCCTCGAACTCAGAGCGAGAGCAAGAAGGCTATATCGCCAGTATGGCGAATTGGGTTTGATTGTAGTTGATTACTTACAATTAATGTCCTCTAGTAATCAGGGAGAAAATCGGGCTACCGAGATTTCAGAAATTTCTCGATCATTGAAAGCACTGGCGAAAGAACTTAAAGTGCCGGTTATTGCTTTATCACAGCTCAACCGCAGTCTTGAGCAACGTCCGAATAAACGTCCTGTTATGTCTGATTTGCGTGAGTCTGGCGCGATTGAACAGGATGCTGACGTTATTCTTTTTATTTATCGAGATGAGGTTTATAACCCGGAAACACAGGATAAGGGCATTGCTGAGATTATCATCGGAAAGCAGCGTAATGGCCCCATAGGGAAGGTTGATCTAACCTTTTTGGGTGAATTTACCCGGTTTGAAAATTGTGCAAAAACAGGATATTACTAAATGATATGAATCATCCATGTTATTTTGATGTTCTGAAACTGAATGTATTGTGGATAATTCGTTTGAGCACTGCCAGTCGTCCATGAAAAAAATGTTCGGCACCAGGAATAACAACAATGGGTAATGATTGCGGTTCGGCCCATTTTAATATTGTTTGTAGCGGGACTATGTCATCTTGGTCGCCATGAATGATTAACGTCTGCCCGGTCTGTTCAGTAGGAGGTGATACATTTAAATGCGCGATTGATGGTGCAACCAGAACGAGATGCTGTGGGTTAAGCCGTTGTGCTGCTAGCAATTGAATCGCGCCACCAAAAGAAAATCCCGCCAGGATCAATGGCTGATGAATTAACTGATTATTAAATTGCTTATGAATAGCTTGGGTTACTGAAATAACATCGTCAACTTCACCAACACCCTGATCGTAATTTCCTTCACTACCGCCTACGCCACGGAAATTAAATTTAGCAGTAACATAGCCAAGTTCAATCAGGGTATTAAATAGCGTATGCACTACCTTATTATCCATGGTTCCACCATATAATGGATGGGGGTGTGCAATGATCGCGATACCACGCTGACTACCTTCTGGCTTGCCTAAAATGGTATCCAGCTTGCCTGCCGGGCCTTCAATATGGAATCTTTGGGTAATAAATGACTTCACTATCTTTTATTTGATTAAATTATTCTAAATTCTAAGTCGTTCTACTATTTTTCCATTTTGTAGATGTTCATCGATGATTTCGTCGATATCATCTTTATCGACATAGGTGTACCAGATTTCTTCTGGATAAATGACAATTACCGGACCCTCGCTACAACGGTCAAGGCAACCTGCATTATTAATACGTACTTGACCTTTTCCATTTAACTTTAGTGATTTGATGCGTTCTTTGGCATAGTCACGTACTTCCTGTGCATTATAACTATGGCAGCATGCCGCGCCTGCTTCGCGTTGATTAACACAAAAGAACACGTGGTATTGATAGTAATTCATCGACATACCTCTAAAATATTTTATCTAAGTAATACCAAGCCGACATGATATGTATAAACAAGAGCATATGTTAGCGTAATTTTATCTCAGTCCATAGCCTACTGAGTAGTCGTCGCTGTTTATGGTCCAGATCTTCTAACATTTCCAGTTGAGTAAGTGATGCCTGATCTGGGAATAGAGCTTTGTTATGAGTGAGCTTGGGTTGAATATACTGCATTGCTTCCATATTAGGATTGCCGGATCCAATCAGATTAGTGAGTTCAGCTGAGTTCTTTCCCTCTAACATGAAATTGATGAATTGAAGTGCCAGATTTGTATGTAGACCACTTTGATGTAATACCATGCTATCGAGTGATAAGACAGCTCCTTCTTTGGGTATCGAAAAGCTAATTTGGAAGTCACGTTTGGTATTTCTCGCATCATTTTCTGCTTGAAACATATCATTAGAGTAACCATGGGCTACCCATAAGTTACCTACAGCCAATTCCCTAATGTAACTGGTATTATTAAACGCGGCCCAATAAGGTTTGGCACGTACTATTAGATTCTTGGCCTGGTTCCAGTGCTGTGCATTTGTATCATTAGCCGAGTAACCCAAATACTTCAGTGCGGCAGCCATTAATTCACGTTGGCTATCTAATACAGTCACACGACCTTTAATTTTCTTCAGATACTCGGGTTCAAAAATGATTGCCCATGTATCAGTGGGTAAACCGAGTTCTTGCATTTTTGTATGGTTGAAACCAAGTAGAGTGAGCGTATAGGCGTACGGAACCGAATATTGATTAGCCGGGTCAAATGCAGTATTGAGATAAAGTGGGTCGATATTCTTGAAATTAGGCAGTAATGTTTTATCCAGTGGTTTTAGCACGTTCTGACGAATCAGGGTATCCATAGCATTACCAGTGGGTACAATTAAATCATAGCCGGTTGCACCCGCAGCCATTTTTGCCAACATTTCTTCATTATCAGAATAATAATCCTGTGAAATATGGCATTGACAATATTCCTCAAATCGTTTAATGGTTTCAGGTGCAATGTAATTATTCCAGTTAAATAAATATAATGTATTCTTGGATTCAGATGCGGAAGAGCTAAACGCTTGCTGATTATTGCAACCGGTAACAGACAGGATCAAAGATATCAGTAGTATCATGCGGATATAGAGGTTAAACCAATACGACTGCATTATTTTGATTCTCCGCGCAATATATTAGAATCAAATCGGTTAGCCATGATAATCATAGCTAATGTAAGTAACATTAATAAGGTAGAAATCGCGTTGACTTCTGGTGTGACAGCAACCTTGATCATCGTGTAAATCTGGATTGGCAAAATGGGCTCTCCCACCCCTTTTGTAAAGAAAGTAATAACAAAATCATCAATTGACAAAGTAAACGACATCAATGCACCCGCAATTACTGCAGGCATAATGAGTGGCAAGGTAATCTGCCGAAAGGTTTGCCAGGGCGTGGCACCCAAATCACGGGCTGCTTCAAAAATACTCTCATCCATACCCTGTAATCGTGCTCGCACAATGATGGCGACAAAACCGATACAAAAAGTAGTATGAGCAATAATAATGGAAATCATTCCCAGTGTTAAATTGAGTACTTGCAAAAAGAATAATAATAATGAAACACCCAATAAGATTTCAGGCATCGCTACGGGAGTGAAGGCCAAAACAGGTAACACCCTGAACCTATAACGATGTATTGCCAAACCGGCCATCGTACCCAATGTTGTCGCAAGGAAACTGGCACTCACGGCGATAATTAATGAATTACGAGCGGCTAATAACATTTCTTCATTATTGAATAATGCTTTATACCAGGATAATGTGAATCCTACCCATTCAGCATTTAGCTTGGAATCATTGAATGAATAGATCACTACAATAATGAGTGGAATATAGAGAAAGCTGTAGACTAAAATAGCAGCAATCCATAAAGTGATATTTTGACGTTGCATATATTTTATTAATATTGTGGATAGAGCGGCTATATCATACCGGGCAAGAGATAAATGTAATTTCCTCTGTAATGATCCTATTCTTGCCTATAATAGAAGAAATAAAGCTTGATGATTAGTTCTCACCAAATTGCCTGCGCCGGCCGACAGCAGGACGTGCAAACCAAGTCGCTATGGCTGCGATGGCCAAGACTGAGAGTGTGAGCATGATTGATAGTGCTGAGCCAAAAGGCCAGTCTCGGGTGCCGAGAAACTGATCTTTGATAAGGTTACCAACGAGAATATCACCTGTCCCGCCTAGAATATCGGGAACTGCGAACATTCCTAGAACAGGGATAAAAACTAATGCCGAGCCTGAAAATATTCCGGGTAGTGATTGTGGCCAGGTAACGCGCCAGAAACGTTGCCAACTATTTGCACCCAGGTCTTGCGCTGCATCGAGTAAAACGGGGTCATGCTTTTCCAGATTGGTATAAAGTGGTAACACCATAAATGGCAAATGCACGTAAACCATGCCGATCAGCACCGCAAATGGGGAAAATAATAGAGTTACGGGGGCCATTCCAAAGATATCGAGAATAGCATTGATAAAATAGCTTAATGCCGATTCCGGTCCAAGGATAATCATCCAGGCATAAATACGGATCAAAAAATTACTGGCAAAGGGTAGCACTACCAGCATAATCATTAAATTACGAAATCGTTTTTCACTACGTGCAATTAATAAAGCAAGTGGATAAGCCATAGTGAGGCAGATCAAGGTTGTTATAGCAGCGACAGCAAAGGATTTTAGGAAAATCTCAACATAGAGAAAGTCACTAAAGAAAAACTGATAAGCTTCTAGCGTCAGACCACTTTCATCACTCCTTTCTCCTGATGAAACAAAAACAGGCGCCAGACCACCAAATTCACCTGGGAAACGAAATGAGGTGAAGATCATGATCAGGCTGGGGATAGCAAAAAACACAAGCAAAAATAAAAGAGGTGGGCCACTGATCAGCCATTTTATGATGCCATTTTCTTTATTCATATGCTCTTAATTGCCCGTTAATCACTCAAGAATTGACCTGAATCATGTTGCCACGTCACGATGACAGGATCTCCGATTTCGAAAAAATTTGCGCGACCGGGGATTGAATTGGGAAGCAATGCTTCGATACGTGTGCTATTGGAAAGTTCTACAATATAGGTGGTTACATCCCCTACATACAGAAAGTCAGACACCCTACCAATAAAGTATGGGGCTACCTTATTTTCTTCGGAACAATGTAAGACTCTGACTTGTTCTGGACGGATAGCCATGATGCCTTGACTACCAACCTGGATGTCTTTTCTTCCGGGAACAGTGACATTACCTAAGCCTGTAACGCTCAGTTGTAAATGTAAAGGGGTCACTGCCAGTACTTTGGCTTCCATCATATTGATCTTACCGATAAAATCAGCAACAAAACGGTTTGAGGGAAAATTATAAATTCTTGAAGGCTCGTCTATCTGTTCGACATTGCCCTGATTCATGACAGCAATGCGATGTGACAATGCCAATGCTTCGTTTTGAGCGTGTGTAATAAATACGAAAGTAACCCCGATTTCATTTTGTAAATCAATTAATTCTCTTTGCATCTCTCCGCGTAATTTTTCGTCCAGCGCACCCAATGGCTCATCTAATAATAACAGGCGTGGATGATTGATTAATCCTCTGGCAAATGCAACCCGTTGTTTCTGTCCTCCTGATAATTCATGGGGAAATCGGTTAGCAAATTTAGAAAGATAGACATCGCTCAATGCCTCGTTTACTCTGGAATGGATTTCATCCCGCATTTTTCCAGACATTTTAAGGGGAAAAGCAATATTTTCCGCCACAGTCATATGTGGAAACAACGCATAACTTTGGAACACGGTATGAATAGGGCGTTTCTCTGGCGGCACACCGACCATATCTCGACCATCAAGCAGAATCTGACCACTATCTGGGGCATCAAATCCTGCTATCATGCGTAGCAAAGTTGTTTTGCCACAACCAGATGGTCCTAATAGCGTAAAAAATTCACCGGCCTTGACATCGATGCTGACATTATCTACAGCAGTAAAATTGCCAAAGCGCTTTGTGATATTGCGAATCTCGAGTAGCGCCATAACGTCACTATCTAAAAAAATGGGGATTCTATCAAAATTTACTATCAGGCTGAATACTTCATCCCGTCTGATAAAGTGAGACCTTTGCAAAACGCCAGTAGTTTAAAAATTAATTCTTTATAATCAATAGTAAAAAACTTCTGGCGAGGACTTTTGCACAAGTCTCAAAGTGTATGGTGTATGCTAAGGGTCAGGGTAGGAATACCTGCCAAAGTAACAGCGCCGTAAGTAATAAAGCAATCAGTGCTAATAACCGATTTTGACGTTTCTCTTCAGCCAGTAAATCAGTCATTTTTTCTTCTAATACCTGAGCACGGTTCTCAATTAAAGCCTGATGTATTAGGCGTGGAAACTGTGGCAACATGGTTGTCCAGTTAGGTGCTTCTTTCTGCAATCGACTTGCCAGTCCCCGAAAACCGATTTGCTCAGCCATCCAGTTTTCTAAAAAAGGTTTGGCTGTTTTCCAGAGATCAAGATCAGGATCAAGATCACGCCCTAAGCCTTCGATATTGAGCAGGGTTTTCTGTAGTAATACTAATTGTGGTTGAATTTCAACATTAAATTCACGTGAGGCCCGAAACAATTGAAGTAGTATGCGTCCAAAAGAAATTTGTTTGAGTGGTTTATCAAAGATAGGCTCACATACGGCACGAATAGCCGCTTCGAAATCATCAATCCGTGTATTTTTGGGTGCCCATCCTGCCTCAACATGTGCCTGAGCTACTCGTCCGTAATCACGACGAAAGAATGCCAGGAAATTCAGGGCCAGGTAATTTTTGTCTTCGTCACTGAGTGTGCCCATGATACCGAAATCCACTGCAATATACCGACCGTCTTCGCCGACAAAGATGTTACCAGGATGCATATCTGCGTGGAAATAACCATCACGAAATACCTGAGTAAAAAATATCTCAACACCCATACGAGCCAATTGAGGAATGTCAGTATTTTGTGCACGTAATGTTTCTACATGGCTAATGGGTACACCCTTTACTCGTTCCATTACCATCACATTCGAATGACAGTAATCCCAATAAACCTCAGGTACAAATAAGAGTGATGAGTCTTGAAAATTGCGTCTTAATTGACTGCAATTAGATGCTTCGCGAATAAGATCCAGTTCATCATCAATATGTCGTGCAAACTCTGATACAACCTGGCGCAATTTCAGACGTTTGCCATCAGGCCACAGAGCCTCAGCCAACCATGCGCCTGTATCCATCAAAGCAACATCATGCGCGATAATTGGAGCAATACCCGGTCGCAATATTTTTATCGCAACTTCGGTTCCATCATGTAAGACTGCCAGATGAACTTGAGCTACGGATGCACTGGCGATCGGCTTAGTATCAAATTCCAAGAATACTTCATTAATTTTTTTTCCATAAGCTGTTTCCAGTGTAGCGAGTGCAAGCTCAGAAGAGAAGGGGGGAACCTGATCCTGCAGTTTAGCCAACTCATCTGAAATATCATGTGGCAGCATATCACGCCGAGTAGATAGCATTTGGCCGAATTTAACAAAGATGGGGCCTAATGCTTCTAATGCCAGACGTAATCGTTCGCTACGGGGGCGTTCAAGTTGCCGCCAGAATGTAAGCCATCTAACTGGTTTTTGTAGGAAGCGTAATCGGCCATAATTAAAGAAAAATTCATCGAGCCCGAAGCGAAAAGCGACAGATTGTATTTTAAGAAGACGGAATATGCGCATTTATAGAGAGAGAAAATGATGGCATGGCATGGATTATGTAACTCAATCCATAGATTAAAAAATTAATATCTATCAGGTTGTTATCTTAATCCAATAGCACCACACTAGTTTATTGTTGAAAATTTTATGGATTTTCTGACGGGCATCGACAGCTTACGACAATAATTATTTGCTTAATTTTTTTATTCGGTCTTCCAATTGATGAACATCGCCTTGTAGTTTGCTGATCTCCTGAGCAAAATCTTTTATATAAATCGATTTAGTTAGCATAGGTTGTTCCTCCACCCAGTATTCCACTAGCGTCTGAGTTAAATTATGAATGCTCCCGGCATGCCAGTGAATAACCTGCTTACCTGTTCGCGTAATTCGGTGTGCCGGTATGTCCCCGACAATTTTGCTCAGATCCTGCTCTGCATTCCAACGTAAATTCTTCCCAATGTCTAGCAGCGCTGTTGCAAAGTCATTATCACCTGAAATAATAATAGAGTGAAATGCATCCTCATCGTTCATGAGCAAGCGTGGTATTAAACCGGCTGTTAAGGTAAGAGTGGTATCGGCTATAATACTGTTTTTTGTATGCGCCAATTCACAATCAGGCTGCACGATAAAATTAAAATCTAAAAAGGGGAATATCCGAACCCGTGCGGTTTTTCCAACATAGGATTGCAACCGTTTACACGCCCAGCTTTCTCCACGGAGCGCATGGTTAATTGGAGAAACTACGATAGATGTCAACATGATATTTTATATAATCCAAAGCTTAAAAAATCCTGCTGACAAGAGAAAATTAGACATTATTTATATTCTCTTTAAACAGTCTGAAGCGCATTAGTGTACTTGGCCAGAGGTATTCTCCTATCACCTTATAAGATAATAGAATTTCAAGACGGTTTCAAAAATAATACAATTAAAAGCTAGAGTATAGCATTATCCACTTACTCAGATGATTCATAAATTAAACCATAATGGCTATGTTAGCTAATAAATATAGATTCAATGCCAAGGTTCTGCTTTGAGTATGATGCTTCCGGTAATTGGTTGACTTTGGAACAGCCTGATCAAGTCTATGACTTATATTTTGAGACCTTTGCAAAGCCTCAGCAGTTGAAAAATTAACTATTTATAATCAATAGTATAAAACTTATGGCGAGGGCATTTGCAAAAATTTCATTTGGTAATTCGGGCGGTTAAAAGGCGAGGGTAGTACTATTCTTCATTATTTCTTAAACTTACCACTATTTTTATTATAAAGAGATGACGCTGTATGCTTTTGTAGCGGTTGGCATGGGGGCTGTTATTGGAGCCTGGCTACGTTGGGGGTTAGGATTGCTGCTTAATTCTATTTTTCCGCACTTACCATTGGGAACGCTGTCGGCTAATTTGCTGGGAGGCTATTTTATCGGGCTTGCCTTGGCTTTTTTTATTCAATATCCTGGCTTATTACCCGAATGGAGATTATTTATTATCACCGGATTTCTTGGAGGATTGACGACTTTTTCTACTTTCACTGCTGAGACGGTTACCTTGTTGACACGCGGACAATATGCCTGGAGTATAGTGATGATTGTGACACACATGGGTGGTTCATTAATTATGACGCTGCTGGGTCTACAAACGATCAGATGGTTACATCAATAGTTCGATGAATTAGGGATAGCGAGGCCTATTTTCAGATCTATATTGTCGCAAAACAGCATAGTATATATAACCACGAGTGATCTCTTCCCGATAATTATTTACTGATCTGTAATCTGGTTTTAGATAGTCGAGACCTTTGCAAAACCCCAATGGTTGAAAAATTAACCCTTTATAATCAATAGTAGAAAGCTTCTAGCGAGGGCTTTTGCAAAAGTCTTAGCCGATCATATATCATTTGTTTCGTAGTTTTGTCAGGTAGTTTTTCACAAAAAGCCCGCTTTGACATCCTCCCCTTCCTAAACGAAGGGGATTCCTAGCGACTTATTAAGCCGTTAAGAGTAGGTTTGTATTGCTACTGCCTACTGGTTCCTGCTTCTTAGACGAAACTAACGTTTCAACTCCACAGGCTAACAAGCGATGTCCTCGCTCAAGTACATTCAAGGCACCTACCAAGTCGGCATTGGCTTTAAATCCACATTCTGTACATTCAAAAGCACTTTGGCTTTTGCGATTGTCACGACTAACATGTTGACATCCAGGGCAGGTTTGAGAGGTGTATTGAGGGTTTACCTTCAATACATCCCCGCCTGAACAAGCCTGTTTATACTCCAAGAATGAAACGAACATTCCCCATCCTTGGTCAAGAATGGATTTGTTTAGACCCGATTTCGCTTTGACGTTTTTACCATGCTTTTCAACACTGCCCTTGGCACTCTTAGACATGTTTCCTATCTTTAAATTCTCAACTACGACCATTGCGTGATTTTTGCTGATTTCGGTTGAGGTTTTGTGTAAGAAGTCTAAACGAGCATTGGCAATACGCTCATGCAGTCGGGTAATGATTTGTTTCTGCTTTTTCCAGTTAGCAGAGAAACGGACTTTTTTAGACAGCTTACGCTGTTCAAAAGCCAGTTTCTTTGATAACTTTCTGAAACTGTTTAAAGGTTCTACGTATGAGCCGTCTGACAAGGTTGCAAAGCGGGTAACGCCCATATCAACACCAATCATACTGGTTGAGCTATGACGCTTTAGCTCGGTCTCGTACTCAGTCTGAATCGACACGTACCAATAACTGCCTTTACGGGAAATCGTCATATTTTTAACGTCACCAATGACTTGGCGTGAATTACGATATTTCACCCAACCGATTTTAGGCAAGAACACTTTGCTAGACTCTTGCTCCAGCTTAAATCCTTGTGGATAACGAAAGCTGTCACTCAAACCTTTTTTCTTGAATTTTGGAATCCGTTTTAAAGGCTGTTTTTTATCAAAACCGTCTTTGAACGCTTTTTCTAAGTTTTTTAAGGCTTGTTGCAACGGTTGAGAATGAACGGTTTTTAGAAATCCATAATCTTCTGAGGATTTCCATAGCTTTAGCCAAAATGACAACTCGTTGTACCAAAGCAATGGCTGTTTCTGCTCTAATCTGAACAGATTCATTGCTAAGGCTTTATTCCAAACAAACCGATTAGCACCTGCAAACTCAACCATCTTCTGTACTTGGTCAGAATTTGGATTGAGTCGAGATTTAAAGGCTTTGCGTATAATCTGCTTCATGGTTATAATTATACAAAAAGGAATTGGTCTATGCAAGTTAATAACAATGTAAGAACAGGAAGACATTGTGTTTTTAATCTTCATGTTCATTTGGTTTTTGTAACAAAATACCGTAGAGATGTTTTCTCCGGAAGGGTATTAATTGATTTGGAAGAAATATTTAAAAACGTGTGTTTGGATTTTGAAGCAGAATTGGTGGAATTTAACGGTGAGCATGATCATATTCACCTTTTAGTTAACTATCCACCAAAAATTGCTATTTCTAACTTGGTAAATAGTTTGAAAGGCGTTTCAAGCCGACTTATTCGCAAAAAGAATTATCCCGAAATTAAAAATAAGCTTTGGGGTAATATGCTTTGGAGTCCAAGCTATTTTGCGGGTAGTTGTGGTGGAGCACCACTCTCGATTACACTCTCGATTATTAAGCAATATATTGAACAACAGCAAAGACCGCATTAAACAGGCTTCGCCTGTGCGCTTATATCTCCGCCCTGAAGGACGAAGTTTTACGCGCTATTTGATAAAATTAGAATAGAACGATTGGTTTAATTCTTACATGGATTCTGTACATGTAATACTGCCACCAACGCGGCAACCCGCCGTGACGGTAACAAACCACAGAGCCTGTACAGCCATTAAACGATTTCCGAATCCATAAAATTTTCCAAATTAGCGCGCCAGATTCATTTGGCAGAACGATCAGCTTTGATTATTTTAAATACGGATTAATGCTGTGATAACCGATATCACGTCGCATTTGGCAACCATTGAAATCAATCCTGTCAGCTAATCTGTAAGCGTTGCGTTGCGCTATTTTAATACTGTCGCCCAGGGCCGTGATGCATAATACACGCCCACCTGATGTGATAATTTCTTTTCCATTCTTCCCACCTAAAGCTGTTCCCGAGTGAAACACATGAAAATCTTTTGTATTTTCCTGTTCTAAATTCAGGTCTGTCAGTCCGCGGATAACATCGTTTTTTCGGGGTGCTTCCGGGTAGCCGTGTGCAGCTATGACAATACCCAGGGCCGCGCGGCAATCCCATTCTGCTTTTGCTTTATCAAGTGTTCCATTTAATGCTTGTTCTATTAAGACAGAAAGATCGCTTCTTAAGCGCAGCATAATGGGCTGGGTTTCAGGGTCGCCCATGCGGCAATTAAATTCTAATACCTTGATCTTGTTATCTGGAGTAATAATCAGTCCCGCATAAAGAAAGCCGGTGTAGCTTGTGCCTTCTTGTGCCATTCCATTGATGACAGGATAAATAATTTCTTGCATTATTCGGGCATGCAATTCGGGAGAGATAAAGGAAGCGGGTGAATATGCGCCCATCCCGCCGGTATTGGGCCCTTGGTCTCCATCTAGCAGGCGCTTATGATCCTGACTGGTCGCCAGTGGCAATACATGACGGCCATCCGCCATAACGATAAAACTAACCTCTACACCTTGTAGAAATTCTTCGATAATAATGTGCATCCCGGCGTCACCCAGATTCTTTTCAACAAGCATGCTATCGATTGCTGCGTGGGCTATTGAAGGTGTCATGGCGACAATAACACCCTTACCGGCAGCTAAGCCATTGGCTTTGATGACGATAGGTGCCCCTTTTTCTTCTACATAATGATGCGCTTTGATCGGATCACTGAAACCGCTATAAGCAGCGGTGGGGATATGATGGCGTTGCATGAATGCCTTAGAAAAATCTTTAGATACTTCCAGTTGTGCTGCCTGTCTGGTTGGACCAAAAATCTTCAGGTTAGCCATATGAAAAGCATCAACAATTCCGTCGGCTAATGGTGCCTCTGGGCCAACAATTGTTAGTGCGATATCCTCTGTTTTAGCAAATTTAATCAGATCAGGAATAGCGGTAATAGAGAGGTTCTCTATACCCCGTTCCTGTGTTGTCCCTGCATTACCGGGTGCAACAAATACTTTAAGGACACGAGGTGATTGAATGAGTTTCCATGCCAGCGCATGCTCTCTTCCTCCACTTCCAATAACGAGTAGTTTCATTGTAAATATTGATGAGTTATTAATGCCGGAAATGTCGAATACCTGAAAATACCATCGTAACATTCTGTTCATCTGCAGCCGCAATGACTTCCGCATCACGAACACTGCCACCGGGCTGAATAACCGCTTTGGCACCTGCCTGTACCACTACATCCAGTCCATCTCGGAAAGGAAAAAAAGCATCTGATGCGACTACCGAATTTGTTAGCGTGAACCCGGCTTGTTGGGCTTTAATTGAAGCGATGCGTGCACTGTCTACTCGGCTCATTTGACCCGCGCCGATACCCAGCGTCTGCCCGTTGGCGCTGAAAACGATAGCGTTAGATTTAATGAATTTAGCAACACGCCATGCAAATAACAAATCTTCCAATTGTTGAGAAGTGGGTTGTTTTTTTGTGACTACTTTCAGTTCATTGAGGGTAATATTGTGATTGTCGGGTGTTTGCACCAATAATCCACCGCCGACCCGTTTTAAATCAAATTGATTTTGTCCACTTTGCACTGGCAAGCTGAGAATGCGTATATTCGGCTTTTGAGCGAGCACCTGAATAGCCTCGTTCGTTATTTCAGGGGCAATGATTACTTCGACGAATTGCTTAATAATCGCTTCAGCTGTTACTTTATCCAAGGTTCGATTAAAAGCAATAATGCCACCAAAAGCGGAGGTTTGATCCGTGGCGAATGCATGCTGATATGCAGTCAATAAGGTATCTGCTATGGCCACACCACATGGATTTGCGTGCTTGACAATAACGCAGGCCGGTTCATTAAAAGTCTTGACACATTCCCATGCTGCATCTGTATCTGCAATATTATTATATGAGAGTGCTTTTCCCTGTATCTGTGTGTAATCGGCAAGACCGCCAGGAACAGGTGTTTGATCACGATAAAAAGCAGCTTCCTGATGTGGATTCTCACCGTAGCGCAAATGCTGTGCCATGTGGAAGTTAAGATTGAGATATTCGGGAAACACGTTTGCTTGCTTATGAACATCAATGGCGGTAAGGTAATTACTGATGATGCTGTCGTAGGCTGCGGTGTGAGAGAATGCTTTTTGTGCCAGCTGGAAACGATACGCGGATGAAACCATCCCATTATTTGATTCTATCTCTGTCAATAATGAAGCGTAATCCTCTGGATCAGTCAGTACTGTGACGTGTTGATAGTTCTTCGCTGCAGCCCGTATTAATGTTGGACCACCAATATCGATATTTTCGATTGCCTCTTCGAGACTGCAATTCGGTTTTGCAATAGTTTGGCTGAATGGATAAAGATTGACAATGACTAATTCAATTCCTGAAATGGCGGCTTTCTCTAACGCCTGTTTATGTTCAGGTAAATCAGGGCGTGCCAGAATACCTGCATGAATGATCGGGTGTAGCGTCTTGACACGTCCGTCCAGCATTTCCGGGAAACCGGTATAATCACTGACTTCAATGACGGCTATACCCGCATCTTGTAATAGTTTGGCAGTACCCCCGGTGGAAAGAATAATGATTCCAAGCTGACTGAGTTTTTGTGCTAGATCAACGATGCCTGTTTTATCGGAAACACTTATAAGTGCTTGTTTTATAGTCATTTTATAACCTTATTTAATTTGATACTGCTTTATCTTATTACGGAGGGTATTGCGATTGATGCCGAGTAACTCAGCAGCCTGGGTTTGATTTCCGCAGGTATGTTGCATGACCACTTCAATCATGGGTTTTTCTACGGACTGTATGACCATTCCATGAATAGAGCTGGGTTTTTCACCCTCCAGATCATTCAGATAATTATTTAAAGCCTTACGTACGCAGGATGCGATCTCATTTTCATTGATTGCATTCATACCGTTGCCATTCCTTCACTTGTCATATAGCTCAGTCGTGATCCATGATCGGTTAACTCGGTAAAAAATACATCGGTAGCTAATATTTGTTGTTCACAAGTCTGTAATTGATTCATGGTATGACGAAATACGGCAGAGCCAATCAGCCCTTTGGTATACCAGGAAATATGTTTACGTGCGACACGAACACCTGAATATTCGCCATAGAAATGGTAAAGATCGTTTAAATGGTTAATAAGTACGTGATGAATTTCAGTTATCTTTGGTGGAAGTAAATGTTTTCCAGTAGTAAGATAATGATTAATTTCACGGAAAATCCAAGGTCTGCCTTGTGCAGCGCGGCCTATCATGATGGCATCGACTCCCGTATATTCAAATATTTGCTTGGCTTTTTCGGGTGTTGTGATATCGCCATTAGCGATTACAGGAATCTTGACCGCAGCTTTTACAGCTGCAATCGTGTCATATTCAGCTTGACCTCCGTATGCACAGGCGCGCGTACGCCCATGAATGGCAAGCGCTTGTATCCCTGTTTTTTCAGCAATTTTTGCTATAGAGAGCGCATTTTTATGTTGTGTATCCCAGCCGGTGCGAATTTTAAGCGTAACAGGAATATTGACTGCATTTACTACTGCCTCGAGTATTTTTTTTACTAATACTTCGTCGCGTAATAGCGCAGAGCCGGCCATAACATTACAGATTTTTTTTGCTGGACAGCCCATATTAATATCGATAATTTGCGCCCCTTGATCCATGTTATAGCGGGCTGCGGCAGCCATCATTTCAGGGTCAGCCCCTGCAATCTGTACTGAGATTGGCGAAACCTCACCTACGTGATTGGCGCGTCGTCGGGTTTTTTCTGAACCCCATAGTAATGAATTACTCGATACCATTTCTGAAACAGCCATACCTGCACCCATCGTTTTACACAGCTGCCGAAAGGGACGATCGGTGACGCCCGCCATAGGCGCAACAATCAGGTTATTTTTGAGAATATGAGTGCCTATTTGCATGATGCTGAAATATATAGTGTGATAAATAAAATAGAAAAAAACATGACAGGGAAACGATAAGATTTTAACCCTGTGATTCCCGTATAAAAAATGTTAATAATACAAAGAAATGAAACACATGTTTTAATGAGTTTTTTCTGGAATGACCAATTTATTTACTGTTTTGACAAAGAGATTTGTTTAAGATCCTGAAGATTAGTTTCTGGCGCCAAATATCATACGACGCGCAACAAATTGTTTTAACGGGGGCAAACAGTCCAGTGCGCTGAGCCCTAAGCCACAGGTATTTCTTATCAAAGCATGATTATTGGAAAAAAGTTTTACCAGAGAGTCTGTAAAAATTCGTCCTGCGTTACTATCTATTTGACGTCGCTGACGATACTTGGAAAGCATTATAGGTGTGCCTATTTCATTCATGTCAGTTATTGATGTCAGAATTTCACTACCCAGTCCCCATGCATCCCGTAATCCGAGATTTAAACCTTGCCCCGCAACAGGATGCAGCGTTTGCGCTGCATTTCCTATTAGTGCGATCCGTCGAGATGTAATGGGTGTGGCATATCGAAGCGAAAGTGGAAATCCTGATCGCTTGCCAGCTTGAGTGAATTCACCCAGTCGGTCACCAAAATGGCTGTGCAGCAATGTGAGGAATTTGGCATCATCCAGTGCAAGTACTTCTTTTGCTACCAATGGCGTGAGGGTCCATACTAAAGAGAATCCATCCTCTGAAGGCAGTAACGCAATAGGGCCACTCGGCGTGAAACGCTCATAAGCGACGCCAGATTGTGATGTTTTTGCCTTGATATTTGCAACAATGGCCCATTGTTGATAATCATGGGTAGAGTAAGATATATCCTCGATTCGTTCGGCAAGGCGGCCACCGTCAGCGAAAACCAGTAGTTTTGTATTGACTTTCTTTTCTTCTTTGCCGTAGTGAAATTGCACCTGCCCTCGATCATCACTTATCTCGAAGTGCGTTACATTGATGCCTGCGAGATAATCTGCCTGATAGTCTTGCAACGTTTCATACATCGTACGAAATAGATCATGATAGTTAACTACATATCCGAGTGCAGGGACAGCTGCGTCACGGGTGGTCAGTATTGTCCTACCGAAACATCCCCGGTTAGAGATATGAATGGTCGTAATTGGTGTCGTATCAGGCAGCTTTTCCCATACACCCAGGCGCTGTAGAATCAAGCGGCTGCCATGTGCCAGTGCGAGTGGACGTGGATCCGGAGCTTGCTTGGGCAAACCACGTGCCTCGAGTAATAACGTAGAGATCCCGCTATTTCGTAGAATAAGCGCTAATGCCATGCCTACTGGGCCACCACCGATAATTGTAATGTCGTAATAGTCAGTAGTCATCGCGTTTGTTTGATAGGCCTTCATAGATTAATCTCTGGAAATTCTCAGAAAAAATAACCGAAATTATTTGCTAAAATAAATTGCTATATAAAGCCCTGCTGAAGCTAATAAGCTTATAAGGTCTAAGGACAAAAGCAGGATTATGCCTATTATTGTGGGCTGTTTTTTGTTAATCTAATCAGTCTATCTTAAGCCCACCGTACGCCTCTTGTATTGGAAGAATTTTATTCTTAATATCGCTTTTCACTTACGAGGATAGCACAGGTCGTAGGGAGAGGGAATGAGATGATCATCGTACGTTAATAGTTCCTAATGGCGCGATGGCATAATACACGCATGAAATATTAATATTGGTATCATTTTTAATAAATGTTGGCGTGGTTTATTTGAACTTGGTCGGCTAGACCTATCTAATATTCGTTTGGAATATTATTTTAGGAAGGAGCACTTAAATGATAAGGGTACAGAAATATACATTTGTTTTAAGTTTGTTATTGGTGTTGGCTTATTTCTCAACAAATGGATGGGCCGATATAAAAAATAATGATCTTGCAATTGCAGCGGGGAAAGGAAATCTTAGACTAGTCAAGGCATTGCTTGATACTCAAGAGATCGAAGATGCTGAACGAAATGCTGCATTAATCGCAGCGATTAAAAAGGGTAGCAAATCGATCGTACAAATTCTGTTGCACACTGGAGCCGACGCCAATGCTCGATCAAAAAACGACTATACTGCTTTGATGCTGGCTTCGCAAGATGGGCGACATCAAATGGTCGAAGCTTTGCTTGCCGCTGGTGCTGAAGTAAATGCAACAGCAGAGAATAATACAACCGCATTAATGCTGGCTTCTGAAAAAAACCGACAGCAGGCTGTATCGATACTACTTGCCATGAAAGCAGATATCAATGTAACCAGAGAAGACGGTATGACCGCATTGATGCTGGCGTCACAGGAAGGTCATCAACAGATAATACAAGCATTGTTGAATGCAGGCGCGGACTCTAATGCTGTGTTAGAGAATGGCGCGACTGCATTGATGCTGGCTGCTCAACATGGCCATCAAGGCGCGATTTATTCATTATTAGCAGGCGGTGCAGCGGTGAATGCCCAAGCACAAAATGGGATGACCGCTTTAATGCTGGCAACCATGTACCAGCATAGAGAAGCGATGCAGTTACTTAAAAAAGCGGGTGCCGACCAGTGAACATAGGATCCCCATCTTCATGTATAGCTATATTCAGTTTAAATATTTGATCGTTTGTAAATGATATTTTCGGGCCTGATGTAATAATGACCATGCTGAATTAATTTAATTAAAAAAAGAAATAGAGGAAAAACGAAATGAATGTTCTTGTTGTCTCATTGCTTGCTGTACCACTATTAATACTGACTGGTTGTGGAGAGGAAGCACTCAATGATAAATCTAAAACGGAGGCACCTATGATGCTGATGGATGAGTTTACATCTATTGATGAGCTGCCATCCGTACTGGAAGAGGGGTTGACGCCGGAAGAAAAAGCAGAATTGAGAGAAAAGATATTACCTTCTGGATCGGCAGATGAATTGGCTGCTGAAGAAAAATTCAAACAATTACTGGAAGAAGCAAGAACGGGAGATGCCAAAGCACAGAACGGCTTGGGTGTCATGTATTATACAGGCGAAGCAATTTCCAAGAATGGGGCAGGCCAAATATTGGAAAATGACCCGGAACTGGCTGCAGGCTGGTTTTTCAGAGCAGCGGAGCAAGGATATGCCGATGCGCAATTTAATTTGGGCCTGATGTATGCAAATGGTGAAGGTGTTTCTCAAGACACGGCTAAAGCTGTGGAGTTATTTCAGAACGCAGCAGATCAAGGACATGTTGATGCCCAAAATAATCTGGGTGCGCTGTATTATACGGGAGAAGGCGTTGCCCGAGATGTAGATGAGGCTATTCACTGGTTTGAGAAAGCGGCTGCACAGGGAAATCTTGATGCGCAAGCTAATCTGGACGCAATTAGATCGATGAATAATTAAACAGGCCTTGGTTTTTGATCAGCGTAATTCTCCATCAGTAGTGGTGTACTGCGTAATGTTTTGAGGATAGATTGTAATCACCCTGGGGCTGATATCTCGATGCGTGGCTCAGGAGAGGGTACGATATGAGACAAATTAAAATATGGCAATCATTCATGCAACTAATCCTGCAACTGGCGAAAAAATAAAATGCTATGATTTATTTTCTCATGATGCGGTAGAGGCTGTTCTTGATAATTCGGCACGATCAAGATCGGAGTGGGCGAGTCTATCACTCGATGGGCGTACCGTATTATTACGGTCTCTGGCCAATGTATTACGCACTCAGAAGAAAAACCTTGCTGAATTAATTACATCTGAAATGGGAAAGCTGATTGGCGAGGCTCAATCTGAAATTGACAAATGTGCCTGGGTATGCGACTACTACGCGGATAAAGGCCAGCAATTTCTTGCGGATACACCAATCGAATCTGATGCCAGTTATAGCTATATTGCTTATCAGCCATTAGGCACAATACTGGCTATCATGCCTTGGAACTTTCCTTTCTGGCAGGTGTTTCGTTGTGCAGTACCTGCACTCATGGCGGGTAATAATATTCTATTGAAACATGCGTCTAATGTACCGGGTTGCGCGCTGGCGCTGGAACAATTATTTCAGACGGCCGGTTTTCCATCTCATATTTTTTCAAGCTTGCTCATTTCCTCTAATCAAGTTGAAGCGATTATTGCGGATAAACGTATTCATGCGGTCAGCTTAACCGGTTCCGAGAAGGCTGGCCGGAGCGTGGCCGCTACTGCGGGGCAATATCTAAAGAAAACGGTACTCGAACTGGGTGGATCTGATGCATTTGTCGCGCTTGAAGATGCAGATATGGATGAAACCGTGATGGCAGCGATTCAGTCCCGCTTTCTTAACAGCGGTCAGAGTTGTATTGCTGCAAAACGGTTTATTGTGCTTAATTCAGTTGCAGATGAATTTATCGAAAGACTGCATATGGCCATCGAAAAACGGCAGGTGGGAGATCCATTGAATCCCGAGACAACACTTGCGCCTATGGCGCGTGAAGACTTGCGCGATATACTGCATCAACAGGTAAGCGGCAGTATTGATCAGGGTGCAGTGAAAGTAACGGGTGGCAAGATTCCATGCAGACCGGGTTGGTTTTATGCCGCTACGCTGCTTGATCATGTTAAGCCTGGGATGCCTGCTTATGATGAAGAAGTATTTGGCCCTGTCGCAGTTGTGATACGTGCAACAGATGAGCAGGCCGCATTGCGTATTGCCAATGATACAAGATTCGGCCTTGGCGGTAGTGTCTGGACCAAAGACGCGCAAAAAGGAGAGAACTTTGCACGTGCGATGGATTGTGGATGCGTTTACGTTAATGGTATGGTTAAAAGCGATCCACGTCTTCCTTTTGGTGGTATTAAACATTCAGGTTACGGCAGGGAACTGTCATTACTGGGTATTCGCGAATTTATGAATGCAAAAACAATTTGGATAAAGTAGCCATCCTGTAGCCAAATACACCGTAATGTTATAATTTTTTCTGTAGTTTTAGTAGATCCGGAGTGGGCTGTCAGCTCTACTCTGAGAAATGTGCTTCTTTTCTCCCGATTCAGGCTGATTTTGATGTCATCAAAAATGCCTTGTCAATTTACGGTTGTACTTGCACAATTGAATTGTCGCGAGCTATGCCACTAATAACACGTCCAGACTCATTGCGGACCTGAACAATTTTTCCTTCAGCAGCATCGGCAAGTGCCTGGCCTTCAGAACTGATATTAAATCCGTGGCCCTGAATGTGTAACTTTACTTTTTGTCCGCGTAATATGACATAAGGTGCGCGCAGCATATGTTGGCGTAATGGTTGACCAGAGGTGAGGTTAGTTCGGGGTATTTGACCGATAGCCTGCATTACGTCCGTTAAAACGCCTTCGGGCATCTGAACTAGATTGACTTTCTGTAGCACGATATCATGTAGTGAGATGGGGCGGCCCTGAGTAATGGGTTGTGCTGCATGAAGAACATCCGCCATGATTTTAATATCAGCCTGCACATAGATTGTCCAGGGCGTTTGACTATTACAACGGACTCCGATTGAAGTTTTTCCCCATAATCTCCCTCCTGTTGGAATGAAGGGCTCCATCTCCGGACACTGAGGTAATGTAATGCGTGAATCAATCTTACTCAAATGCACGATGATCTGTCCGGACAGATCAGTCGCTTTATTATAAATAAAATTTTCCACTGCTTTCAAAATCAAGGGTGTTTCCTGGAATTGCAAGGAGCGCTTATGTTCTGCCGCAGATAATGGGATAGCAGAACCTGCCAATTGAAGCAGACTGAAACTGATTATCAAGATACGTTTCATAAATGGCGATTTATCTAATTAATGGTTTGGATTTACGGCTGTTGGTCTGGTTGCTGACCAATAATTGCCGTATACGACGATTATTGGTATCGCACCATGACATGGTATTCACAAAAGAAAGTACGCATAGTTGAAGATAGCGGCTATTTTAAGGCTTATTCGTCAGATCATTTGTTATGTATAAAGAATAATATGCGGCGTATTAGATGCTTAACGATAAGTAGAGTCATTCATTTATCATTTAAGGATACGCGTATGATCAATAAGCTTAATAACACACTGAGTTTTCATCACCAGACATTAAATCTTAGAACAACCCGGCAAGAATTATTATCCAGCAATATTGCTAACGCAGATACGCCAAACTTTAAAGCACAAGATATTGATTTCTCCAGGACGTTACGAGAAACGTTGTCATCAAAGAATATGAAGCCAGGCCTGGCGACAACCTCTCCAGCACATATTCATTCAGACTCCGGAAATATATCCGCTGCCCAGATACTATACCGGGTTCCCCAGCAGCCCAGTGCAGATGGAAATACGGTTGATATGGATACAGAGCGTACTAGATTTGCCGATAATTCAATTAAGTATGATGCCAGTCTGACATTTATAAGTGGTCAAATCAAATCTTTATTATCCGCTATCAAGGAGTAATCCGTATGTCGTTATTCAAGGTATTTGATATTGCTAGTTCAGCAATGGCTGCACAGTCTCAGCGACTGAATGTGGTGGCCAGCAATCTATCCAATGCTGACAGTGTAACCAGCTCTACGGGTGAGCCTTATCGCGGCCGCCAGGTCGTTTTCAGTACACTCAAAACAGCCACCAATGGCGCTAGCGGTGTCAAGGTGGCCGGCGTTATTCACGATCCATCGCCGATGAAACAGGTTTATGAGCCCAATCATCCGTTAGCTAATAAAGAAGGTTATGTAACGATGCCGAATGTCAATGTTGTGGATGAGATGGTTAATATGATGTCTGCATCACGCTCATATCAGAATAGTGTAGATATGATGAATACAACTAAGGCTCTGTTGCAGAAGACACTGACAATTGGCCAATAAAAGGATAAACAATGAATTCAATCCAGGATTCTAGTGTCTCGCCGTTACTTGCTTCGGGTAATTCTGCGGCTACTTCGGTTAAACAAGATACCGATAATCCGCAAGACCGATTTCTGAAATTATTGGTCACACAAATGCAGAATCAGGATCCACTTAATCCGCTTGATAATGCCGAAGTCACTAGTCAATTAGCGCAAATCAGCACAGTGACTGGTATTGATAAGCTCAATGCCACACTTCAATTATTGGTCTCTGATTTTGAAGAAAACCGTTCTATGGAGGCTGCTGCGATGATTGGACGTAGCGTTCTGGTTCCTGGAACCTCGATGACATATGAAAATAATACAGCTGTAGCGGGTGTGGACTTACCTCAAGCGGTGGATCAACTGACCGTCACGATTATGGACGGTGCCGGCGTTGCCGTACGCAATCTAGACATTGGGCCTCAATCAAAAGGCGTGAGTACTTTTGTCTGGGATGGAATCACGAGTAGCGGTGCTGCTGCGGCCAATGGCAATTACAGTTTTTCAGTAAGTGCCAGGCAAGGTGATCGGGATATCGCTGCAGATACACTTGCGGTTGGTTCGGTGAATAGTGTATCGCCCGGTATGCACGGTGCAGTATTGGATGTTGGCGAATTGGGACTTGTTGAATTGGCAAATATTAAGCAAATATTTTAATAAGGGGAAATCATGGGTTTTCAGCATGGATTAAGTGGGATTAGTGCGGCGGCGGCCAATCTGGATGTTATTGGTAACAATATAGCGAATACCAATACGGTTGGATTTAAGCAATCTCAGGCTCAATTTAGTGAAGTATTTGCCAATTCACTGAGCACGAGTAATAGGCAGGCTGGTATGGGTACTGAGGTGTCAACGATAGCTCAACAATTTACCCAGGGAAATATTAGTACGACTGATAATCCACTGGATATTGCAATTAATGGCAAAGGTTTCTTTCGTATGAGTGATGCGGGTAATATCAGTTATAGTCGTAACGGTCAATTTCATGTTGATAGTGCGGGTTTTATTGTTAATGCGAATAACCTGAATCTTACAGGGTTTATGGCAGATCCCGCTGGCAAGATTACGGCGGCCACGCCAACCAACTTAAAGCTAACTACTGCGAATTTGGCTCCTCAAGCTACAAGCTCCTTTACCAGCGAACTGAATCTTGATTCACGTACGCCCGTATCCGTCCCCATTTCGGCTTTTGATGCGACTGATCCGACTACCTATGCAAGTACAACTTCAGGTTCAATTTTTGATAGTTTAGGCAATTCACATATATTTTCATTATTCTTTCAAAAAAATGATACTAATTCATGGAATGCCTATGCAACGGTGGATGGCGCGATGGATGGCGCGATGGATGAAGATAGTGGTCTGCCGATCAGTATTAAACTGGGTGGTGCGGAGGGTGAGCCTCAAAAATTTACTTTTGATAAGGATGGTGTGTTAACTACGCCTGACAAACCCGTGGACGTGTTTGTTACGCTTGCTAATGATACGGTCTCTCCTTTGAAGTTTAAACTGGATCTTACCAAAGCAACTCAATTTGGCGAAAAATTTAGTGTTAATTCGCTGGTGCAAGATGGCTCTTCCTCAGCTCGTTTAGCCGGATTTTCTGTGTCAGAAGATGGCATGATCAGTGGAAATTATACGAATGGAGCGGTTAGAACACTGGGGCAAACGGTCTTGGCTAACTTCAGTAATCCGCAAGGTCTTGCATCATTAGGAGGTAACCAATGGGCTGAAACGGCAAGTTCCGGACAGGCATTGGTTGGTCCGCCTCAAAGCGGCACATTGGGTAGTCTGCAATCTGCTGCAGTTGAAGACTCAAATGTTAACCTGACGGATGAACTGGTCAATATGATTACTGCGCAACGCGTTTATCAGGCTAATGCTAAATCTATTGAGACTCAGGATGCGGTGCTACAAACATTAGTTAATTTATGAGTGCCAATGATGATGCCGTATTTATAAGAATAATTAATTTTAAATTAATTTGTTATTCAATTAATGGTTGAATATGGATCGCTTAATTTATACAGCCCTGGCGGGCGCAACGCACACACTTAGTCAGCAGGCGACAGTTTCACATAATTTGGCTAATGCAACCACAACGGGTTATCGTGCAGAGGCAAATGCATTTCGTGCCGTACCGATCTTTGGTGATGGCCTGCCGACACGTGCTTTTGTGGTTGATTCCACAACCGGAGCCGATTTTACCCCAGGCCCGATTCAGCAAACAAGCCGTGATTTGGATGTGGCAATAAAAGGGTCAGGATGGATTACAGTACAGCTTGAAAACGGTGATGAGGCATATACTCGCCATGGCAGTTTGCAGATGAGTCCCAGTGGGATTTTGCAAACGCACAATGGAATGAATGTGAAAGGCGATGTTGGCATAATTTCAATCCCCCCTGAAAATCGCATTACCATAGCGAGAGATGGGACGGTTTCAGCTGTACCTACTGTATCTTCACCTAATACGGTTGCAGTTATGGGGCGCATTAAATTGGTCAATCCGCCTGAAGATCAATTGATCAAAGGGAGTGATGGTTTATTTAGGCTAAAAGGAGGAGGGGAAGCCACTGCTGATGCGAACGTGACACTGATTGATGGCGCATTAGAAGGAAGCAATGTCAATCTTGTGCATGAGATGGTCAGTATGATTTCCCTTGCGCGCCAGTTTGATATGCAAATGAAGATACTTGAAAGCGCCGAGCGTAATTCGCAGCAAGCCAGCGAGATTATGGTTTTAAGAGGTTAAACCGAATTCAGCTAATAATTATTTTATTGGATACATTAAATTCTTGAGGTGAAGTATGGTTCGTTCATTATGGATATCAAAAACAGGCCTTGATGCGCAACAGACCAAGATGGACGTCATTGCGAATAATCTGGCGAATGTTAGCACCAATGGCTTTAAGCGTGCCCGTGCCGTTTTTGAAGATTTACTTTACCAGACTATTCGCCAACCTGGCGCCCAGTCTTCGCAACTGACACAATTACCTTCGGGTCTACAGCTAGGCACGGGTGTACGACCGGTGGCTACAGAAAGTATATTCACTCAAGGTAATTTGCAACAAACGGGTAATCCGCGCGATGTCGCTATTCAGGGCGAAGGCTTTTTTCAGGTGTTATTACCGGATGGAACAAGAGCTTATACTCGTGATGGTGCATTTCAGTCAGATATTAATGGTCAGTTTGTAACGTCAAGCGGATTTACCATTCAACCGGATATCACTATTCCACCTAACACTTTGAATATAACAATCGCACGTGATGGTACTGTATCGGCAGTCGTGCCGGGATCAGCATCCCCTATTCAGGTGGGTAATATTCAGCTGGCCAGTTTTATTAACCCAGCCGGATTACAAAGGGTTGGCGAGAATCTTTATCTACAAACGGCTTCAAGCGGTACACCGAATCAAAATGCGCCCGGTACGAATGGTGTCGGGTTACTGAATCAGGGTTTTGTTGAAACTTCAAATGTGAATGTTGTAGAAGAGCTGGTAAGTATGATTCAAACACAACGTGCCTATGAGATTAATTCAAAAGCAATAGAAACTTCAGATCAAATGCTCCAAAGATTATCACAACTTTAATATAAGAATCGAAACAATGGCTGTCAGCACGGGATTGCAGCGCTTATATTCCAGTTTATTTTTATTCGTATTTACAGGTGTGGTGACTGGTTGTGCAATAACGCCGTCTACCGCGATACACCAACCGATCACTTCCCGTCCAGACGCATCGGCTAAGGTCATTGATTCAAATGGCGGTATTTTTCGAACGGCTTACAATGCACAGATTGGGAGCCGTTACATTCCATTATTCGAAGATCGACGTGCGCGCAGCGTAGGGGACACCATAATCGTTGCACTTAACGAAAAAACTAATGCCAGGAAAAGCTCTGGCAGCAATATAGATCGTTCCGGTGGTATTGATTTTTCAATACCAACTGTTGTTGGGCTACCCATAGGTTTCTTACGTGGCACAAGCCTGGAAGCAAATGCTAACAATACCTTTGATGGAAAAGGAGCCAGTTCAAGTAATAATGATTTTACCGGCACCATTACCGTGACAGTGATTGAGGTGTTGCAGAATGGCAATTTACTTGTAAGCGGTGAGAAACAAATTGGTATCAATCACGGACAAGAATTTATCCGCTTGTCGGGCATAATTAACCCTATTAATGTCATAGGCAATACCGTTTCATCAGTACAAGTAGCCGACGCACGTATTGAATATCGAGCCAATGGCTATCTGGATGAAGCGCAGACGATGGGGTGGTTATCCCGATTTTTTCTTACCATTTCACCATTTTAATGACCGATTCATGATGATTACTTCCAGAAATAAGTTTAGCTTGGGTACGTTGCATCATGTAATTGTTTATGGGTTACTTTTTGCCAGTTTATTTTTACCTGGATTAAGTGCGGCTGAACGTATTAAAGATCTGGCTACAATTCAAGGTGTACGTGACAATCAATTGATTGGTTATGGTCTTGTGGTGGGCTTGGATGGTAGTGGTGATCAGACCACGCAAACGCCATTTACGATACAGAGCATTATTAGTATGTTGGGACAATTGGGTGTCAATCTGCCGCCAGGCACCAATATGCAATTGCGCAATGTCGCTGCTGTAATGGTAACAGCGAAATTACCGGCATTTGCCAAACCGGGACAACAAGTTGATGTTACGGTGTCATCAGTTGGTAATGCAAAAAGTTTACGTGGTGGAACACTGCTATTGACTCCTTTGAAAGGGGTGGATAATCAAGTATATGCCATGGCACAGGGTAGTATCCTGGTGGGTGGCGTAGGCGCTGCCGCTGCTGGAAGCAGTGTGCAAATAAATCATCTCAGCGCTGGCCGAATTAGTGGAGGCGCGATTGTTGAACGTTCAGTACCTTCATCACTTGGACAAGGTGATTATATTAATCTTGAACTGAATACGACAGATTTTACAACGGTAAGACGTGTTGTCGATGCGATTAATTCCTTTTCTCCAGGATCGGCTTCTGCGATAGATGGCCGTCTCATTCAAATTCAGGCCCCAGCCAGTAATAATCAGCGAGTAATGTTCATTTCTCAAATTGAAAGTCTCGATGTCGTACCTGCAAAAGGATTGGCGAAGGTTATTGTTAATGCGAGAACCGGATCAATTGTAATGAATCAGGCAGTTACGCTGGAGTCAAGCGCAGTCGCTCATGGTAATTTGTCAATAATTATCAATAATGAACCGATAATTAGTCAACCGGGTCCATTTTCTGGGCGGGGAGAAACCGTGGTTGCTCAACGTGCTCAAGTAGAAATTCGTACTGATGAAGGAAATCTCATGCTGTTACCCAATGGCGCTGATCTGGGTGAAGTGGTCAAGGCATTAACGGCCATTGGTGCTACGCCGCAGGATCTACTGGCAATATTACAAGCTTTAAAGGCGGCGGGATCATTACGTGCCGAGCTAGAAATTATTTAAAATATAACCGATAGATACCATGATTAACTCATATGATATTTCAGGCAAGCTCGCGATTGATACAAAAAATGCTGATAACTTGCGCTTATTAGCAAAGCAAAGTCCGGATCAAGGATTGAAGGAGGCGGCAAAACAGTTTGAGGCGTTATTCATGCACATGATGCTTAAGAGTATGCGTGAGGCAACATCAAAGGACGGGTTATTGGATAGTCAACAGACAGCATTCTATACCCAGATGCTTGATCAGCAGTTAGCGCAAAGTTTATCTTCAAAGGGAATGGGGATTGCCGATATTATGGTGCAGCAGCTGACACGTAAGCTGAGTGAACCGGTTACTCCGGAAACACCTATCTCTAACACTCAAGCTATGCTTGATGTAATTGATTCTGGAGAAAAATTGATATCCATGTCATCTGAGAATCAATCTGGCTTGATTTCTCCCAGTATAAAGACTACTGATGTTTCAAGCTCAATAAAGGAGTCAAATTCCACGGTGCAATCCGCATTGACTGGGTTGGAGCCCGCTGCTTCATTTTCTTCATCCTTAAATCAGCCCGAAGATTTTGTAAGCCTGCTTTTGCCTCATGCAAGGCTGGCAGAACAGGCGACAGGTATTCCCGCTCATTTCATGATCGCGCAGGCAGCGTTAGAAAGTGGTTGGGGCAAACATGAGATTCGTCATGCAGATAATAGCTCAAGCTATAATCTTTTTGGTATTAAAGCCGGGAGGGATTGGAAAGGTGCCGTAGTCGAAACGGTTACTACTGAGTATATCAACGGTGTTCCTCAGAGGGGGATTGAAAAATTCCGTGCTTATAACTCATTTGCAGAAGGATTTCGTGATTATGCCAATTTGCTGTTAAATAATCCGCGATATGCGGCTGTAATCAAAAACCAGGATGCAGCTGCTTTTGCTTACGGCCTACAACAGGCAGGGTATGCTACTGATCCAAAATATGCGGATAAGCTGATACGGATACTTAACAGTAATACCTTTCGTAATCATCTAACAATTTGATCTGTAATATTTTATTTTTATACTGATATAGATCGAGACCTTTGCAAAACCCCGGTAGTTTTAAAATTAACCATTTATAATCAATGGTTAAGAATTTCTGGCGAGGACTTTTGTAAAAGCCTCAGATTGTTAGTTGAATTTAAAAAAAACTGTGACTTTATCCTGTTACTGTCGTTAAACAAAATAGCGGGGGTAGCGTGCAACTCCACATAAAATGAAGGTGAAGAGGCTATGAGTAATAGTATGTTAGGTATTGGAATTTCAGGTCTGAGTACCGCTCAGGCTAATTTACTAACGACTAGTCATAATATCAGCAATGCTGATACGCCAGGATTTAGTCGCCAGCAAGTGGTTCAAAATACCAACAGCCCCCAGCTTACTGCTAATGGTTTCATTGGGCGGGGTGTACAAGCATCTACGGTACAGCGTATTTACAGTGAGTCTCTTGTTAATCAGTCATTGCAAGTACAAACACAAAGTAGTCAGCTCGATAGCCATTATACTCAAATTAAGCAGATTGATAATTTATTGGCGAATCCCGGTTCTGGGCTATCTCCGGCACTACTCAACTTTTTTAATGCTGTACAAGATGTTGCAACGGATTCTGCATTCATTCCTTCGCGGCAAGCAATGCTAAGTAATGCAGAATCTTTAATATCTCGGTTTAATAGTCTGGATCAGCGCTTTACAGAAATTCGCGATCATGTTAATGAACAGATTGCCAGTAGTGTGACAGCGATTAATTCATTATCAAAACAAATCGCAAGCTTAAATCAGAATATACATCTGGCGCAAGGCCAGGCAGGCGGTCAGTCAGCGAATGATTTGTTGGATCAGCGTGACGTGTTGACAAACCAGTTAAGTCAATTAATTAACATAAATCCCGTCCGACAGAGCGATGGTACATTCAATATTTTTATTGGAAATGGTCAGCCATTAGTAGTTGGAACAGAGGATCTGCCTCTCAAGGCAATGCCTTCACCCGAAGATCCCACCGAAATGACTATTGGCCTGGCTACAACAGGCAATAAATTTTCCTTGCTTCCAGAGAATCAAATACAGGGAGGCCGCCTGGGGGGGCTATTGGCTTTTCGTGCGGATACGCTTGATAGTGCACAGAATTCCCTTGGCAGGGTTGCGGTCGGTTTAGCACAGACTTTTAATGCACAGCATCGTCTGGGGCAAGATTTAAATGGCGATATCGGCAGCGATTTCTTTACAGTCTCAGCACCCAAGATAACTTCCGCTATGGGAAATAATCCGACATCTAATATTTCAGCGACAATTAGTGATATCGGCATACTGACTACCAGTGATTATCAATTTACTTTTGATGGTACAGACTATGCTTTGACACGCTTGTCTGATAAGACGTCTAATCGCTCTTCCATACCACCTTCGACTGCGGCACCGCTTGTGCTCGATGGTCTCAGTGTCACAGGAGCAGATATTAATGCTACCGAGAGCTTTTTAATTCAGCCTACCCGTAACGGCGCTAAAAATATAACCCTAAATATTAAAGGCGTATCAGAAGTTGCCGCTGCCACACCAATTCGAACCAATGCTTCGTTATCTAATACCGGAACAGGAACTATCAGTGCAGGTACGGTCAATTCATTGCCGATTGATCCGAATCTCCAGCAACCAGTAATCATTGCGTTTCACACGCCATTTGATGGCCAATTTGATGTAACTGGAACGGGTAAGCATTTGCCCGCCAGCAATCAAATTTTTACTGAAGGTGATGATATCAGCTTCAATGGCTTTACAGTGCAAATAAACGGTAATCCCGATGCCGGCGATACATTCACAGTTGACCCCAATAGTCATGGTTATTCGGATAACCGTAATGCACTTCTGCTGGGAGGATTACAGACTCAAAATACTCTGGCGGGGGGTACTGCAAATTATCAATCAGCATATGGGCAAATAGTGAGTCAAATTGGCAATAAAACCCGTGAACTGGAAGTAACCAGTAAGATGCAGGTTAATTTATTGGGCCAGATGGAACAATCAATACAATCATTATCAGGGGTTAATCTGGATGAAGAGGCTGCTAATTTAATACGCTATCAACAAGCATATCAAGCTTCCAGCAAGATAATCGAGATTAGTAATACGTTGTTTGATACTTTGCTCCGAATTAGCTAATTATGATTAGGAAATAGGTGAATATTATGCGTGTAAGTACGGCGACTATTTTTGATAAGGGAACGAATACACTACTGCAACACCAGGAAACTTTATTTAGAACACAACAACAAGTATCTACTGGCAAGCGCATTCTGACTCCTGCGGATGATCCGGTTGGGGCAGTTCGGGCATTGGCTATTACTCAAGCTGATTCATTAAATACACAATATTCGGCGAACCGAGATAATGCAATGTCATCACTCGGTTTGCTAGAAAATGTTTTGAAGGAAGCAACAACGCTGATTCAGAGTGTTCACACGACTGCTATCACTGCAGGCAACCCGACGCTCTCAGACGCAGACAGAAAGAGTATTGGAATTGAATTGCGTGGTAAATTAAACGCATTAGTTGGCTTGGCAAATAGCAGGGATGGATTAGGGCAATTTCTATTTTCTGGCTTTCAGGGCGACATCAAACCTTTTATTCAGACTAAAGACGGCGTGCAATATAATGGAGATCAGGGACAACGTTTGATTCAAGTCAGTGAAACACGTCAGCTCGCAGTGAATAATTCTGGAGTGGATATCTTTGAACGAATCAAAAATGGTAACGGTGTTTTTACTACGGCGGCTGATACGGATAACAAGGGAAGTGGAATAATTGATGCTGGAACGATTATTACTCCTGCTAGTTTAACGGGTGATAATTATGAGATTATCTTTACGGTCGAAGCCGATGCTACCACATATGATATTTTAGATACGACGACGGATGCTGTCCTTGTAACAGCTAATCCTTACACGAATGGTGATACTATTCAGTTTGATGGCATGAAACTCGGTATTAACGGTGTTCCCGCTAATGGTGATCGGTTTGTTGTATCACCCAGCACCAATCAAAGCTTATTTAAAACTATCAACGATCTACTTGATGTAGTAGAAACACCGGCAAGTATCCCATCTGGTGAGACGAGACTGACAAACGGCTTGAATGCCGCATTACAAAATATAAATCATGGCCTGGACCATATCCTTGCTGTACGTGCATCGGTGGGTGCACGGTTACAGGAAGTCGATGCACTGCGGAATATGGGTGATGATTTGAAAATTCAGTTCCAGCAATCGCTTTCACAGATTCAGGATGTTGATTACGCAGAAGCAATATCTAACCTGACCCAACAAAAACTATATCTCGAAGCAGCGCAAAAGTCATTTATGACAATATCAAATCTATCCTTATTTAACTTATTATAACGATCTATCTGCCCGATAAATACATTATGTTAAATAACGAACGAATCAGTATATTGCTTTATGTATCAGAGCTTGACTCTCGCTGTTAGATGATTATGCATTCACAAAATGTGGTTTTTATAGTTTTGGGGTATACTCCGCTGTTAAATATCTATTATCTATATGTGGATATTTTGTACGACTGTTATTCAGAATAATGAAAGGAGAATTTATGCGTAAAAAAGTAACCAATATTTTATTACTCGTATTAATACAGGCAATATCAGTTTCTGTTTTTGCTGCTGTAGAGCCAACGGTGCCCGTAATAGATGTTGATGAAAAGGTTTCGGAACCACTAGACAGTGGCCTGGGTTGGCAGCTTATGAAATCATTACCAATGGGCAAGTCAGGAAAATCGATTCACATGGTATTGATTAATCATAGTCAATACACTGATAAGACGATTTACAGCGCGGCAATTAATAGATTGTGTCGATCTGAGAAAGAGTTCTGCAGAATTAGATTCTGGAGTAATAAGCGTTTTCTACCAGAAAAAGCTTCTATGACTCCACTTCAATACAAAGAATTAAAAGCTGAGTATACATTCAATAGTGCGGCCGGTATTCTCCAAACACAATGGTCTTGTAGCGTTGATCCTGACAAGAGCCATTGTGTCGAACACTAATAATTATTTTTAATAAAAATAGAAGGGATAAGCAGTTAAACAATTTATTATATTTTATTAAATATGTAACGCTCGCTTATCCACTCCCAATGCGGCTTCATGTAATACTTCCGATAATGAAGGATGCGCATGAACGATGCAGGCAATATCTTGGCTGGTCGCTGAAAATTCCATCGCTGTAACTGCTTCTGAAATGAGTTCTGAAACGTGAGGTCCAATCATGTGAACGCCGAGGATACGATCACTCGTTTCATCTGCCAACACTTTAATAAAACCGTTTGTTTCGCCCATAGCCCGTGCACGCCCATTAGCAATAAAAGGAAATTGGCCTGTTTTATAGTTAATCCCCATTGTTTTTAATTCTTGCTCAGTCTTGCCCACCCATGCGATTTCCGGCGAGGTATATATGACCCATGGGATAGTATCAAGATGAACCTTCTGAGATTCGCCATCTTGCCCTTTCTCTTTTGCTATAATTGCTTCGGCAACCGAGACGCCTTCTTCGGATGCTTTATGCGCTAACATTGGTCCACGTACTACGTCACCAACCGCATAGACGTTTGGTAAATTAGTCTGGCAAAAATGATCAACGATAATATAGCCTCGCTCATCTAGTTTAAGCCCATTTCTCTCTGCTCCTAATCCAGCTGTATTGGGGGTTCGGCCAACTGCAATAATTAGCTTATCAATTTCTAATTTTTGTGGATTATTTCCAGCGTCAGTATATTCCACCAGGATGTCTTTCTTACGAGTATCCACCGCTGTGATCTTGACTCCCGTTTTAATCAATAACCCCGGCTCCTTGCTAAATATTTTTTGTGCCTCTTTTGCTATTTGTTCGTCAGCAGCCATAAGAAACTCAGGAGCCGCTTCAAGAATCGTCACTTCAGAACCCAGCCTTCGCCAAACACTGCCCATCTCTAAACCAATCACCCCCGCTCCGATAACGCCCAGCCGCGAGGGAATTTCAGTTAATGCTAATGCGCCAGCGTTATCCAATATCAGTTTGTTATCTATGGGCGCAATTGGCAGTGGTCGTGGAATCGATCCAGTCGCAAGAATGACGTATCTGGCTTGGACTGTTTTTACTTCATGAGTATCTTTTATTTCAATTTTCCAGGATCGATCATTTTCCTCACGTTTAAGTAATGTCCCCTTGCCATGTATAGATGTTATTTTATTCTTTTTAAACAATGAAGCGATGCCGCTTGTGAACATGGTGACTATTTTGTCTTTACGCGCAATCATGGTAGGAACATCTACCGATACGTCTGCGATCTTAATTCCGTGTGATGAGAATTTGTTTATTGCACGATAAAAATTATCTGAAGATTCCAATAATGCTTTAGATGGAATACAACCAACATTGAGGCAGGTGCCACCAAGACTCGCTTTGCCTTTTTCGTTTTTCCAGTCATCGATACAGACTGCATTAAGACCCAGCTGTGCGCAACGAATCGCGGCCACATAACCGCCAGGACCTGCTCCGATTATGGCTACATCAAAAGATTCAGACATATTAATACCTTATGAAATTTATGATTAAAGTGAACAAATATGAGAGAGAAAAGCCATCATATAAATTGAATTATATAATTGGCAATTATGACATGACGGAAGGAATTAATACTGATACAAAGTAAGCTGTATCCGCTGATGGTATAGAAAATATATTCTGCGGACAGTATCTATAAAGCGATGCTCTATTTCATCATAATACCAGGCTATTATTGCGATTTGAAATGATAGCTGTTAGCGGATTATGCCGTTAGAATGCTTATCCTTCACTATTTGCACTCAATACGACTAATTTTTTTGACTGCTTCAATATAATCAGTATTTTCACGTAATTTATTCATTGAATTAAAACGACGCCTTTCATGTATATGGTTAAGCCGCATAATGCTGGAGGTAGAGGCATTCCACTGCAACTTTGCCAACAACTGATCTGCGGCCTGTGAATCATTACAGGCCAATACCATATCACAACCTGCATTAAGTGAAGCCTGTGCACGCCGATCTATCGTATCGAAATATGCGGCGCCCTGCATACTTAGATCATCGCTAAAAATACAGCCATCAAATCGTAATTTTCTTCGCAAAATATCTTCTAGCCATATGCGGGAAAAACCAGCAGGATATTTATCCACTTTTGGATAAATAATATGTGCTGACATAATACCTGCGAGTCCAAAATCTATCATTTGTCGAAATGGAATTAAGTCACCTGCCTCAATATCAGCATAGGTGCGATTATCAACTGATTCTTCAGCATGTGAATCTGCCTGAATATAGCCATGGCCAGGAAAATGCTTTCCTATTGCTATCATGCCGGCTGATTCTAGACCGGACATGAGATTATGAGCAAGTTCAGTGATTACATATGGGTTATGATGGAAAGCTCTGTCGCCAATAACACCGCTTTGCCCATGATCAGCATCGAGTACTGGCGTGAAGCTAAAATCTATGCCGCAAGCATTTAACTCTGTCGCGATTACATAGCCTATTTGCCACGCTAGGTCTCGTGCATGATCTGGGTGCGTATCCCAAATTCTACCCAGCTCGCGCATGGCTGGTAACGGCGTAAAATCTTTGCGGAAACGTTGTACCCGCCCTCCTTCATGATCTATTGCGATGAATAGGGGGGATTTCTTAAAGCATGTATCTCGGTTGTTAACTTTATTAGTTGTGTATAGGACGAATAGTTACGAGTAAATAGAATGACGCCGCCAGTTAATGGATGCTGGAGTCTCCTTTTATCGCTGGCAGTGAGTTGCGTCCCCGCTATATCGAGCATGACAGGTCCGAGCAACATCGCTATTTTTCCAAAATAACAAAGGCACAAGCCAAACTTATTTCATCGCTGATGGAAAGAAAATGATTCTTAATTCCCTGGTTATTAATTAATCTTTCAAGATCGTCATGAAATTTAAAATAGGGTTTTCCCAGAGAGTCGTGCGTTACCTGAATATAATTAAAATTCACAGGATGCCGTAAACCTGTTCCAATCGCTTTAGAAAAGGCTTCTTTAGCGGCAAAACGGCTTGCCAGAAACATAACCGGTTTGCTGCTACTGCTATATTCAGCGTATTCTAGATCTGTTAATATGCGCTTGATAAAACGTTCCCCATATTTCTCTAAGGAATTTTCAATACGCGCTGGCTCGACCAGGTCGGTTCCAATTCCATAGATCATTAGCATGCCTCAAGAATTAGTGTTTTCATTTCCTGTACCGCTTGCTCAAAGCCAACAAAAATAGAATGAGCAACGATGGCATGACCAATATTAAGTTCAGAAATACCAGTTATCGCTGCAATGGGTTGTACATTCTGATAATGTAATCCATGCCCTGCATTCACTTGCAGCCCTTGATTATTACCATAAATTACTGCTTGATGAATATCAAGCAGCTCTTTTTTTTGTATTTCTTCAGTTTTAGCATCGGCATAACAGCCCGTATGAATCTCAATGGCTGGCGCGCCAGTTCTTGCGGCCGCATCAATTTGTGCTTGATCGGCATTAATAAATAATGAGACACGAATATCTGCTGCAGCCAATCGACTACAGGCACGCTTCACTTGCTCAAAATGTCTGATTACGTCAAGACCGCCTTCTGTTGTTAATTCTTCTCGTCGTTCTGGAACCAGGCAAACATCATGCGGTTTAATATAGAGTGCAAAATTGATCATCTCATCGGTTACTGCACTCTCCAGGTTCATACGGGTTTTAAGCATACCTCGCAAGATCTCAACATCTCTGTCTTGAATATGACGTCGATCTTCACGTAAATGTAATGTGATTGCATCTGCACCAGCAGATTCTGCAATCAATGCAACATCAACCGGGCTAGGATATGTCGTGCCGCGGGCTTGCCTTAAAGTTGCAACATGGTCAATATTGACACCCAACTTAATCATAATGGTTATCGCTCCCTTGAAATCTAATATTGGTTATACCTAGAGAAAGTGAATGAGTGTGGGCGCTAATAATCATTTTTCTATATGACAGTTAATCATATCCTAGGGTTTTCAATATAGTTGCATTGTCGGCCCAGCCATTTCTGATCTTAACCCAGACTTCCAAGAATACCTTGTCACCAAAAAGCCTTTCCATATCTTTACGCGCCTGTGTGGCGATTGTTTTAAGATTTTCTCCATTTTTACCAATAATAATCGCCTTCTGATTGGCCTTTTCCACAATAATGGCAGCACTGATTCTGCGCAAATGGCCATCCAGTTTAAACTGATCTATCACAACGCTTGCTGAGTATGGAATCTCTTCTCCTGTTAAGCGAAATAGCTTCTCGCGTAATAATTCAGCAGCATGAAAGCGTTCGTTCCGATCGGTAATCGTATCTTCATCAAATAGAGGCAAATTTTCTGGTAAATATGAACGAATAATATCGATTAATACGGGTAGCTGATTTTTTTTGGCTGCGCTGACTGGTATGATTGCAGCAAAAGTAAATAACCTGGACATTTCCTCAAGAAATGGAAGTAATCGTTTTTTATCAGCTAATTTGTCAATCTTATTAATGACCAGAATTACAGGTTTATTTGCTGGTAACAACTTGAGTATTAAGTGATCACGATTATCGAATCGCATTGCTTCGATCACGAACAACACGATATCCACATCTTGTATACTCTGTGTAACAACACGATTCATGGTGCTATTTAATTGATTCGTATATTGATTTTGAAAACCAGGCGTATCGACAAAGATAAATTGGAATTGTTGATCGGTGAGAATGCCATTGATGCGATGACGAGTAGTTTGTGCTTTTCGAGAGGTAATGCTTATTTTCTGCTTAATCAGGCCGTTTAGCAGTGTAGATTTGCCAACATTCGGACGTCCTACAATAGCGATATAACCTGTATGGTGATTAGTATGCGTGATCATACGAGTAAATGGTTGTTATTTTCGAAAGCGAGTTTCATATGGATAGAGTGTTTTGAAAAGGATGCGGCTCTGCTTGTTTCAATTAAACAAGAATGATTTGTTCGTATGCCTGTTTAGCTGCGGCTTGTTCTGCGCTACGCCGGCTAGCACCCTCCCCTAAGGTGCGGATATTAAATTTTGATACAACACACGCTACCTTAAATTTTTGCTGATGTGCTTCACCAATTGTGGTGACAACGGAATACTCTGGTAATGCTAGTTTATGGGCTTGCAGGAATTCTTGTAGCAATGTTTTAGGGTCTTTGCCGAGCGTGACTGAATTTAAATTCTGCAACATGGGCAGGTAAAGTGTAGTGACAACTTGTTCAGCTTCTGCAAAGCTGCTATCAAGATAAATTGCTCCCAATACAGCTTCTAATGTATCAGCAAGTATAGATGGGCGGCGACAACCGCCGCTCTTAAGTTCTCCTTCACCGAGTCTAATGAGTTCACCCAAGTTGAGGGTAAGTGCTAATTGAGATAGTGTTCGTTGGTTGACCAAGTTAGCACGGAGTCGAGATAAATCACCCTCAGGAAGCTCTGGGAAGTGCTTAAAAATTAATCCAGCAACGGAACAATTTAATATGCTGTCACCAAGAAACTCGAGACGTTCATTATGTGAAGCACTATGACTGCGATGAGTCAATGCCACGTGTAGAAAGGTGGGTTGATTGAAAACATATCCTATTTTCCGGCAGAATTCAGCTTGCCGCATTTTTTTATTAATTTGCATTATATGTTATGCATCCGAATCTTACGAGTAACTAATAACCAGAGCTATTTGCAGTATCGAAATCAAGATATAACGATATATTTGCAGCCAGTGGTATCTTTACGAAATAGTTAACAGTAAGAATTCTACGCCCATCTTTTTGACTAATCTTAATATCACGTCCATTTATGACATTAATATTATCTATTTGTGCCCGTTTATTAAATGATTGCCGGATTTCATTAACTGTTGCATTCTGTAGGTTTGAATCATTGGTTATGGAAGTTAATGTTTTCTTGATTGAGGCATATTCTATATAGGCCGGTATTAATTTCATTCCAAGAATAGAAATGAAAACGAGTATCCCTGACCAGACTAACAAACGAGGCAGGCTAACTCCTTTCTGTTTTTCAATTGAGCGGTAAAGCATCTGTTTTTTTCCGGAAATAGCTTTTATCAATTAATTGATAAACCAATTCTATTAAAATCATTAAAATTCCACCAAATCATAAATGCTCTTCCAACTATATTTTGTTCGGGAACAAATCCCCAATAACGACTATCACTACTACTATCGCGATTGTCACCTAAAGTAAAATAATTACCAGGAGGCACTTCGCAAGTAAATCCTGCTCTATGGTAAGTGCAATGATCAAGAAATGGGAAATGACGTACACTGGATAACTGTAAACTGGGTATACCTTGATTGATCAGGATCGCATGATCTCGATCACCTAGAAATTCCTTAAAATGTTCAGCATATATATACCCAAGCCCAGATTCTACGTATTTATATTCCCCTTCATAGTGCATTTTTACCATATCGCCATTGACGGTTAATTGCTTGTTATGATAAGTAACAGTATCACCCGGTATCCCAACTACTCGCTTGATATAATCTACTGATGGATCCTCTGGATAACGAAATACCATGACCTCGCCACGCTTAGGCTGATTTATATCCATTATTTTAAGATTGATGACTGGTAACCTAAGACCATAGGTGTATTTGTTAACCAATATAAAATCACCCACAAGTAATGTCGGGATCATTGATCCGGAAGGAATCTTAAATGGCTCGATGATAAAAGAACGTAGAGTAAATACGATTAATATGATTGGAAAAAAACTTTTGGGATACTCTATCCACAATGGTTCACTCTGATCTGGCGTACGTTTGTGGCGTAGTATTAAGTAGTCAAGCAACCAAATGCTGCCAGTAATAACCAATAAAATAAACATAACTAGAGGAAAATTCATTTTATTTCTTTTCCTTTAGTAATTTGAGTAGATAGTAGCAGGTATTCGAAAAAAGACTGTTCTTTTCTCCACCACGATTATGTGATGTTTGCTGTTATTATTCATTATTTATTTTCAACCTGTAGAATTGCTAAAAAAGCCTCCTGTGGAATCTCCACGTTACCAACCCGTTTCATTCTCTTTTTTCCTGCTTTTTGTTTTTCCAGTAGTTTACGTTTGCGACTAATGTCTCCGCCATAACACTTAGCAAGCACATTTTTCCGTAATGCCTTAACGCTTTCTCTCGCAATAATATGGGCACCTATAGCTGCCTGTATGGCGATATCAAACATTTGACGTGGAATGAGCTCACGCATTTTTTGTGCCAATTCACGTCCTCTACGCTGACTACTGTTACGATGTACTATCAATGAAAGTGCATCTACTTTCTCGCTATTAATCAGTATATCGAGTTTAATTAGGTCAGCAGTATGAAATTCTTTAAACTCATAATCCAGGGACGCGTATCCACGACTGGTAGATTTGAGTCTATCAAAAAAATCCATAACAACTTCGTTTAATGGTATTTCATAACTCAACATAACCTGCCTGCCCATATACTGCATATTTTTTTGTATTCCACGCTTACTGACGCATAGTGTAATCACTGCACCCACATATTCTTCTGGAACCAATATCGTCGCTGTAATAATGGGTTCGCGAATTTCTGCAATTAGAGCCAAATCGGGCATTTTTGATGGATTCTCAATTTCGATTATCGTACCATCACGCATTAGTATTTGATACACTACTGTGGGCGCAGTGGTGATAAGATTCATGTCATATTCTCGTTCCAAGCGTTCTTGTACGATATCCATATGCAACAGGCCGAGAAAACCACAACGAAAACCAAAGCCCAGTGCATGGGATGTTTCAGGTTCGTATTGTAGTGATGAATCATTCAGCTTTAGTTTTTCTAAAGCAGCACGTAATGCATCATATTGATTGGATTCTACAGGGTAAAGTCCAGCAAAAACCTGTGGTTTGATTTCTTTGAAACCAACTAAAGACTCACTTGCAGGACAATTTGCCTGCGTTACCGTGTCCCCTACTTTAGCTGCATTTAATTCTTTTATTCCAGAAATAATAAAACCCACTTCACCAGCTTTGAGTGATTCTCGACTTACCGGTTTAGGCATGAACACACCTACCTGTTCACATAGTTGTACGGCATGACTAGCCATCAGCAAAATTTTATCCCCAGGCTTGAGTGTACCGTCTATAACCCGTACTAACATGACGACACCTACATAATTATCAAACCATGAGTCGATAATTAAAGCCTTTAGTGGCGCAGCAAGATCTCCTTTGGGTGCGGGAATCTTTGAGATTATCGCTTCTAAAACTTCCTGTATACCCTCACCCGTTTTGGCACTGATACGTAACGCATTTTGGGCATCAATTCCAATTACATCTTCAATGTTCTCAATAACACGTTCAGGTTCGGCCGCAGGTAAATCAATTTTATTCAATACGGGAACGACTTCTACACCCTGCTCAATGGCTGTATAGCAATTGGCAACCGTTTGAGCTTCTACACCTTGGGATGCATCTACTACGAGCAAAGCACCTTCACACGCGGCGAGTGAACGGGACACTTCATAAGAAAAATCTACATGACCTGGCGTGTCGATTAAGTTTAATAAATAGGTTTTACCATCTTTTGATGTAAAACTCAAAGCGACGGTTTGGGCTTTGATCGTGATGCCTCTTTCACGTTCTAAATCCATTGAATCAAGAACTTGTTCTGCCATTTCGCGATCAGATAACCCGCCGCATTGTTGGATAATACGGTCAGCTAATGTAGATTTGCCATGATCAATGTGGGCAATAATGGAGAAATTTCGGATATGTTGCATCAGGATTTGAGATCCAATAAGATTTTAGTTACGGGTGATATGGAAGTCTTAGAGTAATCCGATTTGGTATTGTTTTTCTGATCGGATTACTCTAAGCGGATGGTATTTTAACGAATTTTAGTAAAATAAGCATCCAAGGCAGCCATGTCAAGGTGATAATGACAGACTTCTTCTTTGTCCGCGAGTGTTACTAATACGGGTACTTTGTCACCATAAAGTACAATTAATTCGGGATGATGATCTATATCGATGACTTGAAAACGAAACAATACTTGCTTCTGTAATTTACTTAGGGCAAGTATCATTTCCTGACAAAGATGACACTCTTTGCGACCGTATACTATAAAAGTTATGGGTATATCCGATTCACTCATCATGAACTGATTTCTTATCATTAATTTTATCAAGTTTCATGGTTATAAAAGTCGTCATATCACCACGTCGTATCAATAGGGCAATATTACGTCCTTTTTCAACCTTATTGAGCAAGCGATTAAATTGCTTAATACTGCTGATATCCTGATTATTGAGTCCAAGAATGATGTCGCCTACATGTATACCTGCGCGACTGGCAGTACCAGGCCGTATATCTTCAACTAGTAAACCACTATTGATATCTAATTGTTTTTTCTGGCTGGCTGTCAATTCGCTTAATGCAAGTCCCAAATTATTTGAGGTATTCGGTTGCTTGCTCTGTTTTGGCTGATTGTTACCTGCACGTTCATCAGATAAGATTTCTTCCACCTCTATCATAATATTTTTGGTTGAGCCATCCCGCCATATCTGCGTGGATACTTCCGATCCTGGTTTCGTGTTACCGACGATACGAGGCAAATCCGCAGATGTCGCAACATCCTTACCATCAAACTTTAATATGATATCCCTTACCTCTATGCCCGCTTTGTCAGCAGGACTATCTTTCTGAATAGAAACGACTAATGCGCCATTGATATTTGAGAGCCCAAAGGATTCGGCTAATTCTTTAGTTACTTCTTGTATCATCACGCCAATTCTGCCTCGGCTTACCTTGCCATTAATTTTTAATTGATCGGCAATACTGGCGGCTACATTAATTGGAATGGCGAATGATAACCCCATAAACCCACCAGTACGACTATATATTTGTGAGTTAATCCCTACTACTTCTCCCATCATATTAAATAATGGTCCTCCAGAATTGCCTGGGTTAATCGCAACATCAGTTTGAATAAAAGGTACAAAGTTTTCTTGCGCGAGTGAACGACCCTTTGCACTGACAATGCCGGCCGTTACACTATTTTCAAATCCGAATGGTGAGCCGATTGCCACTACCCATTCTCCAACTTTAAGAAGTTCTGGATTGCCTTGTGTTACCTTTGGCAAATTATTGGCTTCAATTTTAATGAGCGCAATATCTGTTTTACGATCGCTACCGATTATCTTCGCGCTGAACTCACGCTTATCGTTAAGTTTGACATTAACTTCATCAGCAGATTCGACCACATGTGCATTGGTTAAGATATAACCATCTGTGCTGATAATAAAACCAGAGCCCATGGATCGGGGTTCGGTTTTTTTTGGCATGGAGAATGGTTGTATATGACGTCGGAAGAATTCATGAAATGGTGAACTTTCCGGAATATTCGGCAGCTCTGGGAAAACCGAGTTGCTTGCGATGTGCTGTGTTTGAATAGTACTGATATTAACAACTGCGGCACCATATTTTTCAACAAGTCCGGTGAAATCAGGTAAGTCTTTAGTTTTAGAAAAAACAGCGGGTGAAACTATAAGCAATAGCGATAAAACAAATTTATGCATTCTTTCTATCCTTGATATAAACCAGCCTTGTAGTGGATAGTGAATCATTATAAGGCTGATTTTTTTTATAAATAAATTTCATTCTCAGAAACAATAAAATACATTAATATTGAATGATTTTGATCTAGTGATTTAAACTTTTTATGGAAAAATTAGTTGCCTGTTTAACCACTGAATCTCCAATTTTCTTTACTGTCTCTAGTGGTACTTCTCCGACTATTGTGATCTTATTGTCAGCAAGTATTCGAACATAGATATTAATGGCACCTCGGCTTGAATAAAATCCTGGAACCGGCGAAGATATTTTTTCTGAAATTGGCTCAATAAATATAGAGACTGTTGCAAGACCATCTGATAATGCAATATGATTGATAGGTGTGGATTTTCCAGCGATATTTCTTTTCATTTCAATAATCTTTTTGAATCCTGCGGGAGGATCTCTCACCTGCCATTCAAGTTCATTATCTTTTAAAACGGAAGCCATTAAATTGGTGGTATGCCATTCTGATGCGACAATCGACTGGTTGGGCTCTAATAATTCTGTATTGGTAATATCACCCACGTCTAGTTGGGCAAATGCAAACTGTTCAATGACATGATCAGCGTCTACCACGGCAGCTTTGAGTACTAAACCGGTATCAACATCTACCCAGAACTTGTGACCATAACGCAGGTTATCTCGTGGTTCTAATAAAATAACCTGGCATTCATAACCGGTAACTCGTTCCCGCTCGCCTTTGCTCACATAATAGTTGTCATTAAGACTGCCATACGATTGAGGTAATAAATCAGGAAAAAATTTACGTAGCCAGCGTTTCTCCGTTACAATCCTTTTACTTTCGGGCAAGTAGCATTTCATTTCATCGTTGTTGCGAAAAACGATACGTGGTAAACCATCCAATACTTCTATTTTTTCTCGTTCTCCATTTTGATCAACTATATGTGCTATTCGAGATGTTTCCATATGCCCATCAGCATAATAGATAAATGTTCCAATGAAATTATGCCGGCGTGGCGCGATAGAAATTTTTTCTAGCCAACCGAGTGCTTCTTTGGAGGAATTTGGTAATTTCTGTGCGAAAGAGGTTTGAACAATACCCGACAATAACAGCAGTAGAATAATTCTAGCCATCTACCTTATCTTTCTTGTGAATCAGTAACAGGATGAATATGAGTTGTTAAGCCGTGCGTAACTGTACCAGACGAGAACTCCCGATGTGCGAATAGATAATCATGAATTTCTGCAGGAACAGGAGGATAGGTAAGAATAGATGATGGCGTGGAAACTAAAATGGGTGTAATGGGTATATTCTTTTCTATATTCGATGTATCAGCGATAATCGTTTCTTCCGGTTGATATAAAGTTTGTAAAGCTAACCACCCTGCGACCATTGCAACTACCGAAGCCGCTGCTGAGTAGGCAAATAACTTATGCCTCTGCTGCCTGGATGGATAAGGCGCTACTATGGCCGGCTCAGTTGTCAATTCCATACTGAAACGCTGTGAAATGTCTATGGATAGTTCTGTTGACTGACGCAACGTATCACCAATTAAATGATAGGTTTTCCAGTCATTAAGCAGATCATCCTGGTTCCCCAATTTCGTTATTACATCCGCGGCATCTTGCACGTCTAACTCACCATCTACCAAAGCCGATACTTTATTTCTCACGTTACCACCTCTTATCTTTACTGGTCCCTAATAAAGGACGTAACTTTTCAGATATTGCCTCACGAGCACGAAATATACGCGAACGTACTGTACCAATGGGACAGCTCATGATGTTTGAAATTTCATCGTAACTTAACCCCTCAATTTCCCTTAAGGTAATTGCAATTCGTAATTCTTCAGGTAATTCATTTAGTGTCTGGTTAACTGTTTGAGCAACCTGTTGACTCATCAGTTCACTTTCGGGTGTATTCATTTCCCTTAATTTGCCGCCTTCATCAAAATTTTCGGCATCTTCATTATCAATTCCATGTATTGTAGTTGGTGCTCGCCGTCCCTGAGAAACTAGAAAATTTTTCGCAGTATTGATACCGATTCGATACAACCAAGTATAAAACGCACTTTCACCGCGGAACGATGGCAACGCCCTGTAGGCTTTAATAAAAGCTTCTTGGGTGACATCCTCAACCTCAGCAGAATCACGAATGAATTGCGACAATAAACGCGCTAACTTTCGCTGATATTTAATCACAAGTAGATTAAATGCCTGCTTGTCTCCGCGTTGTACACGTTCCACAAGTTGCTGATCGATTTCCCGATCACCCATAATTTCCTGTTTCCTGAATTTTTAAATTAATTGTATCTCTATTGTACAGCTTGTAAGTGTTATATTACGACACAATAAACCAAGTATACTTATTCAAGAGTCTTTCGGGAACTACGAGCAATCAGTGATAAAGACAATTATTTGTTTTCATTGGTTCACTGATTTATGATTTTTGTTTTTAAATAAAAAAAGTTTGATATATGAATGGATTCATCAAGTTTTTTTGAATCTGTTATGATTTAATGTTCTCAATATGTGGAAACAATTCCAGTCAGGATGCAACATTTCTATTTTGATACACTAATTATTGGTAGTGGTTTAGCTGGGTTTACGCTTGCACTGCACTTGGCACCGCACAAGAAAATAGGTTTGATTACTAAACAAACCTTATACGATAGTGCCAGTGGGTGGGCTCAGGGTGGTATTGCAGCAGCGTTATCAAGAGAAGACTCACCTACTAAGCATATTCATGACACATTGATAGCCGGTGCGGGTTTATGCGACGAAACGATTACTCGGTATGTGGCCGAGAATGCGCCGCGGGCAATACAATGGTTGATTGATCAAGGGGTATCCTTTACTCGAGACCAAAACAGTGAAACAGGCTACCATCTTACGCAGGAAGGCGGACATAGTGTACGGCGAGTCATTCATAATGAGGATGCGACAGGAAAAGCGATACAGCAAACCTTGATTGAGAATATTGCTGCTCACCCTAACATCACTGTATTTGAACAGCATATTGCTATTGATCTTATCACGAGTGATAAACTACCAGGCCATCATGACACAAAGAATAAGTGTTGTCTTGGTGCCTATATCTTGGACAAGAAAAATGATAAGATTCATACGTTTACCGCCCACAATACAGTATTAGCAACAGGTGGTGCTAACAAGGTTTATCTTTACACTACTAGTCCTGATACTGCTACAGGTGGTGGTATCGCTATGGGATGGCGTGCTGGCTGCCGAGTAGCTAATATGGAGTTTATTCAGTTTCATCCTACCTGTCTTTATCACCCCCATGCAAAGTCATTTCTAATCAGCGAAGCGGTCCGCGGTGAAGGGGGGCTCTTAAAGCTCCCCAGTGGGGAGTGCTTTATGTCTCGACATGATAAACGTGCTGAACTGGCGCCACGTGATGTTGTTGCACGGGCTATCGATTTTGAAATGAAAAAAAGAGGTCTTGATTGTGTTTATTTGGACATTTCGCATAAGCCGGCCGATTTTTTAATCAAGCATTTTCCCACTATATATTCTCAATGTCTGAAATTTGGTATAGATATTACTCGGGAACCTATTCCGGTTGTTCCCGCTGCACATTATACTTGTGGCGGCATTGTTACAAATCAAAATGGCAAAACTGATTTGGATAATCTTTATGCAATTGGAGAGACTGCGCATACGGGCTTACATGGTGCTAACCGATTAGCCAGTAATTCTTTGCTTGAATGTCTGGTATTTGCACAGGCAGCTAGTAAAGATATTCTTAATCAGCCTCCTATCCCTGCTGTTAAGTTGCCGAAATGGGATGAAAGCCGTGTTACTGATGCTGATGAGGAAATTGTTATCTCACATAATTGGGATGAGTTGCGTCATTTTATGTGGAGCTATGTGGGCATCGTGCGGACTACAAAACGCCTGCAACGCGCACAACATAGAATTAAATTATTACATGAAGAAATTAATGAATATTATGCTAATTTTCGTGTAACTAGTGACTTGTTAGAATTACGTAATCTAGTGGATACAGCGGATTTAATTATTCAAAGCGCCATGCTGCGTCATGAAAGCCGTGGATTACATTTCAGCAAGGATTACCCGCATACTTTACCTTATGCAAAGAATACAATTTTGAAGAAATAATTTTCCAAAATAGAAGCAGCTTAACTCATATAGCTCAAATTTAGATTGTTCATATTCATTTGGAGATTTTGGAAAATTAAAGCAGACTTAAACATAAAAAATAATGCTTTTATAGATATTAAGTTGGTTTAAGCGTGTTTCTGCTCACCAGAATATTTTATGCAAATAAAATTATTTTTCGATATTTTTAAATATTTGACGTGAGTTTGAATGACAAAATATTTTCAGGCTGGTTCTATGGATAGGTACTAGGGCGCTGCGCGTAGAGTAAACTGGTTTGATTTAAACGAGCTGCGGGATAGGAAAAATAATTAGCTAATACGAGAAATTGAATTTTACTCAATCAGATTGGGTCTATTTAACCGTATTTATATGTCGCCAAGTTTTATGTTGCTCTAACAGAAAGAATATTCTGGCTTGGAGCTCGTTTTTTCAATTATGGGAGGTAACTGGTTGCAATGAAATCGGATTTTCTATTCTAAAATATAATAGGGGTAATAGTTGAAGCTGCATCTTTCTAAATTTTCAGATACGAATATATTTTCTGGGTATGGTGAGGGATATGTCATGGTTAACCAGACACGCTATGAGCATAGTCTGATTGTCCTTCCTGATAAAGTGATTGAAAATTGGCCGGTTAAAGCGCTGGGGCAGCTAGAATCGGAGCACTTTGAATGCATATTGCCTTTTCGACCTGAGATTGTGCTGCTTGGTACTGGTAGCAACTTTAATTTTCCTCATCACTCTTTAATAAATCATTTGGTCAAATCTGGAATTGGTATTGAAGTAATGGATACCAAGGCTACTTGTCGTACTTATAATATATTGATAGAGGAAGGGCGCCGCGTTGCCGCTGCTTTATTAATTTAGGATTGATCTGGTTGTATCTAGCCAAGTAATTAGCTCATTAATAAAATTAGTAAAGAAACTTGATTTGCTATACATAATCAATCAGTTAAATATATAAAAATTACTAAACGAGCAAGCGGTACACAACGCTCAATGAACTACTTTACGATAAAAGTCAGTAGAGTTTCGTGGTTGCTCAATATGGAATACCTAATCCGAATGTCTGACCTTGGGGCCCATATAACGCAATGTTGCCCGCAGCACCCTGTAGCGCAGAAAGCGTTCGTTGAATATATTGTAATCGTGTTGAAATGAGTATTCCGTTGGTTTTATTTAGTTGTTGAGCATCTTGTGCTAATTGCAATAATTCAGTCCAGATGACATTTATATTTTCGCTTGATTTTTGTGTTGCTAACCATGCATTTATACCTTGATTATCAGGTGAAAACCCTTGAGAGACTAAATATTGGCATTGCTTCTCATCAAAACGAGTCAGCATCTTTATTATATGAACTTTATTTAATGTAAGAGAATCGGTATCTTCGATTCTTTCTTGAACTAAAGCACTTTGTTCTTTTTGAAGAATTTTAATAAATATCCTGAAGGTGTCGCGTTCATTCTTCAGAGTGGTAACAAAGTCGGTCAGATGCCGAATTTGATGCATTAGGAGCCACCTTTCTTGGATTGAATTAATTCTTTCGCTGTTTCCAATAAACGATCAGCGATTACTTCTGGATTAATTTTGAAGTTGCCTTCACTGATTGCTTGCTTTATCTCTTGCACACGAGCAGTGTCTATAACGGGGCTAGTCGCTAAGTTGCTGCCAATTGTTTTTTGTTGTGTAATACGTGGATTTAAATGTGCAGTTGTATCCAAGTATTCTTGGTTTGTGTTTGGAGTAGTGTCAGTACGTTTCTTTTCAATACTGGCAGAAACATTTGTCAAAGACGGGACTGAATTATCTACTTTCAATTTAATTCCCTTATAATCAGTGTTTATGGGCGTGTTATCGACATTTTGGTAAAAAAACTTGAGTCTGGATATTTATATGATTGATACTGTATCAGTTGTCATAGGTCTTTAAGATTTTAGATGAACATATTGTGTACTATTTGATGTAACTAAACAAATTACGATATATGGTGTCTTTTTATCAGAATCAGTCTGCTTATAATAGCTTGTAATTAAATGCCTACTATACCTCATGGCACATAAGAGGAAGGGGTTTATTAATTACTTTATTAGCTCATTATGTAATTAATTGAACACCTATAATTGGATTTAGATAAGTTATTAATTATGAACATACCCTAAATGAGTCTCAGAATTTAGTGTTCATTTAGGGATAGACTATGATAGACAGCCGAGGAGAAGCATTACATGTCTCATATTTTTAGTGCACTTTTGCGTGCATTGGGGGATCTATTCCAACCTAAAGTATTGTGGATTATGGTTTGGCCAGTACTAGTGGCTGGTTCGCTATGGCTAGTCCTAAGCGTGATTTTTTGGGATATCTTTTCAGGGTGGGTAACTCAAGGCTTTTCTAATCTTGGTATTCAAAGTTGGCTTGGGGCCTTGGAACCAGAATGGATTGTGCATGGAATTCAGAGTATAACCCATATGATTTTATTCATTTCACTTGTAACCGTTACTACGTTATTCATTACCGCTATATTCGCCATGCCTGCATTGATTAATGTTGTTGCTAATCGTCATTATCCGTCTCTTAAGCGTGAGTATGGCGGTAGCATCAGAGGAAGCTTAATTAATGCATTACTTGCCATGAGTATTTTTGCTCTAATGTGGCTAATTACGCTTCCTTTATGGTTAATTGGATTGGGTATCATCGTTCCGTTTGTCGCAGCAGCTTATTTAAATCAACAATTATTTCGCTATGATGCGCTGTCGGAGCATGCCAGCCATGAAGAAATGAGGGTGCTGCTTGCTACGCATCAGTTATCATTATGGAGTTTAGGTCTGCTAACTGGCATGGTTCAGTTCGTGCCATTTTTAAATCTATTTGCACCAGTATTTGCTGCATTGGCTTTCATTCATTTTGAACTAGCACGTCTCATGAATATGCGTCCCCCTTCTGATATAGCTGCTTGATATGATATTCGCGAGGAAATAAGCAATCTTTGAATCTACCACAAAGCTAAGCATTATTTTAGACAATAATCAGCCATCTAAGCAAAAAATACAGATCATTCTATTGAGTTGAATAGAATGCTTCGGTCTTTCTCAAGATTCTAGTTACATATTTAAGAAAAATGATTGGATCATTATAGGTTAAAGGGTTAAGTATTATGAGCACTCGTATAGATTCTGTTGAACCTGGTTCTGAATCTCATAATACGATTCCAATGCAGAAACAGCGCTATCCCAAATCGTTTTTAAAGTTAATGCTATTTGGATTTTCAATCATAGGATTACCTCTGATCGGGGCGTTAATAAACAGTGCGATGTCTATTGATCGACTTGCTGAACAAAGCCGTAAAACTGTACATCAAGCAACACAGGTTACACTTGGTAATCGTGTTTTGATCGATGAAATTCGAACAATGGAGAGAAGTATACGACAAGCCCTGATTCTGGGGGATATGTCACTACTTGAAGGATATTTTCGCGCTCACTCAAAGTTTGAGATGACTGCAGAGAAACTATGGGAGCACTCATCACATATTGAACAGCGATTATTATTAGAAAAAATACGTTTATCAGAGACGACTATCTTTATGGAAATATTAACTGCTATCGATGATTCTCCAGAAGATTTACGCGGCTTGGTGGAGAACTTCACGGGTTTAATGGAATCAGCAAATAATTTTTCTATAATGGGGCAGAATTTGATCGGGGTTGACGTCAGTGAAATGTTGGATATGGCTAGCCATGCCCGCACAGTTGTTGAGTGGCAGTTACTTGCTTTGATTCCATTTGTAATACTACTAGCGCTTATCTTTTCAGTCCTAATTACACGTCCTATTCGGCAGATTGATGAAGCTATTTATAAAATGGGTCAGGGAGAGCTGTCAAAACCAGTATGTGTTGAGGGGCCTCAGAATTTAAAATATATTGGAATACGTTTAGACTGGATGCGGCGTCGTTTATTAAAATTGGAAGATCAAAAAATCCAGTTTCTTAGGCATGTTTCTCATGAACTTAAAACCCCCCTTGCTGCTATACGTGAAGGTGCAGATTTACTTGCTGAAGGCATAACGGGCCAATTAACCAAAAAGCAGCAGTTGATTGCTAATATACTGCACAGTAGTAGCTTGCAGTTACAAAAGAGAATTGAAGATTTATTAAGTTATAGTGCTCTTGAAACAGACAAAACCGCACTTGTAAAGCACCAAGTGAAATTGGCAAAAATTCTAGATGAAGTATTACAGAACCAGAATCTTTCTATAATGAGTAAGAGACTAGAAATTATTCGCGATTGTCCAGGCTTGATGCTCGAATGCGATAGCGAAAAGATTAAGATCATTTTGGATAATCTGCTTTCCAATGCTGTGAAATTTTCTCCACCTTGTGGTGTTATTCAAATAAAGGTAGTTCAAACAAATAAATTAGTTCAATTAGATATAGTTGATATGGGTGTCGGTATACATAAAGTTGACCAGGAGAAGATATTCGAACCTTTCTATCAGGGACGCAGTGTGGCAAATACGCATGTTAGAGGAACAGGACTCGGGTTATCCATTGCTCGGGAATACGCATTTGCGCATGGGGGTAATATTGAACTGATCCAACAGTCTGAAGTTGGTGCACATTTTCGTCTTACCTTGCCTCTGAATGACACGGAGGGGGAAGCATGAGTATTATTTATTATAAGCTATTCGTTTTACTGCCAGTTCTACTGTTAATACAGTTTATATTATCTGGATGTTCAATGTTGACTGGAGGGAATGGGGAAATAAGTGCACAAACTAATTCAGCGTGTATTCCTGATGCATTGTCGCATCAGGTGATAACTTCTAATCACCTGGATCAAATTATGGAGTATTACGATTTTTTGCATAATCAAACACTACCGGAACTCACTAGAGAGTATGGTACTGTAAAACAAGATGTTGTAAATAGTAAAAGTGATGAAAACCAAATTAAATACATATTATTGCTTTCTTTCCCAAATACGGCCTTCCATGATGTAGGCAGAGCACTTAAATTATTGAATGAATGGCCGGAAAGCTCAGAGCAGTCATCGAATTTGAATAGCTTTAAGAATTTATTGGTAATGTTATTTAATGAACAACAACGCATGAGTGGTACTATCGGTAATTTATTTCATAAACTCAAGACAGAGCGTCAACGCGCTACTGCACTAGAGAAAAAGGTTAATGATATTAAAGATATGGAGAAGAATCTTATCAGAAGAGATGTATATTAGGTGCAAAAGGTAAAGAATTATGGCTCCTAAACCAAAAATACTTCTTGTCGATGATGATGCAGATTTACTGGAACTACTTTCAATTCGCTTGATGGCTGTTGGCTATGAAACAAGTGCAGCAGAAAGTGCTGAAGTTGCACTTAATTATTTAGATATTGCGCGTCCACAGCTAGTTATTAGCGATATGCAAATGAGTGGTATGGATGGTATGGCATTATTTGAGCATATTCATCGAATGATTCCAACGTTACCTGTAATTATTCTTACAGCATATGGGACCATCCCGGATGCTGTTGCTGCTGTACAACGCGGAGTATTCGGTTATCTTGCCAAGCCATTTGATAGCAAAACCTTAATGGCTCAGATTAGTCAGGCTCTTAAGCATACTTCATTTAGCGCCATTAAAACTGATGCATCGCAAGCACTGTGGCGTAAAGAAATTATTACACAAAGTGCGGTGATGGAAGATGCGCTGACTAAGGCAGAGCTGGTTGCTAGAGGTGATGCCAGTGTATTGCTTTATGGCGAGAGTGGTGTTGGAAAGGAATTGTTTGCGCGTGCTATTCACCGGGCGTCTAATCGCTGTAATGAGCCATTTGTTGCGGTTAATTGTGCAGCAATCCCAGAGCAGTTACTGGAATCAGAGCTTTTTGGGCACGTCAAGGGAGCTTTTACTGGGGCAGTTAATAATCATAAAGGATTATTCCAGTTGGCAGAGAAAGGTACACTATTTCTCGACGAGATTGGGGATATGCCACTTTTGCTCCAGGTAAAATTACTTCGTGCTCTACAAGAAAAACAAATCCGTTCTGTTGGATCTACGCAAACGATTCCAGTTGATGTACGAATTATCTCAGCAACTCATCGTAATCTCAAAGCGGAAATCGCTACAGGTAATTTCCGTGAAGATCTTTACTATCGGCTGGATGTTGTCGCTTTGATAATCCCCACATTGTCACAACGCCGCGAAGATATTCCTCTATTAGCAAATTATTTTCTCCAGCTATTTTCTGAAAAATATACAAAGGATATTAATGGGTTCTCACCAGAAGCGATGCACATGCTAATTAGCGCACCCTGGCCAGGAAATGTTCGGCAGCTCATGAATATTGTTGAACAATGTGTTGTATTAAGTACCATATCGCTAATCTCACCTACTTTGGTATATGATGCCATGCAGAAGGAAGAAACCCAACTAACATCATTTGAAGAAGCCAGAAAACATTTCGAAAGAGATTACTTGGTACGCGTATTGAAAATTACGGCTGGTAATGTAACTCAAGCTGCGCGCATAGCTAAGCGTAATAGAACAGAATTTTATAAATTACTTCAAAGGCATCGACTAGATTTTTCTGTTTTCAAGCAGCCGTAAAATAAATTCTAATTTGATGATCACTATACTTTTCGAGATTGCTGCAAGATATGATAGTTTTATATAAAAGCGCGCTATTTTAGGAGGCCAGAAAAATGGCCTTGATAAGATATCCAGGATGCAGAAGTGATAACAATAATCCCACGGAGAATATTGAATAATTCATTGAGATAGTTCCTATGCGTGAATCAGAGCTGTTTTGTTTATGCGAAAGGCAGCAATTATTTTATGCCAGGCTTATTGGACTAATGTCCATAATAATTGGCATATTGGGTGGCTGTACCCTCAAGTCGTCGCATGCACCACTTCGCCCAGAAGTGCTATACGATTATCGTGCGCCTGACCTTGGAGCATCCTATAACAAGCCTTATAGAATAAAAGGTAATATCTACTATCCATTACGCTCGGCAACTGACTATAGTGAAGAAGGAATAGCTTCCTGGTATGGATTCGAATCGGGTAACCGCACTGCTATGGGTACTCGGTTTAAACCATATAATCTAACCGCTGCGCATAAAACACTGCCTTTGCCAACTTGGGTTAGAGTAACGAATCTAAGTAACGGACGCTTTGTAGATGTATTGGTCAATGATCGTGGTCCTTTCAAAAAGAATAGATTGATTGATTTGTCTCAAGGTGCAGCCAAAAAGATTAATCTGGACGGCCTTGGTAAAGTAAGGGTTGAGTATATTGATCAAATGAAATGATTAATCAGCGTAATTAGGTGGGTTATCCTAAAATAATATAGTGAATTATGATAGTTCTCTACTGATAGAGCAGGATGAGGGGATCTCCTTTAATTGGCTAAGTGGTTCGAACTATTTCATCTTGGGTATGGGTGCGGCAGTCCAATATTTTCGTTTCCGAAGCCGCCAGGAACCTTGGTATTTCTGTGGCTCGGTAATGGCATAAGCGGCGCAAATCGAATACACGTCCCGTACTAATTTTAAATCACCTGAGAAGAGACTTTATAGCTGACAATCTTAATCTGAAATGAGTGACCGATATCACTTTCATCACGTCATTCTGAAATATAATGGTGCCGAATAGCTGAGAACATCATCTTCTGGTACCAACCCAGAAAACGTACTGCATTCAGATTGGTGCTAACCATATCCTCAGACTACTTGGTTTTGTCAAGATCGTGCGCCGATTTAATAATTTAAAGAATTTTGGCTGGTGCCCGGAGCCGGAATCGAACCGGCATGGGCGATTAAGCCCGAGGGATTTTAAGTCCCTTGTGTCTACCAATTTCACCATCCGGGCAATTGAAGTTATAGATCGGTGGAGGCGGGGGTCGGAATCGAACCGGCGTAGACGGCTTTGCAGGCCGCTGCATAACCACTCTGCCACCCCGCCATTTTTACATAGTTACATAATCAGTTATATAGCGCACAGTATAATAAAATTTGACGGTAATAAATAGATTCTTGACAACAAGAGATATATCCAGCTGTTAAAATAGTTATCCATATCAAAAAATGGAGCGGGAAACGAGGCTCGAACTCGCGACCCCAACCTTGGCAAGGTTGTGCTCTACCACTGAGCTATTCCCGCACTAAGAAACTCTGTGCTACTGAAGATGCTTTAGAAGCAAAAGTGGAATTATAGACATGCTGATTGTTTTGTCAAGGAAAGTGCAAGCAAAAGTGAATAAAAGTGAAAATTATTAGCTGTGTCTGATTGCTTGTGGAATAGCTGCCTTTAAATAATAGATCATTGACCATAATGTCAGAATAGCTGCCAGATAAATGAGCCATGTTCCGATGAGCTGAGAATTAAAGCTACCACCAATATTATCATGGTATAACAACAATGGAATGGCGACCATCTGTGAAGTGGTTTTTATTTTTCCTAAAAATGAAACCGCGACACTTTTAGATTTACCAATTTGTGCCATCCATTCACGTAATGCGGAAACGGTAATCTCCCGACCAATGATAATTAGAGCAATTGGAGCATCTAGTCTATCCAGATATACTAATACAATCAATGCGGCTGCAACCATTAGCTTATCTGCGACCGGATCCAAAAATGCGCCGAATGCGGATGTCTGATTTAATATCCTGGCAAGATAACCATCCAACCAATCTGTAATAGCGGCGCCAGAAAAAATGATAGTGGCAACCAGGTTCTGATTGATTTGTGATAACCATGTGTGTGGTAAATAGAAAATACCTACAAACAATGGAATCGCAAGTATTCGCAGCCAAGTAAGTAGATTAGGGAGGTTTGAAGGCATAAGATTTAACGGCTATAGGCTAAAACAATCAACAATCGAAGGACTAAGCAGATTTGGTTATTATTAAACCGAATTGATTGTAATGTTAAAAAATAAATTCTGTTAGTTTTATCTGTGTAAGAAAAGATTGATCTCTATAGAGTGGGACTGTCTCGTAATATACGATTTATCCGTTTTTTTACTATAGAATCTATTAATTATTAACAAATAAATGCGATAAATATCTCAATTTTTGGCTATTTCGAGACAGGTTTAGAGTATGTCGAATAAACAAGAGCTAATGAAGTTCCTTATAAATTTTTTCTGCCAGCTTGCGACTAATGCCTTCCGTTTGTTGTAATTCTTCGATACTGGCGGTTAATACACCTTTTAACCCTCCAAATCGACTTAATAGGCCTTGGCGTCGCTTGACACCAATACCACTAATCCGTTCTAAGCTTGAACTAGTTCTGGCTTTTCCACGCCTATTACGATGCCCTTGAATCGCAAAACGATGTGCCTCATCACGGATTTGCTGGATGAGATGCAAACCAGCATGATCGCTCATTAATTGTAACGGCTTTTTCGCTTTTGTGACGGGAAAAATTAATTGCTCTAAGCCGGGTTTTCGTCCCTCGCCTTTAGCAACACCTAATAGGTTTACATTACTTAACCCCAGTTCTGTTAATGCTTCTTGAGCAACACTGATCTGCCCCTTACCGCCATCAATTAGAATCAAATCCGGTGGCCTGCTTTCATCCTTGATCGCTTTATAATAACGTCGTGATAGTGCCTCACGCATGGCCGCATAATCATCTCCTGGTGTAATATTATCAATGTTATACCGTCGATATTCATTGTTACGCATAGAGAAATTGTCATAAATGACACAAGATGCAACAGTAGCTTCACCCGATGTATGGCTGATATCAAAGCATTCAATACGGGTCAGGTTAGAGAGATTGAGTGCTTGTTGCAGTGCGCGCACCCGCTCTTTCTGACTGGCCTGTTGGTTTATCATTTGTTTCAATGCCAGTCGCGCATTTTCAGCTGCCATATCTAGCCATGCTCGTCGCTCACCAATAGAATTGAGGCTGATAAGCACTTTATGGCCCGCTTGACTGTCTAATAATGTCTGTAATGCTTCCTTTCGGATTTTCTCTCCAATGATAATGAGATGCGGCACACTACGATTAAGGTAGTGTTGAGCAAGAAAAGCTTCTACTATAGTAGCAGGATTATGTCCTTCTGCATTTTGTGGAAAAAAGCTTTTGTCTCCCAAATGCCGCCCTCCCCTGATCATAGCTAGATTGACACAGATCTTCCCATTGCTGTCTTCTAATGTGGCACAGGCGATTACATCGGCATCCAGAGCTTTGCCGCTATCAATAACTTGTTTTTCTCTAATTTTTCGTAGTGATTGAATCTGATCACGGAATAACGCAGCTTGTTCATACTCCATGCGATCTGATGCTCGTTGCATTTTTTCAATAAGATTATTGACGACTTCTGTCTGCTTGCCCTGTAAGAATAATTCAGTATTTCTAATATCTTCAAGGTAAGCTCGTTGTGTAATTAAGTTTACGCAAGGACCGCTACATCGTTTTATTTGATATAACAAACAAGGTCGCGTACGATGATTGAATACACTATCCTCGCAGGTTCGGATACGAAATATTTTTTGTAACAATTGAACGCTTTCTCTGACGATACCTGCATTTGGATAGGGTCCAAAATACTGGTGCTGCTTGTCTAACATGCCGCGATGAAATCCTAACCGAGGGTAACTGTGCTTGCTTAACATGAGATAGGGATATGATTTGTCATCCTTAAACAGAATGTTATATCGAGGTTTCAGGCTTTTTATTAGATTATTTTCCAATAGCAAGGCCTCGGCCTCAGAGCGCGTTATTGTGATTTCAATACTGGCAATTTTGGATACCATTAGCTGTGTACGCGGAGCTAGGCTGGTTTTTTGGAAATAAGAGGAAACGCGTTTCTTGAGGTCAATAGCTTTACCTACATAGATAACCTCACCTGCCCTATTCAGCATACGATAAATACCCGGCTGAAGTGGCAGGCTGGAGCAAAAACTTTTGGCATCAAATGCAGTTTCTGACAAACTTATTTATTCCTTTTTTACCAGAAGATTACCCCCGATAGCCCAATTTTCATGTGGTATCTCATCAAAAGAGATATAAGTGTAGGGTTTTGGTTTTTGTGCAACACGCTCAAGCGTATCGGTTATTTCCTCAGCAATTTTTGTTTTTTGTTCGCGGGTAAGCGAACCGGCAATACGAATATTGACATAAGGCATAGATAATTCTCCAACAATTCAGTTATTTTTACTGAGCGCTAATATCAGCACTAATTTTTTTAAAGATTTCTTCAAACATTTCTGTTGTTAAACGTTTCGTTTGAGTATTGTAGCGACTACAGTGGTAGCTGTCATAAAGTATCAACCCATTAGGTAATGTATGCACCATACCATGATGAAAGGGAAACGCTTTTATTTTAAGCTTTAAGGCCATTAGTATGGCTTGATGAGCAATCGTACCCAGCGCGAGTAATGCGACACCTTTACCTGACATGAAGTCTACAATTTCGGATGTAAGGTAGACGTTGCACTGGCGAATCTCTTTTGGTTCTGGTTTGTTATTGGGTGGCAGGCACTTCACTGCGTTAGTAATGCGGCAGTCAGTAAGGTGTAGGCTATCATTAACAGATGTCGATACATCATGACTGGCAAAACCAAATTTATGTAATGTTTGATAAAGTAAGATGCCCGCGAAATCTCCTGTGAAAGGTCTTCCGGTACGATTTGCACCATGCATGCCCGGTGCGAGACCAATAATAAGAAGCTTAGGGTTTGCGTCACCGAAAGCAGTAACTGGGCGTGCATGATAACCTGGATATTGAATTTTCACGGCATCTAGAAATTCTGCTAATCGCAGACATTTGCGACAATTTTCTGGTTGTTTGGATTTCAAAGAATAACATCCTTTTGTTTTATAGTAGAATAGAGCCATCTTAATTAGTGAAATAACAAGCGAGTTACTAACTGAGGATAGCTGGGATTCATGTCGGAATTTGCTTTAATACAGTCATTATCTTGTAGCAATTGGATGTTACTATGCGCGGGTTGGAAGCTATAATCTCGTTTTAATTCAATTAGTAATAGAGTATATTAAAATAAATTCTAAAATTTTTTAATAAATTCCCACGAACACACCAATTATTTTTGTATTTCTGCCAAACGACAAAACAGGACTATCCTTATCACAAAATGAATCATGATATCCTCATGAATAGGAAGGCTGCAGGTCATTAATTTTAGCTGAGAATTTTATTAAAAATCAGGATAAATCTTCAGTTCGTGTCCATGCAACTTTACCTTTATTCAAATCATCTTGTTGAAAATATTTCATGACCTAATTCTACCTGTGACCGTCATCACATTAATCGTACAATAAATTAAAAACTTCAAAACGAATAATGCCCAACATATTAAGGAAAAATAAAAAAGTATTACTGAAATACTCTGTCTGCCTAATGAGTGGCGTGCGCATCAGTAACAGTTTTAATTGCCTGATTTCAAAATAGATCTATTCTATTACTTGATGAAATCGAATTAGATTGCCTGCTATGTACGATATTAAACCGCCAGCGCGCCATGGCTGTCTATTGCACTTATTAATATTGTGGCCGATGTTAATCATTTTTACAGCAAATAATAATTTTGCGGAGGCGCAATCTATTTCTGCTAAGAACAAGAAAAATTTACCGGCTGTAAAATTATCTGCACCCGAAGCTGTACAAGAGCTATTAACGACATACTTTAAACTACCTGACGAGCCCTTGGTAGATGAAATGGCTGTGAGTGCTTTTTTACATCGGGCGCGACAGGAAATAAGTGAATTATTGGCGACAGAAGCTTATTTTACACCGGCGGTTACGTTATTAGATCGCCGTTCACAAAAGCAAGGCGATATACAGGTAAAGGTTGATCCAGGGCCGCGAACACAAGTGACTGAAGTGAATATAGTATTCCAAGGCGATCTCGTAAACGATCAGCCAAAGCAGCGTAAACGGATGAAACAGTTGCGCGCTAATTGGTCACTTAAAATCGGTCAGCCTTTTCGTTCATCAGACTGGGAAGAGGCTAAAGCAGCATTATTGTCGGATATAACGGATCGGGATTATGCTGCGGCATATATTGTCGAGAGCCAAGCGGTCGTAGATCCGACTAACAAAAGTGCGAAGCTTGCAATAACTCTTGATTCTGGGCCTGTTTTTTATTTTGGAGAATTAGAGATCACTGGACTAGAGCGTTATGATTCATCCTTGATCAGTAATTTTACTCCGTTTCGCACTGGTGAACCTTATCGTCGAGATTTGTTACACGCGTTTCAATTGGCGCTACAGAACGTCCCTCATTTTAATTCTATTTCTGTGAGCATCAATCCAGATATCCTGTTGCATAAAGCGGCACCTGTGCAAGTGGTTATCACCGAGACAAAATCACAACGTATCGCGTTTGGCGCGGGTTTTAGTTCTAATAATGGGGCTAGGGGCGAAATAAATTTCCGTAACTATAACTTCCTCGATCGCGCATGGGATATGTATAGTACGCTGCGTTTGGAACAAAAACGCCAAACTTTTCTTACCGGAATTGATACGTTACCAAATAAAAATAATTTTCAGTATTCATTGAGAGGTAGTTTTCAGATGACTGATATTGAAAATTTGAAGACGCGCAATCAGAAGATTAGTTTTACCCGTAGTTATAAGACCAGGAAGGTTCAAAGACAACTAAGTCTCAACTGGCAAAGAGAAGAAAAGCAGCCATCGGGCGGAATCAATCAAACTAACCAGGCACTCGTGTTGGACTGGCAGTGGCGTTATCATCAGGTTGATGATCCACTTCATATTCGCAGAGGTAATGTAACGGAAGTGCGAATTGGCGGCGGAAGCCAGCATGTATCATCTGGGCAAGATTTTATACGAACTTATGCAAGTCACCAGAGCTGGTGGCCAATTGGTAAACGTGATGTGTTTTTCTTGCGTGGCGAAGCCGGATTTACGTTGGCTGAGTCCCGTTTTGGCATCCCTCAGGAATATTTGTTCCGGGCGGGGGGTATCCATTCTGTGCGAGGTTATAATTTTCTGAGTCTGGGTATACGCGAAGGCAATGCCGTAGTGGGAGGACGCGCACTGGCAACAGGTACCTTGGAGTACAATCGATGGTTTACGCAGAATTGGGGCGCTGCTCTGTTTGCTGATATCGGCAGTGCTGCCGATAGTTGGCAGAAATTCGACCCCTCTATTGGCTATGGTGCTGGTGTACGCTGGCGTAGCCCCGCTGGCCCACTTGCGCTTGATTTGGCTAGAGCGCATGAAACAGGTACTGTGCGCTTGCATTTCTCGATGGCTGTCGCTTTCTAATCATGCGAAATCCAGGGAATTCAAATCAAATCAGGCAGACTGCCGGAAGAAATAACAGATGGTTATTTATCGCCCTGCTGTTTATTTGCATAACTTTGATAATGAGTGGTCGCTGGTTATTAACCAGTCCATCCGGCCTTCAATGGCTTTTGTCCACGGTATCGCGCGTCAGTGCAGGTAGTGTCGTATTTGAAGGCATTCAAGGTTCTTTGAGTTCTATGCGTATCAATTTGATTCGCTTCACTAGCAGCGATTTGCATCTTACCCTGCAAGGAACCGAATTAGCTTGGCAACCTGACAAGCTGTTATCTGGGAAATTATTGATCAATCTCTTATCAGCACAAGATGTTGAAGTCCGCTCATTTCCATCTTCAACTTCAACATCAGCATCGTTACCAGAAAGTTTGCGTTTACCATTATCGGTGCACATACATAAATTAAGTGTCGTAGCTTTACGCGTATTGACAAAAGAAAATGATACCCCCGATTTCTCTGCGACGGAATTCTCAGTACGCTTAGAAAGTGATGGCCAACGACATCATTTATCTGACCTGGTCGTCAATTTAGAATTCGGCACATTTAAAGCTTCAGCCCAGATAAATGGGGATCGACCTTTTGATTTATCAGCTCAAGCGAATTTGATTAGCGCTATGGATTCGGCAGGAGCTGAATCATCCAAAATAGATCTGCATACGCGGATTACGGGAAATCTGGAGCAAGTGAATCTGAAAATTAATGGATCTAGTGCTGGAGTAAATGCTGATGCTGATATGCAATTGCTTCCTTATGATCTATTTCCGGTTTCGGTTTTACGCTTATCCATAACTGGTTTTAATCCAAATATCTTTTTACCTCAAGCGCCGGATGCTGATTTAGCACTACACGCTGAACTACATAAAAACACCAGTGGACAACTCGCCGGAAAGATGGGGGTGAAAAACAAGACCGTGGCTTCATTGGATAGGGGTGGCTTGCCTTTGCTCGAAGCACATTCCCAGGCGATATTATCCACTGAGTCACTGGAATTGAATGATTTATTCATACGTTTTGTCGATAACGGTGTCGTCTCAGGAAATTTTTCTTGGCAAATCAAGGAATCATCAGGATGGGTCGATCTGGCGGTTAAACAGCTTAATCCACGCTCATTAGACACACGCTTACGTTCCGCTCATATTAATGGCAGTATTAAGTTGATTGGCGATGCCAGAACGCAACAAGGCATTATTGCACTTAAAGATAGTGCGTTTAATCTGGATGCGAAAATATCACATTCTGCCGATGTGCTCATGCTGGAAAAGCTTGATCTGAGTCGTAATCGGTCGCTATTAACGGGGAAGGGAAAATTAGATTTAAACAATCCTCAGCGATTTGAGTTCAAAGGAGGAGTGAAGCATTTTAATCTTTCTGATTTTTTGCAATTGCCCTCCTCTGATCTGAATGCGACAATAAATTTGACCGGTAATTTAACGCCTCGAATTAGTGGTTTAGTAAATTTCGAGATAGAAAATAGCAAATTGGAAAAGCAGCCTGTAGCAGGCAATGGCCGGATTGCATTTAATGATCTCAAACAAGTTAAAGGTATGCTGGAGCTAAGTATAGGTTCTAACCATGTACATGCTCTTGGCGGTTTTGGTCGACCTGGTGAATCTATGCAATTGGATATTGTTGCTCCGGCATTGTCACAAATTGGATTTGATCTCAATGGTGCTTTAAATGCCCGAGCCAGACTAAGTGGTAGTTTTGTATCACCGAAGATTGGTTTTGAAATTAATGGGAAGGATCTGAGTCTGCCTGGTAAACATCAGCTGACTAGTTTAATTGCAAGTGGCAATTTTAATGATCAGATTATTGTAGTTAAAATAGAAGCAGATGATTATCAAACGGAAAATGAGACTCATTTACAGCATTTGAATATTGATGTAACGGGTACTCAATCTGCGCATACATTAGCGGCCAGTGCTCAAATAAATGATGACTTCGCAATTGAGTTAAATGCAACTGGCGAATTGGCAAATCCAACACAGACTCATTCTGTTCTAAGATGGATTGGAAAAATATCGCAATTTTCAGCTACGGGCCCACTTCCCTTTCGATTATTGATGCCTACCTCTCTTGAGCTTAGCGCAGAGTATGTTTCTCTTGGTGTGTCAAAGTTTGCTCTGGCCGGCGGGCAGGCCCATATTAAAATGGCGCAGTGGACACCTGATAAATGGTTTAGTCAAGGCGATTTTACCGGCATCGCTTTGAATGCAAAAAATGACAGCACAAAAAAACAGAAGGTTTTACATTTAGGTGGCAACTGGGATATCACATCGGCTATGCACTTGACAAGCAACTTACAAATAGTTCGCGAGAAGGGTGACTGGGTTTTGCCTGGTGAAACACCGTTATCATTAGGATTGCAGGTTTTACAGCTTAGCGCTAATGCGACAAATGGAAAATTGAGTGGTGAATTACTTTTAGAGGGTGAACGGATTGGAAAAACGAAAGCCAATATTACCTTGCCACTGACACAATCAAATACAGGTTGGACAATAGCTCCTGATGCATTACTTAATGGACAGATCTTAATGAATGTCGATGATATTGCATGGATTGGAAATATTCTCGACGATAATATAAGCAGTAGCGGTCAGTTTAGTCTACAGGCGGGTATTAACGGTACTTTCGGCAAACCGGGAATTCAAGGAAGAATTTCTGGTGAGAACCTGGCTCTTGCGTTACTTGATCAGGGTGTACGATTGGAGCAAGGTAGATTGGCAGCAGATTTTGATCAATCGTCTCTGCGTATTGATAAGTTAAATTTTACGGCCCCGATTGAATCACCACCGCGTGATCGCCTGTTAAGTCGTTTAAAATTAGCAAAGAAAACCGGGAGTCTGACCATCTCGGGTGTTATAGGACTATCAGGCAATGATAGCAATATGAAAATTGAGCTTGATCATTTGCCTTTGGCGCGTCAGTCCAATTATTGGATTATTGTTTCTGGGAATGGCCATGCTAGATTTAATAAAAAAATGCTGGATATCGGTGGCGAAATGATTGCGGACGCAGGCCTGCTAGCCGAGCCACCGACTGGCCGTCCACAATTGGCGGATGATATTCTGATTGGCAAAGAACCGGAATCTACTCCAGATAAGTCACTACTGAATCTTAATGTTATGCTGGACTTAGGCAAGCAATTTTATATTCGGGCCTCTGGGTTGGAAGGTCGTCTAGCTGGCCAATTACGACTACAAAATGATGCAAAACGGGGGTTGAGTGCCAAGGGCTCTATTGCTACCCACAAGGCAATCTTTGAAGCTTATGGTCAACGCTTAAAAGTAAAGCGAGGAATCGTAAATTTTTATGGACCATTAGATAATCCGGGATTAAATGTATTGGCTGTACGTGAGAAACTACCGGTAGAAGCGGGCATTGAGGTTATTGGAACAGTTCGCCGGCCCAGAATACGCCTGATATCGACTCCTAATGTGCCGGATTCGGAAAAACTTTCCTGGATAGTATTGGGTCGTCCGCCACACGCAGGGGGCGTCGATACTTCATTATTGTTGACTGCTGCCAGCTCCATCCTGAGTGGCCAGCCAGGCGGTGGAATTACGGACCAAATCAGCCAGGCACTGGGTGTTGATGAAATATCAGTCAGGCAGACTGGAAATGGTAATCCTCTAACCCATCAGATTGGTACCATTGGTAAGCGTCTTTCCTCGCGCGCGTATATCAGTTATGAACGAAGCCTGACCGCGGCGACAGTTGGTGCAACAAAACTGACGTATAGCCTAACTCCCAGGATATCAATTGTTACTCAAGCCGGGGTAGATAGTGCTATAGATATATTTTATACACTTCAGTTTGATTGAATACCGCGTATCAATTTACTGGACCACTCTACAACCATGTAGAAAATGCTACTTTAATCACTTATGCCATAACATGGCATAAGTGATTAATATTTCTTCCAAGAATAATCGAAAGTTAAGTGGATGACGAGATAAGCGTTGAGCTGTAATTAAACGTCGTGAATAAGCCATCAGTTTTTTTGGATCCACTGTAGAAGATAATTCCTTAACAACAGGACAGTGGTTTAAATAGTAGCGAACTTCTCCGGTTGTATGAAAATTCATTAAATCGTAGCACCATTTTTGTAACCAGCCGACGACTGTTGATAGCTCCAATTGTTGCATTGTTTCTGCCAGCAGGACTGGATTTAGATGCCTGGGTGTGCTGATTTGTTCGATAAATTGTTCATGTTGTATAACGTAATCATCTGTATTAAATGCTAATGCCGACAGAGGCGCAAAACTAGCGGCGGCAAGGCAAGCGGCAGGTTCATTAACTCCTTGTTGTTTGAGCCATGCCGTTGCGGTTGCAATGTCAGGGCTAGGCATTGCAATCTGCTGGCAACGGCTGCGTATAGTCGGCAATAAATATTGTGGACGGTGTGTCACCAAAATAAATAGTATTTGTGGAGGCGGCTCTTCCAGTTTTTTTAATAAAGCGCTGGCCGCTGCGAGATTCATTGTTTCTGCTGGATAAATCAAAATAATTTTGAAACCACTCTGATGGCCTGTCATATATACAAAATCGGTCAGCATACGAATCTGTTCGACACCAATTTGCTGGCTATTTTTTTTCTTGAGTTTTTTGCTGTTGGTTATATTTTCAGTTTCTATCTTTTCTATGTTGCCCTCAGATGATTCTGAAATTGATTCTGGTGCTATCTGATAAAAGTTCGGGTGCTCACTTTGCTCAAACCAGTTACAACTAATACATTTTTGGCAGGCTCCATTATGAGCAGATAGGTTTCTGCACAATAATGATTTAGCCAGGTTATGAGCAAATCTAAATTTGCCAATTCCTTTTTTTCCTTTGAGTAATAATGCCTGATTCCGAAAACTATGATTCTGCATCAGGCGCTGCCAAATCGCTTGCTGCCAGATATAGATATTATGCATTAGGCTCAGAAAATAGAGTTGTTTCCAGAATTCGCCTTATAGCGGCTTGTACTTCATTAAACGATTGACTTGCATCGATACGGTATATGCGGTCAGGAAACTCATGAGCCCTTTGAAGGTAGACTGCTCGTACACGATTGAAGAAATCTCCCTGTTCTTTTTCAAAACGATCAGTTGAATTGATAGCACCGATTCGCTGTCTACCTAATTCGACTGGCACATCAAAGTATAACGTTAAATCGGGTTGCATCCTGCCTTGTATCCACTGTTCCAATACCTCTAGCTTGATTTTTTTTACCTGTCTTCCCCCGCCCTGATAGGCAAAACTGGCATCGGTAAATCGATCTGACACTACCCAATCGCCTCGTTCCAGAGCGGGGAGTATAACTTTGTCCAGATGTTCGCGTCGTGCTGCAAACATCAATAATGTCTCCGTTTCAGGATGTATGGTTAAATTATTATCAAGCAGAATAGCACGTAGTTCTTCACCAAGAGAGGTTCCTCCGGGTTCCCGTGTAGTGATTACAGTTATTCCTCTGCGTTGTAAGAACTCTTTTATCCAGGTTAATTGTGTACTTTTACCTGCACCATCTATGCCTTCAAGAGTGATCAGCTGACCTTGATTCATACTGCAAATGATCCTATAAAAATTTCTCAACCGATTTATCTATTTCCGAATCTTATCTGTATAAGTTAATATGCTGAAAAATTCAAAATTAATAAATGAAAATTGACACATCAGGTTATTTGGATGAAGCTTGCCTTATTGTTTCACCTAACTTCGATGAACGACCTGAAGGATGTGATATTAGTTTATTGGTGATACATAACATCAGCCTGCCACCTAATGAATTCGGAGGTCAAGGTGTTATTGAGCTATTTACCAATCAAATTAACCCAGATACACATCCTTATTATCAGAGCTTGTGTGATCTCCGAGTTTCAGCTCATTTCTTTATTCGCCGTAACGGCTTAATTATACAGTTTGTTGCTTGTACTCAACGGGCTTGGCACGCAGGTGTATCATGCTGGCAAGGAAGAAATCGCTGCAATGACTTTTCTATCGGCATAGAACTTGAAGGGAGTGACACAATTATCTTTACTGAAGTCCAGTATACAAGATTGGTTACTCTTACGCATGCTTTGTGCAAGCGCTATCCTATTAAAGATATTGTCGGGCATGCTGATATTGCACCTGGTCGTAAAACGGACCCGGGCCCCTATTTTAACTGGCAAGATTATCGTGCCGTACTCTATTCGACAAGTCTTTCTGGAACAAAATGTGGCGCAGATAATCTGAAGGAATAATTATCCTCAAGAAATACATCCCATCTGACTTGAATATCGGCTCAAAACCCTGGATGAGAATTTAACCTGCCGTTTTAACAGGCCGTCATTGGGAGAAAACGCCATGAATCAATCAGTGACTGAGTTCCCTATCAGGAACTTGTTTGGGTTTATTTTTATTTGTTCATTATTCACAGTTGGTGCAACTATTTTATCGAGATCTTTACAAAACCCCAGTAGTTGAAAAATTAACCCTTTATAATCAATAGTAAAAAACTTCTGTCGAGGGCTTTTGTAAAAGTCTCAAATAGACTACGAGGTGAAAACGCCTCGTACTCGCAGCCTATTTACTGGTTATGCAGGATTTTCTCTTAAAGACCGCTGCATAACTGGTTATCTCGGGCTGGGCAAGGTTTTAAGTGTTTGATTTATCAATGCTGCAAGTAATCAGAACAGCTTAAAAACACAGTTATGCAGCGGTCTTTCTTATATTATCAATCAAGTATTGTGGTTTCTCTAAGCAGTGTTTTGATCACTTTAGTTAATCCCGTATGATGCGATAGTTTGCAACAAGTCGGCACTCATTATTGGGCGTAACTGTTATCACATCAGTGGCAGCATTGGTAGTCTCGACGCACAGCAGATGTTGGTAATCCATATCTTGTAAATCGGCCATCTCAACGGCTATTTCTTTCCATGGGTTCCATACTACTGCTGTTTTATTGCCGCTTGATGTAATCTGTATACGACGTTTTAAGGCAATATCTTCAATAACCAGTTTATTGAGAACATCAAGATAGATGCGATCCACCTCGGTATTAATTGCGACAGCCCCTACTTGTTTTTTTTGCCTGCTGCTATCAACCTTATCGATATACTCATGGCCTTCCAGGCCCAATACGACTGCCTGGTGTATATTTCCAACCCTGAAATAAGTATGAAATGCCTGTGTAATAAAGAATGACTCTGTCCCTGTGTTGCGCGTGACTAGCTCTAAATTTAGAGTATCTCCAATCGTAATTTCTTGTGTTAAGGAAAAAGCATGTGGCCAGATAACCTGGGTTTCAGGTGTGTCCACTAAGCCGAGCGTTATACTCAGATCGCCATTTGTGGTTATCTCAGTTTTCACAACATTCCAGAGTCGATTACGTACAAAACCATGTCCCGGGCGCCCCAATTCTTCCGGATCCGAGCCAAACCACGGCCAGCAGATAGGCGCCCCGCCTTTAATGGCCTTTCCCACCTGATAATAAGCCTTTTCACTCAAGAACATTAAATCATCAGGTTCACCGGCAGGCTGAAAGGACAAAACTTGACCGGCATGGATAGAAATGAGTGCGCTGGCTTTGCTACTACTGACCCGTATCATAGGTAATCTACCCTTACCTTCGATAAATTTTAGTTGACCAGATATTCCGTACTTGGCGTTAAGATGTTCAATATTCATGATACCTATCCTGTTTGGATGATTGTTAATTTGAGATGGTTGCCGAGTTAAAGAGCATTGCATGTATTTTTAATCTATTTATTTTTTGTGTTAATTCGAATCACGATTATAGTAAAAAAACGCCAATTAATTGATGGCGGATGTAAAGTGTACTTATATAGCACCGCTGTTATTGATGACACGATCTTTTGATCGCGCCGCCTATATCGTGTATAGCAATAGAAATCAGCATTGCCAATAGTACCCCTTAAATGCAAACTGATTCATTTGCGTGGGTGGTGAATGATGGAAATAGTTTATTTCGGTGCCTCATACTATTTGATGAGAAATATCGGAGCAGTTGTTTTCATTTGTGTTGTCGTAATGCCCACTGCACGTGCTCTCGGACTAATGGCGAATCATCATCATGACGGGCCCGCAATGCATTAATTATCTTTGGAGATGAGGCTGCATTGCCTAAGCCCACTGCTAGATTCCGTAACCACTGTTTATGACCAATACGACGAATCGGACTACCAGCGAGCCGCAGGTCGAATTCTTCTTTGCTCCATGAGAATAATTCGACCAGGGATGCATTATCTAAACCGTGCCGCACGGAAAAGTCATTTTCGTTTGTTATTTTGGCAAATTTATTCCAGGGACAGACTAATTGGCAATCATCACACCCATATACTCGGTTACCAATTAAAGGACGTAGTGTTTCTGGAATACTTCCTTTAAGCTCAATGGTTAAATAGGAAATGCAGCGCCTGGCATCCAGTTGATAAGGTGCGATAATTGCTTGTGTCGGGCAAATATCAATACATTTTGAGCAAGTGCCGCAATAACTTCCAATGGCTTCATCTACAGGTAGCGGCAAATCGGTATATATCTCGCCTAAAAAGAACATTGAACCTGCTTCCCGTGAAAGTAACAAGGTGTGTTTTCCGCGCCAACCCAGGCCAGATTTTTGGGCCCATTCTACTTCCATGACCGGTGCACTATCAGAAAATACACGATAATTAAATGGAGTTACTTCCTGCGCGATTTTATCGGCTAGTTTTTGTAATCGTGCGCGCAATACTTTATGATAATCGCGCCCCAATGCATAACGAGAGATAAATGCCTGATCACCTGATTTGATCACAGCCCAACTATTTTCTGCTAATGGTGGTGTGTAATTCATGCATACGGAAATGACACGTTGTGTTCCCGGCACAAGTTCTGACGGGCGAGTACGTTTAACGCCATGTTTTGCCATATAATCCATGTCGCCGTGATAACCCTTGTCTAACCATTCTAAAAGATTCGATTCAACAGGCGACATATCTGTATTAGCGTCTGCAATTCGAATATCCTGGAAGCCCAGTTCCCTACCCCAGGCTTTAATAATGGTTGCTAAAGATATAAAATCATATGACACATTTAAAGGGGTGTTTTCTTGCATAATTTTCAGCGTATTGGGTTCGACTATAGTTCGACTCGGAATTCTACATGCCACCTTGTTGATGAAATGGCAACTCTGGAATTTGGCGCAGCAATTGCCAAAGTTCTGCATGCAGGTTTAACTATTTTTCTAAATGGCAATCTTGGCGCGGGTAAAACAACATTAGCACGTGGTATTCTACATGGACTCGGTTACGAAGATATAGTTAAGAGTCCTACATATAATTTAGTTGAAATTTATAAATTTTCTCGGTTATACTTCTATCACTTTGATTTTTATCGTTTCAATGATCCAATAGAGTGGGAAGAAGCGGGTTTTCGTGAATATTTTAATGCGAATTCAATTTGTCTGGTGGAATGGCCAGAAAAAGCAGGTAAACTGTTGCCCACTGCAGATTTACAGTTTTCTATCTGTATTGCTGAGCCAGGCCGAAGTATTAAAATTCAAACAGGGACGGAGGCAGGAAATCGATGTTTGGTACAATGGCGGAATTCAGAGCATCTCTGATCAAAATGGCACGTGCTGATCATTTCCCTTCTGCAGCATCTTTTTTTCTAACATATTTACTAATTGCAGTTGCATTGTCGTTTTTTTTATTCAGTAAGACCGTATTTGCGGCTACTGAAGTTCATTCCGTGCGTGTTTGGTCGGAATCATCAGAACGTACCCGCTTTACATTGGAATCGAACCTGCCGATCCAGTATTCCCTCCTCACCTTGGATAATCCAAAGCGTGTGGTTATTGATTTAAAAGATATTGAACTGACAGCTGTACTGAAAAGCTTGCCGGGGCAAGTTAACGCAACTGACCCCCTTATTCAAAAGGCGCGTATCGGGCGTTTTAAACCGCATATATTACGGCTAGTACTCGATGTTAAAACAGATGTTGTGCCACAAGCATTTACACTTGAGCCGATAGATAATTTTGGTCACAGACTAGTGCTTGATGTTTATCAGGCAGCTCAACAGGTAGCTCAAACGGATTCGCTGGATGATTTAATCGTTTTGCTGACTCGATCAAATGAATCGGAAAGTTTGGAAAGCCCTGAATCAAGACAGCATAAAACCGTTAAAACCATCAATCAACATAAACCTGATATTATTAATCATCGTAAGCCTTATGTCGTCAGTAACCGTAAGCCAGCTTCGCCGCGAACCATCATTGTTGCTATTGATCCGGGCCATGGTGGTAAAGATCCGGGCGCAATTGGTCATAAGGGTACGCACGAAAAGGATATTACCCTGGCGATTGCTAAAAAGCTTAAAGCCAGGATTGATAAAGAGCCGAATATGCGAGCAGTCCTCACACGCGATAGTGATTATTATATTTCATTGCCTATGCGACGTGATAAAGCACGTAGCTTTAATGCTGATCTATTTGTATCGGTTCATGCTGATGCTTTCCATAAAACACATGCACGGGGTTCTTCTGTATTTACGCTATCTCAGAATGGTGCGACTTCCACCGCTGCTAGCTGGTTAGCGAGAAAGGAAAACAGTGTTGATGGTGATTTAATGGGTGGTGTTGATATCGCTTCTAAGCCTGCCGATATACAAAAATTATTAATTGATTTATCGTTAAACGCTACTATTAATGATAGTGCTAAACTTGCGGATCATGTTCTTGAAGAAATTAGTGGTATTAATCACCTGCATAAGAAAAACGTTGAGCAGGCTGGATTTGCCGTACTAAAATCGCCAGACATTCCATCGATTTTAGTTGAAACAGCCTTTCTCAGTAATCCGAACGAAGAAGAAAAATTAAGAACTGCCGCCTATCAAAACAAGATGGCCGATGCTATGTTCGCAGGTATCAAACGCTATTTTGCTACGGGTCCGGCGTTAGCGCGGGAAAAAATGGCCCAAGCAGATTAAGTGGTAAGGGATTACCGATAATGCAATGTATGACTATGAGTTGACAGTCACTTAATTGGCTAGTTATCTGATAAATAGGTATTTCAGGTAGTGTTAAACAGCAATAAGTTAATTATAGTCATTTTTATGATACGAGCTGTTCAATCTGTTTAATGATAAAAGGAATCCTTGGTATCAACTCATAAAGTGCCGGGAAAAGATATTGATGCCAACTCGCCTTGATAAGTCCTTCACACATTGGTATCGATTCATTTCTGATGACGGCGTAAATCGCCTGATACTCACGGGGGACTTTACTTTAGTTACTCTTGGAAAACAACTACAAACACTAATTATTGATCTTGGTAATTACGCTGATGATCCTGATTTATATTGGGATTTAACTGAAATCAAACAAATGGACGCTGCGGGCGTAATATTATTATGGCGCGCTTGGAATTCACAGCGTCCGATGCACATATTATTGCGACCAGAGCAGGAAAAAATGTTTGAGCGACTTGAGAAACAGGCCGCTTCTTTCGACAAACCAAAATCTCATGATTTGTTATGGCCCATCATGATATCAGGGAGAATCGCGCTACTGCTATGGGAACATCTGATTGGAATCGTTATTCTAATCGGTCAGTTATTGCTGAGTGCCAAGCTTCTGATCAAATATCCGCGCTATATTCCTTGGCGTGAAATTTCTGCAAATTTATATCGCACTGGTGCACAGGCATTGGGTATTACCGCATTGGTAGGATTTCTTATTGGTATCGTCTTGAGTTATCTTTCTTCCAAGCAATTACAAATGTTTGGAGCAGATATCTTTATTATTAATATTCTGGGTATCAGTATTATCCGAGAACTAGGTCCTTTGCTTGCCGCAATTCTGGTAGCAGGGCGTTCCGGCTCTTCTATGACCGCACAATTAGGCGTTATGAGAGTAACCGAGGAATTGGATGCACTGACGGTGATGGGTATTTCTCATAGCCAACGCTTGGTATTGCCAAAAGTATTAGGATTAGGTATTGCAATGCCATTGTTAGTATTATGGACCAGCGCTGTTGCACTAATGGGTGGCATAGTGGCGGCGGAATTACAACTAGGATTGAGCTATCAATATTTCTTAACAGCATTACCAGATGCAGTGCCAACAGCTAATTTATGGCTAGGATTAGGAAAAGGAGCTGTTTGCGGTATGGTAATTGCATTGATAGCTTGTCATTTCGGCTTAAGAATCAAACCTAATACCGAGAGCTTGGGTGAGGGTACGACTAATTCAGTCGTCACAGCAATCACTGTTGTTATCATTATTGATGCAATTTTTGCTATTGTATTTTCAGATGTCGGGCTTCTATAAGGAGATGATTGCTCAAAACTGTATCATTGAAATTGAAGCATTACATACTCGCTTTGGTCAACTGGTAGTTCATCGGGATATTAATCTATGCGTGCATTATCACGAGGTACTGACATTGGTTGGCGGTTCTGGTAGTGGGAAAACAACATTACTACGACAGATGCTGGGTTTAGAAAGGCCAAGTAAGGGCAATATAAGGGTTTTTGGTGCCTCCAGATGTGATTGTGATTTTGACCTGCTGAGAAATATCCGTAATCGATCGGGAGTGTTATTCCAACAAGGTGCTCTATTTAGTGCCTTATCTGTGTTTGATAATGTTGCACTGCCATTGCGTGAACTTCGCACTTTAGATGAACGAATGATACGTGACCTGGTTATGTTCAAACTTGATATGGTTGCCATTGGGTCACAGCATGCAAATAAAATGCCTGCAAATCTTTCCGGCGGGATGGTTAAACGAGTCGCGTTGGCACGCGCTTTGGCATTAGATCCAGAGTTGTTATTTCTTGATGAGCCAACTGCAGGGTTAGATCCTGAGCTTAGCGAAGGTTTTGTGAAGCTGATACTTGCTTTACGTGCCGAAATGAATCTGACTATTGTCATGGTGACACACGATCTGGAAACATTATCTGCCTTATCGAATCGTATAGCAGTATTAGCTGATCAACAAATCGTGGCAATAGGCAATCTACAGGACATACGCCACCATCAACATCCATTCATTAATAGCTTCTTTAAGACTGTATAGAGTAGACTCACAATAGAAAATAGTAAACAAAAAGAGAGATATCATGGAAAATCGTGCGCACGCCCTGGTAGCGGGCTTATTTGTGATTTCCCTAAGTGTAGCTGCAATGTTCGTTGCTACATGGTTCAATGGAGATGTTATCAAGCGGAGTGATTATCTTGTGGTAACAAATGAATCAGTCACAGGACTTAATTCCCAGGCAGCAGTACATTATCGCGGGGTCAATATTGGTAAAGTAGAAAGTATTCGTTTTAATCCGGATAATTTAAACCAGATTCTGATTAATATCTCAGTAGATGAAAATATTATGCTTACCAAGAGTGTATATGCCCAGCTTGGCTATCAAGGTGTGACTGGATTAGCTTATGTCCAATTGAATGATGACGGGAGCGAACCTGAACGATTACAACATGATGCACAGATTCCAATGCGCCGCTCATTATTTGAGGAAGTCGCGGGCTCTGGGCAAGACTTACTGAGTAATGTAAACGAATTGGTAAAAAAAATGCATCTGTTATTGAGCGAAAAAAATCAAGCGCAATTTTCGAATATTTTGAAAAATATAGAAAAAGCAACGGGCCAGTTTGATGAGACTGCTAAGCAATTACAGCCTGTATTTAAGTCATTTTCAGGCTTAACTACAGAAACAGAGTCGGTTGTAGGCCATCTTGATCAATTGTTGCTTGAGATTCGTCATATTACAGCGAGAGTTAATCAGCAGGGAGGAATTATGGATAACCTGTCTCAAAGTACTGAAGAGCTTGCTGCTGCCATTCCAGAGCTTCATAAAATAAGTGATGGAGTGACACGCAGCACTTATAATTTAGATCGCGTTCTTCGCCAGGTGGAGGAAAACCCACAAAGCTTATTATTTGGTAGCCCCCCGCCGCTGCCAGGTCCGGGAGAATATGGCTTTATATCACCCTAAGCGACAGCTAATGAGAAAAATTCTTATATTGATTATGTTGCTGCTTTCAGGATGCGCTGTGGGGCCCCGATCGGAAGTTCCTGTCGCGATTTATGATCTTGGATTGGTCCATTCGCCGCATGTTGCTGATGCAGTCAAATCATCACGTGTAGAAACAGTAAACTTGCTAGTAGCAGAAGTGATATCGCCGATATGGCTTGATAGTCAGGCAATACGATATCGTTTTGCTTATCATAATTCCTCACAATCATATGCATATGCTTATAGTCGCTGGATTGCTGCGCCTGCGGTTTTACTCACAGAGAGAATGAGAAGTCGTATTGTTACTGACACTGATAATAAAGTCATAAGGGATAAGAATAGCGCAAAGGCTGATTATGGGCTGTACACCGAACTTGAAGAATTCTCTCAGGTTTTTGATGCTGCTGATAACAGTCATGTTGTAATTAGCCTGCGTGCCCATCTGATTGAGCAGCGTACCCGTTTAATACTGGCTCAACACCGTTTTCATATAAATATAACCGCGCTTACTCCGGATGCCACAGGAGCTGTAACGGCCTTGACTGAAGGAACGAATGAGTTGCTCGATAATTTGCTAGACTGGCTTACTAAGGAAGTAGCTAATCGAAAACTATCTGCCCAATCTGTTACAGATAATTAGTTTTATGTATCGCTGCGGCGAGATGCACTTATGTTAATATCCTGATATTTATAGATTTGACGATCCTTTTATGCGCATGTTCTGTACCGTTTTTTTATTAATATTATTACTGAGTGCCTGTGGCTTGAAAGCGCCACTTTATCTACCGCAAGATAACGCGTTGTCTCATGTTTCACAGGATCCGAAGGAAAATTAATGAGTGGTTTCTCATCTTTTATTTATCGTAATAATGAGCTTTATGCCGAATCGATTTCTTTGCAACAGATTGCCCATGAGTATGGAACGCCTTGTTATATTTATTCGCGCTCAGCATTAACGAGGGCTTATCAAGAATTTGATTCTGCGTTTACTTCACATGCGCATCTTATTTGTTATGCGGTCAAAGCGAATTCCAATATTGCCGTTCTTAACTTGTTTGCCCGTTTAGGCAGCGGCTTCGATATTGTTTCTGGTGGAGAATTACAGCGCGTTCTTAAAGCAGGCGGAGATCCACGGAAAGTTGTGTTTTCAGGTGTCGGTAAGAAGATTGATGAAATGCGTATGGCACTGACTGCTGATATTCTTTGTTTCAATGTGGAGTCTGAAGCAGAGTTATTGTTATTGAATCAGGTAGCCAGTGAAATGCATAAAACTGCACCCGTGAGTTTACGAGTCAATCCTGATGTTGATGCGAAAACACATCCCTATATTTCTACCGGTTTAAAAGAAAACAAGTTTGGAATACCGATCAATGAAGCGGAAAGACTCTATAGTTCTGCCAAGCAATTCTCTCATATAAATTTTATGGGACTGGATTGTCATATTGGGTCTCAGCTAACCGATCTGGATCCATTCGTTCAGGCACGTAAAAAAATGTTTGATTTAGTGGATCGCCTGGAGAAGCAGGGTTTACAAATTAATCATCTGGATCTTGGCGGTGGATTGGGTATTCGTTATGCTGATGAAACCCCACCGTCCATAAAGGACTATGTTTCAGCTTTATGCGCCAGTATCGGTCAGCGTAAGAAACGTATCCTAATTGAGCCAGGACGTTCGCTGGTAGGTAATTCTGGCTTGTTGCTTACTCGGGTAGAATACCTTAAACATACCCCAGAACGTAATTTTGCTATCGTTGATGCTGCCATGAATGATCTCATGCGTCCAGCTTTCTATAATGCTTATCATGAGATATTACCGGTTATTAAGGGTAAAGGAACTGTCTCTAATTATCAAATAGTGGGTCCAGTCTGTGAGACAGGTGATTTTCTTGGACATAACCGGAAACTGACTCTGGCAAGCGGAGATTTACTTGCTGTCATGTCCGCAGGTGCCTACGGCATGAGCATGAGCTCAAATTACAATACTCGCCCTCGCGCTGCTGAAGTGATGGTGGACGATAATAATATTTATCTTATTCGTGAACGTGAATCGGTAGATCAGTTAATGGCTGCTGAGAAAATACTCCCTTAATCCGATATTTCCATCGAGTAATAATGGAATAACGAAGAATAGCTGTTACTCACTAGGATTACACGCTGATATACAGAAAGAGAGTGTCTCGGTGTCTTTAGTTATAGTAACATGCGATATTGATTGACGCTCATATCTGTAAATGACAAGCTATTCTAGTTTTAAAGATGAACAATATCAGGATTACATTCTGCAGGGTGTCTCACGCACATTTGCTTTAACCATTCCACAATTGCCAGAAGCACTGAGTCGAGTGATCGGAAACGCTTATCTGTTGTGCCGCATTGCAGATACGATAGAGGATGATAATGCATTAACGCCGGAACAAACTCGCAGGCTTTCAAATGTATTTATTGAGGTTGTTTGTGGAAATATTGCAGCGGAAGAATTTGTTGAAGAATTATTTCCACTTCTTTCTGACCACACTATTCCGGCTGAACACGAATTAATAAAAAATACGCCCGCTATTATTCGTGTTACACATAGTTTTAATGCCAGCCAGCGCGTGGCATTAGAGCGCTGTATTCGTATTATGGGACGCGGCATGGCTGATTATCAGGATACGGAAACGCTAGCAGGATTAAAGGATTTATCGGCGTTAAATCAATATTGTTATTATGTTGCTGGCGTTGTGGGAGAAATGCTCACGGAATTATTTTGTGATTATTCAGAAAAAATAAACCGAAATAAACCGGCTTTAATGGAGTTGGCTGTATCATTTGGCCAGGGTCTGCAAATGACCAATATTCTTAAGGATATATGGGATGATAGAAGACGGGGTGCATGCTGGCTACCGCAAGATATTTTCCTTAAGGAAGGATTTGATTTGAGCCAATTACGACCCGGCAGCTCTGATGAAAGATTCCAGGCTGGGTTAGGTGTATTGCTTGGTGTAGCCAGGCAACACTTACAGAATGCGCTTGCTTATACCTGCATGATTCCCCCAGAGGAAAAGGGAGTGCGGCGATTTTGTCTATGGGCGTTGGGAATGGCGATTCTAACGCTGAACAAGATTAATCAACACCGTGACTTCAATGAGGCAAGACAAGTTAAGATTACGCGTGGTAGTGTTAAAGCAACAATCTTAACTACAAGCTTATTTGCAAATTATAATCTAATTTTAAATATGCTTTTTAATATAATGTCTAGAAATTTACCTGATACGAGTTTGATTGAGCTTTCTAAGCGATTATAAAAATGCATGATTAGAATGTTACTGTATTGAAGAAATTAAACAGAGAAAGTTTGTTTTTTTAAGTACAAATTCATTAAGAGAGGTTTTTGAAAAATCCCTCGCCAGAAATATTCTACTATTGATCATCATACTTTGGAAATATGCTTGTTTTTACTATTTAGATATTCGAAAAGCGTTAAATCCAGTTAGCCTTTTGATGCTAATAACTCAGGAGCCAATTAGTATAATGAAACATGAGGATATTACCTTATTATGAAATCATTGGTTACTGGGGCAACTGGTTTCCTTGGCTCAGCTGTCATGCATTGTTTGCTGGCAGCGGGTCATGAAGTTAGAGTATTAGTTAGACCAAAGAGTGATCGGCGTAATCTTGGGAAACTACCGATTGAAATCGTTGAAGGAGACCTACGTGATTCTGTATCGTTAAAACGCGCTACTGTGGGTTGCGATAACCTATTTCATGTTGCTGCGGATTATCGACTCTGGGTACCTGATCCCGAGATCATGTATGACATCAATGTCAAAGGAACTCGCGCATTAATATTAGCGGCTGTTGAAGCCGGTGTAAAACGTATCGTCTATACTAGCAGTGTAGCTGTATTAGGACTGAATCACGGGGGGGTACCGGCGAATGAAGAAACGCCTTCTAGTCTTGCAATGATAGCGGGACATTACAAACGCTCAAAGTTTCTGGCTGAACAAGCTGTCAAACAACTTACGGATGAACTGGCATTATCTTTGGTTATTGTAAATCCATCTACGCCGATAGGGCCACGAGATGTTAGACCCACACCAACTGGACGCATTGTGCTGGATACACTGCTTGGCAAGATGCCTGCCTATGTAAATACCGGTTTAAATGTTGCCCATGCTGATGATATTGCATATGGACATCTGTTAGCCTTTAAATATGGAAAACCCGGCGAACGTTATATTCTAGGGGGAGATAACATGACATTGCTACAGATATTGCAAGCAATAGATGAGATTAATGATAAACGCTTAAAGCGAATTAATTTACCATTAAATTTCATGTTACCCACCGCCTGGATAATGGAAAGAATTTCAATGATTACGCATACTGAGCCACGTGCTACAGTAGACAGTATTCGTATGGCCAAAAAAATTATGTTTTTCACTAGTAAAAAGGCTGAGCGTGAATTAGGCTATCAACATCGGCCCGCGATTGAAGCTCTTAGAGATGCGATACTCTGGTTCAAGAAGAATGGTTATTGCAAGTAGGAGCAATCATTTCAACTGAGTTAATTTTTTTCACCCAAGCCACCTTGGTCAGGTGCTATATTTTCAAAAACTTTTGCAAAAGCCCTTGCTAGAAATTTCAACTCATTGATTATAAAGGATTGTCTTTCCAACTATTGGGGTTTTGCAAAGGCCTCTTTCAGATTCTAGATAGAGCCGACTTAAAATACGATTTAATGAAATTTATTCACTACTTTTTTGATATTGCTTACAGAAATAATTATCATGTTAAATATATGTGCGTGATATAACGCTTTAGCTAATTGCTGTTATATTACATGAGGATGACATCATATTGCTCTTGTGTATAAGATTCTTCTACCTGTAGACTGATCGGTTTCGCGATAAAATCACCGAGCTGAGCCAGGCTTTGAGATTCTTCATCAAGAAATAAATCAATGACTTGCTGAGAAGCGAGAATACGAAATTCATTTGCATCAAATTGACGCGATTCACGCAGTAATTCACGTAGGATCTCGTAACAAATGGTTTGCGCTGTTCTAATTTTCCCTCGTCCCTGGCAGGTTGGACAAGATTCGCACAGGACCTGATTCAAACTTTCGCGAATACGTTTTCGGGTCATTTCAATTAAACCGAGCGTAGTAAATCCGTTTATAGTCATGCGTGTTCGGTCTTTCATTAAAGCCTTATTGAACTCGCTTAACACCGCATTTTTATGTTCCTCATTATCCATATCGATAAAATCGATAATGATAATCCCACCCAGATTACGTAGACGTAGTTGGCGAGCAATGACCTGGGCTGCCTCTAGATTCGTTTTGAAGATTGTGTCATCAAAACTTCGTACCCCGACAAAACCGCCAGTATTGACATCCATGGTGGTCAAGGCCTCGGTCTGGTCAATAATAAGGTATCCACCCGATTTTAAGTTTACGCGTTTTGCTAAAGATTTTTCAATTTCATCTTCTACGCCATATAAGTCAAATAACGGCCTTTCTCCAGTATAAAGGGCGATGCGCTCCGCTAAATTAATCATATAACTTCGGGCAAATATAACCAGCTTTTGATGATTTTCACGGGAATCCACGTAAATCCGCTTAGTATCATCATTTACAAAATCACGTAACACACGGTGGCTGAGATCTAGGTCCTGGTAAAGCAATACTGGTGCGGTAACAATTAAGGATTTCCGTTGGATATCGTGCCACAGCTTATGCAGATACTCAATATCTGCACGCAGATCACTCTCATTTGCTGCCTCGGCCATTGTCCGAATGATATAACCACCTTTCTCATCACGAGGCAGTACATGTTCTAGCTTTTCTCGTAATAATTCGCGTTCATCATCATTTTCTATACGCTGGGAGATACCGATATGAGATTCCTGCGGAAGATAAACCAGCATGCGTCCGGCTAGACTAATTTGAGTAGAAAGTCGTGCACCTTTAGTACTAATGGCATCTTTGATCACCTGAACAAGAATATTGCTTCCTGCGTGTAGCAACTTTTCAATTGATTTTATAGACTGCTTGTTTTGATCTGATCCCCAGATATCCGCAATATGTAAAAAAGCTGCACGATCCAAGCCAATATCCACAAATGCTGACTGCATTCCAGGCAGTACACGGCTGACTCGGCCATTATATATATTACCGACAATACCTTGGCCACTGATGCGTTCAATATGTAACTCTTGTGTTACACCTTGCTCGATGATGGCAACGCGTGTTTCCTGTGGTGTGATATTGACAAGAATTTCATTACTCATAAAAAGTATAGTTCAAGACTTAACGAGTACTGGTTTATGGAAATATTTCTATTCCGGATTCTTCTAATAGTTGTGCAGTTTCAAATAATGGCAATCCCATTACCCCGCTATAACTACCCGATATTTCAACTATAAATGCAGATGCTATACCTTGAATTGCATAAGCACCGGCCATGTCATATATTTTGTTATTGGCAAGACAGCTGCGAATCTCACGTTTTCCAATTTCACGAAATCGTACTGTAGTGGTTGATAAACGAACTTGTAATTCATTTTTAATTATGACGGCTATTGCAGTCAGTACCTGGTGAGTGCGTCCAGAAAGTGCCCACAACATTTCTTCTGCATGAGCCATATTCCTTGGCTTGCCAAGAATATATCCGTCAAGCGCTATTACCGTATCCGCTACTAACATAGGTAATAAGGGTAATTTACGCTGCATTAATCGTTTCCATCCTTCTTCAGCCTTGATATGAGTAATACGGTAAACATAGTCTATCGGTGCCTCATTCGATAAGGGTGTTTCATCAATGTCAGGAGGACGACACAGTGTTTCACGCAATAATAATACTTTATATTTTACTCCAATTTGTTTTAGTAATTCTCGTCTGCGAAGGCTATGAGAAGCAAGATATATATGATTTTCCAGAAAGGTCATGACGAATATAATCTTTATAAAAAAGCAGCGCGTATATTATGATTCGAAAGTTCTTATAATATGTTCTCTTTATCAAAGAGGAAAGTATTATCGTCCATTTCTATCATGCCAGAATTACCTGCGGTGATACGGGTGATTCTTGATAATGGATATCGCACGATATAGCTGTTCGGCCAATATTATTCGTGCCAGGCCATGTGGTAGCGTTAATGTAGAAAGTGATAAAGTTTCACTCTTCAAATTTTTGATATTATCATGCAGTCCATCTGCGCTACCGATAATAAAGGCAGTATCTCCACCAACCCTCATCCAGTCGCTTATCACATCGGCTAATTTGGTTGTCGACCAACGCTTGCCCCGCTCATCTAAAATTATCAAACGGCACCCGGATGTTATTGCAGCCCGTATACGCACACTTTCAGCATATAGTAATTGTTCACTTTGCTTTCCATCAACCCGCTTTTCAGGCTTGATTTCGACTAATTCGACGGTTATCTCATGAGGCATACGCTTGATATATTCAATATAACCGGCCTTGATCCAGTCTGGCATTTTATTACCGACCGCCAGAATGTAGAATTTCATAATATGAAGTATCTATATAAATATAATATAAATTTAAGCCACCAATTACCGTGCCTCTATTTAGTAACTGTATGTAAAAATTTATAATTGAAATTGAATAACCTCCAATTTCAATTTTATACCTAATAAATGATAGTTTAGGATTGTTGATATGAGATCGTACGATATTTGATCCGAATATCGAGTTGGTAGTTTATTTTCTAATTATCTTTGCTTTGGTCTGTCCATAGCGCTTTAATGTTGTAATATTGGCGGGTGGCAGGTTGCATGATGTGCACAATAACATTACCTAAATCAACGAGTATCCATTCTCCGGATTGCTCCCCTTCTACACTATAAACCGTCTCATTTGCTGCCTTTGCTTTTTCTTGCACATTATTAGCTAATGCCTTGACTTGACGGGTTGAGTCAGCGCTCGCAATGATCATATAATCAAACAACGAGGTTATTTTTGTCACATTCAGTATCTCAATATCATAAGCTTTAATGTCTTCTAGAGCGGCAATAGTTGTTTTCACCAGCGTATCTGCTTTCATTCTTCTCCGGAATACAAGTGATGGATATTAATATAGTCAAGAACCGCATCAGGAAGTAAATAGCGCGTACTTTTTTCAGCACTGAAAAATGAACGAATAGCTGTGGCGGAAATATCTAATAACGAAGTGGATGCCACAAAAACTAGTCCACTGGATTGGCGCTTCAAATCATTGGAGTTGGTTACCCAACGTGATGCACATTCTTTTTTCAAATCTTGTGGCAGTGTATCTTGATTCATCATGGAGATTCGTCCTGGACGATGCACAATGATAAAATGGCAAAGAGTAAATAACTCACGCCAACAATACCATAGGGGTAATTTCATAAAGGCATCGATCCCTATGATAAAGCATAAAGCAGTTTTGTCATCTCCAGATTCATATTTATATTCGCGTAATGATTCCACGCTCGAACTTTTTCCTTCACGATTAATTTCGCGTGCATCAAGTATAAATTTGGAATTATTTTGTATCGCTAGGTGAGTCATCATGAGGCGATGATATCTTGATGCGAATGGATCGCAGCGTAAACGAGGCGAACCTGAGGGAATAAAATGTATTGTCTGAAAGCCAATAATATCGGTAAGCTCCTCTGCTATTCGTAAATGACCATAGTGAATAGGATCAAACGTTCCACCATAAATACCAGTCAGAGAAAATTTCAGTTCAGACATTACTCATGGGGTATTATGTGTATCACAGTATAGAGAAAGCTCCATCTTAATTATATTTTTATAATAAGGCTAAACGCATATCTGCTAGCATCTCAGTCAGATGTGCAGTGAAACGTGCGGCTGATGCACCATCGATCACTCGATGATCGTAGGATAATGACAGTGGCAGTATTAAGCGCGGGATAAATTGATTATCACGGTAAACGGGTTTCAAGCTTGCCCGGGAAACACCAAGAATAGCAACCTCTGGTGCATTGATAATGGGCGTAAAAGCAGTACCACCAATACCGCCAAGGCTTGAGATAGTAAAACTTGCACCTTGCATTTCTGTCGGTTTTAATTTTCCTTCACGAGCCAATTCTGAAAGTTTGCTTAATTCTTCAGCAATAGCAACCACCCCTTTTTGGTCGATATCTTTAATTACAGGCACGACCAGCCCATTTGGTGTGTCTACTGCAAAGCCTAAATGATAATAATGCTTGATAATTAGATTTGTTTCTTCGCCTTCGCTGCTCAATGAAGCATTAAATTCTGGGAATATCTTTAGTGTTGTGATTAATCCCTTCATTAAGAAGGCTAATAGAGTGAGCTTAACCTTGTTCTTTTCTATAGCTTCATTAGATCTTTTTCGTAATATTTCCAGGTCAGTGATATCGGCTTCATCAAACTGAGTAACATGTGGAATCATGACCCAGTTACGGTGCAAATTGGCGCCAGAGATCTGTTTTATGCGTGTGAGCGGTTTTTGCTCTATCGGGCCAAATTTAGCAAAGTCAACTCGTGGCCATGGTAATAGATTCAGTGCCGTCCCTGTATCGATATTATTCTGGGATTCCAGAAGACTTGTTTTTACATACGCCTGAATGTCTTCCTTAAGGATACGTTGTTTGGGGCCGCTGCCTGTAATTAAGGCTAGATTCACGCCGAGCTCACGTGCAAAACGTCTTACCGCAGGACCTGCATGTGCTTTATGTAAGGCAGTATCATTTGTCAATAGATCTCTATTGTTAAATTGCGATGGCTGCCTTGTTTCCCTTTTCTGTGCCGGCTGCGGTATTACTTCCTTTAACTCGCTCTCTATTGAAGCTGTGGATATATCAGTTGAATCTACAGGCGCAGATTCTTTTGTGTTCGTATTTTCGGTATCGAGTATTTCCAGCGATAAAACGGGTGTACTCTCGGAAACTTTATCTCCTGGTTTGACATATATTTCTTTAACGATGCCAGAGAGAGGGGCCGGTATTTCTATTGTAGCTTTGTCTGATTCTAATGAGATTAACGGATCTTCAGTTACAATTTTATCGCCTACTTTGACGAGCAGCTCTATAACAGGTACATCCTTAAAATCGCCTATATCAGGAATTAATATTTGCTTAACTTCAGCCACAGATTTTCCTTAAATCATATATTACAGATATATAGATAACTACCGAATAACTCCATTCGGTCATTGGATAATTATAATTATGGTTAGTTTTATTATGAGGTTAACTGGCCTTAAAGTGTAACTGGATCAGGCTTATTCGGATCAATACCAAATTTTTGTATCGCTTGAACAACCTGTTTATCAGGAATACTCCCCGCTTCAGCTAGTGCTTTAAGTGCTGCGACTGTTACATAATAACGATCTACCTCAAAAAATTGTCGTAGTTTTTCGCGTGTATCAGATCGCCCAAAACCATCCGTTCCCAACACACGGTAGCATCCAGGAACAAATTCACGTATCTGATCTGCATAAATCTTCATATAATCAGTCGATGCCACCACAGGGCCTTCTCGATCTTTTAAGCATTTAGTCACATGGGATGATCTAGCTGGTTCAGTCGGATGTAACATGTTCCAGCGAGACACACTCATTGCCTCACGTCGTAATTCATTAAAACTGGTAACACTCCAGATATCGGCATTCACATTATATTCTTTCTTAAGTATTTCTGCCGCAGCAATCACTTCGCGCAAAATTGTGCCAGAACCGAGTAGCTGTACACGTGGGCTTTTACTCCGCTTGTTACCTTCCTGAAATAAATACATTCCTTTTAATATATTCTGTTCCATTCCTTTCGGAATCTCTGGCTGAGAATAATTTTCATTCATTACGGTAATGTAATAATATATATCCTCTTGCTCCTGATACATGCGGCGTAAGCCATCCTGGATAATAACCGCCAGTTCATAAGCAAATGTTGGGTCATAGGAAACACAGTTTGGAATAGTAGAAGCAGTCACATGACTATGCCCATCTTCATGCTGTAGACCCTCACCATTCAATGTGGTACGACCAGCGGTGCCACCTAGCAAGAAACCACGGGATCGCATATCTCCTGCTGCCCAAGCTAAATCTCCTATGCGCTGAAAACCAAACATAGAATAAAATATAAAAAAAGGAATCATCTGTATGCCATGTGTACTATAAGCAGTTGCCGCTGCAATCCATGACGACATGGCACCGGCCTCATTGATTCCTTCTTGTAGAATTTGCCCGTGCTTATCTTCTTTATAATACATTAGCTGTTCAGAATCCTGTGGAGTATAAAGCTGGCCTATCGAAGACCAAATACCCAGTTGTCGGAACATGCCTTCCATGCCAAAAGTTCGAGATTCATCAGCAACAATCGGTACAACACGCTTACCAATCTCTTTATCTTTTACCAAAATATTCAAAATGCGTACAAATGCCATGGTCGTGGAAGATTCACGGCCTTCGCCACTTGCTTTTAGCAATGATTCAAAAGCTGATAAAGGTGGGATCTGTAGTGCTTCAGCTTTCTGTTTACGACGATGTAGAAACCCTCCCAGTGCTTGTCGTCGTGCATGCATATAGGTATATTCAGGCGAGTCTTCATCCAGCGTAAGATACGGAATATCGTCTATTTTATCATCCGGTATTGCCAACCCAAAGCGATTACGGAAGGCTTTCAATGAAGTCGTACCCATTTTCTTTTGTTGATGGGTAATATTCTGCGCCTCTCCAGCCTCACCCATACCATAACCTTTAATTGTCTTGGCAAGTATTACAGTGGCTTGTCCTTTGTGTTTTACTGCTGAAGCATATGCAGCATAGACCTTATGAGGATCATGGCCGCCGCGATTCAGTCGCCAGATATCATCGTCAGACATACTAGCAACCATCTCCAGTAATTCAGGATATTTACCAAAGAAGTGTTTGCGCACATAAGCGCCATCTCTAGATTTAAATGTTTGATATTCGCCGTCTACACATTCCATCATGCGTTTCTGCAGCAATCCTTTAGTATCTTTTGCTAATAAGGGATCCCAGTAGGATCCCCATATGACCTTGATGACATTCCAGCCAGCACCACGAAATGCGCCTTCCAATTCCTGGATGATCTTTCCATTCCCTCTAACTGGTCCATCTAGACGTTGGAGGTTACAATTAATAACAAATATCAGATTATCCAAATGTTCACGTGATGCCAGCGTGATGGCACCTAATGACTCCGGTTCATCCATTTCGCCATCACCCATGAAGGCCCATATTTTACGCCCCTCGGTATTGACTAATCCTCGGCTCCCGAGATATTTCATGAAGCGTGCTTGGTAAATTGCCATGAGCGGTCCCAACCCCATCGATACGGTCGGAAATTTCCAGAAAGTCGGCATTAGCCATGGATGTGGATAAGAGGACAGGCCTTTCCCGCCCGCTTCTTGGCGAAAATTATTCAGTTGTTCTTGTGTCAATTGTCCTGATAGAAAAGCATAAGCATAGATACCAGGCGAAGAATGCCCTTGAACATAAACCAAGTCACCACCATGGTTTTCACTAGGCGCATGCCAGAAATGATTATAGCCCACATCATAGAGTGTTGCGGCAGATGCAAAGCTTGCTATGTGCCCCCCGACATTGGTGGCTTTGTTAGCACGCAGTACCATTGCCATGGCATTCCAGCGAACATAAGAACGAATGCGATGCTCAATTGCATTATCGCCTTGCGAGCGTTCTTCCAGACCGGGTGGAATAGTATTAATGTAAGCGGTATTAGCACTATAGGGAAGATATGCGCCAGAACGCCGTGCTTTCTCCACCAGTTTTTCTAGTAGAAAATGAGCGCGCTCAGCACCCTCTCTGGTTAATACAGATTCCAGTGCCTCAAGCCATTCTTGTGTTTCCTGTGGATCAATATCAGGTTGTAATTCCATTTTCTAGACTTAAATAATTTTCTAAAATTGATATCTAACTAGCGATTCCTGCTCTTTCGGCCGCTGTGATAGTATTGCATAACAACATCGTAATTGTCATGGGGCCTACTCCGCCCGGTACCGGTGTAATGTATCCAGCTTTATCCTTAAGTGATTCAAAGTCTACATCACCTGTAAGTCTTCCATCAGGTAATCGATTGATGCCGACATCGATTACTATAACACCTGGCTTCACCATGTCAGCCGTAATCATGCGCGGCTTCCCGGTTGCGACCACTAGGATATCTGCACTGCGTGTAAATATTGATAAATCACGTGTTTTTGATGTGCAAATGGTGACGGTGGCGCCTTTTTCCAATAGCATTAATGCCATGGGTTTACCTACAATATTGCTGCGTCCTATTACAACTGCATGCTTGCCTTCAATGACGATATTGCTTTTTTCCAGCATTACCATCACACCAAAAGGTGTGCAAGGTGGAAATATAGTATTTCCCGTTACCAGTGCACCCACATTATAAAGGTGAAAACCATCGACATCCTTTTCTACAGCGATTGCCATAATCACCTTATTACTTTCAAAGTGTCGCGGCAGTGGTAATTGCACAAGAATTCCATGAATTCGTGCATCCTTATTTAATTCCTGAATGCAGTGTAACACTTCATCCTGCTTAGCATGGCTTGGAAAACTATGTGTCTCTGAGTATATCCCTACTTCATTACAGGCTTTTACTTTATTACGTACATAAATACTCGAAGCAGGGTCGTCACCTACGACTATGACTGCCAAGCCCGGTTTTTTGCCCTTTTTTGATAAATTTTCAGCACGAATCTTCCATTCAGCACGTACTGTTCTTGCTATCAACGTCCCATCTAAGATTTGAGCACTCATTATACGTTAGAGGTTAATCTACCTAATTGAGATGTGTATCAAAAAGAAAGTCTGATTGATCACATTCGTGAAACAGGCCTTGTTAATAATACTAAAATTTATTTCGTCGTGTTCGAATAAAATCTAGTGAATTCAGATAATATAACAAACTCAATCTATATGGTTAAGATGAGGGTAAATCCGAATGCTTCGATTTTTTAATTTTTATTCGATAGATCAAAAGTCCAATTAAGAACGTTGGAATAATGAATAGCATAGCTGAAATAAGCCCAGCTGCAAGAATAGCAATCGCACTATTTCCTGGCAAGAAGAGAGTTATAAACCAGATTACCAAAAAGGCGACAAATAAGCCTCCATAAAGCATTGTTTTCTTTCCACGATCATAGAGTCGCCAGAAAGATCCGGAAACCTGAACCTCATCAGTATAATGATCGAATACTTCAGCTAGGCTATGATCTCCAAGTACAGATTCATAGCCAATCGCAACAGCCAGTGCGCTGCTACCATCTGGGATCTGAGACATCTTTCTTAGAAACTCAATTCGTTTCTGTGCGTTTTTCTTATGTACGCCATCATAAATCAATATGGAGCGCATCGCCGAGAAAGCCATTTCACGCGCATCTTCTGAAGCGTTTAGGCTTTCAGCAAAGCGCCACATAACACCGAGTAAATAGAGATGAATAGTCATTTCCTTGAATTCAGGAGCAAAGTCATAACCTTTATCTTTTATAAGTGCGAGTTGTGTCGCTAAAATTTCTCTGCCGTGCTGAATGCAAGCATCAATTTTCGCTGTTTCTGAATCAATTTTTATATCATCCATTATTGCAACCTTCTGCTATATTTTGTTTATGCTAATTTCTTTCAGGAACGATTATTATATACTGGCTTGGCTTCTGCTCTCTTGAAAAAATGATCGTATACAAACTGATTATCAGATGTGGATGATACTGAAATCAACCATTATGTTACTTGATATTCAAACGTTGCCAAATAGTGGCTACGAATTTTGCTGAATTCAAGGTATAAAAATGCAGGCCAGGTGCGCCAGCCTTAAGTAAACGTTCACAGAGATCAGTTACAACATCCAATCCAAAAGCATGTATTGAAGCACTATCATCTCCATAGCCTTCCAGCTTTTTTCGAATCCACCGAGGGATTTCTGCACCACAGGAATCGGAGAATCTAACCAACTGTAAAAATTTATTAATGGGCATAATACCGGGCACTATGGGAATTTTTATACCCGCCGCTTCGCATGTTTTTACAAAATGAAAATATGCATCCGCATTATAAAAATATTGGGTAATTACCGAATCGGCTCCCGCTTCTATTTTCCGCTTGAAGTTTTTTATATCTTCCTGTGCTGAGCGCGCTTGCGGATGATATTCTGGATAAGCGGCGACATCAATGTGAAATGTACTACCGAATTCCTTACGAATAAATGCCACCAGTTCGCTTGCATAGCGAAACTCGCCTGCTTGTGCCATACCTGAGGGTAAATCGCCACGAAGTGCAACAATGTGCTGAATGCCACTAAGGCGGTATTTTTCCAGTACGGCTCGAATATTTTGCTGGGTTGAGCCAATGCAAGAAAGATGAGGTGCAGCCACATGCCCTTCCGCTTGGATTTCCAATACCGTTTCAAGCGTACGATCACGAGTAGATCCGCCCGCTCCAAAAGTTACAGAAAAAAACTTAGGATTAAACTGTGCCAGTTGTTTACGGGTAGCTCGCAATTTTTCTACTCCCTCTGGTGTTTGCGGGGGAAAGAGTTCGAAACTGAAAGTGGGTGTAAATTGTTTTTGTGATTCCATTTTTCCGATTACAGTCGCACCGAGTTTAGAAAATTGTGCTCAAAATATTACAAGCAAGAAGATAGTATCAACCGCTTACCAACTAGATGATTTCTCTCCTGATTAGGTTTGTCATGGAAGTTTACGGCAGACTCGGTTAAATCTGCCGTTTTGATTGAGCTTAACTTCGTTATCAGTTGATACTATTATGAGTGCCTGATCCAGGTGCTAAGCAGATAAGAATCAAAAAACTACTAATATGCATTTTTGCTATTCTATTCTTATCTATGCTTTAGTATTGCAATTAATATCGATACATTTCTGGTTTGTAAGGTCCATTCTTATCCAGATTGAGATATTGCGCTTGTTCATCAGTGAGCTCTGTAAGTTTTACGCCCAGCTTTCCAAGATGAAGTCGAGCGACTTTTTCATCCAATTGTTTAGGCAGAACGTAAACATTATTCTGGTATTTTTCTCCATTTTGCCAGAGTTCCATCTGTGCCAATACTTGGTTAGTGAATGAACTAGACATCACAAATGAGGGATGTCCCGTAGCACAACCCAGATTTACAAGTCTTCCCTGTGCTAACACAATGATACGACGGCCGGATGGAAAAATAACATGATCAACCTGTGGTTTAATATTCTCCCATTGATATTTCTGAACTGAAGCAATATCAATTTCAGAATCAAAGTGACCAATATTACATACAATAGCCTGATCTTTCATTCTCTGCATGTGGTCATGAGTAATTACTCGTAAATTACCCGTCGCAGTAACAAAAATATCAGCTTGCTCACAGGCTTCTTCCATAGTCACAACACGATAACCTTCCATCGCTGCTTGAAGTGCACAAATAGGGTCTATTTCAGTGACCCAGATAGTCGCGCCCAGACCACGTAAAGACTGAGCACAACCCTTTCCCACGTCACCATAACCACATACGACGGTGATTTTACCTGCGATCATTACGTCAGTCGCGCGCTTGATACCATCTACCAGTGATTCACGGCAACCATAAAGATTATCAAACTTAGATTTAGTGACGGAATCATTCACATTGAATGCCGGAAAAGGTAATTCACCTTTCTTTTGCATTTCATATAAACGGTGTACGCCCGTAGTTGTTTCTTCTGTAACTCCTTGAATATTAGCAAGATTTTTTGAATACCAGTCAGGTTGTTTTGCTAATTTGTTTTTGATTGAGGCAAATAGCGCTTCCTCTTCTTCATTTGTGGGTTCTGCAATAACTGACAGGTCTTTCTCTGCTTTGCTACCAAGAATAAGTAATAGCGTTGCATCACCACCATCGTCCAGAATCATATTTGCGGAGCTTGGTTTTCCATCAATTGACCACTCAAATATTTGGTGAGCATATTCCCAGTAGTCTTCCAGTGATTCTCCCTTATAGGCAAATACAGGAATATTTTTAGCTGCAATGGCAGCGGCGGCATGATCTTGTGTAGAATAAATATTGCACGAAGCCCAGCGTACCTCTGCGCCAAGTGTGACCAAAGTTTCAATCAGAACTGCGGTTTGTATGGTCATGTGTAGAGAACCTGCGATACGGGCGCCTGCTAAAGGCTTCTGGCCCGCATATTCTTTTCGCAAGGCCATTAAACCAGGCATTTCAGTTTCAGCTATAGCAATTTCTTTGCACCCCCACTCAGCTAACGACATGTCGGCAATTTTATAGTCAGTGCTATTAGGACTAAGCACAGCGTTCATAGAATATCCTTTTAAGTATGAACGAGCGCCGTTGTTACAATGTCCTCGCATACCGAGCCTCACGGAATTATCCGTTGCAGCGCTCCTCAGTTTGGAGGGTAAAACTTAAAATTCTTATGTTATTGAATAATAGACAACAATTTACCGTCTATTTCAAATTCCTGCATCAGCTCGAAGTTGTGCTACTTTATCTGTTGCTTCCCAGGTGAAGTCCGTGTCATCACGTCCAAAATGTCCATATGCTGCAGTTTTAGCATAGATTGGGCGCAATAAGTTAAGTGTGTGGATGATAGCGCGCGGACGTAAATCAAAATGCTGTTCAATCAGTTTAGCAATGGCTTCATCAGAGATTTTTCCTGTGCCGAAGGTATTAACCAACAGTGAAACGGGTCGTGCTACGCCAATCGCATAGGCTACCTGTATCTCACATTTATTTGCGATTCCTGCCGCCACAATATTTTTGGCGACATAGCGTCCAGCATAGGTTGCTGAGCGATCTACTTTGGATGGATCCTTGCCGGAAAAAGCGCCCCCACCATGATGTGCAGCTCCTCCGTAGGTGTCAACAATAATTTTACGTCCGGTTAAACCGCAGTCGCCCATTGGTCCGCCGACTACGAAGCGTCCCGTCGGATTGACCAGATATTGAATCTGTTCGGATAGCATCTCTTTTGGGAGCACGGGTTTTATGATCTCTTCAATTACTGCTTCAGTAAGTGCAGCTTGAGAAATATCCGGGTCATGCTGCGTAGAAATAACGACCGTTTCTATCCGTTGCGGTTTACCATCCTGATAACGTACGGATACCTGCGATTTAGCATCGGGACGCAACCATGCAAGCTGGCCTTTTTTTCTGAGCTCGGCTTGTCGCTCAACTAAACGATGCGCATAAAAAATGGGCATCGGCATCAATTGAGGTGTTTCATCGCAAGCATATCCAAACATAAGGCCTTGGTCACCTGCGCCCTGATCCATTTCTTCTTCTTTGCTACGATTAACACCTTGTGCAATATCTGGTGATTGTTTATTAAAAGCAGTTAATACGGCACAGGTGCTCGAATCAAAACCAATTTCTGAGCTGGTATAACCAATATTTTTGACTGTTTCTCGTGCAATGATATTGTAGTCAACTGAAGCGTGTGTGGTGATTTCGCCAGACAGAACAATTAATCCAGTGCTGCATAATGTTTCACAAGCCACGCGTGCATTCACGTCCTGACTCAGAATAGCATCCAAAACCGCATCTGAAATTTGATCCGATACTTTATCAGGATGACCTTCAGAAACCGATTCGGAAGTAAAGAGGTATTCACTCATATTTTAACTAAATGTTGTTTTGGGAGTAGCAAAGTATAGCATATAGCAAACTATGCCTTACTTAAGAAGGCCAACAAGTGATAACCCCTTATTTATCAAAAATCTGGTTTATTTTTGATTTTTTTAGCTTGTTTCGGAATATTTGTGAAGAATATCCAATATCGAAAATTATAGTCCGTATTGCAATCTTTATTGTTTATCTCTTAGCATAAAGATATGTTGATCACATCTTCATCGTTTTGATTAGACAGATATAACCGTTGCTTCCGTTAATTATAATCGTCCAGCATATAAGGCTATGAACTCTGTATACTGTCGCGCTACTAAATTTTTGTTTTATGTATCCTTACTTGCAGAAAGATTAAATGATTGTTACAACATGATTAATAAGTCAGGACTATAGTGAAATAAACTAACTTTGGATGAAACGGTTATCTGCTCCCCCTGCTGTATACGCGGAAATACATTAGATAAGCTGAAGCTGGATAAGCTGTTTGTGTATAAAAGTGGTTATCAGTTTGACACTACGATACATGTCCATTACAAGCGCAATTACAATTAGAAAAACGCATAAAAATTGACAGTAATTTTATTATGATGAGTGATTTTGTTATATCAATGGCGGATCTCAGAACCGTACGATTATCTGAATGAAATTAAAATTTACTAAAATGCAGGGCCTTGGCAATGATTTTGTTGTTATTGATGGAATTAGCCAATCCGTATCGCTGAGTCTAGAGCAAGTGCGTTTACTCGCGGATCGTCATTTCGGCATTGGCTGCGATCAGGTTTTATTAGTAGAGAAAGCCATCGGTGATGCTGATTTTCGCTATCGTATTTTTAATGCAGATGGTGGCGAAGTAGAGCAATGTGGCAATGGAGCTCGTTGCTTCGTTCGATATGTACACGAGCATGGAATAATCCATAAAAATGAGATTCGGGTAGAAACATTGAGTGGATTAATAACACCTAGATTGGAAGCAAATGGAGAGGTAAGCGTGAATATGGGGGTGCCCAGATTTGAACCATCAGAAATTCCTTTTGTTGCTGAGGCACGTGCTTTATCCTATTTGCTTGATATAGAAGATAGGCAGATAGAAGCCAGTGTTATTTCCATGGGAAATCCTCATGCCGTACGGATCATTCAGAATATCGAACAAGCGCCAGTACGGAGCGAAGGTGCTTTGATTGAATGCCATCCGCGTTTCCCGAAACGGGTTAATGTTGGATATATGCAAATAATAAATCGTAACTATATTAAATTACGGGTATACGAGCGCGGCGCTGGCGAAACGCTTGCGTGTGGAACGGGTGCCTGCGCTGCCGTCGTGGCTGGAATCAGTCAGAATTTGCTGGAAGCGAATGTAACGGTTAGTACTCGGGGCGGTGAGCTACTCATACGTTGGGATGGCGATAACCAACCAGTCTGGATGACAGGCCCGGCTGTGACCGTATTTCAGGGTGAAATTAGCTTGTAATAACCAAGGGATAAAGATGAAATCGGAAGAAGTCATACAATATTTACAAGATAACCCACAGTTTTTTAGCGAATATGCTGACATATTGGCTAATATTCATGTGCCACACCCTTATGACAGTAAAGTTATATCGATTAATGAGCGACAAATTATTACATTAAGAGATAAAAATCGTGCTTTACAAGATAGATTATTGGAGCTAATTAATTTTGGCGAAGAGAATGATGCTATTGGTGAAAAAATGCACCGCTTATCAATTAAATTACTCACCGTTTCCAGTATTGATGAGCTATTAGAAGGGTTAAATAACGACTTACGTGAAGATTTCTCGATTCCCCATGTCGCATTACGCCTGTGGGATATATCCTGTAATGATATGGAGCGAATTGAGTTTACAGTAACAAGTGAAGATATTCACACCATCTCTGAAAGTTTGACGTATCCATATTGCGGCACTCATATAGCGGATGAAATCAAGAATTGGTTTGGTAAAGATGCATCGGATCTGCAGTCATTTTCAATGATTCCGCTTAAGGTGCTCCATCCTATCGGTTTATTGGTATTGGGGAGCCCCGAAGCAAAACGATTTTATTCCGAAATGGGAACACTTTATCTGAAGCGACTAGGTGAGCTCACCAGTGCTGCATTTGCTCGTTTTGACCTGAAAACAGGTATCCTCAAGAAATAATTCATCCTATGAGTAATTGTATTGTTCCTATCGTGTCATGATGAAATGATATGTAAGTGATTCAAAGAATGCCTGAATATGCTGATATCGGTGCTATCAGGGTTTATACCGTTTATTTAAATTCTTAATATCATATTCTATTGATGACCTAGCTACCTTACGTAAAAAAGCGAAGGAATCCTTCAATCCATATTATGGGTCAACATAGATTACATTTTATATGTGAATCGGCGTTATAATCTCCCCTTTGCAACGAAATTTAAAATAAATCATGACAACAATAGTTTCAGCACGACGTGGCACACAGGTTGCCTTGGGTGGCGATGGCCAGGTAACGTTGGGTGCCGTTGTTGCTAAATCCAGTGCCCGTAAAGTACGCAGGCTGTATCATGATAAAATTTTAACTGGATTTGCCGGAGGAACTGCTGATGCTTTTACCTTATTCGAGCGTTTTGAAGGTAAGCTTGAAGCACATCATGGACATCTCATGCGATCTGCCGTTGAATTAGCAAAAGACTGGCGTACGGACCGTATCTTACGTAAACTGGAAGCGATGATGGTAGTGGCTGATCAGCAGACTACGCTTATTATTACCGGTGCGGGAGATGTTATTGAGCCCGAATTAGGTCTTGCGGCTATTGGTAGTGGTGGTGCTTATGCACACGCCGCTGCGCGCGCACTACTAGAAAATACTACGTTGACACCCAGGGAAATTGTTAGTAAGTCACTCGCTATTGCGGGTGATCTATGTATTTACACTAACCAAGATCATGCAATCGAGTCAATTGATTAAATGTGGCAAAAAATAAAAGTATTCGAGGCATTCTCATTTTAGAGAAATCCAAATTTGCATAAGGCTTTGGTTTTAAATAATACCTTCCTTTACATCTGTCAACTACTTAAATTTCAAGATATCTTAATTATGTCTCAAATGACCCCACAGGAAATTGTTCACGAACTGGATAAACATATTATTGGGCAGAATACTGCCAAATGTGCTGTAGCCATTGCACTTAGAAATCGTTGGCGTAGACAGCAAATTCCTGAACCACTGCGACATGAAATTACACCCAAAAATATTCTGATGATTGGCCCAACCGGTGTTGGTAAGACTGAAATTGCGCGTCGTTTGGCAAAACTTGCTGATGCACCGTTTATTAAAGTGGAAGCTACAAAATTTACCGAAGTCGGTTATGTTGGACGTGATGTCGACTCGATTATTCGTGATTTGATGGAAACGGCTATTAAGCAATCGCGTGATAAAGAAACCAGGAAAAAGCAGCCTCATGCAGAAGATCGTGCAGAAGATCGTATTCTTGATGCGCTATTGCCACCCGCAAGGGATTCGGATTCATCAAAGCTGGTTGAAGAACGGGATAATAGCACACGACAAAAATTCCGTAAAAAGCTACGTGAAGGCGAACTTGATGACAAAGAAATTGAGATTGAGGTTGCCGCTCCGCGCGCTAATATGGAGATTTTTGCTCCCCCGGGAATGGAAGATCTTACTTCCCAGATCCAGGGTATGTTCCAGAATATGACTGGAGACAAGAAGAAATCACGAAAACTACCTATTCGTGAAGCGAGGAAATTGCTCATTGAAGAAGAAGCTTCTAAGCTGGTAAACGACGAAGAACTGAAATTAAATGCAGTACAGAACGTCGAACAGAATGGTATTGTGTTCCTAGATGAAATAGACAAGATTATCAGTCGCTCCGGAACTTCAGGAAGCGATGTGTCGCGCCAGGGTGTGCAACGTGATTTATTGCCTTTGGTCGAAGGAACAACTGTTTCCACTAAATACGGCATGATTAAAACGGATCATATTTTATTTGTTGCCAGTGGTGCATTTCACCTTACGAAACCTTCCGATCTGATTCCGGAGCTACAAGGTCGTTTTCCTATTCGAGTTGAACTGTCTAGCCTCAGTGTAAATGATTTCGAGCAAATATTAACTAATACAGATGCCTGCCTGACGCGTCAATATGAAGCATTAATGAGAACGGAAGATATTCGATTAGAGTTTTCTGTTGACGCAATTAAACGTCTGGCAGAAATTGCTTTCTCGGTTAATAGTAAAACTGAGAATATCGGCGCAAGACGCTTACATACTGTGATGGAGAAATTATTGGAAGAAATTTCATTTAATGCATCCAAGTACAGTAATGAAACCGTTGTCATTGATGCGGCCTATGTAGATAGCCGTTTGAAGGATCTATCTCAGAGTGAAGATTTGGCACGCTATGTGCTCTAGGAAGGACATTCTATCTGAATTTCATATTGAGCTGATTTTTCCAATTTATCTTAAGTCTTTGCATAGACTAGATGATGTCGTCATGGGATACTTGCCCAAAGATCGATACATCTGATTTACACAGCGGCGAGAAATGAGGCGGTATTTTTGACGCATCCTGTGGCGATACCGCGCCATCTCTTGAGATGGAGGAAGGCATTTTCAACCAGATGCCGTAAATTATAGCGCTCCTTGTCGTAAAACCTCTGTGCAGTGCGATTCTTCTCTGAAGGGATTACGATTTCCATACCCTGCCTCCTTGCCTGTTCAATAATTACATTGCCGTCATAACCGCGATCTGCCAACGAATAATCCGCAATCTATTTAAGAAAATATAACCGCTTTCTATTGCAACGTGGCAACTCTCTTGGATGTTCTTTCACGCCACAAAAACCTGGTAGGATTGTTTTTGCTGTACAGCACGGTCTCATTACTCAGGTTTTCCAATTGTTCGAGCAGAAAGCATGACATTATTTTATTCTCTCCAGCCGGAACGAGTACTCAGGGAAAGAAATATTATATTAACATCAGATGGTTGATTGCTATTCCAAAAATGACTATTCTACTAAGTAGAGTTAATAGAATCACACTACAACAAAATGAATCTCATTTTATAGCATAATATTATGGTACGTATGATGTCAGATTGTCGTGATACCGTAATGAGAAAACCATGAAAAATAATTGTAAAATCAAAGTTTATTACAACTCCGCATGTCCGGTGTGTAATGCCGGCATAGAGAAACAGAAAAATAGAATGGAGAAATGTGAGATTGAATGGAAGGATATTGACTCTGATAACGCTCTAGTAAATGAAATTAATGCTGACCTCAAATTTGTGAGGGAACGTCTACATGTTATAGATGATAATGGCAATTTATATGTTGGGCTCGATGCATTTATAGCAATCTGGGGAAACTCGCCAAGCGAGAACTGGAAAGCTAACATATTGAGATTACCGGTTATTAAGCATATTGGAAGACTAATTTATAATTTATTTGCTGCTGCATTATATAAATGGAATCAAGCAAAAAAACATTGGTAGTCATTATGCCAATTTATTCAGATAAATGTGCTAATTCCGCGTTATTTAGCGCTAGGCTTCGATAAAGTGGAGAGACTGTTTTCGCTGCCATAAACGAAATGAACCTTCTTTATCTGAGTCATCGCATTTTTGTTGTAACAAATCAGTTGGAATACCGTATGGAAGGTTGATGTGTGATATTTCGATTCCAGATATGGAATAGATAATATAGTGATCATAATTATTGCGGGTAGGGACTTATTCTGCACTGCCATGCAGTCGCTCTTGATGTCATTGCTTGTGTATCGTATATCTTTGAACATGGGTTTATAAAGCATAGTAATTTAATCTTACTTGGCTGCCAAGGCAGGCTATTATTACGATTGATACTTTTGCGTATGAATCTTAAATTATCTCACTGGAGCTAATGTGAATAAAGCATTTCTATTTTTTTTTGGATGGATTGCAGCCACTGTATTTGCTGAAGATCTTGATCAACGTCAGTCACTTGTCATGACTGAACTGCAGCGAGATCATATTCGTAAAGAAATGCGAGCCTTATTATCAGGAACTCAGAATATTCTTGCTGCACTTTCTGAAAATGATATGGCAGCAGTGGTTCAGCACGCTCGTCCTCTTGGTATGAATATGACTCATAAAGCGGAGGGCCATCTTAAAGAAATATTACCCAAAGAGTTTATGAAACTGGGTATGTCTATTCATCAGGATTTTGATCAGATGGCCAGTGATGCAGAATCCTTAAAAGATTCCAAGCATACGCTGCGACAGTTAAGTGACTCTATGCGTAAGTGCGTAGCGTGCCATTCATCTTATCAAATTCGGACAACGGTGCAACAGCCTACCTCAAATCATTTACCTGGCCACCATAGAGATGATGAACATCATAAGTAATAAATATGAAGAGACTTTTGCAAAAGCCCTTGCTAGAGATTTTTTACTATTGATTATAAAGGGTTAGTTTTTCAACTATTGGGGTTTTGCAAAGGTCTCATGAAATATATCGAGGTGGTCGCCAATACTGGAAGTTCTGCTACTGTTTTGGCCATTGCGGAAAAAGTTAAAGCGCAGGATTTTCGTCTTGGAATTGTTGGCGAAGATGGTATGCAACAGATGCGCCTGATAGTGGCTGACGACAAGCTCCAAATAACTCTGGATGCTTTACAGAATGTTTTGGGTGCACAACCAACTGCGCGGATATTGATTCTACCTATTGAGACCTCATTGCCTAAACTGGCTGAAGAAGAGCGCAGTCAAGAGGATTCAGCGACTGCCGCACGAGAAGCATTATATGAAGAAATTGCAAAAAGTGCCCGATTTGATTTTAATTTTGTTGTGTTAATTATACTTTCAACGATAGTCGCTACTATTGGTCTCATTGAGAATAATATCGCTGTCGTAATCGGTGCAATGGTAATTGCACCATTGCTTGGACCGAACCTTGCCCTGAGTTTGGGAATAGCTTTAGCAGATATCTCTTTGGCATGGAAATCAGCGAGGACACTTTTTGCAGGAATTCTATTGGTTATCGCGCTTTCCGCTGGCTTTGGTATCATTTGGCCTTCAAATATAACAAATTATCTGCTTATGTCACAAACTGAAGCAGGATTTGAATCAATTGCTCTGGCGCTTGCATCAGGTGCTGCAGCAGCACTCTCTTTGACGACCGGGCTATCGAGTGTATTGGTTGGTGTGATGGTCGCGGTGGCCTTACTCCCACCTGCCGCAACATTGGGATTTATGTTAGGGCATAACAATCCTGATCTTTTTATTAGTGCGGGCCTATTACTGATCATTAATGTAGTGTGTATTAATTTGGCCACTATTATCGTTTTTTTTATTAAAAAGATTCGGCCTCGTACTTGGTTAGAAAAAAAGAAAGCCCGATATGTAATGCTCATATATATTCTGGGATGGCTTGTAACGCTAACTATTCTTATATTTATTATTTATACACGCCATTCACTCGTAACTTGATATCCCTGTGGGATCATGTTGAGTGAAAGAAATGAAACCATTTATTTTCTTTTCTTAAATTTTTGTTCAGTAATAGATTGTTGGCTAATTATTGCTCCAAAATTTTTTAGCATGAAGGCCCACTCATTTTCATTAATGAAAATTACTAATTACGACATTAGATTTTTCCATAAACATTTGCCATTACTTTCGCGCTCTATATTTTCGAGTTGTTGTGTATGTAGTGCCAATTCATCAAGGCTCGCTGTCAGTACGATTAATTCAAGATTATCCATGTTTACTGTTGAATTAAATACTGGACCGGAAGTTTCTAATTCAATGAGTAAACTTTCTTGCCCTCGTGTCATAGCAAGATAAACTTCGGCTAACAACTCCGCATCGAGTAATGCTCCGTGCAATGTGCGCCTAGAGTTATCAATTTGATAGCGTTCGCACAGTGCATCCAGATTATTACGTTTACCTGGATGTAGTTCCTTGGCTAACTTCAGGGTGTCAGTAATCTGTGGAGAATATTTATTTATTGTTTGTAATTTTGCTAATCCCAGTTCATGATTAAGGAAACCAATATCAAAAGGTGCATTGTGTATAATCAATTCAGCATCATTAATAAAATCGAGGAATTCAGTAGCAATCTCATAGAATTTCTGTTTATCCTGAAGAAATTCGCGAGTTAATCCGTGTATTTGTAATGCACCTGCCTCACTCTCGCGTTCAGGGTTAAGATAGTAATGAAGTTGGCGGCCGGTTAATTGCCGATTGCACATTTCTACAGCAGCGATTTCAACAATACGATGCCCAAGCTTGGGTTCCAATCCTGTTGTTTCTGTATCTAAGAATACTTGACGCATAAGCTAAATTTCTAATTTGAGTGTTTCATAATGCAGCTTGAAACGTGCGGATAATAGCGTCACAAGAAACCGAGTCGGATTCATTGGAATGATATGAATGCACTAGAGAGATCATCCAAATTCACCAATACTGTGATTCGTTGTTTGTAGTAATGCTTCTACTCCACGATTAGCCAGTTGATCAGCGCGTTCATTACCCGCATGACCATTGTGGCCGCGTACCCAGAACCACTCGATTTCATGCTGCTGTGTTAAATGATCTAATTGCCTCCATAGATCCTCATTTTTAACTGGTTTTCTATTAGCTGTACGCCACCCTCGTTCTTTCCAGGAATTAATCCACTCACTAATGCCCTTTTGTACATATTGAGAGTCAGTATGTAATTGCACCCTGCATGGGTATTTCAATGCTTCTAATGCACGAATTGCTGCAAGCAGCTCCATCCTGTTATTAGTTGTCAGCATCTCACCACCAAAAATTTCCTGCTCATAATCGGCATATTTTAATAATGCGCCCCAACCACCTATACCAGGATTGTTCTTGCAGGCGCCATCCGTAAATATCTCTACTACTTTAGCATGTTGTAATTTCATTGCTTATCTGAGTTAATTTGATTATACCCATTTATGTGCAGCTTTTTTTCAATGCTATTGTCATTGAATCTTTGTGCAGCTGATGCGATTCTTTTTTTTCCAGCCAGTGCATTTTTCCATCCAGGTTTAATAATATGCATTCCGTGCATATGCTTTGTAGCCTGTAAAAAATAAACCCCTCCAGATATTGGCCACCAGCGATCCCCTGCTGCCTCCATAAAATTAAAATACGCCCGCCATTTTTCTCGCTTGAATGGGGGGGTATAGCAACATAATCGTCCGCCTGTCATCTCGAAATCAAGCAATTTTAGCCAATCCTTAAGTCTTGATAGTGCAATAAAATTCCCGCACCAAGGAAAATCACTTCTTGCGGGTTTAAAATAGCGATTTGCACCCCAGAGGCTCAATGGATTAAACCCGGAAATTACGACATGCCCTTCTGGAATTAATATTCGATGCACTTCGCGCAGAATTTGATGTGGATTTTCATTAAATTCAAGAACATGTGGCATAATAACCAGATCCATGCTGCCACTTTCAATGGGCATGAAATCAGCGGCAGCGCGTAAAGACGCACCGCAATCAGTTCCTGCCGAGAATTGTAAGGGCATACGATTTGAGCGTAGGAAGTTGAATTGAGGTAATCCGATTTGTATCGCATTATAGCCAAATATATTGGCTACCGCCTGATCAAAATAGCTTTGTTCATGAGCTAATAAATATTTGCCAAGTGAAGTTTCGAACCATTGCTGTGCATTTTGTGCAGACATAGCTGATGTACTGGTATTAGAAAATAAAGCAATTACAATTAATTTGAATTAGAAATAAAATACAAACCACCACTTTTAATAATTAGAAGTTTCCGGAGTTTAAAAGTTTAATTAATAAACTAATTATCAAGGAATATTATGTTAACTATTTATCCTGTTAGAGCCTTTAAAGATAATTATATCTGGGTCATACATAATCAATACTACGCTGCTATAGTCGATCCCGGTGATGCCGTGCCAGTGCTTGATTATTTGCAATATAATAATTTACAGATGATTGCTATATTAAATACGCATCATCATCATGACCATGTCGGTGGTAACACTATACTTTTAAGTAAATTTTCGGTGCCTGTCTATGGCCCGAAAAATGAGCTGATTCCAAATCTTACTCACCCGGTCTGGGAAGGCGATACAATTTATCTGGACGAACTGTCACTCAGTCTTAGAGTACTCGGCGTTCCCGGTCATACAGCAGGGCATATTGCTTATTATGCCTCGGATAAAACAAATTTACTATTTTGTGGTGATACGTTGTTTGCTTGTGGATGCGGACGAATTTTTGAAGGTACAGCGGAGCAAATGTATGCATCACTACAAAAGCTGATTTGTTTGCCTGATAAAACATTGGTCTATTGCGCTCATGAATATACATCGGATAATATACGTTTTGCTAGAATTGTTGAGCCTGAAAATACAGCGTTATTGAAACTTGAGGGTGCAACCGAAGCGCTACGCAACCAAGATATGCCCACGCTACCAACAACTTTAGCCATGGAGAAAGCAACTAATCCATTTTTACGTTGCAATCAGAAAGACGTTATCAATAATACGAGTATTCATGCTGGAAGAACATTGTCTGATCCAGTTAGCGTATTTACTGAATTACGTAACTGGAAAAACAATTTCTAAGTAATCTGTTGAATCTACTTCTACTAACTATAACGTAACGTAACCCCTGTCATCAATCAAATATGGCAGCCATTCTCATCACAATCCTTATGAACGACCTTGGTTGTGTCTTCTTGCGCTGTCGATGACGCCGTTTCAGTTGCTTCCATTTCCTCAGCAAGTAATGTTCCGATTGATACACCCAGTATAAGATCACTGACATGGCCAAATTTATGTAGCCGGAGATGCCCTGTTTTATCAATTAAAATAAGTGTCGGTGTACCTTGCATGCGATATAAGCGCATCGTATGGGGTATAGCTTGCTGGTCGTCAGGCTTATCAATTGCAATTGGAAAGCGTAATCGATATTCGTAAGCAAATACTTCTAATGCGTCTCGGCCCATAACAGCGTGATGTTCGAAAACGGTATGTATTCCAATTACTGCAACTTGTGCAGGATCAAATTCATCATATACTCGTTGTGTCTGTGGGATACCAGATTGTACACAACCAGGGCAAAGCATCTGGAATGCATGCATAACAACCACTTTTCCGCGAAGTGAAGCGAGTGTCAACGGTTGAGGTGTATTGAGCCAAGCCGATGTCTGTAATTCTGGGGCTAAGATTTTTTTAATTTCATTATTTGATTCCATTGCTCTGATAGCTCCGATTTTTATACGATTTATTAGATAAATGAGGGGTATTTTCAAAATACCAGTGTGAACAGATATGGGTCATATCATAAGAATTCGTTAGACAAAATAGGTAATTAGATCAGGTAACATGGCACGCTTGTACAAATGCCCGTTTTCTATGAAGCGCGATACTTACTATGAGACCTTTGCAAAACCCCAGTAGTTGAAAAATTAACCCTTTATAATCAATAATAAAAAACCTCTAGCGAGGGTTTTTGGAATAACCTCACTATGACAAGCAGTTTTCTCTGATTTGTATAATTAACTGTTCATTATTCATAGGGCGGATTCAACTTTGAAGTGCAACTTTTGTAAGGAAGTTTATAGGCAAGCTGCGGTAGTATCGGATAATGCTGCGTGAAAACCATGTCCTGGGCGGCGTTAGCTTTGTGACAGGCTGAGCAAGCCTCATCAGGTTGTGCAGATGCGTTGCGTGACTCATAGGATTAAAAACCAAGATAAGCCCAATTACCGGGTTTCTCTGCAAATCGTTCGGTGTTCCTTACTGTTGCAGCCAGGTCGTTGTATCCACCTTGGAAATATCGATTTCCGCTGGCTGATTCTTTTGTATCAACACTAACTAATTCCTTAAAAATCATTGTACCACCCCGAAATTTTCCCGTTTCTTCCAGTATTTCCAGCTTGCTGGATCAATATAAACAGTGTGAAATTCAGGAAATGCAGGTTTTCCATCATTCATATCATTAGAAGTTGCCGGTGTATCGACAAAAACCGATTCCCGATAGTTTCTTGGGCGAAGTAAGTCATTATTTTTGTTAAATTGGGCATAATTTTTATTTTTATGATGCTCGTGATGATCGCCCCCGGCATTGACAAGCGCTATCTGAAAAATTAATGCACCGGATAATAATAGTGGCGCAACACTATCTAATAATGTCTTTTTTAGCTGGAATATATAAAAATAAGGCTTCAAAAATGGTTAATAGAATGCACATAAAGTAGTTTGAAAATTAGCCTGCTCCCCACGATCATGGTAGACAGACAGGCTTTCTTCGTCAAGAGAAGAACTATTCATCATCGATAATTTGCTTGTTTAAGTACTAAGCATGGATTATCTCGATCGTGAGGATAGCTTAACAAATAGAAAATCAATAATGAGGTATCTTTTTTATCTACTTAATTGTGATAAAATATATCTCTCACAGAGGCCTTATTTCGCAGCATCATTCCTTTATATTAGTTATAAACCCTGATAAATAGCGTTATTGGTAATATTTTTTATTATTTATAACATTTTAATTTAAATGATTAATATGGGTTTTTAATAATTTAAAAGTGAGTGTTTTATACTAAATTACTATTTTTAAATCAGACAAGGCTTTTATATCGTGTCTTGAATCGGTATAATACTGCGCTTCGGGTCGTTAGCTCAGCTGGTAGAGCAGCGGACTTTTAATCCGTTGGTCGCGAGTTCGAATCTCGCACGGCCTACCAAACGAAATGAGAAAGGGGATTAGTTAATAGCTAATCCCCTTTTTATTGAAGTGGCACCAGCAAAACTGGACAAGTTGTTAAGCTCTGATATGAGATAAATAGAGAGACATCATCATGAGCAAGAAACGCACGTAATATTCAACAGAATTCGAAGCCAAAATAGCCTTGGCAGCAATACGTGGAGAAGAAACGGTACCACAACTAGCCGCTCGTTATCATATCCATCCCACGTAGATTAATAGCTGGAAACGTGATTTGATTGAAAAGGCCAGTGATTTGTTTGGCAAGAATAGTGACGCCAATAATAAGAGTGGCCATAGTGCCGACGATTTACATCGTGTGATTGAGCAATTGACGGTAGAACGCGATTTTTGAGCCAGAAAACTCGATCATTAAGTGTTGTTGAACGTAAAACAATGATCGTGCACCACGAGGAACTAAGTCAATCTCGCTAATGCCATTTGACTTCGTGTTACACGTTCGTCGTATTATTATCAGCCACAGCTCACAGATGAGAGTAAGTTAATTTTGTTGCGTCAAATGGATGAGCTGTATTTAAAAACATCATAGTATGGTTCACGCAGTTATGCCACGTGGTTCAGGCGCCAGGGGATGATGATAGGCCGCAAGAAAGCAACTTCAATAATCAAGATGCTGGGCATTATTAGCACAGCACCAAAGCCCAAAACTAGTATTCCGACCAAGCAGCACAAGAAGCATTCTTATCTGCTCAAAGGCAAGGCCATTAGTCGTCTCAACCAAGTTTGGTTGACTGATATCACTTACGTGCCGATGGAAAAAGGTTTTGGCTATCTTGTTGCCATTATGGACTGGCATTCGTGTAAAGTACTGAGCTGGCACTTATCCAACACACTGGACGTTGACTTCTGTGTCCAGGCTTTGGAAGCTGCCATCTAGGATCATGGCTGTCTGAAAATCATGAATAGTGATCAGGGTGTGCAGTTTACCAGTGAGGCTTTCATCAATACTAAAAACCAATGAGTTACCATCCTGACAATGACGCGAAACGTACGCGAGGTTCTTGCCTCGGTGAGACCCCTTTTGGGCGGCACTGCTGCCTTCGTGGCAGGCAACAGTCTGCTCGGTATTGTCCTGCCACTTCGCATGGAAGCGGCAGGCTATCCTGTGGCGTTGACTGGGGCCATCATGGCAGCCTACTACCTGGGCCTAGCATTTGGGGGGCTACGCGGAAAACGCGTGATCCTTCGCATCGGACATATCCGTGCGTTCGCTGTTTTCGCGGCGCTGGCGGCTGCAACTACACTGGCTTATGCAACCATTTCCCATCCGGCTGTATGGGTGTTCCTGCGGATTGTCAACGGCTTCTGCGTTGCCGGTTTGACGGCCACAATCGAAAGTTGGCTGAACACTAAAAGCAGTAATAAAACGCGTGGGCGTATCCTCGGCTTTTACATGTTGACTTTCTATCTTGCAATGGCGTTTGGCCAAACCCTAGTTAACCTCACTGATGTCGGCGCGCCCGATCTCTTCATGTTGTCCGCATCGCTGATCGTGCTTTCGCTAGTCCCGGTCGCAATGACGAAGCTGGGTGAGCCCAATCTCAGCGAGAGCCAGGTACTGAACGTCAAGGATCTTTATTCGGCTTCTCCTGTTGGTATGGTCGGCGCCGGAGTTGCGGGTTTGATGGTTGGTTCCTTCTATGCTCTGGGTGCCGTTTTTGCGAGCAGGATCGGACTGAGCGTGTCCGAAGCCGCCTTATTCATGAGTGTCGTGGTGCTCGGTGGTCTGGTCTTCCAGCTCCCCATGGGCGTGCTGGCGGATCGGTATGACCGGCGTATCGTCATCTCCGTTACCTTGCTGGTCGTCGGCATCACTTGGGGGTTGCTGGCGGGTGTCATCGCCTCCGGATTGCCGTTTTTTGCCTTGCTGATTATGACACTGGGGTTCGGAGGTGCAATGAGCAGCATCTATCCGCTCTGTGTCGCGGAGACCTTCGACCGCCTGGAGCGTAGATACTACGTCGCGGCGTCAGGGCGTTTGCTGATGATCTATTCCATTAGCGCGACGTTCGGCCCACTGCTCGCCTCGGCGCTCATGTCGATCTACGGTCCACCCAGCTTCCTTATGTTCGAATCGGCCGTGGCTTTACTCTACGCTGTATTTGTCCTTGTTCGCATCTTGCAGGAGCCATCGTTGCCTGTAGATAAGCGGGAAAAATACGTGCCGCTCCCAGACGCGGCGCCGATTGCAATGGGTCTCGATCCACGCGCTGATCTGGATAGCGAGGGCGAAGACGGGCGAGCTTGACGATGAAATCGCGACCGTCTTGGTCCTGTCGCATTAAGCGAGATCATCGATATCTTCGTTTAGACTGTTGGAGACCTTTGCAAAAGTCCTTACCAAAAATTCTAGACTATTGATTGTAAAGGGTTAGTTCTTCAACTATTGAAGTTTTGCAAAGGTCTCTACTCGTCTTTATTTGAAACTCTGTTGCCAAAGCTGACGCAATTCATCTGCTGAGAACAAGGTCAACCATTCGCTTGTTAAACGAGCAGCCAGATCCGCCCGAGATGCAGGCTCTGGTATTGAAGCCAGTGTACTTAATATTGGCATGATGGCTCTCGGTTGACTCAGTCGCTGACGTACTAGCATCTGATAGCGAATAGCACCCTGATTATCCCCTGCTTTTATTTCCAATGCCCCCAGTTGAGTTTTAAGTAACTCTGAAGACTGAGGCCAGCATTTTAAATACTCGATTGCTGCACGGGTACGTCCTTGCTGGTCAAAGCAGTTTGCCAGAGTTCGAGCCAGAATTTCTGGTGGATTCTGTACTCTGAGTAAGGCTGATCCCAATGTATGCTCAGCTTCTTGGTATCGCCCCAATGCCATCAGCAGGTTAGCCAACTTGACGTCAAAAACAGCATTCTGCGGGTTACGTTGGCCAGCTAACCGATAAAAATATTCAGCTGCAGCATCATCAAATTCAGCTTCGCGACACACTCCCAGCAACATGAACAAATAAGGTGCGGATTTTCCGAGTTGAAGTATTCTAGTAATCGCCCGCTCTGCTATCAGAATCTGATTATTCTTTAACATGAGCCTGGCATAAGTTTCCCATACAGTAATATCGAATGGCGCATCCCGCTCAATTTTTCTTAAAATCTGCTCGGGTTCAATCGTCAGTGGGTCCGATTGAGTGGCGAGTGACAGCCATTCTGTGATCGGAATTTCGTCCAATTCAGGTAAAATGATAGGATCTGATGGTATCGAAACCGTTTTCACCTGTAGCAACAGTGTTTCCACTAGTGCTTGAGTGACGCCATCAGTTTGGCCAGTTTGCCACTCCGGTTTCTCATATTCAGATCGATGTTCAGCTAGTGCCAGTAGTGACTGCCATTGGGATTCCATCGTAATCATGTCTTCTGCCGGTATAAGGCTGCGTATCGTTGTGTCGACGCGATTAGTAACCAGGTCAGGTTTAATGGGCGATGGCGTTTGTTCATTCAATCCCAATGTAAACCGCTGATTGACCTGGTGAGGTACATTCAGCCCGGCCATCAGTGCCTGTTGGGAAATTATCATGACTTGTTCGGGAATCGCTTCGGCTAGCGCTAGTATCCGAGAGTTATACGCTTGCCACATTTTTGCAGCTAGCGCGGGATTGCGCCAGAAATCAACATGGATAGTACCGGAAGAACCTGCCGCTAATATACGTGCATGCCGGCGATATAGTGACTGGATGCTTGCGCTCCAGTGACGCAGTACAATCAGATAACGTCCTTGCGAGCCTAATACCTGCTGCCAGGCGGGTATAAACAGGCATAATCGCGGATCTTTGGCACTCCAGGATGTGACTGCATTTTGTTCTCGCCGGGTGATATAACGTTCAAACAGATCCAGGCGAATTGCGGGATTAAAAGGGACTTCATTGTGAAATTGCCAGTTAGTATTTTGCATGGCGAGTAGTCGATCATGCAGACTAACGAGCGACATATCCTCAAAGTGGCCATCTGGATTGGAGATTGCAGGCGGCATCAGATAAGATCCTGCGGAAAGACCCGCTTTATGAAGCCATTGCGAAAGTGCTGATGTTAAGCTACGATGAAAGCCAAGAACGAACATGTGATGTGTGCTATCAAATAAATGGAGACCTTTGCGAAATCCCTATAGTTGAAAAATTAACCCTTTGTAATCAATGGAATAAAGCTTCTGGCAAGGACTTTTGCAAAAATCTCAAATGGTACCTGAAATCAGTCGTCACATTCAGCTTGTATTTGAGTAGCGACAAACGTTTTGTTGCTTCAACCCGTATTAGTCCATTTTCTTTAAAGGAACTAACCAATTACCCCCAGAATTTCTGTTTTGATCTTGTATGGGATAATTTCTCCATCTCTTACCTTCATTTCATAAAGGTCGGCATACTTCATTTTTATATATGATTTATTTACTGGAGACTATGAACTTTTGCAGACTGTTGCGGATAGGGGCATGGCGGAGGCGGTGAGATTCGAACTCACGGTAGAGTCACCCCTACGGCAGTTTTCAAGACTGCTGCCTTAAACCGCTCGGCCACGCCTCCCAAAGATCAATAAACCGAATAATACCTTCTAGTCAGCTTTTTGGCCAGCAAATTACGCAGTTTTCACAAGGTATAGTGAAAACAAGGACGAAACTAACTGACCAATAGCCAAACCTGTTTAAAAGTTTTAAGAGGCAATTTAGTAAATTAATTCTTGAGTGCTTCAAGGCGTTTATTTAATTTTTTAATCTCTTCATCAGCTCGAATCTGCCGAGTCTGGTCATACTGAACCCCCAGGAAATAAAGCACATTTCCGTTAGAGTCAAATAAGGGTGTCATTACCAGGTGATTAAAGAATAACTCACCATTCTTTCGATAATTTCTGAGCGTTACCTCTACCGGTTTTTTGTTTTTAATAGCTTCTCGTAATTGATCGATTTCTCCCTGTTCGCGTTCCGTCCCCTGCAGAAAACGGCAGTTTTTACCTAATGTCTCTTCTTGCGAATAGCCCGTTATATTTTCAAATGCTTTATTTACGTATACGAGTGGCAAGTCTGTTTGGTCAGGATCAGCCAATGTCACGCCATTTACACAAGAATCCAGTATTTTAGATAATACTTGCGGAATCAATCCAGGATCTTTTTCAACGATAAAGTCCATGGTTCTTTCTCCTCCAGATTATTCAATCAATAGCGAATAAAACCCACTAGCGACATAACACATTAGTCAGTATAGCTGATTAAACAGATTCAGAGCTTGCTGATTCGATCAATTTTTTGATGTTTCTCACTGTTCTTTCAGTTCCGTCTTGAACAGCAATTCGAATGAGTTTCTCAAATGGCCGCATATGCAATTCAATAGTGAGTAATTCAAAAACAAACGTAATGCGGCTATCTGTTGGGTTAACCGCTTCGATTATATAATCACATCGGTAAGGATTAGAAATGCCTTCAAAACATATACGCGAACCTGCTTCAAAAATCTGAACCTTGAAGGTCGATTCTGAACGGTTACCCTGGTCGATGCGTACCTGGCGGCATAAGGTGCCTTGTTTTACTGGACCCTCTGTCAGTTTTTCCAATTCACGTACTTCTGGTGACCACCTGGGATAATTAAGCAGTAAATCAGTGCCGATAAAATTAAAAAGTTTATCGCTCGGATTTTGAATGAATACACTGGCTTTACCAACAACAGGGGTATCTTTGAATAAACCAAGCATAACCAAGTCTCCTGCGTAAATATTGCTAGATTAATTTTACTATACTAAGTAAGTATCTATCCCCATCAATAATAAATCGTACTGTGCTTCTACTAATTCCTTAATTGCCAATGCCGGAATACCCGTCACTACATTGCCTTCTGAAACTAGCCAGCCTACTGCATCTGTAGATCCAAGACTCACAACGTAACCTAGTTCGCGATGTATATAAGGTTCAAGCAGTTTAAGTATACTCGAATGATGTAATATGTTGCGCGCGGCTAATTTACCTTTTCGAACTGCAGATTGCGCTGTTAGTGTATTCGATCCAAGAGAATGATAATAAGAGCAATCTCCTGCAATAAAAATGTTCGGTAACGTTTTTTCATCGACGATAACCTGGCCGAAGGCATTGGCGTTAAATAATTTTTCGGTCTTTTTACCCAGGAACAAAAGCGACAAGCTAGATGGCAGGTTGAATTGTTTTTCGGTCAGTTTATCTTTCAATAGAATTTTATCAGCCTGCTGCTCACAATAATAAGTATTGGGATAAAAATCGATATTTAAGTCACGCATGCGTGACTGTACGTAAGAATCAAAACCTTTAGGAAACTGTTCCAACACTTGGCTACCTGAATTAATCAAACGTAGCTTGTTTGTAATTTTATGTCGACGGAGAAATTGTTTGATCTCAAATAAAAACTGTATCCCGGTTGCTCCACCGCCCACTACAGAGATGAACAGTTCGCTTTTATCATGTTTAACGATATGACTGGTTAATAAATCTGATCCCGCTGCAACCATAAAATCCTGCAAGTTCAGAATATTTTCTGATTGCCCAAGCTCTTGTTTCTCACAACCAGACGCAATCAAAAGATAATCAAACGGCAACACTTCATCATCTAGGAAAATGCATTTATTATTCTGCCATTGTTGAAATATATGTTCTTTTAGAATGAGTTTTGAACGAATATAGCGGCAACCAAAGCGGGCCACCAAATCAGTATATGGCACCATAACATCAGACAATGGATATCGAAATGTTTCGTGCAGGTGAGTAATTTTAATATGCTGATCTTTTGGATCAACAATAGTAATATCAATATGCTGCGCATAATGTAATAAAGTGGTAAATGCCGCAATACCAGCGTAACCACCGCCTATAATCACGATTTTTAATCGCTTATGCCTAGGTATATAAAATGGCAAAAAAGCCACAATTTCTCCTTTGTAATACTGAGGAACGATAGACTTATATTATGTTATTGTTCTCTCTATGCTTCCTGAAATATTTTTTAACTATTTTTTGGTTTACATGCTAATGTAGCGTATCTCGCCGCAGCGTAGCATAAATTATGATCATTTATACGTTATTGTAGATATAGTTTTCTCTTGAATGCGCTGTTAACGCAATGATGATGGTGGAATTTTATGTGACTGCCAATTTTTTATTGCCCATTGCCAAAATGATGAAACATCACTCTTAAGTAGTTCTATCGGCGGTTCTTGGCCTAGGAAACGCGCGGCAGCTACAAGCTGTGATAATGCATTGATTAAATCAATGGGGGCAGCATAAGTTTGTTTGCTCAGCTTTTCACCGGTTTGACTCATTACCAAAGGCAAATGCATATATACTGGAGTTATATAATTTAGCAGCTGCTGCAAATAAATTTGACGAGGTGTAGAGCCCAGTAAATCACTTCCGCGAACAACATGTGTTATCTGTTGCTCAGCATCATCTACTACCACGGCCAATTGGTAAGCATAAATGCCATCAGCCCGACGTAACACGAAGTCACCGATATCACTATTAAGCCGCTGACAGATCAATCCCTGTAGGCGATCTTTGAAACTAATTGGATCATTCGTAGTTTGAATGCGTGACGCACTGCTTTGTTCAAGTGCGTATGAATGATTACGGCAGGTACCGGGATAGATCAGGCCGCCTATTCCTCTGATACTAGAGTCAGCAATTTCTTTACGCGAACACTGACAAGAATAAATTAAGCCCTGTCTTTCCAGAGAAGCCAATGCATTTTGATAAATTTTATTACGTTGGCTTTGATAAACGACGACACCGTCCCATTCCATTCCCAGCTTTTCCAGCACGTTAAGAATGCTGCTGGAGGCGCCTGAAACTGTACGAGGTGTATCCAAGTCTTCAATTCTAACTAACCATTCGCCGTCATGATGTTTTGCTTCCAAATAGCTACCGACAGCAGCAACCAGAGATCCAAAATGTAATGGCCCTGTAGGGGATGGCGCAAAACGCCCGCGATAAGCAGAAGAAGTAGAAGGAATAGCTGGCACGGGATATCATTGTAATCGATAGCGCATCTTCTGATTTTTTGCAATGCTAATTGCAGTCATTAGAAATGCATCATTACAATTTACGTTGTCATTGTTGCGATAGGCTATAATTCTTAACGAGCAAAAGCAATTCTAATTTAATTAAAAAAATTAATTCATTCTTTAGTAAAGGTACTGACCAGTGCATATTCACATACTCGGCATTTGTGGCACTTTTATGGGTGGAATTGCGGCCATTGCACGCGAATCCGGACATAAAGTTACAGGGTGTGATACTAATGTTTACCCGCCCATGAGTACTCAGTTAGAATCTCAAGGAATTGAATTAATAGAAGGATATTCACCAGAACAAGTACTCTTAGACCCCGACATATTTGTGATCGGCAATGTCATTTCACGTGGCAATCCTTTGATGGAAGAAATACTTAATCGTAACTTATCTTATACATCCGGGCCGCAATGGCTTTCAGAGAACATTTTAAAAAATAAATGGGTGCTGGCAATAGCAGGCACTCATGGTAAAACGACAACCAGCTCAATGCTGGCATGGATACTGGAATATGCCGGTATGAACCCCGGATTTTTGATCGGAGGTGTACCTGAGAACTTTGGAATATCAGCAAGAATTGGAGTGAGTCATGGAGCATCGAATAATACCGAGAGCCCAGCTCAATGCATGCCAGAAATCTCATCTTTTTTTGTTATCGAAGCGGATGAGTATGATACTGCTTTTTTTGATAAACGCTCTAAATTTGTACATTATCATCCTCGCACCGTTGTTCTAAATAATTTAGAATTTGACCATGCCGATATTTTTTCGGATCTTGCCGCAATCGAACGCCAATTTCATCATTTAGTCCGTTTAGTGCCTAGCGGTGGGCTGATTATTTCAAATAGTCAGGAAGACAGCCTGAAACGTGTTTTAGCGGCAGGATGCTGGACACCGGTTGAGGAGTTTGGTACAGACTTGGAATGGCAGGCTGCGCCGCACACAGCAAATAATCAAATTGGGATTTATTACAAGAACAAACTCCAAGGAACGCTGCAATGGGGGCTGCTGGGGGCACATAATGCTTTGAATGCACTTGCAGCGATGATCGCTGCGCGCCATGCTGGGGTGCCGATTCAAGTCGGCATTGAAGCATTGGCACAATTTAAAAACGTTAAGCGTCGCATGGAAGTCAAGGGTATCGTTAATAACATCACGATATATGATGATTTTGCTCATCACCCAACATCCATTCGGGCAACTATTAGTGGTTTACGCAATAACGTTGGTTCTGCGAATATTATTGCTGTACTAGAGCCGCGTTCTAATACAATGCGAATGGGTGTATGGAAGGATGATTTTGCTAATAGTTTAATGGAAGCTGACCAGATATTCTGTTATCTAAACGATTCGGAATGGGATGCCCGTGCCGCATTGCATACATTAGATAAAAAATATAGTTGTCATGATGATCTGATGCAATTAATCACATCGATCTCAAGCATAGTTCGGCCGGGCGATCATGTGCTCATTATGAGTAATGGCAGCTTTGGTGGCATTCATGAAAAACTGCTAGCTCTATTGAGTGAAAACCACTAGATTTCGCAGCCAACTGATCATAAGTGCCGGTGTAAGCTATAATTGCGGAGTATGGGTTAATCGCGTCGCCTAAACTAAAAGCATCATCAAATTAATAAAGCCGGAATATCGGTTTTACGTTTAATTGATAGATATGAGTCAACCAATTTTTGGCCGGGTTATGCGCTTCCTCAACCACCTTCGAATTCACACAGTGAAAAAACTTCATATCCTGATTTTTCCAAGCGCGCCCGTCCCCCAACGTCTGGTAAATCGATTACAAAACAACACGCCACTACTTCCCCGCCCATATCTTCTATTAATTTGACGGCAGCCTCTGCTGTTCCACCGGTGGCAATAAGATCATCTACCAAAAGTACGCGATTTCCTTGCTGAATGGCATCTACGTGGATTTCAACACGATCGCTTCCATACTCAAGTTGATAATCACGTCCAGCTGTTTTAGCAGGCAGCTTATTTTTTTTTCGTATAGGTATAAAACCGGTATGCAATTGAAAAGCAACGGGCGTGCCAATAATAAAACCACGTGCTTCAATACCGACTACGGTATCGATTCTAGCTTCCTTATACTGGTTAGTTATTTTTTCGATAGTCAGACGTAGACCAACGGGGTCTTTTAATAACGTTGTGATATCACGGAACATAATACCCTGGTGCGGGTAATGTGGAATAGTACGGATTCGTGATTTAATAGGCATCATAAATTCAAATAATAGACAATCTTAAATTATATACCCGGGTACCTCATAAAAGGGCATTGTATTTATTTGTTAAAGCCTGCTTATTTTTAGCGTTGTAAGCAGAATAGTTTATATCCACCCGATTCAGATCATTAGATTAAGTTTGAATGGAGTTGCTATGCGAATGAGTGGATAGTTGACAAACAAGAGTCTCTTCGATAGGCTTTTCAGATAAAACTTGAGACCTTTGAAAAACTCCAATAGTTGAATGATTAATCCTTTATAATCAATATGATAAAACTTATGGCGCGGGCTTTTTCAAAAACCTCCTACTATGTGATTTTGTAAATCGGTATGCGTTCGGGTTTTACTCTTGCGTGATTGTTATCCTTTGGTTTGCGTAAATTTTTATTTTTATATTTTACAACCAGTAAACCGGAGATAAATGAGCTATTATTTTATTTAACACTATGATTAAAAATTAGATTCTTTTATTTCAATTACCTGTAGCATAATAAACCGATCACATTAAAAGGGGGTAATTCATGGCGCTTAAAGGATCTAAAACGGAAGAAAATTTGAAAGCCGCTTTTTCGGGTGAGTCTCAAGCTAATCGCCGCTATCTTTATTTTGCAGCTAAAGCAGATGTGGAAGGCCAAAATGATATAGCGGCAGCCTTCCGCTCTACTGCTGAAGGTGAAGCAGGCCATGCTCATGGTCATTTGGAGTATTTGGAGCCTTGTGGCGATCCTGTTACAGGCTTACCTTTTGGTCCTTCTCGGGATAATCTCAAAACGGCAATTGCTGGCGAAACGCATGAATATACCGACATGTATCCTGGTATGGCCAAGACTGCAAGAGATGAAGGTTTTGATGAGATTGCTGACTGGTTTGAAACACTGGCTAAGGCTGAGCGTTTTCACGCGAACCGCTTTCAACGAGCATTGGATAATTTTGTAGATTAATTTGTTACAAACTAACCACTGGTCACTTGACAGACATATGAGGGATGGGAAATTTGCAAATTAGAAATAACCGATCCTAAATGTAGCATGTAAATTCCGTTTCTACTCTAATTCGGTAATTCCCATTGTGCTGTTTTCGTTTTCTATGTTTACTCATGAAGACAATCACGGTAGCCATGCTTGGTCCTTTTGGATGCTTGTATTACAAAATAAAAGTGAGTCACTAAGAGCCCATTTTAAACAGTTTCTGAAAAGAATAACCTCTCATTCTTTTGTCATTGGAACATACGGAATATTGATGGGGAGCTCGGATATGCGACAACTAATTTTGAGTGAGAAAGTGAACGTAGTCGAATGTTATTCGGCTCATGATGAGACCTGAAGCGTAAAGAATGAGTTTTCTAATTTTACTAGAACCCGCCGATTAGTACACAAACAAATGCTGCTTCAGATTTTGACCACATGAATAATGATGTAACCGTGCAGCATAAATGGAATTCTGATATGGTCACCATAACAGGAAAACATATGGCTAAAATTACGCGTGACAGCTTAATGACACTGGAAGCCTATACGAAAGTTCGGCAAACATTTCGTGCTCAGGTTATCGAACATAAGAAATACCGCAGAGTTTCTCTAGGTTCTAATATTATACTGATATTCGAAGATGAATTGACAATTCGCTACCAAATTCAAGAGATGCTATATGCGGAAAAAAACTTCGATGAAGAAGCGATTCTTTATGAACTCAGTATTTACACACCATTAATTCCCGATGGCAGTAATTGGAAAGCTACGATGATGATTGAATATCCGGATCCGATTGAACGGGCTGCAAAGCTGGCTACTTTAATCGGCATAGAAGATAAAGTATGGGTAAAAGTAGCCGGACATATGCCCATTTATGCCATTGCAAACGAAGATATGGAGCGAAGAATTGCCGATAAAACTTCTTCGGTACATTTTCTACGTTTTGAATTAACAGCACCAATGATTCAGGCATTGCATCAGGGCGCAACCCTGAGCATGGGGGTTAAACACCCTGCTTATCAAGCATCTGTCGATGTAGTCGATACAAATCAACGCAAATCCCTGCTGAATAATCTCATACTATGAAAAAATTCCTATTGTTGTTATGTGCCTTACACATGGTAGCCTGTGCCAATCAAAAGGTATTTAAAGATGAGTTTGATGATAAGAAATCCTGGGTTGAATTACAGACACAGCTACCTGCTTTTCCTGAACAGAGAAATTTAATTAAATTTACTGTGAGCGCGGCTAACAGTAATTTGCATTATGTTGATACCACATCGATTAAAATAGGAAAGGATGGGGTGATACGATATAGCCTGGTAATACAATCTTCAGCAGGTGCCTTGAACGTTAGCTATGAGGGAATACGCTGCGACACCCATGAAAGAAAATTATATGCATTGGGACGTGATGACAAAACCTGGTCTCAACCACGTACATCAGAGTGGCAAATGCTAGAAAATGTAATTCAGTATTATGCTCAACGTGAACTTGCAAAATATTTCTTCTGTCCAGTTAAGCAAATCGTAAAAAGTCCGGAAGAAGCTATTCGAGCGCTAAAAAAAGGGGTTCATCCGAAAGCAATTCGTTAGTTAAGATTTGCCTCATGCAAAAAGATATCGATATTTTCTGATTTAGTATGGGCTTAACAATTTGAATTAATTAAAAATAGGTAAAAAGCTTTAATAAGCTATTTAAATCTATCTCATGGAGTGTGCTGCTTTTGCCTTTAAAATCCACTTTCAATTAATACACCACTCACTTGTAACAGGAGACCTTTGCAAAATCCCAATAGTTGAAAAATAAACCCTTTATAATCAATAGCAAGAAAACTTTTGACGAGGACTTTCGCAAAAATTTCAACAGTTACTCTAATCTACAGAGATTACACTTTTCTTGAATGCTGGTCTCTAATCTTGAAGGGCCATCAGTGTTGACCGATTCAGCTCACTCTACCTAAAAGTCTGCCTATTTTCAATAGTACTGTCTTGATTAGATACCATAATCTTGGTAATAACCAAATGGCAAAACAGATAAAAACTATAAACAGAATCAGAAAAATGACTGGATGATTTAATGCCGTCCATAAACCGGCAATGACTAAAAGATCTTCGCTAATTGAAGCAGACCAGTTAGTGAGTGGCTCCGGTGATGTATTAATCAAAAGACGTGTTCCACTTTTAGCCGCATGGCTTGTCGCAGCAATGCCGCCGCCTAAAATGCCCGCAGTAATTTCTAAGACCGGTGTGATATCTCCCACTGCACCTGCTGCAAGCATGGCGCCAGCTGGAATACGAATAAAGGTGTGAATGGAGTCCCAGCCGGTATCGATACCTGGAATTTTATCTGCAAAGAACTCAACAAAATACATTATGCCTGCTGCGCCAATAACCATCGGATCTTGTAAAAACACCAGTTCGGTGGGCAAAGCAATATTTCCTGTTAATCCACCAACACCGAGTACGAGTAATGTTGCATATAAATTCACGCCACTTGCCCACGACACTCCCATCGTCAATGCTATCGTCGCTAATAAAGCTTCATAATTCTCCATATCCAATCTCTCCTCGCCTTGCCATAAGAACTACTTTATCATGAGCGATTCCTGATCGACGTTTTCATATTTCTCTATTTCTATTCATATTTCTGTTAGATTAATAGAATCAAACACTCAGTTTTATTTTTATCGTTATTTTCAATATAGAACTAAATTAAACGAGTATAGGCCTATCAGATAGAGGATATGCTGGGCTTGAAGCAACTATCATACGGTGAGCTTATTGGTTGTATCTTGTCAGCTATTTGGATCACTATTGATCACATCCGCTAATCGCACACGGGAAGTGGAATTTGTTAAAGCTGCACATGGCAGGGTCAATAAAATGATGTGTTTTGTTTTGTTTTGGAATAGGAATTTGTAATGAGAATAACGAATTGTTTCTGTTTGATTATTTTTTTGATTACCCTACCCTTATTATCAGGTTGCTGGCTTGCAGTAGCAGCAGGAGCTGGTGCCTATGGCGGATATAAGATGAAAGAGAAAGACAAAATCCGATTGCTAAAGAAAAAAACGGTAAAAAGAAACCTGACTGATTATCTGTAGGCCTCGATGAGGCATCAGGAATAAAATCTGATTGTAGTTCACCTCAAGATACTGTTTTGAAAATACTTATGCAAAGCATTTGGTGATATATTTTTCGATGAATTACTTCTGGCAATGTTTCAAACCAAATACACATGAGATTGCAGTAGTAAAATTATGGTTTCTGAAGATTGATTATGATGTTTGCGCCCAGAGCATCAGTTGTGAATGCCGCCTCGCTAAATTTTGGAAAACCAAATCGTTGTTGTGGATTGTTCGATAAACCAAAAGGTTCTTTGGGCATCATATTCCAGCGTTTATTTAACCTACGATTGCCATCGACATCATGGTAAGCTGCAACGGCATAGGTACCTTGCTGTTCGATACTAAAACAAACGGTATGTTGTTTTTCCATTGCTGGAATACGAATGCGGCGCTTACGGCCTTTTTTGTTTAAAAAGTTATCTGGATCATGATAAAGCTCAACGCTGAGCATTCCTTCAGAACCAATGCCATTTACGGTTACCCTGATTTGTGCCGTATCAACACTACATGGATCGGCTGCTTCGTAGGACCGAATATCTAATTGCTTCGCAGCATGAACAGGAGTAGAAGTTAATAGAGTTATGATAAAAAAATACAACAATTCTGCACGTCGTTTAAAAATAATCTTTAAACTTAATTTAATATCAATCATTTTTTATGATTCCAGGACGTTTCATAAATATAGGCAAATTACATAAAAAATTTCTTAATTTTCCATGTAAGAATCATACGATTAATTTTCGTGTTAGATTCCCAGTATTATGTATGCTGTATAGGATAATAAAATAGAATACAGGATCAGCTAGATCATTTTTACTGTTGAATTTAAGGTGCTTTTGCCGGTGGCATTAATTACATTTGTGTTGATCCTAGACGCAAGAAAATGAATGTTGGGTTCCTTGAAAAATGTGCCATGTTCGCCAAGTATGATGTCTAATGCATATCCCAGTGAATAGGCTTCATTATATACTTTAAGCTCGTCTTGGTATCGAGTATATGGATTCAAGTAACTGTGTTTGCCATAAATAAATGCTATAGAATCCTCATACGCGGGGAGACGTGCAGATTCCATAAGAATAAGAAGGGAAACATGGCGATTTTGATTCTTTTGTCGCAAAGCGATGGCATGGGCGATCTGCCCTCCCTGACAATTCCCTCCGAGCAATATCGATCCTTCAGGATATAGGCGGGTTAGTGCATTCGAATAATACGTAACTAGCGCATTTAGATTATTTTCATTGTAGTCCATTGCCAAATGGCCAGATCGCATGCCATGAACACGATAGTCTGATCCAAGGTGCTTAGCTAATTGTTTGAGCTCATATTCGCTTTGTAAGCACCAGAATAAGTTGTATTTAGCATCGACAGGGCCAAGTGAAATGATGAGAGAGTCTTCATCAAGCTTTTCTCCTGCCCAAGAGGCTGTGAATCGTCTTAGTTTCATAAAGATTTCTGATGATTCAAATCCCAGCGTATTCTGAATACTTGGCATACCGGAGCCAATGAGCCCATCCAATTGATTTGCCATATTTCCAAGGGTTGTTATTCGGCCGAAAAAAGCAGGTGAAATGCAGATATTGAAAATTTCTTCTACTTCGGCAATGAGGATAACTGAATTTAATGAGTCTCCACCTAGATGACCAAAATCATCCTCCAAACCGATTTTCTCATTAATTCTAAGTACAGATTTCCAGAGTTTTCCGAGGCGAATTTGAGTATCTGTTACAGGAGGAATAAATACAGCGTGTCGGGAAATTTTGTGACGATTCCTATCAGAAACCTCAGTGCGATTTTTTTTACCAGTAGATGTCAACGAAAATGCTTCTATCTGTATATATTGGGAGGGAATCATATATTCCGGAAGCCAGGAAGAAAGCTGTTGGGAGAATTCATCTACTTTTATGGCAGCACCGTTCACAGCAGTAAAATAGGCAATAATTTCCCTGTCATGGTTGATATGTTCAGCGCATACGGTGGCATCACAAACACCAGGAAGTTGTTGTATTGATGCTTCTATTTCTTCTAGCTCTATGCGATTTCCTCGAATCTTGATTTGATTATCTAGCCGGCCAATGAACTCAATTTGACCATCTCCGCGTCGCCTTACGAGGTCACCTGTTCTATATAATCTAATAGTCTTGCCATCATGACCCTCAGTAAAGATAAATGAGTTTCTATAAAGGCCTGGCTCGCATAGATACCCCGGGAATACACCTATTCCACTCAAACATAGTTCGCCAACTTCGCCTGCTGCCGCAATTTTATTTTGTGGATCAAGAATATGAATATCAATATGCGACATGGCACTTCCGATGCATATGGGTTTTCCGGGAGAATGTTGCCAGGTTGTACTGTAAATAGTCGCTTCGGCAGGTCCATAGCTATTAAAGAAATGGCAATTAGTGGATAACTTGTCCGCCAGCGTTTGAGGACAAGCTTCTCCAGCTGCAATAATTGTCTCAAGAGATTTGGGTGTAGGGGTAGATAAAGTTGCGAGTACAGAGGGGGTTGCAAGAAGATGCGTTATGGCATGATTTTTGATGAAAACATCAAGATGTCGACCCAATAATGTTCCCCGTGTTTTAGGGATTATTATCGTACCGCCTGCACATAAGGTGACAAGGATTTCAGCAATCGAGACATCAAAATTCATGGATGAATTAAGCACTGTGCGAGAATCATGAGTAAAATAAAACAGGCCTAGTGCATCGTGAATAAAGGAAGATATTGCGGCATGAGTGATAGGAATACCTTTTGGCGTACCGGTTGAACCAGAAGTAAAGCAGATATAAGCGATATTCTCTTTATTAAAATTAATCGGTAGCAAACCGTTCCTAGAATATCTTTCTGCCATGGGCGACTTCATTGTATTTAGTCGACTCGCCAGATACATCTTATTTGTTTGCGCCATAATTTTATCTATCTTAGAGCCATATGCTGTTACTAGCAGATCTACAGTGGCACTTTTGGCCATGTAACGTAGCCGATCCTCTGGTAGTTTCTCATCCATTGGCAAATAGGCGACCCCTATTTTGAGTGCAGCGATCAGACAAGAGATTTGATCTAATGATGGAGGTAGGCCGATACCAAGAACATGGCCTTTTTGCATACCGTACGCAATAAATTTCTGGGCAAGAATATCAGAAACGTGATCCAGCTCAGTATAGCTGAGCGTTACTCCATCACAGAAAACGGCTATAGAATCAGGAAAACACTTAATACTTGTCTTGATCATAGAAACAACATTACTAGGCTGCATAGTGACAGTCGTTACGCTATGATCATTAGCGGGATTGCTCGAAGTAAGCATGCGCAGACAATCTGTATAACCGTAACTGCCCATGCCTAAGCGTTTTATTAATAGACGCGCAAAGCCCGCAATCTCTCCACTTCCAGCAATCAACAAAACATCGTCCGCTTTTAGAAATACAGCCGCTCCAGCGACAAGGTCGTCCATATTCTTAAAAAATAAAAAATTCCCACTTGCATCGTCGATCTGATCGAGAATGATCTGACTGTTGATAGTATGACTGCTCTCCTCGCCACCGGGATCAATATCCAGCAGTAGCGCGCCATTACAATCTGCAATGACTTCAGCAAAGGCAGTTCTCAGTCGTCGTGTGCGCGAATAAAGTTGTGGTTGGAATGCAAGAATAAGTCGTTGGTTATCAGATAGAAGTAAACGAGCTGTCTTGATCGCAGCACGCAGCTCGGTGGGGTGATGCGCATAATCATCGATGATATGTACGCCGTTTATAACACCATAATCATCCCAGCGACGATTTACTCCCGTAAAATCACAAAGTCCCCGAGCGATATCATCAAATGAAATTCCGAGTGAAAAACAGGCCGCAATACAGCCTAATGCATTGGTAACGATATGTTGACCCGGTATGGGAATTTTGATTATACCAACTCTCCGCCTGTTATCAATTACATGAAAACTTGTTTCTGTCGGTGTAAATATAATGTCGACGGCTGAAATATCATTATCCGATGAACTTCCAAAGGTAACACTGGCCTGCCTAATCCTAGGTTTAATGCGTGTTATGCCGGCATCATCTCCATTTATAATGACATAGCCATCGGCGGCTGTGCGATTAGCAAATTCCTGGAATGCATGATCAAGCTGTTTTTGTCCACCATAATGTTCAATATGATCATCATCGATGTTAGTGATAACCGCTATGCTGGGCGAATAATGTGATAAGCCTTGAAATGCCTCGCAGCTTTCGATAATCATGTGTTGTCCGGTGGACATGCACGCGCTGGTTTCATTAAGCGTCAGGGTGTCGGCACCAACAATATAGCTCGGGTTGGCGGCAGCAGATTGCAGTACTTTAGCTATCATTGCTGATGTAGTCGATTTTCCGTGTGTGCCTGCTACACATATAGCCGTTTTACCTGTAGCTAAAATATTTATAAAAGCAGCCCGTTTCATAATATCAATATGACGTCGGCGTGCCTCAGTCATTTCTACATTGTTGCCAGGAATCGCTTCGCTGACGATAACTAGCTTTGCATTATGAATATTTTCGGCGTTATGTGCATAATTGATAACTGCGCCGCGCTCGGATAGCTTTTTGGTCGTTTCAGTCGGTTTTAGATCGCTACCGGAAACAGTGTGTCCCATATCCAGCAAACAATGAGCGATACCACTCATACCGCTTCCACCGATACCAATTAGATGTATAGAATCAGGAAGGTGTTTGATCATTCGGGTAATCCATTAGAAACCGGCAATATGTGATTTCATTGCATACTCGGCAATCGCCTTTAGTTCACCGAATACACGTTGTTGACCATTCTTAGTTTGCCACCAGGTATCGATCTGAAGATCGATGGTATTCTTGCTTGGCTGCATAATGAGCTTTAAATGACTGGGCCAATGTTTGCGAGCAGTCATTAAAGCACGTCGCATATGCATAGGTTTGCCTGCGATAGCAACGGAGCATATATTTTTCCACCCAAATTTCGCTTCAATAATAATAGAAGATAGTGTGAAATTCTCAAGTGTGTTCATCGCGAATGTTTCTAAAATGAGCGCATTCTCGGGTATTTTAGCTTTTAACGCCAAATCTCGGAGAACGGCATATTCAGGTATGAAAGTATCATTAGCTTTCTGAACCTCGGGACCGAAACCGGTAATAAGGATATATTTTGTCAAGCCAGAGCCATAAAGCCTAATTGCAGGCTCAATATTTGTAGGAGATGGTGCTCCTAATACTACGCATAAATCTACAGGTTCAGGTTCATCAGATAAAAACAAGAACTCAGAGATGGCATTACGTGATGAAAAAAAACTGTCATGATCAGATATTTTTTCAATCAATTTAATCCCCAATATAGCAATGAATTCAACATGGTTATAAAGCTATTTCAAACAAATCATCTGATCAATAGGTAATCCTGGCAGCCATATTGTCAAAATTAATATTAATTCTGATTGCTGCGTGATTAAAATTATTTATCATGCTAGCAGTTCTGAATCGATGTCAGTGCTAGGCAATATAGGATTCATTAATGATTAGGATATTGATTGAGGATGGTACCTCGATGTAGCGAGTTTCAACTCGGTAATATCCATTTAGTTTAGTATGATAATCGATATCTAAACCTAACAGTAATTTTATAAATTCGTTTGTGATCTTAACAATATCTTAAGATTCGAAATCATGTGTGGCCTATATCGACATCAATACGCCGATTTCGGTATCTTTGAAAATGGTCACTCATTTTTGTTGCTGTCTATTATCAACGCTTTCATTTTCCAGGTTATCAAGCTCAAACCCAGCAAGGCCGCTATGGCACTGACTGTGAATGTTATGTTGGGTCCTAGCCATTCCCAGGAATAACCGCTGAACACACTTCCGAATGTACCCCCTATACCAAACGCGATACTGGTATATATGGCTTGTCCTTTGGCTTGATGGCGGCCCCGAAAAAAATGATGCACGACTATCATGGCCGCAACGTGATGTGTTCCATAGGTTGCAGCGTGCAGGATTTGTGCAAATACTATAATAAAGAGTGATTCAACTCCCCAGCCTATCATTAAGAAGCGCACTATTGCGCATACGAAACTAAAAACCAGAATCTGTTTCAAGCAGAAGTGTCGCATTAAGCATGACATGAAAAAAAAGATTCCGATTTCACAGATTACACCGATTGCCCAAAGCCAACCAATGATTCCCTTATCGTAGCCATTTTCCACAAGATAAATTGAGTAAAAGGTATAGTATGCACCATGTGCAAACAACATCAGTAGGCTGGCAACTAAAAAAGCCCTTACTTCAGGGCGATTACAAATTTTCCGTACTGAATCATCATCAGTGCTGTGAGTAGTGATCTCTGCTTCGGGAATTTGATATGAAAAAATCGCGATACCTAATTTAAATCCCAGCACCACCCACAGCAACCAATAAATTTCCACTCTATCTAATAGATAGCCGGTACCGACGACAGCTAAGATAAATCCTATTGATCCCCATGAACGTATTCGCCCATATCTATCAGTATTGTTGCCTAGATGAGAAAGAGTAATGGCTTCTATCAACGGTAATGATGCACTCCAGAAGAAGCTCATAAACAGCATAACTACAAAGATCCAGAGAAAAGATTCACCTAAAAAAACACCACAATAACTTATTAATCCCGTAATTGCTGCTAGCTGTACAATGAATACCCGTTTGCCTGTATGATCAGCAAGCCAACCCCATGCAGCAGGTGCAAAAATACGTGTTGCCTGCAGCAACGACATTAACACTCCGATTTGAAAGGCATTAAAAGAAAGCGACTGAAGATACAGGCTCCAATAGGGAGCAAATGCACCAATAAATGCGAAATGAAAGAAATAGAAGCCAGAAAGATACCAATAAGGTAATGAGCGCATCAAATAGGACCGATATTGAATAAACAGTAGTGTATGGAAAAACTATTATGAAAAGTGCTTTCGTTCATTGAAGACACACCTTTTCTTTCATAGAGACTCTTGCAAAAGCCCTCGGCCAGAAGTTTCCAATTATTGGGGTTTTGCAAAGGTCTCTCATAATCTGGCGTAGATTAATTGAATACTCGACAAACTCTACTCATGCAAGCTATGTTCGGTTTTTTAATCACAGCATAATCATGATATGTTTATCAGTAATAAAATAGCGACTACACTATTTTTTAACTTGATTCCTAACTCAACTGATAAATAGCGGTATATTTTTTTTTGAGGTAACTAATAAAATGATTCGGATTTAGCACTTCCCCTGTTATCCTTTGCACTAATTCTTGTGGTGTATAAAGCCTGCCTTGACTATGAATTTTCTGATTTAGCCAGGCTTTAATCGGAATGAAGTTACCAACTTCAATATTCTTTTCTGTATCAGGAAGTTCATTCTGCATGGTTTTATAGAATTGGCAGGCGTAAATCGCACCCAAGGTATATGAGGGAAAATAACCAAATGCTCCCCCACTCCAGTGTGAATCCTGCAAAACGCCCAAGGTATCAGTCGGCGGTTTAATGCCCAAATATTGCATCATCATCTCATTCCAGATTTCGGGCAAGTCATCGACATTCATTGATCCATCGAACAATCCCTTTTCAATTTCATAACGTAAAATGATATGCAGTGGATAGGTCAGTTCATCCGCTTGGACACGAATAAAATCCGGCTTGCAGATATTAATGGCTTGGTAAAATGAATCAGCTGATATTCCATGCAAATTTTGTGGAAAAACCGTACGAATCGTTTCAAAATAATGAGCACAGAAAAATTTGCTTTGCCCGATCATGCGCTCCCAAAAAAGAGATTGGGATTCATGAATACCCATAGTGAGCGATTCTGATGCAGGTAAATCTCGCTCTTGGAGCATGCGTCCCTGCTCATAAAGACCGTGTCCTGTTTCGTGAATAACTGCATATAATGACTCAATAAAATTCGATTCATCGTAACGGGTAGTGATACGTACATCGGTTGGATGCCCGCCTCCACAAAAGGGATGAACAGAGACATCCATACGGCCCTGATTAAATTCAAAACCGATATCCTGGCTGATTTTACGGGCTAAGGCTTCCTGTTTATCGATTGGAAAGCTGCCTTGTAAAAATGAATTGGCAGGTTGGTGCTCGCTCTCCTGAATAATTCTAATGAACGGAATGAGCTCTTTTTTTAGCAGTTCAAATATGGGTGTAATTTCGGCCATAGTCGTCCCGCGCTCAAAATTATCAATATTGGCATCATATGGATTCAAGTCTGGGAATACACATTGCGCCCATTCTTTCTTTAATTCAAGAAAGTGTTTTAATACGGGCGAGAAGCTCGAAAATTTGTTTTCTTTACGGGCTGCGATCCACACGGAGTGAGCACTGGAACTCAGTTCGGCCATCTCCATGGCTAATCTTTTAGGGACTTTAGTTTCTAGATCAAAGTTACGTTGTGCCTCGCGAATATTGCAGGCCATTAATGTATTAAGAGATCCGAAACCTTCCTTTTGTATTGCAGCTAAACATGTACCAAGCTGCGGATCGGTTGTGCGTTCATGGATGATCCCCGCCAGTGTGGAAATTTGTCGTGCCCGTGCTTCCGAGGCACCTGATGGCATCATTACCTCTTGATCCCAGCTTAATGTGCTCATGATGCCATTGAGTCGGGAAATTTCGGTTAGCTTCTCAACCAGATCCCGGTAATTTTTATCAATAGTCACTTTTATTTAACAATTAAGTTGATGAATTTGAATAAATAAGTCTCTATGTAGCATAATCCAATGATGTTCAGAGAGAATCTCATTGAGACTTTTGCAAAAGCCCTCGCTAGAAATTTCAACTCATTGATTATAAAGGATTGGATTTCCAACTATTGGGGTTTTGCAAAGGTCTCTCATTATCTTTATTGATTGCTGTCAACCTCAAATTCCAACCGTTAATGTAACGATTCTTCATGGACCAAGTAACGACAAATTCTCATTGATTTAATTACTTTTCTGGAAATCCAGATTTATCCAAGTTGCAGCATAAATATAAATGGCAGATAACAAGGTAAAAATATTTCATGATTCAGAAGAATAATGAGGCCACAAGCAACACAGGGGAAAAGTTAACATCGCACTACCTGGAATTACTAACCGGTAAGGCTAATATGAAATCTCATGAAGCCATGGACTATGCAAGCCCGGGCCAGTAGTGACTGTCTGGCAAGGGTCGTTTGCCAAAGATGGCTTGTCCAACTCGCACAACGGTCGCACCTTCCTCAATTGCAATTTCATAGTCCCCGGACATACCCATTGAGAGTTCCTCAAATGATAAATTAGCGGGCGCCTCTTGTCTGAGCATATCACGTAATGTGCGCATCTTGATAAAACATTCGCGAACACGTTCATGATCATTAGAAAAAATAGCCAATGTCATTAACCCCTTGATACGCAATGATGAATAGTGAGGCAGGTTTGCCACAAAAGCATGGACATCCTCCGGTGCTAATCCGAATTTGCTGGCTTCACCTGAGCTATTGACTTGAACATAAACATCCATAGCCCGCCCTTCTATTTGTAAACGTTTATCAAGTTCTTCAGCTACTTTGAGGCTATCCAGTGCTTGGAATTCATGTGCGAATCGTGCCAGATACTTGGCTTTGTTGGTCTGAAGATGACCAATTACCGACCATTTAATGTTTAGATCATTCAATATCTCGGACTTTTCTCGCGCCTCCTGAATCTTATTTTCACCCATATCATGACAGCCAGCGGCATAGGCAATCCGCAGCCTTTCAGCAGGAACGGTTTTAGTTACGGGTAAGAGTCGAACGCTAGATGGCTCACGCCCCACCCGTTTACATGCCGCCGCCATATTTTGTTGAATTTTAGCAATATTATTTTTTATTTCACTAAGCTGTTGTTCTGCTTGTTCCAATGCCGCCTCCTATTATTCTAATTTACCAGGTCAACTTAAACGCCGTGAAGTTATTTGATTTCCTATCGTTTGACACCATAACGATAATGGGTAGATCAGGCTGCCTATTGTTTTTAGATCTTTTCCTAGGTGCCAGTAATTTGAATCATGATCAATATAATTTTAGTAGAGCATGACATGTTCGCTATTTTTATATTGAGTTATTTACTTACCTTTGAACCCTGATGAAATACCATCTGCCAATCGTCACCATGACGCTTCCAGATTGAGCTCCTAAGCGATCCTCTGGACGTTGAAGTGCTATCCGGGTTACTTATTTTCTGTGCTTCGTAGATAGCAAGTATCCAATCAGTTGATAATATCTTTATTCTGAAGTTTTTTAATAACCAGCGATCATCATTACTCTTATTGATTAACCAATTAATGACTTCTTGTCTTGAGCTGATGTGGCCCGTATTACCGATTTCTTCAAAATCTTCAGACAACAGCGCATTGAATAACGAAGGATCCGCTCCGGTATCCGTATGTAATAGTTTTAATTCCAGTGTCTTGATCTGCTCTTCAAGAGGCTTCATCGATTTTTTTGAATATTAGAGATCAGGATAATTATTTCACGCGCATTCCTGGCTGGGCACCGCTATCGGGAGAAAACAAATAAAGGCCCTCTCCGTCACCTGCGGCCAATACCATACCTTCAGATAAGCCAAATTTCATTTTGCGCGGTGCCAGATTGGCAACCATAATAGTCAGTCGTCCTTTGATTTGATCTGGATCATAAGCGGATTTAATTCCCGCAAAAACGATTCGTTGTTCGGTACCAATATCCAGTGTCAGCTTCAATAACTTATCAGCACCTGCTACCTGCTCGGCATGGATAATCATAGCGACGCGCAAGTCTATTTTATTGAAATCATCAATTAAAATTGTCTCAGCGATAGGTGCCTGTATATGTTGTTGTTTTTCAGCGTGACGTGCGGGCGAGTGCGTCTCTGTAACAGGTGTAAGGCTTTGTTTGTTTGCCTCGATTAAGGCATGAATATTCTTGATATCAATCCGTGTCATCAGGTGTTGGTAGGTATTAATGCGATGTCCAGCCGGCAATAACAGATTGGATAACTGTTGTTCACCTGATAACGCGGGCCAACATAGTGGCTCACAATTAAGAAAGTTTTCAATTCTCTTGATGGTTTCAGGCAGAATGGGCTTCAGATAACAAGAAAGCAAATAAAAAAGTTGTATACCTAAACTGCAGACTTGCTGTAGCTCACTATTTCGTTTCGGATCTTTGGCAATTTCCCAGGGTGCTAGATCATGTATCATTTCATTTGCTTCATCTGCGTACTTCATGATGGCTCTAACTGCAGTTGAGAAATCCCTATCCTCATAAGCTTTTTCTATTATGGCCGATTTCCATGACGAAAAACGTTCATCAATTAACTTTTGCATTAACTGATAGCCCTCGTCATCAATAAGCTTTCCGTCAAAGCGTTTGGTAATAAAACCAGCACATCGGCTGGCAATATTAATATATTTACCAATCAGATCCGAATTGACGCGTGCAATAAAGTCATCCAGATTCAAATCAATGTCTTCCATGGATCCATTTAGTTTTGCCGCATAGTAGTAGCGTAACCATTCCGGGTTTAGCCCTTGTTTCAGATAACTCTCCGCTGTAATGAATGTACCTCTGGATTTACTCATCTTTTCTCCATTCACAGTGAGAAAGCCATGTGCAAATATTTTGGTGGGCGTCCGATAGCCTGTATTCTCGAGCATAGCAGGCCAGAATAATGCATGAAAATAAAGAATATCTTTACCGATAAAATGATATAGCTCAGTAGTTGATCCTTTTTTCCAGAACTCATCGAAATGAATATTATTCTGATCACATAAATTTTTGAAACTACCCATATAACCAATTGGTGCATCCAACCATACGTAAAAATATTTTCCTGGCGCGTGAGGAATTTCAAAACCGAAATAAGGAGCATCACGTGAAATATCCCAATCAGAAAGCTTATTATTCTCTGTGTCACCCAACCATTCACGCATTTTATTTGCAGCTTCAGGTTGTAAATGGTCGGCTTCGCGTGTCCAGCGGCGTAAAAAATTTACACAACGCTCATCTGACAGACTAAAAAAGAAATGTTCAGAGGATTTCTTGATCGGGATGGCCCCGGATACTGAAGAATATGGATGTTTTAAATCAGTAGGGGTATAAGCAGCGCCACAAACTTCGCAGGAGTCACCATATTGGTCTTTTGCCGCGCATTTAGGACACTCACCTTTGACGAAGCGATCAGGCAAGAACATCTCTCTGACGGGATCATATAACTGTTCAATACCACGGACTGCAATCAACCCTGCATTCTTGAGCTTGGTATAAATATCTTCTGAATAAAATCGTGTTTCTGCTGAATGTGTGGTGTAATAATTATCAAAGTGAATGTGAAACCCCGTAAAATCACGAAAATGTTCGCTATGTACCCTTGTAATCAAGGCTTCCGGTGTTATGCCCTCTTTTTCGGCACGCAGCATAACGGGTGTACCATGAGTATCATCGGCGCATACATAGTACACAGTATGTCCTCGCATTTTCTGAAAGCGTACCCAGATATCGGTCTGGATATATTCCACCAAGTGGCCAAGATGGATGCTGCCATTCGCATAAGGTAATGCAGAGGTTACTAGGATTTTTCGCTTGTTCATTAACGATCTATATTTCGAATTGGTTAAACACGAATTGTAACAAACTGTGTAGGTTATCCTGATATTTGTTAACATCCGATTAAACCTTATCCCGGATTTAGATTGCATTACCGATACAAAGGAGTTGTATAGTGACTATCTCAGAGCAACAAGTACAATCTATTCTTAAAGAATTGATTGATCCGACGACAGGAAAGGATTATGTGACGAGCAAGGCAATCCGTCACATCAAAATTAAAAATGATCAGGTGTCGCTTGAAATCGAATTGGGTTATCCAGCAAAAAGTGTGATGAATTCTATCCAAGCCAGTATTACTGATGCATTAAGTGCTATTCCTGAAATTGAGGCGGTTAATGTTAATATTACCAGCAGGATTGTTCCTCATAGTGTGCAACGTGGCGTGAAACTCATTCCAGGTGTGAAGAATGTGATTGCTGTTGCTTCTGGTAAAGGTGGGGTGGGTAAATCTGCTACTGCAGTAAATTTAGCGCTGGCGCTGGCAGCAGAAGGTGCTTCGGTTGGTATTCTGGATGCTGATATTTATGGACCTTCACAGCCACAAATGCTGGGAATTACCGGGCGTCCGGAATCTCCAGATGGTAAATCAATAGAACCAATGCAGGCACACGGTATTCAGGCTATGTCTATTGGCCTTCTGGTTTCTATGGAAACCCCCATGGTCTGGCGTGGACCGATGGTAACTCAGGCACTACAACAATTGCTGAACGACACTCGCTGGCATGATTTAGATTATCTTATTGTTGATTTGCCACCTGGCACAGGTGATATACAATTAACACTCGCACAGAAAGTGCCTGTTACCGGCGCTGTAATTGTTACGACACCACAAGATATTGCTTTGTTAGATGCTCGTAAGGGTCTAAAAATGTTTGAGAAAGTAGGTATTCCTATTTTAGGAATCGTCGAGAATATGAGTACACATACCTGTTCTCAGTGCGGACACACGGAACATATTTTTGGTACTGGCGGTGGTAAAAAAATGTGTCAAGATTATGAAGTAGAATTTCTAGGGGCATTGCCACTAGATATTAAAATTCGTGAACAAACTGATATGGGTATACCAAGCGTAGTAGCTGATCCAAATGGTCAAATAGCTGAAACCTATCGTACGATTGCGCGTCGTGTTGCTATAAAAGTCGCTGATCTAGCAGAAGATCAGTCAGAATTATTTGCAAAGATTGTAATGGAAAATGACTAGTCGGTTTGTTTCGCAGTATACAGCTATATCGGTTTTTTCTATTTTTCTAGTGATATCAGGATGACGATTAAGTCTGATAAATGGATCCGCCGCATGGCCTTAGAGTGTGGCATGATAGAACCATTCGAGCCTGAACAGATCAGGCAGAAAAACGACCGTAAAATTGTCTCTTACGGCACATCAAGCTACGGTTATGATATTCGTTGCTCTGATGAATTTAAACTGTTTACGAATTTGAATTCCACCATTGTAGATCCCAAGCATTTTGATTCGAATTCATTTGTTGATGTAAAAAGTGACGTTTGTATTATTCCACCCAATTCTTTTGCATTAGCGCGTACAGTCGAGTATTTTCGCATTCCTAGAAATATATTGACTATCTGCCTAGGTAAATCTACTTATGCCCGCTGTGGCATTATTGTCAATGTCACTCCTTTTGAACCAGAATGGGAGGGTTATGTGACATTAGAATTCTCTAATACGACACCATTACCTGCGAAAATATATGCGAATGAAGGTGTTGCACAGGTAATCTTTTTTGAGTCAGATGAAGTATGTGAAACTTCATATAAAGATCGGAATGGTAAATATCAATGCCAGCAGGGCGTGACGCTTCCAAAGATTTAAGGTAGATTTTTTTGGGGGGGATATTTCAATCAATATCGTTCCTCATCAAACTACTAGCTTAGCTTTCTTCAAATTGGCTGTTAAGCTATGCGGACAAAAAGCGCTTTTTTTTATAGTATTTTTGTTGTAATGAATTGGTATTTTCCGGCTCAAACGTGGTGGAATAACTGACTTGATACTACGTTTTTTAGATCATTCCGAATGTCATTGCTGCTATAGCCTTTATCGGCAAGAATGTGAACTTTACAGACAAAAGCTCGATGCAAACGATCAAATACCTCTTTCTGACCCTCCCTCTTTTGCATTAGCGGCCTGAACATGGCCTCGGGAAACGCTTGATTCGTGCTGTGATTCTCATCCTTTTCAAGGATATCTGTGAGGGCGGTCAGCACGAATTCTCTAATTCCAAAATCGTGTCGACGCGAAATGTTGTAAGACTGCTGTGCAACTCTGGAAATTAGCAGTCGATTTAATCCTGTATCGCTGTTGTTGCTTATCTATTATTCAAACCAATACCACTCTCTAACTAGATGTATTTAGGAAATTAAATTTTTTCTATAAGCAGAAATTTAATTTCTTTTGCCTTGTCAAAAAAAAAGCTTGATTCCCGCTGAATGCATACTATAATTCGGACTTTTTTAAGCATCGTAAACTTACACGTAGGAGGTCATCATGATATGCAAAGTAAATTTTTCTATCCCAGCTGATTTAGTCAATGTTCATATCCCTGTTACATAGCAATCCTTAAAGGAAAATATCATGTCAATGCATTCCACTATTCTTTATAAAAAAACTGAAGCTGAAGTAGTATTTGATACTCACTCCGAAATTAGTCTGAGTTTTGAGCATGTCCAGGCGGCACTACAAAAAGGCTACAATAAACCGTTTTTACTGATTGATCTCGATATTATTCGCAATAAAACACGGCGATTTAAAGCTGCAATGCCACGTGTTCATCCGCACTATGCAGCCAAAGCTAACCCTGATCCACGGGTATTAAAAACATTGATTGAAGAGAAAGCTGGATTTGAAATTGCTTCGATTGCTGAATTAGATCTATTGCTGAGCTTAGGTGTTCCGGCTGCTGAAATCTATTACAGTAATCCAATGAAATCTCGTGCTTATCTCGAATATGCCGCTGCTAAAGGAGTTGAATGGTATGTTCTAGATAGTATTGAAGAATTGCAAAAAATTGTAAGTGTCAAGCCAGATGCGAAAATGTATCTGCGTATAGATACGCCTAATATTGGCAGCGACTGGCCATTAGCTGGGAAATTTGGTACACATCTTGCGGATATTCATGAAATTATCAATGAGGCGGCCAGACTTAATGCTGACCTTGCTGGCGTAACTTTTCATGTCGGCTCACAATGTCGTAATCCGCAGAATTGGCGAGTCGGTATTGAGCGTGCCAAAAAAGTTTTTGCAGATATGCGTAACGCGGGACTGAATCCACGTTTACTGAATATTGGCGGTGGCTATCCGGTACGTCATATTAAACCGATCCCTTCCATTGAGGTAATTGGCGAAGTGGTTAACGCTGCGATTGCTGATTTACCGGAAGATATACGTATCATAGCTGAGCCAGGGCGCTATCTGGTATCTGATTCGGCTTATTTTATTTGCCGTGTGGTCGGTACAGCTACACGTAATGGTAAGCGGTGGATGTATTGGGATGCTGGCATGTTTGGTGGCATCATTGAGGTTACTGAAGGGTTGCGATATGAAATTTTAACGGATCGGGAGGGAAGCCATATTCCCTGGTCTATTGCTGGCCCTACTTGTGATTCGGTAGATATTCTAATGCATGATGAGATGTTACCCAAGGATATACAAGAAGGCGATTTTATTTATATTCCTAATGCCGGTGCTTATACAACTGCCTACGCCAGTAACTTCAATGGGTTTCCATTGCCAGATGTTATCGTGGTATAAGCAAATAACGAACAAATAGCTTAAATTCATGCACTATAATTAAAAATGGTAGGATATATTGATTGTATCCTGCCATTTTGTTACCAGAATCAAATAATATCATGCCTCTTATCTGTACTCGCTAATACTGATACTGATCAAATAGAATGAAATCATATTCACCGTCTTATTTAGCTTAACGCTACCAGAATGGTATTTAGGTTCTGTGATTTACTGCCTTCGTTTAAATTTATTTATGATTTAAGGTTTCTCCAATCTTCATTACCTTGATTTCCACGTTAATATTTTTTATTTTTATTGCCTCTTCTAACGCTTTTGGTGTTCCTCTGAGAATTGGGTAAGTACCAAAATGCATAGGAATAACTATATCAGGCTGAACTAATTTGACTGCTTCGGCAGCACGCTGAGGACCCATTGTAAAATGGTCGCCTATGGCAGCAAGCATAATATCGACCTTGCGAAACCTGGGTATCAATGCCATATCAGAAAATAAATCTGTATCGCCTGTATGATAAATTACAGGTCCATTTTTGATGGAAATCAGAAAACCACCTGCGTTACCACTACTACGAATATGTTTGATTCCGTGCGGCTCAGTAAAAGTTGAGCTGTGTACTGCGGGTATAAAGGCAATTTTCACTTCGTCATCTAGCAGTGAAATCTCACCTCCAGTATTTCCTTGAGTATCATACCCCACTTGTTTCTCTGGATAACCACCATATTTAACCAATGCGGCACCCAGATCATAAGTAGTCACCAGTCTCGCAGCTGTTTTTTTTGCAATTTCGACACTATCACCAACGTGATCAGCGTGACCATGCGTGATAAGGATTAAATCAACTTTATTTAACTTGGAAAGATTATCTTTCCCGGCCTGGTTGGCTGGATTTGTAAGCCAGGGGTCAATAACCATAACCTTGCCCGTAGGCGTTTTTATCTTAAAAGCAGCATGTCCATACCAAGTAATTTCAGTATGCCCCGCCGCATATAAATTTACTGATAAAACAAAAAACAATATTAAGCTTAAGCATTTCTTCAAGAATTCCATATATTTTTCTCCTGGATAAAATTGAGTCAGATTTTACGATCGAGTACGATAAAGTGGAATTCCAGTGGATCCTTACCATCCGAATAATGCTTTTCGCGTATCGTTTCATTCCATTCATCAGGATTTAAGTTAGGAAAGAATGTATCTCCTTCAAAATTATGCTGTAACTCTGTCATGTATATACGTTGACATAACCCCAGCATTTGTTGATAAAGCTCTGCGCCTCCAATGATAAACCCCTGTGTATTCTTGTCATCACGATCTGTATATAGGCGTAGTGCATCACCTATTGAATTCACAATAATTGCGCCGGGTGCATGATAATTAACCTGGTGCGTAATAATTATGTTTGTACGACCTGATAAGGGTTTACCAATCGATTCATATGTTTTACGACCCATGATAATATGATTTCCCAAGGTCAGTGCTTTGAAATGTCTCAGATCAGCGGGCAAGTACCACGGCAGTGTATTATCCTTACCAATGACACGATTTTTAGCCATTGCTACTAGAATTGATAAATGTGAAGCATTCATACGGCAACTACCGCTCTGATAGCTGGGTGAGGATCATATTTCGTTAATACGAAATCGTCATATTTAAAATTAAAAATTTGTCTGATTAAAGGATTTAATTTCATAGTCGGTAATACTCTAGGTTCTCGATTGAGCTGTTCATGAGCCTGGTCAAGATGATTAAGATATAGGTGAGCATCGCCAAGAGTGTGTACAAAATCGCCAGGTTTGAGGTTGCATACTTGTGCGATCATCATGGTTAATAGTGAATAAGACGCAATATTAAATGGTAAACCCAGAAAGATATCCGCACTCCGCTGGTATAGCTGGCAAGACAATCGACCATCAGCCACATAAAATTGAAAAAATGCATGACAAGGCGGTAGCCTCATGCTGTCCAAATAGCCTACGTTCCATGCTGAAACAATCATACGCCGCGAATCCGGAGTATTCGTTATTTGCTCAATTATCTGCGTAATTTGATCTATCTCGCGGCCATCGGCAGTTGGCCATGAGCGCCATTGGTGTCCATATATCGGACCAAGCTCCCCATTCTCATCTGCCCATTCATCCCAGATAGAAATACCATGATTTTGAAGGTATCTAATATTAGTATCCCCCGTTAGGAACCACAGTAGCTCATGAATAATGGATTTAATATGACATTTCTTAGTAGTGACCAATGGAAAACCATCGGTCAAATCAAAACGCATCTGGTAACCAAATACCGAGAGTGTGCCTGTTCCAGTTCGATCAGATTTCTGGCAGCCATGGTTTAGAACATGTCTCATTAGTTCGAGATATTGACGCATAAAGTTAGGATCTCCGAATTAATCTTTAAAAGTAAGCCATCGATTACAGGCTATCTTGGGCAAAAGATGGGTATGGCGTATATAATAGCAACAGTTTATGTGATGAAGATTCTTCACGTACCAATAATCATAAATTGTCATTCAAATTATATTTGACAGGGAAGCGATCAATGCTTGCAACACTTATTCAGAACGAATCACCTTTCGATAAATCCATTAAAGCAACACATATTCTCGTAGTACTTCCCCGATTAGCAAGACTACCTAAAAAATACGACATTCCTGGTGAAAATACACTGAAAAAATTGCTAGAACGGCGCGATATGAAGCTGAGTAAAATTAGCGAAATATCGATAAGTAGTAACCTCGATAATGGTGCTTTATGTGCTTGGGTAATGATTGATTTAGACAAGCCCATATTTAATCAGCAGACTTGTATCCGCAAGGCAGTTCAATTGCTCTTAGAGGAAAGCCCTGCAGAAATACATATTGCTGTTTATGGGAACACGAGTCAGAAAAGTATATTTGCAGAATTGGCTATTTATGCTGCTTGGGTTAATGGCGCGGCCCTTCCTGTGCGGAAGAAAAAGCAGGAAAGACAATCGCTTGCTAAAATAACGCTATTCGGTCATCAGGATCCTGATAATTTTACACTGCTCAGTGCACAAGCTGAGGGAAATTTTCTGGCACGTGGATTAACAATATTGCCTCCTAATGAACTAACTCCTCGTACTTACCGTGAGCAAATAAAAAAGCTTGCAACAAATGAAGGATGGGAGCACGAGGAATTTGATGTCAATACGTTACGAAAGATGGGAGCGGGTGCATTTGTAGCAGTAGCACAGGGTAGCGATCCGGAGGATGCAGCTATCGTGTATTTGAAGAGACGTTGTGATACAGAAACTAGCAAAACGATTGCACTGGTAGGTAAAGGCATCTGTTTTGATACTGGCGGGCATAATTTAAAACCTGCCCGCTTTATGCATGGCATGCATGAAGATATGAATGGTTCAGCGGTAGCCTTAGGAATTTTATTGGCAGCCACGCGAGCTAATATCCCAATTAATATTGATTGCTGGCTTGCCATAGCTCAGAATCATATTAGTCCGCGTGCTTATAAGCAAAATGATGTAATCACTGCACTGAATGGCTTAACAATCGAGATTATTCATACGGACGCTGAAGGGCGAATGGTACTGGCTGATACTTTGACCTTGGCAGAACGACAAAAACCAGAGATGATTATAGACTTTGCGACGCTCACAGGGAGTATGCATACAGCCTTAGGCTCTCGTTATAGTGGTATTTTCAGTAATAATGATGATTTGGCGCAGGATGCAGTAGATGCGGGAAAAACGAGTGGTGAGCGTATTTGTGTATTTCCGATGGACTCCGATTACGAAGAAAGCCTGGAAAGTAAAATTGCGGATATTAAACAATGTTCATTAGATGGTGAGAGTGATCATATTCTCGCAGCTCGCTTTCTGAATCAGTTTATAAATAGTACACCATGGATACACATGGATCTTTCTGCTTGCAGCCATAAAGGTGGATTAGGTGCGGTAGGCAGCGATATTACTGGTTTTGGTGTGGGGTGGGCGATTAAACTCATGCAAAAGATAACATCTTCCTAAATGATGCTTTTCCCTCATGATTATGCATAAAGGAATCGGATTAGATTAACCCGATTCCTTCAATCAGCTATCGCTGCACATTAAGATTAAAAATTATTCTTAGACAAATATTTAATATTTTTAGTTGATTTGTTGTTCACGATTAAAGTATCAACATTATGGCCAGACTCTATGCGCGGAACCAGAATAGTCTGACCTTGAGTAATTTTATCGTTCTGCGTGATACTGTTTACTTCTTTTAACTGTGCGACACTGATGTTATGGCGAGATGATAATTCTTTGGCATTCTCCCCTCTTTTAACCTGATAAATCTGCCATGAAACAAGTGGTTTATTGCAACTTTCAAGATTAGTTAAGAATGTTTCAATCTTATCAATGGGTAATAATAGAATGCGGGGAGTGTTATTAACTCTAATGATAGGTCGATTATATGCAGGATTTAATGCATTGAATTCCTCAATAGGTATATCAGCAAGCTCTGCTACCAAACTGATATCTATATGGTGATTAGCTTCAACTTTGTCAAAATAAGGTTCATTGGGTATGGGATTTAGCTCGATGCCGTAATCTGTTGGATTAGCAATAATATTTTTTACTGCTATTAATTTATGTACATGATTCCGAGTTTCGCGAGGGAGTTTAATATGACGAAAACTGGTGGGGAAGCCTTCTTCTCGATTTTTAGCTAATGAGCGCTTTATTGCCCCCTCTCCCCAGTTATATGCGGCTATTGCCAATTTCCAATCACCAAACATACCATAGAGATTCTGTAGATAATCAAGAGCAGCCTGGGTAGCTGCAATAACATCCTTACGTTCATCACGCCACCAGTTTTGTTTTAAACCAAAGCTTCTTCCCGTAGCAGGAATGAATTGCCAAAGTCCTGCCGCATTACTGCTTGATTCGGCGTTGGGATTAAAGGCACTTTCAACTATGGGTAACAATGCAATTTCGGTTGGCATGCCACGACGCTCAACTTCTTCAACAATGTGATGTAAATAGCGTTTACTTCGTTCGGCAATACGATATATATAGTTCGGATCACGGGTATAGGAAGCCTCATTATTGCGTACTTCTTTACTATTAAGATCGCCCAAGGTAAAGCCATTACGAATCCGCTCCCACAAGTCATCTGAATCTGTGGCGGCATCCGCCGAATATTCAGCTGCATGTCCGGTTGAGCTATAGCTTCTGGTTTCTGCTGCATTCACCGGAAAATATATAAATATTGTTAATAAACAGGCGATTATTGTTTTTTTTAGATATTGTGCTGTATATGTTTTTTGCATAAATAATTATTATAATTTGATTCTATTTGATTAAAATTATTTACGTGTATTCGATTGTTCATCAAACTCCTCTAGTAATACCGCTGGCAATGGTTTCCACCCTGTTTTACGATGCTCCGCTACAATATTAGTAAAGAGACCACCACGGACATAAAATCTAGCAATGAGGCGAATATATCTCGGCTTTAAAGCAGCGATGAGGTCATCGAGTATCAGATTGGTGACCGCTTCATGAAACGCACCTTCGTTGCGGTATGACCAAATATAGAGTTTGAGGCTTTTCAATTCGATACATTTTTTGTCGGGAATATAGTCTAAAATTAAAGTAGCAAAATCAGGCTGCCCTGTTTTTGGACATAGGCAAGTAAATTCGGGAATTTCTATATGAATACGGTAATCTCGTTTTTGTGTGGGGTTTGCAAATACTTCCAGTTTTTTTTCGGGTTTGCTTGTCATTCTCTATGATTAGATTAAATCAGTTAAAATAAACGTCCAGACTGCATTTTCATATTATTATTTATCTTTCAATTATAACCGGTTTACCTGAAAAATTGCGCCTCTCTCAAATTAAACTTGCTGGTTTCAAATCCTTTGTTGATCCTACCATCATCTCTACTCCTGGCAATCTGGTTGGAATTGTCGGCCCTAATGGTTGCGGAAAATCAAATGTAATCGATGCAGTCCGTTGGGTTTTAGGTGAATCAAAAGCATCCGCTTTACGGGGTGAATCCATGCAGGACGTTATATTTAGCGGATCAGCAAACCGTAAACCAGTTGGTCGTGCCAGTGTGGAATTGATATTTGATAATAAACTGGGCAGGGCTATTGGGCAATGGTCAAGTTATGCTGAAATTGCCATTAAAAGAGTGATTCAGCGTGATGGAGCCTCCGCATATTATATCAATAATACGCATGTACGCCGTCGTGATATTGCCGATATCTTTTTGGGCACAGGGGTCGGAGGACGTGGCTATGCCATTATCGAACAAGGTATGATTTCGCGTATTATCGAAGCGAAGCCACATGAATTAAGATTGTTTCTGGAAGAAGCCGCAGGAATTTCCAAGTATCGGGAACGCCGCCATGAAACTGAGTTACGCTTGGCCGATACCCGAAAGAATCTCTTACGGTTAGAGGATATATATCAGGAGCTAAGCACGCAGCGACAGCATCTGGAAGAACAGGCTAAAGCGGCTAAGCAATTAAAAGAAACTCAAATAAAATTACAAACAGCACAGAATTTATTATGGTTGTTACGTAAGCAGGAAGCAGTTACAAAGCAAGTGTATGCAGAAAATGAGATTCACAGGCGAGAGCAAGAATTAGAAACCGAGCGAGCTAGGCTATCTGATTTGGAAAAAAAACTAGAAACAGTGCGATTCCAACACTCATCTGCCAGCGAACAATTACAGCAGTCGCAGGATAAACTCCATGCAGTCAATGCAAGCGTAATCTATTTAGAGCAAGAAATAGCACATTTACGCAAAAATAACGAGCGTTTATCACATCAAATACTCGAAGCAGAGAAACAACTGGAACGTAACGAACTACAGGTAAAAAGTGCTACTGATAGTCTGGCTCACTGGCATAAAGAGATTGATCTGGCTCATTCCGTTCACCAATCCAGTATGGATAAGAATACAAATGCACATGATCAATTACCAACAATTGAAGCAGCCTTCCGCTTAGCTCAAGAAAACCTTAATGATTATCAACGTAATTTATTGTTGATCGAGCAAGCCAGTCATTTAGAAAAAAGTCACTATGAGCATGCTGATAAGTCCGCTCAGCAATTAAAGTCTCGTCATGATCGTCTAATACAGGAGCAAAATGCACTACCTCAACCTGATTATGAGAAGCTGGTTTCTTTACAAAAGGAAATAGAAAATCTGAATATGATTCAGGGGCAGAAGAAAAACATGCTTGCAGAGACTGAAGGTCAAGCATTATCTGTAATCGAAAACAAAAAACAGGCTGCGAAAGAGGTGCTGTTACTAGAGCAGGCGTTAACTCAGATGAAGGCACGATTTGATGCATTGCAACGTTTACAGCTGAAGTTGGAAAATAATGCGGCATTGACCGCATGGTTGACTAAATACAAATTTGATGCGCTACCCCGATTATGGCAACACATTGAAATTGAAAAAAACTGGGAAAATGCATTAGAGTCCATATTGCGTGAGCAATTGAATAGTATCGGGTTTGATCAACTAGATGTATTACAGAGCTGGGAACATGATTTGCCACCTGGAAAATGGACATTATTCGAAACAGAACAGCCATCAGTTTACGCAGCTAATAGTAGATTGGCTGAAAAAACTGAAGAAACGACCTGTAACGTAACACAGTGGAAATTATTGCGGGATCATATAATCTGTACTCATAGTGGGATCAAGTCTGTGCTAGACGAATGGTTGAGTCAAATATATGTGACTGAAAATCTCCAGGAAGGTTTATTGCAGAGGATTCATTTGGTTTCCGGTGAAAAGCTAGTAACAAGCCAGGGACATATTTTTACCCGTTATAGTTTGACCTTTTATACGCCTGATTCTCAATTACATGGAGTATTAGCACGCCAACAGGAGCTGAATCTAATTAGTGCCGAGATAAATCAATTAAATATCAATCTGAATCAGCAACAATCCAAATTAGCGAAAACGGAGTGTGCTAGTGAGAAACTAGATGAAACAATCAAACGATTACACTCGGATAGCAAACAACTGCAGCAGAGACAACATAATTTACAATTAGAAGCAGTCAAACTTTCACAACTCACTGAACGTGTTGATCAGCGTCACACTCAGATTAATAATGAGTTAAAGGAAATTACACAGCAGTCGGCCATGGAAATCCTGCAGAAGCAAGATGCTGAAATAAAAATAAATCAATATATCGAGCAGCTTGACGAATTAAAGAAGCAGGTGGAACAAAAGAATCTTGCTTCAGTAATGGCAGAACAATTACTTGCTACACAACGGCAACTCGTTCAAAATACGATGAAAGAAATGCAAGAAGCAGGGTTTTATTTAAAAACATGCGAAAGCAAAATCAACGAATTGGAACAAAATATTCGAATCTATAACGAAAATATAAGCAGATCGACAAAAGATAGAGATCAGTTATTAGCGGAACAATCTAGCTTGGATGAAACATCATTAGAAGCTCAGTTACAGGAGAGTCTGGCGAAACGCATAAGATTTGAACAAATTGTTGCTGAGGTGCGTGAACGTTTGAACAATGCCACACGCTATCTACAGGAAATAGATAATTCGCGCATCGTTTCTGAGCAGAAATTACAGGCATTGCGAGAGTCAATTAATCAAGTGCGCCTTAAAGAACAAGAAGCTTGTATTACTGCGAGTCGGTTTGATGAACAGCTAAATGAAGCCAAGGCAGACGAGAAAGATTTACTACCATTAATTGATAACTTGCAGCCTTCAATGTTGCAAGCCGATATAAAACGGCTTAATGCTGAAATCATGGCACTGGGAGCGGTTAATCTCGCTGCTTTAGATGAACTGTTGATAGCTCAAACAAGAGAAGCCAATCTTGGTTCACAATTACGTGATCTGAATGCAGCAGTCAGCATACTGGAAAAGGTAATTCATCAAATAGATCATGAAACTCGAGAATGTCTGCTGACAACTTTCAATTCGGTCAATAATAACTTAGATGAAATTTTTCCTGTAATGTTTGGGGGAGGACAGGCAAAGCTCATTTTAAATGATGGAGGAATTCTGGACTCCGGTATAACGTTAACGGCACAACCACCTGGTAAGAGAAACAGCTCTATTCATTTGTTATCGGGCGGAGAGAAGGCATTAACTGCCCTGTCACTTATTTTTTCGTTATTTCAACTGAATCCTGCGCCTTTTTGCTTGCTAGATGAGGTTGATGCACCCCTTGACGACAGCAATACGGATCGTTTTTGCGATTTAGTAAAGAAAATATCGAAACAAACACAGTTTCTATTTATTAGTCATAATAAAATTACAATGGAAATGGCGCAGCAACTATTAGGCATTACAATGCAAGAACAAGGAGTCTCGCGTGTGGTTGCTGTTGATGTAACGGAAGCCATTGAATTGGGCAGTGAAGTTAATGCAAGTTTAGGCGTTTAAGAAGATAGCAAGGGAGATAGTATGAACATAATGAATATGAGTGACTTGCAGATAAGTTTAATCATTATCGGCGTCGTCATCATCGTGGGTGTTGCTGTCTTCAATTGGGTGCAACAATTACGTTATCGAAATAAGGTACAGGCATCGTTTGATCGGGAATATGAAGATGTGCTGCTTGAAACAGATAAAACCATCAAAAAAAATGAGCGTATTGAGCCACAATTAAAAAAGACGGTGGCGCCTGTACCTGAGTTTCCTGAAGACTCAATTGAACCTGTCGAAGACGACAAAAAAGATGACCCAATAAAGTCACCGGTAGTCACATCAACTGATTCGGCGACGGATGAATTCGATAACAATATAAACTATATTGCCAGTCTGTACTCGGACTCGATGATTTCTAGTTCCGATTTAACTGTACTTCTACATGGAAAATTTGATTTTGGGAAGCCTGTGCGCTGGTTAGGACAGCAACAGAAGGGAGACTCGTGGGAAGAAATTACTTTGGAAACAAATGCGAATAAAGCAGGTTACATTGGTTTAAAAGGTTGCCTGCAACTTGCCGATCGTGCGGGTCCTGTTAGCGAGGTTAATTTATCCAAATTCCGCGATATAGTGCAGGAATTTGCGTCACAAGTAAATACTGTGGCAGATTGTCCTGATATCGTGGCAGCACATGATCGCGCTATATTACTTGATAAATTTTGTGCAGAAGTGGATGTTATGATTGGTATCAATATTATTAGTAAAGATGATGGTGCATTTGTTGGGACAAAAATCCGGGCACTAGCGGAAGCATCGGGGTTTAAGCTTGAGCCAGAGGGTATATTTAAATATCGCGATGATAATCATACTGTTTTATTCACGCTAAGTAACTATGAGTCGGTACCATTTATATCCGAAAATATCAGAACATTGACTACACATGGCATTACCTTCTTACTGGACGTACCAAGAGTAGCAAATGGAGAAAAAGTTTTTGACCAATTAACACATCTTGCAAGGATTTTTTCTTCAACCTTAGGCGGAATTATAGTAGATGATAATCGTGTTCCGCTCAGCGATAGAGGGCTGATTCGAAGCAGACAGCAGTTAAGCGACATTCAAATATTAATGCAAAAACAAAAAATTCTGGCGGGCAGTAAAAGTGCATTACGGTTATTTGTATAATTCGTACAGCTTTAATGTTTATCGTAACGTTCTATATGATTGATAACTGCGATACATAATTCATATCTGTCCAAGATTATGGGAAATTTTGACATGAATGAATTTAAGCGTAGAATTGAATTCTGATAGGAAAGAAAGGCTGAGCGGTAGCTTAATTAACGCGGCAGTTTATGGATAAAAATAATTTTTCCAAGCTAATCTTAGAAGATAGTTTTAGTGCCAAGAAAATATAAAGACTGCTCCCTGCGGTGTTAGTTTAGACCCCTATTCTTTGAACCAATTTTAAGAAATAGGTTGTAAGTCAGAGTGATGTTGTTGTGAGCTTCCTGCAAGGAAGCACCTGATACATCCGACAAGCGACCGCCTTGGACCTTATGGTTCAAGATGAAGGGCTGACGGCATTTGTGGGGAGCTTTTTTTATCTAATTGATTTTATACTATCACTGTTTTTTTAAAGTAATCAGATAAAAATAACGATTAGATTTCCGTCAATTTTCCTGGATAAGAGCTAAAACAACTGAGATCGCTACGCTATCTTGTATAACTAAAGACAAGATAAGCTTTAGCGTTCAAGGTGTGAGTATTAACGTTCGCGGTGTCAAATAAATGGAATGGTGGCTGATTTATCTGCTATTAGGCGCAATTGTTGGCTTTTTTGCCGGTTTATTAGGAATTGGTGGCGGATTAATGATTGTACCGGTTTTGACTTTTATTTTTACCGCTCAAGATTTTCCTCCTGACCGTATTTTGCACCTTGCTCTTGGCACTACTATGGCAACAATTATATTTACATCAGCATCTAGTTTACGTACGCATCATTCGCATGGCGCTGTAAACTGGACAATCGTAAAAAATATTACTCCAGGTATTATTATTGGAACGCTGGGAGGTGCGACACTAGCCGGAACGCTTTCGAGTCAGCTATTGAATATAATATTTGTTTTGTTTATTTTTTATGCTGCGACACAAATGCTATTAAAAGTAAATCTGAGCTCTAATCGTCAGCTTCCTGGGAGAATTGGTATGTTTGCAACGGGCAGTTGCATTGGTTTGATATCCAGCCTGGTTGCCATCGGTGGCGGTTTATTAACAGTTCCATTTCTTTCTTTTTGTAATGTCAAGCTTCATCATGCTATCGGAACTGCTGCCGCGGTAGGATTCCCCATTGCAATAGCGGGTGCCATTGGTTATATTCTCAATGGCTTGGCACAGCAACCGCAGTTATTGCCCGATTATAGTCTGGGTTATGTTTATTTACCCGCACTTGGATGGTTAATTTTAGCGAGCATGCTGACTGCACCATTAGGTGCAAGAGTCACTCACAGCACCCAGACTACAACACTGAAAAAAATCTTTGTGATTTTGCTTTACTTATTAGCTATTAAGATGTTAATTAACCTATTTTAGCGTGATTTTTAAGCAAATGACTACTCAGTTAGGAGTCTTAATGCTTCCTGATATTTTTTCCTCGTTTGATTGAGAATTTCAGGAGGTATTGTCGGTGCAGGTGCTTTTTTATCCCATACCTGCCCTTCCAGCCAATCTCGAATAAATTGCTTATCGTAGCTAGGTGGATTTTTGCCGACAACATACTGGCGAGCAGGCCAAAAACGAGAAGAGTCAGGTGTGAGCACTTCATCAATTAAAAAAAGCTGGCCCTCATTATCTAGTCCAAACTCAAACTTTGTATCAGCAATGATGATATTCCTACTTGCAGCATAATTAGCTGATTCGGTATAAAGACGAATCGATTTTTCGCGAATTTTCTCGGCCAGCGTTTTACCCAGCTGGGTGATTACACTTGCAAAAGGGATATTTTCATCATGTGCATCTGTTTTTGCCTTAGTTGAAGGTGAGAAAATAGCGCCATCCGGTAGCTTTTCTGCTTCTTGTAATCCTTCGGGAAGTTTGATATCACAAATAGTTCCTTCTTTCTGATAATCCTTCCAGCCGGATCCTGCTATATAACCACGCACAATGGCTTCTATTGGCAATGGTTTAAGCCGTTTTACCACGAATGCCCGTCCAGCTACCTGCTCACGCTCTGCCGCTGATACTACGGATTCAGGTAATATTCCTGTTAAATGATTAGGTATAATATGCTCAAGTTTATTAAACCAGAAAACGGATAGTGCGGTCAGTAATTTACCTTTTCCTGGAACTGCTGTTGGCAAAATTACGTCGAATGCAGATAGACGGTCTGTCTGAATTAGTAGTAAATACTCGTCATCAATCACATAAATATCCCGCACTTTACCTCGATGTAATAGTTGCAGACTTTGAATATCTGTTTCAAATAATGCAGGTTCATTAGGCATGGTTAATTGTCTAGGCTTGGGTTTGGGTTTAGTGAATGTTTTATTTTTAATGCTTGTTGCAATGCAGTTTCAGTCGTTGTATCTAGCACCGTATAGTGTCCCATCTTTCGTCTGGGGCGAGCTTCACGTTTGCCATATAAGTGAAGCTTGGTAGAAGAATATTGCAATACCTGTTTCCAATTGGGTTCATTTTTTTGCCATAAATCACCCAGCAGATTCACCATTACTGCTGCACTATGCATGCTCGTACTGCCTAGTGGTATCCCGCAAAGTGTCCGTACTTGTTGTTCAAACTGAGAGGTAATGCAGGCATCAATCGTATAATGTCCACTATTATGCGGCCGAGGTGCAATTTCATTTATGAGTAGCTGATCATTTTCCAATATAAAAAACTCTACGCATAAGACTCCTCGATAGTTTAATTTTTCAGCGACACGAATTGCAATTTCTTGTGCCTTTTGTGCAATATCTCGAGAAATTCTTGCGGGAATAATACTGATATCCAATATGCCATGATCATGCTGATTTTCCGCTACTGGAAACAACCTCAGCTCATCATCCACCCCTCGTGCCACAATAACTGAAATCTCACAGACGAGCGGCATCAGACGTTCTAGTACACATGATTTATTATTCAAATCAGCAAATGCGGTATTCAGTTCTGCTTGAGTATTGACGCGTATTTGACCCTTACCATCATAACCAAACCGACTAACCTTGAGAATACCAGGGAATAAATCGGAATACTGGGTAATTGATAGCTCATCAGGATTTTGAATGACTAGAAACGGAGCAACTGAAAAGCCATTTGCCACAAGGAATTGTTTTTCAAGTATTCTATCCTGTGTAATAGATACACAGCGCGCATCGGGACTGACGAAACAGTATTCCGCAAGAATACGGAGTGATTCTGCGGGAATATTTTCAAATTCTGTAGTAATGCCTGCACAGGTAGAGCCCAACTCATGTAACGTATTTCTATCGGTATAATCAGCACATATAAAACGATCGGCTATACATCCAGCAGGGCAATCAATTGATGGGTCAAGTACGGTAACACGATAACCCATGCTGTGTGCGGCCATAACGAACATGCGTCCGAGTTGACCACCACCAAGTAGACCTAACATTGCTCCCGGCATAATATTCATAGTTCAAAAAATTGCAGTTGGTCACTCCATTGTATATCCAGCACTCTATCCCTCATAAATCTATTCATAAATGGTAGCTTTATTTGATTCGCAGCTCATTGCCCACTGCTCATTACGTATAATCTATTTTATTTTTGGCTGACGTTGCGATGCGATAAGTTATGTGATGAAACAGTTATGATATCTACTGCGGGCAGATCTATTAAAAAACAGGTATTCCATTTTATTTAACTTCAGTTTTTAAAGTAATCCTGGAAGCTTTATGGCTGTTGCCATTTCTGTTTGTTTCTTACGAAACAATTCAAGCTGTCTCATGAGCTGACTGTTCTCAGTGGCCAGTAATGCTACAGCAAACAAACCGGCATTAACTGCACCCGCTTCGCCAATAGCAAAAGTGGCAACGGGTACCCCCTTTGGCATTTGTACAATGGATAATAATGAATCAAAGCCCTGAAGGTGCTTCGAATTAACGGGCACACCTAATACGGGTAATGTAGTTTTGGCAGCAATCATGCCGGGAAGATGTGCGGCCCCCCCTGCTCCAGCAATAATACATCTGATCCCCCGATCAATCGCGGTCTCAGCATATTCAAACATGTAGTCTGGCGTGCGATGAGCAGACACTATTTCAGCCTCATGAGATATATTAAAATCTTTTAAGATTTTAACCGCATGCTGCATGACATGCCAATCGCTGTTACTACCCATGACGATACTAATTAATGGTTTTTGCATGTGGTGTGCTGCTGATTTTAACAATGAAAATTAAAAATATTAAGATAATGATGATGTCGCTTATAAAAAAATAGAATCCGGGCTGGCTATTTTACAAGTCTGTGTAATAATTGTGCCAGTTATTTAGCTTTAAAAAGCGATAAGATTTGTTTATTAGCATTCTGTTTATCTAAAGACTAAATTATTGTGAACTGTTTAGCTGTGCGGTTGCATTCTGAATAAGTCTCAAGATATTTTTATAGAAAATTACTTACCATTGCATTATGAATTTCCAACGTGGCAGACAAAAAGAAGAACCAGAAATTAATCTGGTACCAATGATCGACGTGTTGCTCGTTATTGTAATTTTTTTGGTAATCACGACAACCTATTCAAAATTTGCTGAGCTTGAAATTAATTTACCCAGCACTACAGCAAAGGAAGTAGACGACAGCATTGATCGCCCTAATATTATAGATATTTCAGTAAATGCACTGGGCAATTATACAATCAATGCTACCCCTATAAAATTTTCTAGCGTTGAAAGTCTCCGCGATGAACTCCGTTTAGCGGCCGGCAATCAGTCTGAACCATTGATTATTATCAATGCAGACGCAAAAGCCACTCATCAATCTGTCATTACTATAATGGAAGCCGCTCGTTTAGCAGGGTACAATAAAGTTACCTTTACGACTGAAACCCAAAAGCCTGAGTGATGATTAAGTTAGTCACTTATTTAAAGAGAATTTAAAAAAAGAAACACCATTTTAATACATTAATTTTTTGTATCTAATAAAGGAGAAGAGAATGGCTAATATTAATGTCGATAATTTTTCCAACGCGGCACAATCCGAGTCTCAATATGTTTTAGCACCGCTACCCTATGCGGATAATGCGCTTGAGCCGGTTATTTCTGCTCATACACTGAGTTTTCATTATGGAAAGCATCATAAGGCTTATGTTGATAACCTCAATAATCTGGTCACGGGGACAGAATTTGCGGGCCAATCTCTAGAAAAAATAATACTAGCAACTGCAGGCCGGGCTGATAAAGCAGCAATATTCAATAATGCTGCACAAGTTTGGAACCACATGTTCTATTGGCATAGTCTAAGTCCTAATGGCGGTCAACCATCTGCAGTATTAAAACAAAAAATTGAAGCATCATTTGGCAGTCTGGATGCATGTAAAAAGGAATTTGCAACGGCAGCAATGACTCAGTTTGGTAGTGGCTGGGCATGGTTAGTACTGGATGGAGATAAAATATCCGTTGCTAAGACAGCTAATGCGGATTCACCACTCACCAAAAACATAAGACCCTTATTAACAATTGATGTATGGGAACATGCCTATTACCTGGATTATCAAAATCGGCGTGTAGACTACGTTAATACCATTCTTGATAAATTGATCAACTGGGATTTTGCTAATGCTAATCTTGGATGATTTCCTGATCTATGACTGATATTACTATTGCCCTTTCAAAAGGGCGCATTTTTGATGATACTGCGCCTTTATTGAAAGCGGCAGGTATTATTGCACTCGATGATCCTGAGACATCACGCAAGCTTATTATTGCTACCAATCAGCCCAACATACGACTCGTTATAGTGCGCGCATCCGATGTCCCCACCTATGTCCAATATGGCGCAGCAGATATTGGAATAGGTGGAAAAGATGTGCTGTTAGAACATGGTGGCGCAGAACTTTATCAACCTCTGGACTTAAATATAGCCCGTTGTCGTATGATGGTTGCTGTGCGTGAAGGATTTGATTATGAGTCTGCTGTGTGTCAAGGTGCGCGGCTTCGAATAGCCACAAAATATTTACGCACAGCACGGGATCATTTTGCAAGCAAAGGCGTACATATTGATCTCATCAAGCTGTATGGTTCGATGGAACTCGCACCGTTAGTTGGTCTTGCAGATGCAATTGTGGATCTTGTTTCCAGTGGTAATACATTAAAAGCGAATCATCTTAAAGCGGTTGAAGAAATTATGCCCATATCAGCAAGACTCATTATTAATCAGGCAGCATTAAAACTAAAGCGTAAAACGATTCAGCCTATACTAGATGCATTTTCAGATGCTGTCAGAAAATAGTTTCTTAAACTAAAACTATAATATCGATACCCTCTTATCCCTATGATTCAAATAAAACGGCTATCTTCCACTGACCCTGATTTCGATACAACACTGGGAAAATTACTGGCGTTTGAGAATGAGCAAGATGATGCAATTGAAGCAACTGTTGCCAACATTCTTATTGATATAAAAAAACGGGGTGATCAAGCATTATTCGAGTTGACTCGTCGGTTGGATCACTTAAATATAGCGTCCATTACGGACATTGAGTTATCTCCAGATGAGCTGTTGCAAGCCTTGGAAAACCTGCCTTCAGATCAGCGTGATGCACTCGAGCAATCTGCTGAACGGATACGTGTTTACCATAAAAAACAGTTAATTCAATCTTGGCAGTATACTGAACCGGACAATACAATACTGGGTCAAAAAATAACGCCGCTGGATCGGGTCGGTTTATATGTTCCTGGAGGTAAGGCATCCTATCCTTCGTCGGTACTCATGAATGCAATACCCGCTAAAGTAGCGGGTGTGAGTGAACTAATCATGGTTGTACCAACACCTAGGGGGGAAAAGAGTGATCTGGTATTGGCTGCTGCTGCAATTAGTCAGGTTGACCGTGTTTTTACTATCGGCGGAGCTCAAGCCATCGCGGCGCTAGCTTATGGAACTGAGACCATACCACGGGTGGATAAAATTGTTGGTCCAGGTAATGCATATGTCGCTGCAGCAAAGCGCAGAGTATTTGGTTTAGTTGGCATTGACATGGTTGCTGGACCCTCTGAAATACTGATTATTTGTGATGGTAAAACTAATCCAGATTGGATAGCCATGGATTTATTCTCCCAGGCTGAACATGATGAATTAGCGCAGGCAATTTTGCTAACGCCTGATACCGATTTTCTAGACAAGGTTGCACAAAGTATTGATCGATTAATTGAAACCATGCCGCGGAAAAATGTAATTCGTACTTCACTTGAGAATCGCGGGGCATTAGTCAAGGTCCGTAATCTAGATGAAGCTTGTACTATTGCTAATAAGATCGCACCTGAACATCTGGAATTATCTATTGATCAGCCAGAAATATGGTTGGAAAAAATTAAACATGCAGGTGCTGTTTTTTTAGGACGAAACACCTGTGAAGCTATTGGTGATTATTGTGCGGGCCCTAATCATGTACTACCAACATCCCGTACAGCACGCTTTTCGTCGCCACTGGGCGTCTATGATTTTCAAAAAAGAAGCAGCCTCATTCAGGTTTCACAGCAAAGTGCATCAAAGCTTGGAGCAATAGCTTCTATATTAGCCCACGGAGAGGGGCTTCAGGCGCATGCAATGTCAGCAGAATATCGCTATAAAATAGATAAGTAGAATTCGTTCGCTATAATTCAATCAATATTGATTGATCCAGTTTACTTAAAGATTGTTTAGAACAATGAGCAAGGTATCTACAGAAGAACTCAGCCTGATTGGTGATAACGATGATGACGCGGACATCGTACCTTTGCCATTTGGTAGTAAAAATTACATTACTCCAGGTGGTCATGCTCGACTTATGGATGAATTTTATTGGTTGATGAACACCGAACGTCCAGAGATAACGGCAAGCGTAGCTTGGGCGGCAGGTAATGGGGATCGCTCAGAAAATGGTGATTATATATATGGAAAAAAGCGATTGCGTGAAATCGATCGACGCATTCGTTTCTTGACAAAACGATTAGATACTGCGGAGATCATCGACCCAACAATACCACGAGAAGATAAAACGCGAATTTTTTTCGGCGCTACCGTTACTTTTATAAATCAGTCGAGCATTGAGAAAACGGTGTCTATCGTTGGAATTGATGAGATTGAGCCATCCAAAGGTTATATTAGTTGGATTTCACCAGTGGCACGTGCATTAATGACCGCACAGCAAGGCGATATGGTGACATTAAAAACGCCGGGGGGCATTAACGAGCTAAGCATCACAGTAGTCAAGTATCAGAATATCCCTATTGAATTGTTCAAGCCGGTTAGCTTACGATAGCAACCAGCTTAAAATAACATGATGATTCAGATAGAAAAACTGGCTATATCTTTTTGAATGATGCAATCGATTACTTCTCGCGCACATCCTTTCTTCAAGCAGCTCGTCAGACTGGGGAAATCTGCACGCTATCGTAGAAAAGATAACTTGACATTACTAGATGGAATACATCTCATACAGGCCTATTGTGCTGTATTCGGATCACCGACAAATCTGATTGTCAGTCAATCGGGTCGCGAATATAAAGAAATAAAGGATTTTCTTTGTTCCATAGAAAAAATACCTAGGCCTAATATCTTTGTTTTGAGCGATGCGCTGTTTCATCAGGTTTCTCCAGTAAAAGCACCAACCGGCATCGTTGCATCCATATCCATTCCAGAACTGAAGCTTGTTTCGGAAAATAAAGATAAAACCTTCTGTGTATTACTTGAAACAATACAGGATCCGGGTAATATGGGCTCTATTCTACGTTCGGCCGCAGCAGCAGGAGTAAGTGATGTTTATCTTTCGCATGACTGTACTGATGCATGGGCACCTAAGACGCTCCGGGCAGCAATGGGCGCACATTTTATACTACGTATTCATGAACAATCCAATTTAGTGAAAATTGCACAACAATTCAATGGCACAGTCATTGCTACTTCGCTGCAAGCTAATAGAAGCCTTTATCAAATACAATTAACAGGTTCTGTTGCATTTATATTCGGCAATGAAGGAATGGGATTATCCGATGATCTTTTACAAGTAACTGACGAACAAATTATGATTCCCATGTTAGGCAAAACGGAATCACTGAACGCAGCGGCAGCAGCAGCTATCTGCTTTTTTGAAAGAGTGCGACAGCACCTCGATACACAAAACATTCAACCAGAATGTTATCATCAGTAATAATTATATTACCCAGCAATAAATATTCAGCTGGAACTAAAATAATAGCGCTGTATTATATGATTAATAACTAATACCAATTCGATTTCCTGGAGCAAAAAATGAAAATTTCTCACTTGGCTGTAGTAATTGCTTTAATTGGATTCTTATTCTGTAGTCCATTGGTAATGGCAACGCAGTATGCTTCTGAAAGCACATCCGAAAACACAACAAAAAACCTGCCGGATAATGAAGGCATCATTATTTCTACTATTGATACAACTGGCTATACTTATATGGAATTAGAAAATAATGGTAATCGCTTCTGGATAGCGGCCCCTACTACGCAAGTTAAAGCTGGAGATCATATTCGCTTTGTAGAAAGCATGGTAATGAGCAACTTTTCCAGTCCAACATTAAATCGAACATTTCGCAGGATTATTTTTGTATCTTCTACTATGATAAAGAAATAATTATCAGATAAATCAATGGCAAATAAGTCAATAATTTAGGATTTTACTTCAATAAATCCGACGAATAGCTTATCCTTAAGATTCTTTAGTTCATCTCTGTATTGTGTCGCTTTTTCAAACTCTAAATTTTTTGCAGCATTCAACATTTGTTTTTCAACACGTTGAATCTCTTTGGCTAATTGAGATGCACTTAAAGAATCGTAATACGCTTGTTTTTCAGCAGCCTTAAAATTCTGTTGTGCCATCTCAATGTTGTACACCCCATCAATTAGATCCTTAATACGTTTATGCACACTTCGTGGTGTAATATTATTTTCCAGATTAAATAACGTTTGTTTTTCACGCCGACGTTTCGTTTCATCGATCGCGCGGCGCATTGAATTGGTTATGTTATTGGCATAAAGAATAGCCGTTCCGTTAATATGGCGGGCAGCCCTTCCGATAGTTTGAATTAACGATCGCTCAGATCGTAAAAAGCCCTCTTTATCAGCATCAAGTATGGCAACTAATGAAACCTCTGGAATATCGAGACCTTCCCTGAGCAGATTAATACCTACTAAGACATCAAATTTACCTAGACGCAGGTCGCGAATAATCTCTACTCTTTCGACGGTGCCAATATCAGAATGCAAATAGCGAACTTTGATATGATGATCAGAAAGGTAATCAGTTAAATCCTCCGCCATACGCTTAGTTAATGTCGTTACCAATACGCGTTCATTTTTTACAACGCGCAAACTAATTTCTGACATTAGATCATCTACTTGTGTTGTAACAGGGCGTATCTCAATCTCAGGGTCGACTAGGCCCGTTGGTCGTACAACTTGTTCAGCAATCTGGCCGCTATGTACTCGTTCGTATTCAGCAGGGGTGGCTGAAACAAATATTGCCTGGGGCATCATTTCTTCAAATTCATTGAATTTCAATGGTCTATTATCTAATGCCGAAGGCAAACGAAAGCCATAATTCACTAGATTTTCCTTGCGCGAACGATCTCCTTTATACATCCCACCTATCTGTGGAATCGTGACATGGCTTTCATCGACTATCATTAATGAATTACGGGGCAGGTAATCAATTAACGTCGGCGGGGGATCACCAGGTTTTCTTCCAGAAAGATGACGCGAATAATTCTCAATTCCTTTACAAAAACCGAGCTCATTAAGCATTTCAAGATCAAAGTGAGTGCGTTGTTCAATACGTTGCGTCTCAACCAGCTTGTTATGCTGATGATAGAATTCAAGGCGATCCTTTAGCTCGATCTTAATGGTTTCAATTGCTCTGAGTGTCGTGCTTCTTGGCGTCACATAATGACTAGATGGGTATATCGTATAACGTGATAATTTTTGCAATAATTTACCTGTCAGTGGGTCAAATAGGGATATGCTTTCAATTTCGTCATCAAACAATGATAACCGAACCGCAGCTTCAGAGCTTTCAGCCGGGAATATATCGAGCACATCTCCTCTTACTCGAAATGTTCCACGAGAAAACTCCAACTCATTGCGTTCATACTGCATTTCAGTTAGACGTTTAATAGCTTCACGCTGTGTAATCTTTTCCTGTTCGCGTAGATGTAAAATCATCCCATGATAATCTACCGGATCACCAATGCCGTAAATACATGATACCGTTGCAACAATAATAGTATCATTTCGTTCAAGCAATGATTTCGTTGCTGACAAACGCATTTGTTCTACATGTTCATTGATACTGGAATCTTTTTCAATGAAAAGATCCCGTGCTGGAACGTAAGCCTCTGGTTGATAATAATCATAATAAGAGACGAAATATTCAACCGCATTTTCTGGGAAAAACTCACGCATTTCGGCATAAAGTTGTGCAGCCAGCGTTTTATTTGGCGCCATAAGAATTGCAGGGCGACCCAAACGAGCAATTACATTTGCAATCGTAAAGGTCTTACCGGAGCCAGTGACTCCTAGTAATGTCTGGAAAGCAAGGCCATCTTCTATCCCTTCGATCAGCTTAGCAATGGCTTCGGGTTGGTCGCCCGCAGGTTCGAATGTCTGATGTAATTTATAAGGACTATTGGGGAAGGTAACGATCACAGGTATAATTCCGATATTAATTTGTTTCTCCATACCGATTTTAACATGTAGTATCGATTACCCTACATTAGCGTGAGGATTTGTTGTGGAACTTTCAAACCGTGTTCAGGCTATTAAGCCCTCTCCTACCCTAGCCGTAACTGCCCGGGCAGCAAGGCTTAAGGCTGAAGGAAAAGATATTATCGGCCTCGGAGCTGGAGAGCCTGATTTCGATACACCGCAACACATAAAAGATGCGGCTATAGTCGCTATCAATAAGGGTTTTACTAAATATACAGCCGTAGGAGGAACGCCAAGTTTAAAAAATGCCATTATTGCCAAATTTAAACATGAAAATAAGTTTGATTATGATGCCAAGCAAATATTAGTCTCATGTGGCGGTAAACAAAGCTTTTTTAATCTAGTCCTGTCTATTATTAATCCCGACGACGAGGTAATTGTTCCTGCTCCTTATTGGGTCTCTTACCCTGATATCGTCTTAATCGCTAAGGGAAAACCCGTTTTCATCAAAACAGGTATTGAGCAGAATTTTAAAATAACAGCAGAGCAATTGGAAAAGGCGATTACGCCGAAAACCAAAATGTTTGTTATAAACAGCCCAGGCAATCCATCAGGTGCTGTCTATACCTTAGATGAATTAAAGGCTTTAGGAGAAGTATTACTCAGATATCCAAAAATTCTCATCGCAACCGATGACATGTATGAGCACATCTCGTTATCAGGCAACAAGTTTATAAATATTCTTAATGCCTGTCCCGATCTGTATCCGCAAACGATCGTGTTGAACGGTGTCTCTAAAGCTTATTCAATGACGGGATGGCGCATTGGTTATTGTGGAGGCCCCTCACATATTATTACCGCGATGGAGAACATACAATCGCAAAGCACATCAAACCCTTGTTCCATTTCTCAGGTAGCTGCAGAGGCGGCGTTAACTGGCGATCAATCGTGTATGGTACCCATGTTGACAGCATTTAAAGAACGTAACAATTTTATTACCGAACAATTAAATGCTATGAAAGGTGTGAAATGTCTATCAGCTGATGGGGCATTTTATGCCTTTGCTGATACACGACAAGCAATCATCAATCTATATGACAAAGGATTGTTAAGTGTTCAAAGCGATATTGCGTTCAGTGAGCATCTCCTGGAGCATGCCGGCGTTGCAGTTGTTCCAGGATCTGCATTTGGAAGTGAAGGCTATATTCGTTTATCTTTTGCGACTTCCATGCAAAATTTAAAAACAGCGTTAGAGCGTATTCAGAATGTGCTTACTTAAAAGTAATTGCCCAGAAGTTGATCTTCATCTGACTTTTTGAATCTTTATTATATTCACGACATTGATTATCAACCAGCCTGTTGAAATATAATAAAGATTCAATAACAGAAACCAGAGAATAAATAAAATAATTGCTAGTGTGCAGCCATAGCAATGGCTTTCTTGGTTTTTCCAGCCCGAGATGGGATATTACATAGCCCGCACACATGGTTGGAATGAATCTCTAATGAGTGGACCAGAAATTTACCATTACACTTGATGCAAGGTGTTACGCATAATACATGGCTTTCAATAAAACGTACTAATGTCCAGGCGCGCGTCAGACTCAGTACACATTGCAGCTGATTTGCTTTAATATGCTCCAAATAAAGTTTATAACTTTTTATTAAGGCATCAATACCCCGAATATCTGCATTAGTAATAATGTAGCTATAAATATTGATAAATAATGATGAATGCATATTTGGTTGCCAACTCATGAACCAGTCTTCCGAATATGGCAGCATGCCTTTAGGAGGAGAAACTCCTCTTATTTCTTTATATAACTTTACCAATCGTTCACGACTGAGATCAGAATTTATCTCCAATACTTGCAATCGGGCACCTAATTTAATAAGCTCTGATGCGAGTTGAATTTGTTTCGCTTCTGTTAGAATACTTCGATTACGCACAACATATACCTCTTAAAGAACAATTTATCTAATAAATTCTGCTGGTTGTCCTGCCATGAGTATTGTTGCGTGAGATTGGGAGATAGCCTGATCTTGATTGTGATTCGACAGCATATCTGCAATTAGACAATCATCGAAACGGAAACGACACAATAACATGCTAGAAGCGGCCATTCTTAAAAGCTGACTAGAACTCAATCGCTCAATAATATCAGCAATATCTTGATTGATGCCGAGCCGATACATTGCAGCCACCTTATCATCTCGTAACAGTTGTTGTGCTAACAGCAAATATCCAAGGTTAATTTCTCTGATTTCTTCCAAAATCTGATTTGCTTCCATTCTAATACTCCTTTTTCATTAATACGTAGGTTAAATGAAATGTATGAGTTACATGTCTATTCTCAGCCTGGATCAAGTTTAAGTAAATAGACATCAAACCAATATCAAAGTAGGAAATTCTCCTATCGCTATATAGGAATATTACCTACACAAATCTAATTAGAATTAATAAACATCAAAAATCAATAAGATCTACATGAATCATTACGATAAAAATTTCTGTAATTTATCATTCATGCTAGCGTTCCAGTCTTGGGCTGTCTCAGGAGAGAAAATAAATTTTCGGCTCCAATTGGTCTACTAAAAAGATATCCTTGAGCCCTATCGCATTGTCCTTGGTACAAAAAATCGAACTGTTCTTTAGTTTCAACACCCTCTGCTAGAACAGAAAGCCCCAAGCTTCTTGCTAACGCTATAATTGTCGTTACAATTGTCGAGCTATCAGAATCGATAACAATATCTCTAGCAAAAGATCTATCGATCTTCAAGATATCAATCGGAAATCGTTTAAGATAGCTTAATGATGAATAGCCTGTTCCAAAATCATCCACAGCTATCTTTATACCCATTTTCTTTAATTCTTGTAATATCCTGACACTGGCTTCAGCATCGTGCATTAACACGGATTCTGTAATTTCCAGCTCAAGTGCTGCGGGAAACAGGTCTGTTTCAGCGAGTATATTTTCTATATGATTCAACAACTGAGACTGATCAAGTTCAATTGCAGAAATATTCACAGAAATAGACATTGAATCATAACCTGCTCTATGCCATAACTTGGTTTGCAAGCATGCCTGCTTGAGTACCCATTTACCAATATCGATAATAAAACCAGTTTCATGAGCAAGAGGTATAAAGTTATCCGGCGAGAGGAGTCCAAATTCCGGGTGATCCCAGCGTACGAGTGCTTCTGTACCTGTAATACTTCCGGTTTGCATATCCACAATCGGTTGGTAATATACTAACAACTCTTGTTTCTCAATCGACTTGCGTAAAGACCTTTCTAATTTCAAACGTTTAGCGGAAGCTTCACCAATTTCTTTAATATAAAACCTATAATTATTCTGCCATAGGTTCCTGGAAAGCAGCATGGCGCTTTCAGCACTGGCCAGCAGCATGGATATATCCTTCCCATCCGTGGGATATACACAAATCCCCATATTAAAGGTAATATAGAATTCAAGATTGTTAACCATAAAAGGAGTAGCAGCCAGTTCCATGATCCGATTCAGAAAAGCATGAATGTCGCTAGAATTGGCAACATCACCATTAAAATAGGCGAATTTACTGCCTTCAACGCGCGTCAATAAGCAATTTTTGCCGGCGTATTCCAGTAAATGGCGAGTAAGCTGTTGAATTAAAGTATCACCAACGCCGTACCCATAAGTGCTATTGATATGTGGTAAACGATTTATATTAATAAAATATATTGCAGCAATCGCTTCTAAATGAGGTCGATTCGACAACATTACGGATACTTCTTTACAAAATAGATTTCGTTTGGGGAGGCCGGTTAATTCATCATAATAGGCCAAACGATAAATCTGAACCTCGGCCTGTAGCTTGGCATAATGAATCGCCTTATTTTTCAATTCTCGCCGGATTGAGAAAACAAGCTGTATGGCGTTACCCTTTTGCACGTAATCATCTGCACCACTATACATGGTTGTGGATATTATCTTTTCGTCTATATCAGTAGAATAAACAATGAAAGGAATTACCTTATCGCTCTCCTTTAATACGTTCAAAGCATCCATAAAATCAAAAGATGGCATTGCATGATTAGATATCAGCGCATCCCATTCTGATTCATATAAAGCAGTATGTATATCCAATACTTTAGTTATAGGCTTGTAATTCAAATCATCTATAATCGCAACAAGCTCAGAATACAATAGATCTGCATCGGGTTCTGAGTAACCAACCACCAATAATCTCAGTTTATTCCTATGCATAAAAAATCCTAGAAGTGAATTACTCTCTTAAGTAACGACTTTGTTCACTAGAACTTTAATAGAATATAAATATATATTAATCATGGAATAAAGTTTATTAACAGATGGTTGTACGTGATACATCATAAATTGACATATCAGTCACTCAAATGAGGGTTGCTCATAATTTTATTCTGGTTTATCCTTGGCGCCCTTGTCGATTCTTGACTCCATGCCATTTTGATTGGAGAAGTGACCGAGTGGTTTAAGGTGCACGCCTGGAAAGCGTGTGTACGGTTCTCCCGTACCGCGGGTTCGAATCCCGCCTTCTCCGCCAATAAGCCGTCTTATCCAGACCGCTTAAGACCAACTAAGACCCATGTTTAAACCGGGTGTTAGACCCAGGCCCCATCCAAACACCCATTAGTCTCGATTGGCCCTCATTGGCCTCAGCTGTGACACAAATTTGCCACGAATCATTCGGGCTGACGAACTGACCGCAAACTTTGGCGCACCAGATTGCCGGCAATTAAGGCAGCATATTTTCAGCGACCTTTCTTCTATTGCGGGAGGCTTGGTAGTGCATCATGTCAAGATCGCTGAACGCACCAGTTTAGCAGGCAAACCATCAACTCCAAGGTATATCGGGATCACACGTGAAGTAACGCTCCAACCTTCAAGCCTGGGAAGCGTTGCTTAGTCAACAAACCTACACCGAGGAATACAATGAAATCGTTTTCCATGATCCACGCACTAACAAACCGTGGAAAGACGACCAGCCCATCCGAAAAACGGTTTGGACACCAGCATTGAGAGAAACGGATATCAAATACCGTAACCCATACCAAACCCGCCATACATTTGCATCCGCCCTACTTTCAAGAGGTAAAAATCCACTCTGGGTTGCTCAGCAAATGGGTCATAAGGATTGGAGTGAGACCTTTGCAAAACCCCAATAGTTGAAAAATTAAGCATTTACAATCAATAGCATAAAACTTCTGGTGAGGACTTTTGCAAAAGTCTCCCTTGGTGGTGTCGTCGAATTCAAATACTGCGTCTGCGCAGAATTGATGGGGCGCATCCTTTGGTTCGAGATGGTGGCAAATCATCAGGGGGGCGTGGGAAAGTTCTATACACTCATCACCCTTTCGCGCATGCATGTTTGTCTGCGCAATGGCAGAATTTTAATACTAGCGAGATTATCCCCGTTGTCATCGGGTGTTATGGCGATACGGCACTATTGCGGCTCGCCAAAACGGATAAATCTGGTAACTGGTTTATTAAGATTTCAGCTTGATATTTTCGTACATATATGCGACTAACGTTGCATATGACCGGCTTACGGACTCAAATCACAGAAGAACTATGCTTTGAACCAAATTCTTCTTCGTGGATGGCCTTGACTTTCTGTGCCATATCTTCGCTTTCTGCTAACACTGATAGTTCAGTTACTGTTTGCAGTGTAAAAGTATTTGCAATATTAAGAAGCATTATGATCTGCTCATCTCCAAAATCACTAACAATTTTATTGCCTGATAAGCGCCAAGATATTTGGGCATATCCGCCGTGATTGAAGTCACACGAAATTTTCCAGATCTTTTTTTTAAACCGAGACAGTGAACCATTTTCAAAAACTGGCAATGATTCTATATTAATGATTAGCTGCTCGATTTTTGGTGGTTGATTGTTTGCTAAAAAATGTGCAATTTCTTTCTGTGTCGCACAACGATGAATCCATACACCACGGATATAAGCCTCCAGTTGCGATCGAATTAAAGCGAATGCAGAACCATAGTGTTTCGTTCTTGCTAAATGAAGAATGCTGCTATGATGTTCCATAGCCAGATGGAATAGTGAAACTGCAACCCTGTTTCGGTCGGAATTCTTAATATCCGACTGTGCGTCAGTTAGGCTTCTGCATCCCCTTAGCCATGTAGTAGACTGTCTTATTGCTTCAGTAAGCAATTTTTCTTCCTCAGGCATAACGTTATATGCCGTCCATAAAGTACGTATGTGACATTAATCTTTATAAGGTTATTATTCTTATTAACTTATCCTAATTTGGTTCTTTCCCAGTGCCTTTGCAGTGTTTGCAGTCTATAGCAGGAAACATTATCTGCTTATTCTCATTTAAATCTTGCAGATTAACCTTGGGAATTTTTGTACCATCACAAACAGTACACACCTGTTCTTGCTTTTGATCCTGATCTTGATTGCTCATTTTCTTGCATCCCCAAGTCTAGATAGCATATAACGTAATTTATACGACAAAGAGTGTCTTATAAAGGTTGATTTTCGCTAAATCTTTATTTTTTTATGTGGCTTTGAATATAAGAGCCTCTAGCACATGTAATTAACAAACTATTGAGTAGCAAGCTAATAGATTGTTGCTTCTGACGTAATAATAACTAAACAATTAAACTTGATAGCGATCTGCAATTAAGTCTAGACTAAATTCCATTCGGAAGTTCTAAAATTCTCGGAAAAATACTTAGAATTGACACAACAATAGTATGGATGAATAATAAGTTATTGATTATAAAAAATAAATTCTGCTTCGAATCCCACTCTTCCCGTCACCCCCCCCTTATCCGCAGTAACCCATAAAAATCCATAATACTCAGTAATGAGAAGAGCGGCTCCGATAATAGGCCAAAACCGCCTTCTTACCTTCTCGGCCTCCTGAAGGTCGAGGCTTTTCAAGGGTTTTGATGAAATTCATACATTAAACCGATGGCAAAATAGGTGAAATCAATAACTGCTTATAAAGTTATCAAAATGAATTATTTGCTGTTTTTTGCCCAACTGCTATGAATTTTCTAATATACGCGGTTGTTTTATCGGATATTCGCATTGCTAAAAATAATTTCTGGTACAAGCCATTTTTACCAATTTGAATCTTCTTAAGTTTGAAATGACCACCTTTGCTATCAGCCAGCCATTCTGGCAAGACACAGACACCCCGTTTTAATGCGGTCATTTGCAACATAATTTCTAATGATTCAACTTGTTTTAATTTTAATGGCTCAATATGGGCAGGTGCCAAAAAATATTTCAGAATATCGAGTCTTTCCCTGGATACGGGAAAAATAAACAATATTTCCTCAGATAAATGTTCTGGCATGAGTTGCTCAACCTCGGCTAAGGGGTGATCAGCAGAAACTAACAAGACAAGCTGGTATTCAGCTAACGTTTCGTAATAAATTTTTTCTTTTCTTACGAGATCTGGAGTGACTAGAACGTCTATATGATGATTGAGTAAACCTTCTAATCCTGAGAACTGAAATTTGTGGATAATATCAATATCCACGTCGGGCATTTGTTGCATAAATTCACCCAGGACTCCTGTCAGCCATTCAAAGCAAGGATAGCATTCAACCCCGATCCGCATGATGCCTTGCCGACCCTCACTATAAGCTTTGAGTGTTTTTTCTGCCTGTGATAAGACAGGCAAAACCTGATAGGCGACTTCCAGCAAAAGTTCTCCCGCCTGAGTCAATCTTAAATTACGCCCTTCCCGTTCCCATAAAACTACCGCCAACTTTTTCTCTAGATAGCGAATCTGATGTGATAGTGCAGATTGACTTAAACATAGAGTATTGGCCGCTTCTGTTAAGGTGCCATTGATATGTAGCGCTTGTATGATTCTAAGATGGCTGTGTTCGATCATATATGAATAAAGCTCATTAGAAGTTAAAAATTTATCATTATTATTCATTTTTTACTAACACTACAATAGTGATTCTATTTCTATACTGAGCACAGGTAAAACATGGTAACGACACATAATCTTGGATTTCCTCGTATTGGTAAAAAGCGGGAATTGAAATTTGCCTTGGAGAAATATTGGAAAAAAATAATTTCCAGAGAAGTGCTTGAGGAAACCACCGCCGATCTTCGCCGACAGCATTGGCAAGATCAATCCAAACTTGATTTTGTCCCGGTTGGAGATTTTTCACTATACGATCAAGTGCTGGACACCAGTTTTATGTTAGGCCATGTTCCTTCACGCGTGCTTGATTTGCCAGGCGATGATCTGGATAGCTATTTTCGGGTTGCAAGGGGACGTTCTGTATCTGATGATTCAAGCTGTTCTAGTATTAGTGCCGGAGAGATGACCAAGTGGTTTGATACCAACTATCATTACATCGTACCTGAGTTTGATAAGAACACACAATTCTCATTGGATACAAGCCGCTTATTCCAACAGATAGCAGAAGCCAAACAGCAAAATGTCCAGGTGAAACCCGTTATCCTTGGACCGGTTACTTATTTATGGTTAGGAAAGGCGAAAGATCAATCGAACAAACTGGATCTATTGGATAAGTTACTGAGCGCCTATGCAGAGCTGCTTTCTCAACTAGAAGGCATAGGAATTCAATGGGTGCAGATAGACGAACCTGTACTCGTAACGGAACTTTCCCAAACATGGCAGCATGCCTTAAGAAAAGCCTATTTTCAATTACAAACCATACCCGTCAACATACTATTGACGACCTACTTTGGTCAATTGAAAGATAATCTACAATTAGCCTGCGAGCTACCTGTGAATGGGCTGCATCTTGATGCGATCACCGCAAAAGATGAAGTCGCTAAAGTCATTGACTGGTTGCCCTGCCACAAAGTTTTATCACTGGGCATCATTAATGGACGCAACGTCTGGAAAACGGATTTAACCGAAACACTGAATTGGTTAGAGCCAATTCATGCTCGTTTGCAGGATCGTCTCTGGCTTGCGCCCTCTTGTTCATTACTACATGTACCCGTTGACCTGGAAAGCGAGCGGGAACTGGATCCCGATATAGAATCATGGCTGGCATTTGCGATACAAAAATTAGATGAACTCAGTATCTTAGCTAAGGCCCTCAGCAAGGGACGCAATACCGTCGCAGGAAAACTGTTAACTAATGCCGCAGCGATCAATAACCGTAAACACTCAAATAGGGTGCATAATGAATTAGTTAAAAAACGGGTGCTCGAAATTAATGGTCAAATGGGTACCCGCCAATCTCCTTATCCGCAACGTGCGATAACACAACACGAAAAATTTAATCTACCGCTTTATCCCACCACCACCATCGGTTCTTTTCCACAAACACAGGAGATCAGACAAGCCAGAAAGGATTTCCGCAGTGGTAGCCTATCGGAAGAACAATATCGTCAGGCAATGCAGCAAGAAATTAGCATCTGTGTGCAAGAACAGGAAGCTCTGGGACTTGATGTCCTGGTACATGGTGAACCGGAGCGCAATGACATGGTGGAGTATTTTAGTGAATATCTGACCGGATATGCTTTTACTCAGTTTGGTTGGGTGCAGTCCTACGGATCACGCTGTGTTAAACCACCTATTATTTTTGGCGATATTTCTCGCCCGCATGCGATAACGGTCGATTGGATTCGCTATGCCCAATCATTAACCAAAAAACCGATGAAGGGAATGCTGACTGGACCGGTCACTATTTTAAACTGGTCCTTTGTGCGAGATGATCAGCCTCGCGCAGAAACCTGTCTGCAATTAGCTTTAGCAATGCGTGATGAGGTATTGGATCTCGAGAAAGCAGGCATCAGTATTATCCAGATTGATGAAGCAGCATTAAGAGAAGGCTTGCCATTAAGAAAAACACAGTGGCAATCTTATCTCCAATGGGCTATCCGTGCATTCCAGATTACTGCAAATGGCGTCAAAGATGAGACACAAATACATACTCATATGTGCTACTCAGAATTTAACGATATTATAGAAGCTATCGCTGAAATGGATGCCGATGTAATCACGATTGAAACTTCTCGTTCTGATATGGAGTTATTAGATGTATTTGATCAATTTCATTATCCTAATGGAATCGGGCCGGGTGTGTATGACATTCATTCACCTAATATTCCTTCAGTAGATGAAATGGTTAATTTAATGCAGATGGCCACACAGCGCATTCCGGCAAAAAGATTATGGATCAACCCTGATTGTGGCTTAAAGACCCGTAGCTGGGAAGAAGTTAAACTTGCTCTCAGCAATATGATTGCCGCAAGCCAGCAATTATCTGTCACGCCCACGCAAGTTCAATAATAATAAGCCTGGTTCGTTTCAGTCCAATTCTTAGACCAGCAGTAAATCACGCTGCTGGCCTGGAATAAGGTTCATTGTCATCTAGCATTTCTCAGCGTAAACTTGATCTGGTTATCGAAAACAATAGTTCGATTTAGGTGCCGCAGAATGTTTTTTGTACAATTTCTTCCGGGCGTGGCGGCGTAGCATATATCGAATAAATGGGTTGATCATTGTAAGGATTAGCCAATACCGTCACCAATTTCTCAAATGGTTCAAAGTTCTCTTCTTCAACTGCCGCCCGGATCGCTTCTTCAACTCTATGATTGCGCGGAATAAATGCTGGATTTACGGTGTTCATAGCTGCTTGTCGTTCATGATCATCAGATGCCTCCAGAGCGAGCCGCTGCCGCCATGCTACTGCCCAAGTATCGAATGCGCTGGGATTGTCAAACAAATCACGAACCGGCCTGTTGGCCTTGGTATGATCAGTTATTGCTTTTACGGGTAGTTTGCCTAGCCCGCGAAATGTTAACGTGAAATCTGCTTTATTCTCTGCCATTCGTTCGAGCAGATCTTGTGCCAGCGCCAAATCACCATCCCGTTCTTTTGATAACCCCAGTTTTTTTCGCATGCCACCCAAATAAGCATGTTCAAACCGATTGGAGTAACTATCAATAATCGCCTGTAAACGATTAATGGCAACTTGTTCATCTTCATTAATCAGCGGCAACAATGACTGCGCGAGACATGTCAGGTTCCATTGAGCAATATGGGGCTGATTCTGGTATGCATAACGTCCCATTTGATCAATAGAGCTAAATACGGTTTCTGGGTGATATGTGTCCATGAAAGCACATGGGCCATAATCGATTGATTCACCTGCAATCGACATATTGTCTGTATTCATCACACCATGGATAAAACCGATTAATTGCCAACGTGCGACCAGCTCCGCCTGGCGGTCAACAACGGCATCAAGCAATGCGAGATAAGGAGCCTGCGCGCTAGCTGCCTTAGGGTAATAGCGTGCTATAACATAATCAGCAAGTTGTCTGAGCGCATCCATATCTTGTCGTGCAACAAAAAACTGAAAAGTACCGATTCGAATATGGCTGCGCGCAACGCGTGTCAATACTGCGCCGGGCATGAGTCCCTCCCGTCGAATTACTTCACCCGAGCTGATAACTGCAAGTGCCCGCGTAGTGGGCACACCAAGGGCTGCCATGGCTTCACTCACTATATATTCTCGCAATACAGGACCAAGCCAAGCTCGTCCATCTCCCCTGCGTGAAAATGGTGTTGGCCCAGCACCCTTCAGCTGGATATCAAAACGAACCCCATGCTGGTCAAGAATTTCTCCCAGTAGAATTGCACGACCATCACCAAGCTGTGGCACCCAGACTCCAAATTGATGCCCAGCATAAGCCATAGCTAAAGGTTCTGCACCCTGTGGGACGCTATTACCAGCAAACATATTAACGCCTTCGGGCGAAGATAATAGATCTGGATTTAGTCCAAGCTGTCGTGCAAGCTGGACATTTAGTTTAATTAATCTCGGAGCCGCGACTGGCGTGGGATTCAGTCGCGCAAAGAATCGAGTTGGTAAACGTGCATAACTGTTATCGAACGGTAACTCGAGCATTGCATGGCGCATTTGATTGATGATCTTTCAAAAAATTATATTATTTTGTTTATAATACTAGCCAGATTAGATTAAAACAAAATATAACAAATTTTCTCATTAACCCCCATTCCAAAAACAGCAATATCCTGACAGTAACAAGCGGTTATGACGAATAAATAAGCGCCGGCATGTTATTTTTTTTCGGGGAAAGTTAATAAACATGAAATACTCGGCAACTAAAAAGCCAGGCCATGCAATGTTATAAAGGTTAATAGCCTGGGCTATTTCGAGAACATTAAAATCTGTTCTATACCTTATTCAATACAAGGCCTGGCATTAATCCTGCTCTTTTTACTGCTTAATTCAAGATTGAATAGATTGAATATTTGCAGCCTGCTTACCTTTAGGACCTATCGTTACTTCAAAAGAAACGCGTTGGTTTTCTTGTAATGTCTTAAATCCATTGGATTGGATTGCTGAAAAATGAGCAAATAAATCTTCGCCACCGCCATCGGGAGTGATAAAGCCAAAGCCCTTTGAGTCATTAAACCATTTTACGATACCAGTAGCCATTACATTTCCTATATCCTAGTTAAAAAATTAGCCTAAGGAATTTAATTATCTTACAGATACTTAAAATCCTTAGGTCATAAGATATTATTATTTTGAGAAAATGAATATAAGTAAACGGCTTAATTTAGACTAAGAATAATGCCTAGTCTGAATTAGGAATAAGGACTATAAAATAAAGCTTACACTTCCTTTTTAAATTATCAAAATACAACTTTATATTGAAACGTCAGCTCAAGGCTTACTTCAGGGGAGCGCTCTTAATTCCTTTATTTTACAGCTAGTTTTAACGCCACTTTTATTCTGCCTTGGTTTGTATTCATACCAGATCACTTCTATCTAAATCAATTGAGTTTCCTTTATTGTCTCCAATCGGAAACAATAAAAATATATATAAAACAATATACTAATAGATATTAATAATTCTACACCCATAATTGACAACAATCTTCCTTCATTATTTATGGACCTTGCAGTCAATCGATTGATTTTAAATAGGAATTATTCATGGCATAAATCGTGCTTGTGATATGTAAGGTGACGAAAGTCTTTTAATGACTTGCCTTTAGCCGAATCATAAAAATAATTAATTTAACTGCAGCTTGGCTTAGTTTATGTCCGCATACTGCTCGGACGCATGTCAAAACGATCAGCGGTAGAGAAACACATGTTTTTACTTTCTTCATGTGGGATTTATTTAAATCCACCCACCAAATTAATTAAATCGGAGTTTTATTACCTATGTCTCAAGCCAGCACTTACGAACAATTAATGCTCGAGCTGATTAATGTTGAACGCACCAAAACTGGCGCTCAACCACTCGTCTTCAATGGAGATTTAAATGAATCATCCGAAAGCCATAGTAACTGGATGATATCGACCGATGTTTTTTCTCATACTGGCGCAGGAGGGTCCAGTCCGGGTGATCGCATGGATGCCGTCGGTTATGTTTTTACCGGCTCCTGGGCCTGGGCAGAAAATATTGCATGGATGAGCACCCGGGCACCCGAGGGCTTCCAAGATGAAGTGCAAACACTACACGATATGTTGATGAATTCAGCAGGTCATCGTGCGAGCTTATTAAATGATGCCTATCGAGAGGTCGGAATTGGTTTTGAAACAGGTCAGTTCAACCGCTCCGAAAGTGCGTTCGTGACACAGAATTTTGCTCGTACGGCATCTGACTCATTCTTGACGGGTGTTGCTTTTAAGGATGAAGATGGCGACAAACGTTATGATATCGGGGAAGAATTGGGCCATCTCACGATCAGTGCCAAAAATAATATGACCGGTGCAATCGAAATAACAACAACAAATTTAGCGGGCGGCTATGCGCTAGAGCTCGTTGCGGGTAACTATACGGTTAGTTTTTCCGGAAACGAAATTATTACAACAGATCTACAGGTCGGTATCGGCAATAAGAATGTAAAATTAGATCTTATCGACCCGATTATCCGTAACGATGAATCCATACCAGCTCCACAACCGACATCCCCGTCAAATCCGGAACCGCATTTTAATATGATTACCGGTACATCTAGATCGGATGTCCTCCGCGGAGCTGCCAACAACGATGAAATTCAGGGTCTGGGTGGTAGGGATAGGCTATATGGTAGCAGTGGCAATGACCGCCTTGATGGCGGTGAAGGTAATGATCGGCTATGGGGTGGTGAGGGCGCAGATATTTTGACCGGCGGATCGGGAGGTGACGTTTTTATATTGGATACGCCTTTTATCGGTGCGGTAGACACAATCACCGATTTCTCTCCGATCAGCGATACGATCCTTCTGGAAAACACCCTCTTCACTGGTCTGCATACAGGCGGATTGCATGCTTCAAATTTTCATACAGGTGCTGAAGCACACGATAATTCAGATCGGATAATATATCATGCAGAAACTGGCGCACTTTACTTTGATATTGATGCGGCAGGTGGTGCAGAGGCACAACAATTTGCTCAGTTAACGCCAGGACTTATACTCACCAGCGCGGATTTCTACATTATCTAAAATACAATCCTCGTAGGGAGTTGTGCCATATCGATTGTGCAATTCCCTGCTCTGTTTCTCTTAATATCGTAAGGTTGTAAATCGAATTTATCATATGCTGCCATTTAATTTTCTATAACCAATCAAAATAAATAGGATTAATATGAAAGAAGAGGCTATTCTAATTTGATATGTTTAGCTATCTATTTTTTACGAGGTAAAATTTTTTGAAGATTGAAGAATATTTGATACACGCGGATGATGATGTGTCATGATTGCTCAGAATAAAGAAGATTAAAGAAAGATGGTTGAGCTTGGCTGCGTGGTAGTCCCCCTGCTGACACATCTGTAATCTCAGGTGCGGGTCTTAGTTTTAGCGTATCTAAGGCCTACATGGTGGCGCAATCACAACCTATAAAGATGAATGCTTTTCTGATAAAAGACACGAAGTACTCTGAATGAACAGAACCCTCTAAAATAGAAGAAGTATTAATAATAACATCAGCATATTTCCCATTATTAACTGAAATAAAGTTAGAAAGAGAAAAATGTAAAAAAGGAGTTATTATGGAAAAAAGAAACAGATTAAAGACAAAAATGATCCTGATTTCGATCGTAGTTTGCTTTCAAATAGCTGCATGTGCGGGTCCAAGACCGGTTCTTTATCCTAATACTTATCTCAATAAAGTTGGGCAAAACCAGGCTAACCAGGATATCACCGAATGTCAGAGAATAGCAGAGAACTATGTATCTTCCTCCAATGTGGGTAAAAATATCGCAAAAAACACAGCAGCAGGTGCTGGAGTTGGTGCAGCCAGTGGTGCCGTTGCGGGAGCGATCAGAGGATCTGCCGGCAGTGGTGCAGCTGTTGGAGCAGCTGCCGGAGCGACCGCAGGACTGCTTCATGGGCTGTTTCGAAACAATCAATCCAACCCTGCCTATAAAAATTTTGTCGGTCGTTGTCTTCGAGACCGAGGTTATGAATTAACCGGTTGGAACTGAGATTAGCCTAACAAACGCTATGGATGATTATTAAGTTAATCTTTTGCTATTTATTATTCACGATAGCTAATATGAATCAGCAGAGAGGAGGAGCATAATTACCTGCTGTGATATATCGCATCATATAATCACTATACAGTTATTGATTGAAGGAGCTAGAGCTCGGTAATACAGAAACATACATTAAAAGTAGTCAGACTATCTCATTGTATAACTAAACAATAGGCCTTTTATAAAATGAAAGTAGCCATTTATAGTTTTCACCAGTTTGAAAAACCTTTTTTAGAAAAAGCGAACGCAGGCAAGCATGAGCTACATTTTTTTGATGTTCGGCTTTCTGTGCAAACCATAGTGCTCTGTGTCGGATTTGATGCTGTTAGTTTATTCGTAAACGATGATGCTTCTGCCCCTGTACTTAAAAGCTTACATCAGCAGGGAATCCGTTTCATTACCCTTCGTTCCACCGGATTTAATAATGTGGATGTTAAAGAAGCGAATCAGCTTGGATTTCGTGTAACAAGGGTCCCCGCGTATTCTCCCTATGCAGTGGCAGAGCATGCAGTTGCCTTAATGCTTGCTCTAAACAGACGGCTGATAAGAGCACATGGGCGGATCATGGATCTGAACTTTTCTCTGAATGGACTAACCGGCTTTGACATGAATGGGAAAACAGTGGGTATTATTGGCACCGGAAAAATTGGATCAGTATTGGTCCGCATACTGCATGGTTTTGGTTGTCGATTACTAGCTTATGATAAGAATGAGAACGAGGAATTGAAACAAAAATTCAAGGTTGAATATACCGATTTTTTCTCGCTGTGTAGTCGATCAGAAATTATCTCGCTACATATTCCGCTTATGGATGAAACAAAATATATTATTAATAAATCTTGTATTGACGTCATGAAAAAGGGAGTAATGCTAATCAATACCGGCCGTGGTGCATTGGTGCATACGCATGATGTCATCACTGCTTTAAAAAAAGGTCAGATAGGATATTTTGGTATGGATGTCTATGAGGAAGAAGAAGGACTGTTTTTTGAAGATCATTCTGAAGATATTCTTCTGGATGATACCATTGCTCGTTTAATGACTTTTCAGAATGTGCTCATCACAAGCCATCAAGCTTTTCTCACAGAAACAGCATTAAATAATATTATGACAACGACTATTCAGAATTTGGATTGTTTTGAAAATATGACTGCCTGTGAAAATGAAATCAGCGAAAAGTAATCCTTTGATCATAGGATTCAGTTGTATTAACAGAGATCTTTGCAAAACCCCAGTAGTTGAAAAATTAACCCCTTACAATTAATAGTCAAAAACCTCTAGTAAGGGCTTTTGCAAAAGTCTCATCAGATTTGACTATAGCTCCTGTTCAATCTTGCGCTCGGTCTGAATGCTGGTGTACCACTTGCCAGCAACACAGAATACGGTGATGTTTTTGATTGCGCCTTCCAGCTACTTTCCCACCATTTCTTCCGGCCTCACCCATTTGTCAAATTGTTCTATAGTGACATAACCGGTAGCAATTGCCGCTGCTCTCAAAGTTATATTCTCACGATGTGCCTTCTTAGCAATCTCAGCAGATTTATCATAACCAATATGTGGATTAAGTGCTGTGACCAGCATAAGAGAATTGTGCATCAACGTATCGATACGCTCAGCATTAGCAGTAATACCGGTTGCACAATTATTATTAAAGCTTGTTATACCATCAGCTAACAGCCGTACACTTTGAAGATAATTATGAATAATCAGTGGCTTCATGACATTTAATTCAAAATTACCCATGGCGCCGCCCATATTAATGGCAACATCATTACCCATGACTTGACAGCAAAGCATCGTTACCGCCTCAGATTGGGTTGGATTAACTTTACCAGGCATGATGGAACTGCCAGGTTCATTTTCTGGTATTCTCAGTTCACCAATACCACAACGCGGTCCGGAAGCTAACCAACGGATGTCATTGGTAATTTTCATTAATGATGCAGCTAATGTTTTTAATGCACCATGAGCATGCACTAGAGCATCATTCGCTGCTAAAGCCTCAAATTTATTCGGTGCCGTTATAAAGGGTAATCCCGTTAGTTTAGCCAGTTCTGCTGCTACCCGCTCAGCGAAATCGGGGTGCGCATTCAGACCGGTCCCAACAGCTGTCCCTCCCAATGCCAGTTCATATAAATGGGACAGAGATGCTTCAATATGTTGCAAGCCGTGATCAAGTTGTGATACATAACCTGAGAATTCTTGTCCCAATGTGAGTGGTGTAGCATCCTGTAAATGGGTACGGCCAATTTTAACGATGCTGCAAAAAGCAGCGGCCTTGTCAGCCAATGTCTGACGCAGAAGGTCAATGGCCGGTATTAGCTGATGCCTGACGGTATGAATGGCCGCTACATGCATGGCAGTGGGAAATACGTCGTTGGATGATTGGCCCTTATTAACGTCATCATTAGGATGAACCTTACGCGCTACACCACGTTCTCCTCCGAGTAATTCTGAAGCACGGTTTGCCAATACCTCATTCATATTCATGTTAGTTTGCGTTCCAGAGCCCGTTTGCCAAACGACCAGTGGGAACTCTTTTTCATGATGACCTGCTATCACTTCATCGGCGGCACGAATAATTGCGGTTGCAATTGTTTCATCGAGCAAACCTAAATCATGATTAACACGGGCTGCAGCTCGTTTTACTAATGCCAATGCACGCTGCAATGCAGGTGGCATCGACTCATTAGATATTCTGAAATTTTGTAGAGAGCGTTGTGTTTGTGCACCCCACAACACATTACTGGGAACCTGTATAGCACCCATGGCATCACGTTCTTCACGATAACTCATAAAAGACTCTCAATCTCCTGTCGGATTATAATGGCATGCTATATTATAAATTTTTCTGCCTACCTTAAATAAAGATAAGCAAAACAAATCCAGCCGCTACACATTGAATGCCCCATAACGCTAATCCCAACTGAGTGCGCCACCTGTCTGGTATTCAGTTACCCGAGTTTCAAAGAAATTTTTCTCTTTTTTCAGATCAATCATTTCAGACATCCACGGAAATGGATTGCCGGCATCCGGGTAAAGAATATCCAATCCGATTTGCTGGCATCGACGATTGGCGATAAACCGCAGGTATTCCTTGAACATGGGTGCATTCATTCCAAGCACACCACGTGGCATAGTATCTTCGGCATAGCGGTATTCCAGCGTGACTGCCTTATGCATCAGTTCACTAATTTCATCACGGAATGCCTTGGTCCAGAGGTGTGGGTTCTCCATTTTAATTTGATTGATCACATCAATGCCAAAATTACAGTGCATTGATTCATCCCGTAGAATATATTGATATTGTTCAGCTGATCCGGTCATTTTATTTTGTCTGCCTAAAGCCAGAATTTGCGTGAACCCCACATAAAAAAACAAACCTTCCATGATGCAGGCAAATACAATAAGACTTCTCAATAATTGCTGATCGGTTTCTGGCGTCCCTGTTTTAAAATGTGGATTTGTCAGGGTATCAATAAATGGAATCAGAAATTCATCCTTATCACGAATAGATACAATTTCATGATAAGCATTGAAGGTCTCACCCTCATCTAACCCCAGCGACTCAACAATGTATTGATAAGCATGTGTATGGATCGCTTCTTCAAATGCCTGCCGTAAGAGGTATTGGCGACACTCGGGATTAGTGATATGCCGATAGGTGCCCAATACGATATTATTTGCAGCAAGCGAGTCGGCGGTTACAAAAAAGCCCAAATTACGCTTAACCAGCCGGCGCTCATCTTCAGTCAACCCATTGGGATCTTTCCAAAGCGCAATATCGCGACTCATATTAATTTCCTGCGGCATCCAGTGATTGGCACAAGCGGACAAATATTTTTCCCAAGCCCATTTATATTTAAAAGGCACCAACTGGTTCACATCTGCGCTACAGTTAATAATCCGCTTATCTTCAACAGAAATACGACGATTGGTAGCATCATCCATATGTTCCTTATCTATTTCGCTACCGACAGCATCAACATTTTTATTGTTTTCTATGTTGTTTGCGACAGACAAAGGCTGTTTATTTTCCTCTTTGTCCCCTCGATTTAATATGCCATTTTGCAACGACTTATCTGATTGCACGGATTCATTCTCAAATATCAGCATTATTTATTCCTCTGGATTCTTAAATTTAAAAAATTCACAACTATCAATAATTAAATTACTGACAGGATTCACATTCAGTATCATCAATGGCACAATATTTAACTGGTGGGGCTGTTAAGGCAGCATCGACGGGCACTGCATTCAAAGAGCCTTTTTGAACGGTGGATTTTTCTGCTCCAGTCGCCCCCATTGAGCGTAAATAGTAAGTTGTTTTTAAGCCACGTAACCAGGCCAACTTATAAGTTTCATCCAGTTTCTGACCGGATACCCCAGCCATATAGATATTGAGTGATTGTGATTGATCAATCCATTTCTGCCGCCGCGCAGCTGCTTCAATCAGCCAGCGTGGATCCATCTCGAATGCGGTGGCATATCGTGCGCGCAGATCAGCTGGTATCCGGTCAATCTGGCTGATGGCTCCATCAAAATACTTAAGATCGGCGATCATGACTTCATCCCATAAATTGAGTTTCTTTAAATCATTTACCAGGAATTTATTTGTAATCGTGAATTCACCTGATAAGTTGGACTTGACATAAAGATTCTGATAAGTCGGCTCAATACTGGCCGAGACACCGACGATATTCGAAATGGTTGCTGTTGGCGCAATAGCCAGACAATTTGAATTACGCATTCCATGCTGTTTAATACGTGCCCGTAATGCATCCCAATCCAAGGTGGTAGAAATATCGGCCTCAACAAACCCTCCCCGTTCTTCGCGCAGCAACGCCAGTGTGTCTTGAGGCAAGATATCACGATCCCACAAGCTGCCACGATAAGAAGTGTAATAGCCCCGTTCTTCAGCCAAGGTAGTTGAGGCCCAGTACGCATGATAGGCAACCGTTTCCATTGAGCGATCTGCAAATTCTACTGCCTCGGTAGATGCATAGGGAATACCCAGTTTATGCAGGCAATCCTGAAATCCCATAATGCCTAATCCAACCGGTCGATGTTTAAGATTAGCGTTGCGTGCTTTAGCTACAGCATAGAAATTAATATCAATAACATTGTCCAGCATGCGCATCGCAGTGCTGACCGTACGCTTCAGTTTATCGGTATCTAGTTTTCCTTCATTAAGATGAGCAATCAGGTTGACCGATCCCAAATTACATACGGCAATTTCTTTTTCATTCGTATTGAGCGTAATTTCGGTACAAAGGTTGGAACTGTGTACCACTCCCACATGGTTTTGAGGCGAGCGAATATTACATGGATCCTTAAAGGTAATCCACGGATGCCCTGTTTCAAATAACATACTGAGCATTTTGCGCCATAATTGTTGAGCAGGAATTTTTTTGTAAAGCGCAATTTCTCCCCGGGCTGCTTTAGCTTCATAAGCAACATAAGCCTGCTCAAAGGCTTTTCCAAATTTTTCATGGAGGTCAGGTACATCCGAAGGTGAGAATAACGTCCATTCTCCTTCTTCCATGACTCGTTTCATGAGCAGGTCAGGCACCCATGTCGCTGAATTCATATCGTGTGTACGGCGACGATCATCACCAGTATTTTTTCGTAGCTCCAGAAATTCTTCTATATCCAGATGCCAGGATTCCAAGTAAGCACAAACAGCTCCTTTGCGCTTACCACCCTGATTGACCGCCACCGCAGTATCTGACACAACCTTAAGAAAAGGAACAACGCCTTGCGATTTCCCATTCGTACCCTTGATACGTGAGCCCATTGCTCGCACTGCTGTCCAATCATTACCCAATCCACCTGCATATTTTGCCAGCAATGCATTTTCTTTAATGGCTTCATAAATGCCGTCCAGATTATCAGGTACGGTTGTCAGATAACATGAAGATAATTGTGACCGGCAAGTGCCCGAATTAAACAACGTCGGTGTAGAACTCATAAAATCAAAGCTGGATAACACATGATAAAATTCGATTGCACGTGCTTCACGATCAATTTCATTCAGGGCCAATCCCATTGCTACGCGCATGAAAAATACCTGCGGTAACTCAATACGCTTCTCTTTCACATGTAAGAAATAGCGATCATATAAAGTTTGCAAACCAAGATAATCAAACTGCATATCACGATCGGCTACCAGAGTTTCTGCTAAACGAGATAAATCAAACTGGGCAAGTCGTTCATCCAACAATCCTGCTTCGATGCCATGCTTGATAAAGCAAGGAAAATATTCCTTGTAGCGAGAAGCCATTTCATTCTCCACGACTTCCTCTCCGAGCACCTCAAGACAAATTGTATGTAACAATAAACGAGCTGTAACAAAGCTATAAGCAGGATCTTTCTCTATCAAAACCCGCGCAGACAGAATCGCAGATTTTCTGACTTCTTCCAGGGGAACTCCATCATACAAATCCTTCAAGGTAGCTTTAAGAATCAGCATATGATCTACAGTACCATTCAATCCAGCGCACGAAGATTCAATCAGAGTCGATAGTCTGGCTATGTCTAATGGAATTAGATGCCCATTTTCCAGAACATGCAATACATCCGCGGGTGCTTCTGCCACAATCTTTTCTTTCAGCCTGGCGCGTTCACGCGCACGTTCCTCACGATAGAGAACATAAGCGCGCGCCACATCATGTTCGCCTGACCGCATAAGCGCCAGCTCTACCTGATCTTGAATGTCTTCGATATGAAATGTGCCACTTTCGGGTTGACGGCGTAATAAAGCATTGACTACATCATTCGTCAAGCGCGCTACAACTTCGCGTACTCTGGCTGATGCCGCGCCCTGTCCGCCTCCTACAGCAATGAAAGCCTTAGTCAGCGCAACAGAAATTTTACCTGGCTCAAAAGCAACGACTGCACCATTACGACGAATAATCTTATACTGAGAATAACGCGAATCTCGAATTGGCGAGATTGAAGGCGTTTCATTCTCCGAGACTAATTTAAGATTTGTGTCGTCCTTTGCAAGCTGCATTACTAACCTCTCTCTATTCAATTTATTGCAATAAAACACTAACATTCTGTCTATTAAGCAGAATGTGTGTTTTCCTAAAAAACCACTATATATTGTGTCGATACTATATCAAAACAGAACCTATAGTGCCACACCTTTACTACGAAACTGCAAATCTGGCTGTCAAAAATGCGTTGTACCACATACTGTGCGACGCAAGAATCGCCCGAAACGGCAAACGGAAGCGCTTCCTTATTTCTTCGGCCTGAAGGCCGGAATTCCTGAAGGCTCTGATGAAATAAAGCGGTTGTGATAAACAGCGGATAGTTTAATATTCTGGATTTTTTAGAATCAGCGATACAAATCGATACCCTTCGGTTATGAAGGGTATCCGTGTGATTAGTATTCCCAGGATTTAAAACGCCGTTGCCAATGAATCATCTGTGAATGCATCAGCAGACCATAGCGTTCCAGTATTGATGCGACAAAAATAATACTGATACCGAGTAGCGAAAGGCCCACCCAACTACCGAAATTAAAGATTTTTAGAATATAGCTAACTTGATAAACGAGTCCTGCCAGCGCTGCAAATAAACCAAAGATAAAAATAATACGTTGTTGTACCACGTAACCATATATCAATATCAGAATACCTATAATCAAACTGGTGCTGGCAGTAATGACACTCGAAAAAAAGAATAAATTTATCAATATTCCTATGAGTAGAATTACCGAAGCTGATCTACGATAACTCGCCCCGTTTCTGCAGGTACGCAATGAAATTTCCAATAATAGGCTCACAAAACTAACTGAAAATACTAAGATGAGAACGTCACTCGACAAGTAACGGTAATCATTCACTAACAGTGTTAACCCGATTGCAATACAACAGGCAGTACATACGCCTAAATATTCCATTACTGTGCGAAGTCTTATCGAATGTCCTTGATCCATAGCGACTTGTCTCAAAATACCATATAGAAGCCCTGATACCACACTAAACATCAGCACATCCGTCGTATATAAATGTGCTGTTCGCCCTATGATGATTCCAAGCGGAAAAAATAGCATGGCGCGGGCAAAACGCCCTTCCAGGGTACGTAAAGAGGTATCGTAGCGGAGCCTCATACCTAACTGTTGCAATATAATAATTGTTAAGAAGATTAATATTCCGCTGACTGATTCAACACTCCGCACAGGAATCAGGATTGCAACACAGCCAAACAGCAGTAATAAGGATAATCTGATTGCAGATTTTCTCGCTAGAACCCTAAACTCAATAAAGATAGCCGGTGCCAGCAAAAATGAGCTAGCCAGAATAGTCACCCATACCGTCTGTAATGAGTCGCTCATCCAGTTTGCAAAATCCGGATAAGTACTCAAACTGGCATCCCATTGCATTTGAGAATAAAGTAACCCGCCAAGGATCGCAAAATTTACTGGAACACTGAATAACGCCAAACCAAGAAAAAGTCGAGCACTTTTATTCTCATTTAGCCAGCAGTTACATGCAAACCCGGCGAACGTTAATATCAGTGTTTGTACGAGCATAATGGTATAACGTTCTATATCATTACCAGTATGCCAACCTTGGAATAGAAAAATATAGATGGTGACTATCAATATAACTGCACCGATTAATCGTAATAATCTTGATAAGCCTGTATAGCTCAGTAGTGAACCGGTCGAATTAAATCGTTTTGAATCCTGATTGATATCCTGCACAGGGACCTGATCTGACTGTGGTATGGTGAAAGGCATGCTTATTCTCCCTGATCAGTTATAATCTTTTCCAATTCAGTGCGTAAGTCTTTCTTTTCCTCCTCATCCTGGAATTTTCTTTCTAATGAATCCAGGGGTTCAGATTGCCCTGTGGCTATTTCAGACTCAGAGATTTTTATCTCCCAGCGATCAAACAAATCATCGATATCCTGTTCTTCATGACAATCCATGTGCTGCGTATTTTGAATTACATTCAATGCTTGAGCTGTTGATTGTCGTGCCCGCATAAGATTGGATTGGCGAGAAATCATGCTCAGGCGCTGTTCAAGCTTGTTGATATCAGCGACAAGGCGTTTTTCTACTTCCTCATGCCGGGATAAGGCAGATGCCAGCGTTTGTATTTGCTGCTGACATTCCCGCCGACGACTGATGCATGCCATGGCTGTTATTTCGTTTTCTCTTGCCATATCCTTTGCGCGCTGCTTCCATTTGTATTCCGCAGCAATCATTTTATTTTTTTGCGTAGTGAGTTTCTGGCCATCTGCTTGAACCCTGGCAAGGTGCACTTTGGCCCGGGCTAATGCGCGACGTGTATCCTTTATTGCAACCTCGATGACAGCATCATGATTTTCCATTTGGTTGGCTACATGATCAATTCGAGAATAGAGCATAGTAAATAGGTTTTTTATAAGCGCCATAATATTTTCCTCCGTTTTATCCTAAACATCTCACTTTAAAAGAGAATGCGAACTTGAAAATATTTCGGAAACATCTAGGAAATGAATAAATAATGCCAGAGGGTTTTGCCCGAGAAACAAACGGATGCAACTGATATGCTTGAAGTATAAAAATATTATTAAACTAGTAGCGTTTTATGATACTTCATTTCTAAAAGACCATGATACGAGACATTGTTGCTACACTGAAAATAATACTTAGGCAAAGGGGCTATACATATGCGGATATTGCAATGAAACTGAATCTCTCCGAGTCCAGTATCAAACGTTATTTTGCCCGCTGTGATTTCAGTTTAAAACGCTTACAACAAATTTGTGATTTGATTGGATTAGATTTAAATGAATTGGTCCATCAAGCTACTGAAAATCAACGCAATATAAATCAACTAAGTGAAGAACAGGAAAAACAATTAGTTCAAAACGTAAAACTGTTATTGATTGCATTCTTACTTTTAAATCACTTCTCATACAAGCAGATTCTTACGCAATATGCGATCGAGGCACACGAGGGCGTTCAACTGCTAACTAAACTTGACCATCTGGGGATTATTCAATTATTACCGGAAAACAAGATCCGCATACGTTTATCGAGAAATTTTAACTGGTTGAAGAATGGACCTATTCAGCAATTCTTTGAAGAAAAAGTACAGTCAGAATTTTTTAAATCACGTTTTGATCAGGCAGGAGAATTACGCATGGTTTTAAATGGCATGTTATCTACACATTCCCTGGAAATAATTAATCAGAGATTCCAGCGTATGGCACTCGAATTTGAAAGCCTTGTTAAGGATGAGCGCAAGCTCAATTTAAACGATCGGATGAGTATCACGGCTGTTATTGCGGTGCGTCCCTGGCACTTGGGCGTATTTGAGCAATTTCGAAGAAATTAGTGTTAATTCCTATCGATCTATTCTCACTATTATCAAAACAGGTTACTCCATGCACCCAGATCACGGGCATCTTCTTAAGACAAAACGATTCCTACCACTATTCTTGACACAATTTCTTGGTGCATTCAATGACAATATTTTTAAGAATGCATTAATTATATTAATAACCTACTCGGCCATAGAAAGCGCCCTATTAAGCCCACAAATTATGGTGACCATTGCCGCAGGCATTTTTATTGCTCCTTTTTTTCTTTTTTCGGCTACTGCGGGCCAGCTCTCAGACAAATATAACAAAGCTAAACTAATTCAATCTATTAAGTTTATAGAAATTTTACTCATGGTCGGAGTTGCAATTGGTTTTTTCTTGAACAGCATTAGTTTATTGTTATCGATTCTATTTTTGATGGGAACCCAATCTGCTTTTTTTGGCCCGGTTAAATATGCGATCCTCCCCGATCAACTACGTGAGAATGAACTCATTGGCGGGAATGCCTTGATCGAAACAGGAACATTCGTATCCATCCTTATCGGGACTATTCTAGGAGGATTACTCATCTTAACTGATCATGGCGCTGTTATTATTTCTGCCCTGGTTATTGCGGTTGCGTTCATTGGCTGGATATGTAGCCTATATATTCCTAGTACGAAAGCAGCTGTACCACATCTCATACTTAAATATAATGTACTGCTGGAAACGCACGTAATTATTAAGCATATTCGTAATAATCCAGTAGTCTTTCGTTCCATTCTTGGAATTTCCTGGTTTTGGTCGTTTGGTGCTACATTCTTATCTCAATTTCCAACTTTCACTAAAGACATCATTGGTGGTAATGAACAGATTATCACGCTATTGCTCGCTGTCTTTTCTATCGGTATTGGTATCGGATCCCTGTTTTGTAATAAATTACTAAAAGGTAAAATCGCAGCAACTTATGTGCCGCTCGGTATTTTGGGCATGAGCATTTTTACTGTTGATTTATATTTTGCCAGTAGCCGTATAGTGATCGAAAACAGGGAAGTGCTCATTGGTGTATCGGTATTTCTGAATTCCCTGATCCATTGGCGGATATTGATAGATTTGTTGGGAATCGCAATTTGTGGCGGTATCTATATTGTCCCACTGTACGCCATCATTCAAAATTGCACTGAGGAAACCCACCGATCCAGAACAATTGCCGGCAACAACATTCTAAATGCTTTGTTTATGGTGATTTCAGCTATTGGTATCAGCTTGATGCTTGCCAATAATTTTACCGTAACCGAGGTATTTTTCACCATCGCGATTCTGAATAGTTTCGTTGCTATTTATATCTCTAGCCTGCTGCCTGAAGCACTGGCTAAGTCTATATTACAATGGGTTTTTCATACGCTATACCGTCTGAACATTAAAGGATTGGAGCATTTTAACAAGTTAGGAAATAAATCAATTATTATCGCAAATCATTTATCTTTTCTGGACGCAGCGCTCATTGCCGTTGCTGTACCAGAACGGGTAAGTTTTGCCATCAATACGCATATCGCCAAACAATGGTGGGTCAGACCCTTTTTACTACTGGCCGATACTATCGCCCTGGATTCAACGAATCCAATGTCTACGCGATTACTGATAGATCGCATCAAAAAAGGAAATAAGGTCGTTATCTTCCCTGAAGGCAGGCTGACAATCACCGGGTCATTAATGAAAATTTATGAAGGGCCTTCCATGGTTGCCAGCAAATCAGGTGCACAGCTATTGCCAATTATTATATCGGGTGCTCAATACAGCCCCTTTTCCAGATTACGCGGAAAAGTACGTATACGCTGGTTCCCAAAAATCACGTTGACTATTATGGCACCGATTCAACTGGATATCCCACAACACCTCAGAGGCAGAAAAAAAAGGCAAGTGGCTGGAAACCAACTTTACGATATCATGACTAACATGATGTTCCAAAGTAATGATAGGCAGCAAACATTATTTCAGTCCGTTCTGGATGCAAAGACGATACATGGTGGAAATCATATTATTGTTGAGGACATCGAGCGTGAACCACTATCGTACTCTCAGTTTATTATGCGTTGTTTTGTCCTGGGCTATGCTTTGCGAAAAAATACGCAGAAACAGGAGAATATCGGCATACTGCTACCCAATATGGTGAGTACGCTGATCTGTTTTTTTGGTTTGCAGGTGTTTGGGCGTGTTCCCGCAATGCTTAATTATTCCACAAGCAAGCATAATTTATTGAGTGCCTGTCAAACAGCACAGATCCAGCTTGTGATCACTTCCAGAAAATTCATTCTGGCAGGAAAGTTATCTGGCATTACAGAAGCATTAGCAACACGAAATATTTCGATTCTTTATCTGGAAGATCTACGCAATAAAATCTCGATAGGGAGTAAATTTAAAGGCCGACTTGCCGCATTTATGCCGCAAATATATTACAATCTAGTCAATAAAGACCGAAATCCAGATGCACCGGCAGTCGTCCTCTTTACCTCTGGTTCTGAAGGCACACCAAAAGGCGTTGTGCTCAGTCATATCAATATTCAGGCAAATCGCTATCAGGTTTCATCTCGCATCGATTTTGGCCCAACAGATATTGTGTTTAATTCACTTCCCATTTTTCATTCATTTGGATTAACAGGTGGGACGATTTTGCCTTTACTATCTGGCATCCGGACTTTCTTTTATCCTTCCCCACTCCACTATCGCATTATCCCCGAACTTGTTTATGACACTAATGCGACACTTCTATTCGGGACGGATACTTTTTTAAATGGTTATGCACGTTATGCGCATCCATACGATTTTCATAGTATTCGGTATGTATTTGCCGGTGCTGAAAAACTACGTGAGAGCACCCGTAATCAGTGGACGGAACGGTTTGGGACACGGATTTTTGAAGGTTACGGCGCAACTGAGACAGCCCCGATTCTGAGTATGAATACCCCCATGCACAATCAATTCGGATCTGTTGGACGACTGATGCCGGGCATTGCGTATCGATTAGAACCTGTGTCAGGTATTGAAGAAGGAGGTAGACTGCTCGTCTCTGGTGCCAACATTATGAAAGGCTATTATCTGGCGGATAGCCCGGGAAAGATTCTTCCCCCTACAGAAGGATGGTATGACACCGGAGATATTATAGCAATGGATGAATTTGGCTATCTTACTATCAAGGGCCGCGTCAAACGATTTGCTAAAATTGGCGGAGAAATGATCTCCCTGGCCGCTGTGGAAGATTATGTTGGTAGAATATGGCCCCAGTATATGCACGCAGTTATTCAAATTCCGGATACAAAGAAAGGAGAACAACTGGTACTCATTACAACTAATCCGGAAGCCAATCGACATGACCTATTAGTAGATGCAAAACAACAAGGTATTGGCGAATTAAGTATACCCAAAATCATTTTATTAATTGACAAAATACCGGTACTGGGAACAGGTAAAATTAATTATGTAGAACTATTCGATTGGGTTAAGTCTAAGGAATAGTGTTAAACAATCAAATCGAGATCTAATGGTTTCTAGCGCTTTTTCTTCCGTCATCAATAATTCGGAAATATCCTCTTGGCTGGAATTTACAATATCCAAACTTTCACCTGATGATAGTCAGTTACTAACGCAATCACTGGATTATTCTATCCAGCTATACGCAGATCATTGTCTATCAACTGGCGAGAAAGTCATCCCGCATATATTAGGGACTGTAGCGACACTCATCATGCTAAAGGTTGATAGCGACACTTTGGCGGCAGGCACGCTTCATGCTGTGCCGGATTATCTGGATGACTATATAAAAAAATTACAAACAGATTTTAATCCCACTGTTGTTCATTTGATTGAAGGTGTAACGCGTATGGGGCGCTTCCGAATAATTGATATTACGGATAAAGCCTCTAACCATGTTACGCAGATCGAAGCGCTACGCAAAATGCTACTGGCAATGGCAGAAGACATTCGTGTCGTTATTATCGCTCTCGCGAGCCGTGTACAGACTATGCGATATGTTATTGCCAATAATATTCATGAGCGTGTGGGATTGGCACATGAGACATTGGATATATTTGCGCCCTTGGCAAATCGATTAGGATTATGGCAAGTAAAATGGGAATTAGAAGATCTATCGTTCCGTATTCTCGAGCCAGAACGTTATAAGAAAATCGCCCTATTATTAGAAGAAACTCGCTCCAGTCGAGAAAAATATATTGCCTTGGTTGTTACTAAACTACAACATGAATTGCAACAAGCGGGTATCAAAGCAGAAATTACTGGTCGCCCCAAGCATATTTATAGCATCCACAAGAAAATGAAGCGCAAGGATCTGGATTTCAGCGAAATCTACGATGCGCGCGCGGTACGGATTCTGGTTGACGATGTTCAGAATTGTTATGCTGCACTAGGTATCGCGCATAATTTATGGGTTCCTATTCCAAAAGAATTTGACGATTACATTGCCAAACCTAAAAGTAATGACTATCGCTCATTACATACTGCCGTATGCGGCCCTGAAAATAAGGTAGTGGAAATACAAATCCGAACCTATGAAATGCATCGGCATTCCGAATTGGGTGTTGCTGCCCATTGGCGTTATAAAGAAGGTGCGAAGCGTGATGCTCGCTATGAAGAAAAAATTGCCTGGTTACGACAAATTCTGGAATGGAAAAATGATATCTCAGATTCAGGAGAATTAGCTACACATTTCAAAACCGCGTTGTTTGAAGACTCAATCTATGTATTAACACCTCAGGACAGAGTTATTGCGCTGCCTAAAGGTTCTACGCCGGTAGACTTTGCATATCATGTACATACAGATCTTGGACATCGCTGTCGCGGCGCAAAGGTCGATGGCACCATGGTTTCATTAGATTATTCACTCCAAAATGCACAGCGAGTAGAAATTATTTCAGCCAAGCAGGGGGGGCCAAGCCGAGATTGGATTAATCTTGGCTTAAATTATCTCAAAAGTCATCGTGCACGATTAAAAGTCAAACAATGGTTCAAGAATCAGGAATCCAAAACTGCATTAGCACAAGGTAGAGTCATTGTAGAGAAGGAATTACAGCGTCGCGGTCCAATAACAATGAGTCTTGACAAGTTTGCGAATAAATTTAATTTCAACAGGCTCAGTGATTTTTTCATCGCAGTTGCCAAAGGTGATGTTACTCATTACCAGCTAAGAACAGCTTTAAATAATAAAATAGAATCGACGGCCACCCGGTTAGATCTGCTAACAGACAGAAAGACAACTGCATCCCCAGCCTCGCAGCAAACAGGCACAGGCATACTGATTGTCGGCGTTGATAAGCTATTAACGGTATTAGCAAAATGTTGTAAGCCCGCGCCACCTGACCCCATCATTGGTTTTGTATCTACGCGAGGGCGCGGTATCATCATCCATCGTCAAGGTTGTAACAGCTTGGGGCAATTATCGAATGAACATCTCAATCGTTTGGTTGAAGCGGACTGGGGTTCATCAAAAAATAACAGCTACCCGGTTGATGTTGTAATTAAGGCGCACGATAGACAATGGTTGTTGCGAGACATTTCTGATATTTTGTCGCATGAAAAAATTAATGTTGTTACTATCAATACTCATAAACGCCAAGCGATTACAACTATACGACTAACCCTGGAAGTGAGTGAAATAACACAGTTACAGCGAGTATTAGGATTAATAAAAGGAATACCTGGTGTCATGTTAACAACACGCAGGTAACAATAAACTGCAGCTATTCGTTTTGAACCTTAAGCTATATAATTTGTCCTAAAGCCGTAGCGAGTTGATTTCATGATTGAGGTGGTAGATGCGTAGTGTGATTGATTTTCTTCTCTCTTTAACTACTACCGGTTATGATAACAAAACAATATTCAGTCAATAACGATTCTCAAATAAAATTTAAGATATGACACAATCACAAATCCCTGTATCTCACCCTAGTCCCTATACCGAAGAAGAAATTAGTCATTTGGTTCATGCTTTTTATACAAAAGCCAGAAAAGACCCATCTCTGGGTCCGATCTTTGAAGCCCATGTTACCGATTGGGATGCTCATTTTGTTCAAATGATTAATTTCTGGTCAGGTAACTTGCTAGGGACTAATCGCTTTCGAGGTGCGCCTATGCCTAAACATCTGGCAATACCGGAGCTTAGTCCTCAATTATTTGAACGATGGCTGCAAATTTTCAAACAGACTACCCAGGAACTTGACAACCCTGCACTAGCACAACAAGCTACTGCGATGGCTAATCGCATCGCAGAACGATTATGGATGGGCTATCAGATGACACATTCCCCTGATAAGCCGATGGTCGCACTGCGAGAGGTCTAACCTTACGATTGAATAAAGTGTGGAGTAACGTACTGGTTTTTATCGAGGCTGATTTGTACTATGCCTTAAATGAGTATCAGGTTACGTGGGCAGAAAGTTTGAGCTATATATCTTTATGGATGAAAAGCACAGCATAAAACGGTTATTTTTTCATAATCTGAGACCTTTGCAAAACCCTAGTAGTTGAAAAATTAACCCTTTATAATCAATAGTCTAAAACTTCCGGCAAGGACTTTTGCAAAAGTCTCAATCTGTTGTGCTGCGGGGATTTGCTTGAGGGATTCAAAGTACTATTTGATCGCCTTTCTGTTTTCATCGCATTTCTTTGTTGTAATACTTGGCGTTCTCCAATTCGAGCAAAGCGCAATAACCGAATGACTCTTTTTGAGTCTACCTTTGTGCCAGCAACCTAGCATGATTTCAAATAACTGCTGAGAAATTCTTGCATAACGGAAATTTTGTATTAATCCAGTTCCAAATAAAAACGACTTATTTATAGCGTTTTATTGTCCAATATGCAGTTAATTGCATCATCTCGTTTCTCAATCTGAATCGTAGAATGCGCTATGCCAAAATAATCATGCAAATGCTGCTGGCATTGTTGTAAAAAATCATTATTTAATGAACTGTCGGTGACGACCAAATGTACGGTCAACGCAAATTCTGTTGTACTTAAAGGCCAGATATGTAAATCATGAATCTGATAAACATTGCCAAGGTTAGTCAGGTAATGCTTTACTTCAGATATATCAATGTGCTCAGGAACGGCATCTATTGCGAGGTTTGTCGAGTCTCTGAGCAAATTCCACGTACCTATTAAAATAACGACGACAATAAGCAGGCTGATGACAGGATCAATCCATAACCAGTCCTTAATTACAATACACAGACCCGCAATCACAACGCCCAGCGAAACACCCGCATCAGCAAGCATATGGAGAAAAACACCCCTGATGTTCAAATCCTGCTTTTGACCTGAAACAAAAAGCAAAGCGGTTAATGTATTCACCACAACACCGATTGCTGCAATCAGGATAACCACCATTCCTTCAACAGGCTCCGGATTAAAAAAGCGGCCAATTGCTTCCCAAGCAATACCGCCTAGCACAATAAATAGTAATATCGCGCTGATTAAGGGGGCCATTATGGTTACCTTTCTAAAACCATATGTTCTTGTTTCTGTAGCAGGTTTTGATGCTAAAAAGCTAGCACCCCAAGCGAGCAAAAGGCTGAGCACATCACTTAAGTTATGTCCCGCATCTGCTATCAGTGCCAGTGATCCAGAGAATATTCCATAACCTGCTTCAATAGCTACAAAAACGATATTCAATATAGCGCCAATAGCAAAGGCACGGTTGTAGTTGCCTATTTTATGGCCATGATTATGAAACATATCTATTCTTGATCACTCAGGCTTATATACTTTTATTTGCTAACTATGTTGCTAAGAATAAATTCAATAGGGTGATCTCGTCACATATCAAAGGAGTGTTTCGAAATATCCTTAAACCAACTTTCTAATTTATAAACAAGTGATTACCCTAATCCAGAATATTATTTCAAAATAATTCCATCAGCTATTTCTTATATATAGGTAGGTCAACAAACTCATTGCGATAGGGTTAAATAAAGCGAATCATTCATGAAATCTAACCGTGCTGATCTCATATGCCTACGGTTAGATACTAGTTGCAGGTGCATCCAAAATTAACCATATTTCTTTCTATTTCGACGACGGCGAGCATGTGCACTCCTTGCTTCTATCTCAGTCGGCAATGGGGATTTTTTATTAGCATAGGGATTATGGCCCATTTTGAAGTCTACTCGCAGTGGCGTACCTTCCAGTTGAAATGTTTCACGAAAAGTATTCTCAAGATAGCGACGATATGTTTCAGGCACATGATTGAGCATACTTCCGTGCACAACAATCAATGGGGGATTGGACCCACCTTGATGCGCATAGCGGAGTTTAGGGCGAGACATTCCCCCGCGAGGAGGTGGATGTTTTTCTACGGCTGCCCACAGGGCGCGGGTAAGTTTTGGTGTTGACAAATCAGCCATCGCCGCAGCATAAGCCATATCAATTGATGGCAACAGCTCATTCAGGCCGCTACCATGCAAGGCTGAAATATAGTGTAGTTTTGCGAAGCTTAGAAATGCAAGCTTACGGATAAGCTCATGTTTGATAGTGTCACGCTGATAATGATCTAAACCATCCCATTTATTCACTACCACTACCAGTGCGCGCCCCGTTTCTAAAATAAACCCAGCAATATGGGCATCTTGATCAGAGATTTCATTTCTCGCATCCAGCACAAGTACTACTACATTGGCATTCTCTACCGTTTGTAACGTCTTAACAACAGAGAATTTTTCTATCGTATCCAGCACTTTTCCACGACGACGCAAACCGGCTGTATCAATTAAAGTATAATGCTTCCCATTACGTTCAAAATCGACATAAATACTATCACGCGTGGTACCAGGCTGATCAAATGCAATCATGCGTTCTTCCCCCAGCAATGCATTGATCAACGTAGATTTACCTACATTGGGCCGTCCTACGATCGCAATCTTGGGATATTTGTTGCCGTCTTCTTTCTCCTGCTGATCCGGAAAATCAGCCAATGCCAGTTCTACTAACTCATTGATATTATCACCATGAATAGCTGAAACAGCACAAGGAGCACCTAAACCTAGTTCATAAAATTCCGCTGTCGTAATCGATGTTGCCATGCCTTCTGTTTTATTAACCACCAACAGAATTTTTCGTTCGGTTTTGCGTAATTGCTCTACTATGATTTTGTCATGTGCAGCCAAACCCTGCCTACCATCGACAATCAGCAACACCATATCCGCCTCATCCACGGCCTGCAATGTTTGTTTAGCCATTGCGTGCAATATACCATCCTTCACAACTGGCTCAAAACCACCAGTATCCACGACTAAATAAGGCTTATCACCAACTCTCCCATGACCATAATGTCGATCTCGGGTCAATCCAGGAATATCCGCAACGATAGCATCACGGCTACGGGTCAATCGGTTAAATAATGTTGATTTACCGACATTTGGCCGACCAACCAGTACGAGTGTAGGTTTCATAATCTCAGGGTATTATGGTAGAAAGCTCTTTGAGCTGTTTTAGCGACAAACAAGATAATTATCTTCTATAAAGAAGGCAGGAATATCTTCTAGAACTGATGGCTGAATGCGTAAAGCCCACCTTTTGCAGTTTGCACCACGAAACCATCGGGTAAAGCTTCAGGCGAAGCAAGAATAGCACTCTTATCCGTAGCAGAACGTGCAACAATAGCACCATCATAATTTCTGAGCAAGGTGATATTGCCTTGATCGTCACCTACTATCACATTATGTCCTCGTACCAAAGGTGGAGATAATTTTCTACTACCCAATCTACCCTGTTTCCAGATACTGGCACCACTTCTCTTGTCATAAGCAACAACAGCACCCTGATCTTCGCTCACATAAACATAATCATCATCCATGGCAAGACCAATACTACTAGATGCTTCTCGTGTCCAGACTTGACTTCCATCTGCCATTCCAAAACATGCAACACGCCCCTGATAAGCAACCGTACAAACCAAATGCTCATCAGCCACTGGTAGACTTGTAATATCCGTCATCCGTTCAAGCTCAGTAACACCGCGAGGCAGTGACACAGCTATTTCCCAGCCAATATTGCCATTGAATAAACTCATTGCTGCCAGTTTACCCCCCGCGAATCCAGCAAACACTGCCCCTCTCGATATCAACACACCCGCAGAACTGCGTACAGTCAAAGAGGGCGTTGCACCCTGATATACCCATTTACGACTACCATCAATAGCATCCAATCCAAAGATCCTACCATCACCAGTACGAACCACTACTATATTACTGTCTACCCGTGGCGGACTTAACACTTCGCTGGTAACAATTGCCTTCCATAAAGCATTGCCGGATTCATCAAAAGCCAGCACTTCTCCTTTAAACGTCCCAACTAAAACCATACCATCACCTGCCCCCACACCTCCTGACAGTTGATGCTCAGTATTAATATTCCAGGATTGTTTGCCTGTTACAGGGTCAAAGCGTATTAAATTTCCTTCTTCATCCGCCGCATATAGTGCACCATTAGCAAATACAGGCGAGAATACCGCTATCTTACTGGCTTTAACACTGTTTTGCCAAAATGAAGATATGCGAGGAACAGCTGCCAGTATGGCCAATTCCTCCGCATCAATTTCAATTTTATCTTCTCCTTCAAGCAACTCAATCACCTGGCTACTTAATGAGTCAATAATTTTCGGATTAAATAAGCTTGGGGTGCTTCCGCATCCAACAAGCGATAGCAGTAACACTAGCAGCAAAATCTGTTGCAAAGATACAACAAACCAAAATACGATCATTTTCAAATTACTACTTGGCTTCTTCACCCAATGCATCAAGTTTCATCTGCACGATACTGTGGTAGGTGTTATTCTTATTCAACCTGTCGATGGCTATTTGGTAAGCTCTTCGTGCTTCGGCGAGCTTGCCGGCAGCGCTTAACACATCACCCTTACGATCAGCATAAAGGCCAGAAAAAGACGTGCCATGGTCAGCCTCTAGTAAATGGGCTGCCTCATTATATTTTTTCTCATCCAGTAATAAACCAGCTAGCCTTAGTCGAGCAAGATCCTTCAACTCATATTCTTCGGTATGATCAATTACCCATTGCAATTGTTCTTTAGCACGTTTGATATCGTCAGCGGCAACACTGGCACGCGCGGCAATCATGGCTGCACGTGAAGCGTAACCGCTTGATGGAAAGCCCGCCATCAATAAATGCGCTGCATCATCAATTTTCCTTGCATCCTCAGTTAACTGGACCTGCTGCAACAAACCATACAGATCCGCAGCCTGCTCCGCTTGTTGTGTATGATAGTATTTCCATGCCTGCGTACCGGCAATCGTCGCAATCAACACAGATGCAACGATTACTATTGATGCGCCATAGCTATCCCACCAAGACTTCAGCCCATCTATTTTTTCCTGTTCTTCTAGATTATATGTCGCCATTATTTTTCCTGAATAAGTTTAAAGTTCTTAATTTTAATTATTTGGGTAACCAGCAATAGTAGGTTAAAGCATAATGATCAAACTTAAATTAATGGTCGAAAGAAGTTGTACCATCGTAATCTTCTGACATTGCATTCTTATCACCGATGAATAGAATTATTTGCTTGTAACCATCCATGAATCAGAAAGATTGCGGCAGAATTACTCACGCTGTCTATAGCGATGGATATGATTTTTATCATACAATGGCAATATATCTAGAATTAATATTGCTTTTTAATCAAATCAACTGCTGTTCTTAGTTCCACTCTAGTCTGTTCTGCTGCATCCCGTAATGGCTTAAGACTAACCTCCTCGGCCTGGACTTCATCATCACCAATGATTAATGCAAAACGTGCGCCACTCGCATCCGCTTTTTTCATCTGCGCTTTGAAACTCCCTCCACCACAATGTAATATTGTTTTGAGTCCCTCATCACGCAAATATTCTGCTGCTTTCCATGCAAGATCCCCGGCAGCCTTACCCTGGTACACGATATAAACATGCGGCACAGATTGCGTTATCTCACTGCCGTACTCCAGCATTAATGCCAACAGCCGCTCAACACCCATAGCGAAACCACAAGCTGGCGCTGATTTCCCTCCGATTTGTGCAATCAATCCATCATAACGACCGCCTGCACAAACCGTACCTTGCGCTCCGAGCTTATCGGTAACCCATTCAAATACAGTTCGATTGTAATAATCTAATCCTCTAACTAACTGTGGATTTATCTCAAAATTTATATTCTGCTTCCGTAAAATATGCTGCAATGTCTCAAAGTGCAGGAGTGAGTCTTCATCTAAGTCATCAATTAATCGAGGTGCAGCCGCTATTATCTCTCTCATCTCCGGGTTCTTGCTATCAAGAATTCGTAGCGGATTACTATATAAGCGTCTACGGGCATCCGCATCAAGTTTGTCTAAATACTGTTCAAAATATTTAATTAATCTCGTTCGATGCAGTGCTCGTGACTCAATACTACCTAATGTTCCAATCTCTAGCCGCACGCCAGAAATACCCAGTTTACTCCATAGTCGTGCACACATCACAATATGTTCAGCATCAATATCCGGGCCAGCATATCCCAGTGCTTCAACACCTACCTGATGAAACTGCCGATACCGTCCTTTTTGTGGACGCTCATGGCGAAACATGGGCCCCGAATAATATAATCTCTGTGGGCTTGCATATAGTAAATTATGTTCTAATACCGCACGAACACAGGATGCAGTGCCTTCGGGGCGTAATGTCAGGCTATCTCCATTAAGATGATCGACAAAGGTATACATTTCCTTTTCAACAATATCTGTTACCGCACCGATAGAACGTACGAACAGATCTGTTTGTTCGACAATCGGAGTGCGAATGTTACGATAACCATAGGCTGCCAACCATTCATGCACAGTTTGCTCGAAAAATTCCCACTTATATGTTTCTTCCGGCAGGATATCATTCATCCCACGTATGGCCTTGACGGATCTAGTCATTACTGTATCTTTTTGGGATATTTTTCTTGTACATACTGATCAACAATCTGACGAAATTCGTCCGCAATATTATTACCTTTCAATGTCACTGTCTTTTGCCCATCTACATAGACCGGCGCAACCGGATTTTCTCCTGAACCTGGTAAACTAATACCAATATTAGCGTGTTTACTTTCTCCCGGACCATTAACAACACAGCCCATCACTGCCAGAGTCATATTCTCGACACCATCATATTGATCACGCCATACCGTCATTTCATTTCGCACATAACTTTGAATATTCTCAGCTAATTCCTGGAAATAGGTACTCGTTGTCCGTCCACAACCCGGGCATGCCGCTACTAACGGCACAAAAGCACGTAATCCCATTGTCTGTAGAATTTCTTGTCCCACAATCACCTCGCGAGATCTATCACCCCCTGGTTCAGGAGTCAGTGATATACGTATCGTATCGCCAATTCCCTCCTGTAGTAGTATTGAAAGTGCCGCCGTTGATGCAACAATTCCCTTGGAGCCCATTCCTGCCTCAGTTAATCCAAGATGCAAGGCATAATTACAACGAGTCGCTAACTCACGATATACCATAATAAGATCCTGTACACCACTTACCTTGCATGACAATACAATTCTGTTACGCTTTAATCCAATCTCTTCTGCTTTAGCCGCGCTTTCCAGGGCAGAAGTAATCAATGCTTCGCGCATGACATAGGCTGCATCTTCTGGTTTTTTTGATTTAGCATTCTCATCCATTATGCGTGCCAACATCTCAGGATCCAAACTACCCCAGTTAACACCAATTCGTACAGGTTTGTCATATTTGCAAGCTGTTTCGATCAGCGTTGCAAACTGCTCATCGCGCTTTTTTCCATATCCTACATTTCCTGGGTTGATGCGATACTTAGATAAGGATTCCGCACAATCAGGATAGCCTGCCAGCAATTTATGACCATTAAAATGAAAGTCACCAACCAATGGCACATAGCAACCCATATCATTAAGTTTTGCACGAATATTCGGTACTGCTTTCGCTGCTTCAGCGGAGTTAACCGTAATACGTACCAATTCAGAACCAGTGCGCGCGAGTTCCTCAACCTGCGCAACAGTCGCAGCCTCATTCACAGTATCAGTATTCGTCATAGATTGAATCACCACCGGTGCGCTACCACCAATAGTAATTGAGCCTACTTGAACGCCAACGCTTTCTCGTCGCCGAGTAGAAAAACTATTTTGGGACATAATTTGAGTAAATTTAAGATCGTAAAAGATTACAAGAAATAAATCCTGTCGGAATGATACTTTTATTCAAGTGCAAGGCGTGCAATACCTTCATTTTTACGGGTATATGGTTTCAAGTCGATCGGCCTATCATTATAGGTGAGATTGACGCCGGCTGCATTGCCAATCACAAGAGATAATGGTCGCTTGCCACTAATGACCCGTTCAGTGCCACTGGCATTAGTCTGTTCGAAAATTGTCTTTCCTCTATTATCTTTCACATTAACCCAAGATTCCTTTGAAAAGAGAAAATGCAAGATGCCAATAGTGTGATCTTTTGGTGTAGCATTAGCTAATTCAGCAGTTGATAATGATTTCTCTGGTGACAGGCGGTTGTTTTCCAATTCGACTGACTTTGCAGTCTGATTGAGCTGCTTATTGTTCAGGATATCAAAAGAAGATACGGGCGGTGGTAATGGCAATGATAGTTCGATAGTTTCTGGGTCAGTTTTAACTTTGGGTTCCAAAGTAAAAGTAGTCTCTGTTGAATTCTTCACGACTGACTCTTTGCTCCAGTCACCATTTTGGTAGATCCAATAAATAACCAGTGAGAATAATATTAATATTATTATAATAATAAAGAGACTATGCCCATTTCGTTCATGGTTTGAAGTAAGTGAAATCTCTTTGATTCGAAATGGAGTCCGCTGAACAGAAATAGTTGGTGCTGATTGCGGCAGTAGCTGGAGTATGGCTACTGGATCTAACTGTAACAGGTTGGCATAGTTACGCACAAAGCCGCGCATAAACGTACGACCAGGTAGTTTGTCATAATCTTCCTTCTCTATTGCTTCAACTTGTTGCACTGACAAACGTAATTGCCGTGCTACATCTGATAGGCTCATGCTGCGTGATATCCGAGCATTTCGCAGCAGATGCCCCACGCTCTGCACTACACTCGCCGTATCTGCCGTATTTCTTTCTTTTTCAACAATTCCTTCTTTAATTATTTTTTTCTGATCGTTTTCGCTGCTATCCATTTCAATTGTTGCAGCATCGCCAATTCCGAGCTTATTTTCCGCAGTCTCATTAATTTCAACGCCTTCTGCTTCAAATTTTGCCCCTTGAATACCGGATTTTTCCTTATATTCATCTTTGTTTTCAATATTACTCATTATTTAAGCCCACCTTCACGCAGTGCTGCAGCTTCTTTGGAATCAGGAAAATATTTTTGTAGCTGAAACACATAACTGTCTTCTGCATAACGATCACCTATTTTGCGCTCAATCTGTATTGCCAGCCATAAACTTTCCGGTGTTAGCGCTGAATGCTGCATATAACGCAAAAGTTTCGACTTAGCTGTTACGGGATCACCACTTCTTAAATCTACCTCAATTAAGCCGATTAATGCAGGCGAATGCATTGATTGAATCGATAGCGCCTTATGAAAAAAAACGGAAGCAGTTTTATACTGATCACGTTTTAATTCACATATTCCAGCATTTGTATAGGATTTCTCAGGTGTTGAATAAAGCGGATCATTGAGCGCCATCATAAAATGTTCAACTGCCCGATCTATTTTATTGGGAATACGCTGACATAAAAACCAGCCAAAATTATTATGAACTTCAGAATCATTCGGTGAGATCTTTAGTGCATGCTCAAAATTATTCCGAGCGAGTATATCCTTATGTAACGACATATAAATCAAGCCGGTTACATTGTATGCAGGCGCATAATCAGGATCAGCCTGTAATGCGTCAGCAGCTTCTTCCATGGCCACCTTAAGCTGACCACGATTATAATATTCCGCGGCTAGCTCGGTATGAATTTTTGCGCTTTGCCTCGCTCGAGATGAAGACTGCTCCAGTAGCTGCCCTCTCTGAATCGATTGTGGCACACACCCACTGAGCCAGCATATGGCCAGTAAAGCGAGAAAAGTGGACAATAATTTTCTCATTTTACTGCATTCATCGTCACACCAATTGTTCGTCGGGTCCTGTCTCGTACTTGTCCTGCTAGCTGTCCACAGGCGGCAGCAATATCATCTCCCCGTGTCTTGCGTACCGTAACGACTAAACCCGCTTGCATCAATATCTCGCGAAAAACGCGTATGGCTTCTGGCGGTGAACGCTTATAATCAGAACCAGGGAAAGCGTTGAAGGGAATCAAATTGAACTTACAAGAAGTTTCCTGTACCAATTTTACCAATTCATGAGCATGCTCGGCACTATCATTGACGCCATCAAGCATCACATATTCAAAAGTAATAAAATCTCTGGGTGCCGTTTGCAGGTAACGGCGGCAGGCGGCCAGTAATTCTTTAATCGGATATTTTTTATTGATGGGTACCAATTGATCACGTAATGCGTCATTCGGTGCATGCAAAGACACTGCCAGCGCGACTGGACAGCGTTCGCGTAAACGATCCATCGCTGGCACCAGCCCGGATGTGCTCACTGTTACACGGCGTCGTGATAGACCATAAGCATTATCATCCAGCATTAAATCTAGCGCCATCACTACATTTTCAAAATTAGCCAGCGGTTCGCCCATGCCCATCATAACAACATTGCTGACCGCTCGACTACGATTAGAAACTGAGCTTATCTTTCCATTGCCTGACACATCAATATCCGGTGTAGCCTCCTCATTGATCTCAGCTTTAAGTGCCTTGTTTGCTAGCCATAGTTGACTAATGATCTCTGCCACTGTCAGATTACGATTAAATCCTTGTTTACCGGTAGAACAAAAAGTACAAGCCAGGGCGCAACCAACTTGACTCGAAATACATAAGGTACCTCTATTTACTTCCGGAATAAAAACTGTTTCGATCCCGTTTCCAGAACCTACTGACAACAACCATTTACGCGTGCCATCGGCGGCAGTATGGTCGCGAGTCACAACAGGTGCCTCAATGACCGCAAGCTTTGAAAGTTTTTCGCGCAGTTCTTTTGCCAAATCATTCATATCGACAAAATCTGCCTTATTAAACTGATGAATCCAGCGCAGTAATTGTTTAGCACGAAACGGTTTCTCATTAATCTCTGTACAGAAATTAATGAGTTGCTTTGCATTAAAATCCAGCAGATTAATGGTCACAATAGATCACAGTAATTTTATTTTTAACGGGAATGAATATTTAATGTTGGAAAGAAACAGGCAATTTCAACTGCCGCAGTTTCAGGTGCATCCGAACCATGCACTGCATTAGCATCAATACTGTCAGCAAAGTCTGCACGAATGGTCCCCTTCGCTGCCTTTTGAGGATCAGTTGCGCCCATCAAATCCCGATTCTTCTTAATCGCGTCATCACCCTCAAGTACCTGCACCATAACTGGCCCTGAGATCATAAACTTCACCAAATCATTAAAAAAAGGGCGCTCCCGATGTACAGCATAAAAACTTTCTGCTTCAATTTGTGAAAGGTGCATCATACGTGCAGCAATGATTTTTAATCCATCGGCTTCAAAACGTGTATATATCTCACCAATTACATTCTTAGCTACTGCGTCAGGTTTAATAATGGATAATGTTCTTTCGACTGCCATCAAATACTCCGCTAAATTAGTAAATTAAAAACGTATTTTAACAAAAAACACACATACAATCTGGAAAAACCAAGAATGCCACAAAAAAATCAGCTAATCTCAATAAGCAATAAGCTGAAATAGACAAATAACGCTATAAAACCAGATATCTAAGACCGCTGCATAACTGGTTATCTCGGGCTGGGCAAGGTTTTAAGTGTTTGATTTATCAATGCTGCAAGTAATCAGAAAAGCTCAAAAACACAGTTATGCAGCGGTCTTTGCGACCAAGTGCGAATCATTATGGGACTGTCTTGTAATATAGGATTTATCCGTTTTTTACTATACAATTTATTGATTATTAAGAATTGAGATTTTTTTGAAATTCTATTACGAGACAGCCCCTTATGTCCAGATAGCTAATAATCCAATCTCTCGTGAGAAATATTAAAACGATACTCCCCATGCAATCAGCCAGCAAATCATCACCATCATATTCCGACTGCGATCGCATCGGCTATAACGAGTATCCGATCTGCTATCATCATTAGAACACATAGCGCATAGCATCCACTGTGTTCGATATAGCCACCCCTAAAACCGATAGCAAGAGTAAATTTTTTCTTATCTATCCTTTTGACTGCTCCCCTCCGTAAACGAAGGGGATTCCCAATTCAACGAATCCAACCCGGACGCACCTAAATGCAAACAGGACTTATAGATTCTCCAAGGGCTAACACCGCCAGTCCAGCGGCCAAAACATTACGCGCTGCGTTGATGTCTCGATCATGGATTGATCCGCATTCCGGACAAGTCCATTCACGCACATTCAAAGGCATCTTGTTTACGGTATGCCCGCATCCCGAGCAGCGTTTGCTGCTTGGATACCATCGGTCAATACCTACAAGCTCTCGCCCGTACCACAGCGACTTGTATTCTAATTGCCGCACAAATTCACCCCATCCTGCATCGGAAATTGATTTTGCGAGGCAACGATTTTTCTTCATATTGCTAACAGCTAAAGACTCTACAGCTATCACTTGGTTTTCGTTCACTAGCCGTGTTGAGAGTTTATGTAGAAAGTCTTTACGAGCATCAGCAATTCCTGCATGTAGTCGCGCTACTTTCAGTCTGGCTTTTTGTCTATTGGCCGACCCTTTGCGCTTTTTAGATAGCTTGCGTTGCAGCTTAGCAAGCCTGGTTTCATTCTTTCGTAGCGTGTTAGGAGACGCAATCTTCTCGCCCGTAGAAAGAATAGCGAAGTGCGTTAATCCTAAGTCAATGCCGACTTTGCCGCTAACCCTTGGCTTTCGCGCAACAGAGTCGTCGCAAAGCATAGAAACATGGCATCGACCCGCTGAGTCTTTAGAGACTGTTGCAATCGTTAGTTTTGTTGCCTTAGGAAGGGTGCGCGACCATCTGATATTCAGTGGATCTTTCATCTTCGCCAGTTTCAGAGACTTACCGTCCCACTTGAAGGCGCTGGACGTGTATTCAGCCGATTGCTTCTCATGCTTGCTTTTGAATGACGGGTATTTGGCTCGTTTGGCAAAGAAATTACCAAATGCCGTTTGCAGGTGGCGGAGAGATTGCTGCACAGGAACACTGGAAACTTTGTTCAGCCATTCAAATTCAGGCTCTTTTTTTAACTCGGTCAACAAAGAGGAGGTAGCATGATACCCGATTCTTTTTTTCTCGGTATACCAAGCATCAGAACGAACGCGCAACATGCGATTATAGACAAACCGAACACACCCGAATGTTTGAGCCAGAATAGTTTCTTGCTCAAAAGTTGGGTAAAACCTGAATTTGTGTGCGCGCTTAATTTCCATTAACACACTGTAACAGAAATAGGTGAAAAAACAGGCTTTAGTATCAGCGAAGCTGACTCCCTATCCATCCCCGGCCTTAAGACCGGGGTTTTCCGGAAGTTGAGATAATAAATTTAGTTCAGAAAATAGTCCTCACAATCAATCATATTTAAAGTACGGTTACTCAAAAACTCATGGAACGAAGACTGATCCATAATTGAAACCAACACTATAAGCTTATCCCACATTGATTTTTCATTACGCAATGTCACCACATTCCCAAAATCAACCCAATCCATCTTTATTTTTTTGCTTTACCGATTTCAATCACGATAACTCGATAGATACCTAATCTAATCAGGCGACTGTCACCAGCTTAGAAAGATATACATCCTGAATCATATTTAATAATTTTATTCCTTCAGCAAATGGTTTTTGGAATGCTTTACGTCCAGAGATCAAGCCCATCCCTCCCGCACGTTTATTAATTACAGCTGTACGAACGGCTTGACGTAAATCATCGCCCCCTGATTCACCGCCTGAATTGATCATACCAATTCGTCCCATATAGCAATTGGCAACCTGATAACGCACCAAATCAATTGGGTGATCGGTAGTGAGCTCACTGTATACTTTTGCATGAGTCTTGCCGAATTTGATTGCATTGTAACCACCATTATTTACTGCCATTTTCTGTTTCACAATATCAGCACCGATTGTTACTGCCAGATGATTCGCCTGGCCAGTCAGATCAGCGCTAGCGTGATAGTCCTTATCCCCGATCTTGAATGCTGCATTTCGAGTATAAGCCCACAGTATGGTTGCCATGCCTAAATCATGAGCATGCGCAAATGCTTCCGAAACTTCCTGAATTTGTCGACGTGATTCCTCAGAACCGAAAAATACGGTCGCTCCCACCGCACAGGCACCCATATCAAATGCTTGATCTACACTAGCAAAAAGTGTCTGATCAAATTTATTAGGATAAGTTAGTAATTCATTGTGATTGATTTTAAGAATCATTGGGATCTTGTGGGCATAACGTCTTGATATAATTCCAAGTACCCCCAACGTAGAAGCAACACCATTACAACCACCTTCAATTGCAAGTCTAGCAATATTATTAGGATCAAAAAACATTGGATTAGGTGCAAATGATGCGCCAGCCGAGTGTTCTACGCCTTGATCAACTGGCAATAACGACAGATAGCCACTTCCTGCCAATCTCCCGTGATTGTAAAATGACTGAAGGTTGCGCAATACACTTGATTTACGGTCACTCGCCATCATTACTCGATCGATAAAATCAGGTCCTGGAATCTGTAAGTTACTTTTCGGGATTCCTTTACATTCATGCTTAAGCAAGTTATCGCTTTCATCACCCAGTATCGTAATAATATCTGTCATTTTTCTCTCCTACAATGTTGTGAATTCTTTACGCTACACCCCATTTCTGTATTCAATACTCAACACCCAAATCTTTTTCAAAAAAACAATACTACAGGATATAGTAACATTTGAGTTAATCGCATTTTCAATGAATAACCAACATTCTATTTTTGTAAATAACTATTTAACTACAAATGATTAGCAATAACATCTTATTACTCCCTACGTTACTTGGCACGGCGTGCTGGATAAGGGCGAAAATAATGCTGATTATCATAATAGCTACTATCTATATTGTCAGTTGACCAGCCGGGGTAGCCCAACACGGGCACCGGCGTTAAATTAGAAGTAGCATGAAGATATTGAGACAAGAATTTTTCTAGCATCATGTCAACCATAACTAGTTGTGTCGGTGTGGGCTGATCAAAACATTCTGCTTCAACTTTGAATATAATCCCCTTTCCAGTCATACCCAAATATGGATTCAGTGCCTTTTCGTAGAGTCCGTGTCCAAACACGAAAAATTTCATCGATGTCAGCACAGCTGCGCGTTGTTGCCAAAACAATTCCTTCCACTCAAAACTTTCTAGCAACTCGATCAACAGGACATCACTACTGATTACAACTACACCTGATTCATCGAATAGCGTTGCCGCATCCCTTAGTGGACCGCGTTGCATTTTTTTATGTTGGCACGCCTGCAACATCTCTTGAAAATGTAACTGATTGAGTGCCGCCTTAGCACGTGGATAACTTATCCACACCAATGCATTAAAAAAATCATGCCAGTTTTCTGCACGCGTCTGCACCTCGCCTGCAAGATATATCCTTGGTTCATATTGATCAGCCAACTCAGACGCAGAACTAATTTGAGGAACAAAACATATTGGTTTTCCTGAATGGTTAACAACAGGCATCGCGGTATTATTTTTCAAATACTCTAGATCAACTAAATCAGGCCAGCTATGCAGCTTCCTAAGATACCGACCCAGTACATGAAAGGGTTCAAATATTGGAGATATTTCTAAAAATCCGGGATTCCAGTCTTGCTCATTCATTTCGTCTTATTTTTCTCAATGGAGCGGAGTTGGGTCTGAAAAAAAATATAGATAGCTATTGAATTAATGGTCATAATTATTAGTTTTCTTAGGATAAATACCTTCAAAAGGAGTCGCACTCATCTGATTCCGATCGCCTCATCGTAAATCCCATGCCATCACTGAGTACTGCAAAGACATGTTCCTCTCCGATCAAATTCTAAATACCCCCTGTTCCTGTTGACACAGATTATCTAAGGTGTTAAAGGTTGAAAAATGCTTTAGTTCATACGCGTATTCATGGCTATCACAGTTATAATAATAGCTTTTCCACTGTTAGAAGCTAATATGAACCTTGATCGTGTAACTTCGGGCCATGATGTTCCCAATGATTTCAATGTTATTATAGAAATACCCATGAATGCTGACCCTATCAAGTATGAGGTAGATAAAAAAACGGGGGCTATGTTTGTAGATCGTTTTATGTCGACATCCATGCACTATCCATGCAACTATGGGTACATTCCGCACACATTATCGGAAGATAATGATCCAGTGGATGTGTTGGTCATTTCACCCGTACCATTGATCACCGGTGTTGTAGTACGTTGTCGGCCATTGGGTTTGTTAAAAATGACTGATGAGGCAGGTGAGGATGCAAAGCTATTAGCTGTTCCAATTGACAAACTATGCAATCTTTACCAAGATATCCAGTCTTCCGATGATTTACCACAACTTACACGATCACAAATTGCCCATTTTTTTGCTCATTATAAAGACCTCGAGCAAGGGAAATGGGTCAAAATAGAAGGATGGGATGGTGTAGAAAAGGCTAAAACAGAAATTATGACGGGTATCGAACGCTTTAATTCTACTCAAGACAAACCCATGTTTTAGTCTGTCAATAACTTCAATCTCGCTTCATAAGTAAACCGTATAGAGCAGGGATATACTTTATACTATCCCTGCTCTAAAAAATATCAATTCCGCAACACCAAGATAGCTTGTTTGCTTATTTAAAATAATTAGACAGGAAAATTATTGCGTATTACTCAAAGCAATCAGAACAATTTGAGCAAAAATCATAATTATTCCAAGTATTAACCAATTTCTACCCGCTTTTTTCTCATCTGGATGGCCTTTTCTCATGTAAGTAAAACCCATCATAATACCAATAATTGGAAAAATAAGGGTTCCCATCCAGATTGCTATATTAAGCCCCTTTGAAACGACAGGTTTTGTGCTGGTATTGGAAGCACCTGAGTTCAAATTAATATCAAGAATACGCTGGTGGCCACCCGTATTCGGTCGTACAGTCTGATTGTTTTCGGTGAATAAACCTTCACCGCAATGGATACAAAGCTCAGCTTGACTGTTATTTTCAGCACCACACTTTGGACAAAGCATAATAAAATCCTTAAAAATTGTAATGTCGCTAATATTCTTAGCAAAAGAAAATGTTCTACTTTCTTAACGGCTTATTTCATTTGCCAGACTAAATTCTTTTATAAGAGGAAAAGATACCGGGACTTATAGATTAAATATATCGATTGATATATTTAATCTATTATAAATGTCGTCATATCCTGAAATGTAGCATCAATAATATTATCCTGATTGCCATCCACAGCAAAAAATACAGTATAGGTGCCGGATGGCAATTCACTAACCGCAATGTTCAGAATAGTAAAAGGCGATATATAATTCAAAGGTCCACCAAATACCCGAATAGGAGAATCAGAACGTATAAACTGTAATTCACCATTGAGCCAGAAGGTGCCTAATGGCGTATTTGCCCATACCCAATGATCAGCTAAACTCCCAACGCTGGAACCAGGATTCAGTGCTACTACAAGCGATAACCTATCCTCCTGTTTAAAAACTAGATCGTCATCCACTAAACCACTAGCTGAAATACTCATTACAGGGTTTATTGACCCGAGTGGAAGACTTGGTATTTTCGAATGAGGGATTATTTTATCGTTAAAAAACCAGGAAAAATCCGCATTAAAGGAAATGTGAGCTTCAGTAATACCAACATGGGTTTCATTAAGAAATATTCCTGATATACTGCAGGCTGAGAATGAAGCCATATTATCGAAATTAAAAACGATATCTGCGGTATCAGTAAATCCGTTAAAAACTAAGGTTAAAGTGTAATCATCAGCGGTTCCTGCGATCATATCCAGCCCGCTCATAGCCAGACGTAATGTCGCCACATCATCAGCAGTTAAAGAACGTTTGGTTTCGCGAGGAGAGATACCCTGCTGCATGACTGCCTCGGTATTTTGCATGCCGAATAGTGCGGAGACGCCCCGATCACCGTTGGCAACAAATAAATCTCCCAACGGAAGATCTGCTAAGTTACGACTATAGGTTGTGATATCCTGCAATCCTGCAATAATAAAAGGATTATTGCTTTCTCTACGAAACCAGTGCAAATTGACATCATCCCCACGGACATCGTCGCTAGAACCGATAATTCCGTCTGCGCCACTATTTAGATCGAACTGATTATTAATTCCTTTCGTTGTACTCGTATAATTCTTGTTTGCTCCAGTTAGTCCGGATTCAGAAGCCAGATTTGGGTGCGCTAAACCAATACAATGGCCCAATTCATGAAGTGCTACAGATTCAAAATCAAATTGCTCATGAAGAATCTGATTACTATCAGCTATCACATTGCCTATCGTGGATATTTGGCGATTCCAGGTCTTCACTGCATTTTGCACAGGAATGAGCATCTCATCAGCGTAAAGAGATGCAGGTGAAATACCGACAGTTACAATCAAATTACCCCCGGTTCCGGTATAACCAGCAGGATGTGACACAATATCAACCCCATTGGCATCACCAGCAAACTCAAATGCGCCTGATTTAGCAGGATGTGAAACCGCCAACATCAGCAGCATTATCACCCATCTACACATCACGATCCTGATTAATTGAGATTCAGTAACGTCGGATTCTGCCATGTTAAATAGCTTAGAATGATATTTCACATAGACTGTAACTGAACGCATATCCTCTTTTCATCATTATCAATAATTTATAGTCAGTCTATTTTTTTCAGATCAGAGCGTGCCATAACTGCCATTAATGCCTGCTGAATATTCGCTAAAATCTGGATCTCCTTAATTTCAGGAAATTGATACGCATCCCATTTCAAACCTGACCAGAAAATTTCTTTTAGCTCACCACTATCCCCGTTTCTAAATCCCACAAATTTATACCGATTTGGATAAATTTCAAGGCGCATACCGAAAGTGTCCGTAATATTGGATAGCTTTGACAACAATTCCTTCCGTGCTTGATTCAAAGCAGATTTGCGCTGAAAAACAGCCTGTTCATTAAATTCCAGAATATCCTTGCCGGTAACTAAGACCCACAAGTGATCCAATGTTTCTTGATTCAAATAAATACCGTAATTTCCCGCTCGTTGCATGTACGCGGGATAGGATACAACAGCATAGCCGTCATTATAAATATGTAAAGAAGCACCTTCTCCAGCAATGTTAGGTATTTCGGTATAACGTACCACAACATCCTCCAGATCGCGCACATGATCTCTAAGCGTATCGGCTTCCTGAGAGGCGTAACCGAGCCTAGAAATAAAAACGAAAATAAGGAAAGCGAAAATAACAAAGAAAAAAAATTGTTTCGATTGTAATAAAAAAATATATCTTTTCATCATACTAATATAGAAAAACCAGCAATATATCATTCATCCGGCTATTCGCTATCCGTTAGCTCATCTAGATTCTCCCTCAATTCAATCTGTCATCATTTTTGGTCAATTAAACCACCGATACCGGATATATAAACAATAAACACTAATCGAAATTTTTCTCATCAGCGGTTCACTTATTCTGCCTAGTTAAATCGAATAAACAGGTGGTGACCCCACAAAATGATCCTGCGAGACTTTTGCAAAAGCCCTCGCCAGAAATTTTTTACTATTGGTTATAAAAAAGGGTTAATTTTTAAGCTATTGGGGTTTTGCAAAGACCTCCCTACTTTTAATCACAAACACGCGCACTCATCTTGATTTAATACGAAAGCTTCAATAATTGATCTGACGAAACAGCCAAGTTAATGAGTAATAAAATAATTCAGCTTCTGACATATACTATGATATGCTAACGTTACGAGTAGGGTTACTGTGCTAGACTTCGATTAATTCTGTCTTTTTTTCCACAAAAAAAGAAGAGATCAGTTGGCAAGCTTAAAATAATACAGAACGCGCTTCCAGTATTTTAATTTAGTGACAAAATATAGCAAATCTAGTAGCCCCGATACCTGGATAGAATTGAAAAGATAATTCTGAGGAGTTGTCATGCATCCGATTCAACATCAGCTTTATACTGATCATCATCACATACAGCTTGTACTTAATTGCTTAAGTAAAGAAATTGATTGTTATGACTTCAATAGCCACCGTTCTGCTGATATGGCGATCATACTAAGTGCATTAGATTATATTCGCGTATATCCAAATAAATGGCATCAGCCTGCAGAAGATGTAATTTTTGATCTTTTATTAAAAAAAAACGTAAAAGAAAGTAATCTTATCGAGCAACTTAAACAGGAACATAAAAAAATTATCTCAGAAACAGATAAAATTAATCAATTATTTAGCACGATTGCCAGTGATTGTATTGTTCCTGCAAACGAATTACTTGGTAGCGTGCGATATTTTATTAAGCTACAGCTTGTTCATCTTGAGAAAAAGAATGAATTAATTTATCCCTTAATGGATCATTTTACTGCTAAAGAATGGAAAGCGATTGAAACTAAGGTAAAAATTCAGAATGATCCCCTATTCAATAAGCCATCAAAAATAGAATACGAACATTTGTATCAATACATTATGAACTTAGAGCATGAAAAATAAATAAAATCAGATTACCTTCTCTTAAAGGACCAAACGCAGCTGGCCCTTTAAGAGGATTTATGAAATTAATTGTGATAGCTTCGCAAAAAGCGCATTAATAGGCGGCTGAAATAGTCCCATGAAATTATCAAGTTGAATAACACCTACAATAAAAACTAACAGTCCAGCTGCTACAATGCCATATTTTAGGCCTGTAGCAACATTAACTGCCACAGGTGGTCGTAAATAAGGCTGATTGGAAAAAGAAAATATAACTTTTAGCAAAGCAATTAACGCTCCCCCTCCTAAACACCCTAGAAACAAATACAGTGAATAAAGTACTCTGGCACTCAAATCCTCTTCCAATAATTCAATACTTGAAAAACGCAGACAGACAATAACAACAAGCAACAAAAGAACTGAATTCCAAAATCCTCCAAATTTTGCCTTGATTTCACTCTCAAAACTCATATTATCTCCTCTCCTGAAAAACTTTAAATTATCGAACTTGTTTATCCAATTGAATTTAATAATATAATACATTATTCAATGAATAATGATCCGATCGCATGGCTAAAGCAACAACTCATATTACATCCTTCAGACTGCCACAAGCTCGATATATACTATTGCCTACCGAGCTAATAAAATTAAAGTTAATTCTGATTTTCCCTGATACTGGCTATTTTAATCAATACAAAAAATAAAGATGAGCGATAATCTTTTTCAATCGGAGAAAAAATGAAATCAGTAATTCCCATATTTTTTTTTATCCTTGTTTTTACCAGCAATGTCTTCGCGCAACAAAACGGCCCCGATCTCAAATCTCATGCCGCAATGATTTTCGATATACAAAATAATCATGTCGTCTATAGCAAAAATGCAGACAATATCATGCCGATCGCTTCGATCACTAAATTAGTAACAGCAATGGTTATCCTCGATGCACGACTCCCGCTCAACGAAAAAATCAACATCGATTCTGCTGATGCCGATACACTAAAAAATACACGTTCACGTCTACAAATAGGAAGTACGCTGACACGTCATGAATTACTACGCATAGCACTTATGTCTTCCGAAAATCGTGCAGCAGCAGCACTAGGACGCACGTATCCAGGTGGAATTAGCGCTTTTGTTGAGGCTATGAATAAAAAGGCACGCTCACTTGGAATGATTGATAGCCGTTTTATAGAACCCACCGGATTAAGTAGTGAAAATATTTCCACCGCACGCGATCTGGTAAAGTTGGTTGCTGCTGCATATAGCTATAATCTCATTTGTGAACTCTCCACCACTACTCAGCATACGGTAGTGCCAGAAAATAAGAATGATAAGCTACAATTTATAAATTCCAACAGCCTGGTTCGTAGTGAAAATTGGCAAATTGCGATATCTAAAACAGGCTTTTTGAATGAAGCCGGACGCTGCTTGGTAATGCAAGCAAAGATCACAGGCAAACCCATTATCATTATCCTGCTGAATTCCTGGGGCAAAAACACTCGCATCGGTGACGCTAATCGAGTTAGAAAATGGATGGAAATGAATTATATCGACAAGCAAGTATAAAACGCTATGGTGAAGTTATCTTTGGTCAGGTCAGAATCTTATTTCGGCTGATTATCTAAAGGAACTAGAACCGCTCTCACCTAGAAGTAATGTCATATACCAACGTATATTGGGTATCATGTTGAAACTATGCGAGACCTTTACAAAATCCCAATAGTTGAAAAACCAACCTTTTATAATCAACAGTCTAAAACTTCTTGCGAGGGCTTTTGCAAAAGTCTCGTTAAATATCCATGCAGTAAATACATTTTGGTTCACAGCTCCTAATGTACTCACATGCAAGCAGAAAACTTTACTGATAAAGCGATTCACCGATTAAATTGACCCGCCGATTCAGTACAGCATCTTGTCTTAACCACTACTGCTAGGGTATAGTCCGCAATCAGCCATTTCATGTCCAAACAGGAGAGTGCGCTAGCTTTATTTGGCGCCGCCGAAGGCGTAACCCCCCGGAACCGCTCAGGCAAGGTTAAACCAGTCTTATTCCCTGAAAACCGTTTGTGACAGGCAATCTGGAGAGTGTCAAATAATTTTTGACCACCGAAGGGGCACACGGATAATCGTTCATCCGTAAATCTCTCAGGTAAAAGGACAGAGGGGCGGAGTCACCTTAGTTGACTTACTTTTTTATTATCGGGAGAACTATCCGTGTTGAAAATGACCCCCCTTAATCAAACTCACCGTAGCATGAATGCTAAGATGGTGAATTTTGGTGGCTGGGATATGCCGTTGCATTACGGCTCGCAATTAGATGAACACCATAAAGTACGTAGTGATGCAGGCATGTTTGATGTATCACACATGCTGTCAATAGACCTTCGAGGTGAACAGGCTCGTCATTTTTTACGTCGACTTGTTGCCAATAATATCGATAAGCTCACGCTACCAGGTAAAGCACTTTATTCTTGCATGCTCAACACGCAAGGGGGTGTAATTGATGATCTCATCATCTATTTCCTATCTGAATCCTGGTTTCGTATTGTTGTAAATGCAGGAACTGCCGAAAAAGATATCAGCTGGATAGAGGCGCAGCGGAATGAATTGAGTCCGGATTTAGATATTATACCGCGCCGTGATCTAGCGATGATAGCCGTCCAGGGTCCGCATGCGCGCGCCAAGGTTTGGCAGACTATCCCGGATTCCCAGTCAGCAACAGAAACTTTAAAGCTGTTTCAATCAACAATTTTAGGTGACTATTTTATTGCCCGGACCGGTTATACCGGTGAGGATGGTTTCGAAATTATCTTGCCTGCAGCCGATGCGACTGCTTTCTGGGAGGCTTTGCATACTGCGGGGGTGGCACCCGTGGGACTGGGAGCACGTGACACGCTACGACTTGAGGCAGGCATGAATCTTTATGGCCAGGACATGGATGAAACGACTAATCCAATAGAGTCTGGTTTGGGCTGGACGATTGACCTGAATAGCGAACGTGATTTCATTGGTAAGCAAGCACTGCTGGAAAAACCCGCGACACAGCAATTGGTCGGCCTCTTACTGTTAGATCGAGGCATACTTCGCAGCCATCAAAAAGTCAGTGCGCAGCACGACAACAATATGCTTGAAGGTGAAATTACCAGTGGTGGTTTTTCGCCAACAATTAATCAATCAATCGCATTGGCACGTCTTCCTTTACAAGTTTCAATCGAAGATGAGGTGAATGTGATAATACGAGACAAGAAGCTGCGCGCCAAAGTGGTAAAATATCCATTCGTACGCAATGGAAAAATTCTGGTCTAATTCTGAAGCCGTAGCGAAATATTATCTAATTCTGGAGTGAAAAAAATGAATATCCCAACACATCTTAAATATACCAAATCTCATGAATGGGTAAAACCTGAAAATGATGGTACGGTAACGATTGGCGTTACCCACCATGCTCAAGAGTTATTGGGTGACATGGTCTTTCTCGAACTGCCACAGATTGGACGTAATCTTGCTCAAAGAGAGGAATGCGCAGTGGCTGAATCCGTAAAAGCTGCGGCTGACGTGTATGCACCTATAACAGGAGAAGTAATTGCCGTTAATTCCGAGCTTGAATCGGAACCCGAGAAAATTAATCAGGATGCCTATACTGCATGGCTATTTAAACTAAAACCCACGAATCCTGCTGAATTGGAAGAACTGCTTGACTCAGTAAAATATGAGGCATTATTGAAGAGTGAAGATCATTGAACAAATGAACTCATATTTATTGTTTCACTCCCGCTGAAAGTATTACGTGTTCCAGACTTTCTGATTTCTATATTTCATTACCATAAGATCTATTAAAACAAACCATGCCGTTTATTCCTCATACCGATGAAGATATTGCTGAGATGCTCACAAGCATCGGTGCAAATACAATTGAAGAGCTTTTCGACGAGATTCCAGAAGATTTAAAAAGTGGTCGGTTAGAAAAAGTGCCGCCCGGATTAAGTGAAATGGAAATTTCTCGGCTGATGATGGGACGCGCCCAAAAGGACGGTTTCTATCTTAACTTTATTGGTGCCGGCGCATATGAGCACCATATACCTGCTGCGGTATGGCAAATTACCACACGGGGAGAATTTTATTCCTCCTATACGCCCTATCAAGCGGAAGCCAGCCAAGGAACATTGCAACTGCTGTATGAATACCAGACCATGATGGCATCGCTTACCGGCATGGATATATCCAATGCCAGTATGTATGACGGCGCTTCTGCACTGGCTGAAGCCGCGTTAATGGCAGTACGGTCGCATAAAACATCACGACGCATTTTAATACCTAAAACCATACATCCTGTTTATCGTAGTGTTGTCCGTGCCATTGTCAAAAATCAACAGATAGAAGTAGTGGAATTACCATATTGCCCCCAATCAGGGCAAACGCTACCTGAATCTCTTGAGGCTTTTTCTAAGGAAGAATTCGCGGCATTGGTCATTCCACAGCCTAATTTCTTTGGTGTATTAGAGCAAGTTGACGCCCTTACCGATTGGGCACATAGTAAGAATGCATTCGCTATTGGTGTCGTTAACCCGGTAACATTGGCAATGCTGACCCCCCCTGGTGAATGGGGAAGTAAAGGCGCAGATATAGCCGTAGGTGAAGGCCAGCCGTTAGGTATTCCACTTTCCAGTGGCGGTCCTTATTTTGGTTTCATGGCGTGTAAGAATGCATTAGTGCGGCAAATACCCGGACGTATTATTGGTCGTACCAATGATTTAGACAATAAGCCTGGCTTTGTGCTCACGCTACAAGCACGTGAACAACATATACGCCGCTCTAAAGCAACATCCAATATCTGTACTAATCAAGGTTTGATGGTCACAGCAGCGACCATTTATATGTCCTTGCTTGGTCCTGAAGGATTGCGTCGAATAGCAGCGCAATCTCATGCTAATACCTTGGAACTTGTGACGCAAATGGAGAAATTGCCCGGCGTTAAACGGATTTTCAGTGAATCGCTATTCCACGAAGTCGCTGTATCGCTGCCGATCCCAGCCAAAAGTGTTTTACAGACCATGAAGGAAAAAGGAATACTGGCTGGATTGGATTTACAGGAATTTTACCCAGAAATCGGAAATGCCATGCTCGTATGCGTAACTGAGACGAAAACTTCGGATGATTTAAAGACATTCGTAGCGCAACTCGGGCAAGCCTTAAACCAATAAACCACATCTTTAGCTTATATACCTGTAATTTTATTATATAGAGCCATTTTTAATTAAGGAAATACTATGGTCACGCTTGCAGGCAACCCAATTAAGATTGATGGGATTTTCCCCAAGATAGGAGAAAAGGCCCCTCCTTTCTCTCTGGTTAATAGAAATCTGGAAAATATTACATTAGCCGATTTTGCGGGCAAAAGAAAAGTGCTTAATATTGTACCCAGCCTGGACACTCCTGTTTGCGCTATTTCCACACGCAAATTTAATGAAAAGGCCAGTAATATGCACAATACCGTTGTTTTAATCATTGCCGCAGATTTACCTTTTGCCATGAGTCGTTTCTGTGATACAGAAAATCTAGATCAAGTGATACCACTATCTACCATGCGCGGAGCAAACTTTATGCGTGATTATGGTGTTGCCATTACTGACAGTCCTTTTGCTGGCATCACAGCGCGCGCAGTCATCATACTCGATGAATCTGACAGCGTGATCCATGCAGAGTTAGTCTCAGAAATTAAAGATGAACCAAATTATGATGCCGCTTTGGCTGCCTTACAATAAATAACACATACCACTTAATAACCATGTTGATATTTGAACACTCCCGCCCAGGGCGGCGTAATTATTCCCAGTCCCCAACGACTACAGCAAAAACAGAGAAAATTCCAGAAAACCTGTTACGTAAAACCCCCCCACTCCTGCCAGAAGTATCGGAAATGGATACGGTACGTCATTACACCCGGTTATCGCAAAAGAATTTCTCGATAGACACAGAATTCTATCCACTGGGATCATGCACAATGAAATACAATCCGCGTGCATGTAATGCATTGGCCATGTTGCCACAATTTCTGGCACGACATCCACTAGCGCCAGAAGATACTGGTCAGGGTTTTTTAGCCTGCTTATATGAATTACAAGAAACTCTGAAAAATATAACCGGGATGGCAGGCGTAAGCCTTACTCCCATGGCTGGAGCACAAGGCGAACTCATCGGGGTCATGATGATACGTGCCTACCATGAGTCCAGGGGAGACCTAGAGCGTACCGAAATTATTGTACCAGATGCTGCACATGGCACCAATCCAGCTACGGCGGTTATGTGTGGGTACAAGGTAGTAGAAATTTCAACCGATAAAGAAGGCAACGTAGATTTGGCTGCATTAAAAGCGGCCGTAGGACCAAAAACTGCGGGATTAATGTTGACAAATCCTTCTACACTCGGCGTCTTTGAAAAAAACATCAGCGAGATGAGCAGGATTGTTCATCAAGCAGGCGGCTTGCTATACTACGATGGTGCTAATCTAAATGCGTTACTGGGTAAAGTTAAACCCGGTGATATGGGCTTTGACGTTATTCATATTAATCTACACAAGACTTTCTCAACGCCGCATGGCGGGGGTGGCCCTGGATCTGCGCCAGTTGGCGTTGCGGAACGCTTGCTGCCATTTATACCGATACCAATTGTCACTCATGAAGAAGGCGTTTATCGTTGGATAACCGAGAAGGAAAAACCACAATCTATCGGTAGATTGTCTGCGCACATGGGTAACGCAGGTGTGTTATTACGGGCTTATATCTATATCCGCTTATTGGGTGTGGATGGAATGCACCGGGTTGCCGAATTCGCTACACTTAATGCTAATTATCTAATGGCAGAATTACGCAAAGCAGGTTTTGAGATCGCATATCCTACTCGCCGGGCCAGCCACGAATTCATTGTTACCCTGAAAGATATCAAAGACAAAACGGGTGTGACAGCCATGAATCTGGCCAAACGATTACTCGATAAGGGCTATCATGCTCCCACCACCTATTTTCCAATGCTGGTACCGGAGTGTCTCCTGATTGAACCTGCCGAAACCGAATCCAAGGAAACGCTGGATGCCTTTGTTGTCGCCATGAAGGAAATTCTAGTTGAGATTCAAGAGCAGCCGGATATGATGAAAAGCGCGCCTCATACGATGCCAATACGCAAACTGGATGATGTCAAAGCCGCTCGAGAGCTCGATCTGACCTGGAAGCCATGATCAGATATCAATACAGTTCGCTCTTTAAATCAACTATATACTTTTACAACTGACATAGTTTCCTAGCTTGAATATTTTATATCTGTATCCACTGATAAAATACGCAAGCTAGTTCTTGCTTATAAAAAATTATGCATACACTTATTTGCGGTTCTATCGCCTATGACACCATTATGGTGTTTCAGGATCATTTTAAACATCACATCCTGCCAGAAAAAATTCATGTACTGAATGTTTCTTTTCTCGTTCCAGAAATGCGTAGGGAATTTGGTGGCTGTGCGGGTAATATTGCCTACAATCTGGGAATGATTGGAGGAAATCCTCTCATAATGGCGACAGTGGGCGATGATTTCCAACCTTATGCTCACCAGATAGAAAAATTAAAATTATCACAAGATCATATTCATCATGTAAGTAATACATTCACTGCACAGGCTTTCATCACTACCGATTTGGATGATAATCAAATTACGGCATTTCACCCTGGTGCTATGAATTTTTCACATTTAAACTCCGTAATAGATGTAGCGGATGTTGATCTGGGTATCATAGCCCCTGATGGGCGCGACGGCATGATCAAGCATGCACGTGAATTTCATGAGGCAGGCGTCCCATTTATGTTTGATCCTGGCCAAGGTCTTCCCATGTTTAATGGTGCAGAGCTGATTGAATTTATTAATCAGGCTGATTACATCGCAGTTAATGATTATGAAGGACAGCTACTACAAGAACGCACCGGGCGTACTATCAAATCTTTGGCAAATGAAACCAAGGCGCTTGTTGTGACGATGGGTTCGCAAGGATCGGTTATATACACGAACGGCAAACAAATCGAGATTCCGTGTGTTAAAGCTAAGGAATTAATTGACCCAACGGGTTGTGGTGATGCCTATCGTGCAGGTTTACTCTATGGAATTGCTAATAATTTGGATTGGCAAACTACAGGGCAACTTGGATCATTGCTGGGCGCATTGAAAATTGCGCAGCGTGGAGGGCAAAACCATCAGTTTAGCCAAAATGAGATTGATCAGCTTTATTATGAGAATTTTGGTAGTCGCCTTTTCTAGAGAAATACTCATCACATTACGGTATGCTGGCTTTCATGAAAGACAAAAGATGGGAAAATTATCCCGCAAAGGATGCAACCAGGAATTTCGAATACAATCCGCAGATTTCCTAAAGACAGGGGATTAACATTGGTTGAAGTAGCAAAAGCCTCGCCAGAAGTTTTTGTCTATTGTCTCATAGCGTATTTCTCGATGAATCGCAGTGAAACACGGCATAATTTGTACTAACTGAGGCCTGACCTGGCAGTGATCGGTTAGATCAAACGATCTGTCAGGTTAAAGTCAACCATGAGTGTATTCATCACTGTTTCTAACGCAAACTCAATTGGACATGATGTTCTTGACAATCATCCACAAGCGGAATCACAGCCTGCACCTGCCCTGTCTCATCTACACCTCCTTCACTTATTATGACACCATTCATCGTTACACGGATTCCTTGCTTTCGCTCTGTATCGATACGATTAATTGTGATGTGATAAAAGGTTTCACGATAGCGATAGTGGACTTTGTACGTTTTCCAGTGGGCTGGAATGCGAGGCGTAACACGTAGATGATCTACTTCCAGATGCAGACCCAAGAGTGTTTCCACAGCCAGTTGATACATCCAACCAGCCGCGCCAGTGTACCAAGTCCAGCCACCTCGTCCTGCATAGGGTGAAGTGGCATAAATATCCGCACACATGACATAGGGTTCAACCTTGTAGCGATCGATATCCGCTGATTGACTACCACGGTTGATGGGGTTGAGCATAGCAAACATTTCCCATGCTTGCTTTCTCTCACCTATCATGGCAAATGCCATCGTGGCCCAGATCGCCGCATGCGTATATTGCCCTCCATTCTCGCGAACACCGGGCACATAACCCTTGATGTAACCAGGTTCAAGATCTGACTGATCGAAAGGGGGTGTAAGCAGTTGAATCAGCCGCATATCGCGTCGCACCAAATATTGATCCACTGCCTTCATTGCCTGACGGGCTCTCGCGGGATTGCCGCCACCCGAAATGACCGCCCAGCTCTGGCTGATTGAATCAATTCGACATTCGTCGTTGCTGGATGACCCCAACGGTGTACCATCATCGAAATAGGCGCGTCGATACCAACCACCATCCCAGGCATTGGCTTCAATGTTATTACGCAGTAATTCCGCTTGTTCAATACAAACTTTAGCGAAAACCTCATCATTTCGACTCCGAGCCAGCTCTGCAAATAGTTGCAGATTCTCATATAGAAACCATGCCAGCCAGATGCTTTCCCCCCTGCCATTGCGGCCGACAAGATTCATTCCATCATTCCAGTCACCACAACCCATAAGCGGCAGCTGATGTTTGCCAAATTTCAAGCCATGTTTGATTGAGCGAACACAATGCTCATAGAGACTTGCCATCTCAGCTGAACGTTGCGGTTGATCGTAATAAGCTTCCTCCTCCGGATACAGCTCACGACCTTCCAGAAAATGTATGGGTTCTTCAAGCACGCCCGTATCACCCGTTGCCAGCACATAACGACAGGTCGCATATGGCAACCATAAATAATCATCGGAAAAGTGTGTACGTACACCTTGTCCACCCGGTGGATGCCACCAGTGCTGTACATCTCCCTGGATGAATTGTCGTCCAGCACAGCGAATCAGTTGCTCGCGGATAAGCCATGGTGTCGTATGGTTCAGTGCAAGAGTATCTTGTAATTGATCGCGAAAACCGTAAGCACCGCCAGACTGATAATATCCGCTACGTCCCCAAATCCGACAGGACAGTGTCTGGTAAACCAACCAGCCATTAACTAAAACATCTAGCGCCCTATCAGGTGTCTCCACATACACCGCGCCCAAAACATGATTCCAGTGTGCCCACACCGTTTCTAATGCCTCCCTTGCACCAGTTTGTCCGCTGAATCGCTGAATAAAATGCTGCACTTCACTGATGTTGCCAGCTGCGCCGAACACAAACACGATCTCGCTTTCTTGCCCGCTAGCCAGTTCGACCGGTGTTTGTATTGCAGCACAGGGATCAAGACCTGCGCCAACCTTGCCCGATAAATGCTTGCGATGCATGGCCGCCGGATCAGCCAACGACCCATTGCGGCCAATAAATTCCGTACGATTCCCGGTCATCGTGCGCTCGCGCTTGCTAACTTGTACAAAAACAGTTCGATTGGCGCACTCACGACCATAAGTATTATGCGCAAGCAGTGCCCCGCTGTGCGGATCTATCTCAGTCACGATATGCATCGAATTGCTGTGCCGCCATTCTCCAAGTACCAGCTCCCAATACCCCGTCAGCGATAGTCGACGAGGGCGCTTCGAATGATTACGCAGCTTGATTACTAGAAATTTCACCGGTGCATCCATTGCAACATAGGTATACAGTTCCGAAGAAATACCAGCCTCATAATGCTCGAATACGCTATACCCAAATCCATGTCGGCATACATAGCCAGATCGACCACCGGCAGGTAAAGGTGATAATGACCAGAATGCGCCCGTTTCCTCATCCCGCATATAGAGTGCTTCGCCACTGCTATCGCTAAGTGGGTCATTGTGCCATGTGGTCAATCGAAATTCATGTGCATTTTCCACCCAGGTATATGCACTTCCGCTTTCGCTGACGACTGTACCAATATGCGGGCTGGCGATAACATTAACCCATGGCGCTGGCGTATTTTGGCCGGACTCAAGACTGATTACATATTCTCGTCCATCTGGCGTGAAACCACCCAAACCATTATAAAAAATACGTTCACGCACTGGCAACGGCAGAATCGGCTCAGCTAGTGTTTGCAGCAAAGGCTCCAGACGATCTGGCATCCATTCTGGTGTTATACCGCGCTTCCCCTGCTCAAGCAGCGTTGTCGTGGCATCAGTAAACATGACGTGAGCAACAGCCTGAAATAAAACACGCTCTTCTTCAGAAAGCTCTTCTGCCCGCCGCACGAATACGCCGCCCGGCTTGTCGACAAATGGGGCATCAGGACCTGCATTGATCAATCCCATGATCTGATCCTGCAAAACAGCTCGATAACTCGAAAAATCCTCATTCATGATTACCAGATCTGTAGCCAGACCCTTCATGCGCCAGTACACATGAGCCTGCAATATCTGTTTTACCAGATCAAGGCGTTTGAGATCACCGATCCGGAATAAAACGATCGGTAAATCACCTGAAATAGCAAATCGCCAAAGCCCTGATTGTCCAAGTTGGTTACGCATGATGATATTAGGTGCGCTACGACGCAAAGCACTGGCATAAATAACTGAACCGGCCAGGCGACCATAGGTTTGTGCATCCGCTTCGGTTGCAGTAAGATAACGCAGCACCTCCTGACTTTGAAACCACGCCATTTCAAAGGCACGCTCCACGAAATGGCGATCACAATATTTCTCAAGCACAGCCAAGGCTGCTTCACGTGATTCTGCTACACCTGAAATGATTTGTACGGTCGCGGATTCGTCCGCTGACAAACTTACCGTGCGGCGAATCGCGACAATGGGATCGAGTACCGGGCCATCCGTATTTGATAATATTGAGCGGCTGTCAGCATTATCCAGCATCATAGGATTGCCAACTGTCCGGCATCGTCCGATGAATTTAGCACGACTGGTCTCATATGATGGCTCACCGGCAGCTGCATCAGGCACTGCTAGTAAATGAAACATCCAGGGTACCTGCTCTCCTGGCATACGCCGTCGACGCGTGCAGAGGATGGCTTGCTGATCGGATAGAATTTCAGTTTGCACGAATAAATTGCTGAAAGCACGATGCGCCAGGTCAGTATTCAAGGATGCCAATACAACCTCTGCATAACTCGTCACTTCAATACGTCGGGTACGCGAAGAGAGATTAGTAAGGGTAACACGACGAATCTCAACATCATCTTCAGGTGAAACGCTGATCTCGGTATGTGTCTCGATCATATGATCGCGTCGTCGGTATTCGGCACGCGCCTGTACAAAGATTGCTTCGTAATGATCAGCATGGCGCAACGTTGGTTGATGCGCGGCTGACCAGTAATATCCCGTATCGCAGTCACGTAGGTAGATAAAAGTACCCCAGCAGTCCGATGTAGCATCTTCGCGCCAGCGAGTGACGGCCAGATCACGCCAGCGGCTATACCCACCCCCGGCATTATTTGCCATAACATGATACCGACCATTGGATAGTAGATGCACTTCGGGTATCGGGGTATCGGGATCGGTAAATGTCCGCATGATTGCACCGATTTCCGTGACTGGGGGACGTGCAGCAGCACTGACCTCAGCGGCATGTGGGTGTAGTGTTCCCCCTTTCTTGGGTATGCGCTCCTGTAACAGTAATTCCGTTGCTCGCACAAGAGGATCAGACATGAATCGACGCTGCATCGGGCTGTTAAGCAAAACATGTTCAAAAGCAAGCAAACTCATCCCTTGATGGTGTGCCATAAAGGTACGCACAATGGCATGATTTTTTCCTCGAGAGACACGCGACGGCGTGTAATCAATCGACTCATAGAACCCGTATATACCACTACCTCCCTGATTAGCCAATATTTGCAAATTACGGCAGGCTTCCACCGGGGCGACCATTAATGCCAACGCACTGGCATAAGGCGCGATCACCAGATCGTCTCCCAATCCGCGCTTGAAGCCCAGACCGGGCACGCCAAATGCGCGATATTGATAAACCTGATGCATGTCGGTTACGTTATAGCAGGATTCGGAAATACCCCACGGCACAGCACGTTGCCGGCCATATTCGATCTGACGTGATACCGCAGCTTTGCAAGTCTGCTCCAACAGGGTGTTGTCATAGCTTCGCATCATCAGCTGCGGCATAAGATATTCAAACATCGAGCCACTCCACGAAATCAGGCTCACATCCCCCCCATGACTTGTCAATAAACGACCAAGCGTAAACCAGTGTTTTTGCGGCAATTGCCCTTGTGCAATGAGCAAAAAACTGGCTAAGCGTGCTTCAGATGCCAATAAATCATAGCAGGCCGGATCACGGCGGCGTTCACCTACATCATAACCTATCGTCAACAAGCCACGTGATCTATCATAAAGAAATTCAAAATCCATCGCCGCCAGTTTCCCGCAACGATCAATCAGGTTGTCGATAACTCCAAGTCGTTCGACCACATTTTTATAGCAAGATGCTGCTGCTGTATTTGCTCCATCGACTATTAATGCTTCCGCATCCATCACTTGCGTTTCAAATAATTCAGCTAATGTCGGGACATTGCTGAAACATCCGGGTTCAGATATTAAAGAATGAAGGTCATTGCGTAGCGCAAGAGATTGCTGATCGAGTGCCTGTACCCAATAATATAGCTCACCATCAATATCATTATCGGCTGGTAGCCAGGCAGCTAATTCTCCCGTGGCATGATGCATTTTCTCCAATAAAATATCAGCTACTGCGACAGACGGACATTCTTTATTTGATGCCAGCGAACTCAGGTTATCCTGTAAAAACTGGATTCGTTTAGCCAGATCTGGCGCAGGTGATAAAGGTACATGCTCGGCAAGCACCTGCAAAGTATCCTGCAATCCCTGAAACGCATGCACAGATAACACAGGTTGATTCTTTAATTCAGCCAATCCTGCCTGTAGAGTCAGCAGGCTTCCGGCCAAATTGCCGCTGTCCACCGAAGAAATATACTGCGGGCAAAGCGGTTGCAACGTACGTGTGTCATACCAGTTATAGAAATGACCGTGGTAACGCTCCAGCTTTTCCATCGTAATCAAAGTATTCTCAACAAGCTGCAGGCATTCCCCGGCAGAAATATAGCCCAAATCATATGCAGCCAAGTCTGCCAGCAGTGCCATGCCGATATTTGTCGGTGAGGTACGCGAGGCAATAGCCCGCGCGGGATATTCCTGAAAATTATCCGGTGGCAACCAATTATCCTGTGGCCCAACAAAGTCTGCGAAGAAGCGCCATGTCCGTCGAGCCGATGCACGTAAGAATGCCTGTTGGTCAAACGTTAAGTTCGGCAGGGGTGATGACAGTGGCATACTGATCCACCAACCGACAATCGGTGCTACGAACCAGAGTAACAAAATAGGCGCTGTGGAAATAAATAATACGGTTGACTGACTAATTCCTAATGTGAACGCCAATACCACCGCAAGAAAAGGCGCAATCCACATTTCTTTGAAAAAATCAGTTAATGTACGGCATGCATTACGACTTATATAAGACTGCATGTGCCAGATTAACAATCCCCGGCGCGTGAATAGCATTCGTACACCCGAGCGGAAAATGGCATCCAGGCAGATGAGCGTATCGTAAGGCAGAAATACTAATGACAAAAAAGAAAGTGTTGCCGGGCGCCCTGCAGATTTTCTTGTCAAGTTCAAATGCACCAGCCAATCCTGCTCCTCGGGTTTACGAATACACTCAATGAGCGTTCCCAATACAATAGGTAAAAACACGATGCCCGCAACTAATAATGTCCAGAACCATGCCTCCTCTATACTCAGCAGCCATCCTCCTACCAGTAAGGTAAGTAATGAAGGAGAAACGAGGCTGCGGCGGAGATTATCAAAAATTTTCCACATAGATAAAGCCGCCAGTGGATTCGGTTGCCGCTTCGTTTTTAATCCAAATAATTTTCCTACGTTTGGAACCAACCAGCCAGCCAGTTGCCAATCACCGCGGATCCACCGATGTCGCCGGCTAGCATCTACGGTGTAACTATCTGGATGCTCCTCAATCAGATCAACGTCGGTCACCAGTGCCGAACGTGCATAACCGCTTTCCAATAAATCATGACTAAGAATCAGGTTTTCTGGAAAGCGCCCGCAAACGGCTTGACGAAAAGCATCCACATCATAGATACCCTTACCGATGAAGGTGCCTTCTCTAAAAATATCTTGATAAACATCCGATACCTCGCGGGTATAGGGATCGACTCCGGATTCACCCGCAAATAGTTTTGTAAACCATGACTGATTTGCGCTAACCAGGCTAATCGAAACACGCGGTTGCAGGATCGTGTAACCTTCGACAACACGCCCTTTTTCAATATCGTACATGGGTCGATTCAGTGGATGCGCTATATTTCCTATCAACATCCGTGCCGTATCGCGGGGTAACTGTGTATCTGTATCCAGAGTAATAACGTACTGAATCGAATTGAGGATGGATATATCACCGACAATATCCAGGAATTTTGTTTGATCTCCTCCGCGTAGCAAGGCATTGAACTGCTCTAACTTACCACGCTTGCGCTCATACCCCATCCATAACTGTTCATATGGATTCCATACGCGAGGCCGATGAAACAGATAGAAAATACATGGACGATCATCACAGTAGATTTCGTTAAGTGCCTCAACAGCTTCGCGCGCATAAAGGCGCAATGCATCATCATCCGGCAAAATGCACTCAGGTGCATCACGAAAATCTGTCAATAAAGCAAAGAATAGATTAGAGTCACGATTGCCCAAATAACGAATTTTCAGGGCTTCCAGAAGATTGTCAATTTCCTCTGGCTTGCTTAGAAAAGTAGGAATAACTACTATCGTGCGATGGGTCGATGGAACACCTTGAGAGAAATCCAGCCGGGGTAACAGGCGGGGTTGCAAGATCAGCGTGGCCAGTAAATTCATGAGTGATACAGCCAGCGCCGAACTGGCGATTACAGCTGTCACTGCAAGAAACCAGGACTGCCAGTCATCCATCTGGAACGTCTCGGAAGAACGGAACACGAACGCTGTAACCAGTGTGGTAAGCAATAAAATAGGAGCAAGATAAAATAACAGGCGGTGATTGCTACTAGTGCGGCTAACGCGTTCTTTCCAGGATGGATGGCAACCAATTGCTTGTTCCAGTAATGGCCGCCCGCGATCAATCAGATAGTATCCGACATGTGCTGTACGATCACCGGGGCTTAATCGTTCCGCAGCCACGCGTGCGAGCATAATAGCTTCACGCGCCACCCTGTATTCACTATATGTACTGCTTCTGGCTATATCCTCGATGACATGTCTATATTGATCACGAGTGGCAAAATCCTGGTTAACGTGTATTCCTGCCGGATCTTCACGTAATGTCTGCTCAACGATGCTGAGCGATTCCACATAGCGTGTCCAGTCCATTGCGCCAATAAAGCGTAAACTCCCAATACTGTTTGCAATAGAAATCTGATTGGCCGCGGATGTTCGGCTGGCTGCTTCCGACAACTGTACTGCACTCACGCCTTGTTCGAGCAATCTTTGCTCAATCCAGATCTGAATCAATGCCAGGGTGGGCTCGTGAGCCTGGAGTTTCGCGTAAAATTCCTCCACAAATGGGGCAGTAAGTGGAATATCGGTATTAGCAAACTTAGCGAGCAACTGAATAAGCTGTTTCGGCTCATTTTCAGCCGTTATGAGCATACGATCGGCCCATGCAGCCGCCTCGTTGCGCTCCTGACGCCGATGAGCGATGCACAATCCAACGCGACGTAGATTCTCCAGTAGCGCCAGCTGTAGCATGATGGGGAATGCCCATAATTCGCCTAGATTTAATGGTACGAGTGTCTGGTAAGCGGCGATAAACTGTGTTGTGTTATTACTGTCGACACGACCATCCATGTGAGAAATCAATTCTAATGCCAGATCGTAGACACGGGGGTAGCCAATTGATTGACTATTCGCCAGTTGAGGTAATTGTTGACTGTACCCGCGCGGTAAATGCCGACGCGCCAAGTTGATTTCCTGCTCAATCAGGTAGAAATTATCGAGTAGCCAGGCTTCTGCCGGCACGATTCGCTGGCCTTGTGTGGCAGCAGCCATCACGATATCGTACGCCGCCAATAAAACCCGCTCATTATTCGCCAACCGGGGCAATAATTTATCTGGTTTTGGATGAAAATTGATACGATGCTGCCCGGCCAGTATAATGGCATGGCGTTTTAGCTGTTCAATACTCAGCAGCTCCGAACGTAACAGATCGGCTTCGCAATCGTTACTCAGTTCATTCTTCCGTTTATATGCCGAAAATATATCTTTAATCGTGATGATATTCTCCTCGTCGGAACTAAGATCAATCAGCACAGCATCGGTCTTTTGTCTTTTGATCTGCCTTCTCCTTAATACCCTTACCATGCAATAGACTATATTGTCAACTATTAATCACTGAGTTTAATCAATCAATCGCATCAATCTGATCCATAGATCCGTTACTCGATTATCAGACTATCGTATTCAGCTAGAGGATTATTCATAAAATCCTGTATGATTAATCATCCATATGCTGATGATGCCTTGTTTTCAGTAAAAAAATCATCATTCGGATCAAAAAAAGGATGCATATTGAATTACGCATCCGCATATCTGGTTTTTATGCACGCTGTAAAAATTATTTTGAAACACTTCAAAGCAAAGCGCTGGAATGAATCTACCAAAAGTAAGGGGATTTCCAAATGAAAGTGATAAAGAAAGCAGTTTTTCCGGTCGCAGGATTGGGAACGCGATTTTTACCGGCAACCAAAGCCAGTCCAAAAGAGATGCTTCCCATAGTAGATAAGCCCTTGATCCAGTATGCAGCTGAAGAAGCAGTTGCGGCGGGGATGGATGTACTCATTTTTATAACAGGCCGCCATAAGCGCTCAATTCCGGATCACTTTGATAAGGCCTATGAATTAGAGAAAGAGCTGGAAGCTCACGGAAATCAGGACGGGCTAGATATTGTGCACAACATCTTGCCACCCCATGTGAGTTGCATCTACATCAGACAAGTTGAAACATTAGGGCTAGGCCATGCGGTTTTATGTGCCCGGCCAGTCGTTGGAGATGAACCTTTTGCAGTTTTCCTGGCTGATGATTTAATAAAATCTCGTGATCATTCTTGTTTAGCTCAGATGGTCAAAATATATAATCAATATTACAGTTCTGTACTCGGGGTCGAACGCGTTCCTTACGAGAGCGTTGATAAGTATGGCATTGTTGCAAGTATGCCGGTTACTGAACGATTATCAAGAATCAGCACCATTGTTGAAAAGCCGGCCGTTGGCACTGCGCCTTCTAATTTGGCCGTAGTAGGTCGTTATATCTTGACTCCCAGAATCTTTGGATTACTTGAAAAAACAGGACAAGGAGCCGGCGGTGAGATTCAATTAACCGATGCGATCGCAAAATTGCTAGAGGAAGAACCCGTATTTGCTTACGAGTTTGATGGTAAACGATTCGATTGCGGCAGCAAGCTCGGATATTTAAAGGCAACGGTAGAATATGCCTTAGTGCATCCGGAACTGAAACAGGCGTTTGCACAATATTTGGATGATATTACGAAGCAGTTCTAAGCGAAACTTTTGCTAAAACCCTCGCCAAAAATTTTCTACTATTGATTATAAAGAAGACCGCTGCATAACTGTGTTTTCGAGCTTTTCTGATTACTTTCAGCATCGATAAATCAAACACTTAAAAATCTTGCCCAGCCCGAGATAACCAGTTATGCAGCGGTCTTTAAAGGATTAATTTTTCAATTATTGGGGTTTTGCAAAGGCCTCTCATGGTGTTGCCATTTTTCGTAATCGTTATCGAGTAATCGTGTTCGTAGCAGCTCGACAAGATGAGCGCGCAACCTCTAGCCTGGTCTATTTCCTTGAGCCTGACCGTTGCTGCTGGAAATGGTCATAGATTTTGGAAAATAAAAACCAAAACAAGTTGAACAAAAGGTATGCGTCGTATTTTTTGGACACTGTTTTACCCATTCAGGAACCCAATCCCAGCACTCAACTTCCTGTATACTTTTTACTCTGCGACAGTAAGCACATTGATTAATCATGCCATTCTTATCTGTATAAAGCGATCTATCGGCCGCTCTCACGGGTCTATCTTCGAGGGTATGATATCGTTCGATTACGAGAGAATTGATAATCAGGAGTCCTTCTCGATTTCCTAACGGATGGACAATCTGATGATAACGTCGATAAAAAATATCACTTGAGCATTCAAACTCATAGTCCCAAGCCCTATGGGAGTTTAAGCAGTCATTCAATTTACTTTTATAAAACAGTTTCATCTCACCCGGCATACAGTCCAGAATTGATCTTCCCAAATCCCATTCAGCAGATATCATAGGCTCCCCCCCATTCTCCTGAGAGAATCGATACCAACCCGGATTGAGATAGGCCAGAATAAAATTTTTCCATACACCGTAAATGGGTCCAGAGTGTGCTTCTAGATCATCTAAGTTATAGTTCTCAAGCAATCTCCTGAATTCCGGGTCTATTCTTGCCATATGATTCAAATCCTCAGAATTAATGAGACTTTTGCAAAAGCCTTTGCCAGAAGTTTTCGACTATTGGGATTTTGCAAAGATCTCTTAATATAAGAATGCTGAGACTTTTGCAAAAGTCCTCGCCAGAAGTTTTTACTATTGATTATAAAGGGTTAATTTTTCATCTGCTGGGGCTTTGCAAAGGTCTCATGCTGTTAAACTTTCAGAATAATTTATGTGAAAATCAATGACTTAATAATTGGCAATGATATTAGGTCACAAATCAGGATAAGTAAATAAGCAAATCCCCTATTATAGTCACAATAAAATAGAGGCTTCAAACGGCATCGACTAATAAAAAGACCGCTGCATAACTGGTTATCTCGGGCTGGACAAGATTTTTAAGTGCGCGGATTCAATTTATCAATGCTGCAAGTAATCAGAAATTCAATCTGATTCAAGAAACCACCTTTGCGTGTTCGCTGACCAACATTGAAACCTGGGAAACTTACGATTCCCGCTACTGATAATTGAATTTAATGATTAGAGACTTTTGCAAAAGCCCTCGCCAGAGGTTTTCAATTATTGGGGTTTTGCAAAGGTCTCACGCTATTCTGTTTCGGCATATATGATTGAATAATCCAAGATCAATCCTCCCTTTATATTTAAATCAGAATATAAATAAACACGCTTTCTAAAATCTCTGGCTTGTTTTGGTGGGATATTGATATATATGTATTCGTTTTCTTCTGAAGCAATGATGCAATCACTTTTATTGTCTATTATGCAGTCTCTAAAGGTCAATTTTAGTTGCACGCCCGTTAGCGTATATTTATTTGAGTGATTGATGATGCGACCAACCATGTCATAACCATCGATCGATGATTTTAATGATACATCCTCAAGAAACAGATCCGATGGCAGAATTCTTTCCTTGGATTGCATCTTTTCATATTCTTGATACTGCCAAAATAGAAAAGCACTTGCCATACCGACCAAAATAACCATTCCAGTAAATTTTCTGAATCTCGCGGATACTGCCAGCAGTATCAAGAAGATCATTCCTGCAAGCCATTTCATGAATTACTCCTTATGGATTCCCACATTGAAAAAGACTACTTGGCATCAATCAACCCGAATAGCGCATACTTACCTATGCCATTTAGGCATAATTCCACTCATTAATGATTCGCGGATTTAATTTGATGTGATTATGGCCGTTTAGTAAAGAAGTCATCAACAGGCACACCGGGGGCGATAATCATCGAATCTCAAATGAAATAGCTTAGTCGCCGGAGTAGCTTCAACAGTGCTTTCTATTCTAGAAGTCATGTTGGTTAATTAATAAGAAAATGACTATTAGCCTAATAATCATACCGCTCACAACAGTAATGTTCGTTGGCTGCGACTAAGACAAAAAACAAAACAATTTTAAATCAGGATATTACAAATTTGTACGCATGCGGGCCAAGCGGTTGAATGCCAGGTAATATTTGGCAAAATCACCTGCTATGTGTGAATGCTTCGCCTGTGCATTTTCACCCATATACAGTCAGCAAGTGCAGACATGATTGATCGAGAAACCCACCAAATCAGCACAGGTATCATTTAACAGTACCCGGCCATTTTCGCAATGCAGCAGCTACAATACTGGATTCAGCAAGGTTTTGTCGACCATAACCTAGATGACGCTCCATTTATCACTGGCCGTGGCGCCCTTTTCTGGAAGCCACTTCAATATTAGTGGCCCGTATTGTAGAACGTTGCTATTTTGCTGAAATGCTCTTTATCAATCCTCAAGCAATTTATTTCACGCAGAAGAGCTTGTAATTAACAGATAATCATGGCTCAATTAATGTTTGATTAACAGCGCAAGGACAGCCTCATGCAAGCAATCGTAGAATTACAAGTGATTCCCCTCGGCAGCGGTGTTTCTGTCAGAAAAGAGATTGCCCGTGTCATTGAGCTGCTGCGGAATCATCAGATTCTGGTGAAAACACATGCTACAGGCACCAATATTCAAGGGGAATTAAAGGTGATACTCACTGTAATTGAAAAAATACATGAAACACTGCACAAAGAAGGCAGCGTGCGTTTGATTAGTTACATAAAACTGGAAACACGTATTGATAAGACACCCACTCTAGCTGATAAACAGTTATAGATTCACTGCGATTGCGATTTATTTGAAGGTTTCTTTCAGGAGAATCTAAACGTAATCAGTTCTATTTTTTTATACAGTCGCTCAATCTTAATTTCAGCTAACCATTATTTTTTGAACGCTCTTATCCGGATCTGAGATGCAAACCTTGACCGTATTCACCTATGAGACAGCTTGTATATGTGCATCTTTCAGGCATACGCACTTGCCAGTTACTGACCGATACGGTTTAATAAGTCTTTATAGTCATAAATAAGCTATAACCGACCTCAGAAAGACCATGTTTACTCATTTATCATGCCCCCTGCTCGATATCTACCCGGTAAAATAATGCGATTTTCACTATTCAGCTTTAATTTAGAATCAAATGGCTATACACTATAATACGATACGCAACACCACCCGTTTGACAGTGCAAGTTATCCGCCTTGCCCGTTTATTCTTACATATCGTTTCCGGACTGATCCAGTCCGTAGTTTATCCACACTTTTCACAATCCACGCAGAGGCGTCTGATGCAGAACTGGGCTGCTGGATTACTGGCTATCCTTAACATCAAATTACATTGCAAAGGTAAGCCACCCACTGTTAGAGAACAGCAGGTTATATTTGCCGCTAATCATGTTTCCTGGCTGGATATTTGTGTATTAATGGCGGCCTGTCCCACCCGTTTCGTGGCCAAGGCTGAGATTCGTAACTGGCCTGTGTTTGGTTTTCTAAGCCGAAAGGTAGGAACATTATTTATTGAACGGGCAAAACGCAGTGATACGCTACGCATGAACCGGCACATTAATGATGTACTCATGACAGGAGAACGCGTGGCAATCTTTCCTGAAGGCACAACCAGTGATGGCACAGTATTACGGCATTTTCACGCGTCATTATTCCAATCCGCGGTAGCCGATGATGTTCTGCTCTATCCCATTGCCATCTGTTATCGGAATGTAACAGGTGAAATCAGCCAAGAAGCGGCATATATTAACCCTTCCTTATTTTCTTCACTACGACAAATACTGGGCCAAACCAGAATCGATACTGAATTGGTTTTTATTGATCCCATCGTCAGTAGTGGAAAAAATCGACGCGAATTAGCCCGTCTTACCGAACAGGCCATTGCTAACGCATTATCACTGCCGGTTTCTCACAAGGAACCTGGAAAATTTTCCGGTCTTCCAGCCGAATAGCCGTCAAACTACCCCCCCACAAACAGCCCGTATCCAGCGCAATCAGATTATCCTTAACTTTTAGACCCAATGCTGACCAGTGACCACATATAATAGTCGCCTTCTTACTGACGCGATTCGGAATTTCGAACCAAGGCAGGTAGCCAGTTGGAATCGCTTTTTCAGTCCCTTTATAAGAAAAATCCATCTTTCCTTCAGCTGTACAAACGCGCATCCGGGTCATCGCATTAACAATGACTCGCAGACGGACAAAGCCATCCCAGTCATCATCCCAATAATCGGGTTGATTGCCATAAAGCTGCAAGAGCGCTTCCTGGAAATTTTCTTTACGCAAAGTCGTTTCAACTTCTTGCGCCAATCGTGCAGCCTGAGCCACGCTCCAGGTTGGCAATAGTCCAGCATGGACCATCACATGGTCATCAGCGATATGCAATAATTTTTGGTGACGAAGCCAATTAAGTAATATGGTTCGATCCGGCGCAGCCAGAATGGGCTGCAAAGTATCACCAGGAGATAATTTAGCCAGACCTGAAGCAACCATGAGTAAATGTATGTCGTGATTACCCAACACCATCACGGCGGCATCTTCTAATTCTTTAACGAAACGCAATACAGATAAGGAATCTGGACCTCGGTTAACAATATCTCCCACCAACCATAATTTATCTCGCTTCGTATCGAAACCAATCAGATCAAGAAGCTGCCGCAGCGCCTTATAACAACCCTGTAAATCACCGATTGCGTAAATAGCCATATTGCATCAAAGCACTTAGAATGCTGCCCTTCTCATTTAACTTGTCAGAATCGACCTGTTAGCTGTCATCGCCACTACTAACGTAAACCCAATACATCCTGCATATCAAATAGGCCATCCTGTTTATCTGCCAAGAAACGAGCTGCACGCAATGCACCCAGAGCAAATGTCATTCGACTACTTGCTTTATGCGATATTTCAATGCGTTCACCTGTCCCAGCAAACATCGCGGTATGATCACCTACTATATCCCCGCCTCGTACAGTGGCAAAACCGATGGTGTCGGACTGCCGTTCTCCTGTAACACCTTCGCGCCCATAAACGGCAACTTTTTTTAGATCTCTGTCTAGCGCTTGTGCAATGACCTCACCCATTCGCAGTGCTGTGCCAGAGGGCGCGTCCACCTTATGACGATGGTGTGCCTCAATAATCTCAATATCGTATCCCTCATTCAACACACTTGCAGCAAGTTCCAGCAGTTTAAATGTAACGTTGACACCCACGCTCATATTGGGTGCAAAAACTATGGCAATTTCTTGCGATGCCGCTTTGAGCGCTGCTTTCTCCTCTGATGTAAAACCTGTTGTGCCAATCACCATTTTTACACCTGCCGCGCGGCAGGCAGCAAGATGTGCTAACGTTCCTTCGGGGCGAGTAAAATCAATCAATACATCACACCCGACAAGAGCAGAGGTAAAATCACACACAACATGAGTACCGCAGGTTTTGCCAATTAATTCTCCTGCGTCCTTATTCAAACAGGAACTGTCTGTTCGTTCCAGTGCGACAGATAGCCGCATATCAGAGGCTTGCGTGACGGCCTCTAGCAGCGCACGCCCCATGCGTCCCGCGCTTCCAGCAATAGCAATTTTTTGAGTTACCATTTGATCCCTACAGAAATTGATCGAATATTGAAAAAGAAAAAAACCATCATTTAAAATGAGACAGAATATAACACCACAAAATGAAACTAATTACGGTATCTTGTCCATACATCTGATTGGCATTTTAATTATCACCCCCTTCAGGCCGGGCGGCTTCTTGTCTAGGATCAGATTTTATGGATTCGGCTTCAGTAGAAATGGTCGAAGGTAATAAGTGGTTCTCAATATGTGTTAACTTTTCTTCCTCGAAGAATATCGTGAGTCGCTGTTGTTCAATAAGCTCTCCCTTTTCTTGGCGAAGATATACGTAATCCCAACGATTATCACGAAAAGTATCGACAATCAGCGGCGAGCCGAGGACAAAGCGGACTTGCGACTTGGTCATACCCGGCTTGAGTTTCTTCACCATGTCATGAGTCACTACATTTCCCTGTTGCACGTCAATTCTGTACAGCAAAGGAGGAATAACTGAACAGCTTCCAAGTTGTAGCAGGACAAGCAGCGTGATTATATATACAACCATTTTATTGATATTAAGTGTTTCCAAAATAGATCCAACACTATATATGATACAGTAAACAATTTTACCGGACAGACACAATCATGACTAACCCAGATAATCTGAAAAGTATAGATCTTAAAGCGATCGGTCTCAAAACTACCCTACCGCGACTTAAAATACTTAATTTATTTGAAAATAGCTCGGTACGACACTTGTCAGCTGAGGATGTTTACAAAGAATTAATTAATGAGGGCGAAGATATTGGTTTAGCTACAGTCTATCGGGTACTCACACAATTTGAACAGGCAGGTTTATTAGAGCGTCATCATTTTGAAAGCGGTAAAGCCGTATTTGAGCTAAATAATGATGGACACCACGATCATCTAGTATGTCTGCAATGTGGGCGCGTAGAAGAATTTTATGATGTGGAGATTGAAAAGCGTCAGCTTAAGATCGCTAAAGACCGTGGCTTTAAACTTCAGGAACATTCTTTATCTCTTTATGCAGATTGTATTAAATCACCTTGCCCATACAGGAAAAGAAAATAGCAGAACAACAGGATATTACTGATATTTACCTGTCAAAATCACAACAATAACGTATTCAACAGCTTATTTGTTAGAATAAGTTAGTCTAATTTGATTCGACTATGGGCTAAATCGTAAAGTAAACGGCGTACCGTTTTGCTTAATAGTATATAAAGATAGCATCCGTATATCCACGTTTGTTTAATTAAGATTTTTATGAGTATTTTTAATCTGGTTATGATCATCATTCCCCAATAAGCCCACTTCTTATTATACTTTCCGCGCTACAATAAGCAGTCAGAGTAATATTCAATTATTCCGGTACCGTCTAAATCAGTTGGAAATATACCTGAAACGGAAATATGGGCATCGACAACCTGCCAAGCTGGGCGTATGCATTTGAATATTCATCATTGTATTGATTCTGAAACGACATTTAAAGAATATGTTAAATTTCTATTTTTATCTTTGCTGTTTTAGATTCCATATTAAAATCAATCAACCGATGCCTCGAAACGGAATACCGGGTTACAGCCTACTCTTAGGTATTACCCTGTTTTTTGGCGCAACCTTCTCCAACCCGATTCAAGCAAATAACACACCGTTCATTGATTGCGTTTCCAAACTGCAGGCGAAAGCACGAACGCAGAGCATTTCAGCTGCAACAGTTAACCAGATATTGGGCAAAGTCAAACATGTACAGCAGGTTATCAAGTTAGATCGACGCCAGCCCGAATTTACTCAAACATTTGCCGATTATTTCAATTCCAGAATCAGTGAAGAACGTATCAGACGTGGCGAGGTACTGCTGGAAAAACATCGACAGTTACTAGAGCAAATACAACAAAGAACGGGCGTACCAGCACAATATTTAATCGCATTCTGGGGATTGGAAACAAACTATGGCAGCTATTCTGGAAATATGCCCGTGCTGGATTCATTAGCCACTCTCGCCTGTGATCAACGGCGTAGTATCTTTTTCACAGACCAGTTAATCGATGCGCTACGTATCATTGATGCAGGGGATATTTCAGCAGAACGCATGTTGGGTTCCTGGGCCGGCGCAATGGGTCACATGCAATTCATGCCATCAACCTATCTACGCTACGCCCGTGATGGCGATAGCGATGGCCGTCGTGATTTATGGGGCAGCATCCCGGATGCACTCACATCAGCAGGATTCTTTTTACAACAGCTTGGTTGGATACCCGGATTAAGCTGGGGTCAAGAAGTAAAACTGCCCCCTTCTTTTGATTATACACTGGCTGGAAGAGATCAGATTCTCAGCCTGGCTGAGTGGACAGCAAACGGTGTAACAACGACATCTGGGACAAGATTGTTGCCACAGGATCAAGAAGCATCATTATTAGTCCCTGCCAGTCATCAAGGCCCTGCCTTTCTTGTTTATAAAAACTTCAATGTGATTATGGGCTGGAATCGCTCCGAACTATACGCATTAACCGTCGGACATCTGGCCGACCGAATTACTGGCGGGCAGGGATTGCATCGTGCTCCACCCATCAATGATTTAAGGCTGACTCGCGAACAAGTACGCCAGCTTCAGCAGGACCTAGCCAAACTGGGTATTGATGTCGGTGAAGCCGACGGTGTCTTGGGCCCCGTTACCCGGAATGCACTAAGCCACTTCCAGCATTATACTCAACGTATTGCAGATGGTCATATTGATGCTGAGTTATTGGCGGCTATTCGAGAAGCGGCAATAAATCAACTTCGTATTCATTCCGGCATTGATTAGGTTATGTGAGCAAAGGATTTCAGCCATATACGAATTCTCAAATCTCAAGATCGCGCCAGCGCAAGTGATGCGTCATCAATACTTAGCCAGCTTGTAATCGTGCCTGCACGAAAACAGTTGACCTGCTCAAACATCGTACTACAAGAGAAACACTGCGGCACCTGCGCTATCCATCTCCGCTTTTCAAGCAAGCACTTTTAGCGCATTCCGATAAAAAATAATGAAGAAAATACTCAAGTATTATCCTCATATGCCGACATATCAATAGAGACCTTTACAAAAATCCTCGCAAGAATTTCTAGATTATTGATTATTGATTATTGATTATTGATTATCAAAAATTAAATTTTCAATTATTGGGGGTTTTGTAGAGATCTCTTATTATTTTTAACAATAAATTGGAAAAGCCCATATGACCTTAAAAAATACAATTAAAGAATTTAGAAGTTACTTAGGTGAGAATGAGTCTCATCTTGATAGATATCACAAAAATACAGCAGAAAAAATTAAATTACACTGGGGTTATGAAGAGTTTTACGAATATATGGAAAAGCTGGTTATTGTTGAAAAGGGTCGTAATAGAAATGGTTTTTCCTACCCTGTTATATTAGAAATCAATAAATTACAGGAGATACACGAGCATCTATTTCCAGGATTAAAACATCATCTATCGATTTAATGCACAACGTATATTAATATGAAAATCAAGCTAAGAAATTGGACAATGTAATCATGAAGCATTTGCTCAGAGAGCGATGCGCGTCAATCATAAGCCACTCGTAATCCGGATCGTCAATCAAGATTTCCAGTAGTTTTTCCCAGATGCTCTTGTCGTGCCAACGGATAAAACGGTGGCGCGTATTGTATTGCTCCAATCCCCATAATCCGGCGGCAAATCCCGCCACGGTGCGCCCGGGCGTGTAATCCAGAAAGCGGCTTAATGAACTAGCGGCTATCTCTAGTCAGCTCTCCAAACGCCTTGACAACCAGGCAAATGAATCTCAAATAGCGCCCATACTTCGCCTGACATGCATATTATTGCCTGCAATGTGAATGTGTCATATAAGCCCCTTTCGTTTTTATAAGCGCCTCATATTTTTCATCTCGTAACTATATTATTCAGGAAAAAAATACCTGAAATTCATTTCATTTATCTGCTACTTTCAAATTTAAAATAAAAGCCAATCAGAAATTGGCCGAATATATAAAAAACAGATAATATACTATTTGTAGTATATGATTAGGAGTATGCCATCATCTAGGTGGGCAATAATTTATTTTTTATACCTCTAAATTAATTAAGAATTGATCTGATCTTTCATGACTCAAATTCTGCCATTAACGTACTTTATGTATTATTAGATAGCTTCTGGTCTTCTACCATTTTACTGATTCCTTTGTTTAGCCAGACTGACACCTCTATTTTATATTGAATTCTACAGGTTACCTTAATGTTTATTAGCGTCCTTGATCTTTTCAAAATCGGAATTGGCCCATCAAGTTCTCATACTATGGGGCCCATGGTTGCAGCCAGAGATTTTCGCCAGCGCATTCAAACCTTCATGTCATCTCATACGGCTAAACTTCCTTTACAGATTCGGTGTACTTTAAGAGGATCGCTCGCCTTTACCGGCAAAGGTCATGCGACTGACCGAGCAATATTACTAGGCATACACGATTTCACACCGCAAGGGCTTGCTGATCAAGATGTTAATGAGCTAGTCCACCAGCTTTGGAATTGTGATACAGTCAAATTAAGCGATACCACTTTGATTCGATTTAATCCTTCTCATGACATTATTTTTGATCGCGGCGATCCACTACCGGAGCATCCAAATGGCATTATTCTTGAACTGATTGATCAATCAGGCAATCAACTTTTAACAGAAATTTATTTTTCTATCGGCGGCGGTTTTATCACCACAATTTCTGAAATTGATCAGCTCGTTGCGCCACTTAAAGTAGAATTAACAAATTCATGCGGCTATCCATTCGATTCTGCTAATTCTATGATGCATATGTCTGCTAAAAGCGGGCTATCCATTGCATCTATGAAGCGCCATAATGAAATGGAACATATATCGGAAAATGATCTAAATAATGGGCTGGATGCTATCTGGCACGCAATGCATACCTGTATCGAACATGGCTTGATAGCTGAGGGACGATTACCCGGCGGGCTGAATATTCCACGACGCGCCCAATCCCTATATAAACAATTACAGGATAGTCCAGAAAAAGCGAACCTTAATGACTGGTTATGTGCTTATGCCATGGCAGTGAATGAAGAAAACGCCGCAGGCCATATGGTCGTTACCGCGCCGACAAATGGGGCTGCCGGGGTAATACCCGCGATCATTTATTATGCTGTGAAGCACGAAAAGATAAATGCTGAGCAAATTCGAGATTTCCTGCTGGTTGCTGGCGCTATCGGTGGGCTGATCAAACATCGGAGTTCAATTTCAGGCGCTGAGGTCGGATGTCAGGGTGAGGTCGGCTCTGCTTCAGCCATGGCAGCAGCTGGTTTATGTGCCATCAAAGGCGGTACAACTGAACAAGTTGAAAATGCGGCAGAAATAGCATTGGAACATCATCTTGGTATGACCTGTGATCCGGTTGGGAGCCTGGTTCAGGTACCATGCATTGAACGCAATGGCTTTGGTGCAATAAAAGCATATACAGCAGCTTCTTTAGCACTCAGGGGCGATGGCCGACATTTTATGTCACTGGATAATTGTGTCGCAGCCATGAAACAGACAGGCTTGGAAATGTCAGTCAAATATAAGGAAACATCACTAGGTGGTTTGGCTGTTAGCATAACGGAATGTTAGAAAGCTGATGCTTGAAATAGAAAAATAAAGCAGCGAATTTCTTTGTCTTTAATTTAGAGAATAAACGGATCCACGCCTTATTATGCGCATATGGGATTTCATCATGGCGATATTATTTGCCATGATACAGTCTACTTATTAAACGGCGTAAATTTCTCACAGCGAAAAAAACGCCGATTATGACAACGGGAATAGCGATGCCTGTCAATAGTTCAACATTGATATTCAAGCCAGCAGCCTTACCTGCTTTAAGTCCATAACCCACGATACCTAATAGATAATAAGTCAGCACAACTACAGACAAACCTTCAACTGTCTCTTGCAAGTGTAATTGCATATGAACCCGATTATCCATAGATCTTAACAAATCACGAATTTGTGCTTCCATGGAAATTTCAACGCGAGTTCTTAGTAATGCTGATGCACGCGATACACGCAAGGATAAAATTTCTAATTTAGCATATACTAATTCACAGGTACCCATAGCGGATGATAAACGTTGTATCATGAATTCCTGTAGCATCTGTAGACCTTCGATACGCTCTTCACGTAATTCGGTAATTCGTAATTTGACAATATTATAGTAGGTTCGAGATGCATTAAACCGATGGCTTGTTCGTGCTGATAAATCTTCAATTTCAGCCGCCAGTTTAGTTAATTCATCCAGCAACCCTTGTTCTTTATCTATACCCGTCATTTCAATACTATTAGCAGTCAATGTGGCCAAACGTTGGTCAGCGCGGGCTAGTTGTGGAATCATCTGACGCATCTTAGGTAATGGCAGCATAGCCAGCATGCGATAAGTTTCAATTTCCAGCAGACGCTGTACCAATCGTCCAACCTGTCGACTACGCAAGTTCTCATCGTGAATCAGTATCCGTCTAAAACCATCACTATGGATTTGATTATCGCTCCACGCGCTGGCACTGCCTCCAGCCACTTTAGAACCAATAACTGTACCGGAAGAAAATAAACTCGCAAGTTCATTTAAACTAAGTTTAGGATGCGACCGATCATCTAGTGCGATATGGGTACCTACCAGTATTTTGCCTGGCAAACTGGCTAACCATTCACTCGGCACATGCATGATAGCTGGCTTTTCAAAGGGAACTTCAAATCGTCCGGCATAATAAACTGTATAAGTAGAATATTCGGTATGACGTTCCCACCTGAGACGAAATTTTCCAAAATCTGCGCTGAAATCGTTATCGTGTATATTCGGGGGAGTGATATCATAACGCTCAGCTAACTGTGCGACAAGCTCCCTCTCCTGGTCAATCCACTGACGATCTGATAGCAAAACCAGATGAGAAAGCTGCACAGGTAAAGTGATCAGTTCATAACTGATCCCATTAAGCTCACCATGTAAATTATGTCTTTCCTCATATTCGGGAATATCCAGCCATTTTTTTCCTAAAGAATCACTCTCTTCAGTGGTGTGCTTTGATACATGAGTTAAAAAATTCATAAATATACCTAAAACTATTTAATATAAATATACGAAGAAAACAGAGGACCAGTAGACTATCCATAAGCTTTTATACAGGCTTTTTTACTTCGATATCCTGGCTCATGAATACTTTCTTTTACTTTTGGATAAATACAAACTCCTAATTAATCAGATAAGAGTATATAAATATTATTACAGAAATCACGTTTAATACAGCGATCGTTAATAGAAGTTATCTGTTCTATTGACATCCTCCCCTTCCTAAACGAAGGGGATTCCTAGCGACTTATTAAGCCGTTAAGAGTAGGTTTGTATTGCTACTGCCTACTGGTTCCTGCTTCTTAGACGAAACTAACGTTTCAACTCCACAGGCTAACAAGCGATGTCCTCGCTCAAGTACATTCAAGGCACCTACCAAGTCGGCATTGGCTTTAAATCCACATTCTGTACATTCAAAAGCACTTTGGCTTTTGCGATTGTCACGACTAACATGTTGACATCTAGGGCAGGTTTGAGAGGTGTATTGAGGGTTTACCTTCAATACATCCCCGCCTGAACAAGCCTGTTTATACTCCAAGAACGAAACGAACATTCCCCATCCTTGGTCAAGAATGGATTTGTTTAGACCCGATTTCGCTTTGACGTTTTTACCATGCTTTTCAACACTGCCCTTGGCACTCTTAGACATGTTTCCTATCTTTAAATTCTCAACTACGACCATTGCGTGATTTTTGCTGATTTCGGTTGAGGTTTTGTGTAAGAAGTCTAAACGAGCATTGGCAATACGCTCATACAGTCGGGTAATGATTTGTTTCTGCTTTTTCCAGTTAGCAGAGAAACGGACTTTTTTAGACAGCTTACGCTGTTCAAAAGCCAGTTTCTTTGATAACTTTCTGAAACTGTTTAAAGGTTCTACGTATGAGCCGTCTGACAAAGTTGCAAAGCGGGTAACGCCCATATCAACACCAATCATACTGGTTGAGCTATGACGCTTTAGCTCGGTCTCGTACTCAGTCTAAATCGACACGTACCAATAACCGCCTTTACGGGAAATCGTCATATTTTTAACGTCACCAATGACTTGGCGTGAATTACGATATTTCACCCAACCGATTTTAGGCAAGAACACTTTGCTAGATTCTTGCTCCAGCTTAAATCCTTGTGGATAACGAAAGCTGTCACTCAAACCTTTTTTCTTGAATTTTGGAATCCGTTTTAAAGGCTGTTTTTTATCAAAACCGTCTTTGAACGCTTTTTCTAAGTTTTTTAAGGCTTGTTGCAACGGTTGAGAATGAACGGTTTTTAGAAATCCATAATCTTCTGAGGATTTCCATAGCTTTAGCCAAAATGACAACTCGTTGTACCAAAGCAATGGCTGTTTCTGCTCTAATCTGAACAGATTCATTGCTAAGGCTTTATTCCAAACAAACCGATTAGCACCCGCAAACTCAACCATCTTCTGTACTTGGTCAGAATTTGGATTGAGTCGAGATTTAAAGGCTTTGCGTATAATCTGCTTCATGGTTATAATTATACAAAAAGGAATTTGTCTATGCAAGTTAATAACGATGTAAGAACAGGAAGACATTAGGTTTTTAATATCCATGTTCATTTGGTCTTTGTAACAAAATACCGTAGAGATGTTTTCTCCGGAAGGGTATTAATTGATTTGGAAGAAATATTTAAAAACGTGTGTTTGGATTTTGAAGCAGAATTGGTGGAATTTAACGGTGAGCATGATCATATTCACCTTTTAGTTAACTATCCACCAAAAATTGCTATTTCTAACTTGGTAAATAGTTTGAAAGGCGTTTCAAGCCGACTCATTCGCAAAAAGAATTATTCCGAAATTAAAAATAAGCTTTGGGGTAATATGCTTTGGAGTCGAAGCTATTTTGCGGGTAGTTGTGGTGGAGCACCACTCTCGATTATTAAGCAATATATTGAACAACAGCAAAGACCGCATTAAACAGGCTTCGCCTGTGCGCTTATATCTCCGCCCTGAAGGACGAAGTTTTACGCGCTATTTGATAAAATACATGATCACGATAACCTAGAAGAATAAATAAGAAAAACAGCCGGTGATTTTTTGCATACATTTGTGTATGATCAGTCAACGAACAGCCATGGATTCTTGCCTGATGAGTTTATTTGATATCATGCAAATCAATCAATTCAGGAAAAATCTAATTAATTAACAACAACATCGTAATATACGGGGACCACAATGGGTGCTTTAGCCTTTTATATAATAATCTACCTGCTTGGCTACTATGCCGCTTATATTCTTAATTTATTAACAGTTCAACCTTGGATTCGTAATCGCTATACCGCCGCTTTAATCCCCGTCTTTGCAGTTGGTCTTACACATGCTTATATGATTGTGAGCAGCCCGCCTCCTCAAGATCAGGATATCAGCATCGGTTATGCACTTGGTTTCTATATTGTCATGCCCATTATTATTATTATAATGGGTGTTCTATATGTAATGTGGAAGGAAAAACCTCAACAGAAGGATTCATAATTATTACAATATAAAAATAAAACGATGGTCCTCCTAGTATTTCCAGGAGATCGTTTTATTCATCCGGCGTCTACTGATGTTTCACTAACATTGCGATTCATTGGCACTATCCAGCCTAATAAACTAGGCTGGACCCAAGCCCGAGTAGTTCTTCTTCTCATTTTGAGCAAGCATATGTACGGTTATCATTTATGCCCTACATAAACCGCTTCCTTTTGCGTACTTAATGTACCTTGTTCTATAATCGCAACCGTTAATCTTGAGATAGCCACACGCTTCCCGGTCGCCTCCTCAATAATATCTGTTTGCCAAACTTGCGTACGACGACCCGTATGTAGCGGCGTGCAAATACCCAAAACACTGCCTTGTGTTACCGCACGAATATGATTAACGTTAATCTCCAACCCGACAGCTCGGAATTTCTCGGGATCAATAGTCATCCATCCAGCAACACTGCCTAATGTTTCAGATAAAACGCAGCTAGCCCCGCCATGCAAGATTCCGAATGGCTGAGTTGTTCTTTGATCAACCGGCATCCGAGCTTTGAGAAAATCAGGTCCTATTTCAGTAAAGTGGATACCAATATGAACACCCATATTGGCGTTACGCAATCCTTCCAGATATCCAAGTGTGTAATCCTTAAACCAAATGTTGCTCATTAGACTACTTCCTCATATCTTTCCGGAGCATTGATAAATAAACATAAGTTCTCTCCATTCAGCAAGTTATGTTATTACATTTAATCTGATTAACAGACAATTCTCATAGCGCTTCAAATATACCCGCTGCGCCCATACCACTACCAACACACATGGTAACCATGCCATATTTTTGCTTGTGCCGGCGCAGGCCATGAAGTAACGTCGCAACACGAATAGCACCCGTTGCACCCAGTGGATGACCCAGTGCAATGGCACCTCCCAATGGATTTACCTTGGCACGATCCAGTCCCAGATCATTAATAACCGCAAGACTTTGCGCAGCAAAAGCTTCATTCAATTCAATCCAATCAAGGTCATCTTGCTTGAAACCCGTTTGTTTTAATACTTTCGGAATCGCCCGAATTGGCCCAACCCCCATGATCTCTGGTGGCACACCTGCTACAGAAAATCCGACAAACCGGCCAATCGGTGAAAGATTAAAGCGCTGCATCGCAGCCGCACTCATTAAAATTACTGCACCAGCACCGTCAGACATCTGCGAGCTGTTTCCAGCTGTTACCGACCCCTTCGCTGCAAAAACTGGTTTCAGTTTTCCCAGTACATCCATATTTGTGCCCATACGCGGTCCTTCATCGGTATCCTTAATTACAGATAAGTCACAGATTTTATGCGTAATCAGATCCGGGCGTTTTTCCGTAATAGAATACGGTGAAATTTCCTGTTTAAACTCACCAAGTTCAATTGCCTTAAGTGCGCGCATATGACTGGTCATGGCAAACTCATCCTGCTCTTCGCGTTTGACTCTCCATTGCTGCGCCACTTTTTCTCCCGTCATTCCCATGCCATAGGCAATAGCTACATTCTCATCATTTTGAAACAAAGCAGGATTCATCGCTACTTTATTTCCCATCATCGGTATCATACTCATGCTTTCGGTTCCAGCAGCAATCATAACATCGGCTTCTCCCAAGCGAATACGATCCGCAGCAAAGGCAACGGCTTGCAAGCCTGATGCGCAGAAACGATTGATTGTAATACCCGGCACGCTATTTGGCAGACCCGCCAATAATAATGCAACCCGTGCGACATTAATGCCTTGTTCCGCCTCGGGCATGGCACAGCCAACAATGACATCATCAATAACAGTCGGATCCAATCCATCGCACTGTTTAACTGCAGCCTGTAATACATGCACCAGCATGTCGTCGGGACGTACATTCTTAAACATACCTCGCGGCGCCTTACCAACCGGCGTCCGTGTAGCAGCAACGATAAAAGCATCTTGAATTTGCTTGGTCATCAGTTTCTCCGTGAATCGCAGATCGTGGAATACCTTATTACACTCCAATATCCATTTAATTTGATATATCGTCTAGTTTCTGAGCGGCTTGCCTGTTTTCAGCGTATGTGCAATACGCGCTTGCGTTTTCTCGGTCATTAGCAGCTCCATGAATGCAGTACGCTCTAATTCAATGAGCCAGTCTTCATCCACCAGACTGCCACGCGTCAAATCCCCCCCACACATTACATATGCCACTTTACCGGCAACCAGATAATCATGCTCTGAAATAAACCCCCCTTCCAACAGATTGATTAACTGGCTCTGAATGGTCGCTATGCCTGTCGCGCCCGCAACAGGAATAGCCCTGGCTTTGAGCGGCGGACGATAACCGGCCTCAGCTAATGCCAGCGCCTGAGCCTTAGCCGCATATAACAATTCGAAGCGGTTCATTATCACCACATCTGCGGCGTGCAAATAGCCCAGTTCTTTTGCTTGCTCAGCACTTTTCGCTAATTGTGCCATAGCAACCGTTTGAAAATAGCGTTTTAATTTCGGAAAAGGATCACCATCTCCAGCCTCCCGCGCCGATCTAAGTGCAAACTCTTTACAGCCACCACCGGCCGGTAATAATCCCACCCCCACTTCTACCAAACCAATATAGCTTTCCAGTGTAGCCACCGTACGATCACAGTGCATCACAAACTCACATCCTCCACCCAGTGCCAGTCCATCGACAGCCGCCACTGTTGGAACCATCGCATATCTCAGGGCCTGTGAGGTTCTCTGGAATTGAGCCACCATCCCTTCTACCTCCGCCATTTTCTTTGCCATTAAAACATCGGCAAGATCCAATTCGCGCGCTGCTTTAAGCACAGTAGATTGCGCTGTCCTCTTGAACTTTTTCATGAATTGGCTAAGAGCAGATGGGGGTAACGGCGGAGTCGCATGTTCTGGTTGCATAGTATGCTTGGGGCGTTCCGTCGCTTTTTGTAAATTAGCCCCTAAGGAAAACGGCGGCTCAGTCTGCCAGATCACCAGAGCACGCCAATTCTTTTCAGCCTCCTGAATGGCTTGTTGTACGCCACCTAGAACATCGGCATCAATAGTATGTTTCTTGCTTTTAAAGCTGACAATGGCGATTTTATCCCCCGTATGCCACATACGTACTGCATCGGTTTCAAATATCGTTTCTCCATAAGAAACTACCTCGCCCTTTAACCGGTCCGGAAATAGCTGGCGCTGATAAACAGGAAGTATTGAACGTGCCTGGGTCATTTTGCTGGCAGGTGCGTAGGAACCTTGCTCCGTATGCACCTGTTGAATAGTGCTTTCTCCAATAGCCATGACCCATTCAGGCAAAGGTGTTTGGCTCATACTTTCACCTGCGGCAATATCCTCATTAATCCATGTTGTTATCTGCTTCCAGCCGGCTGCCTGCCAGATCTCGAAAGGCCCCTGATTCCAGCCGAAGCCCCAACGAACAGCCAAATCAAGGTCACGCGTATTATTCGCAATTGCTTCTAACTGAACGGCACAATAGTGAAATAGATCACGATAAATAGACCAAAGAAATTTAGCTTGCGGATGCTGACTATTGCGTAATGCAGCAAATCTTTCCGGTGGATTATTATATTTAATTAATTGTTTGATATCCTCATCGACATCGCCTGTCGAAAGACGATATGCTTGTGTGGCAAGGTCCAACACGTGAATTTCTTGATTTACCTTTTTATAAACACCCTGCTTGGTTTTTTGTCCCAAAAAGCCATCATCTATCAAGCCTTGTAACCAATCCGGTGCCACAAAATAAGAATGCCATGGATCATCAGGCAATGTATCGCGCATGGTATTTATCACATGTGCCAGAATATCAAGACCCACCACGTCAGCTGTACGAAATGTGGCACTCTTGGGGCGATCAATCAAAGAACCGGTCAAAGCATCTACCCGATCAAAACTAAAACCAAATGACTCGCCATGATGCATGGTTGCAAGCAAGGAAAACACACCAATACGATTGGCAATGAAATTGGGTGTATCCTTGGCACGGATGACTCCTTTGCCCAGATAGGTAACTAAAAAAGTTTCCAGCTTGTCCAACATCTCGGGTTCACTTGCGGCACAGGGAATGAGTTCCACCAAATGCATATAACGTGGTGGATTAAAAAAATGGATTCCGCAAAAGCGATGTTGCAGTTCGGGCGGGAAAGCTTGTGCTAACCGATTAATGGAAAGACCCGAAGTATTACTTGCGAAAATAGTTTGCTGGCCAAGGTAAGGTGCGATTTTCGCATATAGTTCAGATTTCCAGTCCATACGCTCGGCAATGGCTTCGATAACCAAATCACAATCGCGGAGCAATTCAAGATGTTGATCATAATTAGCTGGTTGAATAGCAGCAGCCTTAGCCAGAATAGATAGCGGCGCAGGCTCTTGTTTTTTCAACTGCGCTACCGCCTTGATAACATTTGCGTTGAGGTCGTCTTGTCCAGCCGGAAGCTCAAACAATAGCGTTTCGATATTAGCATTAACCAAATGTGCTGCAATCTGGGCACCCATCACGCCCGCACCCAGTACCGCCGCCTTGCGCACAATAAAGTGATTGTCACTCAATTTTACCTCCTGCATGAATTAGGTTATCGAACACAGCCATCACCATGATCTATTTTTAGATCATTCGCGCTCATTCCAGCTACCGGCAATTTTAATTACGCATATTACTTGCCTGTGAGATTACAAGCATCAACACTAAAGAGCAAGCATGAGCTATCTTTCAGACATATCGATAACACTGCCACAATCACATCTGCTTAAGATGTTTGTAGAAAAACAAGGTGTCCTGGGCTCAATAAAATCAGTCATTCACACATTCAAACCTGACCTTGTCAGCATAATGACATAGATACGCCCCACTCTTATTCAACTCCTCAGAAAGAAATATTTTTATTTATAAAACAGGCTATTTCGATAGAAAAAATTACTTTATACCCCAATGTTGTCATGAGATGATTATTTCAAAAACCATGGGATTTATGACTTGATAAATCTTCAGTCAGACAGATAATTACCTGTAAAATAGCCTAACCGAAGCTTTCAGGTTTAACGCAGAAATCATCCTTAGTTTTTCTAAAAAATAAAAAATGGCTATTTTTTAGTTCGATTCTAACCGCTCACATAAATTGGATAAGTAGATATCAAGGATTGAACATCGATAAACTTATTTGGAGAGAAAGATGAAAAGAAATCGCATCATACAATTTTTTTTACTATCGATCTTTTTTATTGCGCTGCCTGTCCATGCGCTCGACAATGGCATCGAGAATCTGCGCCAAACGGGTAAAGCCTTTGCTTCAGTAGCAAAATCCGTTTCACCATCGGTTGTATTCATTCAAGTCGAATCACAAGCAGCAGATTCAACCATCACACAATTTTCCACACCATTCGGCAATGAATGGCCATTTGGCGATGACCTGTTCAAACGTTTTTTTGGCGAAGATTTCCCAGGAACCCCACGCAAACCACGTTCTGATACGCCGAAAAATAAACCTCAGATCATAGGACAAGGATCTGGATTTGTATTTGCGGCAAAAAATGGACTGATATCCGATAAAACCTACATTCTCACCAACAATCATGTGGTCGCCAACGCTGACCGGATTCGTGTCAAGTTTCAAGATGGCCGCGAATATGATGCCACAGTTACCGGTCATGATCCGCAATCCGACGTAGCCGTGATTGAAATCAAGGCAGGCAACTTACCTGTACTCCCCTTATCTGACTCATCAGAGTTGGAAGTTGGCGAGTGGGTAGTCGCCATAGGCAATCCATTCGGCCTGAGTCACACTCTTACGGTCGGTGTGGTCAGCGCCAAGGGAAGAACGAGCTTGGGTATTAACGATTATGAAGATTTTATTCAGACTGATGCCGCTATCAATCCAGGTAATTCAGGTGGGCCACTGGTTAACCTGAATGGCGAGGTTGTCGGCATTAATACCGCCATATTCAGCCGTAGCGGCGGATATATGGGTGTCGGATTTGCGATTCCGATCAATCTCGCCCAGTCGATCGCTAATCAACTTATTGAGAAAGGTGAAGTGACACGAGGTTACCTCGGAATTGTCATTCAACCACTCACAACCGATCTGGCCGAATCGTTCGGGATTCAATCCAATCAGGGCATACTCATTGCCCAAGTATCAGACAACTCGCCTGCAGATAAAGCAGGTTTGCGTCAAGGAGATGTGATCATTGCTTATCGTGGCAAACCCGTAAAAGATACCGGTCATTTTCGCAATCAGGTATCGCTTACTCCACCAGGCAAAAAGGAACAATTAACCATTTTGCGGGAAGGCAAGAAGAAAAATCTGACAATTACCATTAGCGAGCTTGCCAAGGATGATTCGGTGGCAGTGGATTCAACGGAAAGTACAGAAGACATAGGTCTGACTGTTCAGACACTGACACCACAGTTGGCCGAACAGCTCGGCATAGAACCCACCCCAGGCGTCGTCGTGACAAAGGTTCAGCCTGGCTCAATTGCAGCGATGGCCGGCATTGAATCGGGTTCTGTAATTCTTCAGGTGAATCAACAAGTGATAAAAAATGCGACCGAATTTAAAACAATGATCAAGAAGAGCGATGATAAAAGGCGCGTACTTTTGCTTATTCGTAAAGACAACCTGCAACGCTATGTTGCCTTGAGCTGGTAAATATCACGGCCAGCTATATGTACAAGGGTGAATAGGTTTCACCCTTGTATCCTGAACAAAAATCGCTTGCAGATCACACGCATCTAACCTGACATCGATATTTGCCTCTGTTGTGCAGCAACAGAATCGAGAAGAGTACTTCTCCCTTAGCCAGGCAAATACGTGACTCACCTGTTCGATACAGGGAAACCGTTGAAGACCGCTGCATAACTGTTATCTCGGACTGGATAAGATTTTTAAGTGTTTGATTTATCAATGCTGCAAGTAATCAGAAAAGCTCAAAAACACAGTTATGCAGCGGTCTTTTGTATTACTCCCTAATTGACCATTAGGCTGTAAATAGCATTGCTCCTGCTCACAATCTTACATTGATGTATTAATTTGCTCGCACCCATCAGGATAAAGCCATTTTCTGGCGTCGCTAACTGAATGCCTTTATGCCGGTGATGCATTCGGCTCTCTTAGCTACATGGATTGAGACTTTTGCAAAAGCCCTCGCCAGAAGTTTTCGACTATTGATTATAAAGAGTTAATTTTTAAACTATTAAGGTTTTGCAAAGCTCTCGGATTACATGCAAACACTGTCAATACATCAAAAAGAGATTAATCTCAACAGGATAAATTCGCTGCCAAATTTATTTATTTGAGCGATATTATTAAAAATAAATATCCATAGTGAGGCAAAATGAATGCTGACTATAATAACACCAACCTATTGATTCTAAATGACCTGAAAACAATAAATCGCACCCACAAGCCTCCCGTAGATTTTGTATCCAGCCGCAGGGAGTATGAGTACTATTTTCATTCGATTCATCTTTCAACGATTATTTTCATCTTTCTAGTTGGATTCGTCTTGATTACTTTCCCGGCCCGAGCACAAGAACCCGCTGAGCCAGAAATGACCATTCTTAAACCCATTGAGGTCACCGCAACACGTAGTAAAAAGCAATTGACTCAAATTCCTAACGCACTGACTCATCTAGGACGAAATACACAACAGAACTATCAACCCGGCGCAACCCTGGATGAATTTGCTCGCGGCACACCGGGTGTCTTTTTCCAAAATCAGTTCAACTTTGCTCAGGATTTACGTATTACTATCCGTGGTTTTGGGGCACGCACACCATTTGGTGTACGCGGCATCCAGATACGCGTCGATGATATCCCACAGACCCTGCCAGATGGACAGACACAACTCGATTCCATAGATCCGTCACTCATTCAACAAATGGAAATTCTGCGGGGCCCTTCGGCCTCACTTTTTGGTAATGCTTCTGGTGGCATGATTAATATCACCACACGAGCTGCGCCGTACACGAAGTTTGAACTCACACCACGCCAGATATTCGGTGAATTTGGATATTTCAAATCAGAAATTCACGCAAGCGGACGAGGTGATCGTTTTGACTATGGCTTATTTGGTTCTCACCTGCAACAAAATGGCTGGCGTGAACACAGCAAAATGGAAAATAGATTGGTCCAATTCAAGCTGAATATTCAAACCCAAACCAATTCCAACTGGATGCTGCTATTTCGTAAATTTCACGCGCCACAAGCGAAAGATCCGGGTGGCCTGACGCACACACAGGCACTCGTCAATCCACGACAGGCGGCTCCCGGCAATTTGCTGTTCAATGCAGGTGAAGCGGTGGAGCAAGCACAATTAGGTATACGTTATCGTAAAAAAATTGCGACCACCCAGACACTCAGCATAGTCGCTCACGTATTGCATCGTGACTTCCAAAACCGCCTGCCATTTGTCAACGGTGGACAGGTACAGTTCGATCGTTGGGTGGGTGGTTTGAGCATGCAATTTGTCAATGATCATATATTATTTAAAAAAAACAATCGTTTCATAATCGGTGTTGATTATGGTATCCAGAATGATAACCGTCAGCGTTTCAATAACAATTTCGGTATACAAGGCATACTGACTCTGGATCAAGTTGAGCGCGTACAAAGTATTGGTCCATTTTTTCGCAATGAATGGAAAATGACCCCCGATCTGGATCTGGTTCTGGGGGGGCGCTGGGACTGGCTGCATTATCAGGTGCTAGATGCATTTCAAGCAAATAATAACCAATCCGCTTCTCGAACCTTGTCTCAAACCAGTGGAACGGTGGGTCTTGTGTATCATCTGGCTGATCAACATCAGATTTATACCAATGTCGCTTCCGTATTTGAAGCACCCACAACAACTGAACTCATCAATAATCCGGGCGGAAGCGGCGGATTTAATCCCAACCTTGACGCGCAAACATCCTTGAGTCAGGAAATCGGTTTTCGTGGTACCCCTGCTGGATTCCAATACGAAGCTGTCGCATTTTATGTCCATTCCTGGGACGAAATCACACCTTTTGAATTGCCTACCTCGCCAGGCCGTAGCTTTTTCCAGAATACGGGTCAATCGCGCAGATTAGGCGTAGAAACACGTGTGGCGACACCCGAATGGCATGGCTTTAGCGGTGAAATAGCCTATACTTATTCAGATTTTGAATTCAGAAGATTCATGCTCAATAATACCAATCTGAAAGGTAACGCATTCCCCGGGATTCCCATGCACAGATGGGTGGGTCATTTACGGTATGCACACGCCTCAGGCATATTTGGACAACTGCAAGTACAACGAATCGGTAAATTTTTTGTCAATGATATCAATACTGTGATCAATGACCCATACAACCTGGGTCAGCTGCTATTGGGATGGGAGAAAAAGTATAAGGGAATCGAGGGGTCCGTTTTTTTTGGCATCAACAATTTATTCGATGAACGATATAATGCCAATACCCGCATCAATGCCGCCTTCGATCGTTTCTTTGAACCCGGTCCACCTATTAACGTTTTCGGTGGATTGCGAGTTCGTATAGCTTCCTTTTGAAATTTTATTTCCCTGACCCGTGATTGCTGACAAGCAAATACTGAAAATCCAGAAAATGAGAGCTCGCAATCATTCTAACCGATTGAGACTAGCCGATAACAATTGACCTAAATTGCTTTTAAACTATCGCCAGGCAATACGGTCAATGATGCATCCATATTCAATACCGCATACTTTTTGGTGACTGCTTATGTTAACTCGACAACGTTATACGGTTTCACAAGCCACAAATTGCCAAATAATAAAAGAAATCATGCATTATATTTTGATCATCGTATTATGCATAATCGCTTTCTTCGGTGATCATGTTTTTCTTTATAAGAACAGTCATTTTTTGTCAACGGCGCAAGCTCAGTCAACATCAACGCAATTCCAGATTAAAATACTTGCCAGCGGGCTAAAACATCCCTGGGGTATGGTATTTATGCCCAATGGAAAGATGCTGGTTACTGAACGTGTGGGCCAGCTGCGTATTATCTCGCAGGAGGGACAGATATCCGAGCCAGTAAAGGGCGTACCGGCAGTATTGCATAAAGATCAGGGGGGCTTACTTGATGTGGTGCTTGATCCTGATTTCGCTAAGAATCACCTCATTTATTTTTCTTACGCCGAACAAACCGGCAAAACAGCCGGAACCACTGTCGCCAGGGCCGAACTTATCGATAACACATTACAACATATAAACGTAATTTTTCGCCAATATCCCACAACAACAGGCGAAAAACATTTCGGATCGCGTTTAGTATTTGCGCCTGATGGCAATCTTTTTATCACCTTAGGTGATCGTTTTAGCCATATGGAACAAGCGCAGCATCTCGATAATCACATCGGCAAATTAATTCGTATTCGACCCGATGGGTCGATACCAACTGACAATCCTTTTACCCATGACCCGAATATTAAGCCGGAAATCTGGTCCTATGGCCATCGGCACATTCAAGGGGCAGCCATTCATCCGGAAACAGGCGCTTTATGGCTTCATGAACATGGTCCACGCGGTGGCGATGAAATTAATATTCCTAAACCCGGTAAAAACTATGGTTGGCCTAAGGCAAGCTACGGCATTCACTACTGGATGGTGCCAATTAAGGACGAACACGCGGAACAGGGTTTTGAAGAACCGATTTACTATTGGACGCCTTCCATTGCGCCTTCAGGCATGCTGTTTTATACAGGAAATTTATTCCCTCAATGGCGGGGCAATCTATTTATTGGTGCGTTAGCCGGAAAGCATCTAGTGAGACTGGTAGTCGATGCTAAAAGTGTGCTTCATGAAGAGAAATTATTAAAAAATTATTCGGTGCGTATTCGTGATGTGGAACAGGGGCCAGAAGGCGCCCTGTACCTGCTCACAGATGAAGAAGAGGGAAAAATTCTAAAACTGGTACCTGTAACAGATAACCAATAATTATTTGATCTCATTCAAAAAATTCATGAAAATTCATTCCCGGCAACTGTCAATGAAAGATGATTCACTTCATCTACGAATACCAGGCCCATATTATTCGTCACGGACATAACCGATCATTTAATCAAATTCATATCTGGTATGGTATCGCATCTCGTCAGAATAAATAATTGCGGTCGAATCATCTGGAGTATTTATGAGAATTTTTTCTGAAGCGGCTGAACGAAACAAACTACCCATCCTGGATGTACTGCAAACGACCCTCATACATCACACGGTGGTACTGGAAATCGGTAGTGGCACCGGTCAACATGCCCTATTTTTCGCATCAATTCTGGGCCACCTTATCTGGCAACCGACAGAAATACCGGATAATCTTCCCGACTTGCAAACTAATTGTAACAATTATTCGATACCAAATCTGAATAAGCCCATACCGCTGGACGTAGATGATGAGCCTTGGTCTGTGCCAACAGTGGATACTATTTTCACAGCAAATACGTTACATATCATCAACTGGTCACAAGTCTGTCGCATATTCAAAAAAGTAAGCAGCCTACTTCCCTACGACGGCTTATTCTGTGCCTACGGCCCCTTTAACGTCAATGGCCAGTTTACCAGCCAGAGTAATGCACGTTTCGATGCCGAACTGCGAATGCGTAATCCGGAAAGCGGTATCCGCGATATGAAGGAACTGGTTATACAAGCCGAGGCGCAGGGTCTTTGGCTGGAGGCGGATCATCCCATGCCTGCTAATAATCGCTTACTGGTCTGGCGCAAGCTGATGCAGATAAAATGATAGGGCTATCATGACCTTAGCTTTTCAATGGCATACAGCATTAAAGACGATTAACCGTGAGGCATGGCAGCGACTCGCTCAACCATACGGCTTCCCCTTCCTGGACTGGGACTGGTTGAATCTGCTGGAAACCAGCGGCTGCGTAAGCAGCAAGACCGGCTGGATGCCGCTGCATCTGAGTGTATGGAGAAAAGATCACCTTATCGCTGCGGCCCCCCTTTACGGTAAGTTTCACAGCCGTGGCGAATTCGTGTTTGATCAGCAGATTGCCGAAGTTTCGGAACAACTCGGCATGTCTTATTACCCCAAACTATTGGGCATGAGCCCTTTTACACCTGTTAGCGGCTATCGTTTTTTAGTCCACCCAGATGAAGACGAATTTATCCTCTGCCAGCACATGTTAAGGGAAATCGATACATTCTGCCGTCAGAAAAACTTATCCAGCTGTCATTTCCTGCGCACAGATCCTAACTGGAGTCAGCACATGCACACGCTGGGTATGTCACCCTGGCTGCACCATGCTCTGATCTGGGAAAATCGAGGTTACGATAATTTTGAAGATTATCTGGACGTATTCAACAGCAAGCGACGCAAGAATATTCGTCGCGAACGACGCAAACTCGATGGACAAACAAGTCGGTTTGTCATTGTCTCCGGATCTGAAGCACCGGAGGCCTGGTTCAATTATATGTATGACTTTTATGCAGCTACCTGCAATAAGTTTTCCAATTGGAGCCATTATCTCAACCGCCGCTTCTTTCAGGGACTGAGTGGAAATCTGGCTCGCTACATAGTCTTTGTTGCGGCTGTTGAAGATGATAACAGCGCCGATCCCGTCGCACTATCAATGCTAATACGTCAAGGAGAACAGCTTTACGGACGCTATTGGGGCAGTATGGATCATTTTGATCACCTGCATTCCGAGATCTGCTATTACCAGCCTATCCAATGGGCCATTGCCAATAACATCCGTTTTTTTGATGCAGGATCCGGCAATGCCGAACACAAGAGTCGGCGTGGATTTTTAGCACAACCCGTATACAGCCTGCACCGTTTCTACGAACCCGCCATGAGTCGAATCTGGCAAGCAAATGTAAATCACATCAACCAGATAGAACAGAAGCATATCGAAATCATTAATGCTTCCAGCCGTGCCATCTGAAACCAACGCATCTATTTAGCCTCTGTCGTATCAGATTATTATTCAAGCCATCAGGCAATCATTATTTTACATTGCGCAGATCGGCTAAGAACGCTTTGATACGTGCCGCATTGACACCCAGATCACTTTGCCCAACGCGGGAAACAGAGCGCATATCAACAATCGATTCACCTCCCCTTTCTCGTATACGAATGACAACATCATCCTTAAAACCCATGATTCGCGTTGTTGCAGTTGCTTCAATCCAGCTATTTTCAGCAGAGACCGCTGCAATAATCTCCCAACCGCGTTCCTTGACTAGCGTAACCGCATCCTCAAAGACCTGGTTTGGGTTTTTCTGGATCAATACAGTACTCAAATCAGGATAACCCGCCTGCTGCAGCGCAGCAAGATTAACCGGCATTTTTCGGTCAAGCGGATTTTGCGTGGGCGCGCGTACAGATTGCATAGCTACAAATTCAGGGGGGTCCTGCAAATCCGTGGTAATGTCATGAATACGGGGCACTTGGGAACCGGCCTGTGCAGCAAGCAAAATGGGCACCGCGACGACAGATCCAAGAGCTAATCCAGCCAATGCAAAGACCCCGCCGGATTGCTTTTTCCTAACTGCCATAATCAAACCAATGATGCCGAAAAGTGCTGCCAATAAGCCTATGCCAGCGGCGCCGATGAGACCAAACAGAGCCGGACGAAAATGCATGATGTCTAACCGATACCCCAGAATAGCAAAAATCGCAATTAGCATGCCCAGCAATGCAAATCTAAAACTCCAATAGGCCAGGACTGAACGTTCGTCCATAATATATCTCCTTTTAATAGATCCTGATCTTCAATTAATGAGGATTTGACGCGATAAACATGTTTCAATCCATCCGATATTCAAATACATTTACGATTAGAACATATGACACACATACCGGTTTTCCTAGGTGTAGCGCGATGGTTCTTCTATGCTCTTCCAGGCAAACTCATAACTTGTATCCAACACCGCGACACTGAAGAGTAAGCAATATTCATGCGTTATATTAACCTGTTAGCGCTCCAGCTTAATCATCAGTTTGTTCCCTGACTTATTGATAAAGGAGAATACTATCGCACGCCACCCTGAGCTGGAACAGAATAACTTTGATTTACTCAGGCAGATTTTTGCACACGCCTATCCTGTCAAAAATCTGGACAGGAGTAATGATATCGATTTTCTATCGCCTGCAACCACTATCAAAGTAGTGAATTCAGGGCGATTAAGCTTCGCTTTTATTGCCCAGCAAAATGAAAATCAAGCTTTCCTTAAAATGGTTAAGCCGGGTTTCGTACGCAGTAATATTCCTTTTTCAGTATTGTGTACTGAAGAATGCCGTTTGCATAGCACTATCCCTACCTTTAAAACCTATCCAGGCGCAAACGGACAGTTATATCAAATCGTATCAGCAAAACTTGCAAACGTATCGGCTAATTTACTTTCTTTGTTTTCTGGACAAACCATCACTCTGACCGAAGTAGCAAAAAACGGAATAGACAGCCTGCCTGAGACACTGACAGCCATACCTGGTGGGCAACGCGGTCAGATCGCGTTGATGCAGACACTGGGTGAATATATTGTCAAAGTAAGTGATGCAATGCAATCCGTTACATGTCACTTGCCTGCTGACATTGATACAGCAGATCCCGCTGGCTTTATTCTGGGTCGTCAGATTGCACAGGATATTTTTCAAATCAGCCATGCCCTGACTTATCTGCGCACCAATCATGATCGACGCATCTTGCGTGCACATATCGAGCAATATCTACCTAATCTAGGTCAAAGCCACGAAGCACAGGCGTTCAAACGTGGACTCGAAGAAAATCAGCTAGAAATTATATTAGCGCGATTTAATCAGTTGGAAGAAAATATTAATGCAAGTCTGGCACAAACTCCGGCTCAAAATGTGCCCATACACAATGAAATCAAGCCGGCTAATGTCGGAGCCATTTATGACCCACGGATAAATCAATGGCGCATCACTCAAAGTTTTGATTTTGATAATATTGCTTTTGGTACGCATCGAAATGGTGATCATACGCCGCTGGAGAAAGACCTGGGCAGAACGCTTTCCTTTTTCGCTTTCGATGCCATAACAGGTGAATTCTCCCCTACCAATGCCCAAGCGACGGTTAAAGGGTTTCTGCAGCGTTTACCCAGAAAACTCAATGTCGATGAAATTGATCGACTCAAGCACTACGTGCAACTTGGCCTGGTCACCAGCTATTTGTGGCGGGCAAGCTATTTTGCCGATGAGCTACATGGACAACCTGGCCGTATTCAACTCGCGCGCATTAATCCAAACGTTCATGTTTTTCAACTTGAAGCCTTTGAGCACTGGTTAACTAGCAATAACTGGCATAGATTCATATCCGCATTACAAGAGGCACCCGCCATGGCACAGCATCGCCTGATTGCCGCTGAAGCATTACGTTTCAGGAATAGCTCTGAATACAGGCTGAAACGGAATAGTGGTACGCTGAAGGCCTATTATGAGCATATCGATGCAGCGCATGAAATGATTTCCAATGCCCACACCGATCAATCAACGTACTAACATTTATTTCACATGCTAAAAATCCTCGAGAGCTTTGCAAAACCCCAATAGTTTAAAAATTAACTCTTTATAATCAATAGTAGAAAGCTTCTGGCAAAGGCTTTTGCAAAAGTCTCTCCTCATCAACCTGTTGTTTATAAAAACTAGATATCAGGCGGTGGAAAGTAGTTCATACGATGACAGGATGCATGAAAAATCAGCTATCTGTGCAGAATGGTTTTATTTTGTTAACCAATAAAATGTCAGGGGAGCAATCTCAATTTTTCCATCAATGCTTGGTAGCATGCGGCCTGAATACAAATCCCACATTTCATGATGATGAAAGAAACCCATGCGCCGCAATATACTCGTATCGAGCATTTCAGGAGACATACTAAAATTGGCAATCACCAATACCCTTGCGTGGGTATCCTGATGATCGAAACGTAAAAATGCAAACACATTAAGATTATCAACCTCTAGTAACTGCCGATTATTGTAATCAGCAAAAGCGGGCACTTCTTTGCGAATCGCGATCATTTTTTTCAATCCACCAAAAATACGCTGTTCCACTGATCCCTGTTTATGTCTTAGTTCCGCTTTATTCCAGTCAATTTTCGGTCGGTGCACCCAACGAGTATCATCATATTTGCTTTCATCATCTCGATATGCGTAGTAATTCAATGTGCCAATTTCATCGCCGTAATACAACAGAGGAATACCACCAAATGACATAATCAGGCCATGCAGCAACAAAATAGTTTGGATTGCCCTGTCAATTTCGTCACTATCATCATGCTCCAATGCGCTTTCAAGCCCAACAAGGGAGGCTAGCGAACCGGCTATACGTGCATCACCCGTTTTGAGATTCTCTCCAAAACGGAGTCCTCTGGCACTAGAATCATCATATTTTCCGGTGTAATAATCTACTAAAAAACGACGATGCAATTGCGGATCGTAACCTGACGAACGGATATCATTATCATCAAACCCAAGACCGATATCATCGTGGCAGCGAATATAGTTAAGCCAGGTCGCCCGATCTAGTTTATCCGGCAAACTTTTAATGCCACGATTGAGCAATACTGCATTCTTAGTTGCGACTGCATCCCACAATAAGGCCATAAAGGTCGCATTGTAGGCAATTTCACATTCTTTAGCATTGATCGCATCCTCTCCAAAATATTTAATAATCTCCACTGGTGCCACGATGGCTTCTGCAATAAACAGCACCCCCGGTGCTGATACCTGACAGCAGTCTTTCATTAATTGCAGAATCAAGTGTGCCTCACGTTCATTTTGACAGGTGCTACCAATCTTCTTCCATAAAAATGCAACCGCATCCAGCCGAATAATATCGGCACCACTATTAGCCCAGAATAAAATAATATCGATCATTTCGATAAAGACGCGAGGATTACCATAATTCAGATCCCACTGGAAATGATTAAACACGGTCATCACCCACTTTCCCATAGTCTCATTCCAAGTGAAATTACCGGGAGAAGTTTCAGGAAAGATTTCAGGCATACCCGCTTCATACCTATCCGGGATCTCTCGATCATCGAATATGTAATAGTAATCCTGATATTCCTTTTCGCCCGCTCGCGCCTTTTGCGCCCAGGCATGTGTCTCTGAAGTATGATTCACGACTACATCCAGGGTCAGCAACACATTCCGTTTTCTTAATTCACGGGCCAATGACTCCAGCTGTTTAATCGTTCCGATACGCTCATCTACCCTACGAAAATCCCGCACTGCGTAACCGCCATCACTTCTACCCGGCGGGCAATCAAGCACGGGCATGACATGCAACATGTTGACACCCAGTTCCTGCAAATAAGCGAGATGGTTATGCAACCCTTCAAGATGGTCCGCGAAGCCATCGCTATAAAGTGCCATACCTACCCATTCCTGGCTCAGGAACCAGTTGTGATCCTTTTCCCTATTCAAATCATTTCTTTTCAACACCATGGGTCTGGCGATATACTGTCGCGCCATGGCTTCTACCAGACGCAGCATTTGTACTTTGAAATCAGGGCGTTTTCCATACAATACATGGAATAATGAATGAATTGCGTAAAAATTGGCTCCCAGACGGGTATAGAAGTGCTGTAAGTTGCGACGTTTGATCTCCGGTTTAAGTGCAACTAATATTTCATTAAGTAACGAGTGTGAATGTTGTTCGTACATGCTTCTACCCCGTATATTTCAGGATGCCGACTACGACCTAATCAAAGCTATTTCTCGATATCATCAGATAGATCGCATATCGCATAAACGCTTTGTGCATACCCTCATCGAGACAATACGCCGTCACTCAATTCCATAATCAGGATATACGATAGCGTATGAGGGTGTATAGCGTATTGAGGGTGATGGCATCGGCATTGGCTATCCATCTATTTGTATTATAATTTCCGCTAGACAGGTTGCTCCTCAATCTGAGAGATTAGCATTCCCATCAGCTTAGGCACCTGGTCGATTTGATAGTGCACTTGAGATAAATCATTGTCAAGCCATCTGGATGAAGCACTCGCTTCCGATCTCAACCACCAATCTGACTATTCAAGCTACACAGAGAAATAGACTACCCTCGCTCTACGCTCATCACGTTCACGCAAAAATGGGTCAAATCAGTTTTTTGTAGATCCACACTTAAAAAGTAGCTATGATCTAATCATATTCAAGCTGAGACCTTTGCAAAACCCCAGTAATTGAAAAATTAATTCTTTATAATCAATAGTAAAAACTTCTGGCGAGGGCTTTTGCAAAAGTCTCAAGCTATTTGAAGATAAACTGACAGTCTTCGGTTGATATGTGCATGAAGATTTTCAACTCAACATCCATCCAATTACGAGATATGCTATTGCAGGCTTTTATTTCTGGACGCTACTATTTAAGATACTATGCACTGGTATGTCTATTAGCCCTGATTTCGCTTGTACCGACGCTACATGCTCAAGAACAGATACCAGACAGCGCTGCAACTGCAAGCGATCAATCCAATGATATCGAAATGCGCCATGAAGAAGCAATCGCACGGTTATCTGATATACAACAATCTTTGCAAGACAAGCGCAAGCAGCTGGCCGAGCAGCAGCAGTTAATCAAATCTACCCAGGAAAATGAAAAAAAAGAAGTGCAACAACACATTGATACACTCAATACCGATATTGCACAGCTGAACCAGTCATTCGAGCAAATTATCATCGGTGGTTTAGATTTGGAACCATTTTCAGATACCCCCGCACGGCCATTCGATTGGCGCGAAGAATTAATCCAGGCAACCAGGCCGATCATCGATGGGCTCAAAGATCTTACTGAAAAACCGCGTAAAATTGAGAAATTACGTAACAATATCTCTCGATTGAAAGAGCAAAATAAGCTAATCAGGCAAGCTCTTAAATCAATAGCACAATTTAAGCCAGATGCTATGACGCCATTAGCCCAGGCTAAATCCAAATCAATTGCTAAAGAATGGGAACAACGGCAAATTGATAATGAGCGCAATCTGGAGATTGCCCATTATCAGCTGACTAGCCTGCAAGGTACGGATAGCGACTGGTGGCAAAATCTGAAATCCGGATTGACAAACTTTGCATTCGGCCGCGGGTTAACGCTCATTACCGCGATCGTCGCTGCACTCGGTGTTTGGCAATTGATGAACGGGTTGTTCTGGTTATATCAGAAAAAACTCATCTCACCCAGTCGTCGTAACAGCATGCAAGTTCGATTAATAGGCTATGCCTACCGTATTCTGACTGGATTACTGGTGATATTAGCCATCATCATGACTTTTTATCTCGCAAGCGACTTCCTGCTGCTGACACTCGGCATCATTCTATTGGTGGCCATCGTATTAAGTTTCCGACAGATTCTGCCTCACTATATTGCTGAAACCAGACTGTTATTGGATATGGGCCCCGTTCGGGTTGGCGAACGGGTTGTTTATAATGGCCTCCCAATGCAGGTAAAATCGATTAATGTACATTCACTGTTACGCAATCCTGATCTGAAGGGTATTGTGCGACTACCACTGCGAGCATTAGACAGCATGATATCGCGTCCAGTCATTGATGAACCCTGGTTTCCTTGCCAGGCGGGCGAATATGTGCTGTTGCCAGATGGCCGCCTCGGGCTGGTATTGCAACAAACTCTGGAATTGGTGCAGCTGCAGATAGCAGGTAGCCTGGTGCAATTTCCTGCCACGGATTTCTTTCGCCTGGATTTGTATAATCTTTCACGTCAGGGTTTTGGTTTAGCGGTAACATTTGGAATCGACTATCAACATCAAACAGAATGCCTGGATGCTGTCCCAATCCGCTTCCGAGAAGCACTTATTCAAGCGTTTGAAAAAGCGGAACTCAATAATCAAGTTTTAAATTTGATGGTTGATTTCAAGGAAGCGGGCGTAAATTCGCTGGACTATCTGATCTTTATCAACTTTAATAGTGAAATTGCGGGGTCCTATTTTATGCTACGTCGTTTGATCCAAAAAACCTGTGTCGAGGTCTGTAACAGAGAAAATTGGGTTATTCCTTTTCCCCAGCTGGTGCTGCATCAAGGAGATGGATTTCAAGCGATGCGTGAACAAAACAATCAGTCATCTGGAAAATCAATTCATTGATAGCGTCACAACTGGCTCAGACTCGGTCGTGGAAAACAAGCACCTGCGTATGGCTAGCTCCTCCCCGCAGATCATGAGCCAGATAAATACTCTTTAAATATAGCCACGTAATGCTGAGCTCTGCGCAACGCGTTCGACAGCAATAAGATACGCAGCCTGCCTATAACTTAATTCATTCTGGCGACGCCTACACAGCGCGCACCAGGCCTGATACAAAATATGATCAGTTTTCTTTTCTACTTCTTCCAGATTCCAGATTAAACCACTGCGATTCTGTATCCATTCGAGATATGAAACCGTCACTCCTCCTGCATTGGCCATAATATCGGGTATAATAGTAATCCCGTTGCTAGTCAGTATTCGTTCACCCTCATGTGTTATTGGCATGTTTGCAGCTTCAACAATCAAGCGTGCCTTAACTTTAGGCGCATTATCCTCATGAATTGCATCACCGATGGCAGCCGGTATCAGAATAGCCACATCCAGAGCCAGCAACTCATCCTGTTTTATTGAATCTCCATAATCAAGCGCTTGATTCACCGAAATCTTTTTTTCTTCACAAGTCTTACGCACGGCTTCGATATCCAAACCAGCCTGATTGTATAAAGCGCCATCAACGTCACTGACCGCAATAATCCTGCAGCCGACCTGTTTCAGATATCGTGCGGTATGCACACCCACATTACCGAATCCTTGTATTGCAACAGTTACATCAGGAAAACTCATATTCAAGGCTTCCGCCGCCCATTTAGTAACCAGTGATACCCCCCGACCGGTTGCTTCAATGCGTCCAATTGATCCACCCAGCTGCAGAGGCTTGCCGGTAACCACACCAGGATGATGCCCGCTGGTATAGCCACTATAGGCGTCATAGATCCAGGCCATTTCTTGTGGACCCGTACCCATATCAGGGGCAGGAATATCACTCTCAGGTCCAAATAAATTCGCCATACGGCGCGTATACAGTTTGGTCAGCATTTCACGCTCAACCTCGTCCAACGCAGCAGGATCGCAGGTGATACCACCCTTAGCTCCGCCGAAGGGAATATTCACCAGAGCCGTCTTCCATGTCATCAGCTCGGCTAAGGCATGAGCGTGCGCTAGATTCATCTCGGGGTGATAGCGTATCCCCCCCTTGAATGGCCCGCGCGCATGGTTATGTTGTACACGATAGCCTTTAAAAACAACAATGCCATTTTTGCGCAGCAAAGGTAATTCCACGGTAATCTCTCGATATGGTGTCGTCAGATAAGCACATAGCCTTTCATCCATACCCAGATAATCCAGTGCCCAGCTCAGATAATTTGTTCCGCAGCTTCTTTGACTCATAATCCGCCTCCCCTGATTATTTGGTACATGATAACGTCTTCCCCAATACGCCAGCTATAATGACCAGATTGTCGGTATTCTAATTCATAATCAACAGCATAAAAACATATTTTTTATAACATCATAGCGGCAAAAAAAGCCACGCATACCCATCAATATGAAGCGAATAGTTCTATGCTTTCCAAATTCATGAAATCAGTTATATTGATGGTTAATCAATACCATTCAAACGCTATCAATCATAAGCTTAAAATGGCTTCATCCAAGCGCTTTACTTTAAAAGCGCTGTATAATGCTTTCTGAAGTGAAATTGTCGAGACTAAAGATGAACTCCGATGACATGAGATCTATTTTTGATTTTATTGCTGATTTTCAATGACTTCTCTCGATTTTTGATGCGTTATTTCTGCCATAAACAATCCATTTTCCCATGGATTGAGGCGCATTGTTTTCCAATACAGTGTTAATAACTCAACAATCAGCCGTTCGATCGCCTGATATGGCTATTCTCACAGGAAAAAATACTCTTTAGACCGATGAAATCTATTAGGTTAATCATTTTCATGTTTTATAACGAGACAGTTATAAAAATATCCTCTCACCATCGGACAACAATCACAATTGATAGGGCTTACTCAGAAATAACGAGTCTTGTGAAGGTTTCTGGTATCTTTTCGAGAAAGATCAAACCAACCATTTTCTTGATTTGATATTAACCACCCAGTTAGTAATCACTTAGTTGCTTGAATCGAATAAATAACGCACTCTTTCAACTAAAACAATTCTGCCAATGAATCTCGACCTCCGTACAATGCTAGTCATGATATCGGCGCTGAATTTGCTGTTTTCTGGTCTGCTGGCATTAGTTGAATTACATGCTGACAATATCCGTGGGGTACGACAATGGGCGATTGGCTGTTTCTGTACCGGACTAGGTCTTAGTTTTGCTTATACTCAACTTGAACCACCCGGCCATCCATGGGCTCTGATATTGGGTGCTACATTTACTCTCGCGGGCGCAGGTTTTCAGTTTAACGGCATTCAACTATTCAAAACAAGGCAATGCAATCCAGTCATTCCCTGGTTGCTGGCCGGATTAACATTTTTACAAAGTATTTGGTTCGTACTTTTTTATCCTGATATTCATTCCAGAACTATTATCAATTCAATTTTATTATGCCTCATCAACGCGGCCAGTGCCCGTGCTTTGTTTGTTCATATTGAACAACCATTGCGTACAGCGTACTGGTTCACCGCATTAGGATTTACAGTTCTCACCACAATGTTTTTGATCGAGGCAATCATCATTTTTCTCTCGCCAGCAAATACGTATGGCCTTTATTCTCAGATACCACTTAACCCGGTATCATTCTTTACCGCCAGCATGGCACAAATGAGTATCGCTTTCGGCTTCGTATTGATGGTGAATTACCGACTTACCGCAAATCATCAAAAATTAGCGTCAACTGATGGGTTGACCGGGGTAATGAACAGGCGAAGCTTAGAAGAAGAATCTATTCGCTTGCTAGCGCGTTGTTCCCGTACTGACGAAGTTCTTTCAGTTATGATGATTGATGTCGATCATTTCAAATCGATCAATGATCGTTATGGTCATCAAGCTGGGGATGAGGTATTAAAGCGGTTGGCCGTAGTAGCGCAGCAATCCATTCGTAGCAACGACTATCTCGCTCGCTACGGCGGTGAGGAATTCTGCATACTCTTACCCACAACATTGGAGAAAGATGCCTGGAAGCTGGCGGATCGACTGCGACAGTCCTTTGCTGCAATGTCAATCGAATTCGATGGCGAGGTGCTGTGCAGCACCATCAGTATTGGCATTGCGGATACAAAACATGCCGGACTCGAATTCGCCTCGCTAATCGTTGCTGCCGATAAAGCGATGTATCGTGCTAAACACGATGGGCGTAACCGGGTAATAATGTATTCTGTGCATGCACGTGCTTAAAGATACATCCATATTGTCAATCCATGTCCAGCCATGTTTTAGAAGCGGCTTGCTTTCAAGCTGGTATCATTCATCGAATCAGCTATCCGCCGCCACAACTCATTCTGAGATAAGGATACGAGACCTTTGCAAAACCCCAATAGTTAAAAAATTAACCCTTTATAATCAATAGCAAAAAACTTCTGGTGAGGGTTTTTGCAAAAGTCTCGATATGTCAATAGCCCAGATCAGGCAACACTGCATTACTCCAATAACGCCTCAATCGCCATGATCAGCTTGTTATTATTAGCTTTCATTAAATTACAAGTAAAATAAGACTGCCGCAATCCAGCCCAGAAGCATTATATTGAATGCTGACAGCAGGATCGCGACATGATTACGCGTGCACTACAGCTGATCCCTGCTAGCGCCCAAAACGTGATGAGCTCAGCGTTACGTCAGCATGTGTCCAGGCTTTCTTAAAACGAGCTTCCGTCAGTTTTGCTTCACCATGCTTATTCTGCGCGCGCTGTGCCTGCCACAATCCATAAAGCGCCCATCCATTATCACGGTTCCGCTGCAAATCTTCCCAATACACTGTCTCCGCTTCAGTCGGATGCCCTGCTTCCAATAGAACAGCCCCTAATGCCAGCCGTGGTGGATAATGCCATTCTAAAGGCTCGGTATAAACCAGTGCGTCCTCAAAGCGAACCGCACGCTCAAGATGTGAAATGGCCGAATCAAAGTGTCCACGAGCTGCAGCGATCTCGCCAGCCAATACCTCAGGTCCGATTTTTAGTACGGTACGGGGAGTGTTCTTTGAAAAAAGAGGACCATCTAACGATGGATCGTTCATAATCTCACGCAATATCGCCAACTCTTCTTCAGCCTGTTTCAGCTTTCCGGTTGCCACAAATGCCAAGCCGCGTACGTAGTGCCAGCTCCCCTTTAGAAATGCACTGGTAGCAGGTGGCTTCGGTTCCGCGAGTACCTCTTTCCACAATCCAAACCGTGCAAGCGTCCAATAAGGCACCATACGAAATACTGCAGTTAATGGCATTTCTTTAAGTAGTGCATCATCGACCTTACTGGCTAGCTTGCGAGCTGACTCAAGTGCAATCTGGCGCTGCCCTCCTGTCGTAGCAGCAAACCAAAGAAAATGAATATTATGCGGATAATAGGCCATAGGATACAAGCCCTGAGCCTGGGACTGCGCGATATAATCCTCATCAGCCGCAATTGCCAGCTGGTTACTCTTTACTCCATCGCTATACCGCCCCACTCTTTGATAAATGTGTGATGACATGTGTATCATATGTCCTGCTGCCGGCATTAAGGTGAGCAGGGTATCCGCTGCTTTCTCGGCACGCTCAGGAGTGGTTGTCGGCTCAATAAGATGAATGTATAAATGTAATGCCGCAGGATGGCGCGGATGACGCTCTAACACGCTCTCAATGAGTGCCACAATCTCGGCAGTTCCTTCGTACGGGCGACCATCACGCATCCAATAACCCCAAGGGCGAAGATCCATCATTGACTCTACATAAAGCATCGCAATATCAGGATCATCTGGAAAACGCTCATGCACTGTTCGCATGGCATCCGCATAAGCGCTGTCATTTATTACGCGCTGCTCAGATTTACCCGAGTAGCGTTTCGCAAGCGCATTGATCAGCGCTTGTTCCTTCTCTGTTGCCTTGTCCATCAACGACTTCGCCTGCTGTACCCGCTTTAAAGCCAACGGTTCATCGTCTGGCTCCATCATTGCATTTATATTGGGACCCAGTACGAGTGCCTGCCCCCAATAAGCGATTGCAAGCGCAGGATCGAGTCGGGCAGCTTCCTGAAATGCCCGATATGCCTCAGCATGATTGAAGCCATAGGCCAGATTAAGTCCCTGGTTAATAAATAGCTGGGCTTCCTTATTTTTCGTACTGACTGGAAAGGTATGAGTCCCCAGATTTTGCAGTCTAGGGGCGAATTGACCCTCTGGTCCTGGCTGATTCGATAAATCTGTAGACTCATAATGTTTGTGACCCGCAGCAGCAGAGACAGCGGTAGAACGCATTTTATCTTCGGCGAAAAACTGATCACTCGCCTGGGCGAATGAATCGGATGCACTGGTGGCAATCAATACTAATCCTGTTACCAGGATATTAAGCGTATAAAGCTGCATAAACACCTCCTTAAATAATACTTGATTTTCATAGGCAGTCGAAGTTACCTTCGACTGCCAGCAGGTATTAATTTTCTGCGGTAGTCGGATCGATTACAGATTTGATACGAGAAATACGGTTGGCGGGAAACTCACCTTGCTCAGCATGCGCTCTGACAGCCTCTTCATTTGGCGCAATGTAAACACAATAGACCTTGTCCTCTGTCACGTAACTTTCCAGCCACTGAACGCGTGAACCCATATTGTTTAATATACCACATGATTTTTGAGAAATAGCGTGTAGATCCTGCGCAGTTAACGAACCTGCTCCAGGAATTTCACGTTCGATAATATATTTAGGCATGAGACATCTCCAGATAGAATTAAAAATGACCAGTCGTATTATTTATAAATAATAAAAAAATCAGCTTTTCTTATAGCTTATATTCACACCCCCAACCAACCTAACGGCGTCCGTACGTTCTACAAAGAAATAGCATCAAGGCTTAAAAAAATCCCCGAGCAAACTTTGGCAGCATTGTTTCACGGGCGCAGCCGATTTTTCTATTTTTGTTCTTAATAAGGCCCCTTGCCAGGTATTTATTAATAAATCGGCCATCTCCTTAGCTGATTTATCTAATCTTATCGTACCCTGCTGTTGCGCCTTGGCTAAACCAGATTGCAGTAAATCCCGATAACGATCAATAGCCGATTGCAGCGATTCCTTGCAGATATCGCTGGTATCGCCTATCTCTCCCATTAAATTACCCAATAAGCAACCCCCCTTGAATTCATTTTTCTCAAGCTCTGTAATGAGCTCAGCAAAATAGTGTTGTATCGCACCCAGTGCATCCATTTCTGATTGCTGTAAATGATGCGTTAATTGTCCAATAAAGGGATCAATATAGTGTTGAATCACTTCTGCACCAAAATTCTCCTTACTCCCAAAATAATTATAGAATGAACCTTTAGGAATATGAGCAGCATCCAGAATCTCCTGTAACCCTGTACCATGATAGCCCTGCTCCATGAGTAAATTCACGCCATGGTCCAGAAGATTCTCTTTATTCAATTCTTTTTTAGTTGATTTATGCATAGTTTTATAATACGACCGGTTGTCTTAAATGTAAAGAAGAATTTTTTAACCATAATCATAACGCAATGCATTTCGGAACTAGATCTTTACATATCACATTGATAGCGTGACTATCTTTTAGGCGGACTTTTCACGTCTCAAATCTTGTTGATATCCTCAAGCACCTGCCTCATCTGTCGCCAAGGATACTGGTTGATCGAAGGATCCTGTTAAACTAACAGTGTTTCGTTATTTCCAAATATAATCAGCGGCAATAACTGACATCATCATCTTCCGAACAGGTTATCAGATCGCTTCAAATGATACTCGTTCACGTACTTGATCTTCAGCGAGATTCATCGATTCCAGACACAGAGAAAAAGAAGACAGGCAAGACCTTTCAATTATTTATTTACTGGCCACCGTCTCTTTAAGAAAACAGTAATCAGATAAGGAGCAATTATGGATATTCGTACTCAGGCATGTTTCACGCTCAGCAAGAAATTAATGCGCCCTCCCACCGAACGAACGGTTAATTATGATGCTTACGGGGACTGGCGCAACGATTCCCTTTCAAAAAGCTGGGCGGCATTTTCTGATTCAAACATCACGGGTAAAGATGTGCTGGATTTTGGTTCTGGCGATGGTCCCATGAGTCTCTTTCTTGCACAGGAAAAATATCCCAAGAAGATCGTGGGCGTCGATATTAATAATATAGCGATCGAACGCGCAAAAAAGGCACTCACGCGCGCAGTACTCCCGGACAGTGTTGATGTCGAATTTTTGTTGGGCTCTACGGATCAACTGCCAGTCTCCGATCAATCATTTGATACGTTACTGGCATTCGATTGTCTAGAGCACGTTATGTCACCTCAACTCATCTTACGTGATTGGTATCGGACACTCCGTCCTGGTGGACGATGTCTCATAGAATGGTTCCCCTATAAGGGTCCATGGGGACCACATATGGAGGCACTCATTCCAGTTCCCTGGGCACATGTAATTTTTGGTGAGCGTGCAATGTTTCGGACTGCCGAAAAAATATATGACCTGCCAGAATTCGTTCCTCGACACTGGGATCTGGATGAACAGGGAAACAAAAAGTCAAATAAATGGCGTGCCTGGTCATCATTCGAAGAACAGGCTTATATTAATAAACTGGATATCCCAACATTTCAGACCTTGGCTCATAACGTCGGATTTCAAATTGCACGTCATGAGCTTCATAGCTTTACTGGTTCGCGTGTTCGACAGAAAATCGGCCGTATGCTTATGAATACGCCTTTTATCGGCGAATATTTCGTATCGTATATCATCATCGAATTGCTGCGTCCCAAAGAAGATAAAAATTAAATACCTGCCGGTGGAGTTTCTACATCGTCACCCTCCTCACCCTAAAGGGTGAGGAAGCCTGCTACGTTTAATAAATTTCTGCTTGAACCACTTCGGCAGGTTCCTATTGCTGACGGCATTACTGCACAATTCACTACACAGATTAACCGGACATAACCTGAGAGACCTTTGCAAAATCCCAGTAGTTGAAAAATTAACTATTTATAATCAATAGTAAAAAACCTAAACCTCTAGCGAGGACTCTTACAAAAGCCTTGGATTATGCGCACGGACGCACTGTGGCGGGATTTGCCGCCGGGGTCGGAAGGCAGAGATCAAGGCATGAGTCGCACAAAAGGAGGCTCAACTCCAAGATACATCTGGCCGTGGATGCGCATCGCATGCCGGTCAGTGATTTCATTACATAAGGTACCACAACGGATTGAACATAAGCTGATCGCTTAATCGAAGGACCTGATTCGAATTATTTGCTGGCAGATCGCAGTTATGAGAGCAACGAAATTATTGAACAGACAAGGCATGACAATCATAATCCTCTCAAAGGAAAACCACACTGCACAAAGGTCTTACGACAAAGAACACTATAAATTACGGCATCACCACAAGATACGCCCAAAATACCGCTTTATTCCTCGCCGCTGTGCAAATCAGATAGATGTATCGCTCTCTGGGAAAGCATCTCACGACTATCCCATCTAGCTTGGTCTCGAGGATTTTAGTTTCAGAACATTGTTAATGTCTGACTCTTCATGCCGTTCGGCTAGTATCTCCCATAACTCGCCCCATGTCCGATTGACTATACGCCCACGCTGTACCGCAGGGCGTTGCCCTACTTCATCAGCCCAGCGTCTGGCATTTTGGTAACTCTTTACACCCAGGAATTCAGCCGAATCGTACAGGTTTCCCAGTACCAAATTACCATACCATGGCCATATAGCCATATCGGCAATGCCGTAATCATTCCCCGCAATAAAACGCCGCGATGCGAGTTGTTTATTGAGCAGGTCGAGCTGACGTTTAATTTCCATGGTGAAACGATTAATGGCGTATTTATTTTTTTGAGGTGCATAAGAATAGAAGTGCCCAAAGCCACCGCCTAAGTAAGGCGCCGAGCCCTGCAACCAAAACAGCCAGTTAAGCATCTCAGTCCGCTCAGTTATCTGTTGCGGTAAAAAATGGCCAAATTTTTCTGCCAGATACAGTAAAATCGCACCCGATTCGAAAACACGTACAGGGCTTTTCCCTGAACAATCGAGCAATGCAGGAATTTTAGAATTGGGGTTAACCTCCACAAAACCCGTTGAGAATTGATCTCCTTCGCCAATTTGAATCAAATGTGCATCGTACTCCGCCCCCGATTCGCCCAAAGCCAGGAGCTCCTCAAGCATAATTGTTACCTTCTGTCCATTGGGTGTGCCCATCGAATAAAGCTGTAGTGGATGAGCCCCCACTGGCAGCGTTGCCTCATGTGTCGCCCCCGACATGGGGCGGTTTGTCTTGGACCAAGTGCCACCATTTTCATCCTCAAAAACCCAAACCTTCGGTGCCACGTATTCATCACTCATAAAACCCTCACTAAAAAACACTGATAGCGTCAGCTTGGCTGATTTTTTGTATATTTACCTGGTTCAGAACAATGTCCAGCGCAAAATCATTATTAAATTACCGCCACCCTTACCCGCCAAACTGCTCGCTTAATTCAATTAAATCCTTAACCACCAAATCCGGCTCGATACCCCAGGGATCAAATATCTTCGCGGTATCTCTTTGAATCCATGCTGCCTTTATCCCGCAGCCCTGCCGCCAATCACGTCCCAAGGATTGCTGGAGAGCAGCCAGAAATTATCAACACTGGTGGCCGTTCGCTTAGAATATGTCCCTGTGCCCATAATTTGGCCAAGCCAGGAAATAAACATCTGAAAAAGCTTTCAAATGATTAAATTCCGCCATCAGCTGTTGCTGAGACTGCCCTGACAATTCGATCTGAAATACCTTCATGCAGTTGTGCAGAGGTCTTCTTAATCTAAATCCACACAACCATTTGCCACTCAGCTTCTCTTTCAAAAATCGCTCACATTCCCGATCACTTAAATCTTCCATAAACTGTAATAACAAACCGTAGAATAGACGGACTATACCGTAACCCTCTCGGCCTAAATCAGATGACACGCCAGATAAACAACGTGCATTGACATCCTCCCCTTCCTAAACGAAGGGGATTCCTAGCGACTTATTAAGCCGTTAAGAGTAGGTTTGTATTGCTACTGCCTACTGGTTCCTGCTTCTTAGACGAAACTAACGTTTCAACTCCACAGGCTAACAAGCGATGTCCTCGCTCAAGTACATTCAAGGCACCTACCAAGTCGGCATTGGCTTTAAATCCACATTCTGTACATTCAAAAGCACTTTGGCTTTTGCGATTGTCACGACTAACATGTTGACATCTAGGGCAGGTTTGAGAGGTGTATTGAGGGTTTACCTTCAATACATCCCCGCCTGAACAAGCCTGTTTATACTCCAAGAACGAAACGAACATTCCCCATCCTTGGTCAAGAATGGATTTGTTTAGACCCGATTTCGCTTTGACGTTTTTACCATGCTTTTCAACACTGCCCTTGGCACTCTTAGACATGTTTCCTATCTTTAAATTCTCAACTACGACCATTGCGTGATTTTTGCTGATTTCGGTTGAGGTTTTGTGTAAGAAGTCTAAACGAGCATTGGCAATACGCTCATGCAGTCGGGTAATGATTTGTTTCTGCTTTTTCCAGTTAGCAGAGAAACGGACTTTTTTAGACAGCTTACGCTGTTCAAAAGCCAGTTTCTTTGATAACTTTCTGAAACTGTTTAAAGGTTCTACGTATGAGCCGTCTGACAAGGTTGCAAAGCGGGTAACGCCCATATCAACACCAATCATACTGGTTGAGCTATGACGCTTTAGCTCGGTCTCGTACTCAGTCTGAATCGACACGTACCAATAACTGCCTTTACGGGAAATCGTCATATTTTTAACGTCACCAATGACTTGGCGTGAATTGCGATATTTCACCCAACCGATTTTAGGCAAGAACACTTTGCTAGACTCTTGCTCCAGCTTAAATCCTTGTGGATAACGAAAGCTGTCACTCAAACCTTTTTTCTTGAATTTTGGAATCCGTTTTAAAGGCTGTTTTTTATCAAAACCGTCTTTGAACGCTTTTTCTAAGTTTTTTAAGGCTTGTTGCAACGGTTGAGAATGAACGGTTTTTAGAAATCCATAATCTTCTGAGGATTTCCATAGCTTTAGCCAAAATGACAACTCGTTGTACCAAAGCAATGGCTGTTTCTGCTCTAATCTGAACAGATTCATTGCTAAGGCTTTATTCCAAACAAACCGATTAGCACCCGCAAACTCAACCATCTTCTGTACTTGGTCAGAATTTGGATTGAGTCGAGATTTAAAGGCTTTGCGTATAATCTGCTTCATGGTTATAATTATACAAAAAAGGAATTGATCTATGCAAGTTAATAACGATGTAAGAACAGGAAGACATTGAATTTTTAATCTTCATGTTCATTTGGTCTTTGTAACAAAATACCGTAGAAATGTTTTCTCCGGAAGGGTATTAATAAGACTACTGCACAACTCCCCCGTCAGCGCAATAACCGACTAAAATAGTGACAAGCAGAAGACATTTGGAGCAAGAGATGCAGATGAGTTTTGGAACACTGGAATTGGCACAGCGATTGAGACGAGACAGTGTGCTAATGAAGATTGATGTCCTGATTGACTGGGAGGAGTTACGTTCGAAGCTTACAGGTTTATACAAGCGCGAGTTATCGCATGGTGGAGGACAGGAACCATTTGATAGGTTGATGATGTTTAAGGCGATTCTGCTGGGACAGTGGCATAGTTTGTCGGATGCTGCGTTGGAGCAAGCACTGTATGTTCGGATTGATTTTCTACAATTTTGTGGTTTGTCCTTGTCGGATGCGATACCGGACGAAACCACCCTGTGTCGGTTTCGCAACCGATTGGTGTCCGGCGATCGGTTAGACGATCTGCTAGCCTCGATCAATGAACAGCTTCAATCACACGGATTGATGATCAAGGGCGCAACGGGAGCGGTAATTGATGCCACGCTGATTGAGTCAGCGGCACGCCCCAAAAAGGCTATCCTGCTTGAAGTGGATACCGAAGGTAAGGCTGTTCAGTTTGAGGATGGCAGCCAACCAGGAATCACCTGTATTGAAGAACAAAGCGCGGATCGGGATGCGACCTGGCTAAAAAAAGGCAAGAAGTCGCAATTTGGCTACCGCAGTTACCTGGTAGTAGATGCGCAAAACGGCTATGTGCGCGGAGTTCACACGGCCCCTGCCAACCAGAGCGAAATGATACATTTCGAAGCAGCTATCAAGGGTGCGCACATCAAGGCAAATCGGGTATATGCCGACAAAGGATCAGCCAGCAACGCCAATCGGCAGTTTCTAAGAAAGTACAAAATCAAGAGCGCAATTATGCATCGCGCGTACAAGAACAAACCACTCTCGGCACGCCAGAAGCTGGCGAATAGATTGATCAGCAAAAAACGCTATATTGTTGAACAGTGTTTTGGCACGGCCAAACGCCTATTCGGAATGGGCCGCGCCAGTTACTTCGGCACGGCGAAAGTCAACGCCCAAGTTATGCTGAAAAGCATCTGCATAAATCTAAAAAAAGCGGCCAACAAAATTTTCGTGGACAAGCCACCAAGGGGAGTAGTCCGTCCAAATGCTACATAAAGGGGGAAACTCCCTTTAAAAAGAGGAAAAACCTCATTTTTTTCCAAGATAGCACGCATAAAAAATGTCATTTGGGCATTTTTTCCATTGTCACAGTAAATTTACGCAGTTGTGCAGAGGTCTTTTAATTGATTTGGAAGAAATATTTAAAAACGTGTGTTTGGATTTTGAAGCAGAATTGGTGGAATTTAACGGTGAGCATGATCATATTCACCTTTTAGTTAACTATCCACCAAAAATTGCTATTTCTAACTTGGTAAATAGTTTGAAAGGCGTTTCAAGCCGACTTATTCGCAAAAAGAATTATCCCGAAATTAAGAATAAGCTTTGGGGTAATATGCTTTGGAGTCCAAGCTATTTTGCGGGTAGTTGTGGTGGAGCACCACTCTCGATTATTAAGCAATATATTGAACAACAGCAAAGACCGCATTAAACAGGCTTCGCCTGTGCGCTTATATCTCCGCCCTGAAGGACGAAGTTTTACGCGCTATTTGATAAATATTTCATTAAGTATCTGCTTAAAATAACGGTAAGGGTGATCAGGAGGAACTAAATCCTCCAGTGAAATCATTTTAACTTGACGGGACATGGCTGTTTTTCCAGTAATAGTCCTACCTCTATTTTAACAAATCAATGCATCGCATACCTTGATTTCGGGATATTTCGAGACAGGCCCATTACCTAAGAAAAATCCTATGGATTCAAAGTATTTCGGTACTCGAATTAGTTAACCAGCATGAAAAATATGGGCAGACTTTTGCAAAAGCCCTCGCCAGAAGTTTTAGGCCATTGATTATAAATAATTAATTTTTAAACTGCTGGGGTTTTGCAAAGGTCTCATAGGATCTATTGTCACAAGAATGACATATGGATATCAGATAATGCATTCGTTTCTAATAGCAATGAGTGTAGAAATGGAAAAGGATTATGATGATTACATTGGCTCCGAAGCCATCTTGCCCATCGAGATTATTGATTTATTAGCTCACTACAAAACAGTATCTAAGGATCAGTTTCAGAAAAATACAGTGATAGACGATGCTCAACTACTTTTAGATGAACATGAGCTCGCCATGATCGAATAATATGCGTTCTAATAAATAAACGGCAAAAAACGGTCCAGGAAAAATAAAATACTTTATTTGTTTTTTAACCGGCTTTTGAGATCAGCAAACGGGTTGAAAGTAGCGGCTGTTTCCATATTTCCACCAGAGGTACGGCCCATTGAATCCTTGATCTTGGCATGCTCATTCTCATGGCAGTAGGTACACAATAGCTCCCAGTTGCTGCCGTCAGAAGGATTGTCGTCATGATTGTGATTTTTGTGATGTACTTCCAGCAGTTGAAGCGTTCTGTGATCAAAGGTACGCGCGCAGCGGCCACAAACCCAGGGAAATAGTTTAAGCGCTCGTTCACGATATCCCATCGCACGCTTGTCTGCATTTCTCCTCGCTTCAAGCACCACTTTGTCAAGCTTATTGATTTCTTTTACCATGAACGTTTTCCGAATAAAAATTCCTAAATTAAGTTGATAATCAGACGGATTTATCTGAAATCAATCCAGCGGGCTAAAAGTATAAAAATTCGGATACCAGAATATTCGTCGACTATTCAGATGGGACTATTCTGGGCTTTCTATTCCGATCTACCGCCACATAAGTTAGTACGGCTTCCGTCACCTTGATACAGATTTCCTCGCTTCCTTCGCGCAAACCGCGTTGTGCATACACCGCTACACTGACCGTGACTGAAGTACGACCTACTTTAATGACCTCAGCGTAAAAGCTAACCAAATCACCCACAAATACCGGCTGTTTGAATACAAAAGAATTGACAGCCACTGTTACTACTCGTCCATGAGCACGTCGGATTGCCGGCAGACTCCCTGCCGTATCAACGTGTGCCATAATCCAGCCACCAAATATATCGCCAGCATAATTTGTATTAGATGGTGTTGCCACGATACGCAATACGGGTTCACATCTTGCGGGTAGTGATACTGATATTTCTGAATGTGTATTCATTGCTAACGACCTTCATAAAGTCTGGCTATCTCAACTTTATAATGATCTAGAATCGTGGCTCGTTTGAGCTTCATAGTAGGCGTCAGCATCTCATTTTCAATCGTCCAGGGTTCATGAATGAAGGCTACGCGGCGTATTCTGGCATAGCCTGGAAACTCACGGGTCTGACAAGTAATTCTATCTAATAAGATCTCTTCTATTCGTTGTTCATTTGCCTGATTACTCGAATTCAAATCAAGCTGATATTGCTGAACAATATGAGCCCACTGGGTCGCGTTCAAAACAACCAATACGCTTAAATAAGAACGTGCTTCACCAATTAATAAAGCCTGCTCAAATAACGCATCACGCAAAATGGCTGATTCAATGTCTGCAGGTGGCACTTTTTCGCCTGTAGACAGAACAATAATTTCTTTCAAACGACCGGTAATCGTCACCCGACCTTCCGCATCGAGATGCGCTATATCGCCAGAATTCAGCCAACCATCCGATGTTAACACTGCCTTGGTCGCTTCGGGATTATTCCAATAGCCCAACATCACATTCGGACCACGAATCAGCAGCGCATCATTTTCACCCAGCTTCACTTCCACACCAGGAATAGGCGGACCGACACTGGTAGGCAGATTATTCTCTAACCTGTTCGCACACACGACCGGACTACTTTCAGTCATTCCATAACCCTGTAGAATCGGTAAACCCAGGCCAATAAATACACGCGAAACAGCTGCTGACAGAGGTGCCCCGCCACTCATCACATGCCGTAACCGACCTCCCAGTTTAGCCATCACTTTACTTGCCACCAGTTTGTTGAGCATTGGCCACAGCAAGTGGGAAAGGCGCCAAGGGCCACGCCCCTGTTGATATTCAAATTGACTGTAACCGACCGCCACCGCAAGAGTAAATAACCACTGGCTCAATTTCGGACTTTCCGCCAGCTTAGCGTTCATACCGGCATAGACCCTTTCATAAATACGGGGCACTGAGATAAGCGTCGTTGGACGAATCGTCAGCAAATCTTCCTGTAATAACGGAATTGAGCGGGCATAAGCAATGGTCGCCCCACACATCATCGGAACATAGTAACCCGTGGTACGCTCAAATGTATGGGATAGGGGCAGAAATGAAAGCAGCTTATCTTCAGGTGAGATTTGTATTACCTGTAAGCAGCTATAGGCATTACTTAATATATTATGGTGACTGAGCATGACACCTTTCGGTCGGCCTGTGGTACCAGAAGTATAGATGATCGTAGCCAGACTATGGGAATCAGTATTCATATGCTGAACTTCACCAGCCCTGCCTGGTAACCAGTCGGCCAATAAAATAAGCAGACCCTCATCCGGTTGATCAAAAACATTGCCATCCAGATTACTCATCATCACCACACGTTGCAGGCTTTTAAGTTGATCATATACTCCGGAAAAACCTTGCCACTGCTGTGGTGTCTCCAATAACAGTAATTTAACACCGGCATGATTCAATATATAAGCTGCATTCTCAGCACGATCATCTGTATAAAGTGGCACAACGACGAGTCCCAGGCCTAATGCTGCCTGCTCAAACATAACCCACTCCGGGCAGTTTTTCAGCATTACCGCAATACGATCACCTGGAACCAGTGCTTCTCTGGAAAGTGCGGCTTGCCAGCGTGCAACAGCCTGGTCCATTTGCGTCCATGTATAATCACACCACTGTTCATGCAACTGATTGTAATACCGGTAAGCCACGGAATGCGGTGACAGTTTCACTCGTTCACTAAATAAACCATCCAGCGTCTTCGCTTGTTCTGCTGAAATAACGTTGCTCATCGTATTTTGCCTAATTTGCATAGTTGTCATACAGTTTTTCTATATCAATGCTTGCCTGATCATCATACTTGAAAACAATCGGCTCACATTTCCCTTCCAGGTTCAAAAAGGTCTTGCTTTATTTCTTATTACACGAAAAAGCATTAACCCTGGCCAAGATCGGGCGGAAAATCATCTACCATAATGACACGCCGCCGCAATTCTTTCATGCTTTTAAGTAATGTCGCTTCAGAAGGCGTTATAATATTTTGTGTCAAGGCTTCTGCAATCTTCTGTTCACCTCGCGCAGCAATTCGCCCGGCCTTAACAGCTTGTCGCAATTTGACTTCTACTGCTTCACACGCTACCGCACACTGTAACGCCTGCTCCAGATCGGCCAGCGGCTCATTAGCCGTTTCTGGCACATAAATACCTGTGGTCAGGCGATCGCGGGCCTCGCTGGGCTCCAGCAGCAATCTGGCCACCTGATGCGACAGGGTATCTGCTGGTGGCACGTGACATTTGCCCAGCGGAAAAACAAGTAATCGCAGCCACCATGATAATGCGGCATTACCCGGAAAATTATTTAAGAGTTCATCAAAGGCTTGCTGCATACGGTAAATCGCATCCTGCATGGACCAATGTAATAACGGCAAATCTGCTTCCGGCCGATGATCGCCTTCAAAACGCTTGAGTGTCGCTGAACATAAATAAAGCATACTGAGGATATCACCCAGCCTGGCAGAAAGACGTTCTTTACGTTTCAGCGATCCACCCAGTTTTAAAAGCGCCACATCTGCCAGCATTGCAAAGCTGGCCGAAAATCGTGTCAACTGACGATAGTAATGGGCTGTTTCAGGCATTATTCCAGCAGGAACACAGCCATTCATATACTTACCAAACAAACCATAGATCAGACTCATCATACTGTTACGCATACTAAAAGCAACATGCCCAACCAGCGCTTGATCAAACGCCCGGGAAGCATGTGCTTTATTTTCATCCTGTACCGCATTAATTTCTTGCAGGATATAAGGATGACTCCGGATCGCGCCCTGGCCAAAAATAATCATGCTACGCGTCAGAATATTCGCACCTTCTACCGTAATACTCACGGGCATATGTTGATAAGTTCGTCCCAGATAATTACTCGGACCGAGACAAATGCCCTTACCACCTTGTATATCCATCCCATCGTTTACTACCTGTCGAGCGCGTTCAGTCAAATGGTATTTTACAATCGCTGAAATCACCGCCGGTTTCTCACCCAAATCAACTGCACCCGCCGTCATCACGCGGGCAGCATCCATCATATAGGTATTGCCACCGATACGCGCCAATGCTTCTTCGACACCTTCAAAATAGCCAATTGGTGTCTTGAACTGTACCCGTACTCTACTATAAGCACCAACAGTACGTGCGGCCAGCTTAGCTGCGCCCAAACTGGTTGCCGGTAACGATATGGAACGCCCGGCAGCAAGACAATTCATCAGCATAGGCCAGCCGTTTCCAACGCCTTCCTGTCCACCGATTACCCATTCCATCGGAATAAATACGTCGGTACCGGAATTAGGGCCGTTCTGAAATACCGCATTAAGTGGAAAATGGCGGCGTCCAATATGAACACCGGGCGTATTCGTGGGAATTAATGCCAGGGTAATTCCCAGATCCACTACATCACCTAATATCTTATCCGGATCACGAAGCTTGAATGCCAACCCCAGTAAAGTTGCAACCGGACCCAAGGTAATATAACGCTTTTCCCAGGTAACCCGCATGCCCAATACATCTTGCTTACCATCGTGCTCAGCACGGCATACAATACCAAAATCAGGCATTGCGCCCGCATCCGATCCTGCATCTGGCGAGGTCAGAGCAAAGCAAGGCACTTCCATACCCTTGGCAAGACGAGGCAGATAGTAATTTTTTTGTTCATCGGTACCGTAATGCAAGAGTAATTCTGCCGGCCCCAATGAATTGGGAACCATAACTGTCACCGCTGCAGTACCGCTACGCGAGCCAATCTTCATGACCACTTCAGAGTGCGCTAATGCTGAGAAACCATAGCCACCATACTGTTTAGGGATAATAAGCCCAAAAAAACCCTTATCCTTGATGAATTGCCAAGCATCCGGCGGCAGATCTCGTAATTCGTGTGTAATTGTCCATTCATCCAGCATGGCACATAACTCTTCAACAGGCCCGGCGAGAAAAGCAGCTTCCTCCGTACTCAGCTCTGGTTTCGAATAGGCCAGTAATTTATTCCAGTCCGGCCTGCCACTGAACAGATCGCCATCCCACCAAACGGTGCCTGCATCCAGCGCCTCCTGTTCGGTCTTTGAAATCTGCGGCAGCATTTTGCGAAAAATTCGAAGTATCGAATTAGAAATAATAAAACGTCGCAGAAAAGGCACCACCAGAATTACACTAACAATGGCAATCAGTGACAAAAACACATAAAAGAAAGACAGGAGCATCATATTTTCTCCGTATACATTGAAATAACCAGATCACAACAATCTAGATTGCTCATCTATCAGCCTCAACTAGGCACCCAACGATTTCAAATATAATAAAACTACAGTGCAAGATCTCATTTGAATAGGTAGAATTCATTACCAACGATAAAACTGGGCATAACGTAAATTTACATCAATATTACGTAAATCCCTACTCAAACGGTAAGATTTTGTTGATCTGCCATAGTAAGATCCACGTATTTTTCTGCGCTGAGCAGCGATATCAACAGCTTACTTCAGTTTATCTCGAATCGCCATATCTCAAGCTTATCTTTTATTTATCCACTTGATCAACCTGACTTATATAGGAATTGCACATGCCTCATGACACGCTGACTCTCGCTCAAACACTGATCGCACGCCGCTCAATAACGCCTGATGATGACGGCTGCCAGGAAATCCTGATTGAGCGCTTAGAAAAACTGGGATTCAATATTGAAAGAATGCGCTTTGGCGAGGTGGATAATCTATGGGCACGACGTGGTACGACGGCACCCATACTTTGTTTTGCCGGCCATACCGATGTGGTCCCTGCCGGTCCGCTCACACAGTGGGACAGTGAACCTTTTACTCCTGTTATCCGCGATAATCGACTTTACGGCCGCGGCGCAGCGGATATGAAAACTTCACTGGCGGCTTTTATTACTGCGATCGAAGCCTTCGTCACAGCACATCAAGAACACAGTGGCTCCATTGCACTGTTGATTACTTCAGACGAAGAAGGCGTTGCCGTCGCAGGCACAACAAAAGTTGTGGAAACCCTTAAATCACGCGGTGAATTGATTGATTACTGTATTGTAGGCGAACCTACTTGTACAAATCAGCTCGGTGATACCATTAAAAATGGCCGACGGGGCTCTCTGTCCGGAGACCTTACCATTAAAGGCGTGCAAGGACACATCGCCTATCCCCATCTGGCAAAAAATCCTATACACCTGGCCGCGCCGGTTATTGCTGTACTCGCTCAAACCGAATGGGATCAGGGAAATGAATATTTTCCACCTACTACCTGGCACATCTCTAACATCAAAGGAGGAACCGGCGCTAGTAATGTTATTCCAGGTGAAATCAATTTACTGTTTAACTTTCGTTTCTCTACCGCCAGCACAGTCGAATCATTACAAACGCGCATGCATGAAATTCTTGACCAGTATGGGCTTGATTACGATCTGGAATGGACACTCTCCGGTAAGCCCTTTCTGACACCCAGAGCAGAATTAGCCAATGCCGTATGTGACGCAATCAAACAGGTGACGAAAATCGAAGCACAACTATCCACATCCGGTGGAACCTCGGATGGGCGCTTTATTGCCGATATCTGTTCACAAGTCATAGAATTCGGCCCGTGCAACGCCACAATTCATAAACTCAATGAGAACATTGAAGTAAAGGATATTGAACGATTATCAGAAATTTATCAGCTCACACTGAAAAACCTATTGGCAAATTCAGCTTGATTTCAAATTGTTGGAATTTAACCTATATAGAAATATAATATTTATGCTTCAAAAAACAATCCCCTTCACTTCTATAAGCTTCGGTTTTTTAATATTATTTTGTCTAAAACCATTTTTTTAACAAAGCTTGTAAAATCGTGACGCAGAGAAATACAGAAAAAGAAAGTGGTTTCACTCAGAAAAACACCTGTGACATATTTTAGCGAGTGTTTTCGCACGAATATGCATAGTAGCTTTGGTATTTTATCAAAAAATTAATTATTAGAAGAAAGTTAATATCATGAAAAGATTATCTATATTTTCCATTTTGTTCTTAATCTCATTGACCGTCCATGCCCAGGACGAAATGTTTCTCGCAGAGAACATCAAGCAGTCGCCGGAAGTACTTAAAAAATATAGCGGAAGCGCTGCGAAAGCAAATTCCTCGATTTCCCCTACGAAATTCGAAATGGTTCCCGAAGGTGAGGCAGAACAAATCGCAGAAATTATCACTCTCATCACCCAACTACAACAACAACGTTATCCCGGTAGCATGGCCAGGAGAGGGGTGCATCCCAAAGATCATGGTTGCGTACAAGCGAAGTTTACAGTCAATCCTGATCTACCAAAAGAACTCCAGGCCGGAGTGCTGGCTTCTGCGGGAAAAACCTATGAAACATGGATTCGTTTCTCCAATGCTACAGCCACGGTTAGCCCTGACATTGCTAAAGATGGTGCAAATGAAAGTAGAGGCATGGCGATTAAATTGATGGGGGTGGACGGCACCACACTACTCGGCAAACCCGGAGCCAAAACCCAGGATTTCCTGTTAATTAATCAAGCCAGGTTTGCCTTTGCCAATGTGACGGAATATTTGGAATTAACTAAGATTCAGTTAGCCAACCAAGACGCTGTCGATTCGTTTTTCGCGCCTCCTTTGACCGCGAGAAAAAAGGAATCTTTAGATATCATTCAAGAAATCAGAAAAACTCAATTGAGCAACCCACTCGAAGGTCGTTATTTCTCTGCTTCACCCTTCTTGTTCGGCAAGGATACCGTTGCCAAGTTTGCTGTCACCCCCAGAGACCCTGTCAATACTTCGATGCCATCCAATCCCTCATCTGATTATTTGCGCGAAGCGCTTAAGAAGAGCCTAGATCCAACTAACGGCAAGCAGGCTATTTTTGACTTCCAGGTGCAGATTAGAACCACTGATTCGTTACCTATCGAAAACGCATCTTCGCACTGGGGAGAAGATATTGCTCCATTCCAAAATGTTGCCACGATCACTATCGACAAACAGGATTTCGATAACCCGTTACGCATAACAGAATGCGAACATTTGGTGTTCACTCCGTGGCACGGATTGGCCGAACATCAACCGCTGGGCGGCATCAATCGATTGCGCCTTGGGGTTTACAACGCTTCGGCGCAATATCGGGCTCAGGCAAACGAGCCTTCTGGCTTTCCAAAATGAACGCCAAAATGCCTATCGTAAGCCGCCCTTGAATAACGCTGTGTAACGCAAAATTCATTATTCTCAGGACGCATTCATGTGAGCCAAGTTCATACTCTGATTTATGGTCACGCAGCGACCTGAGAATTTTTTATTAAATTAAACGACAAACCCATACTGTCATTTTCCCTATAGACTGCTCCCGTTTTTCAATACTGATTGCCACCTTTCCTCAACACTTAGTCTGCCAGCTGAGAAGATAATGCGGACATCTGGCAGCCTTGACACCCTATTGCATACATTCCATAGACAGGGAATCATTTCATCACAGTTACCCACCTAGATTCTTTTCAAGTCTTCACCGATATCTCAGCTAGGATAAAACTTTCATAATAAACAATATGTTATATATTAACATCCTGCGATCAGATTATGTGGCGCGATATTTGCTTATATGAAGATGAAGTGTGCTAACCCCACAATTCGCGAGCAAGACCATAATAAGATGGGTTAACAACATATTTGGAGAGCAGGAATGCAAACACCATTTAAGAAAATAGTCACGATTACAACTACCATCGTGCTGACACTGGCTTACGGCAGTGCAAGCGCAGCCGATAACGCGGTCATCTTTGACGCTGCCACAACCAATAACAGCACCGGTAACGCCGCCAATATCAACTCCAGCGGGGCAGACAAGATTGTATCGATCTATCAGACAGGTAGCGACGACAGAACCGGAACCACAGAAAAGAATCAGGTGGTTGAGGAAGCAGACACCACATTGACTTTAAAAAGGAAGTTAATGTCATGAAAAAATTAAACTTAAATAAAGGCATAAGATACCAAAATACGTCTAATTTTATTAAAAGGTCATCTATATTTTACATACTACCCCTTTTGCTCTTAATAGGTTGCGAAGGTGAGAAGGAAATAGCCCCTGAAAAAGAAGCTTCTCAGCAGGTTGATGTGATTACTTTTGAACAAGGTTGGACCCAGGATCAAAGGTTGGATTTTTACAATACGTCACAAGGTTCGCAATTAATTCCCTATTCCTGGTTTATGGCTCTGGAACAATCAGATACTGAAAATTTGTTCCGTGCCAAAGAAAATATTGAACAGCTGGGTTATATCCCTCAACAAAAAATTCCGGGTAGAAATCCAGACGGACTGCCTATTGGGTTTGTTAAAGATGACATTAAGGAGGATTTCCTTTCTTCTGCCTTATACGCATCTCGCTTGTCATCCAGTGACGAAGCTATTTATAAAGAATACAGAGAGTGGCTGGGTCTGACTTGCGCAGCTTGCCATACTTCCGAAATTACCCATAATAAGCAAACGCTGAGAATTGATGGTGGACCGCCAATGGCGGATTTTCAGACCATGATTAAAATGATGTCCAAGGCATTGACCGCAACAACCTCTGATGGCGATAAACTAGCTCGGTTCGCAAAGAATGTACTGGCTGACGGAGGCTATAACGAAACCGAGCAGCAACGCTTAAAAGCGGAAGTTATCGCTTACACTGCCTGGTTAAACAATTATATTCAGATCAATTACCACGGCGCAATGCCTTATGGCTATGGGCGACTAGACGCATTTGGGGCTATCTTAAATCGCGTGACAGCAAGCTTTACCGGCATTGAGGACAATGCCACACCGTCCAATGCACCAGTCAGCTACCCTTTCCTATGGAATACTTCCCAACTCAGTTGGGTGCAATGGAACGGATCAGCCAATAATCATATTAGCCGTAATGTCGGTGAGGTTTCCGGTGTTTTTGCTCATACGATTGTGGATACCCCTAATGATGACGAACGCTTTTATTCCTCCGCAAAGATCGTTAATCTGGATCAGTTAGAACAGTTAATGAGCAAACTGGATTCGCCAAAATGGGGCGCGCCACTCCCTGCAATTGATGCTACCAAGGCAGCAAAAGGTGAGGCATTATTTGCGGCGAATTGTGTGATGTGTCATAGCATCCGTGATAAAAATGGCGAATTCCCGATGACTGCTCCTAACCAGTATGATAAACAGTTCATCAAGATAACCAGAGTGGGCCTGCCTAAAATTGGTACTGATCCGCTGATGGCGGGGAACTTTGTAAATCCGGTTTTTAATGTTGATCCAGGTGTTATGCGCGAGTATCTCCCCCCTGAAGATCAGGATAAACCCAAGGTAGCGCGAGCTAAAGTGCTATCAGCCGTTGTCGGTAATGTTATCTATAATAGATTGGCCGCGTCTAATCCGAAACTTAGCCACGCTGAGATAATGAGTCTGATCCTCGAACTGGGCGGCTTTTATACTGAAACTATTAAACCAGAAGAATTGCTAGCTTATAAAGCAAGGCCATTAAACGGCGTTTGGGCGACAGCACCTTATTTGCATAATGGATCCGTATCCAGTTTATATCAACTGCTATTGTCAGATACTGAACGTGAAAAATCCTTTTATGTCGGTAGTAGAGAACTAGATACCAAACAAGTGGGGTTTGAGCCAAATCAAGACGGCAACAGCTTCTTGTTTAATACCGTTGACAAACAGGGTAAACCAATTCCCGGTAATAGTAATCTAGGCCATAGCGGACCAAATTATACCCAAACTCAGGAAGGTGGTGAATGGCGGGATTATACGAGTGAGGAGCGCTATCAGCTAATCGAGTATATGAAAACGCTATAAATTTTGCTGTTGAGAACAAATGGTGATGACTAAAGTCACCATTTGTTTTTCCTGAATAAAAACAAATCGTAGGGTTTAATCATGAATAAATTACACGGTATTCTTATAGTCCTGGTGCTGATGATTAGTGCCTGCGATGGGGACAAAGCCGAAAAGGAATCCTCATCTAAAACCACCGTCGTAACGACGCCGGTGGCATCAGAAAATGCCTGGCATAAGTTGCAGCAACAGCGGCAACAACAACTCGATCAATACCTGGTACAACAGCAGGTGGCCTACCGCTGGTTTGCTGATTTTCCACTTGGAATTAACGATGGCGTTCCTTTTATCATCCTTAAACTCTTACCCAAGATAGCACCCGAATTATGGGGCAGTAACGAAAATTTTCTGGATGTTATCGGTCTGCATCTGGATGAACGTATACCGGATTACCCAATTGCCCGCGGCATTGGTTGGAGCGGCCTGGCGCGCGACGAACCCAATGGGGCTGTTGACTATGCTTCGTTTACCTGCGGCGCATGTCACATTGGCAGAGTAAGAACGGACGAAGGCATGGCTTATATCGATGGCGGCGTGAACGCACATTTTAATTTGCCACAATATCGGGTTAGAGCCAGTGAGACGATAGCAAAAATTGTCGGCGATGCGAATGACCAGGAAGAAAAGATTAAGCGCATGACCAAAGCGGTTATTGCCGCATTAGATCAAGTTCACACGAATGATAAAAACTATTTTTATCGAAATTATCAATTAGGTGACAAAGTATTTGATGCAGAATACGAAGCCAACCAGGTCGCATTATTCAAACAAAATGCCCCCGCCATCATTGCGAAATTCATGGGGCGCACTGAACTGGAATTTCAGGCATTTGCGGCCTTACTGGAGAAGAATTACAACGGGTTTGAAGCAGAAATGCTGAATGGTTTTGGCGGGATGGCTGATGCAACCGGTATTAGCACTTCTTTTGGCTATGTGGTTAAGCGTGATGTTAAAAAAGATCCTGCTGCCAACCCCGAAACCGATCTTCCCCCAACGCAAGGCATAACTGATTTCATGGCGGTTTGGGAGCAAGGTAAACGCAAAGTTAGCTGGTCCGATGATCACAAGCAATTAATCAATGGTGGTGGACAATGGAACGGCAATATACCCATTCCCATGTTCAGAAACCTGGCGGCTGAATTAACAATGGGTTTTGGCCCAGAAACGGATGTGCGCGTAGCAGCTTTCGCTCAAGAATTATTGGAAAACTTACCTGCGCCGGCTTATCCTTTCGCGGTCGATATGAATCAAGCCGAAAAAGGCAAAGGCTTGTATCAACAGCACTGCGCTGACTGTCACCGATCACATAATGGCACGGTCTATGAAACATTGGGCACAGATAAAGGCCGGGCTCAAGTTGCCAGTGAAGCTATTACTGCCAGCGGTCGAGAGGGATTTACGGCAATCTGTTCGCCAGACACAGCTATCGACATGCCACAGGGTACAGTCACGCCTTGTGCCGAGTTTGAGGGGGTATCTTTAGTTGGTAAAGCAGAATTTGCCATGATGGATCCGGCGCTGCATGATGGTTATAATGCCCTGCCCTTGGGCGGTATCTGGGCTCAGGCACCCTATTTACACAATGGATCAGTTCCCACCATGTATCACTTGCTGGTTCCAAATGAGCGCCCGGCTGCTTTCATGAAAAGTCGCCTGGATTATGACCAGGAATTACTCGGCTTCTCCTGGAGAATTAACAGCGAAGCAGCGCAGACGGAAGAAGAGGGTTATCGATATGATACCAGGGCCGTTAAAGTATTCTCGAATGCAGGTCATGATAAGGACATCACTATTAAAGGGGTTACCTATAAACTAGATTGGTCTAACGATAAAGAGGGCGCAATGGCAATTATTGAATTCATGAAGACCCTCTGAACAAAAGAGACAATTCCCAGTCATAGCAGGGTATTTATCTATTAACCAAGGTTTCGCTTGGCGGGGGCAGGATGCGCGAACATTAGGGTAAGGTCTTGTGTTTTACTATCAAAAGACAAGACTTGACCCCATTATTCTCACGACCATGTATCCGCCAAGAATCGCACAACGCAATTCAAATTCGCGTGTATCGAATGTGGGTACGCAGAAAATGCAGACCTCAACGCGGCCATCAATATTCCAAGGGCAGGGCATGCCCAGCTCGCCTGCCAAGTGAACGATGCAACAATGTCGTTAGCAACAGGAACGCACCGCTGTCTTTAGGCGAGGGAGGATGTCAAAGACGCTGTCTTCAGCTTCGCTATCAAATTTCATATTTCCATTTTCTCCTCAGTGTATGGATACCTTTTCCGCCAAAAATGAATGAGTCAGGCAACAGAAATAAGGTAATAGCCTGTCACCCCTTCTGAACGGCAGCCTGCATTTTCCCAGCTTGTCCACCCATTCCAGCTCACATTACATCAACCAGTTTTTTCTTCCCTGCCTCATTCAATATTTCATGATCCAATGCGCTGTCAGCCCATGCGCATGCCCCTGCGACAATTTGTCGCGCGACAATTTGTCACATTCCCAATCAGGTTAATTTGATTTAAATTTCACGCCATCCAATAACGATACAAGTTTTATGTACGTCCGAATCTGATGGAAGAACATACCCACCCTGTTCTATCAAAGTCAGCAAACGATCTAAAGCTTGAGAATAAGGCACATAGTATTGAAATGAACGTAAGAAGATACAGTGTAAAAGAATATGTAGTATTGACAATAATCGCTGCGACTACGTCTCCTTTGCTTGCTACTGAGTTACCTCCAACAACAACACCTCGTTCAACTATTGAAGAGGGCAACACGGCTACCAGCGAATCCGTTATAAAGAGCAAGCAGTCACCAACAACCCCGTCGATTCACCTCGCTCCGATGGAGATAACAGCCAATCCCATTATCGATCAAATTCAGGTTGATCCGTTCTCAGCTACATCAGCAGTGGTCAAGGCAGATCAACTACGCGATCAGAATGCATTTGATCTGGCTACCGCACTGCGGCGCACGCCTGGTGTGCAGATATCCCGTTACAACCCAGTTGGCGGCTTTGGCGGTGATCAAGGTGGGGCTGTTTATATTCGTGGCATGGGCGCAGGTCGGCCAGGCAGCGAAATTATGACTTATGTAGATGGTATTCCCATCTTTATGGGTGTGTGGAATCACCCCTTACTGGATTTACTGCCTGTTAACGGCATGCAATCCATCACTGTATACAAAAGCCCACAGCCTCATATTAATGGCAATAATTTTGCTTCAATTAATCTCGAAACAAAACAGGCTTATCAAGAGGGCACACTGATCAATGCCAGAGTCTCAGGTGGCTATTTCGGAACCTTTATCGAACAAGCAGACTTGGTCGGCCGCAGCGGAAATATATCGTATATGCTGGCACAGGGTCATGCGCAATCGAATGGACATCGGCGGAATGCGGATGGTGAATTGAATAATGTAATGGGGCGTGTCAGCATGCAATTAGACCCGCATTGGTCAATTGGCACCGGTTTTATTTTTGTCGACAACAAAGCTCTTGATCCAGGTGATAATCGACTACCCAGCGTAGCGGTTGCCCCGAAATATGAAACACAATCCGGTATGTCATACGCTTTTGTATCACATAACCACGACCGGTGGCAGGGTGATCTACGTGTCTACCATAATCGAGGTGAAGGTAACTGGTTAAGACAAGGCGGCATCGAAGGCAATCACTTCAACAATTTTCAAACAACCGGCGTGCGCTGGAAAGAAGTATTCTCGCCCTGGCAAGGTGGCACCATTACTGCCGGACTGGACAGTGATCGGGTTTCCGGTGATTCGCGATTTAACCGTATCGCGCCGGCTCCGCAGGATAAGGTTAATCTGCCTACTTTTCGGGTAACGTCACCCTATTTTTCTTTGAGCCAGCAGTACGCCGTCCATGAGGATTGGCTGCTGGTGCCTTCGTTCGGTGTCCGCGTCTACAATCACAGTGAGTTCGCAACCAAGACTGCACCCCATTTTGGCCTGTCATTGATTTCCGAACACATCACACTATTCAGTAATGTATCGCGCGGCATTCACTATCCAGGACTCGAAGCACCGCTGCTTGCACATTTAATGCCGCCACTGAGGGATACGTGGAAACAGCTTTCCGCAGAAGAGCTCAGTCATGCCGAAGTCGGCATAAAGCTGACGCCTTTTAATACAACGCAAATTGATGTGAGTCTATTTATTGATCATGTGAAAAATCGATATATTTTTGGTTTTCCTCCGAATATTCCACCGCCACCTCAATTCTTAAATCTGGGCGCTTATACCGTTCGGGGTGCCGAGTTCTCACTCAGACAGGATATTACCCGGAACTGGTCCCTGTTTGGCAGCCTGACCTTGCTTGACCCCAGTATCGATAATTTACCTTATGCGCCAAGTAGAGCGGTTACAGCGGGGATTAATGGCCAGGTTGGCCCCCTTCGCTTGACAGTAGACACACAATATCAATCCAGCGTATTGGCATTGAGTCGCGCACGCAATCCGGCCTTTTCCAATACAGAAAAGGTAGATTCATTCGTCATCATGAATGCACGGGTTGCTTACCCATTAGCCATGCTAGGCAAACAGGGAGAAGTCTTTGTGGCCGCGGAAAACCTGCTTAACGAGCACTATGCTTATCGTTCCGGATATCCCATGCCCGGACGCTGGGGTCAAATCGGCTTCTCTGTCAGTTTGAATCTTATATAAAAAGCGGAATTGATACGGACATGATGCCTGATTCTCTTCGCATGTATTTCGATACACATAGGATTTATCCTGTTTGTTTTGTCAGTCCCAGCATCACTCGCAAGTCAAGTTGCCAATTGAAGTGAAGTAATCATTTAATTTAAAAATGGAGTATCTGATGCAATTACCCCCATTAGTCGATCCAGCAGCAGATTTAAGTAAAAATGAAATTGTACGGTACAGTCGCCATTTATTGATTCCTGAAGTCGGTCTGGAAGGACAGAAGCGTCTTAAGAACAGTAAGGTTCTAGTCATCGGTGCCGGTGGCCTGGGCTCGCCAGCCCTCTTATATCTGGCTGCGGCCGGTGTCGGTACGCTGGGAATTATTGATTTCGATAGGGTCGATGAATCAAATCTGCAAAGACAGATTATTCACGGGCAATCCGATATTGGCAGATTAAAGTCAGAAAGTGCACGGGATACGATTAAGGCATTAAATCCCTATGTTCTCGTACAACTACACAGTGAGCGACTTGAAGCGGCCAATGCCGCAGCCATCATATCGGGCTATGACCTGATAGTGGATGGAACAGATAATTTTGCAACACGTTATCTTGTTAATGATGCCTGTGTATTAGCAGGAAAACCTTATGTCTGGGGTTCTATTTTCCGGTTCGAGGGACAGGTTTCTGTCTTCTGGGAGAATGCGCCAGGTGGCGTGGGATTGAATTATCGCGATTTATATCCTGAGCCCCCTCCAGCAGGAATGGCCCCTTCTTGTGCGGAAGGCGGTGTACTGGGCATTCTTTGCGCTTCAATCGGAGCCATGATGGCAACAGAAGCTATCAAATTAATCACCGGATTAGGCGAAACACTGCTGGGTCGACTGGCTGTCTATGACGCGCTTGATATGAACTACCGATTTATTCCGCTTCGTCCGGCACCGGTGAGAACGCCTATCACTCAATTAATTGACTATCAAGCATTCTGTGGATTACAGCCATCACCACCCCACTCTGATGTGCCGGTGATTAGTGCGCGAGAACTTAAGACTATGCAAGAAAGCGGCACGAATCTACAGCTTATTGATGTACGCGGAATCGAAGAATGGAACATCGTCCATATCGAAGGCGCCACCCATATTCCAAAGCATAAAATAATGTCTGAAGCAATATTAGCGAATATGAATCAGGAAGGTCTCATTGTCCTCCAATGCAAAATGGGGGCACGCTCTCGAGATGTTCTGATCGAAATGCAAAAACAAGGCTTTACGAATGTCAAAAGCCTGGAAGGCGGAATTCTGGCATGGATAAAAGACGTTGATCCCTCACTGCCCAGCTACTGAACGAATAATGCGGCCGATTGATTCTTATAACCCGCATTTATGTTTCATCAGGTTCTTGAATTTTTTAAAACGACACTTTTGAATGCGCCCTTTTAAACCAATAGCAATGGTTTGTTTGAGTAAGAAAATCTTTAGCTATTTAACTTCCAGGAGATCAGAAATATGCTGACAATACATACGAAACTAGTGAATGCAATGATCGCTCAGGCACGGCAGGATCATCCCATCGAAACCTGCGGGATTATTGCCGGTCCCGTCAAATCCAATCTTCCACTACGACTGATTCCCATGCGCAATATTGCACAATCGGAAGATTTCTTTGAATTCGATTCGCAGCAGCAGCTACAAGTCTGGAGAGAAATGGAACAGCGCGATGAAGAGCCAATCGTTATCTACCATTCCCATACGCATTCACAGGCATACCCCAGTCATACCGATGTTCAATATGCCACTGAGCCTCAAGCCCACTACATCATTATTTCGACTGATCAAACTTATGAAGACGAAATACGCAGTTTTCGTATTGTAGAGAAAATGGTGATTGAAGAACGGGTCAGAATAGTCAAAACATATCAGTCTGATCTGGAATTGATGTTGGCCTGATGCTTACGACAGACTAAACAGGCCATTCCACACCACTCTTTTTGTTTTATTAAAACGCTACATTACGCCTATTTTTTGAAAAAGGAGCAAGCATGCCAATCACCGTCAGTATTCCAACTATTTTAAGACCCTTAACGAATAACCAAAAGAGGGTTGAAACGCATGGCATCAATGTGCTGGATGCGATCAATCAGATGGAACAAGCATATCCTGGTATTAAAGAAAAATTGATCTCCAAGGAACAAGCTCACCGTTTTATCAATATATATATTAATGATAACGATATTCGCTTTCATGATGGCCTTTCAACAAGCCTTCAGGACGGTGATTTATTAACCATTTTACCTGCCGTTGCTGGAGGATAGCCCCGACTCAATCTTTTTTTATATATGAAAAATATGAATATCCATCAACCATTGGCTGGATGCACGATCACTGGTTCTCTGAGAAATTCCATTCCGGATTTCTCAGCAGTCGCCTCTTCACTACGCTACCAATCCAGGGCATTGGGTGCGATGATCCAGTCAACTGAAGATAACGATGATTCCGCTACTGCATCCTTGTCCTTTGAATTTAAAACGCCCCATACCAAACCCGTTATCTGCAAGATAACCAAATGGGATAAATCTGCCAAGCAGACGGCCGTGACTGAAAACATTATTCAGGCCGCTTGTGGATTGATGTCAGTACATGGACGCGTTAGCGGGAAACCTCAGTCGCTCGGATTAGATTATGTGTCGACTTTAACTGCAACGCTTGCTTTGCAAGGGGGTGCCGCGACCGCGTTAGGACAACTGCGAGGCCTTTCAGCAACCAGCAACCATGTTTCAATGGCCGCCGCCGCTCTATTAAGTATGGGGCAATATATCGCCGGCGCAACCGCAACAGAATCACCAGAAACTTTGTTTCCGGGCAGCATATCACATCCAGCCGCGCCGCCTTTTATTTCATCCGATGGCATTATTTTTGAACTCGAAACGTTAAATGTCGAACCCTGGCAACAGTTCTGGGCCCAGATTGGCATCCACCCAACGCTGGCCGGCAATGGGTGGACCGCTTTCCTGTTGCGTTATGCCAAAGCCATCGCGCCTATTCCCGATGCACTCATCAGTGCACTTTCAAAACATACTTTTCGTCAGATTTCAGAAATAGCCATCAATACAGGGATGTCCATTTGTTCCATACGCACTATTGATGAAAGAATCCTGGACAAACACTTCGCACAGGAATGGCGGCAAGGTCCCTGGGCATTTCAAGCTGGCCCTGGCCTTAGTAGTCCGGCTTTCCCCAAACAAGGCAGGCATACTCTGCCACTGAGCGGCCTTACCGTCATTGAGTCTTGTCGACGCATTCAAGGACCGCTAGCCGGACATTTACTTACATTTCTGGGTGCTAGGGTAATCAGGATAGAGCCGCCTGGCGGAGATCCTCTACGTGGAATGCCGCCCATGGCAGACGGCTGTTCTGCGCGCTTTGATGCACTCAATCAAGGCAAAATTATTCGAGAGATCGATATCAAATCTTCGGCGGGTAAAGCCGAGATAAAAAATATAGTTCGAACAGCAGATGTCTTCTTACATAATTGGGCACCCGGCAAAGCAGCCCAACTCGGTCTTGACTACAGCGATCTTACCGATTTGAATCCGGCCTTGGTCTACGGCTATGCTGCTGGCTGGTCAACCCATGAAAAAACGCCTGCCGCCCTGCATGCAACACCGGGGACAGATTTTATGGCGCAGGCTTATTCCGGAGTTGCAAAAAAAATTGCCCATTCATCTGGCACCAATGGCGGTTCGTTATTTACAGTACTGGATATATTAGGCGGCGTGGTCGCAGCACAAGGAATCACAATCGCATTACTCAGTCGCCACCTTAACAATATGGGTGTAAGGGTGACTTCATCACTCATGAGTAGTGCAACGTTATTATGTAACGATGATTTTCAGGACCCAAAACAATTACCTGATACACGTTCAAGCTCGAAGCCTGTCATTAATAACATTTATCCTACCCGGCACGGAAAAATTGCCATTGAGTGTCGTGATTATCCCACAACGACACGATTAATCCAGGCACTCGATATTGCAATCGATACTGAAGAAATTGATTTTCAACAATCCCTGACAAAATACCTTTTTTCTAAAACAGCGGATGAATGGGTCACAATCTTCGAACAAGCCGGCATACCCGCTGCTGTTGTCATTGAAGACCTGACAGAACTGCAAACCCAAGCTCGACTGAAATCACATTTCAATCCGGGTTCTTATACCCGGGTTAAATCTCCCTGGAGTTTTAAATGAATCATGCAGGCATTATCGATTTAGTCCCGCCTGAAATCCGAAATCAGTGGATTCAAAATGGCATCTATCCGAATAAATCTGTTTATACGCTATTCCACGAGCATGTGCAGAAAACACCGGACAAGCCAGCCGTGATCGCTCTGGATGAAACAATGACCTATGCGGATTTATTCGATAAAGTGCAGCGCCTGGCGGCCAGCTTCAGCGCATTAGGCGTTGTCCCAGGTGATGTGATTGCATATCAACTCCATAATAGCTGGAGGAGCTGTGCTATTGATCTTGCGACTGCTGCACTGGGCGCTATTGTGGCTCCTTTTCCGCCCGGACGTGGACGACTGGATATTCAATCCTTGCTAAGAAAATGTGACGCGCGTGTCATCATTGTGGAACAGGAATCGATGGGCATTGATCAGTGCGAGCTCATCGAATCCATAAGGCCCACTCTGCTGTCACTTCGTATATTGATTGTGAACGGGACAGCACGAGATAACTGGCACACACTGGATAATTTATCCCAAGCCCGGCCAATTGAACCTGGCCAGTTAATGACAATTTGTCCCAACGCACCCGTTCGTTTCCTCATTTCGTCGGGAACAGAATCTGATCCAAAATGGGTTGCCTATTCTCACAATGCACTGATAGGTGGACGAGGACGTTTTCTACAACACATACATCCAGATGGCCACACCTTTAAAGGACTTTATCTGATGCCACTTGGCACAGCCTTTGGTTCAACGGCAACATTCGGTGTTTTATCCTGGCTGGGTGGATCAGTTCTCATTTTACGACAATTCGATGTTACAGCAGCCATTCAGGCTATTAACGAACACCAACCGAATTATATTTTTGGTGTCCCTACCATGTTCCAGCGCATTGCCGCTGACCCGGCTTTATCGCAGATTGACACCAGCAGTCTGATCGCAATCATCAACGGAGGAGCCAAAATTGATGTCGCGTCCATACAACGATGCACCCACGCATTTCGCTGCGGTTTTATCAGCTTATACGGTTCCGCAGACGGTGTGAATTGCCATACTTCACTCGATGACAGTCCAGAGACCATTTTACATACAGCCGGACGGCCTAACCCGGATATTTGCAGCATTAAAATTGTTGATGACCGAAAGCAGGAAATAACACCGGGTCAAATCGGTGAAATCGCCGCAAGAGGTCCCATGAGTCCTATGCAATATGTTAATGCACCCGATCTGGACGAACTGTACCGGGATCAGAATGGCTGGGTCTACACTGGAGATCTGGGATACATCGATAATGATGGCTATCTAATACTAACCGGGCGCAAGAAAGAAATCATTATTCGCGGTGGTGTCAACATTAGCCCCGCACAAATAGAAAGTATTGCAGTCTCGCATCCGGCTGTCGTCAGCGCCGCCTGCATACCGATTGCCGACCCCGATCTAGGGCATCGGATTTGTCTGTGTCTGGTTCTACGGGAGGGTGTTGAACATCCATCATTATCTCAAATGACCCGCTACTTGCATGAACAAGGCTTGGAAATCAACAAACTGCCCGAATATCTACGCCATTTCCGGCAATTACCACTGAGTCCAGCAGGAAAAATAGACAAAAAAAAGCTCGCAGCCGAATTAGCCATTCCCATGCACATTAGTAATTAATCCGAGACCCAGCTTTTCCTTATGTTAACAATCAATAGAAGATCAACACACACCATTCTGGCCCAATCGCTTGCAAACGAGGTTAGAAGATTTGTTGATGAGCTGATTATCCCAAACGAGCCACAATTAGCGTGTAAGGAGAATCAATCAGCCCAATTACAATCCGAACTGGCTGAAAAGGCACGCTCGGCAGGACTATGGGGCTTATTTTACCCTGCCTCTTATGGTGGAAAAATAACCGCTCTGGAGGATTATCTATTAGTTGCTGAGCAAGAGGCGCGCACCGAATTTTCATCAGATATCTTCGGCAGTCATTCAGCGCTGGATGCACATATGCTGCTTAAATTTGGTAATCATGAGATTCGCAAGCAATTTCTAGAGCCCATGATTTCCGGAAAAACCATTCCCAGCTATGGCATGACCGAACCGGAACACAGTGGCTCAATTCCTGATTTAATCACCACCTCAGCTCATTTATCCAATGGGAACTGGCATATCAACGGAAGAAAATGGTTCGTCTCGAATGCACACAAAGCAACCTTTATTACTGTTTTAGCCCGCACTGGGGAAAAAGATGCTCTCCTCAGCAGCGCACTCTCAATGATCATTGTTCCAGCCAATACGACAGGGCTCAAAGTGGAGCGACCTATCCCGATCGCAGGCAGCTCTCTTGATCAGAGTGAAATTTCATTCAATGCCGTGCAAGTACCTGAACATTACCTGTTAGGCGGCTGTGGGAAAGGTCTCGAGTTAATGAATCAACGGCTCGGAATCGGTCGATTATTGCGCGCCATGAGCTGGGTGGGATTAGCCCAAAGATGTCTGGATTTAATGGGTGCACGCATTAATTCAGCACATGGAAGATCAGCACGATTGCCTGAAAAGCAACTGGTACGCCAGCACATTGGCAATACCTATCAAGCAATCGCAAGCGCGCGCGCACTCATCCGTATTGCTGCACGCGGCGTCGATACCCAGTGTTCTAGCCATATTGAAATCAATACTGCCAAGATGGCGGCATCTCGGGCTTTATGTATCGCCTCTGACTCAGCCATACAACTTTATGGTGCCGAAGGCATCAGTGATCTCACTCCCCTTTCCGGTATCAGTAAAATTGCGCGAGCATCACGCATCCTCGACGGCACGGAAGATTCATTGATCAGTTCGATAGGTCGCCAATTGATCCATTTTTATCAACAAAAAAGCACCTACTCCTTTGATTAATCAAATTCTTATCCATTCGGCTTTATGCGTGTGTTTTATTTCTATCCATTACAGTCCATACGACGATTTCTTATCAATCGGGTGTCTTAATTATGTCGACATTAACTAGTCCCGCTTACCATACGGCTATGGTTAACAATCTGCTCCGAATTGTTCTGGTATTTGCAATGACCTTACCCATGCTGATTTTATATGCAACCAGCACACTTGGACCCGTTCTTAGTCTGGATTTAAAATTTGATATTACATGGTTGGGTTATCTCATCATGAGTGCTTTCGGTCTGGCCGCCATTTTGTCGCTGTGGGCCGGTGCTATCGTGAACACCATTGGAACACGATACGCACTGCTCATCATTTTCTTTGCTATCACCCTTGCTTTTACACTCATTGCAAATACTCAGGATTTTTATGGTTTGATGATTGCTGCTGCCATTTGCGGCATTGCACAAGCCCTTGCAAATCCGGTTACAAACTTATTAATCACACAGCAAATTCCAGCAGAAAAAAGAGCCTTTATGGTGGGGCTCAAACAATCCGGCGTTCAGCTGGCAGCACTTTTCGCAGGTCTAGTGCTCCCCGGTATCGCCTTTCAATATGGCTGGCGCGTGGCATTCGGCGTAATTGTTCCTGTCGCCCTGTTATTTTGCATCGCAACCCTTTATGTTACGCCGAAACAACCAACCAAAAGCAGCCAGGCACCCACCCGGTCTTTTCCTAATTCACTGACACAGTGGCTGATGAGTATTCAATTTTGTGTGGGCCTATCACTTTCTGCATTTGTCACTTTTCTACCCACTTTTGCAATGCAGCAAGGCATGTCACTCTCTCTGGCCGACAGCTTAATTGGCATCTTTGGCATCACGGGCATGCTCTCCAGAATCGTATTAACCCCACTGGGATCAAAACTTGCAGATGAATCCCGGCTTTTATTTATTCTTTCGGCTATTGCCGCTGGCGCAATCGCCTTCACAATGTTTGCAGATCCAGAGCATCATTGGTGTCTATGGGTCGGTGCCATCGGTGTTGGACTGAGCGCAGTGGGCACCAATGCAATCGCAATGAGCATGCTCATACGTGATTCAGCTTTCGGTCCTGTAACCACCACATCCGGCTTTGTTTCAGTCTCTTTTTTTGCCGGTTTCGCGTTAGGTCCGCCGCTCTATGCTTCCCTTGCTAATTATTCTGGCAGTTTTCTACTCGGCTGGAGCACCTTAATAGGCATATTGATGACCGCCTGTATCTTGACATGGGCTTTGGCATCAGCGCGCCGCCAACAAGAGACGGCGCAATTATCAGCAAGAATAAGCCACTCTAGTTAACCTATCACGATGCTGACTATCGAAAAAATTCGATCACTTCATGAGCGAACAAATCAGGTGCTGTCCTCATCGCACCATGTTGTTGTCCTGGGAGAATTTTGATTTGGCTACCACAAAGACTCCGACACAATACTTCAGCAGCCTGATAGCGACGCGCGGGACTATCCTCTCCCAACAGGAGCATGATCGGAATTCGAAGGGAATCAAATCGATGTGGATTAAAATCATATTTATCAACGGATTGCAATTCTCTCAAAATAGTATGCGCAGTTGCAACACGCCCTGGCCAGTTCGATCCGGCTTGCATGGCCGCAATCTCATGAGGCGCTGCTTTGAGAATGTCACGAAAGAAAAGAAGCACTGCTTCTTCCCAATTTCCAGAGATCAGCAGGTTCTGCAAGGTCGCTTCACGCATTTCCGACCAACCGCTGCCGGCCAGAGAAATAGGAGCCTCATAAAGCATGAGTTTGCCGATGTTTGAAGTTAGCAATATTGCCTCCAGGGCACAGAGCCCTCCAAAGGAATGTCCCAGAAGATGTACGCGACCGCCAATCACATCAATGATAGTCGCGATATCTTCACACTCACGCTCAAACGCATAGCTGCCGGAATCACCGCTATAGCCCCGTCCCCTGCGATCCAGGGTCCATACACTAAAATGGTGTTCCAGCGCAGCCAGCACCGATGTCCAGACAAGATGATCACTGGTCGTACCGTGCACAAGTAATAAGGGATCTCCCGCCCCACGCTGCCAGCTGGCAATCGGCGTGCCATCCCTTGATGTTATCAACTCCATGATTCTATGTATTTCAGTTTACTGAGTTAAAAACAAAATCATACGAATAAAAAAACTCAAGTACAACCCTGTGAACAATCAGGTTACCTGTCAGGCATCACTGAACGACTATTTATATGAAGTAAAGGCATGAAATTGCAATGACTTTTTTAACCATACCCATCCCCAGAGGCATCCTTTTATTTGTAATCCGAAACCTGAAATGCTTAATCATTTTGAGTGTTATAAGTACTCTCCTACTCATCAGTGGCGCGCTCAGCGCAAAGGAAGCCAAAGATGTGGGTCAGATTAATCAATATCTGCGAATTAACGGCGAATTAATGGGTAGTTACGAGCGATGGCATTTTTTCCGGCCTGAACCTGCCATCAATAATAACCATACCTATGATTTATCAGTATTACGTGCCAGGCTCGGTGCACAGCTGACAACTCCCTATGTCGATGGTTACATACAGGGACAATATATCGGCCTCTTTGGACTCCCGGATAATTCGGTTGCTGTTCCCGGCGGACCTTTGGGTTTGGGAGGCGGTTATTTTCTGGCTAATCAGTCTACTAATTCCGCCAACATTTTTCTAAAACAAGGCTATCTTGATTTCAAATTCAACTCATTAGGTATACCCGGGCTGTCTTTAAAAGCAGGCCGTTTCGAATTCATGGATGGAATGGAATATCGTACCGGCATTACCAAACTCGACACATTAAAGAAAAGACGCATTTCACAACGCCTCATCGGCGGATTTAATGTCATTTATATCGGGCGAAGTTTTGATGGTTTTTCCGCTGTCTACGACCGACCAGAGCTTAATTTGACTATCAGTGGCATGCGCCCAACACAAGGAGGTTTTACAGTTCAGGGGCAAAAACAAATCAGCGATATCAATCTACTTTATACCGCGCTCACCAGTAAGCAGAATACCTGGCTACCTGGAACAGAGAGCCGTCTTTTCTATATACATTACAATGACAAACGCGATACACAGATTATCGATAACCGCCCACCGGATGCAAGACCACGGCTAAACAACCAGAATCTGGCTATTCATACACTGGGCGCCCATTTCTTATCCTTGCACCCATTGAAATCAGGCAGTATCGATAGTTTATTGTGGGGAGCCTATCAGTTCGGTGATTGGACTGATCAGAAGCACCAGGCCTGGGCGATCTCAGCTGAATTAGGTTATCAATGGACTCAGATACGTTTCAAACCATGGTTACGCGCTATTTATTATCAAAGTTCAGGCGACAACAACGCCCAGGACAATAAACATCAAACCTTTCTCACACTGCTTCCGAGCGGACGGCTCTATTCCAAATTTCCATTTTACAATCAAATGAATATTCGGGATTCTTTCATAGAAATGATTGTATCGCCTACCCCAAAGACTCAGATAAACATAAATTTTCATCACCTGTCGCTCACTAACTCAAATGACCTTGCTTACCGAGGCCTGGGCGCAACCACAAACTCAGGCGCATTTGGCTATTCAGGCAAATCTTCTGGTGGGAGTAAAAATGTGGGTCAGTTAATTGATATCAGTTTCACGCATGCTGTCAGCAAACATTTCTCATGGCGACTTTACTATGGTCATGCTTTCGCTGGCAGTGTGATTAAAAATAATTTCCAGGGGAATAAGCACGCGCATTCATTCTGGGCAGATTTTAATCTGGTTTTCTGAAAAGGATATTTCTTATGCATACGATTCATAAAACTAATCAGCAGCAATCAAGCCATGCAGAAATAGAATCAGCGATTGAAGTCATGATTTGCCATATGATACATATTGACAGCCTCTGTACCGATGGTTTTCCACTTTACTCACCGAGCACAAGTAATCAGTGGACCATTTCACCCGGTGGTTCCTGGGTTGGCGGATTCTGGAGTGCATGGTGGTGGCTGCGGGCACACATCACAAAGTCAGTATCTGACCAGTGTAAGGCATCGGAACTCTGTCAACGCTTATTACCCAAAATAGATACGGATTCTGTTAATCGTAGCCTTGTTTTCTGGTATGGCGCTTCGCTTGGAAATATCTGGTTTCAGGATGTACCTGCACGCAGGCTTGCACAGCAATCGATGATCGCACTCGCAGCTGCCTATGACCCGAAAACGCATTGCATCCCTCTCGGTATAGATATGGGAGGTGGAGAAAAAGGAAAGCAACTGATCTCGATAGACAGCCTTGCCGCGTTAATACAACTTTTCAGGCAAGACAAATCCAGGGAATATGAAGATATCCTGCGATCTCACACCGATACCTTAATAGCGGCCTGCTGCGATACCCAGGGTGCATTCCACGCAACCGCTCATTTTAACCACGGAAGCTTTCAACCGATTGGTCAAGCGGGTGCATGGTCTCGCGGTCAAGCCTGGGGCATGTTGGGACTGAGTCGAGCAGCCATACAATGGGGAGAACCTTACCTTACATATGCTCAGTCTGCTTGTGAATACTGGAAAAATTCACGCTCCGAACTCCTGCCACTGAACAGACTGGATAATCCCAATGGACTCTACGATCCCTCCGCCTCTGTCATTGCGTCTCTTGCCATGCTTTCCCTGGCCAATCTCGTACCGAATGGCCAGCAATGGCATAGATACGCGCATCAACAGATTACCGCGATCATACGTAGTCAATACTTTACGGGTATCCGATCCAGCAATCATTCAAAAAAACATAAAGCTAACATGGATTCCGGAATATTCTGGGGAAGCTGCTACAAAACTCATCCAGATAAGGAAGCATTGGTTGAAACAACTTGGGGTAGCTTTCTTCTGATGGCAGCACTTTGCATTTTGGTTCATCGCATTGAACCTGATCAGATATAACGGGAAATAAGCCCGGGCATACTTGGGCTTACGCCCGCTCTAAAAATCATCGGCCAGATTTAAAAACAGGCAAACCATTACTTAAGATTCCAGGCCAATTCGAATCAATCCCTGTGACGCTTTTATTAACCTATGGAGAATTAAATGATCAAACATATTTTTATAAAAATTTTAATACTGCTCAAACAAATTAGATCTGGTTGGATACTGATTTTGCTCGTCTTTTTTCCCATCTTTGCCGTGGCGCAGGACATAAAATCCATACCCATTCTGCTGCATGCTGCCCGTATTTTTGATGGAGAGCAAATCAAAACGAACACCTCAGTACTGATAGAAAATGGACAGATTTCACGCATAGGCACACGCGAGTCATTTAAAACCACGGCTGCCGTAAAAATTATCGATCTGGGTGAAGCAACCATACTGCCCGGCTTGATCGAACTACATGCACACCTTTCATTTCAAAATGTGCCAGCAGACACTGTTTTAAAACACGGCATCACAACCATTCGAGATTTAGGTGGTCCCGTACATCAGCCATATGGCGGTAATGGTAGCCTGCGCGTTCTCACCTCCGGACCGATTATCACGGCAGCCCATGGCTACCCCATTCCCATCCTTGGTGCTAGCGATATTGCCATCGCTGTTTCAACTGAAGAAGAAGCGCGACGTACTGTTCGCAACCTCATTAATCAGGGTGCCGTCATCATCAAAATCGCCTTGGAACCCGGGGGCGAGATTGGTGCACCCTGGTCTGCTCATCATGATCATCCACATCATGGGCATCAACATCCTGCGCACTCGGATAAGAAACAAATTCATTCACATCAAGCACTCACTGATCATCCTGCTTCCAACGTCAAGCAGGAATGGCCGCTATTATCAGAAGAAATAGTCAGAGCGATTGTGAGTGAAGCGCATCAGCATAACCGGAAAGTAACCGCACATATTGCAGAAGTCAGGGGCGCACAGATTGCAATTAACGCAGGGGTTGATGAGTGGGCACACATGCCTTGTAACCAGATCCCCAGGCAATTATTAGAAAAAGCCGTATCACAGCATGTAAAAATCGTTACTACACTGGATACGTTATCCAAATGCACGGGTATCGAACATAATACCCGCACCTGGTCAGCTTTGGGTGGGGAATTGCTATACGGTGCTGAAATTGCACATCCTGACATCCCGCGAGGAATCGACGCTCAGGAACTGATCTATATGATGAAAATGGCAGGAATGGAGCTGGCAGCAGTTTTGCGTGCGGCCACATCTAAAGCCGGTCAACAACTGGATATTCCGTTACTGGGCACCTTACAACCCGGCGCACCGGCCGATATCATTGCCGTGCAGGGCGACCTTCACCACCAATTAAAAAACCTGGAGTATCCCGACCTGGTTATTTCGGGCGGTAAAATCATTGTCAATAATTTCGAAACAGCCCAAAAAGAGATGATTCAGTAAACAGAAGCATTACATCCCCGTTTTCCATTAGGATAGCTAAAAGACTGCCGTATTCAAAGGCTGTTCTAATGGTTCTTAACTGCGCGATAGAGCGCCATTGTGCCCAAAATTGTATTAAAAGATCGTGACGTTTCAACCTGGCTGAAGCTCGCTTGTTCCAATAAGTCCACCAGCTTTCCGGTAACATTGTCTTGTGTATTTTTGAAGCCATCGAATAACTGTACAGCAAGAAACACACTCCGCATTAACCCATTATCAGCGCGCCCCCAATCCGCAATATGAAATTCGCCACCGGGTTTCAACACTCGATAAACCTCGCTCACGGCACGTCTTTTATCTTCCCACGTTAAATGGTGAAAAAATAAACTGGATACAACCCGATCATAGTACGCATCAATATAGGGTAAATGATCCGAAAACGCACAATCAAACTGGATCTCAACCCCGGCTCGGTTGGCCTTATGCTCAGCAAGCGATAAAACAGTTCGATCACAATCAACCGCAGTTACACTGATATCGGATACATCACGCTTGATAAGAATAGCCAGTGTACCCGTCCCGCATGCGAGATCCAAAACGTTCTGTCCTGCTTCGAAACGGGCTTGCTGAATCAATGCTTGCTTAATAACGCTATCACGGGTAGTTAAGTTAACTACGCGATCATAATAGGGTGTTAGCCAATGATATCCCAATGCGGGCACATAGCTTCTCTCTCGCAGTGGTTCCGTCATAAAGCTTTACCTCCACACAAGTGCTCATCTAAAACAAAAAAACCCCATTGCAGTGTATTCACATCCCGTCAAAATATTTTTTGATTGCTTATAATAAATTCACTCCGGATTTATCAAATCACACCCAATGTACCGGATACATCCTGATTGCACGGACACGTCCATCCATCCAGACACATCCATGAAGTTAAGCAGATGAATAGCTGCAGTCTGTTTTCCTTACCTTCTCCAAACAAACAGTTTAATCATTGAATGCAGAACAAACCCGGCCATCTGCCGATGTTCTCTTCAAAGCATCAATCTTATTGTAATGTACCGCGATGTATTTATTCCTTGAATATAGTCTTTAATTGTTATAGAGTCTTCCGATTTTTTTATCGAGATGAATGTGTGTGTTTTCTCACAGAAAACCATCATTCACATCATTTACTATAAAACAACAGCTTGATCGTTGCGTTGTAATTCAGGATTGAGCATAAAGCAATACAAGTTCAATCAGACATTCCAATCCAACTATCGATCAAAACTAAAGTAATCGGTATTTTTAACCGAGGTTCTTACAAGCTGAGAAAATCAATTTTTTCAGCGCATTAGTATCAACAACCCAAATAGGAGATCTTTTTTTCAATGAATAAACGCGTCCATATTTATCTATTAACCTTAATATGCCTGTTCATATTGCCGCTAAGCTCGGTAAATGCAAATACTTATAATCAATACCTGCAGCCTCTAGCAACGGCCATTGATTATCACACTCGCATGATTTATCTCTTCAACCACGAAGAAGACAAGGTAATTACTATTGATCCTTTTAATATCAGCGGCTGGCCCGGCGACGTTCCATTGCAGCATACTCTGACTCTACCGGAGGGCAACCGGCTTTATATAACGACAGACAATACAGCTGATCATCCTGCTTATGTGATTGCCTTGAGTGTCAACAATATTAATTGGGATACAGGCGCAGCAGAACTCGTTCTGGATAATGTATTAGCTGTAGATGTTCCAGGTACACCGGCCGAACTGCCTTTTGTAGAATCAATTAATGGCAAGCAGGCTGTACCAAATTGGATCCTGGCAGGCGCAACCCAGATTCACGGCCCCACGATACTGCCTTATTCTGATTTTATTTATTTCACCGAATGGACCAACGACAGAGTTCGGGTGATCAATACCAAAACAAATCAGTTTGCTTCGGTTGATCCAATCAGCATACCCGGTTATACAGAGCAAACACACGGTATCATGTTCAACAAATCGGGAACGCTTGGACTGGGAACCGGCTATTTCTTTGATAACAGTATCATCGATCTATATAAAGTAGATAGAGTCACCGGTCAATTGGAAACACTGAGTCAAATCATGCTCGGTAACGAGAAGAAACATGCCGCATTTTCTCATTTCATATCCTGGCTGGATGAACGCTATGCGCTCACCGCGACAATGCAATTTGATAAAACCTCCTTAACGCCACCTACGACACATAAAATCATTCCACCGAGCGTTTGGCTCATTGATGCCTGGGAAGGAACAGCTACGCAGATTATCAAAGATACCAAAAAGGTTAATGGTAAAGGTATCTTTCGTTCCGCATCCGATCTGGCTGTTATCGGAGATAAACTCTATATTGCAGAAGAGGATACGATTGATCATACCTTTGCGGATGACGGGTATATTTCCATTTTCGATATCAGCGATCGTTATAAACCACGCTTCATAAAAAGACTCAAACCGGGTGTCGAACTGCCTCAAGGCTTTGCTGTTGCACATACCCTCAGCCCCACCCCTGACAACCGGTATCTGATGCTGGCTAGCTGGGCTTCAGGATACGTGATTAAAATCGATACCTTAACCGACACCGTTGTGAAGGTATTCGGACCCAACGAAGGTCTCGTCAAGCCACATGGCATCCATGCAGCAGGTGGCCTGCGGTAATTTTTAATTATCATCGTATTTTTGCTATATAACCGGCCGGGTAGCTTTCTGTGCATCACAATTCATACCCGCAAATGGGTAATCTGGCCGGTTGCCTGAAACCAGGTAACACAACGACATACATTGAAAAGAAAGGAATATATAAAAATGAAGCGCAGTCTGTTGCGTAATCGTCACATCCTGACTGTAATCATGATTCTTCTTCTATTTACCCAAACACATGCCTCTGCCCTGACTCTGGTACTGACACAACCGGTCATTCTAGAAAAAGAATCACTGGGATACTTAAGACAGGCTCATGCGAACGATAGTGAATCATGGCAGCTAATTGTCTTTGGGTTCACCCATTGCAAGGATGTTTGCCCTCTGTCACTGGCTAATTTTTCCCTTCTCATGGCAGCAGGCGCCGCGAAACAAATTAAGCTTAAAGGTATTTTTGTTACCGTCGACCCCGATAGAGACAGCGATGCCGCCTTAACCAGTTATACGGAAAATTTTGGCACAGATATCGCCCATCTGCGTCTGGAAGACGAAACACTGGAACGCTTTAAGTCCGCATTTGGCGTAGAAGCCAACTTCTATACTAAAAATACAGGCAATATGAAAAACTACCAGGTTGATCACAGCAGCACCGCCTTCTTAGTTGATCCTGAAGGAAAAATCAGAATATTGTTCGACGCATTGGAAGATGCCGATGATATCGCAAAAATGTTACATGAAAATCCGGCATTCTTTAGGTCATGAATAGAATTACGTGCCTCATATTTTTCTTGCTGACAGGCAACCTGTCGCCTGTCCTTGCCATGAATATTTATCATGATCCACGTATGCTGCCGTCTTACATGGATAAGTTTCTCACGCCTGAATATGATATCTTACGCATCACGGCAAATGCCTCACCGAATAATAACCTGGTGTTTGAAGTTAAAACCAGAGGTGAGATCCGCTCAGACAACACCAATGATTACCTGCTCTTGCATATTCTCCATGAGAAATCTTATATTCTCCTGGTTCCTATGAATAAGACAAACGAAGATCAGCTGCTGATTTATACCCGCGATCTGCAATCTGCACACGATCTGCTCATCGCTTCACCTCAAATATTTAGACCATTAGATCAGCAGGCAGGTTTTAGTGCCAGGCGTGTACATCACGGAATCGAGTTCTCAATACCGCTCAATTGGATCAATTTCAATCATAACTTCGGTTACGATGCCTACACTGTGCAGGCAAACATACGGACAGATAGATTACAGATCAATGAGATTTATGATCAAGCAGGAAAAGGACGTAAAGAAGCACCACAATTTTCTGCTATAACACTACTCAACAGGCTCTGTGCAACACGAAGAAAATGATTATATTCAGCTGGCCTTGCTACACCATAAAATAGCGTATTAAAACAGCATCATGCAGGCTTGATGACACCATCTTCTAATGCCACGATTCGGTCAGCAATATCCAGAATACGATAGTCATGCGTCACCAGAAGTATCGTCACTCCGGATTCTTTAGCTAATTGTTTAAGAATATTGACCGCCTCTTGTCCACTTTGTTTGTCTAGCGAAGCAGTTGGCTCATCAGCTAAAATAATCTTCGGTTGCCCTACTAAAGCGCGGGCAATCGAGACACGCTGACGCTGCCCGCCTGAAAGTTGTTCCGGTTTATAGTGTAATCTGTCACCAAGCTTCACATCCTGCAGCATCTTCGCTGCACGGTTCAGTCTTTCCCGCTCAGACAGTCCCTGATGCATTTCCAGGGTCATGCTGACATTCTGTAAGGCGGTCAGTGATCTAATCAGGTTATGTTGCTGGAAAATATAACCAATCTGCTTACGCACTTTAACTTTAACTTGTTCGCTGCTATTGATCAATTGTTCGTCAAGCACTTTAACACTACCTGTAGAGGCCTGACGCAAACCACCAATAATGGTTAGAAAGGTAGTTTTACCCGAACCGGAAGGTCCCGTCATCAAGACGATTTCACCTTTATAGATGGAGATCGTAATATTCTTCAGAACAGACTGGGTCAGTTCTCCCTTGCCAAAGCTAAAGCTTAGATTAGACACATCAATTAATATCGACATCAAAACATATCTGCCGGGTTGGCCGATTTTAATTTATGTATAGCCAAAAACCCTGCCATAGCGCACATGAACAGAATAAAAAAGAAAACAGTGACGGCCTTACTAAGCGACATGGGCATCGGCATAAATATCTGGGATTCTGCTAAATGATATAAACCAATTGAAAGTATATAGCCGGGAATAAAACCCAGAAGTGCTAGAAAAAAAGCCGATGCAAATACCACGCGAATAAAGTAGTCATGCTGATAGCCCATGGCTTTCAGTGTCGCAAATTCATAACGATGATTCGCAATATCCGTAAAAAGGATCTGATATACAATAACCAATCCAACCACTAATCCCATTACTGTACCAAAGCCAAAGATAAAACCGATTGGTGCCGTATTTTCCCAATAGCGCTTCTCATATTGAAGCAGCTCTTCATAAGTAAAAATATTGACAAATTCATTTAACTGACTGGCTAGATCAGCTTGTACCTGCTCAATGGCTGCGCCGGGATACAGTCTAATCACACCTAAATCAATCCCATTCCGATTTCTATCTGGGAATATCCGCATAAAATTTAAATCACTTGTCACCACATTGCCATCAGCTGCAAATGAGACGCCCAGTCGAAAAAGATCCAGAATTGTCACCGTATAATCATTAATCTCAGTGGTATTGCGACCTGTTGCTAGCAACTGAGGCATCTGTCCAAATTCTGGACGGGAAGCTTCATCGAACAAAACCGTATCTTTTTGTCGCAGCTCACGCCGTTTGTTTTTAACAGCCGTGATATCGAATAATTGAACATCCGGATCAAAGCCATAAACCATTAATGTTCTTTTGACTTTGGTTTTTATGTTTTTAAAGGAAGCCAGGGCCAAATAAAGCGGTGCAACTTCAGCAACAGCCGGGTGCCCTAATGCGCGCATCAGTTCATTGCGTTCAAAGTGAGTCGAACGCCACATCGCTTCACTTTGTTTATGCATCAGGAATAGATCACCATCCAGTTTTAAAGGCGCAGAAGCAGCACTGGCATAAAGTGAATCTTTAAACCCTAACTGCATGAATACCAGTACACAAGCAAATAAAACACCACAAATAGCCGCAATCAATTTGGCCCGATCATCAATCAGTTGTCGCCAGGCAAGCCGTGCTGGAAAATAGAACCAAGTAATTATATTCATGGCTCAATTCGTACCTGGACCTGCCGAAAAATCTGGTGTCGCAGATCAACAACTGCTTTAGGTTCTAGAGTCAGGCGGACTTCTATGATGCGATTATCCCTATCTGCCAACGGATCGGTATCATTTAAATCATTCTTCCTGACCTGAAACCCTAATTCTCTGACTCGAGCATGATAAGGGTGTCTGAAACCCGGAGCAGTGATGTAGGCTTTCTGTCCTACCTTGACTCGTGGCAAATCAGATTCATAGATCTCTGCGACGACATCAAGTTGCGTTAGGTCAGCCATTTCTAAAAGACCACTATCTCGGATCCGCTCTCCTGGCCAGGCTAATATTTTCAGAATGGTGCCTGTAATCGGTGCATAAATGAACGTATTCTCCAATTCCGCTTCTGATATTCGCAGTTCCAATTCAGCGCTGGCTATTTCGGCAGATAAGCGTTTCAAATTTGCCTCAGATTGCTCAAACGCTAAACGTTTCGTATCGGCCAATGAAATACTGGCGACAGAATTCTGTTTTAAGGATTCAAAACGGAGATGTTCTTTCTTATTAAAAGCCAGAGTCACCTGTTCCACGACCCGCTGTGCTTTCAACACATTAACACGTGCCTTAGCAGCTTCAACCTCTGCCTTTCTCTTAACATAGTCCGAAAGGACGGCTAATTTTCCACCTGATTTCACCAGATCTGCTTCCCGAAAAAATAACTGAGCCACTCTAGCGCCTTCCGGACCGGCGTTATGGGAAACCTTAATAACTCGAGAGCGCGGCTCAATACGCCCTAAAGAACCAATTCCCCGGTCTGTATTAAGCGGATAAGTTATTTCGGCATACGCACTGAAATTAATCAAAACAAAACTTATTATGATAAAAAGGTAATGCAGCATCTTACGATACATGAATAATGGCTCATTTTAGATCAACAATAAGAGATTATTCGCTAATCTACGATCAATCAACAGTTCCAATCCAAAGACTACTGCACAACTCCCCCGTCAGCGCAATAACCGACTAAAATAGTGACAAGCAGAAGACATTTGGAGCAAGAGATGCAGATGAGTTTTGGAACACTGGAATTGGCACAGCGATTGAGACGAGACAGTGTGCTAATGAAGATTGATGTCCTGATTGACTGGGAGGAGTTACGTTCGAAGCTTACAGGCTTATACAAGCGCGAGTTATCACATGGTGGAGGACAGGAACCATTTGATAGGTTGATGATGTTCAAGGCGATCCTGCTGGGACAGTGGCATAGTTTGTCGGATGCTGCGTTGGAGCAAGCACTGTATGTTCGGATTGATTTTCTACAATTTTGTGGTTTGTCCTTGTCGGATGCGATACCGGACGAAACCACTCTGTGTCGGTTTCGCAATCGATTGGTGTCCGGCAATCGGTTAGACGATCTGCTAGCTTCGATCAATGAACAGCTTCAATCACACGGATTGATGATCAAGGGCGCAACGGGAGCGGTAATTGATGCCACGCTGATTGAGTCAGCGGCACGCCCTAAAAAGGCTATCCTGCTTGAGGTGGATACCGAAGGTAAGGCTGTTCAATTTGAGGATGGCAGCCAACCAGGAATCACCTGTATTGAAGAACAAAGCGCGGATCTAGATGCGACCTGGCTAAAAAAAGGCAAGAAGTCGCAATTTGGCTACCGCAGTTACCTGGTAGTAGACGCGCAAAACGGCTATGTGCGCGGGGTTCACACGGCCCCTGCCAACCAGAGCGAAATGATACATTTCGAAGCAGCTATCAAGGGTGCGCACATCGAGGCGAATCGGGTATATGCCGACAAAGGATCAGCCAGCAACGCCAATCGGCAGTTTCTAAGAAATCACAAAATCAAGAGCGCAATCATGCATCGCGCGTACAAGAACAAACCGCTCTCGGCACGCCAGAAGCTGGCGAATAAATTGATCAGCAAAAAACGCTATATTGTTGAACAGTGTTTCGGCACGGCCAAACGCCTATTCGGAATGGGCCGCGCCAGTTACTTCGGCACGGCGAAAGTCAACGCCCAAGTTATGCTGAAAAGCATCTGCATGAATCTAAAAAAAGCTGCCAACAAAATTTTCGTGGACAAGCCACCAAGGGGAGTAGTCCGTCCAAATGCTACATAAAGGGGAAAACTCCCTTTAAAAAGAGGAAAAACCTCATTTTTTTCCAAGATAGCACGCATAAAAAATGTCATTTGGGCATTTTTTCCATTGTCACAGTAAATTTACGCAGTTGTGCAAAGGTCTTATCCACATTTGCCGAGAGAAAATTAGCGAATTCAATTGACTGCTCCCCTCCGCAAACGAAGGGGATTCCCAATTCAACGAATCCAATCCGGACGCACCTAGATGTAAACAGGACTTACAGATTCTCCAAGGGCTGGCACCGCCAGTCCAGCGGACAAAACATTACGCGCTGCGTTGATGCCTCGATCATGGATTAATCCGCATTCCAGACAAGTCCATTCGCGCACATTCAAAGGCATCTTGTTTACGGTATGCCCACATCCTAAACAGCATTTGCCGCTTGGATACCATCGCTCAATACCCCCACAAGCTCTCACCCGTAGAAAGAACGGTGAAATGCGTCAATCCTAAGTCAATGCCGACTTTACCGCTAACCTTTGACTTTAACGCAATAGAGTCGTCGCAAAGCATGGAAATGTGGTATCGATCCGCTGAGTCTTTAGAGACCGTCGCAGTGGTTAGTTTTGTTGCCTTAGGAAGGGTGCGTAACTATCTGATATTCAGCGGATCTTTCATCTTTGCCAGCTTCAGAGACTTGCCGCCCCACTTGAAGGCGCTGGATGTGTATTCAGCCGATTGCCTGTCATGCTTCTTACGCTTGAATGACGGATATTGGATTCGTTTGGCAAAGAAATTGTCGAATGTCGTTTGCAGGTGGCGGAGAGATTGCAGCACAGAAACACTGGAAACTTTGTTCAGCCATTCAAATTCGGGCTCTTTTTTTAACGCAATCAACAAATAGGAGCTAGCATGATACCCGATTCCTTTTTTCTCGCTATACCCAGCATCAGAGCGAACGCGCAACCTGCGATTATAGACAGATCTAGTGCACCCGAATGTTTGAGCCAGAATAGTTTCTTGCCCAAAAGTTGGGTAAAACCTGAATTTGTATGCGCGCTTAATTTATATTCACACGCTTTAACAGAAACAGGTGAAAACACAGGCTTTAGTATCAGCGAAGCTGACTCCCTATCCATCTCCGGCCTAAAGGCCGAAATTTGCCGGGAGTTGAGATGATAAAAGTCATGCTCATATAGCTCAGTACTGTTCAGTCTCTGAGACTAGTGGCAAATAAGCGGGATTTCGCTTATCTGCCACTAGTCAATATCAAATGCTAATGTAATGTAGCGGCAGTCTCCTGCTCACAAATAAGATTCTGACAATATTTATTGTGAATGCCATCCAGGAAACCCCAAAGTGCATCACATGCCTTTTGGGTAGCAGCCAGCACTTCTTCTTGCTTTTCTGGTGTATCAGCAAAGCGTTCTATGAGCGCCCATTCTGTTTGAGAATGATACACATCCGCCTTCTGGTGAACCGTAAAGAATTCATAATCATTTGGATTATGCATACCATAGAATTTCGCCAAGCCATCAATTTTAACTGCTGCAATCTCAGGAACTTGAGACTCAAAAGCATGCAATGCCGCCAGACCCGCATAAAATGGCTGATTCAGGCAAATATCCCGGAATGTTTCAACCAAATTCTGGGTATCTGGCAATGCAGTCGCATTAGCCAGACTCTTATCATTTGAACCTAAAGCAAAAGCAAAGGCTTTCCATAAGGCAGGGTGATTCTTTTCACCATGTTCTTCGTCAATCAGATTCTGCAGTACTTCTTGTCGTACACTGATATTACCGCTATCAGTTTCAGAGTGCATGTGGGGTGTATTGAAATGTACCGCACTCAAGTAAGTTGGCTCAGCCAATACATTATGAAAATATTGTTCTGCATAATACCGTAATTGTTCTTTGGACAGCTTGCCTTCCGTCCACGCAACATAAAAAGGGTGCTTGAGTAAACTTCTGGCACCAATAATGGCGTTAATTTTTTGTTTAAGTGTTATGTTCATTGTCATCATTCTTTCCTCTTAAGCAGAGATGGATAAAAAGCTCGGCTATCATCGCTAAATAACGTTCCCAAGTCAAATTTCAACGCATGAAATCCATTCATATACCCATCTAAATACCAAACTAATTAATTACTTAAAAATATTTTCGGACACGATCGGTATTGATAGAACTGCTCACATCCAACCCTAAAAAAACAATTTATCTCAATATTTCAAAAAATTACTCGCAAGCATGCACAAAATCATAAAACATCCGGGTTAAACTAGCGCACTTTAGATTCTAAGCAACTTCGTTATATGGATGAACAATCAAGCCTGTTGGCATTATTTATCAGTAGTTTTTTGGCCGCAACCTTATTACCTGGCGGTTCTGAGGCAGTCTTGATAGCCGTTTTAATAGCCTATCCTGAACTTCAATGGTCTGCACTTGTGCTGGCCACAGTGGGAAACACGCTAGGTGGCATGAGCTCTTACCTTATTGGTCGATTTCTACCTAATGAGCGAGCACTTCTCAAAATATCGGGTAATCGTATACGCGAACTGGAATGGGTTAGCCGTCATGGTGCCCCGATATTATTATTATCGTGGACACCGCTAATCGGCGATGCGCTGTGCGTTGCAGCAGGGTGGCTCCGGATTAATTGGTTCTGGACCATGTTATTCATGGCTGCCGGAAAACTTGCACGTTACTGGGTTGTCGCCATCGTAATTAATTAAATCAATCACTTAGACTCAGAAATTATCCGCAGGTAATAACTAATATACCTTGTTATTCCTTTATTAATTTCTGTAGTTCACCGCTCTCATACATTTCTGTGACAATATCAGAACCACCAACAAATTCACCATTAACATAGAGCTGCGGAATTGTTGGCCAGTTTGAATAATCCTTAATACCTTGCCGAATCTCTGGATCAACCAGCACATCCACAGAAAAAATATTCTCTATACCACACGCATTAAGAATATTTACGGTATTAGCAGAGAAACCACATTGTGGCTGCTGTAATGTCCCTTTCATATAAAGCACTACCGGATGGGTGGTAATCTGTTGCTCGATTGTATCTTCTACACTCATATCTAAACCCCCTTAAAATAAAAATAACCCCAAAATCTTTTTGTTGTATGGAAATTATTCATTCTTAGTCGTTGTATCCCAACAACCTTCCTATGGAGAACAATTATATTGTCCGCCACTAACCCGTATTATGCCTGCCAAATCTGGTTGGGAAAATATATTACTAAAACTCTCATCGATTAACAATTGCCTGCATGCCGCCGCTTGATTGTATCCATGTTCTAATAACAACCAGGCATCCGGGTGCAGATGGATCGGCGCAGCTCTAATAATATCGCGAATACAGGCCAAGCCATCATCATCCGATGTCAGCGCTATCCGCGGTTCAAAACGCAAATCGCCCTGTTCAAGATGAGGATCATGTACTGCAATATAAGGTGGATTAGAAACAACCAGATCAAACTTTTCACCAATAAGGCCATTAAACCAATCCCCCTGAATAATACTAATATTATTTATATCCAGCTTATTAGCATTTATTCTGGCTATAGAAACCGCATCAACTGATAAATCAATCGCAACCACATTCGCGCACGGACGATGTTTAGCAATGGTAACTGCGATTATACCGCTACCCGTTCCAAGATCCAGGACCCTACAGGTCTCATTGATAGGAATTCTCGCTAATGCTAAATCAACCAATAACTCGGTCTCCGGGCGAGGAATTAAAACAGCGGTTGTTACATTAAAGACTAGATCATAAAACGCACGCTCATTAGTCAGATAAGCAACAGGCATGCCCTCAATACGTTGTATCACCAACTGGTAGAAACACTCTGATTCCGTCGACGAGAGCACTTGATCAGGATGTGTCAATAAAAAAGCATGGTTCACCTGCAACACATACTCTAGCAGTATACGGGCATCTATTCTATCGATATTCTGATATGCCCATCGCAGTATCTGCGCGATCGTAACGAGCTGCAATTTATCATTACCAAACAATGTATCTCACTCTAATTATTCCGCCATCGTCGCGGCCAATAGCTCAGCCTGATGCTCGGCTATCAATGCAGAGCAAAGATCATCAATATCACCATCCATAATTTGATCCATTTTATAGAGTGTCAAATTAATACGATGGTCCGTAACACGCCCTTGTGGGAAATTATAAGTACGAATACGTTCTGATCGCTCACCGGTACCTACAAGAGATTTTCGAGTTGCCGCTTGTTCAGCCTGCTGTGCTCTCATTTGTTTATCATGGATACGCGCAGCCAGAACACTCATTGCTTGTGCTTTATTTTTATGTTGCGAACGGCCATCTTGACATTCGACCACTATCCCTGTTGGCAAATGGGTAATGCGTACTGCCGAATCAGTTTTGTTGATATGCTGACCACCGGCACCAGAAGCCCGATAGGTATCAATTCGTAATTCGGCCGGATTCAGCACCACATCACTAATTTCATCAGCTTCCGGGATAACGGCCACAGTACAGGTAGAAGTATGAACACGCCCCTGTGTCTCGGTAACGGGTACACGTTGAACTCGATGCCCACCAGATTCAAATTTAAGTCGCGAATAAGCACCATGACCAATTATTTTGACGATAATCTCCTTGAAACCACCGATATCTGATAGACTTTGTGAAATAATCTCTACTTGCCAGTGCTGTCGTTCAGCAAAACGAGAATACATACGAAACAGGTTGCCTGCGAATAATGCAGACTCATCTCCGCCCGTGCCTGCACGAATCTCCAGGAAAATATTACGTTCATCATTCGGATCCTTGGGTAATAGCTGCTTTTGTAAATCTGCTTCAATCCGTATGAGTTTCTCTTTCCCCGCCTGTATCTCAGCTTCGGCAAATTCACGCATCTCCAGATCAGCACTCATCTCCCGAGCTGTCTGGATATCACGCTCACTTTGCTGATAAGCATGGTAAAGCTCAACAATGGGAATGATTTCCGCATGTTCTCGCGTCAGCTTACGATACTTATCGAGATCAACTGTCGCCGCCTCACTGCTCAGCAATTGGTTTAATTCCTCCAAACGCACACTTAACTGCGTGAGCCTGCTGGCAATACTCTTATTCATTGCGGACGATGCAACTGATACAATCGATTCACTAACTCCACCAAATCATCACGTTCCTCAGCAGGCGCATGATTCAATGCACTAGAGGGTGCGTGCAAAAACTTATTGGTTAGACCATTACTCAGTGATTCAATGACTTCTTGTGGATCCTTACCCTGCGCCAGCAACTTGCCAGCACGCGCCAATTCATGGCGACGATAGCGCTCGGCCTGGTCACGCAGTGCACGGATAGTAGGAACTAACTCGCGCGACGCCATCCAACGCATAAAATTGACCACATTGGAGTCAATAATTGTTTCTGCCTGCGCCACGGCACTCTGACGCGAATCCAATCCCTCTTTAACAATATCGGCCAGATCATCTACATAATAAAGAAACACATCATCCAATTCTGCCACTTCTAATTCAACATCGCGCGGCACAGCCAAATCAACAATAAAAATAGGGCGATGTTTACGTATTTTGATAGCACGTTCCACCATACCTTTCCCAAGTATCGGAAGCGGGCTTGCAGTACATGTCACCACAATATCATGCAATGCTAATTCTTCTGGCAAATCGCCCAATGTAATTGCTCGTGCATTAAAACGATTAGACAGTAATTCTGCGCGCTCAGCCGTACGGTTCGCAACTGTAATGCACTTTGGGTGTCGTGCCGCAAAATGACTGGCACATAGTTCAATCATTTCACCCGCACCAATGAATAATACACGTTGCTCACCAATATCACCAAAAATCCGTTCTGCCAAACGGGCTGCAGCTGCAGCCATAGAAATCGAATTGGTACCGATCTCAGTAGAAGTGCGCACTTCCTTGGCAACAAAAAAAGTACGCTGGAACAATTTGTGCAATAACAGACCAAGCGTGCCCGCATGTTCCGCCGATTTCACCGCATTTTTTAATTGTCCCAGGATTTGTGGCTCACCCAGCACCATGGAATCCAGCCCGCTCGCTACCCGAAAAGCATGTTTAACAGCTTGCTCCCGCGACAATTTATAAAGATACGGATCCAGCTCATGCACAGGCATATGATGAAAATCTGCCAACCAATGCATTGCTATTTCAGGTTTGTCGGTACTACAGTAAACTTCTGTACGATTACAAGTAGAAACAATCGCTGCTTCTTTTATTGGATTACGTCCAACCAGATCATGCAGAGCATGTTCCATTGTATTTTCAGGAAATGTAACCAACTCACGCACACCCAACGGCGCAGTATGATGGTTGATACCAAAGGCAAATAGCTGCATGGAAGATAATGTAGGCAATTGGTAAGAGATCAGAAAAGCCTGTGATTATAATACTTTAAGAATTCAAATACCATCAATGTAAGCAATTTTATATCACGTTTTCTGACAGGCGGGATTAAACAAAGAAACTATTTACTAATCAATAAATAATTTCTACTTGAAAATCCATGCCCTCCGTTTTTCACTTATTTATTTTTGATACATCAGGGCCATGGCATAATCGGAATCGTTGAGATACTGTTTTTTGGTGATCCTTCAATAATTCTATCGCTATACGTTAAATAAATCAGCACATTACGCTTGGGATCATAAAAACGAACGACCTGTAGCGATTTGAATAACAGTGAGGTGCTTTTCTTAAATACCTCTTCACCATCCGCTTTGCCATTTTTAATGTTCTTCGGTAACGTAATAGGCCCAACCTGACGGCATGCAATGGAAGCATCAGAAGTATCTTCAGCAATGCCCACAGCCCCACTGACTCCCCCTGTCTTGGCTCGACTTAAATAACAGGTCGCCCCGCGGATATCCGGATCATCAAAAGCTTCAATAATAATCTTGTCATTAGCTCCCAACATTTTGAATTTCGTTGAGACACTGCCAATTTCCTCCGCCATAATCAGCGTAGGAAACAGTAACGTCAAAACCAACATAGCATATCCTGTACGCTTCAGCATTCTTGCAAAACTAGTCATTGATGCACTCTCCTATTGATGAGATATTATCTCACTGAATTTACCATTACAATTCAAGCGATGTTAGCAATTACCTTCATCATCTCTATGATCGAACTGTATCACCTCTACAAACAAATAAAAACCATGAAGGCTTAAGCTATTCAGATAGAGCTAAAGAAGAATGACACATGAATTCAAAGCCAGAATACAACAACGAATATAATTAATCAGGCTAATTATTTATCGATAAAAGACCTTAAATCACAGGAAAAAGTTCCAAACTAAATTGGCTTAATTAATTTCGCGCCAATAAAAGCAAATCATTTGACACAAAAAACCACCACCCTATTAGCTATTAGTCTAACATCTAATTTCCACGCGCGTACCTACATCGACCTCATCAAACAAAGTTAACAAATCATGATTGTGCATACGTATACACCCAATAGAGCCAGGCTTGCCCATCTTTACACTATCTGGACTACCATGGATATAAATATATCGCCGCATGGTATCAACCAAACCTAATCGATTAAAACCGTGCTCACAACCAGAAAGCCATAAAATACGAGTCAAAATCCAGTCACGCTTGGGATAACGTTCACCCAGTTCAGATGTGTAGATTTCGCCCGTTGGCCGTCGCCTGATAAATACCGTATTGATCGGCTGATCCTGACCAACCTTGGCGCGTATCACATGCATTCCCAACGGTGTACAAAAACTGTCCTTCTTCTGCCCTACCCCATTCCTGGCTGAAGAAATCAGGCACTGTCTAATGATGTTTCCGTTATCATCCAGCAAGTCGAGTTGTTGCGAAGCAATATTAATATTAATTTTCATGACGCTCTCTTTTTTGCTGCCATCTTGCGTCGTTCTGAAAAAAATTGTTTCAGCAACGCACTGGATTCTTCTGCCAGAATACCTCGGGTTATCCGCATATGGTGATTCAGCCGTGTTTCCGAAGATAAATCAATCACACTACCGCAAGCACCTGTTTTAGGATCTGGCGCAGCATAGACTAAATGCGCAATTCGTGCATGAAAAAGTGCTCCCATGCACATGGCACATGGCTCCAGTGTTACATAAAGTGTACAACCCATTAAACGATAGTTGGTTAAATTACACCCAGCATCCCGCAATGCCATCACTTCGGCGTGAGCGGTAGGATCAGCAGCCGTAATGGAATGATTGTAACCACGTCCGATTATCGCCCCATCTTTCACTACCACTGCACCAACAGGCACTTCATCCATATGCTGTGCTTGTTGCGCCAGTTCGAATGCTGCATACATAAAATCAATATCACAGCATGGCGTGCTTTCTTCTAATTTATTCGGATTAATTGTCAGATCACCTTTCTTTTATTTTTATCTATAATCGTAGATCGATAGGGTATAGATTTTTATGCTACATTCCAACTACAGCGTTATCCATTAAAGCTATATCGATTCCAATTTGTTTTAACTACATTGTAAAGACCGCTGCATAACTGGTTATCTCGGGCTGGCAAGGTTTTTAAGTGTTTGATTTATCAATGCTGCAAGTAATCAGAAAAGCTCAAAAACATAGTTATGCAGAGGTCTTTTGTATAAAACAGGTGGATACTCTTTTTCAAACCCTAAATTATTATTGACTCCTCAAAATCTCATGATTACCCAGGCTCAGTCTCAGCTTTACACAATTCGTGATCTATTACGCTTCGCAGTCAGTCAATTTAATAAATCAGATATTTTTTTTGGTCATGGATCTGCTACCGCCTATGATGAAGCGGCCTATCTTATTCTGAGTGCATTACATTTGCCACTTGATCAACTCGAACCATTCCTGGATGCACGCCTCATCGACAACGAACGAGAACAAGTATTGAATCTGATTAAACGCCGGGTAATCGAGAAAATTCCTGCCGCTTATCTTACCAATGAGGCCTGGCTCGGAGACTATCGTTTTTATGTCGACCAGCGTGTCATCGTACCGCGCTCATTTATCGCAGAGTTATTACAAACACAGCTTGCTCCCTGGATAATCGATCCAGATAACATCTATTCAGCATTGGATCTTTGTACCGGATCAGGCTGTCTTGCCATATTATTGGCACACAGTTTTAACAATGCCATCATAGATGCCTCAGATATCTCGGCGGATGCATTGGAAGTTGCACGTAAAAATGTAACGGATTATGACTTAGCAGAAAAAATTCATCTCATTCAATCCGATTTATTGAACCAGTTACCGAAACGCCGCTATGATCTTATCATCAGTAATCCGCCTTATGTCAACGCTGAATCTATGGCGAGATTGCCTGAGGAATATCGCCATGAACCACGCCACGCGCTCGCAAGTGGCGAAGACGGACTGGATGCAATCCGGACAATACTCCAGCAGGCAACAGATTATCTAACCGAAGAAGGATTATTAATCGTTGAAATTGGTCATAACCGATCCGCCCTGGAACAAATCTTTCCCAGGGTGCCCTTTACCTGGCTTGAAACCAACGCGGGTGATGAATTCGTTTTCTTGTTAAAACGCGATCAAATTCCATAAAAACTATTAGAAATCAATCAAAGATAACACCATAATTCAGAGCGTCGATTTAAAAGCAGTTTTTATGAATTATCGAACATCCCCCTTAAATTAAGTAAACTAGTGCACGCATAAGGTAGATTAATAGATCAATAGCTGACGCATAAACAATGATATAGGCAGAGGCTTTTGCAAAAGCCCTCGTCAGAAGTTTTCTGGCTATTGATTATAAAGGGTTAATTTTTCAATTATTGGGGTTTTGCAAAGGTCTCGTGGTTTATAAAACAATGTTTCTTATCGAAATATTTATACGACTACGCCACCAGATTTAATAAACGCCTCGTCTCTTTTTCATCCAGCTCTAGCCACTTTCCTCGCTTGATACGCGGCGGTAAGTTAATGGGACCAAAACGTACACGCATCAAACGACTCACTGACAAACCCACGGCTGCAAACATACGACGCACCTCACGGTTCTTTCCTTCTTTTAAGACGACGTGATACCAATGATTAGAGCCTTCACCACCCTGATCTGATAAGCGATTGAATTTTGCAAAGCCATCCTCTAACTCGATACCAGTAGTCAATAGCAAGATCTGTTCTGCCGTCAACCTCCCAATCAAGCGCACCGCATATTCTCTTTCTACTTCAAACCGGGGATGCATTAATCGGTTTGCCAAAACGCCATCCGTAGTAAATATCAATAGTCCGCTAGTATTAAAGTCCAATCGGCCAATCGCTATCCATTTAGATGATTTAAGATGTGGCAGTTTATCAAATACCGACGGACGTCCTTCCGGATCATTGCGACTCACAATCTCGCCTTCTGGCTTGTGATATAACATTACCCGCGGAAGCGATGGTTCACTTAAACTGAAACGAATGATACGTTTGCCAAGTCGCACAATATCTTCTGGCCCAACCCGATCACCAGTCACTGCCACTTTCCCATTGATGCTCACTTGGCCAGCAGCAATCAATGCCTCCATTTCGCGTCGCGAACCGAGTCCTTTCTGTGCCAGTAACTTATGCAGCTTATGGGTAATAGCGAGTACCGATACATCTGCCGCATTGGCGCCCGATGATGCCGGCGATTTCTTTTTTACCGGTCTGATCGGTCTGCTTGCGCTCATCTATTGATTAATCTCCTGATCTGAAAAACGATGGTGCTGTCTTACTACAGTTAACTATTAGTATAGTAACCACTTATACGAATTTAAAATGGTAATTTCATTCCTGGTGGCAAACCCAATCCAGTGGTAATCTCTGCCATCTTTTCCTGTGTCGTCGACTCAACGCGCCGTACCGCATCATTGACAGCCGCCGCAATCAGATCTTCCAGCATATCCTTATCATCACCAATCAAACTGTCGTCAATACTGATGTTTTTCACATCGTGACGGCAAGTCATGACAACTTTGACCATCCCTGCTCCGGATTGGCCTTCAATTTCTACTGTTGCTAATTTATCCTGCATTTCCTTCATATTTTCTTGCATCTGTTGCGCCTGTTTCATCAGGTTACCCAAGTTGCCTCTCATTATATTACCTCCACTATTGAATAGGTTTGATTGAAGAAACAATTAATCGTGCATCAAAATCTTCCATTAGCTCCTGCACAATGGGGTCTTGCTCAATCGCTGCGACAGCTTGCAGCTGTTTTGTTTCCTTCTCACGATCTTGTAATGCTGCGGGTGTCATGCCTGTGATATTTCCCACAGAAAACTGTAATGCGACGGATTGGCCAAAGTATGTGTCCAGCGCCGCCTGGATTTTATCCTGGTATGCTTTCTCCAGTAGATATTTATGTATTTCCGGTACGCATAATTCAATTCTATTCGCAGAAAAAAACTTTGCTTCACTATGTTGTGCCAACATTTTTGTCATGCCCGTCAGTTTCAATTGATTTGCCAACGTCGGCCAATCATCAACACTTTTGTTTACTGACCTACCTGCATCTGCATCCGGCTTTGTTGTTAAGTTCACAGGTGCTACCCTATGTTCTACGCCCCTGTCAGTCACAGGTGAATGACTATGTTGTGACATACTTTCCGGCATAAAGATCAGCATGCGCATTAATGTCATGGTAAAGCCCGCATACTCATCAGGCGCTAGACTCAAATCGGTGCGCCCATGTAAACAAATCTGATAAAATAACTGAATGTCGTCTGGAGTAAAAGTTTTCGCAAGCGTAAAAAGACGCTTATGATCTGGAATACTTTCATCAATCGCTTCTGGCACCGTCTGAGCCAGAGTGATGCGATGCAGCAATGCAGCTAACTCCTGTAAAGCATTATCGAATGAAAGACAGCACGCTTCCATTTCATCCGCCAAACGTATTATTTGGGAACCGCTCTTTTGTGCCAGCGCATCCAGTAAATCATAGAGATAATGCTGATCAATAATACCGAGCATCTCGCGTACAATAGCCTCTCCAACTTTTCCCTGACCAAAAGCAATTGCTTGATCAAGCATACTTAAGGCATCTCTCATACTACCCTGTGCCGCGCGCGCCAATAACTGCAATGATGCCTCATCATCACAGCTAATCCCCTCTTGTGTCAGTATATATTTAAGATGAGTAACAATCTGCGTGACCGGGATTTGTTTCAGATTAAATTGTAAACAACGAGACAAGACGGTGATGGGGATCTTCTGCGGGTCAGTTGTGGCCAGTACAAATTTAACATGTGCAGGTGGTTCTTCCAAAGTTTTCAGCATTGCATTAAAAGCTGACTTGGAAAGCATATGTACTTCATCAATAATATAAATCTTATAGCGAGAGCTGGTCGGTGCATAAAGTGCATTTTCAAGCAGCTCCCGCATACTGTCCACCTGGGTATTGGAAGCCGCGTCCAGCTCGATCATATCAACAAAATGGCCACCATCTATGCTAGTGCAGGCCGTGCATATTCCACATGGCATAGACGTAATACCTGCTTCGCAATTAAGCGCCTTGGCCAGAATACGTGCAATTGTTGTTTTGCCTACACCCCGTGTACCAGTGAGCAAATAGGCATGATGCAGCCTGTTTTGTTCAAGCGCATTAGTAAGCGCCCTAACTACATGATCTTGTCCAGAGAGCTCTGAAAAGTTTTTGGGACGCCATTTGCGAGCAAGGGCTTGGATTTGGAGCACGATATTTCTTGAATAAGTAGGAAAAACAAATAAGAATATTTCAAGCCAGCAAATACTACTGAAACCCAATAGATGCAAAGAAAGAAGTAGGGTGGCGAGCCAGACCCCCGGCACTTGTAAAAACAGCTGTGGCTGCTTCCTTCCGGATCTGACCAGATTCACTATCTTACAATGCGGGGAGGCCCGCCATAAAAACTATTACAAATCAATCTACTAATTCGATATCAATAAAACCCGGTTTCTGCTATTCACTGATACAGGCCTTATTGTGCACTGAGTTGGTATCAACGTCCAGCGCCATCAACAATCTATTTCATTAATGCCACGATACCATACAAAAATCTTATAGCAGAAAGCATACGTGCAGTATACCAGCACATCGTCAATAACTCCAAGGCCGGCTATAGCATTTATCTCCCGCTTGCCAGTCGGAATTTAAAAGCCGACATCGCCATGCCCTGTAGATTCAATAAACATCAATTATGCGATGACCATCAGATAACACAGCTATCGCCCTAATATATTTCTACCATCCTGATTAGCAATAACTATCTCCACACGCCGGTTTTTCTGCCTACCCGCATTCGTTTCATTCGAAGCAATTGGATAAGCCTCTCCCAAACCAACTATACCAACCCGTCTGGAATCAACGCCATGCCTAATCAGAGATTGCTCAACCGCTTCAGCACGCTGCCTAGATAGCTCAAGATTATATGCTTCGCTTCCAATATTATCCGTAAAGCCTTCAACCAATATATGGCGCTGAGGATAATCGTTCAGATACTGAGCAATCCGTGCAACCGTTCTATCTCCGTTAGGTTGTAGCATCGCGCTGTTAAACGCAAAAACAATATTCTCCAACGTCAGAATAATCCCTCGTTCAGTTTGCTCGGCCTGAAGTGCATCCAGCTCAGCAGCCAGTTTCATTGCCTCCATTCTGGCCGATTTTACTTCTTGCGATCTGGCTTGCAAAAGTAACTGTTGGCGTTTTTTATTTGCCTCCTCAATTTCTAGTTCTGTTTGCTTCAAACGGTGACGCTCTTGTGCTATCTCCGTATTTTTAATTGAAATAGTTGCGTAATGATCAACCAGATATTTATCCTTATTATTTTCCTGCAACTGCTTTGCTTTACCAAGCGCCTCTTTTGCCTCGCCCATTTTTTGAGCGTCCGTGTTAAAAATACCCTTGATCATGCGTGCCGATTCATATTGATTCTCAGCTTCATTTAATATCAGACTGGGTTGATTACTGGCACAGGAAATCAGTAAAAATAGCAATGAAATAATGATAATAGACTTGATCTTCATGGTAACCTCCTGACATTACATATGTTGACACTGTTGCATCCGGTTCTTTCATAAAATAGTTGATTCAAATGCCCGTACCGAAGCACTAATGATCTAATTCTTCTTGTAATGTATTCAGCCCCGCATTAATTGCATCAAGCGCTTTTTGTGAACGCGCGCTTAGTGCGCGAGATTCTGCTAGCTGCGCATGCAGTTCTGCTTCTTTAAGTAACCGCAACGCCTTTTCACGATCGCCAGCTTTATCCGCCCTGCGGGCATCCTCGAATTTTTTCTGGGCCGCATAAAGCTCCGCGCCCGCCAACTCATCAGCCTTTATCTTTTTGGCATCATCAATCCGTACTTGTACACTTGAATAGAAATTCTCGCTGACTGGTGTCGATCCGCAAGCCACTAGCATCAAGTACACTGCCAGTATCACACTCTTCTGTAAAATGACCTTTATTTTTCGTATCTCAGAATCATATAGCGTAATATTCTCATTCATTGAAAGCATGATATCTTCTCCTGTTTATCAAACTGATGAATCAAACCGAGCTGCATCAATAATAGACCAAAGATGAAAAATACCCCCGATAATCGCAGGAATAATTAATACCGCAAAAAAATAATTAATCCCCACCATTACAAAAAATAGCAAAGCAGCTAATATACGACCCTGAACTAATTGACCTAGGCCAGGGATAAAAAAACTACAAATTGCTGCGAGTACGTTTCCGCTAGAGTTTTGTCCTGACATACCAATTCTCCAGGTTTCTAATACAAATAGCTATTAGGTATTGAACCTATTGCACTAATTAATCGATACCGTTTCTAACTAAATAGTTATTTGACTATCCATAGAATAGAAGGCTTTTCCTGTGAAGTCTACGATTATGAGATTATTCTCTGCCATTAGTCTCCACAAAAAAACAAATTTTTTCTATAACTTTATCCGATATGGAGCCAATACGTAATAAGCGCTTGAATACAGCCCACCAGAACATCATTCTCAGTTATCGTGTCTGATAGTATACGCTGTGATGCTTATACGCTTAGAACAAGGATAAGAAAACCGGTGATCCTCAATAAATCTGCTCAGAATCTCATTAAACCCAGCGATGCCACATCCTGGATCTCATGTATCCGTCGTACCTGGCTCAATAAACATCAAAGCAAAAATATCGAGATTGAGATCGGCGGCTTCGAAAAACTTTTACTCGATATCGGGCTGGCACACAAAATAGCCATACTCACCAAACTACAACAACAATACGAGGTACATCAGGCCGATTCAGTAAAACATACACGCACACTCATGCAGCGAGGTACTCCAGTCATTTATCAAGGTCAACTCCTGGATGAACAAGAAGGCATTATCGGATATCCTGATTTTCTCATCCGGCATGAAAGTGGCCAATATCAGCCAGCGGATGCCAAGCTATCGCATAGTGAAAACAAAAAAGGAATCCAGATACAGCTGGGCTTATATCGACGTATACTCGCTAATCATCTGCCTGCGATGGTATTTCTCGGCAATGGCAGAACAGCTACCCTCGGCGATGAAATCAATCCATTGGTAGACACCTTCGTCATGAATATGAAGCAGCTATTCACCATGCATGAACAACCAATGGCGCATTATAGTCATAGCAAATGTCGTATCTGCCCCTACTATACTCACTGTCGCCCCGAGTTTGAGGCAAAAGAAGACCTGTCGCTGCTGCATGGGATTCATGGTCGCACAGCGAGCAACCTTGCAGCGGCCGGCATCTCGACTATTACCCAGTTCTCGAACAGCAGTGCTGAAACGATACCAGATACACCTTATCTCAAAGGACACAAAAGAAAGCAGCGAGCCATTCTACAGGCCAGATCCTTTCTGACAGGCCAAGTATTTCAGCTTGATTCCATTACCTTACCTAAGGGCACTTGGGTACATTTTGACATTGAAGACAACCCTCTGACATCCTCTCGCAGGCGCCATGTCTATCTCTGGGGATTACTCACACCCTCCTACTCCAGTAAAGATTTTGAATATATCTGGACTGATGACGAGACTCAAGACTACACAGGCTGGATCCATTTTCTGGAGAAAATTGAACAATATCGTAAACAATATTCATCTTTGATATTGGCTCATTATTCCAATCACGAAAAAGCGACCATCAGGAAATATGCCGAACGTTACGATATGGAAGATCATACAACTGTTTTATGGTTACTGGGAGATAACAGTCCTTTGTTTGACCTACAAAAACCCGTACAAGAGCAACTGATCTTGCCCTTACAGGGCTATGGTCTGAAAGATATCTGCAAACATAAGGATTTGGTGAATTTTCAGTGGAAGAACAAGCATTCAGGATCGCAGTGGTCTGTAGTACAATTCAATCGCTTTCTAATCGAAACCGACCCTAAAAAAAAGGGCAAGTTGAAGACGGAAATCCTGGACTATAACCGTGATGATGTCACAGCCACATGGCAACTTGAGAAATGGCTCCGGAATTGTTTTCAAACGCACACTCATTTCACGCCACAATCACTTATAAAGCTGAAATAACAATAAGTTTACATTCTTCTCAGAATATCAGCCGTTACGGGTTGCGAGAAAAAATGCCCCTGTCCATAATCACAACCGGCTGCGCTTAGCAACTTATGTTGTTCTATCGTTTCCACTCCTTCCGCAATTACTTTTAGACCTAACTTATGAGCTAGGGTAATAATGGCTTCGCATAGCACCATATCATTTAAGCAATCGACTGAATTCTGCACAAAAGATTGATCTATTTTCAGAAAATTAATATCAAATTTTTTAAAATAAGACAGCGAAAAATAACCCGTCCCAAAGTCATCAATCGCAATTTGAATACCTGCATCGCGGAGAGCCAGTAATTTACTAGTACCAATCTCTCCCATTTCCAATAAGAGCTTTTCCGTAATCTCTATAATCAGGCATTCGGCTGGCAAATCTAATTGTTTTAAATACGGCAACCACTCCTGAAAAAAGAGTGAATGACTGCAAAACTGTATCGGTGATTTATTAATGCTGATCTGAAATTCGGGATGGCCTGTTGCACGTAAAAATTTAACCTCCTGGACAGCCTCTCTGAACACCCAATTTCCAATCTCAATAATGATTCCACTTTCTTCTGCGAGGGGAATAAATTCTGCAGGACTAATCCAGCCTCGTTTAGGATGACACCAACGTAATAATACTTCGGCTTTTTGAATCGCTCCGTTCGCTAATTTAATAATCGGCTGATAATGCAAAACAAACTGTTTGGTTGACAAAGCATCGCGCAGATCATTAATCAGCTGAGAGCGTTTTTGCGAGGCTTTCTGTAGGGCAGCAGTAAAATAACTAAAACGATTACGTCCTGCATTCTTAGCTGTATACATCGAATGATCCGCATTGGCCATCAGTGATTCGGGTGTTTTAGCATCATCCGGGAAAAGCGTAATGCCGATACTCGCAGAAATAAAAGCAATCTTACCATCCAGCTTGAATGGAATTGCCAGACTATCAATTATATGCTGCGCGACACGTTCGACCTGATTCGCTTCCTCCAATTCAGACAAAATTACCGTGAACTCATCTCCGCCCAGTCGGGCAACGGTATCTGACTCTCGCACACAGTGACTGATGCGCCGTGCAACTTCAACAGGAAGACGATCACCGGTAGTATGACCTAGTGAATCATTCACCTCTTTGAATCTATCCAGATCAATGAACATTAATGCCATTTTTCGCTTAATGCGATGAGATTTCTTAATTTCTTGCTCCAGACGATCCTGAAACATTGAAGTGGTACCGCAAAACTGGACAAATTGTTAAGCTCTGATATGAAATAAATAGAGAGACATAATCATGAGCAAGAAACGTATGCAATATTCAACAGAATTCAAAGCCAAAATAGCCTTGGCAGCAATACGTGGAGAAGAAACGGTACCACAACTAGCCGCTCGTTATCATATCCATCCTACGCAGATTAATAGCTGGAAACGTCATTTGATTGAAAAAGCCAGTGATTTGTTTGGCAAGAATAGTGACGCCAATAATAAGAATGGTCATAGTGCCGACGATTTACATCGCGTGATTGGGCAATTGACGGTGGAACGCGATTTTTTAGCCAGAAAGCTCGATCATTAAGTGTTGCTGAGCGCAAAACAATGATCGAGCACCACGAGAAACTAAGTCAATCGCGTCAATGCCATTTACTGGGTGTTGCACGCTCGTCGTATTATTATCAGCCACAACCCACAGATGGGAGTGAGTTAATCTTGTTGCGTCAAATGGATGAGCAGTATTTGAAAACACCACAGTATGGTTCACGTAGTTATGCCACGTGGTTCAGGCGCCAGAGGATGATGATAGGCCGCAAGAAAGCCACTTCAATGATGAAGATGCTGGGCATTATTAGCACAGCACCAAAGCCCAAAACTAGTATTCCGGCCAAGCAGCACAAGAAATATCCTTATCTGCTCAAAGATAAGGCCATTAGTCGCCCCAACCAAGTTTGGGCGACTGATATCACTTACGTACCGATGGAAAAAGGTTTTGGCTATCTTGTTGCTATTATGGACTGGCATTCGCGTAAAGTACTGAGCTGGCGCTTATCCAACACACTGGACGCTGATTTCTGTGTCCAGGCTTTGGAAGCTGCCATCCAGGATCATGGCTGTCCGAAAATCATGAATAGTGATCAGGGTGTGCAGTTTACCAGCGAGGCATTTACATCAATACTAAAAACCAATGGTATACAGATCAGCATGGATGGCAAGGGCTGCTACTATGACAATATTTTTGTTGAACGACTATGGCGTACAGTCAAATACGAACATTTATATACCCAGGAATTCAATAACCTAAAGGAGGTAAGAAAAAGTTTAAATGTTTGGTTCAACTGGTACAATCAAGAACGTTTTCATCAAAGTCTTGATAATCTAACACCAGATGAAGTTTACTATCAGAAGTATGCAATTCCTCAAGCTGCCTGAGCTTGATTAACCAGCCATGTTAGAGCTTAATTTATCTTCAGGTTGTCTAGTTAAAGGAGGCCACTTCACATACTACGATTGGACAAGCCTGTTAAAACATCATAATTAGCCTGGTGCCAGATTAATTTATTAGAAAGCTTTTTTCTTTCTTCAGTCAATTTATGTTCAATAGTCAAGCTCGCAAGACGCGTAAAAAATGTAATGCCATTAAATTGATCCTGAGTTGGTGATATAACGCTATGATGGTAGATTGCAAGCACTCCCAGCACTCGGCCCTGTGCAGACAATATGGGTTCCAACCAGCACGACATCAAATCGGCTTCCCTGGCCACCTCTTTGAAATAAACCCAGTAAGGATGTGTCTGTATATTTTTAACAATCGTACGTTTTCCGATAAACACGGCATGACCGCTAACATCTATATCTGTATTCAGGGCGATGCTGCCAATAGTGTCGCTATAGGATTCCGGTAAACTCGGTGCTGAACCGACCCAAAGGTGTCTGCCATCGGTTGAGAGTAATAAAATTGAGCAGCGCCAGTCTGGATCTTCGGCTTCTATTTCACGCGTAATCGTATCAAGTACCGTGTTGAATGGTTGAGCACTGGCCACCACCTCAAGCACACGTTTCTCCCTGGCCAGTCTACGTTCGACTAATTGCCGCTCAGCGATCTCATTTTGCAATTGAATATTTTGTATATCAACTTCTTCTTGCGTTAATTGATAATTTTTCTCCATCAAAACAAACCACCAGACACCCACACTCAGAAATATAAAAACTGCCGCATAGGCCCTAAAAAATATATCTTTCAGACTATCCAGTGCATTCGGTGCTAAAGACGCTGTAATGACTTGCTGATAAAAAATTAACCCAAAAATGGCCCCCATGAAGCTTATAAGAAGCAGAAAAATACTGATAAAACGAAAAACATGCGTTTGCATTTTCACTCCAATCCAGCCATTGTCCAGATCAATCGATTCATGCTTTTTTACGCGCATCCAATGTACAACATAGCGAACAGATGGTCTCATCACATACGAGACAAAATAGGTTACCCTGGATTGTATATCGCTGTTCACAAACAATGCACTTACTGTCCAATCTAAAACTACTCTGTCGCGCAATATAGTATTGGCTTCATGTTACAAGTGCGATTACCAGTACGAATATAATCGCCAGACCTAACCCGTTGACATCCTCCCCTTCCTAAACGAAGGGGATTCCTAGCGACTTATTAAGCCGTTAAGAGTAGGTTTGTATTGCTACTGCCTACTGGTTCCTGCTTCTTAGACGAAACTAACGTTTCAACTCCACAGGCTAACAAGCGATGTCCTCGCTCAAGTACATTCAAGGCACCTACCAAGTCGGCATTGGCTTTAAATCCACATTCTGTACATTCAAAAGCACTTTGGCTTTTACGATTGTCACGACTAACATGTTGACATCTAGGGCAGGTTTGAGAGGTGTATTGAGGGTTTACCTTCAATACATCCCCGCCTGAACAAGCCTGTTTATACTCCAAGAACGAAACGAACATTCCCCATCCTTGGTCAAGAATGGATTTGTTTAGACCCGATTTCGCTTTGACGTTTTTACCATGCTTTTCAACACTGCCCTTGGCACTCTTAGACATGTTTCCTATCTTTAAATTCTCAACTACGACCATTGCGTGATTTTTGCTGATTTCGGTTGAGGTTTTGTGTAAGAAGTCTAAACGAGCATTGGCAATACGCTCATGCAGTCGGGTAATGATTTGTTTCTGCTTTTTCCAGTTAGCAGAGAAACGGACTTTTTTAGACAGCTTACGCTGTTCAAAAGCCAGTTTCTTTGATAACTTTCTGAAACTGTTTAAAGGTTCTACGTATGAGCCGTCTGACAAGGTTGCAAAGCGGGTAACGCCCATATCAACACCAATCATACTGGTTGAGCTATGACGCTTTAGCTCGGTCTCGTACTCAGTCTGAATCGACACGTACCAATAACTGCCTTTACGGGAAATCGTCATATTTTTAACGTCACCAATGACTTGGCGTGAATTACGATATTTCACCCAACCGATTTTAGGCAAGAACACTTTGCTAGACTCTTGCTCCAGCTTAAATCCTTGTGGATAACGAAAGCTGTCACTCAAACCTTTTTTCTTGAATTTTGGAATCCGTTTTAAAGGCTGTTTTTTATCAAAACCGTCTTTGAACGCTTTTTCTAAGTTTTTTAAGGCTTGTTGCAACGGTTGAGAATGAACGGTTTTTAGAAATCCATAATCTTCTGAGGATTTCCATAGCTTTAGCCAAAATGACAACTCGTTGTACCAAAGCAATGGCTGTTTCTGCTCTAATCTGAACAGATTCATTGCTAAGGCTTTATTCCAAACAAACCGATTAGCACCCGCAAACTCAACCATCTTCTGTGCTTGGTCAGAATTTGGATTGAGTCGAAATTTAAAGGCTTTGCGCATAATCTGCTTCATGGTTATAATTATACAAAAAGGAATTGGTCTATGCAAGTTAATAACGATGTAAGAACAGGAAGACATTGTGTTTTTAATCTTCATGCTCATTTGGTCTTTGTAACAAAATACCGTAGAGATGTTTTCTCCGGAAGGGTATTAATTGATTTGGAAGAAATATTTAAAAACGTGTGTTTGGATTTTGAAGCAGAATTGGTGGAATTTAACGGTGAGCATGATCATATTCACCTTTTAGTTAACTATCCACCAAAAATTGCTATTTCTAACTTGGTAAATAGTTTGAAAGGCGTTTCAAGCCGACTTATTCGCAAAAAGAATTATCCCGAAATTAAAAATAAGCTTTGGGGTAATATGCTTTGGAGTCCAAGCTATTTTGCGGGTAGTTGTGGTGGAGCACCACTCTCGATTATTAAGCAATATATTGAACAACAGCAAAGACCGCATTAAACAGGCTTCGCCTGTGCGCTTATATCTCCGCCCTGAAGGACGAAGTTTTACGCGCTATTTGATAAAATATGAATAGTTCAGCTGAGAGCCAAACCAGCATAGGATTAATTTCAAAGCATTCAAGCCGGGTCTCCAGGTTTTTCCAAAAAAAAACCCGGACCAGCCGGGTTTTTTACTACCACTCTATACAGCTCTTATTCAGGCCGAATATTCGATGCCTGTTGACCTTTAGGGCCTGCTGTCACATCAAACGTAACGCGCTGAGCTTCGCGCAACGACTTAAAACCTTCACTACTGATCGCAGAAAAATGTGCAAATAAATCTTCTCCACCTGCATCTGGCGTAATAAAACCAAAACCTTTAGCATCATTAAACCATTTTACAATACCTGTTGCCATGTTACTTTCCTTAATAATAAATTTACGCTTACGGTTATCCGTATGTGGCCATCGAATATCAAGGAAAAAAGGTTACCAGAGGTGACACATTCAACAGCTTGAATCCAAAAGACCGTAGTAAGATACACTTTATTTAGATAAGTTCAAGCTTTTATTAAAATAAATTACAATAATTTGATTTGATTAAATATTTATTTATTCAATCTAACAGCCCATTGATTCCAACACGACTTCATTGTAACTTTAATATCGACCAAATTACTCGCCATAGCCCGATTGATTATTAGGCGAATATTTTCAGTAATGTTAAGCTTGCCGGTTTTTCGCTCTCTTCAATTAAGAAACTGTGACGTGAATCATCGAAAAACCCGCTTTATTGTTCTTGTTACACTGTTACTGATCGCCGGTTTCTCCGCCACGAGTCTGATCAGTTACTTTGTCGCTAATCATGCATTGCAAGTACATATACGCTCCAATACCCTGCCGCTGACCAGTGACAATATTTACTCTGAAATTCAACGAGATATGCTCCCAACCATCATCATTTCTTCATTGATGGCGCAAGATACCTTTGTCAAGGCGTGGATACTCATGGGAGAACAAGACAGCAAACAAATAGTTCAATATCTCAAATCAATACAGGAACACTATAAGACCACCACCGCCTTTTTTGTCTCGGCCAGCAGCCATTACTACTACCATTCTAGCGGTGTATTGAAACAAATCAAAGCCGAAGATCCGCAGGATAAGTGGTACTTTCGATTTAGCGATAGCCATGACAATCTTGCAATTAATGTTGATATCGACACCGCCGACATGTCACGCACCAATTTTTTTGTCAATCACAAGATCCATGACTTTGACGGTCGTTACCTGGGTGCGATTGGTGTCGGTCTATCTTCCAGTATCGTACAAGAAATGATCGAGTTATACCAAACGCGTTATTCTCGTCAGGTGTATTTTATAGATCAAAGCGGCAATATTGCCCTGCGTGGCAACTACTATCAAGGGGTGGATAACATTCGTCAGGCACCAGGGCTTAGTGCAATAGCGACGCGGATATTGACTAGCCCGGGCGGCTCTTACACCTATCAGCGCGGCGATCAGGAAGTCTTTCTAAAAACCCGATTGATACCCGAGCTAAACTGGTTCTTGCTGGTAGAACAAATCGATCAGACCGAGTCGCAAATCCAAAATACCCTGTGGGTCAATTTAATATTCAGTCTAGCAATTACACTGATAGTACTGATGCTGATCCACCTTACCATTAGTAAATACCAGCAGCGCTTGGAAAATATGGCTACTAAAGACAAGCTCACCGGTCTTGATAACCGACAAATCTTTGAGACCAGAATCACTCAAATATTACGTCTCGCCAATCGACGCAGGGAGTCATTGTGCGCATTACTGGTTGATATCGATTACTTTAAGCAGATCAATGATCAATTTGGTCATTTGATTGGGGACCAGGTTATTACTGGCGTAGCCCATTTCTTAAAAGGAAAGCTGCGTCAATCAGATTTAATCTGCCGCTGGGGCGGTGAAGAATTTTTGATTCTATTGCCCGCCTGCTCAGTTGAGCAAGGATTGCTGCAGGCGGCTAAGCTGCAACAAGGAATAGAGAGTCAAGGCATTGACATTCCAGGAAAACATATCGTGGTAACAATCAGTATTGGTGTAAGTGAATATATCTACAATGAATCAGCGACAGCGCTATTTCAGCGTACCGATCAAGCCTTGTATCGGGCCAAAACAGAAGGTCGAAATCGGGTGATCCAATATTAGCCACTAACCGACGATCCACAAACACCTAGATCAAACATCATTCAAATAAAAATAGGTCAGACCATTCAATCTTTCCTTCACCTTCTCCCAATGAGGCATCACCTGTTTCATTAGCCGATAGAAACGTTCGGAATGATGATGTTCGGCAATATGACAAAGTCCGTGCAGTAACACATAATCGATGCACTCTCTGGGAGCTTTGACTAAATGAGGATTGAGCGTTAATCGACCTCTAAGCGAGCAGCGGCCCCACTGGGTTTGCATAGATAATAGCCTGATCGGTGGCTTATGTTGGACCCAGTGGGTTTGAGTAATTATTACATCGAGCCGACGGTCAAAAACTTCTCTGGCGCGTGCTCTGTACCAATTCAATAGCAAAAATTTAATGTTTTCCGGCTGGATCATTCTGGATCTTACTTCCAGTACGCCACGATAAAGTTTTACTTCCGGTATATATCTGGCATCTACGCTTATTTTTAGCCGATACCGACGGCCCAGGTAAAAATGATTTTCGCCGTTCACATAGCGTTGCGACAAAATATATTCTCGCCGCCGCTCAAAATAACACTGCTGCCGATAGATCCAGTACGCCCGTTTCTTTACCGCACCGATGATTTCATCATGAGAAGCTATTAATGGCGCATACACCGCCACGCTGCAATCCGGATGAACCTTGATTGATATTTTCTCAATATTCACTGACCGGGCTTTTATGGAAAAATAAATCACAATATCCCCATATTGGATAGCTATTTCCTTCTGTCGGGCGAAATTACTCATGAACGGTTCAATGCTCCCCACACATTTCGAATGAAAATGTCACCCAACAATTCAATACTGCATCATTGATTGTGACAAGATTTCCACCAATCATCATTTTCGACACGTCGTAATGAGTGTAATAATTTAATAATTTCTCCTATCGACTCAGCAATTAATTTGATCGAATTTTTTACTGCAAATTGTTAATTCAATTACACGTTATATTTTCCTGATACAAATGCTTCTGGAACCCGACAAATGCATCACGTATCTGCGCTACACCACCAAGCAGGATTACCGCATCACTGGTAGCATGATATTTCAATTCCAACAAATCAGGGAGCTTCGATTGATCCAATTCACCCACACCCTCCTTAACGTATTGCGCCAGTACAAAATCAATAAAATCCTGTAACTTCACATCATATTGGGAAAAGATCTGTTTCTTGCGCGTTTCAGCACGTTCTTCCCTCGTTATCGGTGCAAGGGCGAATGCGATATAAGCCAACACATCGAAGAGGTCGCTCTTTTCGGCGTTGATCATCCGGCGAATTTCAACAAGCTGCTCATCGCCATAGCCTTTCTCGGCCAAACTTTCTATCAATGCCTTGCGGGTATCAGGCTGCCCCCATAACGCACGCAACTCATCTTCATCCTTAAACAGTTCGGGCAAATCTCCAAATAATCGTTGAATGAATTCGGCGGCTGACATGGGTTTACCTTCGGGGCTCCAGAATGTTGTCGCCATCATGTGTTGAATACGGCGCTCTTTGCCATCCGCTAGCATAATCTTAATTTTTAAACGCGGCGGCAACTCTTCATCATTTGCTTTGGTATTTTCATTACCATAAGCTGGCGGAGCGGGCTGCTCAACCTTGTTGCCAACTGGCGCTACAACCGGATCAACTGGCTCGCCATCCCATTCAGGATCACTAAAATGCTCATAAGCCTTTACGAAGTCATAGACCGTAAAATAGTCTTTACCATCAAACAAACGGGTTCCGCGTCCGATAATCTGTTTAAATTCGATCATCGAATTCACCGGGCGCATTAGCACAATATTACGGATGTTCCGGGCATCCACGCCGGTTGAAAGTTTTTGTGATGTGGTGAGAATCGTCGGTATTGTTTTCTCGTTATCCTGAAATATCCGCAAATGCTGTTCGCCCAATTCACCGTCATTGGCTGTCACACGAACACAATAATTCGGCTCCTTGCTGGTCTTCATTTGATTAATCAGATCACGCACCGCGAGCGCATGGTCTTGTGTGGCACAAAACACCAACGTTTTTTGGCTTTGATCAATCGAGCCCATGAATAACTTTACGCGGTATTTCTCGCGCGCTTTAATCTCAATCACGCGGTTAAAATCATCTTCGCAATAGCGCTTGCCTTCCTCAATCTCGCCTTCAATTACTTGATCATCAGAGGTATAAACATAGTCATCCAAGGTGGTAGCAATCTGCTTTACTTTGAATGGCGTTAAGTAACCGTCATTAATTCCTTCCTTCAGGGAATAGATGTAAACAGGTTCGCCAAAATAAGCATAAGTATCGACATTGTTCTTGCGCTTCGGTGTAGCGGTTAAGCCAAGCTGCACCGCTGGCTCGAAATATTCCAGGATATCGCGCCAGTTACTTTCGTCATTCGCGCCGCCCCGGTGACATTCGTCAATCACAATAAAATCGAAGAAGTCCGGTGGATACTCGCCAAAGCTGGGTGCCGGATTACCCGCTGCATCACGCCCTGTCATAAAGGTTTGAAAAATAGTAAAAAAGATGCTGCCGTTTTTAGGTACACGGCCTTTTTTACGAATTTCATTTGGCTTGATCCTCACCAACGCATCTTCGGGGAAAGCAGAAAACGAGTTATAAGCTTGGTTGGCGAGGATATTGCGATCAGCCAAAAACAAAATACGCGGACGGCGAGTCGGCTCGTCACTTAAATTCCAGCGGGAATGAAATAATTTCCAAGCGAGCTGAAAGGCAATGAAGGTTTTCCCCGTGCCGGTCGCAAGGGTCAACAAAATGCGTTTCTCTCCGGCGGCAATCGCCTCCAGTGTTTTATTGATGGCATTATGCTGATAGTAACGCGCTTGCCATTGTCCGCCCTTATCCTCAAACGGCACATCGCCGAAACGATCACGCCAAGCATATTCCACCGAGAACGTTTGATCCCATAGCGCTTGCGGTGTGGGATAGCACGTAATCCAGCCTTCTTTACCGGTTAGCATATCCATGCAGTGAATACCGTCACCATTGGTGGAATAAGCAAAACGGACCTGGAGCATGGCGGCATATTTTTTAGCCTGCGCCACACCTTCGGTAGCGGGCAGACTGCGTTTTTTGGCCTCAATCACGCCAAGCTTCTGCCCCTTATAAAACAGCACATAATCAGCAACATTCCCCGCCGCCCGCTTGCCTGCGCCCTGCAATCGACCCAATGTAATCGCCTCACGCCGAACTCGACCACCTTCAACCACGCCCCAACCGGCTGCCTTCAAGGCAGGATCAATCAACTCCGCTCTGGTTTCGGCTTCGTTCATACGGTAGCTTCTTTCTTGATCGGTAGTTCATCTGCCGTCAATTCACCGGAAAAGGCTTTTGTCAGCAGGGATTGTTTGAGTTCAGTAAGGGCAGTGAGTTTTTGTTTGTATAGCTGATTCAGTTTGATCTGATCATTTGTAACTTCTTTTATTTGTTGAAGAATTAGAATTTGATCTTTTGGAGAAGGTAAAGAGACAGTAAGGCTCCCTAGTGCTTCATTACTTAAATTCAGCATAGTGGCACCCGATGCCAGTTTTGTAATTTCTTCTTTATAAAAGTTAGAACTTAATAATAAAGCAATGAATTCTGCCTCATTATTATTTTTAGAAGAAATAATGAAACACCCTGTTCCGCATAACCAGCCTTCTTCGACTTCTGTTATAGCGGCGCACCTACCCATTTCACCTCTGCGCCCAATAATAACATCGCCTATTTTTACACGATAATTGCTCAATCGATCTAAAGCTTCACTATCAACTGTTTTTCGCATATCAGGAATTATTAGACCCGCATTAATATGCGCGGGATTTATAAGCGGCGTTCCATTATCAATATAATCTGATTTATGAAGCAAAGAACCAAATGGACCGGTTCTAATATCGCCACCAATATCAGCTAACTCACCGTAATGCCAACCATCACCCTTTTGGGTGAAGATACTGTTTAGATAGCTTTCAAACAGCTCACGGGCATTGGCGAGGTTCTGCTGGGTATTGACAATCGCCTTATCAATTCCCGCAAACGCTTCATCCAATATCGCCACAATCCGCTTTTGTTCGCTGAGAGAGTGTGGAAACGAGACTTCAAATTTGTTTTCAAGAGTAGTTCTTGCTAATTCCGTTTGACCGCTTGCTCCCTCACCACTAGACGTTATTTCATCCTCTATCTTAATTAGCATGTATCCAAAGAAAGCTTCAAAGAACTTCTCAGGTACAGGTCTACAAATTGTAACGTGTGTGTCCACAGTTGTAAGTTCAGTCGGTTTCTTCCGAATTTGAGCTACTCTGCCAAGAGTCCCAGTACCAGTTGAATTCACGAGAACATCACCAACCTGAATATATCTTTCTTCGTTTATTCCCTTGCGGCCTATGTCATGCCTTCTAGCTAGTTCATAGTTAACCTTATGATCACGGACACATTTCTGATTGATAACACACACACCGCCGTTTTCCGTGTATTTAGGAGCAATACCTCGTTTTATCATTTGGCAAACGCCCCCAAGCTTAGCTGTGCTCCAACCGTCTCTCACAGCATACCTCGAATATTTCCAAGGATATCGGCACTTTCCGCATCAAGCGCAACAATCTCGGCAATGATATCTTCCGGCTCACGCAGTGGTGTGGCTTCCGGTGTGTTGGGGTTCTTCACCGACAAATCAAAATTCTCCTGATCAATATCCGTGACATCAACCGACCATGATTTCTCGGACTCGGCGAAGCTCGCTTGTAGTTCAACAAATTCCTTCAGGTCATTATCATTGAGGGAATTGGTCTTGCCCATATTACGACCGGGATCGAGTTGGTAATACCAGACCTTGCGCGTGGGTGCACCCTTTTCAAAAAACAGCACCACAGTTTTCACCCCCGCGCCAAGGAACGTGCCGCCGGGGCAATCCAGCACCGTATGCAGATGACAACTTTCCAGCAATTCCTTGCGCAAGGCTTTGGAAGCATTGTCAGAGTTCGACAGGAACGTGTTTTTAATAACCACCGCGCCGCGTCCACCGGCTTTAAGGTGTTTAATGAAATGCTGAAGGAATAAAAACGCGGTCTCCCCGGTTTTAATCGGGAAATTTTGTTGCACTTCTGCGCGCTCTTTGCCGCCGAAAGGGGGATTCGCGAGGACAACATCAAAACGGTCTTTGTCCTGAATATCGGCGATATTTTCCGCCAGTGTATTGGTATGAATAATGTTTGGCGTGTCGATCCCATGCAGGATCATGTTCATAATCGCAATCACATAGGCGAGGCTTTTCTTCTCCTTGCCGTAGAAAGTCTTGGTTTGCAGCGTTTGCAGCTCGCTAGTGGTTAGTTCGCTGCCTTTTACCCCGTGGCGCAGATAATCATAAGCTTCGCACAAGAAGCCCGCCGAACCGACCGCCCCATCATAAATGCGCTCACCTATTTTGGGTTTGACCACTTGAACCATGGCGCGGATGAGTGGGCGCGGCGTGTAATATTCCCCGCCATTACGACCCGCATTGCCCATGTTTTTGATTTTGGCTTCGTACAAATGGGAGAGCTCATGCTTTTCCTTCTGCGAGCGAAAGCGTAAAGCGTCCATCAGTTCCAAGGCATCGCGGAGACTATAGCCGCTTTGAAACTTGTTCTTTATTTCGCCAAATATTTCACCGATTTTATATTCGATGGTATCGGGGCTGGTCGCGCGTTGTTTAAAACCTTTTAAGTAGGGAAAAAGTTCATTGTCGATATATTGAATCAAATCATCGCCGGTTAGCGCCGTGTCATGATCGAACGATCCATCTGCTTTCTTTGGCGCTGCCCATTTTGACCAACGGTGTGCATCATCAATAATGAATTCATATGCTTTACCGACCAGCTCGGCATTCATGGCCCGTTCTTGTTCCAGATCATCAAGATATTTGAGAAACAACATCCATGATGTTTGCTCGGTGTAATCGAGCTCCGTGGTGCAGCCCGCCTCTTTCCAGAGAACATCATCAATGTTTTTGAAGGTTTGTTCGAACATTTTCTACTTTTTCCTCATGCATAACTTGATCAACTTAAAAAGACCGCTGCATAACTGTGTTTTTGAGCTTTTCTGATTACCTGTAGCATTGATAAATCAAACACTTAAAACCTTGCCCAGCCCGAGATAACCAGTTATGCAGCGGTCTTTTAAATATCTAGCGAGAGAGTATTGGAAAATGGGGGAATGTACAATCTACAGCTATAAAGAACCGGAGTGAAAGCATTATGAACAGATCAAGATAGTGTCGCATACAGGAATGCTTTTTGGGCGCACTCCGCTGGCGAAACAGTGGCAGGAACGTAACAGCACTAGATTACCGTCAATTATTGCTATATCTATATAATCTCTCTTTCTAAAACAACTGATGCGTTTAATGGAGAGTGATCTTATGAGATGTTTGTTGAGAAAAATATGCTTCATTACAGCATTAATGACAATAAGCACAGTTACGGTGGCTCAAGAAGTGCCTAATATTTTCTCTCACACAGTATTAAAGCCGCCTTTTAGCTTCAAGAGTGAAGAGCCTTGGAGTCAGATTATTCGCACCCAAAAAGAATGGGAGATGTCCCTTGAATTACTAGAAGAAAGTGAAGCTTTCACCGTGATACCTGCCTTACTTCCACAAATTGACTTTGAAACTTTTCAGTTGGTTGCGGGTGGAATCGGATTTAGGCCAAGCGGTGGGTATCGTGTTTCAGTCAGTGAAGTAATTGAACTGGACGACGTTATACATATTGAGGTTTTTGTTGTCAGCCCTGGTAAAAACTGTATTGTCACTACGCAGGTTACTTACCCTTTTACCGCTATTTTGATTAGAAAAACCAATAAGCCAATTCAGTTTTCTTCTTCTCAGCTTACGGATGAATGCCTCTTATAGCCTTCTAAAGCATGAGTGCATACTAACGGCTAAGACCGGGTTTTCTTACATCAGCCTTACACTGCAAGATAAAAAAAATGGCCTACAAGAGTTAACTTGTACGCCATTAATATATTCTTGGTTGCGGGGGCAGGATTTGAACCTACGACCTTCGGGTTATGAGCCCGACGAGCTGCCAGACTGCTCCACCCCGCGTCTGAGTTAGGCATTCTAACAAAATCAATCCATGCAAGTCAAACAATGTTTCCTTTAACGATACAACTGGTCATATTTAGCATCTGATTTACTTGGCCACGATTATCACGATTAGCATTGAGAATAGGGACTCGTCCATCTTTCCTCCTTATAACGCTGCCAGGCCGCTTGTTTTTTTAGTACTGCATTAATCATTTGCAAAATACGATCTATATTAACCGGCTTGTCCGAATGCTCAATATGGCCAGTCAAATCAACTCCGGGATGTAATTTACCCCGTTTATAATACGACCAGATTTCTGCGCCGTAATCCGTATCGGCCAACTCTGGCGCAAACTGACTAAAGTAAGCCGTCAGGTTATCGACATCGCGTTTCAGCAAATTGTGCGCATTATGGTGGCTGACGGCATTCACAGCCTGAGGAAAATCCATCAGAACGGGCCCATCACGACCGAGCAGCACGTTATATTTGGATAAATCACCGTGTATCACTCCGGCGCAAAGCATCCGGACCACCTGATCGATTAGTTGATGATAGTACGTGCGGGCCTGCTCTGCGGTTAATTTGACGTCATTGAGTCGCGGGGCAATGTTGCCTTGACCGTCCGTAATGAGTTCCATTAATAGCACGCCCTCAAAGAAATTATAGAAACGCGGCACCCGGACACCAACAGCAGCCAGACGACAAAGCATGTCGACTTCTGTACTCTGCCAGGCTTCTTCCTGCGCTTTACGGCCATATCGACTGCCCCGCTCCATAGCGCGGACACGGCGACTGTTTTTTACTTTTCGTCCTTCCGTATAATCAATGCTTTGGTGAAAATTGCGTTTATTGCTTTCCTTATAAACCTTGGCACAACGCATATTTTTTCCACTGCGTACCATGTAAATCATGGCTTCCTTACCACTCATCAATTGACAAAGCACGGCATCAATAAGACCTTCTTCAACCAACGGCTCAATTCTCTTCGGTATTTTCATCGGTATTTATATCGGGCAAGTCCAAACAATGGCCGCCCTATCCTCCTGTCAAAAATTCTTGTAAATTTTTCCGGCTACCTCTCTGTCAATACAAGCAATCGTACCGGCAGTATCGACGATGACCTTGGCATGCTCAGCTACAGTTGCAGGCTGCAAACGGGCCATAATGTGCGAAATATCTCTATGAATAATGAATATATTCCGCCTTCTTGCAATCCGATTAGCCTGTTCACCTTCCTGATCACGCTGTTACTGTAAAGGCCAGTGAAATAAAATTGTAAAGTGAGAAGAATCATTTGGGAATGTGGCAAATTGTCGCGCGACAATTTGTCACACTTGAGCACATTCACGCCACATGATCGTTTTGAATTTCTTAAAAGAGGCTTTGAGTAAATGCTTTTGGCTGTTATTCTGCTATCTTATGATTGCAGAACAAGCAGCCAGGACTGTTACGATTATCTCGTCAGGAAGGATGTTCCGTGCCATATCAAAAAAAAGAAAACCTATTCCCACATCAGGATACACTGGCTAAACTGCATGAGAGTTTACCGTTATCGGATAAGTTACGTTTCCTGCACCAAATCATCCGCGAGGATTTTTCCTTTATTCATCGCTTGGCTATTGCGCTTTTTGACGAAAAAACCAATACACTCAAAACCTATACACACAGCACCTATGGTGATGGTAATCCAATCGCCGCATATGAAGTATCGCTGGACACAGCGCCATCATTGCGCACTATCATGCAACACCGGCGCCCACGTCTGGTACAGGATCTGGATATTTTCGCCCAGGGTACTCATGAACATACCCAGCGCATAGCAGCCGAAGGTTATCAGGCCAGCTATACCATGCCGCTCTATCAAAGCGGGCACTTTCTCGGTTTCTTATTCTTTAATTCTCTCCAGCCCCACCCATTTGAGCCAAAAACACTCCGTCGGATCGATATTTATGGCCACCTGATTGCATTAATGACCATCAATGAGTTAACGGCTATTCGCACGTTACTGTCAGCAGTACGAGCAGCGCGCAGCATGACCCATTATCGAGATGTAGAAACCGGGTCACATATCGACCGTATTGCCTACTATGCCCGTATCATCGCCCGAGAATTAGCACCCAGTTACCATATCAGTGACGCACAAATTGAGCACATCTTTCTGTTCTCTCCACTGCACGATATCGGCAAGATTGCAATTCCGGATAGCATTCTGCGCAAGCCAGGCAAGCTGAACGAAGCCGAATTCGCCATCATGAAGACTCACCCGGCGAAAGGACGTGAAATCATTGATAGCATACTTGAAGATTTTAGTCTGAGTACTTTGGATTATGTCAGCATCATGCGTAATATAGCCGAATACCATCATGAAGCGATTGATGGCAGCGGCTATCCCAAGGGACTGAAAGGGGATGAGATTCCTATTGAAGCACGCATCAGTGCCGTGGCCGATGTCTTTGACGCGCTCACCTCGCGTCGTTCTTATAAAGCAACCTGGAGTAATGATGATGCCACCGCCATGCTGCGACAGCTGGCCGGCACCAAACTGGATCATGACTGCGTCGAAGCCTTACTCAAAAATATCAGCAAAGTGCTGGAGATTCAGCAACGCTTTCGTGATGAGGCGCCCATCTAAACCTGATGGATGCAATCATTGTATCTATGATGTAGAGGCATTGAATCCAGATTTCCTTATCAAATTGCTTATCATCGGGTTGTGTCTCTCGTCGATCAATCGCTTGAAGTCGATTTCGTTACCCATTTCTGCACTACCAGGCTACCCACGATATCTCCTTCCACATTAACCATCGTCCGCACGGTATCCAGTATGCGGTCAATCGGCAATAAAATAGCAATTGCTTCAGCAGGTAGGCCAACCGCCTGCAATACCAGCACCATCGTCACCATACCCGCACTGGGTATGCCCGGAGCACCCATTGCAGCCAGCATAGCGGTAAGAAAAACGATCAATTGTTGCGTCAGGCCGAGCTCAATTCCTACAATATTGGCGATAAATAAGGCTGCAATAGCTTCGTATAACGCCGTGCCATCCATATTCATGGTTGTACCCAGTGGAATAACAAAACCGGCAATATCACGTTTGACATGAAGATGTTGTTCGGCGCAACGCAATGTGACGGGTAAAGTAGCTGCACTGGAGCTGGTAGCAAAGGCGGTAATTAAGGCTTCACGCGCACCGCGCCAGAATTTGAGTGGCGTCATCCCGGTGACAAGATAAAGTATCAACGGCAGAACGACCAAGCCGTGTAGCAGCGTTGCGCCGATCACCACAGCCACAAATTTGATCAACGTTGTTAACAGACTGGCATCTTGCGTGACCACCAGTTGCAGTAATAATGCCATAATCCCCAATGGTGCTAGCCGCATGATCCAGCCTACCAGCATCAGCATCAGTTCCAGAAATTCTTGTAACAGTATCAGAATATTCCGATAGCGTTCACCACCGATTACCAGCGCAATTCCCAACAATAAGGCGAATACAACGACCGCCAGTACATTGCCCTGAGCCAGTGCTGCAATTGGATTCTGGAATAACGAATGTAAAAAATGGGCGAAAAAGTCACGCAACGACATTTGCGTTGTCTGAAAATCCCGCATTGCATCCTGAAACAATGTCAATTGCAATTCCGCACCAGGCTGAAATAGATTTGCAGCAGTCAGTCCCAACAAAATTGCAACCAGCATCGTCAAAGTAAAAAAGCCCAATGTTCCCTGCCATACCCGACTCATCTGCCGATGCGAACGCAAATTAGCTACACCCACGGCAATGGAAGTGAAGACCAATGGGATCAGTACCATGCGCAATAGGTCAATAAACAGCGTGCCCACCAGTTGTGCGGCATATAAGCTGTTTTGTGTTATGGCCGAATCTTCACCCAGCGTGGCAAGTCCCAGGCCAAACAGAATTCCCAGTAACGTACCCGATAGAATTTGTGTATTAAGTGATATTTTTTTCACGAATTGATTCCAACCTTGATATCCGTCAATTACAATGACTGGGCTTACTATTATTCCCGTATTACCTTATCAAACCCAATCATGCTGATCTTGACTGCTCCCTCCGTAAACGAAGAGGATTCCCAATTCAACGAATCCAACCCAGACGCACCTAAATGCAAACAGGACTTACAGATTCTCCAAGGGCTGACACCGCCAGTCCAGCGGCCAAAACATTACGCGCTGCGTTGATGTCTCGATCATGGATTGATCCGCATTCCGGACAGGTCCATTCGCGCACATTCAAAGGCATCTTGTTTACCGTATGCTTACATCCTGGACAGCATTTGCTGCTTGGATACCACCGCTCATACCCACAAGATCTCACCCGTAGAAAGAATAGCGAAGTGCGTTAATCCTAAGTCAATGCCGACTTTGCCGCTAACCTTTGGCTTTAATGCAACCGAGTCGTCGCAAAGCATGGAAACGTGGCATCGATCTGCAGAGTCTTTAGAGACCATTGCAGTGGCTAGTTTTGCTGTCTTAGGCAGGGTGCGCGACCATCTGATATTCAATGGATCTTTTATCTTTGCCAGCTTCAGAGACCTGCCGTCCCACTTGAAAGCGCTGGACGTGTATTCAGCCGATTGCTTGTCATGCTTGCGCTTGAATGGTGGGTATTGGGTTCGCCTCGCAAAGAAATTGCCGAATGCCGTTTGCAGATGGTAGAGAGATGCTGCACAGGAATACCGAAAACTTTGTTCAGCCATTCAAATTCAGGCTCTTTTTTTAACTCGGCCAACAAAGAGCAGGTCGCATGATACCCGATTCTTTTTTTTCTCGGTATCCCAAGCATCAGAGCGAACGCGCAACAGGCGATTAGAGACAAATCCAGTGCACCCGAATGTTTGAACCAGAATAGTGTCTTGCTCAAAAGTTGGGTAAAACCTGAATTTGCATGCGCACTTAATTTCTATTCACACACTTTAACAGAAATAGATACAAGCATAGGCTTTAGCATCAGCGAAGCTGACTCTCTATCCATCCCCGGTCTTAAGGCCGAGATTTCCCAGGAGTTCGGATAAAAGTACAATCGCCATATTGTGATCTACCTCAGATCACTTAGCTAGCTTGTTTTATTGGCGCGCTCCGCTTCGATCTTTAATTGTTCATTAGCGGTCGTCAAACTCATTAAACGCTGCCCCATTTCAATCATGGCTACCCCTGACTCAAATTCGGCAACACGGGCTTGTAACGCTGCGACTTCACTGCCAGATTGGCGTAATCTTTCGAGCTCACTCACAGTCGCCTGCAATTGCTTGCGTAACCGGATCTCACTACGCGCCTGCTGCTGTTGCTGATGCTTTATAGTAGATCGAATTTCAGTATTTTCTTTCTCCAGTCTGGCCAGTCGACGCATATCGGCTGCCCGATCGGAATCTAGCTGATGAGACAGCATGTACGCATTTGCATGGACAATTTCTCGTATCTCACGATTTGCTGCTTTATGAGTCAACACTGCCCACAGGGCTCCCGCTACTCCGCCACTAATGCAATATTTTTTCCATAGCGCCAATACATCCGTATCATTCCTGGCGAGCTCAAAATAAGTAATATAAATCTGATGTTTCTTATCCAGAAATCTATGGATTGCTTCGGATATTTCATTGCACGTATTAACATGGCCCACGGCCTCGACATGCATCGCGCATTTATCATCTAGCGATGCCCTGAAATTAAACAAACGAGCCAATCTTGTTAAATCACTGACAGATAAACAAGTCCCGATAACGGAACAGTGATACATTTCGTCAAGCTCCCAAAGCCTGGCACGCTTTTTTATAGATGGAGAAAGCGTTGTTGGCAAAAAGCCATTCACTATCATCGAATCTTCTTGTGAAAATGCCTTCGATATCGGTTTTCTTAATAGAACAGACGTATTCATAATGTCACCTTTATTCATTTATTCCTGCGAGCAAATAGATTTATTCTTGATAGTTATGTAATATTGAAGCCCACTTATAGTTGTTAAACACAGACTATCAGGACGCTCAAGTCTGTTTGATTTATCAGCCTATCCTGTCTATCAATCGATTCATTGAACCTTTTATCACCAAGCGATTGATCATTAATCTTCCTATTCATGACGATCAATCCGGTTTATGATTTAATATAAAATAATTGGAAGTAAGCGTGAGTCAGCCTGTCAATTTCAGGATGATTGTACTGCTCATTAACAGGACACTCGCATTCAAGGGATCTATTCTGATAGTATGCGGCTGGATTAATTTATCTTGCACGAGATAAGCGGGAATATATATCTAATATCATTCGATGCCTGAGATTGAATACCAGCGGGCGCAAGGCCAACCTGAAGCCAGGTCTTTCTCAATTCACAATAGCGGACTTGCTTATTTCTGTGTACAAAAACACGCCCATAAAGTGAACGAAAAAGGATGATTCACGATTTTATTACAAGCTCTCTTTTTCTTTCATATGTGTCTCTTTAATCGTTGCATTAAACTGACCATTCCAAAACGGCGCTTGTTCTAAGCTTGTCATGGCACTATCCAGATACAACATGGATGTGCTCATTACGCACGGTTGTTATGATGATCAAGCTTTTTATGTTAATCACTTTCCCGGTATTGGAAAATGAAAACCAAAACAAGCGGGACAAAATACATGCATTGTATTCCTGGGATATTGCTTCACCCATTCAGGTAGCCAATCCCAATACGCTACTTCTCGAATATTGCTTATTCTTCGACAATAGGCGCATCGACTCAGATTATTCTGATTAATATAGAGCGATCTGTTAGCCGCACTGACAGATCCCGACTTTGTATTATGACTTCGTTCTATGACAAGAAAATGAATAAACAGCAAATCTTCTCGTTGTCCTGATGGATAGACGATCTGATGACAATCTCGATAAAAAATGTCACGCAAACGTTCAACTGCATAAACGCCGATGCATCCATCGAATTTGCTTTCATAAAGCGCCTTTATATCCTCCAGCATACAATCCAGAATGAATCCCCCTAAATTCCACTCAGTAGATATCTCAGGCACCTCTCCATTCTTCGTCGTGAGTTGACACCACTCCGACCACTCCGAATCCAGATAAGTCAGAATAAAATCCTCCCACACGCCATAACGAGTCTCAAAACGTCCTTCCAGATCATCAAAATCGTAACGGTAAAACGGACTTTGGAATTTCCGGTTTATGCTTGCCACATTATTCAATCCCTTAAACGAGTACCCAATGATATGCTCAGTCTGTGATACAGTTAGCTTATAGAACAAGCTGACCAATGAGATTCATATTAGAATACAAGCCATCATGGGTAAATAAGCAGATAACTTATTATCCGCTAAGCAAAATCATTAGATTTTTTTTCAAGAAACAGATTAGCCGAACATCATCGATTCGGAATATCAGCGAACTGGCATTCAAAACGAGCTCACAGAATTGCATGCTTGTTCTCTATCATTTGCCAGTACAGATGATCTGAAAACAGGCCATTGTTTCAACACCAAAATCATAAAAAACTAACGCATCAGCCCAATACCTGAAGGATGATTGGACCCATGTATCTGAGGTGACAGTTCAAACAACCTTGTACCAGCAGACGATCAGCGTCACCCTGTGGCGGAACACCCATGTCGCTATAAACGGTACTCGGATGGAAAACAACTAGATAGCATTGCTGACAAAGCCAGGGCATCCATAATTTCAATAGTCTCGGCTGCACAGTACCATGCGACATATGGCAATGACTGCAATCCTCACGCGCAGGCGCAATGATTCCAAAAAATTGTCTGGATTTATCTGTTGGCGATGCGTGATAAGACGTAGAAGCAAAATATCAACAGAATGCCCTCATCCGATAGTTTCATTACAGCAACTAACAGGTAGTAGCAATAGCGCTATTCTACGTCCATCAAACGCTTTCTGAGCATATTTAACCTATCGGCAACAGGCGACAAAAGGAATCTGTCTGATTCAACAGGCCCAACGAGTTTATCTTATCCAGGTCATCATTTCGGTTCATTTTTATACTGCTCCGATGGATGACAGGCATGACGATAGTCAAGCAAAGTCGCCTGTGCATGGCCCAATACACTGTCATTCGCATAGTTTCCCGATATGTCCATCACACCAGCTGGACAACCCGTCAGCAATTCAATCCCTTCAAGCACGTGCCGGGCAGTGTAAATATGAAATAAACCTTTAGCCACCGCTGCCAGAATTTTATGATCCAGCATTAGATTCCGCCGGTTACTATATGGAATCAAAACGCCCTGGTTCCCATCCAGCCCGGCTGTCTCACAAGTACGAAAGTAACCCGTTATCTTTTCATTAACCCCGCCCACCGGTAATATTTCACCATGCTGATTCATTGCACCCGTTACGGCGATGCCCTGCTTGAGCGGCAGCCCTGATAAGGATGAGAGCAGGACAAAAAACTCCGCACAAGATGCAGAATCTCCTTCTATCCCATGATATTCCTGCTCAAATACAATAGCCGCATTAAATGAGAGTGGTGTATGCTGGGCGAATAAAGCGGCCAGGTAATTCTGCAGAATGAATACCCCCTTATCATGGATTGGTCCAGACATTTCCACTTCGCGTTCAATATTGAGCAAACCATCTTCGCCCGCGTAGGTCCGTGCCGTAACCCGCACTGGCAAACCAAAACGATAATCCCCGAGATCTATCTGAGTCAACGCATTCAAGTGCCCTATCGCTTCACCCTCTACACTAATCAGTACATCTCCAGCAGCAATAGATTCCTGCATACATTGTTCGGGATAGTCATGACGCAAAACACGCGCTTCGAATGCCGCCTCGATATCGGACACCTCAACCAAACAGCCTCTGCGCATGCGGCAAAATTCCGCACTCTCCATGATCAATGCTTCGGTATGGGCAAAAATTGCACTCTGGCGGGCTTGATCACTCGTTTCGCGATGCGAGTGCTCCAGCAGGCGTGCGACCGCAGCTACAGAAAAATGGGGCAATCCTAGCTTTTCACAGGCATGGGCAATAAAAACAGATGAGGCGCGACGCGTTTCATTAGTGGCTGCAAAACTTTCAGCAAAATCTACCTTAATCCGAAAACGGCGGGCAAGCTCCGGATCTTCTTCCTGTAATGTATAATATTGTTCACGTGAACCAATCAGGACGATTTTAATATGAAGATCCACTGCCTCCGGTTCAAGTGAAACAGTCGGTATCGGCGTCATGATCGTATTCGGCTCCTCAATCTGTAGTCTGCCACTGCGCAAAAAACGGCGCAATTTTTCCCATACAAAACCATCCGCCAGCAAATCATGTAGATACAACATGAGAAAACCACCATGGGCCCTGAGCAAGCTGCCTGCACGAATACGCGTAAAATCAGTTACCAATACATCATTTACGGATTGATACTCAATGTTACCAAATAACGAACGAAATAATGGGTTATCGTCAACGATTACTGGTGCGCCACTCAGAGCGCTATTATCTACCACCAGATTAACCTGATAATGTGATATTGTCTGGGCCAATTCCGCTTGTCCGTTATCATTATTTGTGCTGTCAATCTTAAATCGTTCCAGATTATCGAGTATGTTCTGTCCTACCCGATTCAGGTAAGTGTCAAGCCGGGTAGCATCGTTAAAGTGTTGTTCAAGCCCCCTACGAACTTTTTCTCGTGCACAATCCAGTAACGGTTTAACTATTTTACGCTGCAAGATTACCAAGGCCTCATTCATAGCGGATTCTAACGGCCGAATTTTCTCAAAATAACGAGCCAGTTCTGTACGTAACTCCTGTTCAGCCTGCTCAATTTCGGCACGACGTTCCTTTGACAGAGCGAGTATCTCACTTTCCACCAAAGCCTGGCCTTTCTTGTCCAACAGCATAAAGGCCAGGCGCCCCGCTTCTCGGCGAATAGCAAAATTGCGTGCTTCAGCAGAAGCGCACAATTCTGCATAGGCCTTCGTCTCTGCTTCTTTATAAACTTTTTCAATGCGTTCACTCTCAGCCTTAAAATCCACCTCATCCAAGCGCTGCGGTATTTGCGACTGCAAGGATTTAATCATGCACTCCAAACCTTGACGCAATAAACGTCCCTGCCCGGCAGGTAAATATAAAGCCTGCGGTTTTTCTGGCGCATCAAAATTATGCAGATAGCATAAATCAGGCGGTATCGCTTTATTTGTAGCCGCGGTGGCCATTGCCTGTCGCAACAATGAAGATCGACCGCTACCCACTTCCCCCAATACGAATAAATTATAACCGGGCTGATTCATTTCCAGACCGAAACGAGTGGCTGTTTCAGCCCGTTCCTGTCCGATCCAGGATAAAGGATATTGCACTAATTCCGAAGTATCAGAGAATTCAAGTAAGTCCGGATCAATCGTAAAACGCAGGTCAGCAGAAGCCAAATGTAAGGCGGGCATTTTAGTTCATAGCAGTATAAACCCGCATTGTAACCGCTAATTTCATAGCATTACGGTATTACACTGCCTTTTTCTACCCCTATAAAAACAAACCAGTTGCCTTAATCGAAAATTTAATGGGGAAATATAGGGCTGGGAATACGAAATCATATCACCACAAGACAGCTATTCAGAGAGTGATGCCTTTCATCTGAGTGACTCTGAAGCATGATGTAGCATTTTTGGCATCTCTCACGACATCATGGTAGAGTATCTAATCATGTGTTATTTCGCAGCAATAACCATTGATTGGCAGCCTCCTGACAGGATTTCCTGTTTGAGTCATTTATGATCATAGATAGGAGAAATAGAGTCGTTCAGCCTGAAAAAATTAATTAATTTTCTGATGGAGCTGGCTTTATGAAGAAAATAGAATTAAAACGCATCTATGAAATGCCATCGGACAGTGATGGCTACAGAATCCTGGTAGATCGCCTTTGGCCTCGAGGGGTAAAAAAGGAGGAGGCCCGATTAAACGAATGGAACAAAGATATTGCCCCTTCACCAGAGCTCAGAAAATGGTTTGGCCATAAGTCAGATCGATTTGAAGAATTCGCCAGGCATTACCGCATGGAGCTGTCAAATAAGGCCGCCGAATTAGAAAAGATCTTAGCTATTTCGCAAACACAAAATGTCATGCTGGTTTATGCTGCAAAAGATCCAAAAATCAACCATGCCAAAATATTGCTCAATACATTATTAGAACTACATAACCATAAAAAATAAAATTTAAACAAAATGCTTTTATCCTCATGGCTAATGAAACAAACAGTTCATTAGTTTGCCTCATAAGAATATATGAAATGAACAATATGGTGCTCAATCATGAAACTTGAAACAATTGCATTGCATGCCGGGTATAAAGGTGATCCTGCGACCAATGCCGCAACCACACCTATCTACCAAACCACATCCTATACCTTTAATAATACTCAGCACGGCGCAGATCTATTCGATCTTAAGGTTGCGGGTAATATTTATACCCGAATTATGAATCCCACTACGGCTGTATTGGAAGCGCGTGTAGCTGCAATGGAAGGAGGCATTGGCGCATTAGCCTTGGCATCAGGCATGGCAGCTATTACCTATGCGATACAAGCAATCGCAATCACCGGAGATAATATTATTAGCACCAGCCAGTTATATGGCGGCACTTATAATTTTTTTGCGCATACCCTGCCCAATCAGGGGATTGAAACCCGCTTTGCTTCCTGTGACGATTATGCAGGCCTGGAAGCGCTGATTGATGATAAAACAAAACTGCTATTTTGTGAGTCAATCGGCAATCCGGCGGGGCATGTAGTCGATATCGAAAAACTTGCGGATATTGCTCACAGAAATGGTATCCCATTGATTGTAGATAATACCGTTGCCACTCCGTATCTTTGCCGTGTCTTTGATTATGGCGCGGATATTTCCGTACATTCTTTAACCAAATACATCGGTGGGCACGGTACTTCTATTGGCGGCATTATTATCGATTCAGGAAAATTTGACTGGATCACAAATAAGGATCGTTATCCGATGCTGAACAAACCAGACCCATCCTATCACGGCGTGGTTTATACAGAGGCATTGGGTGAAGCGGCTTATATTGGTCGTTGTCGTGTCGTACCCTTGCGCAATACAGGTGCAGCCTTGTCACCAATGAATGCCTTTTTAATTATGCAGGGATTAGAAACACTAGGTTTGCGCATGGATCGCCACTGCGATAATGCATTACAAGTGGCTAAATATCTAAAAAAACACGAACAAGTCCGCTGGGTTAAATACGCCGGTCTACCAGACAGCGAGTATTATCATTTATGCCATAAAATACTGGGAGGGAGAGCCTCTGGTATATTGAGTTTCGGCATAAAAGGGGGTATCGATGCAGGCACAAAATTCATTGATGCTTTACAGATGATTTTACGACTGGTCAATATTGGCGACGCAAAATCGCTAGCCTGCCACCCTGCGTCTACAACACACCGGCAGTTAAATCCTGAAGAGCTCGCTTCTGCCAGTGTCAGTGAAGATATGATACGCCTATCGATCGGTATAGAACATATAGATGATATTATCGCCGACATTGAACAAGCACTGTCTGCGGCAAATTGACTTGCTCCCCTCCGTAAACGAAGGGGATTCCCAATTCAACGAATCCAACCCGGGCGCACCTAAATGCAAACAGGACTTACAGATTCTCCAAGGGCTGACACCGCTAACCGCTAGTCCAGCGGCCAAAACATTACGCGCTGCGTTGATGTCTCGATCATGGATTAATTCGCATTCCGGGCAAATCCATTCGCGTACATTCAAAGGCATCTTGTTTACGGTATGCCCACATCCCGAGCAGCGTTTGCTGCTTGGATACCATCGGTCAATACCCGCAAGCTCTCGCCCGTAGAAAGAATAGCGAAGTGCGTTAATCCTAAGTCAATGCCGACTTTGCCGCTAACCTTTGGCTTTAGCGCACCAGTGTCGTCGCAAAGCATGGAAACGTGGCATCGACCCGCTGAGTCTTTAGAGACCGTTGCAGTGGTTAGTTTTGCTGCCTTAGGAAGGGTGCGCGACCATCTGATATTCAGTGGATCTTTCATCTTTGCCAGCTTTAGAGACTTGCCGTCCCACTTGAAAGCGCTGGACGTGTACTCAGCCGATTGCTTCTCATGCTTGCGCTTGAATGACGGGTATTGGGTTCGTTTGGAAAAGAAGTTACCGAATGCCGTTTGCAGGTGGCGGAGAGATTGCTGCACAGGAACACTAGAAACTTTGTTCAGCCATTCAAATTCAGGCCTCTTTTTTAACTCAGTCAACAAAAAAGAGGTAGCATAATATCCGATTCTTTTTTTCTCGGTATACCAGGCATCAGAGCGAATGCGCAACATGCGATTATAGACAAATCTGGCGCACCCGAATGTTTGAACCAGAATAGTTTCTTGCTCAAAAGTTGGGTAAAACCTGAATTTGTATGCGCGCTTAATTTCCATTCACACACTTTAACAGAAATAGGTGGAAACACAGGCTTTAGCATCAGCGAAGCTGATTCCCTATCCATCCTCAGTCTTAAGGCTGAGGTTTCCGGGAGTTGAGATGATAAATCCCGTCACCATTGCCTGAATAAACGTAATCTGCATTCATCCACTAAAACTTGTTTCTGGAATAATGATCAGAGCTATTTTTTAGATTAGTGTGGCATACCAGGAATGATCGCTTGTTTCAACTGAGCCAGCTCTGGTTCATTTAACGTTTCGGCCTTCAGTAAGGCTTCCGCAGTCTGATCAAGCAATGCCCGATTATTCTGTAATATTATTATCGCCCGTTCAAGCGCCTGATCAACTAGTGTACGTACCGCATTGTCCACTTCCTTGGCCGTTTCTTCGCTATAATCACGATCCTGTGGCATGGGCATGTTTGGTTGCATGAAAGTAGAATGCTCTCGATCATAAGCTACATTCCCTAACGCTTTGCTCATACCATAACGCAACACCATCGCACGTGCAATATTTGTTGCGCGCACCAGATCATCAGAAGCACCTGTCGACACTTCGCCAAATACCACTTGCTCAGCTGCCCGTCCACCTAGCAATACAGCCATTTTATACTCCAGCTCTGTTCGGGTCATCAAAAAACGATCCTCAATCGGCCGCTGAATAGTATAGCCAAGCGCACCTACGCCCCGTGGAATAATGGAAACCTTATGCACTTCGTCAGTTCCGGGCAACGCCAATGCCACCATCGTATGCCCCAATTCATGGAACGCAACAACTCGACGCTCATTCGGATTGAGTAAACGATTCCGTTTTTCAAGGCCGGCAACAATACGTTCTATTGCATTATTGAAATCTTCCATGGTAACGGATTCCGCCTGACGGCGTGTAGCCAGCAACGCAGCTTCGTTGATAAGGTTAGCCAAATCAGCGCCGGTGAAACCAGGTGTCAGAGCAGCAATTTGTTCCGTTTTTACATCCGTATTCAATCTCACTTTTTTTACATGTACTGCCAATATCTGTTCACGACCAATCTTGTCTGGTCTATCTACCAGTATTTGGCGATCGAATCGTCCTGCACGAAGCAAGGCCGGATCAAGAATCTCCGGTCGATTCGTTGCAGCAAGCAGCACAATCCCACTCCTAGGATCAAAACCATCTAGCTCAGCCAATAATTGATTCAAGGTTTGTTCTTTTTCGTCATGCCCACCCAACCCATAGGCACCACGAGCACGTCCCAGTGAATCCAACTCATCGATAAATATAATCGCAGGCGCCAATTTCTGCGCCTGTTCAAAGAGATCGCGCACTCTTGCAGCACCTACCCCAACGAACATCTCAACAAATTCTGATCCCGATATTGAAAAAAAAGGAACGCTCGCCTCCCCAGCGACGGCACGGGCCAATAATGTCTTTCCCGTACCAGGCGGACCAACCAACAAAATACCTTTCGGAGCACGACCACCGAGACGGCCATAATCCACTGGGTTTTTCAAAAAATTGATCACCTCGATTAATTCTTCTTTCGCTTCATCGACGCCGGCAACGTCAACGAATGTAACCTTGGTTTCTTTCTCTACAAATACTTTTGCATTGCTCTTACCAATAGACATTAATCCACTGCCCATACCACCACTCATACGGCGAATGATAAATAACCAAATACCGATAAAAATTGCCATCGGCAAAATCCAGGAAAGTAGATCACGTATCCAGGTACTCTTCACGACACCTGTATAAACAACATGGTGCTTATCAAACTCTTCAGCCAGTTCAGGTTCGACCCGCGTCGTCACAAAATCCTTTAATCCATCCGAACCCATTTCCCTGAGTGTTCCATAAATATGATTTTCAGTAATAGCAATCTCATCAATTTTGCCCTGTTCCAGCAGGACCTGGAACCGGCTATAAGGAATAGGCTCAACCTTAGTGTATTGTATATAAAGATTTTGCAGAAACAACATGCCCAGTACAGCAGCCATGACATACCAGAAATTTATATGTGCTTTATCATCCATACATAACCTCTACGTTTAGATTGACATCCTCCCCCGCTTAAAGACAAGGGATTCCTGCTGCCTCTATCCCAGAATGGGGTAGATGACTTCGGTGAGTTCCTGTTGCTACGACATTACTGCATCATTCACTTGGCAGGCGAGCTGGCTACGCCCAACCGGATGATTTCCAAAAAGAACTATTCGTGTATCCGCAAGAAGCTATCGGGCGGCGCATTATGGCGCCATCTTATTCCTCGGCCTCTTGTGGTGATGCGCCAATTGCCATCATTCGTCAGTACATCGAACAACAAACGCCAGATTGACCGACAATAAGGACGCCTGCGGCATCCGCACTATTCATCTTCCCCCTGAACGGAGTGAATTCCCGCTCAGTCTGTTAAATCAAAATCCTGGTGATCTTTCCCTTGAAAATATACTCGCCCCATGAATAAATGAGCGCTCTATTGTACTCAAGCTGCGATACCTGAGTCGTCACGGCGGGTTCTTGCTGCTAACGGTATTACTTACACCGTTCATGAGGAATAAAGCGTTGAATGACTATATATCCTCCTCATCTGAGTTGTTAACTAGAATAAGATAAGACATTTTTATTGCCGTGTAGGATTTAAAAAGCAGCGAGCTATAGTAACCAGATACAAATTAGAATGACTGGTTATTATATAACATCTCATTACATCTGCTTTTCCAGATACTCAATCGTCAAACCCTTCACACGTGGAATACCAATACTTAAGTGTAGTGGGTAGGTTTCAACCCTTCCCGTACGAATGTATCCTCTGCGTTCATAAAAAGCAATCAGTTCTGGTCGTTGTGATACAACAAACATGATACATCTATTACGACCCAATTTAGTTAATGCATAGTCTTCTGCTTGCTGCAAAACACTTTTACCTATTCCTTTTCCTTGCAGATCTGGATGAACTGAGAATAAGCCGATATATGCTCTGTCTTTTTCTTTTTCGACGCAGATACATGCAATCACACACCTATTCTGCTTGACGACAAATAAGTACGCATCAGGATTATCCATAGCTGTCACTATTTCATCAAGGTGAGTTCTGTTTCCCTGAACAATATGCGTCTCTCTAGTCCAACCCATTTCACCTCGATAGGATAAATTGATTAAATCACATATATCACCCGCTTGATCTGGTCGAGCCATTTCTAATCTAGGCTGTGGGTGATTGATCAAGTTATCATTTATAGTACAAGTTAGAGATTCCACGCTTCACTGATATATATCAAATTCAATTATATTTTTACGCCGACTTCATTGCGACTGGATAGCAATTAGTACAATGAGTACGTTACAGTAGATGCAATACTGGGCTCTTAGTCAGCGCAACCAGTACGATGTAAAGAAAAACAAACTGAGCAGCAATCCATGCTACCACTTTTACCCGCCGCGTTTTACCGAATCTCAGCGCCATCATGCCCAAGCTGATATAGAGCAGCAATCCGATAACCTTAGCCGCTAGCCAAGAATCACTGAGTGGATTCTGCTGAATAGTAATGGCCAGTACAATGGCGCTACTCAGTAAAACCGTATCTACAACATGAGGCAGGATTTTCACCCAGCGCTGCTGTAAGTTGGCAGCACCCCGTATCATCCAGATTCCACGCAGAGAGAATAACAAATAACTCACTATTACGCTGCTGATATGAATCAGCTTTAGTATCGTGTAGCTCATAATCGTTCCCCAAACCATAACCAGCCATGGCTGCCAGCTACTGCACCGGCTATGGTTATCAGAGTCAGACTTAATAGCACCCAGTGCATACGTTGAATCCGGGCAAATGCTTTTTCCGGTGTATCTTGTGTACGCTTTTTAAGTTGACGCCGTAATACTAATGGTTCCAGCACAAACAATATCAAAGTAAAGACTATCCAGACCAATACCATGGCGTGCATCCACCAGTAGTGCCACTCAGTAAAACGATGCCAGGCGTCAAGAATATATACCATGTAAAAACCACTCAGACCCACAAGCAAAGTAGTATAACGAGCTTGTGCTGCAAAACGGTTTTCAACACGTCCGAAAAATTCAGCGCGCTCAGATGGCGACTTCATGCGTGCTACAATCGGCAGTAGAACGGTCGTTACCATCGCAACACCACCAATCCACAATACCACGCCTAGAACATGCAGTACTCTAGCTAAAGCAAATTCATCCATTTCATTTTTTTCGCAATTTGAACGATCCAGCATAACAAATATCGAGCAAATCGATAGGGCCGTTCTCAAAGATCTTCGCCAAACGATTCATTAATGCCGACGCTAATATACTACTCGTCAGTTGACACCCAATCTTTTGCTTCGTCGTAATCACTGAATACCAGCACATCTGCTTCGATAAAAAGATTAGAAACCCAGGCACTCCATGCTTGCCACTGATCATCGGTAACCACCGCTACCCGATTAAATTCACGCCCATGCTCGCGCATAAATTTGATTTCTTCCCATGCGACATCAACCGTGTAATCCAACATATCACGCCAGTCAAACAATACGTTTACTTGACCATCAAAATGAGCCTTATAAAGTACCTGTTCCTCAAACTCCTTATAATCGGCCAATGTAAACTCGCCAATCACAGCAACAATTACCAGATTGTCCATTGTTTGAATAGTAATCATAGGGTCACCTCAGAAAGTAATAAGTGCATCATAGATAATTCAATGTAATGCCGCAAACTCTTTATATGTTTCCTATCATACTTGAAATTATCCGCGCCCCGCTACCGATACAATTCGATGACTCAAATAACCGCTCAAGAACCCACCCAACACAATCAAGCCCATGCCCGACCACGCCAGCAACGGCAATATTTCGTTCCAGATCAACATCCCCAAAAGACTGGCAAATAATACCGTGCTATAGCCCAATGCACCCACGACCAGTATTTTTCCCGTACGATATGCCTGCGTCAATGCAAGCTGCCCCAATGTGGCTGTGGCACCCATTCCCAATAGTAGCAGCATGCTATGTAGTGTAACGGGACTAAATCTAGTCAATAACAACCACGTACCAGTAACAAGAGCACAGATCAAAGTGAAATAAAAAACGATACACCAATTGGATTCACCCAGATTACTCAGCTGTTTGACCTTAATATACGCAATAGCAGCAAAAAAACCAGAAGCCAACCCCACTAATCCCGTAAGCCAATGATCCGCCTGTAAGGTCGGTTGCAGCAATAAGATAACGCCCAGAAACCCTAAAGTTATTGCTGCAATCAGGGACCAATGAAGCTGCTCCTTCAAAATAAGTGTCGAAAACAAAGCAAGAAAAAGTGGCCAGGTATAGTTCAGGGATATCGCGGTAGCCAGCGGCAATTGTGTAATACAATAAAAAAGCAACAGCATCCCGCTGAGACCAGCAAGCCCACGCCAGCAATGCACCTTCCAATGCATAGTTGTCAGAGCAAGATCATAATGACGGATCGCCAGATAAGTTACAAAAACACCCAGTAATGAACGATAAAAAACCAGTTCGATACTGGTAAAATAGCTGGCACCAAGCTTCACGAACACACCCATGCCGGCAAACATAAAACCGGCAACCAGCATCCATAGCGAGCGCATCAGTGAATCACCCTACAATACATGATTTTCCAAAATACAATAACAATGACTAGCTTCACGGCGCCTTCAGAAAGCAGGCGCATGGCTTAGGCACCTATTCTTAAGTGCGTGACGAGGTCGATATCAGGTGCTAGAGAAACTAGAATCCAGTAAATTCTCTGTTTAATCAATATGAGGTCTGATTTCCCGTTGCAAGAATTGATGAAAATCAATCATGCCTGCTTCCAGTGAAGGCTGATAAGGTCCCGCTTCGTTCATATTTTGCTCATACAATGCGCGACGACCGGCGGTAATGAGGCGACAAATTTCATTATCCTCTATTGCTGTTTCCTGATAAGCAGCCTGCTCTGCTTCGACAAACTCCCTTTCAAATAAAGCAATATCTTCCGGATAATAGAATTCAACCACATTCGTGCAACGTTCGACCCCTGTTGGCAATAATGTACTAATGATCAGTGTGTGCGGATACCATTCCAGCATAATATTGGGATAATAAAGCAACCAGATAGCACCATATGGTGGCATTTTACCTGAATTCTGGCGTAAAACCTGCTCTTGCCATTTGGCATACACAGGTGTGCCTGCACGTTGAAGCCGGGCATTATTGACACCCACAGTTTGTACGCTATAGTAATCATTAAATTCCCATTCCAGTGCATCCGTATTCACAAAATTACTCAAACCCGGATGGTAAGAATCAACATGATAATCTTCAAGATATACTTCAATGAAAGTCTTCCAGTTACACGCGTATTCCTCTACCTGTATTCGATCCAACACATGACCGGAAAAATCAAAATCTTTTTGCATACTCAACTTAGCCATATCGTGTGCGACTCGTCGTCGACCTGTAAACAATAAGCCATTCCAATTTTGCAGCGATGTTTTACCCAGATCGGTACAGGGATTTTCTTTAAAGTACGGCGCACCAAGTAATTGACCATTCATTGCATAAGTCCAGCGATGGATTGGACATACTATATTTTTAGCGTTACCTCGACCTTTTAGCAAAACAGATTGACGATGACGACAAATATTGGAAAGTAATTCAATACCACATTCATTACGCACCAGCACCTTAGCCCCACCCATCGATTCTGGTACATAATAATCTCCCACATTGGGCAGCATAACTTCATGACCAATGTAGCCGGGACCTTGGTCAAACAAAAAACGCTTTTCCAATTCAAGAATCTCAGGATTCAAATACCAATCAACAGGTAACTGTGTTGACGTCTCCGTCAATTGTAAAATCTTAGCCATATTAGACATATAAACAACTTATAATCTTCCGAATAGTTAAAAATAAGCCGCAGAAAATACATGAAAAATTAGAAACATAAAACCCATATCCATAAGATGAAAAACGGGAAAACATTACCTTAGCTATAATAGAGTTCTTGTAGTAATAAAGTTATCATGACGCTTCTGCAAGTTATCAGCATAAAATTACTGAATTGTATGAGGATTGTATTAATCAATTAAACAAGAAGAGAGTATCTTAATGAAATTTAGCAAGAAGACAAGAAAAGCCGTTTGGGTATATTTACTATCCTTCACATTTATCATGAGCCTCTCCGCTTGTGACGACAGCAGCAAACCCACCAATAACAGAAAACTGCCAACAGGACCCACGACAGGCATATTGACGGATGCCCTCATTTCCGGCGTTTCCTATACTACATCTTCCGGTAAAGCAGGTATTACAAACGACCAAGGTATTTATGACTATAACCATGGCGATACCGTTGAGTTTAAACTGGGGCATCTGACACTGGCCAATATCCAGGCAACACCTATTGTGACGCCCGTAGCACTCGCTGATGGCAGTGACAATAAACTACAAAACCTGTTAGTTTTGCTGCAATCCCTGGATTCGGATGGTAATCCTGCCAACGGCATTAGTATTTTAGCTGATACCGCAGCAGCAGTCAGTGCCTCAATTAATCTTGACAGCGATCCGGCCACATTTGTGGATTCGACTAAATTACAAACCATTCTTGAAGCCGGTGGCATCAAGAATACCGCCAAAACAGCCGAGGAAGCCAATGCTCACTTTCTGTCTCAAGGCCTCAATCTGCTCAGCACTAATATCTGGGTGCAATATGATGATAAAAATGCAAACGTCATACGAATAGCAACCGATAATAGCGGCGAATATTTGCAAGGAGTCGCCACACCAGATGATTCTTGTGACGAAAATCGGGTATGTGGCGGCAATACAATCATTAAAGCAGGCGTAGAATACGGTGTCGCCAATGTACTAGATTTTGATACCCGAGGATTCAAGATTATCGGCATTCCGACAATTGATACCAATCTTCAGGCCGGGTTATCACACCCCCGCCCAACCTGGCGAATTCATACCGATGGCTTCGAACTGATTACTTCAGATATTGTGACGGTACAAAGAAAGAGAGAACAGAGCAGCCTCTTCGGCGAGCTCTTTCATGTTGCCAGCCCAATAGTACTCAGTTCTGACGATGAGCCCATTCTCACTGATGTCAGTGAAAAACGTTATAACAAAATGGATAATATTTCCTCAGGTATTGTAGGCGCGTGGGTCCTGGATCAGGATTCCATCAAAACGAAAACACTTTTATTTTTCCCGAATAAAAAATTCATGCTAATTGATCCGACAGGAGAAACCCATCAATCGGAACAATCAGAATGTGGTATGCCAGGTGTTGAATTTGCTTCATACGACTATGATACGAGTGCAAAAACATTAACCATAAGCAGTTATTCCTATGATACCAACGGCTGCGCTGGATTTTCAGAAACAAGCGGCGTGCCACTTTCATTTACTATCAATACAGAAGGTAATCTTGCCACACTGAATAAACAGGACAAGGAATTCACACTATACCGGGTCTCCAGATAAATCCAATTTACTTAAAATATAAAAATTGATTATTGTTCCGATTATTAGAAATTCTCTAATTTCTTAATAATTGGGGCAATATCAGCAAAACAAATATCAGTGATATTACAAAATCAAAAGGAGGTGATTTTCGGATAATCCCGCTGCTATGATCTTTATATGCCCGCCACCCGCTTTTCATGTCATATGCCAATCATTCGTGTCGCGCTCAATATTCCCGTAAATACCTTGTTTGACTATGTGGCATCAAATGTCAATATGCAGGATATTGGCCTACGTGTACGCGTACCCTTTGGAAAAAAATCGATGACAGGCGTCATCATGGCAATCGATATGAATTCACATATGGCTGCCGATAAACTTAAAGCGGTTGAATATATTTTTCGAGATATTCCTCCTCTACCGGCAGCATTACTGGATATTTTTCATTTTTGCAGTCGTTATTATCATCATCCATTGGGCAGAATCGTCCTTAATGGATTACCCGGAAGGTTGCGCGACAATAAGCCTATTAAGCCAGCGGTACAGACAACGCATACCTTATTTCGCCTGACGGATATTGGGTACGCGGTAGATATCCATTCCATTCCCACTCGAAACACAGTCGCACGTCGCCTACTCACACAACTTAGAGAATCGGGTACGATCAACAATCAAGACGCAAAACAAATTTCACCACGCACATCAAAACTACTAAAAGAATTTATCATGTGCGGTTGGGTAGAAACCATACCAGCGCCTGCAGAAACTGTACAGCCAACTCCAACGCCAATACCTACAGATGAACAAAATAATGCGATCAATACAATTACAGCAGAAATCAGGGAATTTAATGTCTGGTTATTACAGGGCATAACGGGAAGTGGCAAAACCGAGGTATATCTACGGTTAATTGCACATGTACTATCGCAAGAGAAGCAAACTCTGGTTTTGATTCCCGAGATTAGTTTAACACCACAACTGGAAACTATTTTCCAGGCACGATTTCCCAACACACCATTAGTCAGCTTACATAGCGGACTCAACGATACCCAACGTGCAATCGCCTGGTTGCAAGCACAAAATGGACAGGCCAAAATTATACTCGGAACACGTCTAGCTGTATTCACCCCATTGCCCGATATGGGTTTGATTATTGTCGATGAAGAGCAAGATAATTCGTTTAAACAGCAAGACAGGTTACGCTATTCTGCACGGGATATCGCTATATTTCGTGCCAGGCAAGGAAATATACCGATTATATTGGGTTCTGCCACCCCTTCATTGGAAAGCTACTATAATGCAGCCATCGGCCGTTATCGTAGCCTGCGCCTATCATCACGCGCAGTAAAGAACGCCGCTCTACCGATCGTGCACTGTGTTGATATTCGCACCAACAAAATCAAGGATGGTCTATCTGAGCCAATGATTCTGGCATTGAGAAACACGCTCGCACAGAAACATCAAAGCCTGATCTTTATTAACCGGCGGGGCTATGCCCCTGTCCTGTTTTGTAATTCATGTGCCTGGATAGCAATCTGCCAGCGCTGTACCAGCCGCCTGGTCGTCCATTTAAGCGAAAGAAAATTGTACTGTCATCATTGCGGTTATCAGACCCCCCTTCCACAAGCTTGTCTCCAATGTGGCAATCAGAATATCGTCCCTTTTGGCCATGGAACACAACGGGTGGAAGCAGCACTGACGGCACATTTTCCAGATGCACGGATTCTACGTATTGATCGGGACAGCATCCGTCGTAAAGGTACCTGGCATGCTGCCCTGAAGGCCATCCATGCACAACAAGTAGATATTCTGATAGGGACTCAGCTCCTCGCCAAAGGACATGACTTTCCCAATCTATCACTCGTGGGTATTTTAAATCCAGATAGTGCTCTATACAGCACCGATTTCCGGGCAAGTGAACGTTTATTCGCACAACTCATGCAGGTAGCAGGCCGAGCCGGGCGTGCCGCTGTTCCCGGTAAAGTGCTGATCCAAACCGCATTTCCAAATCACCCGCTCTATCATGCATTACGTCAACATGATTATGATGTACTGGCAAAAATGCTGCTCTCAGAAAGGAAACAGGCAGCACTTCCACCATTTGTTTATCAGGCATTATTACGAGCTGAAGCTCATAACATTCATACGGCGCTGGCATTTCTCACGAGCGCAGCAGGCATGGTAGAAGTATCCCAGAATATCGAGATTTTTGATCCTGTTCCAGCGCCAATGGTACGGTTAAAAGGACTAGAGCATGCTCACTTACTGGTTCAGTCCCCATCACGTAAGAAACTCCAAGCATTTCTTGCCGAATGGTATAGAAAACTCAATAGCATATCCACTCGTTCCGTTCGCTGGGTACTTGATGTAGATCCCTCAGGATTCTAAACGAACGCGTTTAATCTCATTAAATTACCTGCGCTGGAACACTATTAGAGACTTTTGTAAAAGCCCTCGCCATAAGTTTTCAACTATTGGAGTTTTGCAAAGGTCTCGGATTGTATTTTATATTCTGGATAAAACCCTGTCCGCGCGCTTAATGGCAATTGAGTGAATGTGTAATCATACATAAATCATTGAGCGCAATAAAATACCATCTGCTGTTGAAAGACCTATTATCCCAGCTTGCGTAGTTGCTCATTCAATTTCTCCAGTGTCGCCTCAAACCCAGCGAGCCGCTCTTTTTCTTGTGCCACCACTTTTTCTGGTGCACGCTGAATAAAATTTGGATTAGCAAGTTTCGTATTCGCTTTAGTAATTTCCGTTTCAATACGGGCAATTTCTTTTGTTAATCGTTCACGCTCAGCAACTACATCCACTTCAATTTTTAACATTAATCGGTATTCACCCACAATCGCAACCGGCGCATCAGCACTCGGCAGGTCATCTTGCATAATTTCTACATCTGACAACCTCGCCAAAACTAACAAATACGGAGAAAAATCAGCTAGAACCTGCTGATCTCCTGCTGCCAGCAGTGGAACTTTCAATGCTGGAGATAAATTCATTTCACCACGTAACGCACGGCAGGCATCAATAATATTCTTCAAAAGAAGAATATGTCCCACGGCCTTTTCATCCAGTTTTGTCGAATCGAATTTGGGATAGGGTTGACACATAATGCTTGCCCCATTTTTACCAGCAAGCGGTGCTATCTTTTGCCACAGTTCTTCAGTGATAAAAGGAATAATAGGATGGGCAAGTCGAAGCGTCGTTTCTAATACTCGTATCAGAGTACGTCGAGTAGCCCTTTGTATACCCTCATTCGGGCTATTCAGCTGTACTTTGGCAAACTCTACATACCAGTCACAATATTCATCCCACACTAATTCATAAATTTCCCGCGCCGCCAAATCAAAACGAAAGTTACTGAATGCCTGCTCTACCGCCTGTTCTGTCTGCTGCAAGCGACTGATCATCCATCTATCAGCAACAGAAAGCTCTAATGGCAGGGTATCGATTAAACCTACATCTTTTTCTTCACAGTTCATTAATACGTAACGAGTGGCATTCCACAATTTATTACAGAAATTTCGATAGCCTTCACATCGTTGTAGATCAAATTTGATATCACGGCCATGAGAAGCAAGGCTGGCAAATGTAAAGCGTAAGGCGTCGGTACCAAAAGCTGCAATACCCTCAGGGAAATGCTTCTCCGTATTTCTATGAATGGACTCAGCCTGCCGGGGATTCATCAGGCCAGTCGTCCGTTTTGCAATTAAATCAGGCAGTGTGATGCCATCGATCAAATCCAGTGGATCCAGCACATTCCCCTTTGACTTGCTCATCTTCTGGCCTTCTGCATCACGGATTAAGCCCGTAATATAAACTTCTTTAAATGGAATTTTGCCCGTAAAATGCAGCGACATCATTACCATACGTGCTACCCAGAAAAATATAATATCAAAACCTGTAATCAGAACCGATGTGGGCAGGAAAGTTTTAAGCTCAGGCGTTTGCTCCGGCCAGCCTAATGTTGAAAATGGCCAGAGTGCAGAGGAAAACCAGGTGTCCAGCACATCTTCATCTTGCTTAAGATTATCACTACCTGCCAGTTTCCGTGCTTCGTCATAATCATGGGCAACGGTTATATTGCCATCTTCGTCGTACCACGCAGGAATTCGATGGCCCCACCACAATTGTCGAGAAACGCACCAATCCTGAATATTTTCCAGCCATTGATTGTAAACGTGGCGCCAATTGTCTGGCGTAAATTTAATATCGCCATTAGCTACGGCCTCGAGCCCCTGCTTCGCCAGACCCTCCATAGCCACATACCATTGATCAGTCAACATCGGTTCGATGATTGCATTAGTGCGATCACCACGTGGCACCGTCAGTTTATGTGGTTTAGTCTCCGTTAATAGTCCCTGCGCTTCTAAATCGGCCAGAATTCTTTTTCTGGCAACAAACCGATCCAAGCCTTGGTATTCAATGGGTGCAAGATCATTAATTTTCCCATCCAATGTAAAAATATTAAGCGGAACAAGATGATGACGTTGTCCCATCTGATAGTCATTAAAATCATGTGCAGGTGTAATTTTCACACAACCCGTACCAAATGTCGGATCCACATAAGCATCCGCAATAACGGGTATGCTCCGTTCACATAATGGCAGACGAACATGGCGGCCAATCATGTGCTGATAGCGTATATCCTCCGGATGTACTGCGACAGCCATATCTCCCAACATGGTTTCAGGGCGCGTGGTCGCCACAATCAATCCTTCTGTTTTCTCTATATTCACGCCATCCTTCTGTTCAAGCGGATAATGAATATGCCAGAGAAATCCATTTTCTTCTGTTGAGACCACTTCCAAATCAGAGACTGCAGTTTGCAGCACTGGATCCCAATTAACCAGGCGCTTGCCACGATAGATAAGCCCCTCACGATACAACCGCACAAAGACTTCAGTGACTGCACGCGATAATACTGGGTCCATGGTAAAGCGCTCGCGTGACCAATCACAGGAAGTTCCCAGACGTCGCATTTGCCGAGTAATGGTAGATCCGGATTCTTCTTTCCATTGCCACACGCGCTCCAGAAATGCTTCACGTCCTAAATCACGTCGATTAATATCTTGCTGATCTAATTGCCGTTCAACAACAATTTGAGTCGCAATACCCGCGTGATCCGTTCCAGGCTGCCATAATGTAGTATCGCCCAGCATTCGATGATAGCGGATTAACGCATCCATCAGCGTATGCTGAAATGCATGCCCCATATGTAACGTACCCGTCACGTTAGGCGGCGGCAGCATAATACTGTACGCTGCATTCACCTCAGTGGTTTCCGGCTTAAAATAACCGGATGATTCCCAGATTGAATACCAACGATCTTCTATGAGCTTAGGATCAAAACTTTTTGCGAGTTCCATGGAATTAAGGCTTAATTAAATGATACTGATAAGATGATCATTATAACGGATGACGCTCCTATGAATATCGGAATGATTAATCTGATCTGGAAATATGATGATTCTTTTGACCAGTACACGCTCGCCCAGCTAAAAATATACAGACAGAGCATTATCCGGGTTTACGAATTAAGTGTTTATGCAGCGCTCCAACTAATGCACCACGATCGACAACATTCATATCGATATTTGCTTCTTTCAGCGCGGCATCCAGAATAGATCGTAATGGCGGTGAATTCTCAGTTAAATACGGCGCAATTAACGGACGCAGTATTACTTTCTCTGTCAGCAAAGGTATCTTGTCAGATGCTGCTTTTGGTACGCTTCCCCGCGACACATTTGCATGAACCAAATCCGGAATAGATAATGTAGCTTCCTTGGTATTCATGATCGAACGATGCTGTCTTTGATATTTACTCAGCAGTCCGTTCAATTTTGTCAGAATCTTGTCTTCATCGGAATCTTCCACAGTTTTATCATCGTCCATCATGGAAATAAAACTATCCGGAATACAGGTAACATTCGCTTATCTTCCTCTCAAGCTTGTGGTGATGGATTTCATACCCCGCTTTCCGGTAGAAATGGAAACGCTTCCGCGCCGCCATCCTATCATGCTCATCGGTTCCAGCAATCTCGATTAATCGTTGAAATCGATCAAAAGAGGGAGGAAGTTCGTCATGTAAGTTAAGCAGTACATCATTATGCGCCACTTGCTCTATGTTGCAACCAAGTAGGACTGGAGTCACATCAGCCAATTCATCGGTTGTATGGCAATGTGGAATAAAACCAGTTGGGGAGAAAGTCCAGAGTAATCGATTAAGCTGTTCAACAATCTCTGCATCCAGCGTATAAATCATGACCTTAAAACCTTGCTCCAATGCTTTGGTGCAAAGCCGACAAGCAGTATGCAACTTATCGGCCGAACCTGAATAGAAATAGATTTGAGTCATTAATTAATTACAGGCAAAACAGGCGCATCAGAGCAGAGAGAATACAATAAGACGCGACGGCATTGCATGTTCAGGTTCGTTTTTAATCTGATTTCCTGGCTCGCGCGATCAAATACTGTGTGAGTAATGGTACTGGCCGCCCCGTAGATCCTTTTTCTTTACCAGATTTCCAGGCGGTGCCAGCTATATCCAAATGCGCCCAGTGATATTTATCAGTAAAGCGCGACAAAAAACAAGCTGCGGTAATGGTGCCTGCGGTACGGCCACCGATATTAGCAATATCAGCAAAATTACTTCTCAATAAATCCTGATAGTCATCCCATAATGGTAATTGCCAGGCACGATCAGAAGATTGTTCTCCCGCAAGCAATAATTCTTGTGCTAATTTATCGTCGTTACTAAGCAGACCTGTTGTTACATTGCCAAGCGCGACCACACATGCACCGGTTAAGGTCGCAATATCAATCACAACCTGCGGCTTAAAACGTTCTGCATAGGTCAGGGCATCACATAAAATCAAGCGCCCCTCTGCATCCGTATTCAGAATCTCAATAGTCTGACCAGACAAACTGGTCACAACATCACCCGGTTTGGTTGCATTCCCCCCCGGCATATTTTCAGTTGCTGGAATAATACCCACTACATTGATGGGCAGTTTCATTTCAGCTATGGCTGTCAGCGTACCCAGTACACTCGCTGCGCCACACATATCATACTTCATCTCATCCATATCTGCCGCCGGTTTTAACGAAATACCGCCGGTATCAAAAGTCACCCCCTTACCTACCAATACAACCGGCTTTTCCGTTTTTCCCTTTCCTCGGTATTCCAGCACGATCAATTTGGCTGGCTGATGACTACCCTGGGCGACCGCCAATAAAGACCCCATACCCAGCTTCTCCATATCCTTCTCTTCCAATACAGAGATTTTTAGTTTATGTGTTTTAGCCATATCCGCAGCCTGCTTCGCAAGGTACGTTGGCGTGCATATATTCGGCGCAAGATTCCCTAGATCTTTTGCTAAATTCATGCCGTGCGCAATTGCAAGTCCTTGTTGTAGTGCCTCCTTGCCTACGGAAAGATTTTTACGATCGGCTATATTCAATACAACCTTACGCAAGCACCGTTTATTTTCTTTCAGCTTACTTTTCAACCGATCAAACTGATAAATACTTCCCATTGCTGCAATAACTATCTGGGAAATTTTCCATTCGACGGTCCGTTCCTTTACTGGAATCTCCGTCAAGAAAAGTGCTGTATCGGCAATACCCGTTTTATGCAATGCATCAAAAACAGAATGTATGACACTGATATATGCTTTATCGCTGAGCACCGGTTCTTTACCAAGCCCTACTAATAACACCCGTTTACACTGCGCATTAGGTAGGTTATGTAACAACAGAGTTGTGTTTGCTTTCCCATCCATATCACCTGTATGCAATATGTCATTAACATAGCCTCCAGCAATTGTATCCAAGATTTCTGCAGAATCGGTTAGCTTTCTGGATTCAAATATGCCCATTACCATACAATCACCAGATTGTTTCTCAGGGGTTCCCACCTTTATTCCAAAATCCACGTCGTACTCCTCTCTCAAAAAAACTTCGGACCATCTCATATAAATCATATTTCTGCCGATTATCCTCGGACTACTTATCTAAAGTCAAAATAAGCTTTTGTTAACTACGACAGCATTGCACCAGAATTAACAGATCTGTAGACTCAAAGCAGGACGATTAACGATTACATTCCGCCTGTTGATTCGTCTGTTTTATCCATGCAATTAAAGTGAATAAGATCACTAATATAATGAATGTATGAAAATGTATAAGGAGATCATTTTTTATACACTCAAAAAGAGGACAAAATAGTGAATGACATCCTGACAAGGCGATTACGCTTTTGTACAACATTACCTAGCCTACCAACGATTGCGATTAAGATTCTAGAAATAGCCAGTAATCCAGATGCTGATATCACTCAAATCTGTCACTATATTTCCCTTGACCCTGCGCTCGCAACAAAAATACTCAGAGTAGCCAATTCTCCTTTATTTAAGTCGCGACGCGTATCAAATAATATTCGGCAGGCAGTCGGTACGCTTGGCACGCATGCGGTGATTGTCATCGCGCTGTCGTTTTCATTAACAAGCTCATTAATGGCTCACTCAAAAGAAAAAGAAAATATTTACCCTTTTGATAATAATAATTTCTGGCGGCGTTCGATTGTGTCGGCACTCGCCAGCCGCATACTTGGAGAAAAATTTAAGTTAAAAGGATGGGATGATCTGTTTCTTGCCGGGTTATTGCAAGATATTGGTATTCTTGCTCTTAGCGCCCTCATGCCAGAAGAATACAGCCCGGTTTTTTCATCTGCCTGCGACCACGGTACATTGCTAAAATCTGAACGTAAAGCCTTTGGCACAGGACACGACGAAATAGGCTACTTGCTTTTAAAGCAATGGCATATTCCCGATCATATCTCTATCGCATGCTTAGCAAGCCATCACCAACCAGCCCCTGATGCAATGGCGCCAACATCATTTGATTGCATTGCTGCATCAGGCTATATTGCAGACTATTTTCTAGATCCTAAAAAAGCCGGCAATGTAGCGACCGTTACCAATGCTGTGCAACGCTGGCTAGGGATCGATAGTATGGAATTAAAAGAAATTATCGATACTATGGAAACGGAAATTCATTCCGTTGCGGAATTATTTGAAGTCACAATCCATCACCCGACTGAAATTGCCGACATCATAGCTCAAGCAAAAGAATTACTAACAATCCATTCCTTAACGACAGTGCGCGAATTAGAAGATAAAACACAACGTGATGGCTTAACAGGCGCACATAATCGATTATTTTTTGATAACACACTTCAGAAGGAATTTCATCTCTCACAAGAGAATGCATTTCCACTGACGATTGCTATGATTGATATCGATTACTTTAAAAAGGTTAATGACACCCACGGACATGTTGCGGGTGATATCCTCCTCGTTGCAATTGTAAGAAAAATTCTCGGTCAAATTCGCCAAGACGATGTTTTAAGTCGATATGGTGGCGAAGAATTTTCGTTAATTTTACCCGGCACCACACTGGCCATCTCTATGAAACTTCTCACCCGATTAAAAGATAATATTGCGGCAATTTCATATAAACTTGATAATGGCACTTGTATCAACATAACTGTGTCCATTGGTGTTGCAGTCAATATGGATAACGGTATACGTTTCGCCTGTCATGAAGATATGTTAAAAGCAGCAGATCTCGCGCTTTATTCTGCCAAACATGCAGGTAGAAATAGAATTGTAGAATGGAACCCATCACTTAAGAATTGAATAACAAATTAACGAGAATTCTATGAATTTAATTATCCAGGGTCTTGATATCCATAACAATGACCTTAGAAACCTAGCAAAACTCTCCAGCGCCAGTTCTATTGAGCGCATTACAGGCCAGGCTTTCCGATTGGTTGGTGCAAATCAACAACAAGATATTTCGGAATACTGTGCAGATGCCCAGCTTGATTTCGCTTTTATTGCACAAGACATGCCACTGACCTATTTTGGTTTGTTTGCGACTGACATGGATTCAACTCTCCTTGCAATAGAGTCCATTGATGAAATCGCCGATATGTGCAACGTTAAACCTCAAGTATCTGAGATTACACTCAGTACCATGAAAGGTGATATTGGTTTTGCCGAGAGCCTCACGCGTCGTACTCAGTTACTACAAGGTTTACATCAAGACGCACTACAAAGAGTTTACGATGAGCGCCTACAACTCAGTCCTGGTGCAGAGGAAATGCTACAAAAACTGAAAGCAGCCGGGCTCAAAACAATGGTTATTTCAGGGGGATTCACATTTTTCACCGACAGAATCAAAGTGCAGCTGGAACTGGATTATGCCATCGCTAATACACTTGAAATTGAGGATGAAAAACTAACCGGAAAGGTTGCGGGTGAGATTATCGGCGCACAAGGAAAGGCTGAAGCGCTAAAACAAATACGCAATAAACTGGGGCTAAAACGAGAGCAGGTAATCGCGGTTGGAGATGGGGCTAATGATCTGGACATGCTGGCAGAAGCTGGAATCAGCATAGCCTATCATGCTAAACCGATTGTGCAGCAACAAGCCACTTATTCAATCAATCATGTGGGTCTTGATGGGATTATCAACTTGTTCAGGTGATCCCTTATTGAATCGAGCACCGCTATAGCAGAAGCTTACTGGTTAATTGAATATTGATCAATAGAATGTATTGAGAGCAACACACCGTATTTTTCGCCATGATTCAGCAAGTCAATAAACCAGTAAGATCCTATATCAAACCACCCTCAGATATTCTCCATTTCATCCGCACCAGGAGATCTACTTCCAAGATGGGTGACGCTAGCAAATAACTTTGGATTAGATAACAACCCGTGTCTCTTTAAGAAATTATAATTACGCCAGTGCAACAAAGCCTCGACCCAATAAGTTGGTTATTCCTAATATTCACCCGAGGTTGCAAAAATAAATAATCAACTATCAATAATCAGGTTGATACATCAACGACTCTACATAAGTTTCCAAGTCATCTGGCAAATCAACTTCGGTCAAACCTTCACTTAACGCAACGCGACACACGGCCACTGCTATTGTGTATGATACTTCACGGATTCGCTTGAGAGAAGGGTAGACAGCTCCTACGCTAATTTCTTCTTCTGAAACGATATTGGCAAGTGCTTCTGCTGCAGCCAGAAACATACTTTGAGTAACAAGGCGCGCTGCGCAGGCCTGCACGCCCAGACCAACACCAGGGAATATATACGCATTGTTGCCCTGCGCTGGTTTAAATAATTTCTCTCCAAGCTGTACCGCCTTAAAGGGACTTCCACTGGCAAAAATGACGCGTCCATCGCTCCATGTATAAGCATCTATCGCAGTACACTCTGTATGGGAAGTCGGATTCGATAGCGCAATGATAACAGGATGTTCATTAATTTCAGCCATCTTGCGTACAATATCTTCAGTAAATGTCCCTGCAACACCCGTAGCACCAATCAGAACATCCGGTTTTATACTGCTGATTGCGTCAAGAAAATTATGTCTTCCGTATTTATGTGCGAATGCTTCGATACGTGGTTTTATACCTTCTCGATTGGCTACAACAAGACCTTTTCTGTCTACAAACCAGAGGCGTGCCTGTGCTTCCTTTTTATTCAACCCTGCTGCACAAAAAGCATCGACCATTAACTCCGCAATGCCACCTGCAGCAGAACCGGTGCCAAGAAACATAATTGTCAAATCGGAAAATTTTTTTCGGGTGATACGGCATGAAGTGTAAACTCCAGCGAGTGTAACTGCAGCCGTCCCTTGAATATCATCATTAAAACAGCGAGCCTGTTTCCCGTAACGATCCAGAAATTCAAAAGCATTTGGTGCAAGAAAATCTTCAAATTGAATTAATGCATTAGGAAACAGAAGCTGAACTGCCTTCACAAACTCATCAACGAGTGATTGATAAACAACCCCATTAATACGTGGAAAAGGATAACCCAAATACAAAGGATCTTCACGCAACGAAACATTATTGGTGCCTACATCCAGCATGACTGGCATGCATTGAGCAGGATGAATCCCAGCACAAGCAATATATAACGCAATTTTTCCAATTGGAATCCCCATGCCATTCGCACCCAGATCGCCAAGACCCAGAATACGTTCTCCATCTGTCACGACGATAATTCGGATATCAGTTTCAGGCCAGTTACCCAATAGCAGTTTTATATCGCCGCGATCTTCAGGGGTAATATAAAGACCCTGTGGTTTTCTAAAAATATGTGCAAATTCTTTGCATGCTTCACCTACCGTTGGCGTGTAGACTAATGGCATAATCTCTTCTATATGATCAATCATGGTTCGATAGAAAAGACGCTGATTCCGTTCCAACAAAGTAATCAGAAAAATATATTTCTCGATATCACTACTTTGACGACGTATGTTACCTAGCACACGCTCCTTTTGTTTCTCAACATCTGCGATATCATAAGGCAATAATCCACGCAGTCCATATTTATCACGCTCATCACGCGTAAATGCAGTTGATTTTGTTTGTGCTGGATCATCCAGAAGCGCTTTTCCACGCAATATTTTCATATTGAATTATTCTCTCAGTCTAGGGCCATCAGTTTAAATGCTTAAATTAGCAATTCAATTGACTGCCCCCCTCCGTAAACGAAGGAGATTCCCAATTCAACGAATCCAACCCGGACGCACCTAAATGCAAACAGGACTTACAGATTCTCCAAGGGCTGACACCGCCAGTCCAGCGGCCAAAACATTACGCGCTGCGTTGATGTCTCGATCATGAATTGATCCGCATTCCGGACAAGTCCATTTGCGCACATTCAAAGGCATCTTGTTTACGGTATGTCCACATCTCGAGCAGCACTTGCTGCTTGGATACCATCGGTCAATGCCCACAAGCTCTCGCCCGTAGAAAGAATAGCGAAGTGCGTCAATCCTAAGTCAATGCCGATTTTGCCGCTAACCTTTGGCTTTAACGCAACAGAATCGTCGCAAAACATGGAAACGTGGTATCGACCCGCTGAGTCTTTAGAGACTGTTGCAGTGGTTAGTTTTGCTCCCTTAGGAAGGGCGCGCGACCATCTGATATTCAGTGGATCTTTCATCTTTGCCAGCTTCAGAGATTTATCGTCCCACTTGAAAGCGCTGGACGTGTATTCAGCCGATTGCTTGTCATGCCTGCGCTTGAATGACGGGTATTTAGTTCGTTTAGCAAAAGAATTACTGAATGCCGCTTGCAGGTGACGGAGAGATTGCTGCACAGGAACACTGGAAACTTTGTTCAGCCATTCAAATTCAGGCTCTTTTTTTAACTCAGTCAACAAAGAGGAGGTAGCATGATATCCGATTCTTTTTTTCTCGGTATACCCAGCATCAGAGCGAACGCGCAACATGCGATTATAGATAAATCTGGCGCACCCGAATGTTTGAGCCAGAATAGTTTCTTGCTCAAAAGTTGGGTAAAACCCGAATTTGTATGCGTGCTTAATTTCCATTAACACACTTTAACAGAAATAGGTGAAAAACAGGCTTTAGTATCAGCGAAGCTGACTCCCTATCTATCCTCGGCCTTAAGATCGGGATTTTCCGGGAGTTAAGATAAACAAGTTATTATCGGTTTAATACAATCTCCAATACGAATTTACTTCCAATATAAGCGAGAAGCAATGCAATGAAGCCAGCGAGTGTCCAGCGAGCAGCTATTTTTCCTCGCCAGCCATAAAGCTGTCTGCCGACTAGTAATGCGGCAAATACACCCCAGGAAATAAAACCAAACAAAGTTTTATGTGAGAATGTAAGTGGTTGGCCAAATACCTCTTTAGAAAAAACGACACCACTAAGAAGCGTTAGTGTGAGTAACACAAATCCTGCCCAGATAATACGAAATAGTAATTTTTCCATCGTTAACAGAGGCGGCAGGTTAGTTAAGATGGAAGGAGGCGCAGGATGATGCAAATGACGTTCCACTACTGTCATTAGCAATGCATGTAGCGCTGCGATAGTCAGCAAGCTGTATGCCATCATTGCAACAAGCATATGCGCTTTAAATGCAGGTAACTCTGTGTTATCTAGAGGACGGGACGAAGGAAAGATTAAGGGTAGAAATACGGCTATAGCAGCGACAAAGGCCAATGAGGCGATTAATGTCTGCAATCCCTCCAGGCGATTAAAAAATCTCGAGAACCAGTAAATGAATGCAGTGAGCCATACGATAGAGGAAATCGCACTACCAACACCAAAACTTAATCCTGTACCTATAAGCATAGATTGATAAAGCGTAATACCATGCAACACCAGTGGTGCAAGCATAGCATAACGCTCCCACACAATCGCCACTACCCCGCCTTCCTGACTCTTAGCAGGTGAAACAGCGATATTCCACCTGTTTCGCCAGAAATACCAGCCGACCAGTGTATACAGCAAGGAAGCCGTAAGATAAGTTAGAATACTGAGCATTAATATTAACACTATAAAAAGCAGAAATATTTGGTTAGTCTACATGGCACCTTAATAAATTCAAAGTGCTAACCCAAATATTTCATGAATTTTAGTTTCTAATAGTATTACGTCCCAATCTATTTTATGAGGATTTAAACATGTTTGACAATCTGACCGGAAAATTATCTGGCGTTATTAAGACATTACGTGGAGAAACAAGACTAACTGAGAGCAATATCCAGAAAGCGCTACGAGAAATTCGCCTAGCATTACTAGAAGCTGATGTGGCTTTACCAGTCATCAAAGATTTCATTGCTCGTGTCAAGGAAAAAGCGGTTGGCCACGAAGTCATGAATAGCCTTACACCCGGACAGGCGCTAGTAGGTGTAGTACACCAAGAACTTATCTCAATTATGGGAAGAGAAAAATCTGACATTAATCTCTCCACGGTGCCCCCTGCCGTCATTCTCATGGCGGGATTACAAGGCGCGGGTAAAACCACCAGCAGCGGAAAATTAGCCAAATGGTTGATGGAGCAAAAAAAGAAAAAAGTACTGTTGGTTTCTTGTGACATTTATCGCCCCGCTGCAATTCATCAATTGGAACTGTTGGCGGAACAGGTTAACTCAGATTTCTTTCCAGTAAAACCCGGGCAAAAACCAAATGAAATCGCAACTGCGGCACTGGATTATGCACGCAGACACCATCATGATGTCATGATTGTAGACACCGCCGGGCGACTCGGTATCGATGATGCAATGATGCAGGAAATTAGTCAATTAGAAACATTACTGCAACCTATTGAAACTTTATTTGTTGTAGATGCCATGCAGGGACAGGATGCCGTTAATACTGCCAAAGCTTTTGCTGATGCGCTCCCCCTGACTGGTATTATTCTAACTAAACTTGATGGTGATGCGCGCGGGGGTGCGGCCTTATCCGTTCAACATATTACTGGAAAACCGATTAAATTTACCGGTATAGCTGAAAAACTCACCGGTTTAGAAGCTTTTCATCCTGATCGTATGGCTTCACGCATTCTGGGTATGGGTGATGTGCTTGGCTTGATCGAAGAAGCTCAACGCAGCACAGATCAACGTGAAGCTGAAAAACTGATGAAGAAAATGAAATCGGGCAAAGGATTTGACCTGGACGATTTCAAAATGCAATTCCAACAAATGAAGAAAATGGGCGGCATAACCGCAATGATGGATAAATTACCCGCACAACTGAGCCAAGCGGCACAAAATGTAAAAGTAGATGATAAAGTTATTTCTCGTACTGAAGGTATCATCAATGCTATGACACGACAAGAACGTGCCAAGCCAGAAATTTTAAAAGCATCCCGTAAACGACGTATCGCTGCAGGCTCGGGTGTGACCGTTCAAGAAGTCAATCGTCTGCTATCGCAATTTGAACAGGCCAGAAAAATGATGAAGATGATGAATAAAGGTGGCATGACAAAAATGATGCGAGGATTAAAGGGAATGCTTCCACGACTAGGATAGAACCATATCTCATCCAATCTAATTTAATCCCAGATTAGAGAATGCAGGCTAGTTTTCTGCTGATATCTGCTCCACTCCGATAATCTGCATGCCTGCCTTAATTTTTCTTGCTGCGAACCAATCCAGATTCATTTCAAGCGCATATTTAGCCATACCTGCAGAATTATGGGCTATCTGAGTCTGGGGAATCATATCTACGATATTGAGAATAATGCCATTTTCGCTCACAAAAGCCACGCTCAATGGGATATAAGTATTAAGCATCCACATACCATAATAACCAACCTTCGGAAATACAAACAGCATGCCACTATTTTCATCCAGCGACTCGCGATACATTAATCCTTTTGCACGAGATAACTGAGTATTAGCAATTTCTGCAAGAAGTGTATAGCTAGATATCTTCAGAGGAACAGTAAGAGGTTTGGATGTGCTAGCACTTAACGATGTCGTCAATAATAAAACAGAAAGGATAACAAATAGGTGCATCAGTGCCGGCCAGTGCTGCCAAAACCGCTATCACCTCGACAACTTTGATCAAAATCATCAACCACATTAAAATCTACCTGTATGACAGGCACAATGACAAGCTGTGCAATACGCTCCAGTGGGTTCAGCTGAAACGAGTTTTGTCCACGATTCCAGCATGAAATGAGTATTTGCCCCTGATAATCTGAATCAATCAGACCTACCAGATTTCCCAATACAATTCCAGACTTATGGCCTAATCCAGAGCGTGGCAATATCATCCCTACGAAATTGGGATCAGCAAGATGAATTGCAATACCCGTTGGAATCAGATTCGTTTCTCCTGGCTCTATAGTGACAGACTGATCAATACAGGCTCTTAAGTCTAACCCGGCAGAACCGGGAGTAGCATAAGCTGGAAGCTGGTCATTCAAACGTGAGTCAAGAATTTTTATGTCAATTTTTTTCATGTGTAATATCTTTGGATTTCTGTTTTTCATATAATTGTGCGATATGCCGAATTAAATGGCGCGCCTGATCGGCTTTGGGCGCTTGTGACAAATAATACTTACCTTCATCATCAAATAGAATCAAGGCGCTCTCGTCGGAACCTATGGCTCTCTGAGCCAGATTGGCAACAAGCAGCGGCAATTTCTTTTTGTGACGCTTAATTTCCGCATTTTTTTCCAGGTCTTCTGTTTCTGCTGCGAACCCGACACAAAAGGGAGCAGCTGGCAGATTTGCCACATACATTAAGATATCCGGATTCGGTGTAAGCTCCAGCATAAGATTCTCATTTGTTTTCTTTATTTTCTGTTCTCTCTCTTTAACCACGCGATAATCGGCTACTGCTGCAACACTGATAAAAATATCAGTATCCAGTATTTCTTTTTTCACCGCATTAAACATATCTCTCGCACTCACTACGCTGATCAATTTAGCGGATGCCGGAGGAGAGAGACATGTCGGCCCGGAAATTAGAGTAACCTTCGCACCTGCCTCTAGTGCAGCACGTGTTACTGCATAGCCCATTCTCCCAGAACTTAAATTGGTAATACCTCTTATGGCATCAATAGCTTCGTAAGTGGGGCCTGCGGTAACCAGAACATGTTTATCTCGCAGCAGGCCCGGTAATAATGCAATCTGTACCGTTTCTAGCAGCTCATATACTTCAAGCATACGGCCCATACCTACTTCACCACAAGCTTGTTCACCAGCAGCAGGACCCACTATTGTCACGCCCGCGCATTGCAATAATGCAAGATTGCGCTGAGTAGCTGAGTTTTCCCACATTTGTCGATTCATAGCAGGCGCGATTATCAATGGGCAATCACGAGCAAGACACAGTGTTGCTAATAAATCATCAGCCAATCCATGCGCTAATTTAGCGATAAAATTTGCGCTGGCGGGCGCAATCAGAATAGCATCCGCATTCCGCGAAAGATTAATATGCGCCATATTGTCAGTTGTATTGGTTGCCCATAAATCTGTAAATACCGGCTTACCCGTCAACGATTGCAGTGTCACTGGACCAACAAAACGACAAGCCGATTCAGTCATTACTGTTTGTACATCTATACCACTCTGAACCAATAGTCGTGCCAATTCTGCAGCCTTATAAGCAGCTACGCCACCGGTGATTCCGAACAATAAATGCTTACCCTTAAGCATGGATAGATTGGTCATCATAATTTTAGAAGTAGGCTAATAATATATATGCTGTTAGCTGCATTATTCATTTTCTTTTTAGACAGCGGATAGTTTAACGAGTATTAGCAAACATATTTTGCTTTATTCTATTCAATATTACTGAATTGGATGCCGTAGTATTACAAAATTACCAATCTCAATACTGATAGAAAATAATAAATTATTTTTTCACTTTTATAGTGTGTGTTTTTTAACTCAATAGTCCAACATTACTCACATGGCTATACCCGACTGGCCTCAATCTGAACGTCCACGTGAAAAACTCTTGGCAAATGGTGCAGCAAGCCTTTCAGATACTGAACTATTAGCAATATTCTTGCGCACCGGCATTACGGGCAAAAGTGCGGTGGACCTTGCAAGAGAGCTATTGCTGCATTTTGGTAACTTAACTAGCCTGTTCGCCGCACAGCAAAATGTTTTTTGTCAATTACCAGGAATGGGAGCCGCAAAATATGCACAACTTCAAGCGGTATTAGAAATGGCACGTCGCGCTCTCAAAGAAGAGTTGAAGAGCAGAGATGTTATGAATTCTCCCGAGTTAGTACGTGATTTTCTACGTCTTTGTCTTAAAGATAAGCAACATGAGGTTTTCATAGGAATTTTCCTCGATGCCAGAAACCGTGCAATTGCTACCGAAGAATTATTTAGTGGCACACTTACCCAAGCTAGCGTTTATCCACGTGAAGTAGTTAAACGCGCATTATATTATAATGCGGCCGCAATAATTTTTGCTCATAATCATCCCTCTGGCGTAGCCGAACCCAGTCATGCCGATAAAATCTTAACTCAGTCGCTGAAACAAGCACTTGCATTAATTGATATAAAGGTCCTGGATCACTTTATTATTGGCAATGAGTCTACCATGTCATTTGCAGAACAAGGTCTGATTTAATTTTGGGAAATCTTCTTAATCGGGATATAATAAGCCCTTTTCAGAATTCTGGAGTACGTATTATGGCACGAGTATGTGAAATTACTGGCAAAAAACCAATGTCAGGCCACCACGTTTCCCACGCTAACAACAAAACCAAACGACGCTTTTTACCTAATCTACAGAACCGCAAGTTTTGGGTAGGGAGTGAAAATCGTTGGATTAATTTGCGTTTATCTAATGCTGCATTGCGTACAATAGATAAAAATGGTATCGATGCTGTATTGGCTAAAATGCGTTTACAAGGTAAAAGCATCTAAACCTCTAAAGTCCCAATCAGTATTAACAGTCACTTGGTAAGTTAAGGAGTATCACTATGCGCGAAAAGATAAAGCTTGAATCCTCCGCCGGGACAGGACATTTCTACACAACCACTAAAAATAAACGTGCAAATCCAGAGAAAATAGAGATCATGAAATTTGATCCAACTGTACGCAAGCACGTAAAATATAAAGAGACAAAGCTAAAATAGAAATAAAAAAGCCTGCTATTAGCAGGCTTTTTTATTTCTATTCAACTATCCGTTATGCATAACATCGCAATCTCTGAGAAAAAGTTTTAAGTACCTCAATACCGCTTTCCTCTGCACGACGACACCAATCCTCCAACTGTTTTACCAATTCATCCTTAGATGCAGCAGAACGTTGCCAAATTGTAGCAAGCTCATCGCGCATCGTATAAACCTTATCGAGTGTTTTTGCTTCACTTAAAACTTGATTCAGCTTAACACGCTCATGCTCCTGCAAGGTTTTAGAATCAGCCAATACCCAACGTTTCAACGTGGGATGATCTATCCCATAGTGTACTGCCGCTTCTTTCAAATCATCAATTTCTTTCGCAAATGTCGCTTTAAGTGACTGTGTATATTTCGCAAGTACTTCGTAACGATGAGAAATAACAGCCTGTAATGTATCAATATCGCACTGAGTTTTTGCTTTATCAAGGCGTAATTTAGGTGCAATTTTTTTCACCTTAGCCAGCCCCATTGTTTCTAAAATACGAATATACATCCAGCCAATATCAAATTCATACCATTTATTAGATAAGCGCGCCGATGTAGCATACGCGTGATGGTTATTATGCAGCTCTTCACCACCGATTAAAATTCCCCAGGGAACTATATTTCGACTCGCATCTTCTGCCTGAAAATTACGATAACCCCAATAATGACCAACACCATTAATAATGCCTGCAGCCGTAATAGGTGCCCACATCATCTGGACTGCCCATATGGTAATCCCTATGGGACCAAACAAAAGAACATCAATAATCAGCATGCTTGCAACACCCATGACACTACGCTTGCTATAAATATTACGTTCCATCCAGTCATCAGGTGTTCCATATCCATATCTTTCCAATGTTTCTTTATTTTTGGATTCTATGCGATACAGCTCTGACCCTTCGCTTAAGACTTTCTTTATACCGTAAATTATTGGGCTATGCGGATCCTCTTCTGTTTCACACTTTGCATGATGCTTACGGTGAACCGCTGTCCATTCCTTAGTAACCATACCCGTCGTTAGCCATAACCAGAAACGAAAAAAATGACTCGGAATAGCATGCAGCTCTAATGCTCTATGTGCAGAATGACGATGCAAATAAATAGTTATACTAGCAATTGTAATATGTGTAAAAATCAACATAACAACGATGTACCCCCACCAGGGCAAATCGATAACTCCTGAAATTAAATCAAGAAATTCTGAAATCATTTAATTAAAATCCTTCTAAAAAAACCTCTAAAAAGAGATAGGCGTATCCAAATTTAAAGGTAAACTAATGCATAGTCAAGAAATTCTGTTAACAAAATACATACATCCTACATACATCTTTTTAAACCAACAACTATAAGTCTCCTGTTTACATCATTCCAAGCCATTCATAAAAAATAGTCAAACCTCTGGTTCATTTCTCAAGCAAGCCATTTGGTTTTCTCATCCACTCTCAAGAAGTTTAGTCTTGCCGTACCGCAGGATTAGTTTAACAGGATTTATCTCTATCCTAAGAAATCAAACCCTTATTGCTTCTTATTAGTCAATATATATCTAATACCGAATTCCATGTAACTCTAAAAGCACATGTCTATGAGAATACAAAACTAAAAATAGTTCCATTTCCCATATATTTCAGAATAAATGATCTTGCATACGCCATTCACCGGGCGCAATACCCTGCAACGTATATTGGCCAATAGCATAACGAATCAACCGCAATGTAGGAAAAAATACGGCTGCCGTCATACGCCGTACCTGGCGATTCTTACCTTCAGAAAGTACAAGTTCCATCCAGGATGTTGGAATATTCTTACGAAAACGAATGGGCGGAATACGTGGCCAAAGGTCATCCGGTTGATTCATCAAACACGATTGAGCAGGTTTTGTCTTAAAATCCTTTAAAACTACCCCCTGACGCAATTTTCTTAATGCGGCCTGGTTTAACAAGCCTTCTACCTGCACCCAATACGTTTTAGGCAATTTATATTTTGGATTACTGATTCTGCTCTGTAATTTACCATCATCTGTCAGTAATACCAGCCCCTCACTATCTGCATCCAGTCTTCCAGCCGGATAAAAATTAGGTAAAGGAATAAAATCTTTTAAGGATTGATGACCCGTCTGGGTTGAAAACTGACAGACCACACCATAAGGTTTATTAAACAGAATTAAGCGAGGCATACCTTAGCTGATGTTTCCAGAAGGAGACGGCAAAATACCTTACCATCATTGTATCAATGTTATTGATAGCTCATAACATTTCAGGAGAGATGACTGTGCGCAATACAGTTTGAGCAACACCTTGCCTGGATTTATAACTAAACCACCATATCGCACCCTTTTTGAAACTCACGTTCATACTTTTATTTGACATTAATAAAGCGGCTGTCTCTCCCAACGTGGGCTGATGACCCACGATTAAAACAGTCTTATCTGCATGAGGCCAATCAGCAATAGTAAGAATCATACTTGCATCAGCACCCGGGCCAATCTCGCTCATCGTCTCAAAATTATTTTTGAATGCCATTGCGGTTTGCTGAGTACGCTGAGCAGGACTGACAATAACACGTGTATCTTCTGGTAATCTTAATTTAAGCCAATCAGCCATACTTTTAGCTTGGTTCAATCCCTTATTAGTAAGTTTGCGCGCTGTATCGGGCACCCCATCCTCAGCCTCGGCATGGCGCCATAGAATCAATTCCATAACATTTCTTCCTATAAATTGAAACATACAAAGTCATTTACAGTACACGACAGGTTTAATATCCTCGCCCACTATAGTCAAATTTATTACTTATTTGAACAGAACATTGGGTTCATGAGCAGATTGCTGAATTTTAATCACTTTATGACGAGATTTATGACCTTGTTTAAGAGTTACCTGACATAACGGTACATTAAAATTCTTAGCAAGAAATCTCAGTAACGCCGCATTTGCTTTACCTTCCACTGGTGGCGCGGCCAGTTTTATTTTCAAGGCATTACCGTGTAATCCTACCACTTCAGTACATCTTGCTCCCGTCTGTATATGCAATGTTAAAAAAAGATTATTAGCATTATCACTGCGATACCAGCTCATTAAGTTTATCAGAACAAGGTGGTGTAAATTTCCAATTGCGTGTTACCCACTATTATCAGTAGCAACTGAATAACAATCAGCGCAAACAATGGCGATAGATCAATATTGGCAATAGGTGGAATATATTTCCGAAAAACATCTAAGAATGGCCGAGTAAAGCCATCCAAAATGGGTGCTAATGGGCTCTGTGGGTTAACCCAAGATAATACTGCCTGCAGTATTATCATCACTAACACAATGTAGAGCGTCATTTTAATGATTTCCACCAAAGCTAATAACGCCATTATACTGAATGTGCTTCCGATATTAGCACCCAAGTTACCACCCTGCAGCACATAGATACTTGTCACAATAATACATTGCGACAACCAAGCCAGTAATAATGTAGACAGATCCATACCACCCAAACCGGGAATCAATCGACGGGTGGGACGCACAATAAAATCGGTAACCGCAATAAGGAAACTAGATAGCGAGCTATAATAAGGTATACGTAACAATTGCAAATAAAAACGTAACAACAATGCTAAAGAAAATAAACCTAATACTGTATCCAGAAGAAAAATTAAAATCTGATTGGACATATCGTTTCCCAAATGAACTATAATCTGACGTTTAAAGCTTATTTTTTACTAAATTCGTCACTCAGTTCCTGTGAGCGTTCACTTGCAGCATGAACAGCACGTATAATTCCGGACTTAACGCCATTCTTCTCCATAGTTTGTATCGCACGTTCAGTAGTGCCGTTTTTTGAGGTAACCCGGGCACGCAAAACAGCCACATCTTCTCTACTTTGATCTGCCAATTTGGTCGCACCAAAAAAAGTCTGTAAAGTTAACTCTCTAGCCTGCTCGACTGTCAAACCGAGTTCCATTCCCGCCTGTTGCATTGATTCAATAAAATAGAATATATAGGCAGGACCACTGCCAGAAATAGCTGTGACACTATGCAACATCTCTTCCTGCTCTACCCAAACAACAGAACCCACAGCAGCCAATATCATTTCTGCATTTTCCTTATCCCGTATCTCTATACCAGAGGGGGCAAAAAGGCCTGTTACACCCAAGCGCACCAGTGCAGGAGTGTTAGGCATAGCACGTATCACGCGTCCATATCCGCCTAGCCAACGCACAATATCAGTAGTACGAATACCGGCAGCAATAGAAATAATCAAATGATCCTTGAGTAACGGTGTTAACTGTCTTGTTAACTCAAAAAGCTGTTGCGGCTTTATTGATAGCAGAACAACATCACTATCGGCAATACCCACATCCAGTTCTGCTGTCGCCAATATATTAAATTCACTTGCTATTTTCTCCCTGCTTTCATCATTTATTTCCACGACACAAAGTTGTGAAGCAGAATAGCCTTGCTGCAATAATCCACTGATTAAAGCAGAAGCCATATTTCCGCCACCAATAAAAGTTATCTTCATTTAGTTACCGCCATTAATAAAAAGCTTGTGATCATGCATATTACATAGCAATTCCGTATCACTCATCGCTGACACTTTGAGCAATAAAAACTGGAACGCTGTCCTTGCTTTATCTGTTTAATAGTTGTCTCACATTTCCGGCATGCTTGTCCAGTCCGGCCATATACATAATATTGTTGTTGGAAATAACCTGCATTGCCATTATGATCGACGAAATCACGCAAGCTGCTACCACCTGTTTCAATTGCCAGCCTCAATACTTCTTTTACTTCTTGCGTTAATTTCCCATAACGATTTATTCCCACTCTGCCCACAGCAATTTTGGGATTAATCCCCGCTCGAAACAAAGCCTCATTTGCATAAATATTACCGACACCCACAACTATTCGATTATTCATTAACATTTCCTTGATGCTGGTGCGACAGCCACGTGTTTTTTTATACAACAAATCTTCATTAAAGGCTGTAGTAAACGGTTCAGGCCCAAGATTCACGAATAGTCGATGACTTGCTATTTCTCCCGTTTCCCATAGAACTGCGCCAAAACGACGCGGATCCCTCAAACGTAGAATAGTACCGTTACCCATAATCAGATCAAAATGATCATGCTTCTGCGGCAAATACGAAGACTGAGTGGTTGCAAATTGTAATCGCAAGCTTCCAGACATACCCAAATGCAGAATTAAAGTGCCGGTACCACAATTAAATAAAAGATATTTTGCGCGGCGTGTAATAGCATGAATTTTCAAACCGACCAATATTTTTGTCAAATCAGCCGGTATTGGCCAACGCAAATTTGGATTGCGTATTACTACACCTGCTATACACTGGCCAACTAAATAAGGTGTAATACCGCGTCGCGTTACTTCTACTTCAGGTAATTCAGGCATCAATTATCTAAAAATTTATGGTCATTCAGTTTTGTGTCACAAGGATTAATCGCTTGCCCAGATCAATGGAAAAATAATACTTTATCTCTTCATCAATGCATAACAGGTATCGATTCAGGCTTATTCTTTCGGATTTTTAATCTAATTGCTTGTGTACCTATTCTGATTTAATCTGCATCATCCAAATTTTTTATTCGAAGCTAATACAAGTTCAGTTGCAGCAGTCGATTGATACATTTTAACCCGCAGTTAATTTCGCTGCGAGTAAGCGCTTGCAGGATGTTGTTAAGTTATATCCCATTTTCCATCTTGTTAATTAGCATTAAAGCTACCAAATTCAAAGTAGTCCAGAATCTGTCTCATTTTGCTTAGCCTGAGAAGGCGCGGTCAGGCACCAACGATCATCTCCTTTCTTTGGCACTATATCTGCTTCTAATTCCACAATATGAATAGTCTGCGTCACTTGCAACAAAAGGAGAGTTATTTCATATTGCTATTTATTTTGAAACTGAGGCTTAAGATAAGATGATGCTAAAAAGTCAACAGCTGTGGCCAACATCATTAGATTAATCTGAGCATAATATATCATCAATTGATTCTTTACCTGCTTCGACGCCACCAGATATAGATTCCACTCACCAGGAACAATAATGGCAGCACAATAAGGAAACCAACCACCAATACCGTAAGCATTGATTCGCTTAAAACCAAGCTACGATCATGCGTTGCGCGAGGTTGAATAGCAATAAGATTTTCATCACCAGCGAGCCAGTTAATCAGATTAATACCAAAATCCAGATTATTGCCGTTACCCAAATAGGTATTAGCCAGAAAATGTCCACTACCAACAACCACGATACGTTGTTCACGATCTTCTACTATACGAGTCAATGCGACCGCAATACGAATGGGACCAGCCACATCGCGCATGGGATCAAAAGATATATCATGATCCAGTTCGTCACTTTCTACCCAGCCATGCTGCGCTACTTCAACCAGTGAGATATTCTTCCAATCATCACTTTCATTAACCGTTATCTGGCGAGCAAAAGGAAATACGGTAATATAATCAAAATGATCGGTAATAGGATGCCGCCCGTAGCTTGCACCGAGCGCAAACGTAATCGGTGCATTGAGCTGTTTCGCACGGGGATCAACGACTACGCCGGGAATAAGCATCAAATGCAACTTCTCTGCTAATGGTAATAAACCGCGTAACGGTTCCTGATCGACCAGCCATAGCAAATTACCGCCCTGTTCAATATAGGCAAGCAGCTTCGCTACTTCTCCTTCCATGAGATCTGCTTGTGGTGAAGCGATGATGAGCGTACTGATATCGCTTGGAATATCCGGCTCCATAACAAGATTTAGCGCCTGGCTCTTGAAACCATTTACCAGCAATTGTCTGCCAAATTCTCCTAAATCATGATTGGCATCGCCATCCAGTTTGCGCTCGCCATGGCCAGTAAGCCCCATTACTCGTTTTTCTCCAGAACGAGCAAGTCGCATGAGTACATTAGTAAATGCCTGCTCATTAATCACAGTAAGATACTCGCGTCTATCATTAAATGTAATCACCATCTCACCGTTAACACTCACTCCTGCAGCTTTTGCCAATTCTGGCCGCTCGGCCGGATCAATAAACGTTAACATCACATCAGGCTTAGCGCGCTGATAAAGCAGTACGAAGTTACTGATAATCTGACGTATATCACCAAATTCTACATGCTGCTTTGTGGCGTAAGCAGTCACCTTAACCGGGCCATTCAACTTCTCTAGTATTTCAATACTTGCCTGACTCAAGCTATTACGGCCATTCTGACTAACATCCCACTGTACACGAGTTTTCAATGCCAAATAACCCAGTAATGCAACCAGAAATAACAATAGCAATATGGCAAATACACTATTTTTCAGTAATAAATGCGAACGTAATTTTCCACCGATTATGTTCATTTAAATAGCTATCAAAATGCTAACCTAGCCATGCAATCGTTCACCATCCAGACGCTGGATAGTTAATATCAGAAACGTAATTATAAACAGGACTAAATACGCGACACTAAAGCTATCAATCATTCCGCGATTAAAGTTTTCAAAATGTTTCAGCAGAGAAAATTGATGTATCAGGCTATCTGCATCATGCGCAACAATATCTAATATCCATAGTCCCAATAACACACCTAACGTACCAACAGCCGCAATTATCGGATAAGTAGTGAGACTTGAAATATACAAACCTAATGCCGTAAAACAGGCTGCGATTAGAAGCAAGCCGACGGTGCTACTCAAAAGCAAACCAAAATCAAGCGTACCGCCCGCTAGCAATGAAATTGATAATCCCACAACCAAAACAATCACAGCCAAAAAGAAAATCATCAAACCAGTAAATTTACCCAATACGATATCAGTCATAGAAATGGGCGCTGAAACAAGCAGGGCCATGGTATGATTCTGATACTCTCCGGCGATCAGGCGCATAGTTAATAAGGGTGTAATCATCAATAACATGAGTGCTGCCATCGCAAATACAGGGGTAATAATAATCTCTGTCACACCTGGGGGATTGGCAATCTGCATTAATTGCGACTGTACTCCCAGAAAGGCATCAAGCCGATTTAAAAAAACCCATGTTAATACCAGCTGCATCAAAGCAAGCAAGAACCACGCTAATAGCGAGGAAAATAACATGCTTAGCTCTTTCTGGGCAATGGTAATAATCATTATATCAAGTACTTTCAATATATTCATTATCCAGGGTAAGCTGTGAAAACAGCATTTCCAGGTTAGTCTCTTTCCGTTTTAATTCAGCCAGTGTATTGTCAAAAACTAGGCGGCCTTGGTGCAGGATATACACATGATCACAAACGCTCTCAACTTCCGACAGAATATGCGTCGATAAAATCACACTATATGCTGCACCTAACTCACGAATCAATACGCGAATTTCACGCATCTGGTTGGGATCAAGTCCGACGGTCGGCTCATCCAGAATAATGACATCTGGATCATGAATAATGGCTTGTGCGATACCCACACGCTGCTGATAACCTTTCGAAAGTGTACTGATCAGACGTTTACCTTGATCGGCCAATCCACAACGCTGCTTAACGCTATCCACTGCAGCATGAATTTTCTGATTATTTATTCGATGCAATCTGGCTATCAGCTGCAAATATTCATTCACCGTCATCTCAAGATAAAGCGGCGGCTTCTCAGGCAAATAACCCATGTGAGCTTTCGCATCACGCGGTTTATCCAATAAATCGATACCACAAATTTCAATATGCCCCCTACTGGGCGCAAGATTCCCCGTTAGCATACGCATTGTAGTCGTTTTACCCGCACCATTAGGCCCGAGCAACCCCAATACTGTTCCCCGTCTTAATTCCAGATTAATTCCCTGTACCACAGCCAAGGCACCGAAATGACGATATAGATTTTGTACTGATAGAGTTACAGGCGAGATTTGTTCAATCATTCGAGTATACTGTGCTTCCAAGAACTATTAATTTTTTTGATGATACAATAAAATACTTACATTCTGAAAATCGGTATTGATTTTTAATAAATGAACAAGAAAGCTCTTAAAAAAATAATCGAAAAATGTAATTTGGCGCATCATTGGATATAAGCTGCAAAATTAAATAGGATTTTTATCTATTTGTCATGGGAACTAACCGGCTAAGCAATAATAAATTATGGCGTGCATCATACCTAATTAGCTTAATTTTAATTCTGTTATTAGGATGCACTGCAAACAAACCCTATCATGTATTATACGATTCTTGTAACACAGCGACTCCTCTAGTTGAATGTAAGACTCATTCAATCGTTGAAATAAAAAATCCAGATGATTTGGATGAGAATTATTCATTAGGCTTTATTGAATTCGACGATCAGGGACAATTACACGATCGAAAACAACTAGAATTCTTGATTGATGATCTTTATTCTAAAGCAGCGAAAGATAATTTATTGATTGTCGTCTTCGTGCATGGATGGCAGCATAATGCGCAACATGATGACAGTTATCTTACTAATTTTCATAAAACACTAGGTAAACTCAGCAAACTTGAGTCTCAATCTGCTCGCGCAGATAAGCGACCAAAACGGCAGATCTCAGGCGTATATCTCGGCTGGCGTGGCCGTTCTCTAGATATTCCTTATATTAATACAAGTACATTCTGGGAACGCAAAAATACTGCGCACACAGTAGGACACGGCGGCGTTGCTGAAGTTTTTTCTAGATTAGAAGAATTACGTAACGTCAAAATCAGCATTGATGAAGCCGTACCTATTAACAAAACACGGTTAGTTATTATAGGCCATAGCTTCGGGGGTGCTGTAGTCTATACAGCCTTATCACAAATATTTATGGACCGCTTTGTACAAACAAAAGGACCAATTGGCATTTCCTCTGATGTCAGAGGATTTGGTGATCTGGTCGTTCTGATAAATCCGGCATTTGAAGCGACGCGTTTCCTTAATCTCAGCTTAATGGCAAATGAACGCGGACATTATTTTGCAACCCAATTACCTGTTTTAGCTGTCATGACTTCCGAATCTGACTGGGCGACAAAATATGCTTTCTGGGCGGGACGTTCGGTATCTACAATTTTTGATACTTATAAGGGCATTTCATATATTAATAAGGCAGCGGGAATAAAAACTACCGTTAGTGAGAAAGAAGCTAATCGTACTGCTATCGGTCACTTTAAGCCCATTAAAACACATTTTCTTGAATACAAGCCAATACAAAAAGAAGAAAATGATATGATTGCATATCAACGCGTAAAAGCAGGCTGGGATAATGACGCGCCCGATACCAGTATCGAGTTCAGCGGTTCAATTTTACATCATAAGCATAATTCAATCAGCCATAACCCGTATCTTATAATCAAGGTCGACGAAAGAATTATCCCGAATCATAGCGATATTTTTAATGATGCTGTTGAGGATTTTATTCGTAACTTTATTTTATTATCCGTACAGGACAGCTAATCATCCACATATATCTGGTGTTAGCTGTGCCATAATTGCGTGAAAGAACGGAAATAATTCATATCTAAGACCGCTGCATAACTGTGTCTTTGAGCTTTTCTGATTACTTGCAGCATTGATAAATCAAGCACTTAAAAATCTTGCTCAGCCCGAAATAGCCAATTATGTAGCGGTCTTTATCTTTTTATCAGTTTTCAATCCGGAAAAAATAATCTGCCTAATTTTCTATTCTCACAATTTTAAATGTAGCAGGCTACATGTTAGCCTGCTACAAAACGCAAGTAATTTTTACCCAGAATTAACCAAGATTTTCTGACTAAAATTAAACATTCATAAAGAATACTGTACCTATGTTTTTCGTTTCTTCCCTGCTGTTTTATTAATCCTCTGATTACTTATTTTTCCATTAGCCCAAACCAGCATCCCTGCGCCTACCAGAACCATAGGCAGAGATAACCATTGCCCCATACTCATTCCCCATGTCAACACACCCATAAAACCATTCTCCGGTTCACGGTAAAATTCTGCAATTGTACGAAATAGACCATAACCTATCAGAAACATACCGGATACAGCACCAACAGGCCGTGGTTTAGCAGAGTAAAGCCACAGTAGTATAAAAAAAGCCAATCCCTCAAGTGCAAATTGATAAAGTTGGGAAGGATGGCGTGGTAATGCATCCACATAAGGAAAAACCATCCCCCAAGAGACATCTGTCGGACGTCCCCATAACTCAGCATTAATAAAATTTCCAATACGACCAGCACCTAATCCCAAAGGAACTAATGGTGCAATAAAATCTGTCACAACAAGCCATTGCAATCGATATTTACGAGCAAATAAAGCCATGGCAACAAAAACGCCAATCATACCGCCATGAAAAGACATCCCGCCTTCCCAGATAGCAAAAATTTGTAATGGGTGCTGTAAATAATAACCCAATTGATAAAATATGATATGCCCCAGACGGCCGCCTAATATGACACCTAATACACCATAAAATAATGCATCATCCAGCATGTCATAAGTGAAAGCGGTTTGTGGGCCGCGTTTAATGCGATATCGCCCTAATACAATGAACAGCGCAAATCCTAACAAATACATAAGCCCGTACCAATGGATAGATAACGGACCCAGCGAAAGCGCGACAGGATCAATCTGAGGATGAACGAACATAGGTAGGCCTCGACCTTATTTACGGTAAAATATACATTATACCAAGTACGTTTGTGACAACAGAACGTGTTCTTGTCATTTGTAATTGTATTTTTCTAATTTCAGGAGTTTTCATGCCGGATAACAAACGCAGTCAAGCCATTACCCAGGGCGCACAACGCGCGCCCAATCGTGCCATGTTACGCGCAGTAGGTTTTGATGATGGAGATTTTAGCAAGCCTATTGTTGGTGTGGCCAACGGTTATTCTACAATTACACCATGTAATAAGGGATTAAACGAACTAGCCATCAATGCAGAGCAAGCACTCAGAAAAGCCGGCGCCATGCCCCAGATGTTTGGAACGATTACCGTATCTGACGGCATTTCTATGGGTACTGAGGGTATGAAATATTCGCTGGTATCACGAGAGGTCATTGCAGATTCAATTGAAACGGCTGTGCAAGCGGAAAGCATGGATGGCGTCATTGCAATTGGTGGCTGTGACAAAAACATGCCGGGTGCAATGATCGCAATTGCCAGGATTAATGTCCCTGCTATATTTGTTTATGGCGGCACCATTAAACCAGGTCATTATAAAGGACAGGATCTCACTATTGTCAGTGCATTTGAGGCGGTTGGACAGCATAGTGCACACAAAATCGACGATGAGGAATTATTGCAGGTAGAGCGACATGCGTGTCCTGGGGCAGGTTCTTGCGGTGGAATGTTCACTGCCAACACCATGTCATCGGCATTTGAAGCAATGGGAATGAGTCTGCCTTATTCCTCAACCATGGCAGCGGAAGATGAAGAAAAATACACCAGCGCGGCCCGTTCTGCAGAAGTTTTAGTCAATGCAATAAAACAACAGATTCTTCCACGCGACATTATTACCCGGAAATCTATCGAAAATGCCATTGCTGTGATTATGGCAGTAGGTGGCTCAACCAATGCCGTATTACACTTACTTGCTATAACTCACGCAGCTGAAGTAAAACTGACCATTGATGATTTCGAACGTATACGTGGAAAAATACCCGTATTGTGTGATTTAAAACCTTCCGGGCGGTACGTGACAACTGATCTACATAAAGCAGGCGGCATTCCACAGGTAATGAAAATGCTGTTGGCACACGGTTTATTGCATGGCGACTGTATCACTATCAGCGGCCAGACGATTGCTGAAGTACTACAGGATGTACCCGAAATACCATCACTTCAGCAAGATGTTATCCGACAATGGAATAATCCCGTATATGCACAGGGTCATCTTGCCATACTGAAAGGCAATTTATCAGCGGAAGGCTGTGTCGCCAAAATTACTGGCGTGAAGAACCCAAAAATTACAGGACCCGCCCGCGTATTTGAATCGGAAGAAACCTGCATGGCGGCAATACTTGCCCACAAAATTCAACCCGGTGACGTAGTGGTCATACGTTATGAAGGTCCCAGAGGGGGACCCGGTATGCGCGAAATGCTTTCACCAACTTCGGCATTGATCGGTGAAGGCCTGGGAGATTCGGTTGGTCTCATCACAGATGGACGCTTCTCTGGTGGCACATATGGAATGGTCGTTGGCCATGTTGCGCCGGAAGCATTTGTCGGCGGCACCATCGCATTAGTACATGAAGGAGACTCGATCACCATCGACGCAGCACAGCGTCTGCTACAGTTAAATGTCCCAGAGGCAATACTCGCGCAACGACGCACGGCATGGCGCCCACCCGAACCACGCTACCGGCGAGGTGTATTGGCAAAATATGCAAAACTTGTTTCAACTGCCAGCCGTGGTGCAATAACGGATTCATAGCCCCATTACTTATTCTCCCCAAACATGTCCAACCATCTTGCAGGTGAAACCAGTCCATGCCTTCTTCAACGTACCCACAAGCCGGTTGACTGGTTTCCTAGGGGAGAATAAACACCGAACCTCGCACGTGCACAAAATATAAACCAATACTACTTTCAATTGGCTACTCCGCCTACCACTGGTGCCACGTAATGGCACATGGGTTTTTTTGAAGATACTCAAGTAGTCCTGGACATTTTGTTAATATTAAAGTCGATCATGAGGAACATCCTGATATCGATCAGGTAGATCAGACTGCACATAATGGGACCGTCTCCTAATATACGATTTATCCGTTTTTACACTACACAACCTATTAATTATTAACAAATAAAGTATGATAAGCATCTCAACGAGATTTTTACAAAAGCCCTCGCCAGAAGTTTTCTACTATTGATTATAAGGAATTAATTTTTAAACTATTGGGGTTTTGCAAAGGGCTCCTCAATTTTTAGCTATTTCGAGGCAAGCCCATTATTCGCCCTTTATAAAAATAGCAGCGCATGCTTAAATGCCTATCTTGATGACTATGCCTTCTTACTAGATGCTTTACTTGAATTATTGCAGGCTGAATTTCGGCAGGTTGACCTATATTCCGCCATTATTATTAGCTGATGTGCTTTTGGAACAATTTAGGGGCAAGAAAGCGAGCGGATTTCTCTACCAATTATGATCACGAAAAACTGACATATCGCCCCAAGCAGGTTTATAGGCGCCACACCTTCGGACAGTGGCATCACAGGAATCGTATTGCAGCTTGCTAATAGCCCTTGAAGAAAACATTATCCCCCACCCCATTCTTATTTTACGAGGCCAGAAGACAGAGCTCTCAACATGGCAAGCGGTGTTACATGGTCGATTTCCTCATATTCTTGTACCATACTACCATCGGAACTTATTGATTTGCCGGTGTGTCCTAATAGGACTGTTCCCATAGACAGATCTGTTGACACTGTTCATGTTTGGGTTTGTCAAGGCTTCAGTTGCTTGCCTGAAATTTCTAACTTACAAGAGTTGCTGCACGTCTGTGAAGTTCAGGGTAAAATGACAGTTCGTTTATAATTTTAATAAGGAATAAATATGAGAGCAATTTGGATCGGAATGATTGCAGCATCAGCTTTATTTTTAGTCGGTACTGCGCAAGCAAGTGAAGACCTGGCAAAAAGTAGTGGGTGTTTGAATTGCCATACTGTTGATAAAAAACTGGTTGGTCCAGCACTGAAAGATATCGCAGCAAAGTATGCAGATGATGCTGACGCAGCAACCATGTTGGCAGGAAAAATTCAGAAAGGCAGCAATGGTGTATGGGGACCAATCCCTATGCCACCTAACGGAGCAGTCAATGATGAGAACGCCAAAATCCTAGCAGACTGGATTTTGTCATTCAAGTAAGTTGATTTAGATTCATAAAAAGCCGGTACTGTTAATACACCGGCTTTTTATTTTTGTGCAAAAAATAACTGCGGATAGACCGTTCCATGAATCAAGCATGGATGCACATTATTCCCATGAAATATTCTATTGCAACCATTCCTCAATCATTCTTAGAAATCCTACCGAAAAAAGATGAAAACACGCATAGAGTGGAAAAGCGGAGTCAGTTTCTTAGGTAAATCAGAAAGTGGCCATGCAATATTAATGGATGGTGCACCGGAAGCTGGCGGAAAAAATCTGGGACCACGTCCCATGGAAATGTTACTGATGGGACTGGGTGGGTGCACGACATTCGATGTGATATTGATACTCAGAAAAAGTCGACAGGATATCAGTGATTGTGTGGTTGAAATTGAAGCAGTACGCGCAGCGAAAGATCCCAAAGTATTCACGCATATTCACTTGCACTTCATTCTTACCGGAAGAAACCTCCAACAGAAACAAGTGGCACGCGCAATCAATCTCTCGGCAGAAAAATACTGTTCAGCTTCAATTATGTTAAGAAATACCGTTACGATTACACATGATTTCGAAATTCTGGAATTATAACCATCAATTTAATCGTAACCGGTAAAGCACCATTATCTTTATTATTTTTCTGATTAGCAGGTAAAGCTATTTCAGGTTATACCTGCTTCATGTGCCTGCTGATCAGCATGATAGCTAGAGCGCACCATCGGACCACAGGCAGCATTACTGAACCCCATTTTGATAGCAGTTTGTTCAAATTTATTAAAGTCTGCCGGTGAAACATACCTTAGTACAGGCAAATGTCCAATACTCGGCTGTAAATATTGGCCGATTGTCAACATTTCAACGTCATGCTCACGCAAGTCACTCAAAACCTCAAGAATTTCTTCATCCGTTTCACCAAGTCCCAGCATTAATCCAGATTTAGTTGGTATACTTGGAAATGACGTCTTAAAATCTTTCAATAGCTTTAATGAGTGAGCGTAATCTGCGCCAGGGCGACATTGTTTGTACAAACGCGGCACAGTTTCAAGATTGTGGTTCAATACATCTGGTGGATGGGCGGATAACTTTTCTAATGCAACGGCAAGTCTGCCACGAAAATCCGGGACCAGAATTTCAATCTTTGTCTGCGGTGAGTGAACGCGAATTTCTCGAATACAATCAGCGAAATGTTGAGCGCCACCATCACGCAAATCATCACGGTCAACACTAGTAATTACCACATATTTCAATTTCATGGCAGCAATTGATTCTGCCAGATGTAACGGCTCTTCAGCATCAGGAACCAATGGCTTACCATGCGCTACATCACAAAATGGGCAACGTCGTGTGCATAGATCTCCTAAAATCATAAAGGTCGCAGTTCCTTTTCCGAAACATTCGCCAATGTTAGGACATGAAGCTTCTTCACATACCGTATGCAGTTTCTTTTCTCGTAGTATGCGCTTAACCTCATAATAAGCCTGACTGCTAGATGAACGCACCTTTATCCATGATGGCTTGCGCAGCAGATCACTGGGAGATTGTGGAGTAATTTTGATAGGATTACGCGCTGTTTTAGCGCTGCCTTTCTGGCGAATTTCAGTGCTCATGACGATGAATATTATTTCCTTTGATAAGTCTTTCTTGTAATTTCTCGATAAGTTCGTTACCTAACGTTTCTAATCCTGCCGTAATACCCAGGTCTCTAGTTTGTGTAACGACTAATCCCGCATAGCCGCAGGGATTAATTGCAGAAAATGGCATGAGATTCATATCAACATTCAGCGCGATACCATGATAACAAAATCCCTTCTTTATTTTTAATCCCAGTGATGCAATCTTAGCATTAGCTACATAGACACCTGGTGCATCCGGGCGGCCTGTTGCCTCAATATGATAATCTTTCAACAAGTCTATCACAGCAGATTCCATTCTTCTGACTAACTCTCTCACCCCGAGCCTCAAACGGCGTATATCCAGTAATAAATAGGCAATGAGCTGACCGGGGCCATGATAAGTGATTTGCCCTCCTCGGTCAGTTTTAATGACTGTAATCCCATTGTCACAAAGCAGATGTTCAGACTTGCCCGCAATACCCTGGGTATAAACCGGTGGATGCTGGACCAGCCATATCTCATCACATGACCTATCAGTACGCGTATTTGTAAAATCTTGCATTGCCTGCCAGGTAACACGATAATCAACCACACCCATTTTTTTGATCCTAAGCTGCTCAGTTTCGACAATTAGTCTGGAAGAAGAAATATCCATATATTAAGCCTTAAAGCACTATCGCCACCATCGGATGATTACTTAGTGCCTGGTACAAGGAATCTAATTGAATACGCGAGGTGGCTCGAATAGTACAGGTAATACTTAAATAAGTCGCGTTCCGACTTGTCTTAACTGTCAGTGTTTCAGCATCAAAATCAGGCGCATGATGTTTCACTATTGCCAATATCACTGGCGCAAAATCAGCCTGTGCTTTTCCCATAACTTTGATAGGAAAATCACAAGGGTATTCTATTAATGAAGAAGATTGTTCATCCATAAAAAGACCTTAGGTCCTGTCTTTAATACTTAAACTTAATTTAACCAATTCATATTATAGAAGCCTTGTCAGTCGCCTTCCTTTATCAATCATAAAATTATTAAAAGCTCTATTAGCAAGACAACTCTCCTCGCATCACCGTTGCCTTGTAATGCTGGTAGCATTGATACAACCGTGTAAATAAAGGACCTGGTTCTCCATCACCCACTATTTTATTATCAAGACGGGTAATAGCCATGATCTCTTTAGTAGAGGATGTCAGCATAATTTCCTCTGCGGTACGCAACTCATCTTCAGATATTTCCCTCACCTCATGTAAAACGTTATTAGCAGCCGCAAGCTCCAGAACAACATCATAGGTGATGCCAGGCAGCATCAGATGACTTTTAGGTGGCGCTAAAAGTACGCTATCCTTAACAAGAAATATATTACTTGCGGCACCTTCAGTCAAAAACCCATCTCTTAGTAATATCGTTTCTACTGCGCCGACATCAACAGCCATCTGACGTAGCAATACATTCGGTAATAATGAGATTGCTTTGATATCACAACGTATCCATCGATTATCACTGGCAGTAATAGCAGAAGCACCCTTTACAAGCAACTCTCGTGCTGGTGGTAGCAATGGAGTACTCATAATCAGTACAGTAGGTGTCACATTGTGCGGAAAAGCATGATCACGTTTAGCAGCTCCTCGGGTAATATGCAGGTATAAATACTGATCATCACCATCATTTCCTGCAATGACCTGAGCTATCAAGTCATGCCACTCCTTATCACAATGAGGATTCTTCAGATGAATACCATCAAGACTATGTTGCAAACGAAGTAAGTGACTTGTTAACCGGAAAGGCCTACGCGAATAAACAGGGATCACTTCGTAGACACCATCACCGAAAATAAAGCCCCTGTCCAATACAGGAATACACGCTTCCTCAATGGGCATCAACTTTCCGTTAAGATATATCATGCCTATCCTTTTGATGTATTGGCACAGATCAATTAAAAAGTAATTTTACACTGTCCCAGGCACGGCCAAAGATATTAGTTGCTTCAATCTTTTCCAACGCAACAAGTGGATAAGTTGCCATTGGCTTGCCATCGAGTGTGAATTTTACTGTACCAACTTCCTGTCCTTCTCCAACAGGTGCAATAAGCGGCTGTTTATACTCCATTGTTGCTTTTAACTTATCGCCCTGTCCTTTGGGCAGCGTGAAATAAACATCATGATTGAATCCCGCTTTCACTATATTTTGCGTGCCTTTCCATAGTTGAATAGTCGTCACCTCCTGTTCCTTAGTGTATAAATGCAAGGTATCGTAAAACTGGAAGCCATAATTTAACAAACGCTGGCTTTCGATACTGCGGGTATTTGCTGAATTAGCACCCATTACTACAGAAATAAGGCGACTTTTATCTCGCTTAGCTGAGGTAATAAGACAATAACCCGCAGCTTTTGTCCACCCTGTTTTAAGCCCATCTACATGAGGATCAAGCCATAAAAGACGGTTACGATTAGGCTGTGTAATACCATTATAGGTATATTCTTTTAACGAATAAAGTGAATAATATTCTGGAAAATCACGAATGATCGCTGCGGCTAATAGTGCCATATCATACGCCGTACTATAGTGTTTAGGATCCGATAACCCGGTAGAGTTAACAAAGTGAGTATTTTTCATTCCCATGCGTGCTGCTTCTTTGTTCATCATCTGTACAAAAAACATTTCCGAACCAGAAATCGCCTCAGCCAATGCAACGCAAGCATCATTTCCAGACTGTACAATCATCCCCCGTATCAGCTCGTCTACTGTTACCCGTTTATTAGGCTCAATAAACATACGCGAACCAATCATACGCCAGGCACGTTCTGATACTGGTATGGGTTGATCCAATGCAATACGACTTTCCTTCAGTGCTGTAAAAACAACATAAGCGGTCATCAATTTGGTCAGTGACGCAGGATCTGCTCGTTCATCTGCATTTTGACTCGCTAATATTTGTCCCGTTTGAAAATCGGAGAGTAAATAAGCCGTCGCTGCTATAGATATAGCCGGCTGCTGAGCAAATAAAGGAGAGACAGCAAGGTATAACAATAATGGAAGTAAACGCTTCATAGGAATAGGAGAAAAATGAATATTATATCCTGCCCCACTCATTTCATAAACCAATGCATTTTGTAACTGCTTTTAGTCAAAATAGAAATTACAAAAAATAACACCACACACCAAGATAAGAATATATTTATTATATATCAGTTGATTAACTACATGTTACTCAAGCATGGGAATTTCTATACCGCGTATCCATTAAGCTTATACTTGAAAATGTCGTAGTTCTACTGCAACTAGCAAAAATAATTTCGATAGACTGAGCTAGTTATTTTATGTTAGTGCAAACTTATTTTTGCTATGTTTTTTTGAAGATTATATGAAACACCGTCCCATTAATTATAAAAACTTAGCAGCTCAACCGGATATTATTTCCCGAATCATTCAAATTGATGCAGACTCGAGAGGCTGCTTCAGGGAAATGGACAATTTATTGCGATCCGATCAAAGTGCTGCCGCGCTGATTCTCAGAGTTGCAAATTCACCTATTTATAATCGTGGTCATCAGATTGAAACACTGCCGCTGGCAATCAGCCTGCTGGGTATCAATGTGATACGTTCATTAGCGACACTCGCACTCACCCGGCCTATTTTTACTCAAAGTAAAAACAAACTAATTCAAAAGCATATTTGGCATCATTCATTACTAACAGCTATTGCCAGCCAGACTATTTGTCTTGAGCTAGGCAGTACTCAGGAAGGAGAAGAGGCTTTCGTTGCCGGCCTAATACACGATATCGGGAAGGTATTGTTACTTTCTCACTATGCAGAAAAATATGTAAATGCCCTAAGTTATACACTGAAATATCATTGCTCCAGCGCCGAGGCTGAACAGAAATTTTTGGGGGTTGATCATTATCAAATTGGTCAGCAAGCGGTGCAAGAATGGAAGCTGCCTCAACACTTTAACTACTACACAGGAATTGACCTGAATCTGCTATCTCGTATACAAATAAAAAATATAGTACAACTGAGTCTCGTAGTAGCTAATAGCCTGATAAAAGGGGCTGGCATTGGCGCAAGCCCATGGGACTGTAACACTCGTAAAAATAAATTGATGGCATTGGGATTAAGTAGCGAATTCAGTGATTATCTACTTGAAGATGTATTCATGCAAGGACTAAAGAAGCATGAACTTTATCTACACTGTACACAATATGGCAATCATTAAAACACTGAATGATACATCTAGCGCAACACCTTGCATTACTACACGGTCGATTAGCATAACATCGCTTGAACAAAGTGTATGGCATGAACTAGAGAGCAATGTTGCGGTATCACTAAACCGGTTACATATCGAGCAGCTATTTAAACCAACCGTGCTTCTACTTCATCAGCTTGTTACCAATGCAATAGATACGCTGCATTACACTGTATTCCAAAAAATAGTCGATGCGGATTTTTACATTAACATAATGAACAGCGATGCCGCATTAAAAGCACTCTACCAGGAAGAATTGACTGAACATGGTGATCGTAACATCGCAAAATTTTGTGAAATCAATGGATTTCAGATCATTCTGGCGTTCCCGAATGAAGGTGATGCGATTGTCTCAATTAGTGTACCCAATATGTGTGAAAACGCAATTTTCCTAAATAAAAAATTAGCTGATGCGTTGGAGTATCGATTACACAAAGAAGATATTACAATGAACTCGAACTACTATATTGGCACACTTACAAAGCATAAGGCTAAGCAATCTTCGATTTCACCTGTACTGCTTACTCAACAGAGCGAACGCAGTAGCTTACAGGGTATTTTCTCGCAACTGGGTTACGGTATTGTCTGTTTTTCTAGTTTAGGGTCAATACTAGCTGTATCACCTTCTATATTTATCAGTTTACATATGAACGCTTCAGCCTCTGCGATTCAAATTCTTGCCAAATCCATTCCTGAACATTTCTATAACGATGTGATTTGGGGCCTCGCCCTGGAGACAGTTAATGGCGTATTTGATAATTACAGAGTTCGCATGCGGTCGTTGAGAAATCCTAATGCGTCGATGCTTTTTAATGTGAGTGGTTATTGTGACGATCATGCAACTATTCACACATTATGGCAGACAGTTTCATTTGATGGGCAAGAAAATAGCACGCTCTCGGAAGGCTCTATTCTGAATGAAGCCAGAGTACATAATATTACCCGTAATTATGTGCCACAATTGGTGGAAGAAAAAGCCAGAGAAATTGTAAGATTAGGTGGCAATAAATTAATTAACGAGGCTTGTTTCATTGCTGTTTTATTTTGCGATATCGTCGGCTTTACTAACTATGTAGAGAATAACGAGAAAGAAGAATCCATCATACATACATTAAATTCCATTCTTCGCAGAATTTCCAAATCAGTCAAAGATCATGGCGGTTTGATTGATAAGTTTATGGGTGACTGTGTCATGGTACTTTTTAGAAATCCACATGATGCCGTGATTGCTGCACTTGAGATGCAAAGCCATTCAATCGATATTATCCGTCTGCGCGAGCGTGCAGGACAAGAAGTACTGCAGCTGCGAATTGGTATACACTGGGGAAAGGTTATCATTGGTAATGTCGGCACCTCTGAAAGACTGGACTGGACAACAATTGGTGATGTCGTGAATACTGCTTCACGGATAGAAAAAAAATGCCAGCCCGGAGAGGTTTTAATTAGTCAAACCATGCGTGATGTGATTACCACAAGAGATCATACAGATATTAAATATGGAGAGATTTTTTATCTACAAGTAAAAGGAAAACGAAACAAGCTAGCAGTTTGCTACGCTTATCCTCCGTAGTAAAGTGAATGCCAATTCAAGAAAAAAATTAGTTACATGCCTTATGCGGATGATCAATAACTCCCATATGAAAACCAATACTTCCACGACTACGCTCCTGAAAATAACGCTTCAAAGGATCATGAATAACCCGGAAAGCCATTTCATTCCAAGGTATTTCATGTTCAGCAAAAAGTGCCACCTCCAGGCTTTCAATACCCGGTTTAAAGTCCAGATCCAGCAAACGCGCACGAAACAATAAATATACCTGACTGATATGCGGCAAGCTATATATGGTATAAAGACTACCTATAGCAACCCTGGCGCACGCTTCCTCCAGTGTTTCACGTGCTGCGGCTTCCGCTAAGGTTTCGTTATTTTCCATAAATCCGGCAGGTAAAGTCCACCAACCACTACGTGGCTCAATAGCACGACGACACAGTAATATCTTATCCTCCCATTCCGGGATGCAACCCACTACCATTTTAGGATTTTGATAATGGATAATATTACACGCAAGGCATACATAGCGGGGTAATGTATCGCCTTCAGGCACACGCAATTCAACTGTAGCCTTACAGTTACTACAAAATTTCATAGCATTACCTCAAAATTGTTATTCAACAAATTCACTTATCCAGATTCAATCAAAACGTATACAACTATGAAACATGTTATTTACTAACGATAAAGCTTCGCTGCGATAATAACTCGCCTGATTGATTGTGTAGCATCACTCGCCATTGACCTCGCCTCGTTTTACTAACGAGCTTACTAGCGTAGGTCCGCCATTGTTGACCGCCAACTTTAAGTGCTACTTCTGCCACCTTCCGATCCTGATAATACCAGCGTACATTAACCTGTTCGCCATTCAAGCCATATAATTGTATAAAAAAATATATTCGTTTGTTTATCTTTTGGTTTAACGATATATGTTTAATCATATCAACTGGTTCGCGTTTTTGAATGGCACTGGTTAGCTGCGCTCTAATCACCTCTGGTCGATCTGCCGAAATAGAATCGACTGCTGCGGTTGTTATTTCATCTGATATCGCTGTATTATCCGTTGCGATAACAATATCAGACTCAGTCTTTATCTTAGTATCGAATATTACCTCTTCCAAAGACTCAGGTGCCAACACACTATTACGAGCAGAGATAGATCTATCTATATAGAAATTAGCTTCATCCCCGGCTGATGCCTTATTAGTTTGAGAATATACAGAAGAAGTTACATCCGCATTCGTTATGATAACAGGGCCAATTACAGGTAATGTCTCAGTCAACGCGGACTGACCATTATCCCAATCAAAGAACATATAGCTGATAAAGCTAAACGTACCGCACATCAATAATAGCCCGGACAATATTTTTTTTCCGGCAACAGGTATTTTTGTTATTGCTTCTCGCTCAAGGCAGTGCGGCCTGGTTGGTTTAAGAGGTTGTCTTATTCGAATACGAATCTTGAATTGATGATCGGTCATGATTTAAATATGCTGGATCTTATCTTCGTGTACAAATAACAATTCTAATCTAGGTGTACTCGATCTTAGATTGATCGGCTACAAAGATGAATAGCCATTTACCCTGCTTCAATTCCTAATTATCAGATGCCAACTATATACTCCAAAATAAATCCGATCTATCCTCATTCCCCTTGCTTCAAGAAAAACAAGACAGCAGCAATGATTTGATTCACTATCAATACACAATATATTATGATAGCCAAAGCTGTATAGACCAAGATCTAATCCTGCAGAATAGAGCTGAATATCCTACAACTATTTTCCTTTTATGCCTGCAATTATGTGGTCTTAACACAACGAATAGATCGTTAACCCTTTATAAAATTCTCAACGTAACGATTTTTATAAAATAATGAAGCAGGCTGGATGATAAAAGATCAATTAGTTTCTAATTCAAAACTCCCAGTATTTCATAATTGAAGCGTCCATTATTACTCAGAATACCAGTTTCTCTTACAGGGCATCATTCATGCACGGAATTATTATATTTTTTGTTGTTCTATTTAGCATTACAACTATTGACAGCACCCAAGCCGAAACATGGACGCTACCACCAGCTGATATCGATATTTTTGGTCAGATCCGAACTGTCGCTGCAAGCAGCGAGGATACATTATTAGATATCGCCCGCCGACACGGTATCGGTCAGATTGAAATTCTGTTGGCTAATCCCAAGGTAGATCGCTGGCTACCGGTTAATGGTGCAGAAGTTATTTTGCCAAATCGGTATATCATTCCTCAAGCAAAACGTAAAGGTTTAGTCCTAAATCTACCAGAAATGCGACTCTATTATTTCCCTGAATTAAAAAAGGGCGAGAAACCATTGATTGTCACGCATCCGGTGAGCATAGGTAGAATGGACTGGAATACGCCGTTAGGAATAACCAAGATAGTCGAAAAGAAAAAAAACCCAACCTGGACACCACCTCAATCACTCAGAGACGAGGCGATCGCTCGAGGAGATCCACCCTTACCCGCTTTTGTGCCGGCAGGTCCTGATAATCCACTAGGTCAATATGCTATGCGACTTGGAACTACCAGTGGCAGTTATCTGATTCATGGTACAAATAAACCATTTGGAGTAGGTATGCGTGTTACACATGGCTGTGTACGTATGTATCCGGAAGATATAGAGACGCTCTTTACTCAGGTTCCGGTTGGCACACAAATACAACTTGTGAATCAACCTATCAAACTAGGCTGGTTAGCGAGTTCACTCTTTATTGAGCTACATCCACCATTAGAAGAAGACCAAGACCAATTTGTGGATTACACACAAAAAGTCATGGATGCGATCAATGATTTTTTAATACAGGAATCTACAGATTATCGCAGTCATCTCCCTATTCATGTGGAAATCGATAGTCAAATTCTAAAACAGGCTATTGCCGAAAAAAGTGGTTTACCCATTTTAATTTCAAAATAATTTTTGACATCCTCCCCTTCCTAAACGAAGGGGATTCCTAGCGACTTATTAAGCCGTTAAGAGTAGGTTTGTATTGCTACTGCCTACTGGTTCCTGCTTCTTAGACGAAACTAACGTTTCAACTCCACAGGCTAACAAGCGATGTCCTCGCTCAAGTACATTCAAGGCACCTACCAAGTCGGCATTGGCTTTAAATCCACATTCTGTACATTCAAAAGCACTTTGGCTTTTGCGATTGTCACGACTAACATGTTGACATCTAGGGCAGGTTTGAGAGGTGTATTGAGGGTTTACCTTCAATACATCCCCGCCTGAACAAGCCTGTTTATACTCCAAAAACGAAACGAACATTCCCCATCCTTGGTCAAGAATGGATTTGTTTAGACCCGATTTCGCTTTGACGTTTTTACCATGCTTTTCAACACTGCCCTTGGCACTCTTAGACATGTTTCCTATCTTTAAATTCTCAACTACGACCATTGCGTGATTTTTGCTGATTTCGGTTGAGGTTTTGTGTAAGAAGTCTAAACGAGCATTGGCAATACGCTCATGCAGTCGGGTAATGATTTGTTTCTGCTTTTTCCAGTTAGCAGAGAAACGGACTTTTTTAGACAGCTTACGCTGTTCAAAAGCCAGTTTCTTTGATAACTTTCTGAAACTGTTTAAAGGTTCTACGTATGAGCCGTCTGACAAGGTTGCAAAGCGGGTAACGCCCATATCAACACCAATCATACTGGTTGAGCTATGACGCTTTAGCTCGGTCTCGTACTCAGTCTGAATCGACACGTACCAATAACCGCCTTTACGGGAAATCGTCATATTTTTAACGTCACCAATGACTTGGCGTGAATTACGATATTTCACCCAACCGATTTTAGGCAAGAACACTTTGCTAGACTCTTGCTCCAGCTTAAATCCTTGTGGATAACGAAAGCTGTCACTCAAACCTTTTTTCTTGAATTTTGGAATCCGTTTTAAAGGCTGTTTTTTATCAAAACCGTCTTTGAACGCTTTTTCTAAGTTTTTTAAGGCTTGTTGCAACGGTTGAGAATGAACGGTTTTTAGAAATCCATAATCTTCTGAGGATTTCCATAGCTTTAGCTAAAATGACAACTCGTTGTACCAAAGCAATGGCTGTTTCTGCTCTAATCTGAACAGATTCATTGCTAAGGCTTTATTCCAAACAAACCGATTAGCACCTGCAAACTCAACCATCTTCTGTACTTGGTCAGAATTTGGATTGAGTCGAGATTTAAAGGCTTTGCGTATAATCTGCTTCATGGTTATAATTATACAAAAAGGAATTGGTCTATGCAAGTTAATAACGATGTAAGAACACGAAGACATTGTGTTTTTAATCTTCATGTTCATTTGGTCTTTGTAACAAAATACCGTAGAGATGTTTTCTCCGGAAGGGTATTAATTGATTTGGAAGAAATATTTAAAAACGTGTGTTTGGATTTTGAAGCAGAATTGGTGGAATTTAACGGTGAGCATGATCATATTCACCTTTTAGTTAACTATCCACCAAAAATTGCTATTTCTAACTTGGTAAATAGTTTGAAAGGCGTTTCAAGCCGACTCATTCGCAAAAAGAATTATCCCGAAATTAAAAATAAGCTTTGGGGTAATATGCTTTGGAGTCGAAGCTATTTTGCGGGTAGTTGTGGTGGAGCACCACTCTCGATTATTAAGCAATATATTGAACAACAGCAAAGACCGCATTAAACAGGCTTCGCCTGTGCGCTTATATCTCCGCCCTGAAGGACGAAGTTTTACGCGCTATTTGATAAATAAAAAAGCCCCGTAGGGCTTTCTTGTTAAATCAAAGTTATTTATGCATGGCTTTCTTAAACATACGATCAATTTTTGTTTCTGTTTCCATTGATCGTCTATTTGCTTCATTCGCGGTATTAGCTGCCGAATTGGCGGTATTTACAGCTGAATTGGCAGCATTCATGGCTTCATTTGCCTTAGCATTAGCATTGGCAGCCTCAGTTCTCGCTGCTTTCGCATCCGCTGAAACAGCATTAATCTGTGCCTGCAGGTCTTCAAACTGTCCTGTTGATGCACAGCCTGATAAACCGATAAACGAACCTGTTGCAGCTGCCAACATTAGTAAATGTACTTTATTTCTTATTTTTCCTTCCATTCCGATCTCCTCAGCTTTTATTTATTCATGATTCATAAATGTCTAATATCACCGCTACTAGCTACCGATATTTCATATTTCCTGTATCAGTAACAGCATCGAATATTAGCTGATTTTTCCTGCAAAATAAATGGCTTCCATTAACATTTCAGAATGGCCCAATTACCGGATTTTGACCATGGTACCTGGCTTAATCCATCGACTCAAACGATCAATTTGCTCATTAGTCAACGCAATACACCCATTGGTCCAATTATACTGATCATGGATCTCACGTTCGCCTCTGCCAATACCATGAATACCAATATAACCTCCCAATGGGGTATCCTGAGGCGGTGTCTTTTCCATTTTGATGGCTTGCAGAATAGACTGCCAAGTCTCCACTGTAATTCTATTCTCATCCAAAGCACGCTTAGCCGTTTCATGATTTGGATAATCCAGGCCAAAGAATCGATAATAGCGACTTGCGTTATTTACCCACCCGATTCTAAATCGACCCAGCGGGGTTTTGTCGTCATTTCTCATTTTAAAATAGGTTGTTCCAAAACGCCCAATAGCGATATTATCAAAAGTATCCTGCACCGTATTTCCCCTCATTACCAATAACACATGTTCTGTTGTATCCACATCAACCCAAATATCATCAGCCAGAACAGGCGAACTACTCAATAACGAAACAATAAATCCGGCTAGCATTAGAAACCTGATAATTAATCGTCTTCCTAACACGTTTAATTCAACAAAAGAATCATTAGAGTTTGATCGTTCGACAGAAAAGCTCCAAATAATTTCTTCCCTACACGTATTCAAGTTAGTCTATACTCACTTGAATAGTCAAATAATTTATCATTATCAATCTCTTTTAATACTTCAATATTGAGAATACGACGCTTAGAATCAAAATCAATGACTAAAAATTCAATCAGCTGAAGATCGATCAAACCCACTATGTCGTTTAAAACAGGAACAACCAATCAATAACTCTATCACTGATCCAGCAAAGAAATATGTTATGCCCATTGTACGTGAAGTAAGCTCACATCACACCGATCATCTAATAGAATTCTGTTGCGATTATATACATGTTATCCCGAGTCCATGGTCTTCAGAAAATGTTTCGGAATCCTACGATGACATTAGAAACTACTTGCTCATAATAAATACCAGGGTGTAGTATTTCTTCCTGATAGTTTGAAACTAAAAAGATAGATCCAAAAATTTATTCATTATTCTAGTCAATTAGATTATGCATTGACTCGTCTTATAAAAATTAGCAGGCGAGGAATCTTTAAAGTATTAAGGGTGACCTGTTAATCAATCAGTTTACTTTTGATTCTCGAATTTGACCAATTAAGGAGATTCACATGCCACAAAAAGTTAGAATCGCACATGTCGATGATGATCCAGATATTCGAGACACAGTCGGACATATTTTAAGTGCGAATGGATATAAAATTGACAGCTATCAGACAATGGCCGATTTCATCGACTCCCTTGAGAATTCAGACATCAGTAACCTTCCAAATCTGGCAATTCTAGACGTCATGGTCGAATCCATGGATGCAGGTTTGAACGCTTATGTTCACCTTCATAAACGTTTTCCAGGTATTAATACCATATTCCTCACTTCCCTCGGTGATATGATCAGACCCTATTTTGAAGGCAAATCTTCGGAATGGGTATGCGTAATTGAGAAGCCTGTTGAACCAATCAGTCTCCTGTCAATTATTCGTAGTCGGCTCAATGATACTGAAACCATAGCCAGTCCTTCCTAAAGAACACAATCATGGCATTCGCCGAATTTTCATGGAATAAACTTAAAAATCAATATACTATACCAAGATCAGGTAATAATGAGCTAAAACTCAGTGATGAAATTCTAATCAGCAACATACGCTGGTTCATCATTTTCCGATGGGTCGTCATTGGTGCGCTCATTTTCTTTCAAATACTCACCATACTTGCTTCAAACACGCTGACACAATTTGGTATCACACAGCAGCAAAATTGGCCAATTGCTATTACGCTGATATTGAGCGTTGCAAATTTTGCTTATATTTTCGCGCTCGATTACTATGAGCATACCAAATATAACTCTCCATCGATAAATATCTGGATACAGATTATTATTGATCTGCTATGTTTATCGATCGTAGTACATTATGTTGGCAGCGTCGCAACACCAGCCTCTTTTTTCTATGTACTACACATAGTACTGGCCTGCATTTTCTTCTCCACCATAGAAAGCCTGTTTGTTACGGTTTTAGTTTGCTGCATGTACACAATCGTCCTGCTGATTGAGAACGATATGTTCTTGCAAGTTTCACAATCAATCCTCATTGATGCCCATATGTCAGTCGAAAGCCAACAAAAAACCAAAGTCTTTCTGTGGATGTTCATCCTCGACATACTATTCTTGGTCGTCTGGTATGTCGTTTCACGCCTCGCAATCGTTGTACGCACTCATGAACGCCATCTTCTGGATGCCCATGAAAAAATCAACCAAACGCAGGTTGAGAAAGACCAGTATGCCATTCTAATGACACATCAATTAAAATCACCACTCGATGCCATTCGTAGCAAAATTAATTTAATCAATGGAGGCTATTGCGGCGAATTCTCACCTGAAATAGAAGATGCACTACAAAAAATGAATATCCGTGCCCAGGGCATGTCGAATTTAATTCTAGATTTACTCAAACTTGAACGATTAAAAACAACCTGCTTAAATACGGCGACCTTCAAGCAAATTAATATTGAAACAACGATTCATAAATGTCTTGATAAACTAACACCCGTTGCTAACGCCAAGCAGATAAGTATTCTAATATCAATTAAAAATTTTATTTTTTCTGGCATTCCGGACCAGCTGGAAATCCTTTTTGAAAATATTATTTCAAATGCGATTATCTACTCGTATGATAACGCATCGGTAGAAATCACATCTGCCATTGACAGACAAAACAATACCGCTACCGTCACCATAACAGATCATGGTATTGGCATTGAAAGCAAGGACCTACCAAACATTTTTAATGAATATTTCTATGCACCCAGAGCTGTCATGCATAACAAAGCATCCAGCGGTGTAGGGCTATCCATCGTTAAAATAGCCGCAGAAAATAATAAGCTACAGATCAGCGTATCCAGCGAACCCGGGGCAGGAACCGTTTTCACTGTTATTTTTAGAAATATACTGCCCCATACAATATAAGAAATCCTTGCAAAACCTACTTAATCAGGACAAATAACAGGAGACCTTTACAAAACTCCAGTAGTTGAAAACTTATAGCCAAGACTTTTGCAAAACTATATTATTGCCAATAACGACGATATCGTGCTCGCCAGGTTTCCACCTCAATGCTATTATTTGAAAAACGCAATGACACGGCTCCGTCTATATCACTACGCAATAATTTACTCCCTAATTGGCGATAACGTTCTGCCACTGCTTTATCAGGATGTCTAAAACGATTTCGATAACCAACGGTAAAAATAGTGAGCTCAGGATTAACCTGACGTATAAATGCTTCACTTGAAGAAGTTTTGCTGCCATGATGCGGCGCGATTAATACTGTTGATGGCAGCACATTCCTTCCACGATCCAGCAGCGCCTGTTCGGACTGCCTGCCAATATCAGCTGGCAGCAATATACTGCCATGGCGCGTACTGATTTTTAATACACAACTAGATTCATTGGTATTACGCTTAGGATTCCGATAATCCTGTATCAGAGGATGTAACGATTCAAACAGTACGCCATCCCATTCCCATGAAATATCTGTATGACAAGGATGTCTATTGGTAGAGAATCGTTGTTGTATCGGATGATCCGTATTCAGCGATGATATCAATCGTAATGTCGGTATTGAATCCAGAATTGACAAGGCTCCACCGCTATGGTCTGAATCAGCATGCGACACAATTATCGTATCAAGCTGTTTGATACCCTCCCCTCGTAAAAATGGCACAACAATACGGTGACCGCTATCGGTTTCACCAAAGCCAGGCCCGCTATCGAACAAAAGCGTATAATTCTTAGTACGTGCGACAACGGCCAAGCCCTGACCGACATCTAATACAGTCAGCCACAGTTCTCCCTTTGCCGGTTTAGATGGTGGTATCAGAAACATCGGCAGCAGGGCCACTATTCCCAGCCAGCGTGCTGGAAAACCTGAGAAAAAACCCAGTCCTGAACTACCTGGTAACAAAATCCAAATGACACCAGTTACTCCCGCCATTATGGTCCACGTTGGCGGAGCATGTTGCTGCCAAACAGCATAAGGCGCATTACTCAGCCCTTGCAATATCTGCATGCCGCCACTCAGTATTCCGTGTGCGGGCAATAATAAGAAATCAAGCATGGGTATCGTTGCTAATAATGTTAACGGTACCACCGCCAGACTAACCAAGGGAATCGCGATCGCATTAGCTATCGGTGACACCAGCGATACTTGCTGGAACATTCCCAGTAATAATGGCATCAGACCCAGTGTAATCGCCCACTGTACCCGCACCCATTCAAGTAGCCAATGTATTGAACCAATACGTCCAACTGTTACCAGCATGATCATGGCTATTGCACCAAATGAAAGCCAGAAACCGGGTGAACATACTGCCCAAGGATCTAGCAGGATTACCCATAATAAAGCCCATGTGAGCACAGTTGTCGCCGAGGTAATACGCCCTCTCCATAACGCAACCGCCACAACCGCAAGCATACAAAACGCACGTTGTGCAGGAATCGAAAAACCAGAAAGAAATGTATAACCCAGTGCTACTACCAATCCTGCAATAACAGCAATCCTACGTGCCGGTACACGCAATAGTAGATAGGGGCTCCAACACCATAGTCGATAAACCAATGCAAATACCATGCTTGAAACCATCGTAATATGGAGCCCAGAAATCGCTACAAGATGATTGGTGCCTGTACGTGAAAATATTTGCCACTGCTCCCGCGTGATAGCACGTTGATCACCTGTTGCCAGCGTGATCAAGACACCGGCATATGCCTCACCAGATAAGATTCGAGTAAAACGATCACGAATTTCCTGACGTATACGCTCTATCCAATAGGCTGGATGATTCACTATCTTATCCAGACGTAGATTATGATCGGATGATCGAACATAGCCCGTGGCCCGAATATTGCGTTCCAACGCCCATGCCTCAAAATCAAAGCCATGCGGATTAGCATGACTAAACGGGCGTTTCAAACGTACCGTTATCTGCCAGCGCTCTCCTGCCTTGACTTGAGGTAAGGTAACTTCACCTACTTCATGATGTTGATGACGCGTTTTGTACCAGGCAAGTGAAATATGTTCGGGAACATGAGCCCCTGCCGTTAACACCTCCTCAACATCAAATAAGAATCTTAAATTACGATTATTGCTCTGCGGTAAGCTCGCCACGATACCTATTAGCTGGATATCACGACTTTCCCACTCATATGGCAGCGAATCAGTTAAACGCCATTGCGCAAATATGGCTGCCCAGAAGAATCCTGCACTGAAAAAAAATATACCCCATAAAATCTTCTTAGCAGCAACAGAGAGAACTACTTGGGAACTCCACGGTATCCGTAAACCTATCGCCATTAAGATTAACGTCCAGGCCCAGAAGTTTTCCGGCAATACCGCCTGTCGCTGCAACCAGCCTGCGCCAAAAGCAAAGATGAAAATACTCACCTGAATGGACAATTACCCACATTCCTCCACTGAGCAAACACAGACTCACAGGCCCTTGCTGTAACACCTTCAAGCAAAGTAACCTGCACGTTTTCTGAGATACAGAGTACAACACAACAATACGGAACAGTCATTTAATAACGTATACCACATTACTCTCATTCGTAATAAATCCGAAATCCAGTTTTTATTATCTGTTCGATAAGGTGTACACTACCCTGCACATAAATTTGTTATCTAGTTACTGGATTTAAACTTGAAGCACCATAATTTATGTTAGCTCAATATGGTTCGTGCACATTCTTTTCCCAGAAAACTTAAAGGGACTTTGCACATGATTGAAAAGTCAATCTCTTCCCCTTCTACTGCCACACAACATAGCGTCAACAAAATGCCAGAGAAACAGGCAGGCGATATATTCCCGATTGTAGGCATTGGAGCTTTTTCCGGCGGGTTACGCGCATTCATCAAATTATTCAAGATATTACCCACAGATACGGGAATGGCCTTTGTGCTAATACAGCACCTGGATTCCAACTATATCAGCCTACTCCCCGAGCTGATAACATGCGTAACGCCCATACCAATCATTGAAGTACATAAAACGATACGGGTCAAACCCAATCACATTTATATCATGCCACCCAATCATAGCCTGATACTGGTACAGGGCGCACTCCATCTTATATCCCGTCCGAATATACGTAGCATGTATCTACCGATTGATGATTTTCTACACAGCTTGGCGCAAGATCAACAAAACACTGCAATTGGGATCATCCTCTCAGGTACTTCTTCAGACGGCACATTCGGCATACAGGCTATTAAAACCGTTGGTGGGATTACATTTGCTCAAAGCGAAGATTCTGCCGAATATGACGATATTCCACATAGCGTGATCGCCGCTGGCCATGTCGACTTTGTTTTATCGCCAGAAGAAATTGCTCAAAAATTGGCACAAATCGCACACCACCCTTACTTATGTCAAGAGCCACCTGATGCTAATAAAAAAATATCGGGCATGGATAGCTACGATATCACCAAAATTCTGATTTTGTTATACACACATACCAACATTGATTTCACTTATTATGAACATAAGGCTATCTGGCAGCGTATCAGACGGCGCATGGTGCTACAACAGTTGGATAAAACGAAGAGTTATGCGAGGTTTCTACAGGCTCATCCAGAAGAATTGGATGCATTGTCTCAGGATATAATGATTAATCTCAACGGCTTTTTCCGTGGCGCTGAGAACTTTGAAACACTCAAAAATGAAGTCTTTCCTCACCTCATGCAAGAAAATTCCAGCAAGCGGAGATTGTGCGTCTGGATACCAGCCTGCTCCACTGGCGAGGAGGCTTATTCGGTTGCAATTGCGTTATTTGAATTTCTGGATGATCAGGTTAATACAAATCATATTCAGGTTTTTGCGTCTGATATTGATAAGCAGGCAATTGACAAAGCCCGCCAGGGAATCTATCCGCAGAGCATATGCAAACATATCGGATCAGAACGGTTACAGCGCTTTTTTATCAAAACAACGTCTGGCTATCAAATCTGCAAGTCTATTCGTGACATCTGTACTTTTGCGGTACAAAATGTTGCCACAGATCCACCCTGCTCCTATTTTGATCTGATTTGTTGTCGCAACCTACTAATTTATCTAGATATAACAATTAAAAAAAAGATCCTGCAGGCGTTTCATTATGCCTTGAAACCAAATTGTTTTCTTATGCTGGGGATGCCGGAAGCTATTGACAGTGAGAGTAAACTTTTCTTTCTGATCAACAAAAAGAATAAGATCTATATTCGCAAATCTCTGGAAAGTCAATCAGGTTTTGATTTCCCAACCATGGCTTACACACCACGGACGCTTTCCACTCCTCATTCGATGGCCCCTGCAGCTACCAGCATTCAACGAGCGGCCGAGAATCTAATTCTGGATCAGTACGGCCCATCAGGTGTCATTATTGATCAGAACTTACAGATACTTTATTTTCATGGCCAAAGCAGTCCTTATATCGATTCATCTAAAGACAATATTCATCACCATCTATTCGAAGTAGCACATCAGGAAATTATACCGGATCTGCGCATGGCGGTGCATCAGGCGATCAGGAAACACTGCAATGTACGCAGAGAAGGAATACGCATACGTCATAATAATGATGATAACTATTTAAATCTGCAAGTCATTCCTCTCATTAGTCAAATAATGACCACATCTGCTTATCTGGTATTATTTGAGTCCGACTATGAAATTTCTATTTCACCGATCCAATCCCAAGTAGAAAAAAACAGAATAGACACCAAGAATCGACACCTCCAGGACAACCAACATAAATGGCTTATCAAACAACGGAACAGGCAATTTATCATTAAGAAACAGGAAAAATGTAATCAAGAGTTGCAATGTGCCAACGAAGAATTAATGATAATAACTCAGGAATATGCAGGCTATAGTTGCGAATCAAACAGGATTCATAATAACTTAATTAGCTTGCTAACCAGTATTGACACCGCAATCGTAATCTTGCATGAGAATTTATGTGTTAAATATTTTACCCCTGCCGCAAAACAGCTGTTGCATCTAGCTGATACTGATATTGGGCGATCCATTTGCAGTATTCACATCCATATCAATACTTCCATTCTAAAAAACAGAATAAAGCAGGTCTTTAAAACCGGCCTGCCACAATCCTTTCAGACGCAAAATCACAGCGGACGATGGTACAATTTTCACTTATGCCCCTACAAGATACGGTCAGGCGATACTAATGATGTCATGATATCTATTAATATAGACAATCTTAAAAAGACTCAACCATGACTCTAGATGAAACAAACAAATATCGGAGTACAGGCCATTTAGGTAATTACAGCATAAAAAAACTTTGTTTCGGCAGATCCAGTGCCATGTCAAGAACGACCCTCCTCTCCAGCACTGGAAAAACCATGACTATATTATTCAATAAAATAGATCATCCATCCACCATCGCTATTACCATAAGGGAGGTGACATGATTCACAGACATAACAATAATAGAAGATCGGATGACAGCGAAATTCGCAGCAAAGTGGAACTGCTCGCCGAGTTACAAATCCGTCAGATAGAGCTAGAGATACAAAACCGCGAACTTAAAGCAGCACAACAACAATTAGAAACAACCCGTGACCGATTGTCAGATCTTTATGATTTTTCTCCCGTAGGCTATCTGACATTAGACAAAACCGGGCGCGTCTTGGAAATCAATCTGACTGGATCTGCCATGCTTGGTGAAAAGCGTGCATCCATTGTGGGAGAACCATTAACAGCCTATATTGTTCAGAGCGACAGTCACATATTCTTTCATTATCTTCAGCAGATTTTTAATTCCCCCAGCAATACCATTATCGAACTGAGAGCTAATAACGCTCAAAAGTTTCCCAATACAATCAAACATGTCCGTCTGGAAAGTATAATGGTGCCAGGCACCAAGACCTGTCGCACAATTATGACCGACATCAATCAACTCAAAGAAACAACCAATCGCAATCACGAACTATTACAGGAAAATCGTCGGCTCATGCAGAATCTATTTAAGATTCAGGAAGAAGAACGCCGTCTCCTCGCGCGCGAATTACATGATGAGCTAGGTCAATGGCTGACTGCCATTTATGCAGAAGCTGAGGCAATTCTTAATCAATCTCGCGAAAAAGGCCCCATCCATACCAGCGCACAAGCTATCAGCGAGTGCGCTAGAAAAATGCATGAAATCATTCACAGTATGCTGCATCAGTTACGTCCCGCATTACTTGACTCGCTTGGACTGGTCGATGCATTACTTGATCTAAGAAAACATTGGCATGCACATCATCCCCATATCGCTCTCGAATTTAAACTACAAGGAGACCTGAATAGACTCGGTGAACAAATTAATATTACTGTATTCCGCATCATTCAGGAGGCACTCAATAATATCTACAAGCATGCCCAAGCCAGTCAGGCCAAGGTACTACTGAGTCGTCGATCGAACAAAACTTCCATAGATAACAATCTATTACTATATGTGGAGGACAACGGTAAAGGTTACCGTCCAGACCAGATATCCAAAGGACTAGGATTACTCGGCATACGTGAACGAACAATTGCTGCAGGTGGTAAATTTACTGTGCGCAGCACCCCGGACCACGGCACACACCTTCATGTAAGATTACCACTTAGTCGCTTAAACAAGAGGAGAAGAACTGATGATTTCTAACACGACCCATCAACCCATCACCGTAATGCTGGTGGATGACCATCCTGTCGTACTTACCGGATATCGCCGCCTGCTTGAAAGCACGATGGATATCAGTGTGATTGCGGAAGCCAACGATGGCGAAACGGGCTATATTCTCTATCAGACACATGAGCCTGATGTAGTGATTCTTGATCTCAATATGGTTGGTATCGATGGCTTAGAGACCATGCGCCGCATCAGAGCAAAAAGTCCGGAAGCACGCATCTTAATATTTAGTATGCATATCAATGAAACCCTGGTTCTCCGCGCATTAAAATTAGGCGCTGCCGGCTACCTCACTAAACATTGTGGCGCAAAACAAATGATTCAAGCCATACGTCAAGTAAAACAGGGACAAAAATATATTGATCCGGAATTAGCTTCTAGTATCGCTATCAGCTTGACAATGGAAAACTCCTCCGAAGATCCATTGAATAGCCTGTCTGCACGTGAATTTCAAATCTTCAAACTGATGGCAGAAGGTAATTCATGTGCGCAAATTGCAGGCACGCTCACTATCAGTCCTAAGACTGTTGGAGTTCATCATACTAATATTATGAAAAAGCTAAAATTAAATAATTCATCTCAGCTTGTTCGTCTAGCCATTAATTGTGACATTATCCAGGTATAGCATCACCTCCATCTAATAGAAAAACTATCCCACACTCTTTAAACCGCTATATTCTTAATATTTCTTAAAGAAATTGCCCGTTCTGTAAATTCACACAGCGCTGTATCAATCCTATTCCTTTTAAGGAATTTCCCTAGCCAGGAATAAGCTATTCGCTTATTTCCTTTCAATCCTCCCTGCACCAGAATCTATATAGCCCAACCTAGATAATGGTTTGGCGGTAGCTTGTCTATTTAACTTCTTGATTAAGAGGAAAAAAATGAATCAATTCGACAAAAAAATCCTAGTGGCAAGCATCATTCTTGCCTTCGGTGCCACAGGCAGTGCTTGGGCAAACCCGACTAATACAGCTACTACAGAAGCTAATGATCAGCAGGCAATCGCTGAAAGCAATCAAAGTGGTGCGGGCATAGCGGCCAATGAGACCTCGGAGGCAAGTGATAATACCAATAATAGTCAAATGACGACAACCGATAATCATAGCGACAACAGCAACAACAGCGACCAAAGCAACAACAGCGACAACAGCGACAACAGTAATAACAGCGTCGCTTCCGTTGCTGATAATAACAGCGATAACAGCAATAACAGCGACAACAGCAACAACAGTGACCAAAGCAACAACAGCGACAACAGCGACAACAGCAATAACAGTGTTGCCTCCGTTGCTGATAATAACAGCGATAACAGCAATAACAGCGACAACAGCAACAACAGCGACCAAAGCAACAACAGCGACAACAGCAATAGCAGCAATAACAGTGTTGCCTCCGCCGTTGATAATAACAGCGACAACAGCAATAACAGCGATCAAAGTAATAACAGCGACAACAGTAATAGCAGCAATAACAGCGTTGCTTCCGCCACTGATAACCACAGTGATAACAGTAATAACAGCGATAACAGTAATAATAGCGACCAAAGCAACAACAGCGACAATAGCAATAACAGCGATAATAGTGTCGCTTCTGTGACTGATAACCACAGTGACAACAGCAATAACAGCGACAACAGCAATAATAGCGACAACAGCAATAACAGCGACAACAGTAATAACAGCGACAATAGTGTTGCTTCGGTGACTGATAACCACAGCGACAACAGCTCAGCCAGCGCAACGGATGCTGCCGCTAATAATGGCAGTACTGCTTATTCAGATCGTTCAGATAACAGTATCGCCAACGCAGACGGAAACGGTTCAGCTGCAGCCAACAACGGCAGCACGTCAACGGTTAATAATAGTGATCTCAGCGATAACAGCCTCGCAAATGCAAATGCACAGGGCGCAGCGGCGGCCAATAACGGCAGCACCGCAACAGTTGACAACAGTGATAACAGCGACAACAGCTTTGCAGGTGCCAGTGCGGAGAATTCAGCGGCAGCTAACAACGGCAGCACCGCAACCGTTGATAATACCAACAACAGCGATAACAGCCAGACAATGGCAAGCGGCATAGGATCTGCAGCAACAAAAAATGGAGATGCAACAGCCAGTTATTCGGTTAACAATTCATCGCTGAGTGGCTCAGTAACCGGCGCAGGTACCGAGGCAAGCATAACCTCAGATGGTATGGGTAACGCCACATTAACCGCTAGCAATACCGTTACGGATTCCTTTAATGGTTCAGCAGGTATTAACCAAAGCGTTCAAAACAATGGTGCCAGTGCTCTGGCTCAACAACAAGTTTCTTTCCAGGGTAACGTAAACGTTAATTCTAGTGGCGGCGGCGTTGCACCCTAATCTCTCAGCAGGCAGAAACGAATAAACAATACCAGCTAGAAAACGATCATTCCAAGGAGAAATAAAAATGAATCAATTTAACAAAAAAATCCTAGTGGCAAGCATTATTCTCGCTTTTGGCACCACAGGCAGTGCTTGGGCCAACCCAACTAATACAGCAGATACCGCAAATGATCAGACTGCCACGGCCACCAATGATCAGAATTCATCGGGCCTAGCGGCTAATGAATTTTCATCTGCAACTGACAATACAAACAATAGTGTTGCTAATTCAACGGATGACAACAGCAACAACGCTGACAACAGCAACAGTAGCGACAGCAGCAATAACAGCAATAACAGCGATAACAGCCAGGTTTCTATGACGGATGACAACGGCAACAACAGCGATAACAGCAATAACGCTGACAACAGCAACAACGCTGACAACAGCAATAACAGCAATAACAGCGATAACAGCCAGGTCTCTATGACGGATGACAACGGCAACAACAGCGATAACAGCAATAACGCTGACAACAGCAACAACGCTGACAACAGCAATAACAGCGATAACAGCGATAACAGCCAGGTCTCCATGACGGATGACAACAGCAACAACAGCGATAACAGCAACAGCAGCGACAACAGCAACAACAGCGATAGCAGCGACAACAGCCAGATCTCCATGACGGATGACAACAGCAACAACAGCGATAACAGCAACAACAGCGACAACAGCAACAACAGCGATAACAGCAACAACAGCGACAACAGCGATAACAGCCAGATCTCCCTGGTGGATGACAACAGCAATAACAGCGACAACAGCAATAACAGCGATAACAGCAACAACAGCGATAACAGCAACAACAGCGATAACAGTGATAACAGCCAGATCTCCATGACGGATGATAATAGTGATAACAGTTCAGCCAGCGCAACGGATGCTGCCGCAAATAATGGCAGTACTGCCTACTCAGATCGTTCAGATCACAGCAGTGCTAATGCGGGCGGAGAAGGTTCATCAGCAGCTAATAATGGCAGCACGGCAACCGTTGATAACAGTGATAGCAGCGATAACAGTCTGGCAAGTGCAAGTGGACAAGGCTCGGCTGCAGCTAATAATGGCAGCACGGCAAATGTTGATAACAGCAACAACAGCGATAACAGCAACGCAATGGCGAGCGCTCAAGGTTCAGCAGCAGCTAACAATAACAGTACCGCAACCGTTGATAATACCAACAACAGCGATAACAGCCAGACAATGGCAACTGGTAATGGAGCTGCGGCAGCACAAACGGGCAATGCCACCAGTACCTATTCGGTTAATAATTCCGATCTCAGTGGCACAGTAACCGGTGCAGGCGTCGCTACGACAGCAACAGTCGGTGCAGGCGAAGCTGTTCTAACCGCCAGCAATTCGCTTAATAATGCTTTCAACGGCGCAGCAGGTATTAACCAAAGCATCCAGAATAACGGGGCTAATGCCATGGCACAACAACAAGTATCTTTCCAAGGCAATGTAAATGTCGGGCAATAATAATTAAAACTGACGATATCGATCAGCTTTAATTAGTCATGCTGGCCAGTGAGTGAGTGTCTGTTTTACTTCTCACTGGCAGTCTCTAGCAGAACAGAGGCAAAATAAAATGAGGGGGATAAAATGGCTTTGGTTCTAAAGGGGTGCATGTTTCTTCTCTTTGCTTGGACATTATTACCCATTCCTGTGGCTAAGGCTTCTTCTGCCCAATCTGATAATAGGCTACCATTTTCTTTAGCTGAAACAGTGTCGGTAGATGAGCTTGAGACTGCACGAGGTCGCGAAGGGGTGAATATAACGGCACTGAATAACATGAATGTTCAGGCTATGTTAACCGATAATACCGCAAATAATACTATTACAGGGTCCAATAGAATAGACACAGGGGCATTTGCAGGTTCAGGCGGGATGTTCTCAGTTATTCAGAACAGCGGGAACAACGTTATTATTCAGGACTCAACTATTGTGAACGTCACAATCCTGCCCTAACATAAAAGCAGCATCTTAAATATGAACAGATTTTCTATTCGTGTGACAGCAACGATGAAACACTTCTTTGTTCAATGCACTTTACTTCTGATCATGGTGTCGCCATTCTTGAGTAATGCTAATGCTTTTAATCTCAATGGAATGGCAGGAGGTGGAAACTTCAATATTCCCGGAAAAAGCTTTGCTGAAAAACGATTCAGCACTGTTTATAAGCAACAATATGATTTTAGTTGTGGCTCCGCAGCATTAGCCAGCCTTCTTACTTTTCATTATGACGATGAAATCACTGAACAGAGTGTATTTATTGATATGTATCAGAATGGTGATCAAGAAAAGATTAAGGCGCAAGGCTTCTCCTTATTAGATATGAAAAATTACCTGGAACGACGAGGATATCGATCAGACGGCTTCAAAATAAAATTAGATCAGCTACTTGCAGCCAACAATCCTGCTATTACTATTATCAATGCGAATGGCTATTTACATTTTATTATTATTAAGGGAATTGATGAACGACGCGTTCTAGTAGGCGATCCGGCGATCGGCGTAAATATAATGCCCCGGGACAGATTTGAAGAAATATGGGGGAATCGTATCTTGTTTTTAATTCATGCAGAAAATGGAAAAAAAGCCACTGATTCTCAGAATCAGAAAGAATGGGTATCTCGTACAGCACCATTAGGTGTTGCGATCGATCGAGCAAGTCTAGGTGCATTTAATATTTTACAGCCAGGGCCATTTGATTTCTAACGAGGCGTTCTAAATGAAAATAAATAAGAGAGCCATTCACCAAAAAATTATAGAGGGCATATTTTTTCTAATGATCCTAGAAGGTTCCGCTTTAGCTTATTGTCAGTCATTGACTGACAGAGCATTAAACGAATCGCTTTCCATCGAGCAGTATAATCACTGGATTTTGGCCACAGATAGTGAACTAGCACAGCAAAGAGGGGGATTTCTTCTGCCAAATGGCGTAAATATTAACTTCAGCTTAGAAAAAATTATCTTTCTAAACGGCGTAGAAGCTTCTTCTTCTTTTTTCCAATTACCAGAAAACGGTTCATTGATACAAAATGGCGATCAAAATCTAGCATCTGACCTGACAGGCTCAGCTCTAAATGGCATCATACAAAATAATTTAGATAACCAAGTCATCAAAACCATTAATGAAATTAATATAGAGATAAGTAATCTACAAAATATAGATTCAAACCATAGTAAGGTTTTTACTGATTTTATTATGCCGAATGTACAGTAATAACGTTAAAAATAAAATGGACAAACTGTATTCCAGACCCAACCGGATTTGATAATCGCTGTAACAAAAAGATATTGTTCAGCATAATGTTATTTAAAATATCTAAAAGAGCATTGTTTCTCTGTCTACTTGTTAAATTAATTTACCCATCTCCTTATTATCATCATCACACATCTTATATATCTATTTACCCAGGCCATTCTATTTTTATTTCATATTCCAATTCTGGTGATGCCAACTTCATCCATCGTATATGACACAGTTAACCTATTTCATATAGATTCCATTACTTCGAGTAAAAATGAAGAAAAAATACAGTGAAATAAAAGAGAAAATTTGCAATATGCCATCTTTTCCGTTCAAAATAATTAAATATTTTCTTATCCCGATTTGTTTTTCTCTCATCAATGGAAGCTATGCAGAAACAACAAGGCCTAATAATGATTCATTGGAGCAATACAGACAGCTGCTTGCTGAGCAGGAAAAAAAATTTGAGAGGCAACGTCAGATTCTCGATGAGCAAGGTAAGGAATTAGAACGTCTAAAAAAACATTTAGATACACTTTCCAGCCAATCAAAAAATTTTTCAGATAAAATAACATCCCCTCCTCCTTCGGAGGTCGCAAAAACCAATAAAAGTGTAAATAAATCAACAAACTCATCGAGCCAATCCCCCACCGGGCCAGTCGGACAGGCTCCCCCTCAATCAAAAGAACCAACAAGACCGCCAGAAATGCCTAGATTAAGCGAAACCATAGGCGGTGTGCTAACAAGAAAGAAAAGTATTGTTCTTGAACCCTCCATGGAGTATGCCTTTACAAGCAACAATCGCGTATTCCTTGATGCGTTTACATTTTTACCTGCTATTGCCATTGGTCTTATCGACCTTCGTCAGGTTAAACGCCATAGTTTTTTTGCAAGCATCGGAGCACGTTATGGTGTAACAGACCGCTTAGAAATAGAGGCCCGGGTTCCTTATGTCTATCGTTTTGATACACAGCGCTCTCGAGCAGTCAGTATCGGTGCTGGTGTCGATGAGACTTTTAGAGCAGATGGAAATAATATAGGCGATATCGAGCTGGCTGCTCGATATCAACTTACGAATGGTTCAGGTGGTTGGCCTATTCTCGTTGGCAATCTCATTGCAACCATACCTACAGGAAAGAGCCCATTTGATATTAAATTTGTAGAAGCACAAGGTGTACCTGGTGCCAGATTCCCAACAGAATCTCCAACAGGCACCGGTTACTTTAGCATTCAACCAAGCATAACCGCACTTTATCCAACCGATCCAGCTGTTTTTTTCGGCAATATCAATTATGGTTACAATGCCAGCACTAATGAGAATGTAGGAAAAATAGATCCTGGGGACGCGCTCGGCATCACCTTTGGTATGGGATTTGGCGTTAACGAACGATCATCATTTAACCTGGGATATTCGCATAGGCATCTTTTTAGTTCCAAAATTAATGGCAACCGAATAGGAGGAAGTAGTCTGGATATTGGACAATTTCTACTGGGTTATTCATTCAAGTACTCCAGTCGAACCAATTTTAACTTATCCGTAGGTATGGGCACAACGGACGATGCGCAGGATGTAAGGCTTACCTTCAGGGTACCGACAACTTTTTAGTTGTTTCAGAAAAAATATTTGTATCGAAATCTATTCTATTACATGCATATAGGAAGGATAAGTTCTCAAGAGCAACGCTTATTTTTATCGCAATAATATTAAAACAAGCGGTTTATATGCATCGTATTACATCTGCGAGACTTTTGCAAAAGCCCTCGCTATAGGTTTTTTACTATTGATTACAAAGGGTTAATTTTTCAACTACTGGAGCTTTGCAAAGGTCTCCTACCATCGCCTTATCATATATATAACAATAACACCAAATTATTATTCACCTCATGGAAAGAATATTTCCACGAAGTGAATAAGTGTGCTTCTGCCTATGACAAAACGACCTCTTGGACTCATTCAATATAGATTTTTCATAATAATGGAACAAGCTCAGGATTAGACCGAATAGATAGTTAAAAATCGCAAATAAAACAAACTACCGACAGACAAAAACAATAATAACTACATTTTCTCAATTTATAGCATAAACCAAACGATCATTCCTATGGCGATAAAAACTACTCCCGAAATGCCCATTAATTTCAGTACATTTGCATCTGTATCTCTTCTATTTTCACTCATAACTACTATCTCCTTATTATAAAGCTACTATCTCGGTTTAAAATTTATATATCACCTGTTTTATAAAAAAACCGATGAATACATACCTCTCGCTTTGAAAGCCAAACAATGACTAAAAAAAATTTGTGCAATCACTTCTTTAAAAATTGATTGTGCCTTCTCGTAGTTTCTATAGAGAAATTACTATATTGCTTTTTTAATGCAAATCCAGTAACTGTCTACTACTTTAAATATAATAGCCTGTCATTATGATTACCATAATTCCCATAAACCAACCATGGGTAAAATATTGTAACACATATTCCTCAATGACGAAAGTTAGACAGCAAAACATCTTGGCCTGAGATATTTTACTGTTAGTCTAACACCAACATCATCGCCCTGCCTACTAAAGAATAAAGATTCCTACGGTATTTCAGCACATTGATCGCACCGACCACTGCAATCTGATTTTCGTATTCATAATTAGCACAAGAAATATTAGTAGTATTTTTCAATTATCCTTCGATAAATAATAAGATAACTGCGTAACTGGCCAAAACCTGCATAGTGGCTCTTTTCTAAGAACCGAGACTTTTGCAAAGGTCTCGAACCACTTGTCGTACGCACAAAGGGCCGAACCTGCGTTTAAGTCCACCAGAATACTGCACGATTTGGTGACGTATGCGGTTGATCAGCCGATTAATTTATTTTTTGATGTCGAGCAGGACTGATTGACTGACGTAACACGCAACTCTGAATAAAGCCGATCTTCTCTTATCATCACAAATTTTTCTATAGCCGTATCAAAAACAGCGAACCTTCTTTAGCCAGTAGCGCGCATCAGGATTAGTCATTCGATAATCGAGAATCTGCTTCGGTTTCGCCTTCCTGGTGATCATTCGAAAATATCGATACAAGCGTTTATGGAGCGGTAGTGAATCACGTCGCAGCGTGCTGCCTTAACCTTTTCATTTGAATAAACCAGCTTGTCGATTCATTTATTCAAATTGCTCTCGATTCAACTCTAGATCAAAATGAACGCCTGGAGCATCTGCATCATGACACAAAATCCCAGATCAAAGAATTCATCTGAATTACGGGCATACAATTAACCATAGCGTAATCTATGGCAATCATTTTATTATGCTGCTTCATATTTTCAAACATTCTGCTATCTTGTTACATAACCATGCAAATACCCGAAGTCGTCATATAACATTCCAGTTTATTTCTTAAGATATTGGCCTCTATTATCAGGCGTTCCATCTGGCCAAGCACTAAATGGAAATGGATGCTGCTCACTATTAAATGTAAGAAAAATCACTATCTGATAAATATATGTGCTCAGGTTCTGACTAAATTTAAGCAATTGCTCATTTGTTTTCCCCGTCAGTATGATAGTCACGAACTGAAACAACATCACTATAAAAACCAGGAATTTTGTAAAACCATATATCACAATAAAAAACAGCATATAAAGGCCGCGCTGCCAAGTCTCATTTCTTTGTAATCTTTGCTTAATCTCTTCTTTCATATTGCTCTCCTTCGCTTTGAATAAATAATCAACCTAAATAGCTATTTCTCATTTGCAACAAGCAATAGATGCAATGATTCTTATTTTCTAATATATTAAATTCACACGCTATGAGACTTTTGCAAAAACCCTTGCCAGAAGTTTTCTGGCTATTGATTATAAAGGGTTAATTTTTAAACTATTGGGGTTTTGCAAAGGTCTTCCCTAATGTATTTTATCCAATGCAATTTTATTGCCGTAGCGCAGCGAAAAATTCTCAACTTGAATAACCCATTGTGGATTACAACGACAATACTCTCCGATGTTGCAATCCATATGCAAATTGCATGGCAAGCATGTTAACCCCAGACTTTACAATAAGCGAATTCTCTAATGGAAGCTGCTAGAGAAACCTATTGGATATATTAGGATTTATATAAATTACAATGGCTAAGCTTTGTAAGCCTTGCTTCCAAACAATATCGTTAGAAGTTGCTTATTCGATTAATTTCTCGTTATTAGTAAATTGCTAATGGAAAATCTGGGATAAAGCCAACACCCACCAATGTCTTCTCAGGCCATCTTCCCAATACGCAAGTAAATTCGGTCAATCATGATGTTTTATTTCACTACATGAAGCGCCAAAATGAAAACAGCTATAACAACGGTGATGCTTCATGCTCACCGGTATCTTTAGACTTTGGGCCAGCGTATCACCCAAGGCGTAATCTGGATCATCATCTACCAAGGTACAAGCATAAATTTTTATATGTCCATTGATTTTCACAATCATCCTGCTAAATGCACACATAAAATCACCGCGGGATTTTTCAGTCTGGTAATTTACCATACAGCTTTCAGTAATCTGTGGCGCGGATACTTCAGCCCCAGGCAAATAAAATTCTGGAAACTCAACCCGCTGCAAATTCTCAGGCAGTCCAGCTGCCCGAAAAACATCGGCAAAATGTTTAGCAACCAAATCCGATGATATGCCTGGCAAAATCTGATTTGCAACAGATAACACAAATCCCATTTCATGCAATCTTCGCAAGCCATCCAGTGCCAATGCAAACATCCCCACCCCACGTCCAGCATCATGTCGATCTGCTTCGAAATGATCCAGGCTGACACGAAAATGCAACGAATGCGCTTGTTCACGTAGAGATTCAAGCTGTTTCAAGCGTTTGATAAGCGGTTCAGTCGCATTCGTCAGCACCAGGCAGGGGCGGTATTTCAACGCATAATCAAGAATACGTATCATATCCTTATTAACAAAAGGCTCCCCGCCGGTGAAAGAAAATTGCTTAACACCTAATGTAAGCGCCTCATCAATAAATGGTTTTATATCTTCAAAGCGCATTAATTGCAGGCGATTATCGCCGGGTTTTGACCCTTCCAAACAGAAAGGGCAAGCTAGATTACAAGCGGTGCCGGTATGAAACCACAGCTCATCCAATGCGTAAGATCGTATAAAACCACGAGGCTCACCATCTGGCGTGATATACCATTTTTCTGAACGTGCGGGCCATTCACTATGAACAAGCGTCCCTTTTGTGTTCATCGTCAGCAGCACCCCCCTTTTTTCTCACTTGCTACCGCATCAAAAGGAATGCCCGTACCACAGCCAGGAAAAATACCAAAGTGTTGACTAAAATCACCATAAAAATCAAAATGATTGATGAACCGAGTATCATGCAGCATGCGCCATGTATTACCACAAACTGGAAACTGTTTTCCCGTTTCAATGTAATGATGCGCATCCAATCTAAATGCGTGCGGATGGTATGGTATGGTGCCACGATATACTACAGATTGTCCGTGATCTTCACAGGAAAACTCCAGATCGCCCAACTTAAATAGTCTATAAGTTGCTGAATAAAAACGAATATTTCCTGTTTTATGCATTAATTTAGCATTATCAATGGTGATAGAACGATCATCAACTAATCGTGGATCCGTAAAGCCGTGCTTGCGTGATAGCTGGAGAAAATCATTCCAGTATAATGCGCCACTTAAACACTCCCCATACAACACTGGATCATGAACCAGGTCTGACGGGATACGCCGATCACTATAGACATCAGAAAAATAGAGCTCCCCTCCCGGTTTAAGCACACGCCAGGCTTCACGTAGCACCGCCCCTTTATCAGGTGCAAGATTAATAACACAATTAGAAACAATAATATCGATACTGGAATCGGCTAATTCAAGTTCATCCAGACGCTCAATATAACCCTGTAAAAATCGTACATTACTATGAGCGTAAGCAAATTTCTTCTGATGATATGTTTCATGCTGACGCGCAACGGCCAACTGCTCCTCGGTCATATCCACTCCAATCACCTGGCCTTGTTCACCTACTAACTGAGCAATCACATAGACATCACGCCCCGCGCCACAACCTAAATCCAGTACGGTCAAACCTTCGAGCAATTCCGGTAATATCAGGCCACAGCCATAATAACGCGCCATTACGGCATCATGTATTTGTGCCAATAATGGTTTCACATAATGAGGCAGACCCGCGTCGGTGCAACAAGCATTCGTCTGTAGATCCTGACTATTACTCAATGTCTTACCATAATATTCCTGAATATTATTATGCATAGCAATCCTTGTAAATGGAGTTATTCGCATACCTACATCACCTGCGAACTGAAATTAGAACGATAACGTGATGCTAACTTATCCGGCGCAACACCACATGCAAAATTCAGCGCTAATTTGCGGTTGCGTCAGGTACGACACCACCAACCATCCTGCCGCCAGCAACGGGAGTCAACTAACATAGCTTCACGTAACGACTGAAAGTATCCCAATTGACGTATTCCCCGTACCAAAGGCACTTCTTCAAATAATGGCCAGGAAGCATGACCACCCACTTTGACTTGACTGCTCCCCTCCACAAACAAAGGGAATTCCCAATTCAACGAATCCAACCTAAATGCGCCTAAATGCAAACAGGACTTACAGATTCTCCAAGGCTGGCACCGCCAGTCCAGCAGCCAAAACATTACGCGCTGCGTTGATGTCTCAATCATGGATGGATCCACATTCCGGACAAGTCCATTCGCGCACATTCAAAGGCATCTTGTTTACGGTATGCCTACATCCTGAACAACATTTGCTGCTTGGATACCATGTTCAATACCCACAAGCTCTCGCCCGTAGAAAGAATGGCGAAGTGCGTTAATCCTAAGTCAATGCCAACTTTGCCGCTAACCTTTGGCTTTAACGTAACAGAGCCGTCGCAGAGCATGGAAATGGGGTATCGGCCCGCTGAATCTTTAGAGACCGTTGCAGTGGTCAATTTTCCTGCCTTAGGAAAGGTGCGCGACCATCTGATATTCAGTGGATCTTTCATCTCTGCCAGCTTCAGAGATTTACCGTCCCACTTGCAAGCGCTGGACGTGCGTTCAGCCGATTACTTGTCATGCTTGCGCTTGAATGACGGGTATTGGGTTCCTTTGGCAAAAAAATTACCGAATGCCGCTTGCAGGTGACGGAGAGATTGCTGCACAGGAACACTGGAAACTTTGTTCAGCCATTCAAATTCAGGCTCTTTCTTTAACTCAGTCAACAAAGAGGAGGTAGCATGATATCCGATTCTTTTTTTCTCGGTATACCCAGCATCAGAGCGAACGCGCAACATGTGATTATAGAAAAATCTGGCGCACCCGAATGTTTGAGCCAGCATAGTTTCTTGCTCAAAAGTTGGGTAAAACCTGAACTTGTATGTGCGCTTAATTTCCATTAACGCACTTTAACAGAAATAGGTGAAAAAATAGGCTTTAGTATCAGCGAAGCTGACTCCCTATCCATCCTCGGTCTTAAGGCCGAGGATGGATAGGGAGTTGAGATGATGAATAAGTCTTCTGGGTCATTTAATACCGTGTCACCTGTTTCTGCGTCATAAAACAAATGCCTTGTTGACTCATACCGTAAACATTGAAAGTGATATCCAGAGTATGAGGCGGTATAATACTTTGCAAAAGAATCTTGGACAATCTAAAAAACAATACTTATGGTACAACAACGCTTTCAGAGAACACCCCAACTCAACGGCGACGATGTCGACGCAAAACGCAAGGAAATACATGCTTATTTTCATACCACGTTGGATCGCTACGAACGGCTATTCGATACACTGCGTAATGAGAATGCCTATTATAAAAAACCCATTACATTACGTCACCCATTAATTTTTTATCTGGGTCACACAGCCACTTTTTTTATCAATAAACTGATTCTTGCAGGATTAATTGCCGAGCGTATCAATCCAAAAATGGAATCCATGTTTGCTGTGGGTGTTGATGAAATGAGCTGGGATGATCTGGATATATCTCATTATGAATGGCCCGCCGTCGAGGCTGTATACGCTTATCGTAACAACATGCGTAACGTGGTGGATAAGCTGATCCGTGATCTACCACTGACTTTGCCTATCACATGGGAAAGCCCCTGGTGGGCTATCCTGATGGGCATTGAACACGAACGCATTCATTTGGAAACCTCTTCGGTATTAATTCGTCAACATGCTATCGAGTATGTTCAGCCCAGTACGGCCTGGGAACCCTGCCGCAAATCCGGAACGGCGCCACAAAACAAACTCATCACTGTAGCAGCCGGGCATGTACAAGTCGGTAAAAATAAAACGGAACAGGAGTATTATGGATGGGATAACGAATACGGTTGTCACTCAGCAGAAATATCAACTTTCCAGGCCAGTCAGTACTTAGTCAGTAACCAGGAATTTTTAGCCTTTGTAGAAGCCAATGGTTATACAACTGAAAACTACTGGGAGGAGGAAGGCCGTTCCTGGCAAAAATATGCTGGCGCAAGGCACCCTACTTTCTGGATTAAGCAAAACTCCGAATGGCGGCTGCGGTTAATGACAGAAGAAATACTCATGCCCTGGGATTGGCCCGTAGAAGTAAACTATCATGAAGCCAAAGCCTTCTGTAACTGGAAAACAACTACCAGTGGACAACCGGTAAGACTGCCGACAGAAGATGAATGGTATCGACTGTACGATACCGCCAATCTGACTGAAGTATTACAAAATGAACCTGCAGTGGGTAATCTTCATCTCGATTATTATGCTTCAAGTTGTCCTGTTAATGAGTTTCCGCAGGGTGAATTCTATGACATTGTAGGCAATGTCTGGCAATGGACCGAGACCCCTACTTACCCATTTGAAGGCTTTGATGTGTACCCTTATTATGACGACTTCACCACACCTACTTTTGACAATCAGCATAATCTCATTAAAGGCGGTTCTTGGATCGCATGTGGTAATGAATCTCTGAAAAGCGCACGTTATGCATTTCGTCGTCACTTTTTTCAACATGCCGGGTTTCGTTATGTCGTCACGGATACCCCAGCAACAGTACAAAGCTCAAACTATGAAACGGATAAGCTGCTTTCTGAGTATGGCGAGTTTCATTATGGTGATGTTTATTTTGACGTACCTAATTTTCCCAAGACACTGGCTGAAATAGCCATTGCGGCTATGGCTGATAAGCCGGCACGGACTGCTCTTGATCTGGGGTGTGCTTCCGGTCGGTCCACGTTTGAGCTGGCACATCACTTCGATCATGTCACTGGCATTGATTTTTCAGCTCGTTTCATCGGACAAGGAGTACAGCTGGCAGAACAAGGTGTTTTGCGTTATACACTAACAGATGAAGGCGATCTCGTTTCTTACAAAGAACGCACGCTAAAGGGTCTTGGCCTCGACAGCGTTAAACATAAGGTTGCGTTCTATCAGGGTGATGCCTGCAATCTAAAATCAATTTTTACTGCTTATGACCTGATACTTGCAGCCAATTTGATTGATCGTCTATATGATCCGGCAAAACTGCTTACCTCCATTCATACCAGACTGAATACCGGCGGTCTATTGATGATTACTTCACCTTATACCTGGTTGACTGAACACACCAAAAAAGAGGCATGGATCGGTGGATTCAAACGTGATGGCGAAAACTTGACAACCTTAGATGGACTAAAGGAAATTCTGGGGCCACATTTCAAATTGATTCAAGGACCGCAACCGGTACCCTTTGTCATTCGTGAAACCAAGCGCAAATTCCAACACACACTGGCAGAAACAACTATCTGGGAGAAAATTTCTTGAGCGATAGTTTTGGCCATGATCTCAGCCGTAAAGGTACCGATAGTCTCAAATATGATGGGCGACAAAACATATTTGGCACGGATGATGTTATTCCTCTGTGGGTTGCTGACATGGATTTTGCTACGCCACCGGCTGTAACCCAGGCATTAGTTGAGCGAGCCCGCCATCCCATTTATGGCTACACGCTCTACCCGGATAGCCTCTATGACGCTACCGTAGACTGGCTACAACGACGTCATAACTGGTCAATACAGCATGACTGGATCGTCATGTGCCCGGGCGTTGTATCTTCATTAAATGCCGCTGTGATGGCTTTTACTGCATCAGGTGATTCGGTCATCATACAACCCCCTGTATATTTTCCCTTCTTCACAGCAGTCACACAAACAGGTAGAAAGCTTATACAGAATCCGCTACATCTAGAAAAGGGGCGCTATACGATAGATTTTGATCATCTGGAGCAATGTGCCAAACAAGCACACTTGTTACTCCTGTGTTCTCCGCATAATCCAGTTGGTCGAGTATGGCACGAGTCTGAGCTGAAGCGCCTGTTGCAAATTGCTGAACAATACGATTTAATTATATTTTCCGATGAAATCCATGCTGATCTGGTCTACCCCGGCAATAAGCACCATACCCTGGCAGCCTTCAATGCCAGCCACACCCCTATCATTACCGCAATTGCACCTAGCAAAACCTTTAATATTCCCGGATTGAATTTGTCCGCCTTAGTTATTCCAGACGAAAAAGTCCGCGCAGCCATCAAAAAAATATTCGACACTTTACATATAAGCGCGTCTAATCCATTCAGCATTGTTGCCTTTGAAGCGGCTTATCGAAAAGGAGAAGCATGGTTAGAGGCACTACTTATTTATCTACGTGACACCCGCGATTATGTTGCAGCATTTTTGAACGATCATTTACCGAAAATAAAGCTAATCGGGACAGAGGGCACTTATCTGCTATGGTTAGATTGCCGCGCATTAAATATGAATGACAGGCAACTTCAACATTTCTTTATCCATCAGGCAAAAATTGGCATGAGCCCCGGCACACTATTTGGTAATGAAGGCAGCGGTTTTATGCGTTTAAATATTGGCGCACCTCGCCAGACCATCATGACAGCACTGGAAAATATTAAGCAAGCCAGTAAAGAATTAGATTAAGAAATTTCTATTAAGAAACAAAAAAAACCGCCTTGTAAGGCGGTTTTTTTTGTTTCTTAATAGCCGATGAGATAAGGTTATATCTGCATCAAGCTAACTATTAAATATTAATGTCCAGCTGGACGTGGGTCAGCCCCTTCTTTCAGACAGTTACCATTTCCATCCAGTCCAAATTCACAATCGGGTGTTTCCGGTTCACCCATATTGGCACCACCACAAGCAGTTAAAAATAGCACCATGAGAGCTGCAACAAAAATTGATAATTTCATCGTTTCTATTTCCTTATTTAAAATTAATTATGGCCTACCAGTTTAATGTATAACGATAATTTAGTATACGAATGAAAAAAATCGAATAGAATCTTACCAAAAATTATCCTGAAACTACAGTACCTTAATCATAAAATAAAATCAGCAAAAAAACCAATCACTATATTCTCATCTGACTCGGGACAGGTCTGAAACAACTACCAAACCACGACAATCCATGCTATTAAAGCCTATTCAAAAACATCGCAATACTCGGCCATTCCCACAAAACAATCTCTTTGTCTTTCACAATATCCGGTAAATGCTTTCCTGGAATATCATAAGAATCCTGATCGCAAATAAGTAACACTGGTAGCCTGGCTTCATAAGCACAGCGTAATTCCCACTGCTGACCATCTGCCCGAATAATACTTTCACTAATCAAGCCAATCACACCATCACAACCTCTGACTTTTTCCTGAGTCTCTGCTCTCCAAGCACTCTCCCATGATCTCTTCATAGGCATATCAACACACGTAAATTGGCCATTTTCTTTGCTTATCTGCTCAACAAGCTTATCTCGCAGACTGGCATCCTTTAATGCAGAACTGATAAAAATCTGGTTCGTTGAAGCCATTTCTTCTCTCCTTCAGATGGTTTAATTGATTATCAAATTATAAAAGACACGAAACATTGTATTTCGTGTCTTTTAGAAAAAAAATATAACACCCAACTGATGGAGCGTCAACGCACTTGAAAAGCACTGCATTCGCTTCATTTCAACAATCATATGTTGCTTTCTGTATCTATCTTACGTTCGCATATCATAATCAAACAGAATCTACTGAATCCCTATCCTCAGCATACAAAATAATCTTATACAAGTTTTTTGACATCCTCCCCTTCCTAAACGAAGGGGATTCCTAGCGACTTATTAAGCCGTTAAGAGTAGGTTTGTATTGCTACTGCCTACTGGTTCCTGCTTCTTAGACGAAACTAACGTTTCAACTCCACAGGCTAACAAGCGATGTCCTCGCTCAAGTACATTCAAGGCACCTACCAAGTCGGCATTGGCTTTAAATCCACATTCTGTACATTCAAAAGCACTTTGGCTTTTGCGATTGTCACGACTAACATGTTGACATCTAGGGCAGGTTTGAGAGGTGTATTGAGGGTTTACCTTCAATACATCCCCGCCTGAACAAGCCTGTTTATACTCCAAAAACGAAACAAACATTCCCCATCCTTGGTCAAGAATGGATTTGTTTAGACCCGATTTCGCTTTGACGTTTTTACCATGCTTTTCAACACTGCCCTTGGCACTCTTAGACATGTTTCCTATCTTTAAATTCTCAACTACGACCATTGCGTGATTTTTGCTGATTTCGGTTGAGGTTTTGTGTAAGAAGTCTAAACGAGCATTGGCAATACGCTCATGCAGTCGGGTAATGATTTGTTTCTGCTTTTTCCAGTTAGCAGAGAAACGGACTTTTTTAGACAGCTTACGCTGTTCAAAAGCCAGTTTCTTTGATAACTTTCTGAAACTGTTTAAAGGTTCTACGTATGAGCCGTCTGACAAGGTTGCAAAGCGGGTAACGCCCATATCAACACCAATCATACTGGTTGAGCTATGGCGCTTTAGCTCGGTCTCGTACTCAGTCTGAATCGACACGTACCAATAACCGCCTTTACGGGAAATCGTCATATTTTTAACGTCACCAATGACTTGGCGTGAATTACGATATTTCACCCAACCGATTTTAGGCAAGAACACTTTGCTAGACTCTTGCTCCAGCTTAAATCCTTGTGGATAACGAAAGCTGTCACTCAAACCTTTTTTCTTGAATTTTGGAATCCGTTTTAAAGGCTGTTTTTTATCAAAACCGTCTTTGAACGCTTTTTCTAAGTTTTTTAAGGCTTGTTGCAACGGTTGAGAATGAACGGTTTTTAGAAATCCATAATCTTCTGAGGATTTCCATAGCTTTAGCCAAAATGACAACTCGTTGTACCAAAGCAATGGCTGTTTCTGCTCTAATCTGAACAGATTCATTGCTAAGGCTTTATTCCAAACAAACCAATTAGCACCTGCAAACTCAACCATCTTCTGTACTTGGTCAGAATTTGGATTGAGTCGAGATTTAAAGGCTTTGCGTATAATCTACTTCATGGTTATAATTATACAAAAAGGAATTGGTCTATACAAGTTAATAACGATGTAATAACAGGAAGACATTGCGTTTTTAATCTTCATGTTCATTTGGTCTTTGTAACAAAACACCGTAGAGATGTTTTCTCCGGAAGGGTATTAATTGATTTGGAAGAAATATTTAAAAACGTGTGTTTGGATTTTGAAGCAGAATTGGTGGAATTTAACGGTGAGCATGATCATATTCACCTTTTAGTTAACTATCCACCAAAAATTGCTATTTCTAACTTGGTAAATAGTTTGAAAGGCGTTTCAAGCCGACTTATTCGCAAAAAGAATTATCCCGAAATTAAAAATAAGCTTTGGGGTAATATGCTTTGGAGTCCAAGCTATTTTGCGGGTAGTTGTGGTGGAGCACCACTCTCGATTATTAAGCAATATATTGAACAACAGCAAAGACCGCATTAAACAGGCTTCGCCTGTGCGCTTATATCTCCGCCCTGAAGGACGAAGTTTTACGCGCTATTTGATAAATCAATAAACTACCTGCCAATCTAATTACTTCTGGCTAATTTTACTTAGCTGAGGCAGAGCAAACGATTTTATGCTGCAGCAACCCTATACCAAAAACAGCCATTATAATTGAAAGGACAGGATTAAGAAGATTCAGAAATGCATACGGCGCATACTCCAGGGTGGAAATTCCCAGTGTCGCTGTATAGAATGCACCGGTTGTCGTCCAGGGAATCAGCCCGGCGGTTAAGGTAGCCCCCTCTTCCACCGAACGGGATAACACCGCGTTATCCAATTTCCGTTTCTGATACGAATCTTTGAATAATTGGCAGCTGAGAATAATTGATATATAGGCCTCGCCCATGGCCAGATTACCCACAAACCCCGAAATGATTGTCGTCGCAATCAATGTACTGATACGTTTGATACGACTAATAATATGTTCCAACAATACGCTTAAGAACCCTGCATGATGTAAAATACCACCCAGCGCCAATGCCATTATTGATAACAGCAGTGTCCACGCCATACTATAAATACCACCACGCCCCAATAAAATATCGATATTTTCTATCCCGGTCGTGCCTGCAGTATTCAGCCATAACGCATTAACGACACTAACGCTGTCTTTTTCCTGATAAAAAATAGCAATAATCATCGCAAGTACAATACTGGAAGACATACTTACCTCAGGAGAAACTCTTTTGATACTTAACCCGAACATCAACAATAGTGGGAGTAATGTAATGAACAGATTTAACTCATAGGCACCGGCCAATGCAATTTTAATGGCATCAATATTATCTTTAGGTAGTAAATTGTCTGAATATTCCAGACCCAATAATATAAAAATTATCAGAACAATAACAAACGCAGGTACCGTGGTATATAACATGGCGTGAATATGACGATAGAGGTCCGTTCCCGCACTCATGGCGGCAAGATTGGTCGTATCCGATATCGGCGAAAGCTTATCACCAAAAGTCGCGCCTGAAATAACCATGCCGGCAACCAGCGCTAGTGGGATACCAATCGTCTCACCAATACCCATTAATACGACCCCTGCCGTACCAGCAGTCCCCCAGGAGCTCCCTGTCGCAATAGACATAAAAGCACACAGAATTAATCCAGCAGCCAGGAATACTGTTGGCTGAAGCAAACCCATTCCGTAATAAATAAGGCTTGCAATAGTGCCACTCTGCATAAAGCTCGCAATTACCATCCCTATCAACATGAATATGTAAATCGCTGGTAATGCTTTGCTGATACCATTATTCATCATGCCCCGGATATCCGAAAAGGCATAACCGAGCAGCGCGGCCTGTGTGCCGACCCACAACAAAGCCAGAAAGATAACTGCATGCACGCTGACTTCAAAAACAAATAAACCCAGGGAAATCATGATGAGTACGATCAGAAAACATCCCCCTGCCTGTAACAAGGAAGGAACCTGCCCGGTAGTATTCGCATTATTTGGCTGTAATTTATTTCTTATCATTGTCAGATGGATCTATTCTCATGGTTTACAGGTCACCGCTTCATTCAATTTCTCTTCTGTTCGTGAGGCTGGATAATATCAGTCTATAACACACGCAGACAGACCTAGAGACTTTTTCAAAAGCCCTCGCCAGAAGTTTTCTACTATTGATTATAAAGGGTTAATTTTTAAACTATTGGGGTTTTGCAAGGGGTCTCGCCTAGCCTGCGTAGCAAGTGCAGCGAGGATAAGCAATGCGACACCCCATCCCGGCAACCTCCTTTTAAAGCATAGGTAAAGGCGTCTGAATGAGTCATCCCCAATTTCTATAATATATAGACCCGAGTAGCGTTCATTTCTTGCTTATATTCCTGCGCCATTATACAGCCCAGACAAATAAAATTTTTAATCATCAACATATTACCTCTATTCACCTAATTCTAAACAAATCATCCAGATAATATCGCTCCATGCATGTACAGGCGGGAAATATGGGTTAAATTCTCCTTTTCTCTCAGCTTCAACATTGTTTTCGTGTGTTATTTTTTAACGCATCCTGCCTGACTAGCAGTGTTCACATTTTTAATCTCTGGGAGTTGTTTGCGATGCTGGTTTCTATCGGATATATAGTCATAATTATTTCTGTATTTGGTGGTTTTGCACTTGCCGGGGGGCATCTAGCTTCGTTATGGCAACCGGTTGAATTACTCATGATTGGTGGTGCTGCAATCGGCGCATTTATCGTTGGCAACTCAGGAAAGGCAATTAAAGCCACATTAAAAGCATTGCCTCGTGTGTTTAAAGGGTCCAAATACACCAAAGCCCTATACATGGAACTAATGACCCTGCTATACGAGATTCTGGGAAGAATACGTAGAGAGGGGTTGATGTCAATTGAAAGCGACATTGATGACCCCACTAACAGCCCATTATTTGCCAAATATCCTGCAATTCTTTCCGATCACCATGTTACTGAATTTATTACTGACTATTTGCGGCTCATGGCGGGCGGTAATCTCAACCCACTTGAAATCGAGAATCTAATGGATAGCGAGTTAGAAACGCATCATCAGGAAGAAGAAATTCCCATCCATACTATCGCAAAAATAGCGGAGGGATTACCCGCTTTCGGTATTGTTGCAGCCGTTATGGGCGTTGTTCACACTATGGAATCCGTTCATCTTCCACCTGCCCAGCTAGGCATATTGATTGCCGCTGCATTAGTAGGCACTTTCCTGGGTATTCTGCTCGCTTATGGCTTTGTCAGCCCTTTAGCTGGAAAACTCGAACAACAATTACATGAGTCGAGCAAATTACTTGAATGCATCAAAATTACACTCCTCGCTAATCTTAATGGCTATGCACCTGTTATGGCGATAGAATTTGGCAGGAAAGTGCTCTTTACTACCGAACGACCATCGTTTATGGAATTGGAAGCACATGTTAAACAAAGCAAATCCAAATAATCCGACTGCTGATAGGTTCTGCGACACGAGGTAATATATGGTTGATGATCTAACACAACGGCCCATCATAATTAAACGCATCAAGAAGAGCACAGGCCAACATCACGGCGGAGCCTGGAAGATTGCCTACGCCGATTTTGTGACGGCGATGATGGCTTTCTTTTTGCTCATGTGGTTAGTTGGATCCACTGCCCAAGGCGACCTGGAAGGAATTGCTGCCTATTTCAAAACACCTTTGAAAGTAGCCTTGTCAGGCGGTTCAGGCAGTGGTGATAGTTCAAGCGTGATCAAGGGTGGGGGTGCTGATCTGACGCGTCGCACGGGCCAAGTGCAAAAAGGTGCTGTCGAAGAGAAAAACAGAGTGATCAATCTTGAAGCTGCCCAAGCCGAACGAGAACGTATCGAGATGCTCCGGTTTAACAAGTTAAAGCTTAAGATTGATAAGGCAATCGATGCTAATCCTGTTTTACAGAAATTCAAAAATCAGTTGTTGGTCGATATCACAACGGATGGCTTACGCATTCAGATTGTAGATGAACAAAACCGACCCATGTTTGCTAATGGTAAAGCAGAATTACAACCTTATACTAAAATCATACTCCATGAAATTGGCAAGGCACTCAATGACGTTCCCAATAAAATCAGCCTATCGGGACATACCGATGCGGCTCTCTTTCCTTTCGGTGATGTCGGTTATAGCAACTGGGAGCTATCGGCAGACCGTGCAAATACATCGCGCAGAGAACTGATAGCTGGAGGCATGGATGCCAGCAAGGTATTACGGGTAGTTGGATTATCTTCTGCTGTATTATTCGATAAAAACGATCCGTTTAACCCGGTCAATCGTCGTATTAGTATTATTGTTATGAACGAAAAAACGGAAAAGGAAATAACTAAAGAGGAGCAAAAGATAGTGGTCGACAATCCGAGAAAATTCAGCAAAGAACCCATTATCGATATGAATAATTAATTATTCAGAATAAAAATAAAGCACAAGCCAACAGCAATCCTTTAGGTATTCACGGTTTCTGGACAGAATTTTAATTATCGTTTTTTTTGATTCTCTTATGATCTTTTATTTTCCGGTTCTATTTTCAAATAAGATTTCAAGGTCTCCATAGCCCATGCTGCACAGATCTGCTCTTTTAATAAATCTTAAAGCAGCGGAATTGATACAGTAACGCAACCCCGTTGGCGCGGGCCCGTCTTCGAATACGTGTCCCAGATGGCTATCTCCATATCGACTACGAACTTCTGTTCTGAGATAGCCTAATTTAGAATCTTTCTTCAGGTTAATAACTGCTTCATTTATCGGTTGATAAAAACTTGGCCAGCCACTTCCCGAATCAAATTTATGAAGAGAGGCAAACAACGGCTCTCCCGAAACAATATCAACATAAATTCCGGCACATTGGTTATCCCAGTATTCATTCTGGAATGGAGGCTCTGTACCTTCATGTTGAGTTACTTGATACTGCAATGTGCTCAGCTTATCTTTAAGCAATGCCGGATCTTTTTTAAAACGCTTATACAGATAGTCCATGCCGGATTCCCCTTATTCAATATCATTAGTTAACTATTCCACCCGTACACCCTTCTCCTCACATATGAGATTATCGCAATCGTTTTCAGGTCAGAACCGATGGAGAAAAACCGGGTTATTTATTCGGAAAACAATCTTCCGGTATTTATTTCTAGAGGCCTTTGCAAAACCCCTGCAGTTGAAAAATTAATTCTTTATAATCAATAGTCAAAAACTTATGGTGAGGGCTTTTGCAAAGGTCTCTCTAGTAATCCCATTAATCCTTTCATCATGCTACATACTCGTTTTATATTTCAATTGGTCCGTGGTAAAAGCGGCCCACGAATAATCTCAAATTGACGCCCATACTGCGTAACCCAAGCCTGATAGAATTGTTGATTCTGGGCAATCACTGTTTTCCTGTTTTTATGCCAGTTGTAAAAAGGAGGAAAATAGATTGCAAAACCACAATGCTTATCAGCACCCACCGCATCACTTTTATCCTTTTTTGTCCAAAAAGCAATAAATGGCGTGTACTCAGCATCTTCGGTTACTTCTGCATATATATACTGACCTCTACGTAAATGGATGTGACTACGGCTCTCCTTTCTATCGATATTCTTATGATAAATGGTTAACCATTGATCGCTGACACTGACAAAAAAATCGTCACCATTTAACTCTGCGGCGCCTTGCTCATTACGCAGTACAATAATCGTATGCATGTCAATTAGCTGCGAAATAAATTCTACTTCGTCCACTTTACGCATCATTGCTCCCCGACCGTTAATTCCATAAAAACAGAAATCGTTTCCGACTCATCGAGATAATCAGGCGGTCACCCTCATTATCAAATAATCTGTTCACCCGATTCATTTTCTACACCCCCCATACAGTGAAGTGGCCCCCATTAACTAGACAACCTGAAGATAAATTAAGCTCTAACATGGCTGGTTAATCAAGCTCAGGCAGCTTGAGAAATTGCATACTTCTGATAGTAAACTTCATCTGGTGTTAGATCATCAAGACTTTGATGAAAACGTTCCTGATTGTACCAGTTGAACCAAACATTTAAGCTTTTTCTTACCTCCTTTAGATTGTTGAATTCCCGGGTATATAAATGTTCGTATTTGACTGTACGCCATAGTCGTTCAACAAAAATATTGTCATAGTAGCAACCCTTGCCATCCATGCTGATCTGTATGCCATTGATTTTTAGTATTGATGTAAATGTCTCACTGGTAAACTGCACACCCTGATCACTATTCATGATTTTCGGACAGCCATGATCCTGAATGGCTGCTTCCAAAGCCTGGGCACAGAAATCAGCGTCCAGTGTGTTGGATATGCGCCAGCTCAATACTTTACGCGAATGCCAGTCCATAATAGCAACAAGATAGCCAAAACCTTTTTCCATCGGCACGTAAGTGATATCGGTCGCCCAAACTTGGTTGGGACGACTAATGGTCCTACCTTTGAGCAGATAAGGATACTTCTTGTGCTGCTTGGCCGGAATACTGGTTTTGGGCTTTGGTGCTGTGCTAATAATGCCCAGTATCTTCATCATTGAAGTTGCTTTCTTGCGGCCTATCATCCTCCTCTGGCGCCTGAACCACGTGGCATAACTGCGTGAACCATACTGTGGTGTTTTCAAATACTGCTCATCCATTTGACGCAACAAGATTAACTCACTCCCATCTGTGGGTTGTGGCTGATAATAATACGACGAGCGTGCAACACCCAGTAAATGGCATTGACGCGATTGACTTAGTTTCTCGTGGTGCTCGATCATTGTTTTGCGCTCAGCAACACTTAATGATCGAGCTTTCTGGCTAAAAAATCGCGTTCCACCGTCAATTGCCCAATCACGCGATGTAAATCGTCGGCACTATGACCACTCTTATTATTGGCGTCACCATTCTTACCAAACAAATCACTGGCTTTTTCAATCAAATGACGTTTCCAGCTATTAATCTGCGTGGGATGGATATGATAACGAGCGGCTAGTTGTGGTACCGTTTCTTCTCCACGTATTGCTGCCAAGGCTATTTTGGCTTTGAATTCTGTTGAATATTGCATGCGTTTCTTGCTCATGATTATGTCTCTCTATTTATCTCATATCAGAGCTTAACAACTTGTCCAGTTTTGCGGTACCACTTCACAGGGCATATCGAAAACATCAAGAAGAGTACTATCTTGAAGAAAACCAGATATCACCATACCAGGCAGTCGCCGTTCCACCCGTATTATCCGTATCAGTCATGATAGCAACGGCATCAACCTGTTTGGATACTTCGCCAAATAAGTGCTGAAAATCCGCGTGTACATCTCGTTTTTCTTTAATCCATTGCCCAAGCTTATTGTTTCCAGACTCTATGGCAATCATGCGTACATTAGGGGTAAGCGCATTCGGCCAATGAGCACCCACAGGCTGATTACTTGACCACACATAGTTAATACTACGAGTATGCCAGAAAGCCCATCCGTTAGAGAAGACAACATAAACGCGAGCGGCATAATCATCACCCATACGAGTGCGCTCATCAATATCGCCCAATGTGTTGTCAACCCGCCACATCCAATTCAGGATAGACGTGCTATCAAGATCAATATTTATTTTACGATAGCGCCCCGATGCGGAGGCGTGACTGTCAGCACGCAGGGCAAGTTGTTCCCCAGCATTTTGTAACACATAACGTGTTTCACCGATAAAAACTTTTTCCTGCCAGCCACTCATATCACCTTGAGAAAAACGAACGACATAAACGTAATCAGCTCCTGCCCATGACAATATCGGCAGGGCAACAATAATTCCGCATACTGCTTTTTTCATAGTTATCGTAAAATCAAAACTTGTAAACATATTTGACGTCCATGCCTCATATAATGCAACAATGCAACGTTGAATGTATGATATAAAACTGTCCGAGACGACAAACCAAAACCGTCTCATCTCTTCCCCGGCCTGAAAGCCGAGCTTTCTCGGAGACTCTGATAAAAGGATGAGAAATCATTTTTCACCCACCCATTTATTATTTTTCATTTTCCTGCTTGCTTTTCTGCTAGCACTCATCCAAATCGGGATATTGTCATTTGCCTTCGAAAAATTAGGGTTGCCGCCTGCTCTCGGATTTATGGTACTGCTGTTCTCATTATTTGGCAGCACCATCAATTTACCCATTGCGCGAATAAGAAGTAATGCACCTCCCAATCAAATTATATTGCCCACCTTTTGGGGGGTGCTTAGAATTCCGGTACAGAAATTCCACAACGAAACTCAGATATCGGTCAATCTTGGCGGTTGCCTGATACCCGTTGTGCTCTCCATTTATCTATTTCTAAAGAGTAGCCTGACACTACCACCTACCTTACTCGGCATCACTACTCTCACAATTCTCAGCTATTATTTTAGTCGTCCCATTCCCGGACTGGGTATCGGTATGCCTATCTTTATTGCACCATTCAGTGCTGCCCTGGTCGGACTCGTATTCGGCCCAGAACAAAGTGCATCATTAGCTTATATCAGCGGCACCCTGGGTGTACTAATTGGTGCAGATCTACTGCACTTGAAAGAAATTCCAAAACTGGGTGCACCAAAAGCATCCATTGGTGGCGCGGGCACTTTTGATGGTATTTTCATTACAGGAATTGTCGCAGCGATTTTGGCCTAATGAAGCATCCAAAATGGCCTTCATTCGAAAATCAATATCTCCATCACGCCCTAAACGAAGAAAATACCTCGCTGGTGAAAAAACCATTCTGATTTGAATCGCTTCATTCCTGATGAAAGGTGTTCATCCTATTCAGAGTGTTCATTTACGAGTCCACCACCATAACAATAGTGACAATATCACTGACGCTACTAAGCCCGTCATCAGTGGAAAATAAACAGTAAAGTTTTCCCGCTCAATCACGATATCACCCGGTAAACGACCAAAAGGCAACTTAGATAACCACGGCCATACCAGCCCCGTCAGTAACAGTAACAAACCCAGTATAATAAGCAGACGTTGCATTAGATTTTACCTCGTCACCATTTCAGAAAGTTTCAAATCCCAATGGTCGAAATTATCATTATCCAAATAAACTCATTCCGAATAAGATAGCACTTAAAATCATATCTATCGCCTGACCATCGGTTGAACTATCTATGTAATTTATCGCACCCTATTGAAAAATATAATCTATATTACTCTCAGAGATCAAGCATTTATTCCTTACATATCCGCAATCTTGATAATACACACACCTAAAGCAATAACAATCGTCACCATGTTACAGCAGAATTTGAACTATGCAGACACATTGAGCATGGGAGGTTATTCGGCGCGGTATCAGAACTGTTCGGCATGAATGCGATACAATTGCAGAAGACGCAGAATGTAATGCAAATTACAATAACTGGCTAGCGTCGAGAAAATAATGACTCTAGCAGCCATAAAATAAATGAACCTGAATATCACGTAGCTTTCCCACCAGCTACCTTGAGAGACTGACCAATGAATAACTTATTACAACGTTTTCTTTTTGATGATCTGGATATCCGTGGCGCGATTGTCTGTATTGATTCAGTCTGGCAACAAATGCTGGCAGATCGCAACTACCCGGCACCGGTCATACAGATTTTGGGAGAAATGAGCGCCACAACCCTACTGCTCGGTAGTAATCTCAAGCAATCCGGACGCTTAACCATTCAACTCAACGGTAATGGTCCTGTCTCAATGCTAGTTATCGATTGTACTGAGCATTTGCATATCCGTGGCATGGCTAAATGCAGTGATCTCGTTGAACCTAAACCTATACCAGATCTGCTTGGCCATGGTCGACTCGTCATGTCACTGGATATGCCCTCCATGCGAGAATCTTATCAAAGTATTGTGCCCCTCGATGGCAGTAATATCGCAGAAGTTTTTGAGGGCTATTTCAAACAGTCAGAGCAACTGCATACGCGACTTTTTCTTACGGCTTCAGCGGAGGCTGTCGTCGGCATATTATTACAAAAACTACCCACAGCCGACCAACGAGATCTGGATGGCTGGGCGCGTATCGAAGCGCTAGCCTCAACAATCGCTCACCAGACGACTGTTAATCTGCCTGCGGAAGAACTACTGACACGTCTCTTCAGTGAAGAAACGATACGCGTCTTTGACCCGCAAATAGTGAATTATGGCTGTCGGGAAGATTGGGAAAAAATCCATTCAATGCTTCGTTCACTTGGTCGAGAAGAGGTAAATTCTATATTACAGGAGTTTGGCGAAGTCGTTATTAATGATGATATTTGTAACCGTGAATATCGTTTCGATGCGCTGGCAATCGACACAATTTTTCGTGAAATGAGTCCAACGGTCCATTAACAAATCACCCATAATATCTGCCGGTGCATTCATTTCCACTGATACTCTTAGATATCTTTCATACAAAGTATCAGTGGATTTTTCTATTATATGACAGTGCGAACAACACACGTTGACACAACGTCATAGATAACCCGATCCTCAGCAAGACTGATATCAACAGTTGTCCTGCCTATTGTTTTCCATGATACTTAATGCGGTGCTTTAACGCCGGACAGACCCGTTGCCTTGGCTGCACGTAGTACTGGATAAAACTGGGTAAAGACAAGATCCTGGCTTGCGTGTTTTTCATGACAGGCCGCACATTCCGCTGTTGGCAGATGTTTTGCAGCCGCTACAAGTGGCATATCCGGTACATAGAAGATGTAATATCCCCAGTAACCGGGTTCCTTTGCGAAGCGCTTGGCATCTTTAACGGAAGCTTCCAAGCCGATATAATCACCCATAAAGTAGCCATTACCGCTGCCTGGGCCTTTACGATCGCCTACACTGACCAGCTCTTTTACTGTCATTGTTCCATCGCGAAACTCACCCGTTTTTTTATAATGCGCGTAGCTCTCGGGATCGATATAAACTGTTCGAATCTCAGTAAAAGGCGCCTTACCATCATTGAGTTCATCTGGCGTTACCTGAGTACCCACCATCACCCACTCACGATAATTCTGTGGTAATAACAGTTCACCCTTGTCGTTGAACTGTGCCGGCCCGGCCGCCATTGCGGAGCTGAAGCCTATTCCCAATGCCAGCATTGCGATCGCGGCGCTACTCCTAAGAATCCTCGTAAATCTCATTTCTAAATCCTCTTTATTAACTTATTAAAATTGCTTGATATTACTGATATACCGGCTACAAGGTATTTACATGAGCCAACCTGCTTATCCAGCACATCTACAATCCGCAAAAGCAGTATATCTACGGCTTCATATACAAATTAATGACCGCAGAACTCACCACTACCCGTTTTCAATCATCCATTCACATTCATTTAATAACCTGAATTCAACAAGCAAGTGCACCATTCTCAAGAGACAAAAATATTTCACTCGTTATCAGACAACCCATAAAATATTTTTCTTAAATGAGCACTCGTATTGCCAATGTCAGATGGAATCAAATCAGGTCAGATGTGGCCTATATTACAAGAAAAGAATTCTGGATGACAAAAATATTATTCTCACCTGTCGAGTCTTGTAATGTAGCCTGGATAACATTTATGCGCTAGGAAAATATACGGAAAATCTATCCTCTCATTTTATCCAGTGTGTAACTTTGAGCGAGCATCTGAATTGAGTCCCGACACAGACACGATTTCGATTCAACTCACACACATAAAATCTATGCACAATTATTGCTTAATTAGCAAAAACAGGCGAATCAAACGCTATTGACCGCTGGTCCGCATCATATAATGTGCAAGGGGATACAGTATACTATGTTACATGACTTCAAACTTTCAGAAGAACAATTGTTAAAATCACTTTAAAGACCGCTGCATAACTGTGTTTTTGAGCTTTTTTGATTACTTGCAGCATTGATAAATCAAACACTTAAAAATCTTATCCAGCCCGAGATAACCAGTTATGCAGCGGTCTTCTTTATAACACTATAATATATGCAGGAGGCCACATTAACAGCTTCCCGCTGTGTTTAAAGTGATTAATCGGCAGAGACTTTTACAAAAGCCCTCGCCAGAAGTTTTCTGCCATTGATTATAAAAGATTAATTTTTTAATCATTGGGGTTTTGCAAAGGTCCTCGGCAGTTTGTTATTCATCAGCAGGAAGCGAGCAAATTGGCTATTCTTCAGAAGATCTCAGTTTACCCATCTGGATGCATCTCAGATTATCGAGTATGAATCTTCATCCCATCCTGAGTAACCAGCCAACTACAGTAGCCTGTATCCGCCAGCAGGACGTCTCAATCAAAACACACTTGAACGGCTCAGGATGCTATCCACTGCTCACCCGAAAATCCTGGCACGACTCAAACCGGAATCTTCGGGAATGAACCGGAATAACTACCATTCCTCAGCATCATGTAGGTTACTCATAGCTATCGTCCGACCATTACTTTATTACCATACTCTGATAATCTTATTGATATTTTTTCGTGAAAAAAATAAAGATAAATGCTGCGATCAATCTGCTCTTCTCTGATTTGCCAACAAATAATAGGGTGCAATACGTTTGTATGTTCCCATTTCAATTAATCAGAATGCATACGCCATGGGTGATTTACTTGCAATAATCCAGCAATGGGTTCCCATTGATAATAATACACTCATAGGCTTGACCCTCATATCCATTATTAGCTTTATCGGTTCTCTGATCGTCATTCCACTTATTCTCATTTATATATCAACTGATTATTTTGATACGCGCGTGCCTCGCCACTGGATGAAAAACCATCATCTGGTATTACGTATCATCGGATTAATGATTAAAAATATCATGGGCATTCTCTTTATAGTAACCGGTTTCATCATGATTTTTCTACCAGGACAAGGCTTATTGACTATATTGATTGGCATCTCACTCCTGAATTTCCCCGGAAAACGCGTGATAGAAGCCAGAATAATCAGAGAACCCCGCATACTCAGAACCATCAATGCCATCCGTTACAAATTTGCCAAGCCTCCTCTGATCCTGCCTCCATACCCATAATTTCCATAAACGACAGACCGACTGAGGCCTTTGCAAAACTCCAATAGTTTAAAAATTAACTCTTTATAATCAATAGTCAAAAATTTCTGGCGAGGGCTTTTGCAAAAGTCTCAAGAAATAACCTGACACGTTGCTTAGTCTCCCTTTTCAATATCTACGAGCTAAAACGAAGCGCTTACTCTCATTGCAGTAGGTTTCTTTCTTATCTGAATTGCATGAGTAAAATTAATGTTGTAAATTTCATTATTTCTCTTTTGTCGTGCAGGCAACCAAACCAAATTTATACAATCAGTTTCGTCTCATGATAATCCGTGCTATATAAATAAAGGGCCTGTCTCGAAATAGCCCAAAATTGGAATGCCTATTGCATCTATTTGTTAATAAACTGTATAGAAAAAAACGGATAAATCGTATATTACGAGACAATCCCATAAACATGGGCATATTTTCTAAGTTATTCGAGCTTAATAAATACAGGGGGCGATTTGGGAAAATTATTATTTATTATTGTTGTCGCATTATTCATTTACTGGATGATCAAGGGCCGCCGACGAGCAAAAAAACAAACCGAGCCACTACCCGATACAATCGAGGATATGGTGCGCTGTACTCATTGCGGCGTGCATCTACCCAAAAGTGAAAGTATTACCCGTCAGGACAAATTCTTCTGCAGCGATGATCACTATCATCAGCATTCACAATCATAATTTGAATTCGTGACTATCTCGCCATCGCAGCCGAAGCAATTAAACTTATGGCGACCATTTTCTGGTGCATCAACAACCACCTATCCAGAGCAATTCTGGCGATCACTATTCTATTTCAATATCTATCAACTGGTTATAGCAAGCGGAATAGCGACTGTTACCTGGATATTTCATTTAACCAGTTTTGGTTCATATCATTACCATTTATTTCTTTACGCGGCATTAGGTCACGTCCTCTTCAGCAGTTTATCCATCATCCTGCTCAAACTTCGCCGCCCGGGTTTTGATTGGCAACTTTCGCTTCAGGTTAGCAGCAGCATCGCTTTCATTTGCGTTATGATGTATGCAAGTGGCGGAATACAAAGCGGATTAGGTGTACTATTACTGGTTTCTCTGGCTGGGGCTGGCCTGATTAGCCGGGGTAAATTAGCGCTTTTTTTTGCTTCCATTGCTTCACTTGGCGTGCTTTCTCAAGAGACTTACTCCCTCCTCTATATCGAAAATTATCATGCTCAGTACACGCAAGCGGGGTTGCTCAGCATGGGTTATTTTGCTGTTGCATGGCTGGCTCATCGACTGGCTATTCATGTTACGGCCAGTGAACAACTGGCACGTCGACGGGGGGATGACCTGGAAAACATGTCCAAGATCAATCAGCTGGTGATACAAGAGTTGCAAGAAGGCATATTAGTGGTTGATGAAAATGGACATATTCGGCAGCACAATTCTTATGCCGAAAAACTAATCAGCCTAGATCCATCAGATATTCTCGAGCCACCCAGGCTGGCTGACTATGCCCCGATACTGGCAACCAGATTGGCAACCTGGCGTGGGGGTGGCAATATTAATTTTGATCTTCTGCGATTAGCAGGCAGTAATATACTGGTACGAACACGATTTGTACCCGTGAAAAAGAACAGTCGCACAGGTGTCGTTATTTTTCTGGAAGACATGAGTCACATTCAGGCACAGGTACAACAATTAAAACTCGCGGCTTTAGGTAGATTAACCGCAAATATTGCACATGAAATCCGTAATCCTCTTTCCGCAATCGGCCACGCAGCAGAGCTATTAGAAGAAGAACAGGCTCCAACACCCGTTCAACCGCGCTTATTGGGCATTATTCGCGATAATACACAACGTCTCAATAAAATCGTACAGGATGTCTTACAACTGAATCGACGGAATATCGCCCAATCAGAGATTCTTGATGCAAAGTATTTTATACATACATTTATGGCCGATTTTTGTCTGACTGAAAGAATTGATATTGATACTTTCATATTGAGTGCAGACGAACAAACGATGATCAGTTTTGATAGCGGCCATTTAAACCAGATTTTATGGAATCTATGCCGCAATGCCTGGCGCCACTGTCTTAAGAAAAAAGGCAGTATCCAGCTCAAGTTGTCCAGGAATGCTGCCGAAAGCAATATCAATCTGGATATCATTGATGATGGTCCAGGTATTTCGCCAATATTACTTAGGCAATTATTTGAACCTTTCTTCACTACAGCGGCAAGCGGTACCGGATTGGGCCTCTATATTGCACGAGAATTGTGTGAAGCTAATCATGCCTCACTTGACTATATGGACAACTCGACTGGTGGGCATTTCAAAATTATTTGCAAAAGCGATTCGGATCATGCCTGACACAAAAGAGTCATCTCTTTCACGCGGTGATCATGCCGCTGCCCTCTCTAGTGTACTGATTGTCGATGACGAACCTGATATTGTCGAACTGCTCGAATTGACACTGATACGCATGGGCATGGAAGTAGCCAGCGCCATGAATATCGATGATGCCAAGATACAGCTACGCTCACGCCCATTTCAATTATGTCTCACTGACATGCGCCTGCCAGATGGTAATGGACTAGATCTGGTACGATATATCGTCAACCAACATGCTGATTTACCCGTAGCCGTAATCACAGCTTATGGCACCACCGAGAATGCGGTTGCTGCACTCAAGGCCGGTGCATTTGATTATCTGGCGAAACCCGTATCGCTCAAGCAATTGCGTTGCCTGATTAAATCCGCATTAAGCCTGCCCCCCATGCAATCGGCAACGACCGCCTCTGATACACAATCCAGCCAAAGCACCCTGTTGGGCGAATCACTCCCAATGCAGCAATTACGTACAACGATTGAAAAGCTATCACGCAGCCAGGCATCTGTTTACATCAGCGGTGAATCAGGCAGCGGCAAGGAATTAGCCTCAAAATTAATCCATGAAAGAAGTGCCCGCCACGGGCAAGCATTTATTCCGGTAAATTGTGGCGCAATTCCTGATAGTTTAATGGAAAGTGAATTCTTTGGTTACAAGAAAGGCTCTTTTACCGGTGCGAATACAGAGCACGATGGTTTCTTTCAGGCGGCCCATGGCGGTACATTGTTTCTTGATGAAGTGGCCGACTTACCTCTGGCTATGCAAGTCAAGCTATTAAGAGTCATTCAGGAAAAACGCGTGAGAAAAATTGGAGACACACAGGAAAGAAATATAGATGTACGCATTATCAGCGCTACACACCAGAAATTAAATGAATGTGTGGAAAACGGGAAATTTCGCCAGGATCTTTATTATCGCTTGAATGTCATTGAATTACGAATGCCTCCATTACGTGAAATGCGCGAGGATATTCCCCTCATTACCAATGCTATTCTCAAGAAATTATGCTGGATAAATGGAAGAACACCTTGTAGTCTGAGCAAAGAGGCCCTCACCGCATTAGTCAGTTATGATTTTCCGGGTAATGTACGTGAACTTGAGAATATTCTGGAACGCACGCTAGCATTGTGTCCGGATGATAAAATTGACCGAAATGAATTACAGCTAACACCTATGGAGGCTTTTCAGAATACGACTGCTTCATCACAGACGGTACCTGCCGATCACAGATTGCCACTTCAAGATTATCTGGATAGATTAGAAAAAGAATCCATTATGACAGCGCTGGAGAAAAGCAGGTATAATCGCACCGCTGCCGCTAAATTACTGGGGATTACGGTCAGATCGATGCGCTATCGGATGGAAAGATTGGGCATCAATCAAGAAAAATAGAATCCCTGGCAACATTAAAATTATTTTAGTTTTCGTGCAATGCACACTTTTCCGATGATTTTTAGTGCTTCGGGTCATTACAAGTCCTGCTCCAGAATCATTTAGTTACAGTATAAAGCATATTCAGCCTTAACGAACAAATCACGATATTGAACGCATAGCCTTTATTAGCTGCTTTTATCTACATTATTTTATCCATACCACACATACCATCCCTTTTTGTTTATTTTCTACTAATGCCATGCACTGATCAATCATCTACTGACTACAAAATGAGCTGAAATAAAAACAGATTTAAAGCGATCCACAGATCGGCGTCCTCACATTATATCCATTCTGAAAAAATGGGCCGGGTACGGGACGATTGATCACTCAACTTATTTTCTAAAGCGAATTAAATCGTATTATGAAAACTACTTTTTCATCATTCCTTCTGATCACTATTCTAATCGTGCTCCATGGTTGTGCATTAGACAAACAGGAGGAGCGCTATAGCCGCAAAGACTGGCCACACTGGATCGACTCAGATCGTGATTGTCAGAACACGCGTCAAGAGATACTGATCGCTACCAGCAAGGCCCCTGTTCGATTTAAGAATGCTCGGCGCTGCACCGTCACACATGGCCAATGGTATGATGTTTATACTGGGAAGGTGTTTACCAGAGCAAGTGACGTGGATATTGATCATGTCGTGCCATTAGCCCATGCACACCGCCATGGCGCGAGCAATTGGACAAAAGCCCAACGTAGCGCATTTGCCAATGATTTCGAAAATTTACTCGTAGTCGATGATTCAACGAATCAAGCCAAATCAGATAAAGCACCCCATCAGTGGATGCCACCTCAGAAATCTTACTGGTGCGAATATGGGAACCGGTGGAAACACATCAAAACCAAATACGAGTTACGTTATGGTATCCAGGAGCAGGTGGCCTTGACTGTGTTAACTACAACCTGTGAAACTTTTGCCCATATCCTAACCCTACTTTAGAACATAGATAACCTAGATAACCTTGTGCGTATATTAGCTATAATCTGTTCCTGATCCAAAGACATTCAACGAGAAACTGCCTGAATTAAGGTATCGTTACCATGCTGAAATTACTCAGTAAAATATCGCTATATAAGAACCACGATGATTATCAGCCGAATCTGCTCCGGATATATAATATCCAGAGCAGATTCAGCCCAATCCGAAGCACCTTATCTCCGGTGATTACACAATAAAACAATTACCACCGAATCCGAATTTAAACGGCTACTCAACCGCTGTATCTTCTTTCCCGGAAGCATTACATCCATCGATAAATGCTTGTCGCTCAGCTTCGCTACTAAAATGTGGCAACACTTTTTCCATTCCTGAAGGTGAACAATTGATTGTACTTGGTTCTGGAACCTCACTGCCACAGCCAATCAAAGCAATACTGAGACCGACAGTCAACACCATATATTTATTAACATTCATTTGAAATTTTCCTTCTAAAAAACCATCAATAATGCTTTATCTATACCGCCAATTTCTCAATAACTCGGTATAAACTTAAGCATATACGCCTAAGCAACTGATTTTACCTGCATCCTCACCACCTTAGCAAACCGGCATTAGCGTCAGTTGAGAATTGTCTGAAGTGGTACTGAAGTGGCCCCCATTAACTAGACAACCTGAAGATTCCAACATGGCTGGTTAATCAAGCTCAGGTAGTTTGAGGAATTGCATACTTTTGATAGTAAACTTCATCTGGTGTTAGATCATCAAGACTTTGATGAAAACGTTCCTGATTGCACCAGTTGAACCAAACATTTAAACTTTTTCTTACCTCCTTTAGATTGTTGAATTCCCGAGTATATAAGTGTTCGTATTTGACTGTACGCCATAGTCGTTCAACAAAAATATTGTCATAGTAGCAGCCCTTGCCATCCATTCTGATCTGTATACCATTGGTTTCTAGCATTGATGTAAATACCTCACTGGTAAACTGCACACCCTGATCACTATTCATGATTTTCGGACAGCCATGATCCTGGATGGCAGCTCCCAAAACCTGGACACAGAAGTCAGCGTCCAGTGTGTTGGATAAGCGCCAGCTCAGTACTTTACGCGAATGCCAGTCCATAATAACAACAAGATAGCCCAAAACCTTTAAGGATACTTCTTGTGCTGCTTGGCCGGAATACTAGTTTTGGGCTTTGGTGCTGCGCTAATAATGCCCAGCATCTTCATCATTGAAATTGCTTTCTTGCAGCCTATCATCATTCCCTGGCGCCTGAACCACGTGGCATAACTGCGTGAACCATACTGACACCATTGAACAGATTGCAGACGAATTTGGGTTGCATTACGCGACAGTTAGTCGAGTTATCAAAAAAACAGAGGGAAATCAGCGTGCTTCTGCAAGATCTAATCCTCTCTGCTTTTTCAAATTTGTACGGTGTATTTTCTCGTTTGCCATAAAAAACCCCAGGATGTGCTGAGGTTTTTAGAAAGATGGGGATAGCTGTATTAAGCTATTTAAGACCGCTGCATAACTGTGTTTTTGAGCTTTTCTGATTACCTGTAGCATTGATAAATCAAACACTTAAAACCTTGTCCAGCCCGAGATAACCAGTTATGCAGCGGTCTTTATTTTCTGTTTTCTTCTCCGTGAAAAGGAAAATCCGGCCAGCCCAAATCCCAATAAAGCAATACTTGCTGGTTCTGGAACCGCGTTGGTGTTAGATGCGATAACATTGGTGACAAAATCACCAGATATATCAAATGCATATGCTGAAGTTCGTTGGCTACCACTAACATCCATAAAACCAGTTACGCCAGCACCACTCCAAATCCCCGCAAATAAATCACCAGATATGTGGTCATTGTCAAATTGCGTAAGAACAGCAGTATAAGAATCTACTCCCAGTGCCAAGGACAATAAAGCATCCCAGCTGAATCCTGATGATGCTGAGACGATCGACGAATCATCATCATTAGATGCAACTAAATTACCACTGGAGTTGATTGACATCCTCCCCTTCCTAAACGAAGGGGATTCCTAGCGACTTATTAAGCCGTTAAGAGTAGGTTTGTATTGCTACTGCCTACTGGTTCCTGCTTCTTAGACGAAACTAACGTTTCAACTCCACAGGCTAACAAGCGATGTCCTCGCTCAAGTACATTCAAGGCACCTACCAAGTCGGCATTGGCTTTAAATCCACATTCTGTACATTCAAAAGCACTTTGGCTTTTGCGATTGTCACGACTAACATGTTGACATCTAGGGCAGGTTTGAGAGGTGTATTGAGGGTTTACCTTCAATACATCCCCGCCTGAACAAGCCTGTTTATACTCCAAGAACGAAACGAACATTCCCCATCCTTGGTCAAGAATGGATTTGTTTAGACCCGATTTCGCTTTGACGTTTTTACCATGCTTTTCAACACTGCCCTTGGCACTCTTAGACATGTTTCCTATCTTTAAATTCTCAACTACGACCATTGCGTGATTTTTGCTGATTTCGGTTGAGGTTTTGTGTAAGAAGTCTAAACGAGCATTGGCAATACGCTCATGCAGTCGGGTAATGATTTGTTTCTGCTTTTTCCAGTTAGCAGAGAAACGGACTTTTTTAGACAGCTTACGCTGTTCAAAAGCCAGTTTCTTTGATAACTTTCTGAAACTGTTTAAAGGTTCTACGTATGAGCCGTCTGACAAGGTTGCAAAGCGGGTAACGCCCATATCAACACCAATCATACTGGTTGAGCTATGACGCTTTAGCTCGGTCTCGTACTCAGTCTGAATCGACACGTACCAATAACCGCCTTTACGGGAAATCGTCATATTTTTAACGTCACCAATGACTTGGCGTGAATTACGATATTTCACCCAACCGATTTTAGGCAAGAACACTTTGCTAGACTCTTGCTCCAGCTTAAATCCTTGTGGATAACGGAAGCTGTCACTCAAACCTTTTTTCTTGAATTTTGGAATCCGTTTTAAAGGCTGTTTTTTATCAAAACCGTCTTTGAACGCTTTTTCTAAGTTTTTTAAGGCTTGTTGCAACGGTTGAGAATGAACGGTTTTTAGAAATCCATAATCTTCTGAGTATTTCCATAGCTTTAGCCAAAATGACAACTCGTTGTACCAAAGCAATGGCTGTTTCTGCTCTAATCTGAACAGATTCATTGCTAAGGCTTTATTCCAAACAAACCGATTAGCACCTACAAACTCAACCATCTTCTGTACTTGGTCAGAATTTGGATTGAGTCGAGATTTAAAGGCTTTGCGTATAATCTGCTTCATGGTTATAATTATACAAAAAGGAATTGGTCTATGCAAGTTAATAACGATGTAAGAACAGGAATACATTGCGTTTTTAATCTTCATGTTCATTTGGTCTTTGTAACAAAATACCGTAGAGATGTTTTCTCCGGAAGGGTATTAATTGATTTGGAAGAAATATTTAAAAACGTGTGTTTGGATTTTGAAGCAGAATTGGTGGAATTTAACGGTGAGCATGATCATATTCACCTTTTAGTTAACTATCCACCAAAAATTGCTATTTCTAACTTGGTAAATAGTTTGAAAGGCGTTTCAAGCCGACTTATTCGCAAAAAGAATTATCCCGAAATTAAAAATAAGCTTTAGGGTAATATGCTTTGGAGTCCAAGCTATTTTGCGGGTAGTTGTGGTGGAGCACCACTCTCGATTATTAAGCAATATATTGAACAACAGCAAAGACCGCATTAAACAGGCTTCGCCTGTGCGCTTATATCTCCGCCCTGAAGGACGAAGTTTTACGCGCTATTTGATAAAACGATCTGGCTCATTTGTCCAGATTTTGCAGATGTATTCATAGGGCGTTAGGCCCTTGAGAGTTTTTAGTCTTTTGGCGAAGTTTAAGCCATCACAAAGCTATGGAGATGGGCCTTCAACTGATCGTGTGAGTCGTAATAGTACCGTTTTACAGTTGCATCCTTGATGGTTTGATTCATGCGTTCGACCTGACCATTGGTCCAGGGATGGTTGGGTTTGGTGAGACGGCGCTCGATGCCGTTGATCTGACAACACATATCGAACATATGCGTTACATACTGAGCCGTTGGCCCATTTCGATAACGCGCCGGGAACGTAAACTGGATACCGTTATCAGTCAGGATTGTATGGATCTTGTAGGGAACAGTCTCGATCACGGCCTTCAAGAAGGCGGTTGCCGTGTCGCGGTTGGCTTTGTTCTGGAGTTGAACAAAAACAAACTTTGATGTCCGGTCAATGGCTACAAAAAGATAGAGTTTACCTTCCTTCGTACGAACTTCGGCAATATCAATATGGAAGTAGCCAATTGGATAGGTATTAAACTTTTTCTTTGGCTTGTCACCATCAACATCCGGCAACCGACTGATGCCATGCCGTTGAAAGCAGCGATGCAGGCTTGAGCGGGTTGAATGCGGAATGCTTGGTTGCAGGGCATATAGACAATCATCCAGCGGTAGAAGCGTATGTTTGCGAAACGCCACAACAGCGGCCTCTTCTTCCAGACTTAAAACGGTCGAGTGCGACTCTTTGGGGCCCATCGGTGCATCGTGGGTGAATTCCCGCTTCCGCCACTTCGCTACCGTTTTTGGATTAATCCCATGCCGCTTGGCCAGAACATTCAGACTCTCTTGACTATATTGTATCGCTCGACGCACCGCCGCTGTCGTGCGGGCGCTTCCGTGTAATATCTGTCCCATAAATCATCCCTCCGTAGTTGGTTATATGTTACACCAGCACACCGTGGGACTAAACATCTAAGACATATAACCATGCCTTTAAACATACCAACTACACGCTTCATAAAACAAAAAGCACTTAGTCAAAAATGATCTAAGTGCTTTTTTTATCTGGTGGCCAAGGGCGGAATCGAACCACCGACACAAGGATTTTCAGTCCTCTGCTCTACCGACTGAGCTACTTGGCCTTAAGCATTGCATTATTAGTTAGATTAATGCAGTAAGTCATTGATTACGCTTGTGGTGCGCCCGGCAGGATTCGAACCCACGACCCCTTGGTTCGTAGCCAAGTACTCTATCCAACTGAGCTACGGGCGCTAAGCATAACCTGATCTAATTTTTCAGCAAGTCATCTAATTAACAGACGAGATTATATCAGACTGAAGTAAAAAGCGGGATTCGAACTTTCTTTATTTTTTACTATACGCTTATTAATTATAATTAAGCGTACAGAATCCTTTTCTTTCCACACGTTCAAGCTGTATTCAACAATCATTCTACGTCATCTACGATCTAGACATAGCTGCAAACTGATTTCGGAGGCGATAATGGTGTATTTAAGGCCATTTGTCAAGAAAAAGTCATTAAATTAGCAATTTCTATCTCGAGCGATTAAATTATTTTCCTTTAAAACTCCTAATCAATACACTCAGGTTTCTTCTGGTTCCGAGTTTTCCTTTAATTTTGCTCTCGTTTCATCCTGAAATAAAATATTCTTCTAATAGCTGCTGTTGCCGGGAATTCTGGGCGTTGTGCACACCACATCCGCATTTTGCGCACGATGCCGTAACGCATGATCCATTAATACCAACGCCAACATGGCCTCGGCTATCGGTGTTGCGCGAATACCCACACACGGATCATGCCGGCCGTGCGTTTCTACAATTACAGGCTGACCGCTCTTGTCAATCGAACGGCGTTCCAAACGAATACTGGATGTCGGTTTAATCGCAATATTAGCAGTAATCGCCTGACCGGTAGAGATACCGCCCAGTATGCCTCCCGCATTGTTGCTCAAAAATCCGGCTGGTGTCATTTCGTCTGAGTGCTCGGTTCCTTTTTGCATAACACAGGCAAATCCCGCACCGATTTCCACACCTTTCACTGCATTAATCGTCATCATGGCATAGGCAATTTCTGCATCAAGTCTGTCATATACTGGCTCCCCCCAACCCACCGGGACGCCTTCAGCGATAACACTGATTTTTGCACCTACTGAATCGCCGGATTTACGCAACTTGTCCATAAACGCTTCCAACTCAGGGACACAGTCGATATCAGCCGCAAAAAATGGATTCTGATTCACCATATCCCATTGCCTAAATGGAATCACAATAGGCCCCAACTGTGCCATATAGCCACGTATTTTTATGCCAAATTTTTCATACAACCATTTTTTAGCAATCGCCGCTGCTGCTACCCGCACGGCCGTTTCACGAGCAGAAGATCGCCCGCCACCACGATAGTCCCGTATCCCATATTTCTGCCAATAAACGTAGTCAGCATGCCCGGGGCGAAAAACATCCATGATTTTACTGTAATCTTTACTGCGCTGATCTTCATTACGAATCAACAGCGCTATCGGCGTGCCCGTTGTTTTACCTTCGAAGATACCCGAAAGAACCTCTACCGTATCGGATTCGCGGCGCTGCGTCACATGGCGAGAAGTTCCGGGTTTACGTCTATCCAATTCCAGCTGAATATCTTCAACAGATAATTCCAATCCTGGCGGACAGCCATCCACTACACAACCAATCGCAGGGCCGTGTGATTCACCGAAAGAAGTGACACTAAAGATTTCACCGAACGTATTACCCGACATGCTCTTTTTCTCATTAAACTAATCTGGTGAGTCTAACATATGAACGCCCGCTTTTCCTGATCCTGTCCAAGCCCGAGTTTGATGATCGAGTCTGCATTTCGAATGAAGTTCTTTCAGAGAATTGCATCGATAGGTAAAATATACCCTTTCATACCAAACAAGAAAAGCCATAAGCATTTTGGATAAACATTGTCATAATCTCTTTTAACGAATCAAAAGTTTTGCAAATTACCGGTCTGCGGTGATAGACAGACGCATTTCATATCATAAAATATATCGTATCAAAATTTGGAGTTTGAATGAATTCAACGCATGTAAAAGAATTTTTAAAGCAGTTACAGGAAAATATCGTTAAAGAATTAGAACAAATTGATGGCAAATCTTTTTACCACGATCAGTGGGAACGTTCAGAAGGCGGCGGTGGAATCAGCTGCGTCATAGAACAAGGTAATGTTTTTGAACGTGGCGGCGTTAATTTCTCTTATGTATTCGGTGGTGGATTACCTGCATCTGCTACAGCAGCACGGCCTGAATTATCCGGACGTTCATTTGAAGCAATGGGGGTATCACTAGTACTCCATCCACGCAATCCGTACGCACCCACCGTCCATATGAATGTACGTTTTCTGGAGGCCCATAAAGCAGGTACTGATCCTATCTGGTGGTTTGGTGGCGGCATGGACTTAACGCCTTATTATGGCTATACGGAGGATGCCATACATTTCCATCAAACATGCAGGAATGCGCTCCAACCTTTTGGAGATGATTATTACCCACGCTATAAGAAATGGTGCGATGAATACTTCTATTTGAAACATCGTCAGGAACCACGGGGAATTGGCGGTATTTTTTTTGATGATCTTAATCAACCTGACTTTAATACCTGCTTCAATCTGACCAAAAGTGTAGGCGAACATTTACTCGCTGCTTATACGCCCATACTGACACGACGTCTGAACATTCCTTTTGGCGAACGTGAGCATGATTTTCAGGCATATCGACGTGGACGCTATGTTGAATTCAACCTGGTATGGGACCGGGGAACATTATTCGGATTACAATCCGGTGGGCGAACCGAATCCATTCTCATGTCTCTACCGCCCACGGTCAAGTGGCGTTATGACTGGAAACCGCAAGCCGGGAGTGCTGAAGAGAAACTCTACACCGATTTCTTAATCGGCAAGGACTGGATATAGTCGATTTCAATTTAGCAGGATGAACTCGAGTATACCGCCAGACAACAGAATGATGAATAGCGCGGTCATTTACCCGTAAGTAGCCTCACACCCGTGCCAGGCCATCCTAGCATGGCCTGGTGTACACACCAAAGCGGAAATAGATAGCGCAACAGGCTTCACGGCTATCCTGTGCGCATCACATTCGCAGCATTATGCCACCTGTTGCTATTGATCGCTTATGGGCGTAACCGGCACATCATCTGTCGGTGGAGCTAAATAGTGTGCAATGGCAATGAATTGTGCAACCGACAAATTTTCAGCACGCAATCCCGAATCAATTTCAAGTTTTGTGAAATCGGCGGGCTTTAAATAGTGGTGCAAGGTGTTGCGTAACGTTTTGCGTCTTTGCGAGAATGCGGCCGCCACTACCTGGGCAAAGAGCACCTCGTTTCCGCTCGTCATGACCGGCTGTCGGAATGGAAGCAAACGCACAATCGCTGATTCTACTTTGGGTACAGGATCAAAAGATTCGGGTGGAACAATAAAAACCTGCTCCATTTCAAAACGATATTGCAACATGACTGAAAGCCGACCATATTCCGATGTACCGGGTTCAGCAACCATGCGCGCTACCACCTCTTTTTGCAGCATGAAATGCATATCAGCAATGAACTTTGAATACTGACTCAGATGGAAAAGGAGAGGTGTCGAAATATTGTAAGGCAAATTACCTACTACTCGCAGCTTGTTTCCCAAGAGAGAAAAATCAAATTTTAGGGCATCGGCTGAGTAAATGGTCAATCTATCCGGGAGAAATTCACTCTCTAACCTAGCAACAATATCACGATCCAGCTCTATCACATATAAGTGATCCAATAATCGTAATAATGGCCGAGTCAATGCACCGAGCCCAGGACCAATTTCAACCAGTCGATCGCCTGGTTGTGGATAAATGGCATCGATAATATTCGATATTATCTGTGTATCAACCAGAAAATTCTGGCCGAAACGTTTACGAGGGATATGGCGCGTCATTTGCTTAGATTCCGATTAAACTATCAATGCCGGATATTTCACACCTGTCTAGCAAGTAGAGATTCTGTTACAGCCATACAGTCTACCACTGCTTGATCTCATCCTATAAAACTATCGTGCAGCTGGTCAGAAATCAGCGTAGTCGTAAAAAATAAGCAGCGTAACATGCGCCTGCGTTATACATCACCCCGCCCAAAAATCTGCCAAATTGAAAAACAACCAAGATTTATTGAAAAAATCTGACGCAAATCATGACAGTATGGGACTGTTTCTTAACACACCATTTATCCGTTTTTCACTATACAACCCATTAATTATTAACAAATAGATATGATAATAATTTTAATTTTAGGCTATTTCGAGACAAGCTCAGTATGCAAGATACCTTTCAAAGGAACTTTCTTGAATAGAACAACTCAAATAAGTGTCTGTAAAAAAACAGATAATTTTTATTGTTTGAGAAGAGAGGAAAATAGCCATGAAAGTTTTAAAAACCAGTACTTGTTAAGGGTTATTAAGTTCTTTAAATACTTTTAGCGAGTAACTGGGGTTGTCTTAAGTTTCGTCAGTCCAAAGAGATGGGCTGATGATTTTTTTGTCTCTAATTCTTGAGTTTATTCATAAACTCTTGATTATTTGCAAAAAGGAACTGGTTTCATGTTTTATACAATTAAAGCATCGGACCGGATGGAGGTCAGTGGTTTTATGTTTACAACTAAAGTGTTTACAAACAAAGTAGATAATAAAGCATTGGATCGAACAGAGGTCAGCAGCACTACCTATGATATGTCAGAATGGTACGATTCCAAATATTATAAATTGGGTCTTCTCCCTATACTGGGAATAGCCATATTCTGGGTTTGGTTTCAGCGTACATACGCCTATTCGCATGGAATGGATTCAATGGAGCCCGAATTTGACCGAATCTGGTTGGGTCTCTGGCGTTTCCACATGGTACTTTGGCCTACTGTAGCCCTTGTCGTCTGGGGCTGGGTGTGGAAAACACGTGACAGTAAGGAACAGCTGGCCAGCCTGACGGTAAAACAGGAGATAAAGCGGTATTTTTATTTCCTCATGTGGTTAGGCACCTATCTGTTCGCTGTTTACTGGGGGTCAAGTTTCTTCACCGAACAGGATGCTTCATGGCACCAGGTGATCATTCGTGACACTAGTTTCACTCCCAGTCATATACCATTGTTCTACGGCGCATTTCCGATGTATATCATCATGGCCATAGCGACCTATCTGTATGCAAACACACGATTGCCGCTATATGCAAAAGGCACCTCATTCCCCTTGGTAATGGCCATAGCAGGACCAGTGATGAGTCTGCCTAACGTCGGTTTGAACGAGTGGGGTCATGCCTTCTGGTTCATGGAAGAGCTCTTCAGCGCACCGTTACATTGGGGCTTCGTGGTACTGGCTTGGGCGGCTTTGTTTTCCGGTGGTGTTGCCATCCAAATCATAGCTCGTTTTTCCAATCTTTTGGATGTGCAATGGAATGGACAAAGCAGAGTCATCCTCGATGATGTTTTTAAATCGCGATAGTAACGTAGTAACGTAGTAACGTAGTAACGTAGTAACGTAGTAACGTAGTAACGTAGTAACGTAGTAACGTAGTAACGTAGTAACGTAGTAACGTAGTAACGTAGTAACGTAGTAACGTAGTAACGTAGTTCTCCGCCCTCTGCCTCGCAGGGGGCGGAGCTCGATATACGACAACATCAAAAGAAATCGCAGATTAGCCAAAAATCTTTCTCATGAAATAGACATCGGCAGGTTCTTATTCACAGCTAATGTAATTGCCATTGAAATAGCCGCCAGCATGCTACCTGAATCTGCCCGGCCGGTTGCGGCCAGATCCAGCGCAGTCCCATGATCCACTGAAGTTCGAATAATCGGCAGCCCCAATGTGACATTGACACCTGTCCCAAAACTGGCATATTTAAGTACCGGCAAACCCTGATCATGATACATAGCAAAAATACAATCATAATTATTGAGTTGTAGCGGATTGAATAATGTATCAGCCGGCATAGGGCCAACAAGCTTCATCCCCTCTTGGCGCAATTTATTAAGCACCGGAATGATGATATCGATTTCTTCACGACCCAGATGACCTGACTCACCTGCATGTGGATTCAATCCTGCCACAGCGATACAAGGATCAGCAATCATAAAGCGTTTAATCAGATCATGATAAATAATGCCTAACTGATTTTCCAATTTCTCAAAAGTAATGGCTGTAGCAACTGTGTTAAGTGGCAAATGTGTGGTCGCTAATGCTACACGCATATTGCCTCCCACCAGCATCATGACTACTCGACTATCCGTTAATTGTGCTAAATATTCTGTATGTCCGGTAAAAGTAAAACCGGCATCATTGATAATGCCTTTATGTACCGGTGCGGTAACCAGTGCATCAAATTCACCGCTACAACAGCCTTCAGTGGCATACTTAAGTGTTTCCAAAACATAGCGGGCATTTGCTGGATCCAGTTTACCCGGTTGTACGGGTTGGCTTAATGGAACATGTAATATCTGTAGACTGCCGGCCTGATGTGGCATGACAGCGGAAGATTCAGCCTGAATCAAATCCAGAGGCAGCTGTAATGAACGGGCACGTGCCTGCAATAATTCGTGATCCGCAACGACTACTAAACGGCAAGGCAATGTTTGCTGTGCAATTTGCACACACAAATCAGGCCCGATTCCAGCCGGTTCGCCTGCAGTCAGAACAAGTGTAGGAATAGAATGGAGTTTTGTCATCATATTTTGGTCAGTGATCTTCCATTCGATACTCTACATAGGCTTGATCGCGTAATTGCTGCAACCAATCCTGGATCACAACATCTGCTTTACGTGCGCGTATCGCCTGATGTGCAGTTTGTCGCTGTCGTTCAGTACTCACATCCTGAGTGCGACGCTCTATCACTTGAATCAAGTGCCACCCGAAAGGAGATTCTACTGGTTCACTGATTTGCCCCGGCAACAATGCATTCATTGCTTGCTCAAACGCAGGAACCGTATCGCCCGGCGAAATCCAGCCCAGATCACCACCCGATGAGGCGCTAGCATCTTCAGAGTGAAGCTTCGCTATTTCTGAAAAACTGGCTCCATTATCAATACGCTTCTTAAGCTGAATGATCTGCTCCATCGCATCGCTTTTAGCAGTCAATTCGCTGACTTTTATCAGTATATGACGTGCATGAGTCTGATCGATAATAACAACAGGCACCTCCTGCGCACGTCGCTCAAGTAATTTAAAAATATGAAAGCCAGCTGGACTCTGAATGATTGGGGTTAATTCATCTGGTTGCAAAGGCGCCAGTAATTCAGCAAACTTTGGCCCCATCTGAGCAATCGGACGCCAGTCAAGTATACCGCCCTGCATGGCATCAGCGGCATCAGAAAATTCAGCGGTAACCTGTGCAAATTCAGCGCCTTCTTTTAGTCTTTCCAATGCCATTTCTGCACGTTCTCGCCTTTTTTCAATCTGAGCCGGGTCCATCCGTTCAGGAATGCGTATCAGAATATGGGCAATCCGGTATTCGTCATTATCAATAGCGGACGTTTCCTGCGTGCGGATAAAATTATCAACTTCTCTCTCCGTAATATTTACCTGTTTATTAATCTCACGCTCTTTCAGTCTGACCATGATCATTTCATCACGAACCTCTTGACGGAATCTACTGAAATCTATTTTGTCACGCTCAAGTACGTCATAAAACTCCTGTACAGATAATTTATTTTCCTCAGCGATCCGGTGAATCGTCTCATCGAGTTCACTCTCATTAATTGACAAGCCAACCTCTTTGGCACGTTGCAGCTGTATTCGCTTGACAACCACACTTTCAAGAATTTGATCCGCAAGTACAGCACGATCAGGCGGCTGCACACCCTGTTGTAGTAACTGATTGATACCCGCTTCAATGGCATCATCTAATTCCCGCTGTGTAATCACCTCCTCGTTCACAACCGCTACAATCCGATCGATCGCAACCACACCACGAATGGCGTCTGCGTCTTGTGCAACAACGGTCGTCATTACTGACATGGTCATCAGAGCAAAAATATAGAAAAACAATTTCATATGCATAAATCTAATCAATAATCAAATAGCACGTTATGTGATCCATCAATAATAATTTGCCTTCATTGAATTCAATTAACTCAATCGATACAAACTTACCTTTGTTTTATTTATTAATGAATACTGCTATAACCAGGAATATTTTGTTGTAGTACACGTAGTGGATTCGTGCCAATTTCCATCAAGCCATTTAACTCAAGCTGAACGAAAAATGCAGTAGATGTTTTTTGTGTAGCGGTAGTCAGTCTCTGTAGCACAACACGCAGTGCCCAGCAACAAGAACTGTACTCCAATCCAGCCAGTCCGGCCAGAATTTTATCATCCCGAAGAGAATAGTTAACACCCACCACACCGTGCAAACCTCCGGATATCGGCCATTGCGTTGAAGCATCAACTTGTTCCAATACATCACGTGTAAAGCGATAACCCAGATTCACCACCTTACCTAATTCAGGCTGATAACTCAAACCAGTCCGTATTTTTTCGGTACGCAGTTCATTTTCATCAAGCTGTATATTCGTATCGGCACTGATTTCCGGTGTAAGACGCCCTGAAAGAGCCGCAATAAAATCCGCACGCCCACTGGTTACCTGTGGCGAGTTCAATGTCACATCACGATCTATAAAACGAAACTGCTGACCGATTGCGATACGTAAGCGCTCAATACCCGTTCCTGGTTCAAGCAAACGGGATGTCAGTGCTAATGTAATCTGATTGGCATCATTAATGCGGTCACTACCGCTGAATCGGTTTTCAGTCAGCATCTGTGCAAAACTGAAATCGGATTCAGCAGAATCAAAATTAGGTAATTGACTTTGGTCCTTAAAAGGCACGTAGACATAAAAAGCACGGGGTTCCAGGGTTTGAATAAATGTCTTGCCGCTAAGTGCTGTTTCGCGATCAAATACAACACCGCTATCCAGACTCAATATAGGAATAGTTCGATCTGTATTTTCACCTCTTAATTCAGTCGAAGAAGACAAATTATAACGCGTGTAGTGCAATCCGATCTTGGGTGTAAGGTAGCCGAATGCGTTACGTAAAGGCACACTGACATTGGGAAATAATGTCAAGCGCTGACCATCCACCAGCGTTGGGTGAGAAAAATTCGTCCAACTACTATTGAAATCAAAATCAATGCCCGCTACATTACGTTTAATTGCAGTCAAGGATAACTGTGGTAAACGTTTATAAGGGGAAATAATCAGCGCACGCGGGTCTTGAAGTGTCTGAAATCGTTGCACCATCGCACTAAAACCAAGCACCCCACCCACACCAAGATCACCATGGTAGGATACAACGCCTTGCTGCAATAAGTTTGTTCGGCTGGTTTGCGCCAGATTATTAGCCAGATCTCTAAAAAAAAGATCATCTGAGACACTGTTGTAATTCAGGTTACTACTCCAGCCTTTACCCAGATACTGAGAATGCATGAATGAAATACCATAACGAGTTTGATTCGTATCCAAGTCATCCGGCAAGACATCAGCCAGCACTTGCCCCATAAAGCTACTTCCCATATAGCGCAACTCGTTATTCACCATAATGCCACGTTTAGTCATCAATCTCGGCGCAATAGTTGCATCAATATTTGGCGCAATATTCCAATAAAACGGTAGAGCCAGATCACCCCCGCTTCTAGCCGTATTGCCAAAAATAGGTGCCAGCATGCCCGTTTTCCGCTTGCCATTGTATGAAAAGCTCATCCAGGGCAAATACAATATCGGTACATCCTTGAAGAGAACACTGACATTACGGGCGGTACCAACCTCCTCATCGTTGTTAATTTCCAGATCATCGGCTCGTATATACCAATCATCATTACCCACTGGACAAGTAGTATAGCTACCCTGTTTTAACCGATAATTATCATCTCCTTCAAATAACAGGATGCTACCTGTACCACGTCCACTCCCGTCTCTCATATAGTAGTTCGGTTGAGATAGATAACCTGTCTCTGTTTCCAGATTTAACTGAAGATCCGTTCCTTCCAAAGTATCTTTAGCGCGTTCAAGGCGGACATGGCCTTCGGCCTCAGTATCTTCGGTATCCTGAAAGTATTTCATACGATCAGCTGAGATAGACTGATCCCCACGACGCAATTTCGCATCTCCTACAGCCTCTATTTCTTGTTTATAGTAACCATGGATACGATCAGCATCAATAAATATCGGCTTTTTCTGAGGTGTGGTGATCGGAGTTAGTGAATCCGACTCTTTTCCTGGCTCAGGCGATGATTCATCAGCAAATACATTTAATGAGATCAATAAAGAAACAAAAAGAAACGATGCAGATCGGAATAGTTGTGTTTTCATCATTAGCATGTTAATTCTGGAAGCAAGGGGTCAATCCAAAAATATTATTCCCACGATTTCCAGTTTTATTATTCCGATTTTTGTCATTATTAGGCGTTTATCTAATTCAAGATTAGACGACGCACGAGCAAGAGAAATCACTGCCATCGTTTCAATTTTTGTTATCGCATAGATGATAGTAGTCCACCGACGCATTAACCCGTATTCGCTCCTCACATGTAGATTGGAATCCGACGGATTTTTAAAATGGTGGATACCTTCTCGAGAAAACACATTTGCAGGTACACATGATGAATACAGGCTATTGTACTATTTCTCTGCTCATATTTCACATTAAGACAATGCTTAAAGCACAAGAAAAAAATAGCTCCAAATTATCCATAAAAATATTGCATCTGGAATCCAGGTATATTATCTCAATATCATCCAGACCACTATCGTTCATTTTTCGCTAAATACAATCAACTCAAAAGTGATATCCAACTGTTCTACAATGGATTTAATATCCTACTTTTCATTTCTGTACAAGTACGACAAACTGGCCCAGTTAGAATGACTGCTGCGTAACAAGCAATATACTTTGCTAGAATACCGATAAGCCTGCCGCATTTTACTTGCCTCGCCGAGTTTACAGATTAAAAACCGGCATTTTATAAAAACCAGAATAGTTTCCGGAAAAATCATATCGTCAAAATAATTGCCTATTTGTTAAACACATCCATTTAAATTGAGCAATGACCGCTTCGGATCGATTGCTGCCTGAATTGATTCGTTCGAGCCCTATCACACTGTAAAATCAAAATACATGAACCATGCTTCCTTAGCATTACTATTTTTTTATGCTTAATCTTGATTCAATTTTTTCTGCCGGCGGCGTACTTTCCCGCTTTATAGTGGGGTATCGTCCACGCACACAACAACTGCAAATGGCGCAGACAATTGCTGACACCATAGCGAACAACCGTATTCTTGTCGCAGAAGCCGGTACAGGAACAGGTAAAACCTTTGCCTACTTGGTGCCTGCCTTGTTAGCCGGGGGCAAAGTAATCATCTCTACAGGAACCAAAACGCTACAGGATCAGATTTTTAGCCGTGATCTTCCAACGGTACGGGCGGCACTTAAGGTACCCGTCACTGTTGCACTGCTAAAAGGACGGGCTAATTATATATGTCATTACCATCTTGAAAAAACTTTACAAAGCCAGGATGCCCGTTTCTCCAGTCGAGATGAGGTACGGTTTCTGGGCTTAATAGCGAATTATGCAAGTATCAGCAAACATGGGGACAAAAGCGGCCTCAGCAAAATACCGGAAAATGCCGAAATCTGGCAACAGGTAACCTCTACACGAGAGAATTGCCTTAATTCAAGTTGTCCGAGCTTCAAAAAATGCTTCGTAATGGAAGCACGTAAAAAAGCGTTATCCGCAGACATTCTTGTGGTTAATCACCATTTGTTTTTTGCTGACGTCATGCTGCGGGACGAAGGCTTATCAGAGTTGTTGCCCGCCTGCAATACAGTCATTTTTGATGAAGCACATCAATTGCCGGAAACGGCTCGCCTATTTTTCGGAGAATCGATTAGCACCGGCCAATTATTAGATCTTGCACGAGATGTTAAAGTTGAAGCATTACAAAACGCCGGAGATTTTACGGATCTACCTATTACCATTGCCTCAATGGAAAAAGCGGCGCGCGATTTACGTCTGGCCATTACGCATGAGAATACGCGCCTCCCATTCGCTGCGGTTATACGAAATCCTGATTTTGGTAAGGCATTGGATATCCTGGTGGATAAACTGGTGGTACTAACAGGTATGCTAAAAAATCAGGCAGAACGTTCCGAAGGATTAGAAAACTGCTGGCAGCGTGCAACTGATCTCTTAAACCGTATCAAACATTGGAACAGTCAAGTCGAAACAGATAAGTTTGTTCGCTGGCTGGAGGTATTCAGTCACACACTACAGTTTAATGCCACACCCTTATCAATTGCAGAGATTTTCAATAAACAATTAACTGCATCGCCACGTGCCTGGGTATTTACTTCGGCTACCTTATCCATTAAAAAGAATTTCTCTCATTATAACGATGAAATGGGATTGGCAATGGCTCAATCCGTTTGCTGGGATAGTCCCTTTAATTTTTCCGAGCAGGCATTGCTTTATGTTCCCCCCAATATGCCAGAACCCAGTAACAAGCTCTATACTGATTATGTAGTCAAAGCAGCTATGCCTGTCTTGCGGGCCAGCCAGGGTCGTGCTTTTTTCTTATGTACGAGTCTAAGAGCGATGCAACGCGTATATGAATTATTATTGACTGCATTAAAACAAGAACAATACGATTTCCCTATATTGTTGCAAAGCCAAGGCTCGCGTTCAGACATGCTTGCGCGTTTTCGGCAGACAGATCATGCAATTCTAATCGGTAGCCAATCATTTTGGGAGGGTGTCGATGTGCGGGGTGAAGCGTTATCACTGGTTGTCATTGACAAGTTACCCTTTGCCTCACCCGATGACCCGGTACTTTCGGCACGTATTGAAAAAATCAATAGTGAAGGGCGAAATGCTTTTATGGAGTATCAATTACCCCGCGCTGTCATCAACCTGAAACAAGGTGCAGGGCGATTGATTCGTGATGAAAATGATCGGGGGGTGCTCATGATCTGTGATCCGCGCCTTACCACCAAGTCTTATGGCAAACAGATCTGGCAAAGCTTGCCACCAATGAAACGTACCCGACAGTTATCTGAAGTTGAGGCGTTTTTTTCTATCACTGATTCCGCCTGACACGCTTCCCATCCTTAAAGAGCAGGGGCTCCTGCTAATTTTCATGGCGTCCGGTATTTTATAACATGGCGGCATAAGATCGATGGAGACTTTTGCGAAAGCCCTCGCCATAAGTTTTATGCTATTGATTATGTTGAGTTTTTCAAATATTTCAAACAATACGAACCCCGGGTCCCGATAACAGCTGGCACTGTTTTTTTCAAAGAGCCAGCCTTTTACACGGGTAAAAAACCTTAGGCAATATCCGTCATTATTCTATTAGCGTGATCTTTTTTTATCGGCTTGATTAGCCAGATATAACCAGGTTTGCATAACACTATCAGGATTAAGCGAAAGATTCTGAACGCCTTCCTCCATTAGCCAATTAGCCAAATCAGGATGATCCGATGGTCCTTGTCCACAAACACCAATATATTTATTGGCTTTTAAACATGCCTGAATAGCCAAGCGCAGCAAAACCTTGACCGCTGGATCACGTTCATCAAAAGATGCCGAGACAAGGCCGGAATCACGATCGAGTCCAAGGGTGAGCTGGGTAAGGTCGTTTGAGCCGATTGAAAAACCGTCAAAATATTGTAGGAATTCGTCAGCAAGTAATGCATTGGAAGGAACTTCACACATCATGATCAAACGTAAGCCCTGTTCACCCCGTCTCAGACCATTCTCCTCCAGCAATGCTATAACCTGCCTAGCCTCAGCCAATGTTCGTACGAATGGAATCATAATTTCCACATTGGTTAAACCCATTTCATCACGAACTTTTCTAAGCGCTTCGCATTCCAATCTAAAACAATCGCGAAAGCTTTCAGCAATATAACGCGAAGCGCCTCGAAAACCGAGCATCGGGTTCTCCTCGCTGGGTTCATAATCTTTTCCACCAACAAGATTCGCATATTCATTAGATTTAAAATCTGACAAACGCACAATCACCGGTTTCGGAAAGAACGCAGCCGCCAGCGTTGCAATACATTCTGTGAGCTTATCAACATAAAAACGCACCGGGTTACTATATCCCATACTACATTTTTCGATGGCTTGCTTCAGCTCTATTGGAATATCAGGATAAGCGAGTATAGCCTTGGGATGAACCCCAATCATACGGGCAATAATAAATTCTAGTCGCGCTAAACCGATGCCATCGTTTGGCATCCGTCGTAGATCGAATGCCAAACCTGGATTACCAATATTCATACTGATTTTGACAGGCGATTGCGGCATGGAGTCTAATACCAGTTCCGTGATTTCAACTTCTAGTGCACCGTCATAAATATTACCTATATTCCCTTCTGCACAGGAAACAGTGACCATCCGCCTCTCAGCCAGCACGCTGGTCGCATTACCACAACCGACAACAGCTGGAATACCCAATTCACGCGCAATAATCGCCGCATGACAAGTACGTCCGCCCCTATTCGTAACGATTGCTGCTGCGCGCTTCATTACGGGCTCCCAATCCGGATCCGTCATATCCGTTACCAGGGTATCTCCTTCTTCTACGCACGACATTTCCTCGGGATTCAAGATCAAGCGTACCCGCCCACTCCCTATTTTCTGACCAATCGCATATCCAGAGACCAGAATTTCTGATTTATTTTTTAGCTGGTAGCTCTCCAACCGTTCCAAGCTGGCTCGAGACTGTACCGTCTCCGGTCGAGCCTGCAGAATATAAAGTTTGCCATCAAGGCCATCTTTTCCCCATTCAATATCCATAGGCCTTTGATAATGCGCCTCAATAACCAACGCATGACGGGCCAATTCTTCTACTTCCTTGTCTGTGATCGAAAACTGGGCGCGTTTGGTTTCGTCCACATCATGAGTACTCACCGTACGTTGCGTGCCATCATTCTCAGCATATTGTATTTGAATCAGCTTTGTACCCAGATTACGTTTAAGTATGGCAGGCTTACCTTGTTTCAATGTAGGTTTATATACATAGAATTCATCCGGGTTTACGATGCCTTGAACAACAGCCTCACCAAGCCCATAGGATGCCGTAATAAAAACAACTTGATCAAATCCGGATTCAGTATCCAGTGTAAACATAACACCTGAAGCACCCAGATCACTTCGAACCATCCGTTGCACCCCAACCGATAGCGCTACATCAGCATGTGCGAACCCATGATGAACACGATACGAAATCGCACGATCATTATAGAGCGAAGCATATACAGATCTAACAGCTGTCAATAAGCTGTCCAGGCTAGTAATATTCAGAAATGTTTCTTGCTGTCCTGCAAACGAAGCATCCACCAAATCTTCAGCAGTAGCTGATGATCGCACCGCTACGGAAATATTACGTGTTCCTGCACTGATCAGCATTTTTTCATAAGCGGCGCTGATTTCTTCTTGCAGACGTTGTGGTAAAGAAATCCCCATAATCCACTTCCGAATCTGAGTACCTGTTCGACTCAATAACGCAACATCACTCACATCCAATAATGCTAGGGTTTCTTCAATACGCTGAGCCAGGTTATCTTGTGCAAGAAAGTCCCGATACGCATTAGCTGTGGTAGCAAAACCACCCGGCACCCGTACACCGGCTCCAGATAACTGGCTAATCATCTCACCCAGCGAGGCATTCTTCCCTCCCACACTATTCGTATCGGTCATACGTAGCTCATCAAACCAGGCAATATATTTTACTGAGCTCATCTCTGTCTCCTAAGAAAATATCGATTTAGTCCAACACCTTACTGCAGGTATAAATAGCTAAAAACTGGTGTAACAAGACCCGAAATGAGAAAATTGACAGGAAGTCATTCATCCCTTCCATACCGATTGCGAGCCAACCTCATCGCCATCACAGAAACGATCCACTCGCTAATTTATATAGCGGGAAACCTTTGCAAAACCTCAATAGTTGAAAAATTAACTCTTTATAATCAATATACTAAAACTTCTGTCGAAGGTTTTGGCAAAAGCCTCAACGGGCAGATGGTGAGAATATGAATATTACTGGTATAAGCTCTAGGCCAGCAGATACCTAAATGGAAAAAATGTATGTAAATAGATAGCGCGGCGCTCAGAATAACTCACAGTCGAATGGCAAACTAAAATAATTCTAAATTAGAGTAATAGATACAACCCACATTTATTCATTCACCTATGCCGCTTTTTATTGATATACATATTACTATCAGCAATTTTAAGTAATGCATCAATACTTCTCCCATTCTGGGGATAAATAGCAATGCCTATACTTGCCTCAATATTTATGACATGGCCCTGAATCACGAAATCGCGCATCAGCTCATTTTCGATTGACTTGCTGATACGAATTACACTTTTTTCTGAAGAATCATTAACCAACACAACAAATTCATCTCCACCCATTCTTATAACACTATCATTCTTCCTAATTGCCCGCTTGATTCGCTGACTGACTTGTATCAGCAGCTCATCACCCACATCATGACCAAAAGTATCATTTGCTATCTTGAATCTATCCAGATCTATAAATAAGACAGCAAATGAGCAATTATTTTGCTTTGCTTTTTCTAACGCCAACGTCATACAGCTTCCCAAATATCTTCTATTAGGCAAGCCAGTTAATGCATCAATATATGCCTTTTTAAAAAGCTTTTTATTAGACTCTTCTAAAGTAAGCTGTGTATGACGTAATACGGTTATATCCTTTATAACGCCGACTAAAATCAGTTCACCATTAATTGTTTCAAAAACATTTTTTTTTGTTTCTAAAATACTTATTTTTCCTTTTGAATCAGTTATCTCCTCTTCATTAATAGTAACCTTTCTTTCCTGAAAAACTCGTTCATCCACTTCTTTAAAAATTTTCACCTGGTTTTTAGGAAAGAAATGATCATCAGTCCTGCCAACCATTTCATTACGACAAAAACCAAGAAATTGCTCGAGTGATTTATTTATAAAAATAAATCGATGCTGACGATCTTTGATAAAAACCAAGTCCGGAATAGCATCCAATACTTGAATAAAAAAATGAATATTTAATTTAAATTCTATTTTACTCAGAAAAACTGAATCGTTACTCTCTACCGACATGAATTTTATATATTTCCATTATTACTTCTTGTTTTTTAAAAATTTATTCTATAATTAATAATCATGCATCTAATCTCGTAAATTTATCAGAGAAATGGCACAATTTAAAAATAACAGATAATTGGGTTAGAAAAGGAGCTTACATAGATAGCACCTCGTCCACTGGTTTGTTTAAACGCCTCCATTATATAATACCCGAGGATATAGAATGGTCATATAAGATAGAATTAATCTATCGGTATGGCTGTTACATCAATAATCGTATTAATGATAAAAATTAAAGCTTATCAGCTAATATAATCAGAAAATACCCAGAAAACAGGCTAGTAATCAAGGAGACTACAGCATAACAGCGAAATTTTTCAGATAATTTTCTCTGACTGTGCGTCGAAATGATAAAAGGATGTCGCTTATTCGTTGTATTACTCAGCGTATAGGTCGTTGGCATGTTAGATAAACGACGATGGCGGATTTCTGCTTCCTTACTCGCCGCCTGCCGTACTTGTTCCCACTCCTGCAAATCTATTTCACCCTTATTATTGCTGTCAAAACGCTGCAATAGCTGTTGGTAGTTCTGCTTCCATTCTCGAATCACCGCTCCCATTAGCTCGTGGTGGCTCGGTATCTGTCGACCTCCTCCCGAGCTTTGGAAGTGACCAAGCGCATAGACCACGTCATGGATGTAGATAAATTTTTCAATGTAGCGATAGCGATGTCCGCGTAAGACTCGAAGTATAGGATTATTATTTCTGACACGATATCGAGGCATCTCACTGTCACCATGCCAAGTACGCGAATGTTCCGTAATCACTTCCGCACCTTGTGGATTAACACTACAAGTGCCCGTCCCATCATCAATCTGAAAGCATTGCTTACTCGTCCCCTGAGTAATCGTATGCCAATGACCACTTTTACCGGCGCGTCTATACCGTTGCACCTTATAATCAAACCAGACACAAGGTATACCGGAAAGCGGCGCGACCATTTCTGCCATTTCGCTACGAGACACGGTGCCAATTAACTCCACATAACCTTGTGCTGCTGAACGGATTCTTGAAGTTGGCATATCCTCAATCAGGCGTGCTCGTCTTAAATAGTAAAATACCAGGCCAAGACACGCTAACATCATCGCAGATGCCGCAATCAAGTATAATGTGATTTCATCACCGTTGAGCGTAACCAGCCATGAACTTACATTCATCTGAATAGCATATTCATATCAATATCCGTTTTCTCCACTTCTGAAAACTCCAATAGATCAAAAGCTTTGAATCCCATCTTGCGCGCAACCAGCACATCAGGAAACTGTTCAATCCGAATATTACTCAGATTGGTTGATTCATTATAGAATTCCCGACGATCCGCAATACCTTGTTCTAAACCTGTAATGCGGGATTGTAAATATTGAAATGACTCGCTTGCCTTTAATTCCGGATATGACTCAGCCAGTGCAAATAAATTACCCAGACCCAGACGTAGCTGAGTCTCTGCCACACCCAATGACTTGATGTCTGAATCTTGCCGAGCTGTGGAAACCGCCGAACGGGCCTTGATAATCGCCTCCAAAGCATCTTTCTCGTAATGCATATATTGTTTGCACGTTTCAACCAGCTTGGGTAATTCATCATGGCGCTGTTTTAGCAACACATCGATATTCGCCCAAGCCTTGGATACATTATGTTTTAACTGTACCAGATTGTTATAAATGAAAACGCCATAAACAAGTACAATACACAGCACTGCAACAATAACCAGTGTTGAAACATCCATAGTGATTAACCTCTAATTAGTTGCCAAGACGGACTCAACTCTCCTGACAAACAGGCACACAAAAAACATCCGCTTTATTCCCTGATTCCTTTTTGGCAGATAATCGCTTGTCCTATCATCTACCTACGTTTTGATATACTTCTATCCCGATAATGACAGGATAAAAATAAAGACAGCATTCTCACAAAACCGTTATTACAAATTATTAATCTTTGTAAATCAATATATTAAAATAATAGGAATAGTTCTTGCGAAGGTTCCAGATAGACATTACTGAAAATAAGAGTAGAAGTGTAGGATAAAGGGGCGCTATCCACATTACAAAATAGCGTGCTGTTTCCCCGCTTATTTACTGATCGATACCTCATTAAAGATTGCATCTAATCCAGCAAAAATAGCTTATGCCAATACCAGCATACCCGGAAACTCTCCATTGGCAATTTCTTCGAGGTAGCGTTTGGCACGGTCGCTCACACCTGCACCATGATACAAATAGGACTGCGCTGCCAGCTTAGGTGGATAATCGCTCACAGTATAACCTTGTGCCTTAATTTCTTTTGTTGAAATAGATGACACCGTAAGCTTGCCTTTTCCCAACTTAATTACAAGCTGTTTTTTGCGATTTGTCGCCACAATGATCGCTGTATGGCGATGTTGATCAATCAGTACAGTAGGTTGCATGATTCGTCATAATTAAGAATGATATCCCGCAATTCATAAAAAAATAGCTCATCCAAGAAAACGGCACTTGTAAAGCATCTATCCTCTGATTTTTTCCCATAGTCTCTGTAATCGCTTAGCCGATACCGGATATGGCGTTTTCAATTCCTGGGCGAACAAAGAAATGCGCAATTCCTCGATCTGCCAACGAAATTCAGCCAGACTGGCGTCGTTGACCCCTACCTCACGGTGTTTCTCCAGGCGTTGTATATATTGTTTCCATAGCAACGCAATATCGGATTCATGGCGTTCATCCCGCACTGGATTTAAGGAAAATTTATCCAGACGCATAGACATTCCTTTTAAATAGCGCGGAAAATGCTGTAACCGTTCCCATTGTGTAGCACCGAGAAATCCGGGATAAATAAGATTTTCCAACTGGATACTTAACTCACTTTTTAATCTCTGATGATTTTTTCCTACTCCCGATAAACGCTCTCTGAATGATTGATATTCATTGCCGATATTTTGCATTAAGTAAATTAATGCCTCAGCTACAGTGGGCAAACGTGCACGCGCGCGTTGTTTCTGCACTGTAAACAGGTGTTCACTGCGTGGCAATACATCTTCCCCGATAAAAGCGCGATCAACAATGACGGTTAGCATATCTTGTTTAAGTACATCCGGACTGATAAGAGCGGTGAATTGTAACGTTACTTGTTTTAGCCCAGACAATTTTTTGTCCAGGTACTTTAAATTATCCTTGAGTTCAAAGCACAATAATCGCCGCATCCCAGCTCGCATAGATTCTTCAGCAGCATCTCTTGTATCGAGCAGGCGAATCGCAACACTGTCTTCTTCATCCAGTAGTGTCGGATAACCAGTCAACTGTTTACCCATACGCGTAAAAATAATCTCAACAGGCAAATCACCAAAATCCCAACGCATCACATTGTCACGTTCAATACTCACCTGTTCGCCGGAATCCGGCTGAGAAAAGGTTAATTGTGCCACCTGACCGAGCTGCGCTTGTAATTGCACAAGATTACGGCTCATTGCCAGTTCTTCCCCCGCATCATCTACCACCTTGAAATTCATCAATAAATGTATCGGCAGATCCTTGTCTGTCCAGGCATCCACTGGAACTGAGGTACCGGTCTTCCTTAAAACAAAGGTTGCCAATAGATCACTTAGTGCACTGGCATTGACACCGACTTGCAGGCTTTGCAGAAATTGGGTAACCGATTCTGGCAAGGGTATTAAATAACGGCGTATCTGTTTTGGTAGCGCTTTAAAATGCCAGGTGATCTTCTCACGAATCAATCCCGGTACCAGATAGTCAAATTGCTTCGCATCAAGCTGATTAAGTAATGGCAGCGGAACACTAACCGTCACACCATCCAGCACATGCCCTGGCTCGAAACGATAGCTCAGTGGTAATTCATCTTTACCATCCAACTGCATATTTTCGGGAAACTGTGCTTCAGTAACACGATCGGCTTCATGACGCATTAAATATGTGCGGCTAAGATAAAGCAGCTGCGGATTCTCCCGCTCGGCCTGCTTGCGCCATTTTTCAAATCCTGCACCGTTATAGATTTCCATCGGAACAATTGCATCGTAAAAAGAAAAGATAGCCTGCTCATCTACCAATACATCTTGGCGCCGTGCTTTATGTTCCAATTCTTCTATCTCACTAATACGCTTTCGGTTATGCTCAAAGAATAATGCTGGGGTCACATACTCACCTGCTACCAAGGCCCCTCGGATAAAGATCTCTCGTGATTCCTGTGAATTGATCTTCCCATAATGTATTTGCCTTTTTGGCACGATGGGGAGCCCGTAGAGCGTCACACGTTCATAAGCAATCACCTGTGCCGGTTGTTTTTCCCAGTGAGGATCAGAATAATGTTGCTTACACAAACGACCTGCGATACCTTCCAGCCATATCGGATCAATTTTTGCAACACAACGTCCATAAAGTTTTGTCGTTTCGATCAATTCAGCAACGACAATCCATTTTGATTTTCCTTTCTTCAATACCGAACCTGGAAAAATAGAAAATTTAATTCCTCTGGCACCAAGATATTCACTTTCTTTCTCGGTTTTAAAGCCAATATTACCCAGTAACCCAGCCAACAATGCACGATGAATTTCAACATAATCAGCTGGAACTTGATTGGGTTTAAGACCTAAATCCATGACTAATCCATGCAGCTGAGCGTGGATTTCACGCCATTCACGCATTCTACGATAGGATAAAAATTTTTCTTGACACTGCGCGACCAGCTTACGATGAGATTTCTTATCTCGCAATAATTCTTCAAAAAACACCCATAGTTTTAGATAACTCAAGAAATCAGAACGCTCATCTTGAAAACACTGATGCGCCCTGTCAGCAGCATCCTGTCGTTCAAATGGCCTGTCACGTGGATCTTGTAAACTTAATGCAGACGCAATAATAAGCACTTCATTCAAAGAATTTTCATCTTTTGCCGCCAATATCATACGGGCAATTCTTGGATCAATCGGAAATTTGGCCAATTGCCAGCCGATACGTGTCAATTGCCGGTTATCATCTACCGCGCCCAATTCGGCCAATAATCGATAACCATCCGCAATCATGCGCGATGAAGGCGGTTCGATAAACGGAAAACTCTCGACATCCCCAATTTTCAGTGATTTCATACGCAGAATCACTGCGGCCAATGAAGAGCGGAGAATTTCAGGATCGGTAAATTCCACTCGAGCAAGATAATCTTCTTCCGCATACAAACGAATACACACACCGCTTGCTATCCGTCCACAACGTCCGGCTCTCTGGTTAGCGGAAGCACGGGAGATTTTCTCTAATTGTAGCTGTACTACCTTATTGCGATAACTGTAGCGATTGACACGCGCCCAGCCTGTATCAATCACATAACGGATACCAGGAACAGTCAATGAAGTCTCTGCCACATTGGTAGCCAATATAATACGGCGTACCGCTTCCGTCTTGAATACCCGCTCTTGCTCAGAAAATGACAAGCGAGCAAATAATGGCAAGATTGATATATCAGCCGGACCCAACTTCATTCTGCCAAAATGATGTTTACGTAATGCCTCGGTAGTTTCTCTGATTTCTCGCTCACCCGGAAGAAACACCAGTATATCTCCCGAGCCAATTTGCATCACTTCAGCTATCGCATCAAGAATGGCCTGCTGGCTATCCGAGTCTTCATCATCTTCAGCAGTAACAGGGCGATAATGCACGGCTACCGGATACATCCGCCCAGTCACTTCAATTACTGACGCATCATTAAAATGTCTGGAAAAACGTTGTGCATCAATCGTTGCGGAAGTTACGATAAGTTTTAAATCCGGGCGCCTCAACAATAACTGCTTAAGATATCCAAGCAGAAAATCAATATTCAAGCTACGCTCATGCGCCTCATCAATGATCAAAGTGTCATAAGCCTGTAGCAGAGGATCGCTTTGCGTTTCAGCCAGCAAAATCCCATCCGTCATGAGTTTAATATACGTATTCGCACTGACTTTATCGGAGAACCGTACCTTATAACCAACAGTATGACCAAGCGGGCTATTCAGTTCAGCAGCAATTCGCTTTGCTACCGTACGGGCTGCAATACGCCGTGGCTGCGTATGGCCGATTAGTCCCGTAACACCTCGCTTGAGCTCAAGACAGATTTTCGGTAATTGTGTTGTCTTACCTGAACCTGTTTCTCCACAAACAATAACCACCTGATTTTCTTTAATCGCATCCATTATCTCCTGTCGGCGCACAATTACCGGAAGATCTTCTGGATAGGTCGGCTTGGGAAGGTTAACAAGACGTCGCGTTAAATCTGCGGGATGAATTTTTTTCATGATACCAATTTAAGAGAGGTTTTTGCAAAAGCCCTCGCCAGAAGTTTTATACTATTGATTACAAAAGGTTAATTTTTAAACTATTGGGATTTTGCAAAGGTCTCGAATCAATAATCCAGCACAACAAGTCAACAAGGGACACGGCGGGATATATTTGACGAGAAATAATCCAGCCGTTTAACGATTAAAGAGCCAGATCATTGCCTAGCCGAATATAAGTATATTTCTGCCAAACGGGATCTTTATTTATTTCTGCATAACTGTATTAAATAACGTTGATTCCAACAAGGCGTCTAACCAATTAATTAAATAGTTGTAATTGGATGCATAGAACCAGCCATGATCAACATGAGCAAACTGGCGAACAAATGGAAATATAGCCATATCGGGAAGTGTCGGGTGATTACCTATTAAATAGCAATGTTGACTCAAACGGGTATTCAGTGCCATCAAAAATCTCTCTGCTTGCTCGCGATAATAGCTCACAGAGTTTTCTGGAAACCGGTCTGCGTACTTATAACGGTCAAGAAAATATTTAAAAGATCCGTCGTTCTGATCAATCAAGGATTTTGCTTCTGCAGACAGGCCACCACTTTTATCCATCCAGCTTTCTGGATCATGAATCGATAACGCCCATTGCATGATGTCCAGACTTTCTTCAATAATACGTCCATCAGCAAGCTTCAGGACTGGTACAGTTCCTTTTGGAGAACAATCCAGCAATGCTTTAGGTTTGTTACGTAAACTGACTTCTTGCATATCTACTTCAACACCACTGATCTTGATTGCCAATCTGGCACGAATTGCATATGGGCAACGGCGAAATGTATAAAGCAAAGGTTTCATGATGAAATTATAGATTAATATAAAGCTTATGCTGAAGCTCGATTTTATTCTTCATTTGTTTCGAAACATTCTGACTCATTAATTTACAAACAGCGCGATTGCCTGTGGCTTGTGTACAGAAGACGTATCCAGCTTCACTATAAACTACACAGCAGTGAAATTTCGTTTTCTGAAATATAACCCTCCACCTTAGCCGGCTTGCTCATGAGAATAAAAATAGTTTTTCGGAAAACTAACTGGCGATGACTCTTGCCAAAGGGATGAATACCAAAGTAACCATAAGTCCCGGAAATCGGTAAGGCATCCCTGAATATAGTCAGGCAACGCTCCAAAACATCCAGAATAATTCCAACAATACCCCGAGTATAAAAAGGTAAAAAGCCAGTTAGAGTGCCAATGACCCTAAACGAACCCCATTCCCAAAGCTAAATACAAGCAAGCATGCAGGATCTATGAAAGATTAGCAGTATACCAATCCATAGCATGCTTAAGCCCGTCATCAATGGGATGGGTCGGTTCAAAACCCAGTAAATCCTGAGCCTTGATAATACTGGCTTGAGAATGACGAACATCGCCCTCTCGGAAAGCAACATATTCGGGCCGATGATCACGAAGGTGAGGAAAGCGCTCAATCAATATTGAACGCATCATTTCATAAAGCTGATTCAGTGTCGTACGTTCACTGAGCGCCACATTATAGATTTGGTTAACCGATTCCGAGTCATCAGCCAATGCTGCAAGCAAATTAGCCTGGACCACGTTATCAATAAAACAAAAATCCCGGCTGGTTTCACCATCCCCATTAATATACAATGTTTTATTTTTTATCAGTGCTGCAATCCATTGTGGGATTACGGCAGCGTAAGCACCATTTGGATCCTGCCTTGGGCCAAATACATTAAAATAACGTAATCCGATAGATTCAGTGCCATAACAACGTGTAAATACATTTGCATAAAGTTCATTAGCATATTTGGTCACTGCATACGGGGAAAGCGGCTGTCCAATCACCGATTCTACCTTCGGTAAATCAGGATGATCACCATAAGTTGAGCTGGATGCAGCATAAACAAAGCGTTTCACTGAAGCATTCCGAGAGGCTACCAGCATATTCAGAAATCCGGAAATATTATTTTCATGCGTTAAAATTGGGTCTTCAATTGAACGCGGAACAGATCCCAGGGCAGCTTGATGTAGCACGAGGTCAACATTTTGACAGGCCTTGTTACAATCCTCCAAATGACGAATATCCCCTTTCAAAAAACTAAAATTAGCCCAGGCGGCCGCCCCAACCAGACTTTCAACCTGATCCAGATTATATTGATAGCCCGTTGAAAAATTATCTAACCCAATCACTCTCTGATTCAGCTTCAACAGCGTTTCTAACAAATTAGATCCAATAAAACCAGCAACACCGGTGATTAACCAACAATACTGATTTTCACTCAGGTGTCGTTGAATATTTTGATATCGTGTCATACTTAGCCAATTCCCGATAATATCAAATTAGAGTCGCCAAACATTAAAACCTGCCGCACGAAATGCTGTCTGATCAAACTGTGACTTAACGTCAATGAAACAACCATTTTGAACAAGCTTAGATTGGAGATCTGCAATAGTTTTCATGGTAAATTCCCGATGAGAAACCGCAACAATCATCGCTTCAGCCTGCGGAAGGCTTTCCCATGATTCAATTTCCATCGTGTACTCATGTAAGGCTTCTTTAAAATTTGCGACAGGGTCATGGATGTGAATTTCAACGCCATAATCCTGAAGCTCACGAATCACGTCAATAACTTTAGAATTCCTTAAATCCGGGCAATTTTCCTTAAAAGTCAGTCCAAGTATATTGACTTTAGCTCCCAGAACATTGAAACCAGCCTTGATAATTTGCTTGATCGTTTGCTCTGCAATAAACTTTGCCATGTTGTCATTAATACGGCGTCCGGCTAATATTACCTGAGGAATATAACCGACCATTTCTGCTTTATGCGTTAAGTAATAGGGATCTACCCCGATACAGTGTCCACCGACCAGACCGGGACGGAAAGGAAGAAAATTCCATTTAGTCCCCGCCGCCTCTAAAATTTCTAATGTATCAATTCCCAGCTTATCAAAAATAATCGCTAACTCATTCATCAGCGCAATATTTAAATCACGCTGCGTATTCTCAATCACTTTGGCGGCTTCCGCAACCTTGATACTGGATGCACGGTATACTCCAGCAGTCACAATGCGCTCATATAGTCGTGCTATCTTCTCTAATGTATCTTCACTGTCGCCTGCCACAACCTTAAGAATAGTAGTCAAAGTATGTTGTTTATCACCAGGATTAATCCGCTCCGGCGAATAGCCCACGTGAAAATCTTCCTTCCATGTCATGCCTGAGCACCGTTCCAATACCGGAATACAAATTTCCTCCGTCACCCCAGGATATACGGTGGATTCGTAGACAATAATAGCACCCCGTTTCATATTTTCACCAACACTCTCACTTGCACTAATCAGTGCTTTAAAATCAGGTTGATGGGAAAGATCCACAGGTGTAGGTACCGCAACAATAATATAGTCCGCCTGAGATAATGCAGTTGGGCTAGACGTCACAACCAGCTTGCTTGCTTGCTGTAAATCCGCCGATGCAACCTCACCGGTTGGATCGATATACCGCTGATAGCTCTCGACCTTACTAATAGAAAAATCGTAACCGATTGTTTGCTGTTTCTTTCCAAATTCAACTGCAAGAGGCAGCCCCACATAACCCAATCCAACAACTGCGACTGTATCCATATCTATTTGTTTTCTCCACTAATTTTTCGTATACATTTCCACAAACACACTTTTTAATATAAATTCGAAACGATATCAATGGATACTGTACTGAAGAACAGCGCTCGCGCTGACTCTATCGACTTACCATTGCCAAGATAGCTGATTATTGATAATTAGCGTGTTATTAAGCAATGATATCTAAAATAAAATATCACTTTTATGTGCTATAAATAACAGAGTTATCGAAAAAAAGATAGATAATGACACTCATAAGTGCTGGAATTATCTGAATCGAATCTATAAAGTTCATAGCATAGACAAAAAGAGAGGTATTTACATGCGTAGCATCAACATTAGCATTTTTAGAAAAAATTTATTCACTATTTTGATTCCGATTCTACTCATTAGTGGAAGTCTAGTCGCCTGTAGTGAGGCCAAGGATACCCAAGTACTAATCTCAGAAGCCACACAATACCAACAGAGTGGAAACGATAAAGCAGCCATTATTCAGCTTAAAAATGCTTTGCAACAAGATCCCGATAATTCAGAGGCACGCTATCTTCTCGGCACTATCTATAACCAGACAGGTGATCATAAAGCAGCAGAAAAGGAATTAAGTAGAGCGCTGAGACTCGGAAGCGATCCTGGCAAGGTATTACCTGACTTGGGCAAAGTATTATTTAATCTTGGTGAATTCCAGCAATTACTGGATAAAACAGAAATGCTTTCAGCCACGAACAATCCAACCGAATTATTACTATTGCGTGGCAATGCATTTCTGGCATTAGGTAAATATCAGGATGCCAGGAATGTCTTTGAACAGATACTTAAAAAAGAACCCGACTCTCCCGGTGCGTTAATCGGACTCGCTAATTATTCGCTTTCTGAGAAAAATCCAGAGATGACGATAAAATTTTCTGAACAGGCGATAACCAAGAATCCGGATAACGCGGATGCCTGGTTTTTCAAAGCTGATTTATTACGTGCTCAAGGCAAAATCGAACAAGCCTTGGCAGCTTATAATCAGGTTATTCAATTAGAACCTGGCTATTTCTCAGCTTATATTAACCGGGCCATCATAGAAATCGGTACAAGAGAATTTGATGCGGCAGCAAAAAGCATTGATGCGGCACGCAAGATATCATCCAATGCATTATCGGTCATTTATACTCAAGCACTTCTGGATTTTAGCCAGGGAAGGCAATCTGATGCACTCGCATCAACACAACAAATTCTCAATGTCGCACCAGAACATTTACCCAGTATATTGCTTGCCGGCGCCGCGCAATTCTCCTTAGGATCGTTATTACAGGCAGAACAGTATCTAGAAAAATACTTAAAAAGAATTCCGGGTAATCTATATGCACGCAAATTAATGGTAGCTATCCTACTAAAAAGCAACCAAACACAGCAAGCAATTAATATTCTGACCCCAACACTTGATATCGTGCAGGAGGATCCTCAATTATTAGCTCTGGCTGGAGAAGCCTATATGCAGGCCAAAGATTTTACAAAAGCGACCGCATACCTCGAAAAGGCAAATGAACTTGCACCGGATAATGCAACACTCCACACTGCCCTCGGTATGAGTAAATTAGCGCTGGGAGATAGTAATCACGCTATTGCAGAACTGGAACTCGCAAAGAATTTAGATACAGCCTCTCCCAGAGCCGCTATTCTGCTGACTCTAACCCACCTTCGCTTAAAAGAATTTGATAAAGCCTTATCTACAGTAAAAGTACTTGAAAAAGAGGAGCCCGATAATCCTCTTTATAAAAATCTAAAGGGGGGCATTTATTTAGGTAAGCAAGACTTCTCCAATGCACGCATCAGCTTTAATCGGGCACTCTCAATTCAATCGGATTATTTCCCTGCAATCAAAAATCTAGCACGACTAGATATTCAGGAAAAGAATCCGGATGCTGCCAAGAAACGTTTTGAAGCGATTCTAAAAAAGGATGAAAAAAATATCCAGGCCATGAATGCATTAGCTGACCTTGCTCAGTCCCAGGGTAACATTAACGAGGCAACGAACTGGCTGGAATTAGCAAGCAGCAAGAATCCGAATGCTATGGAACCGGCTATACAACTTGCCACACATTATCTACACCTAGGTGAAAAGAAAAAATCACTTACCCTTGCCCAGAAATTGTATGGGACTTATCCAAACCAGCCGAGTGTCTTGGAAACTCTGGGACAGGCACAATTTGCCAATGGTAATCAGTCTGCAGCACTAGAAAGCTACGAAAGGCTCGCTGTCAATTTACCAAAGTCTGCTGCTGCTCAGCTAAAGATAGCCACTATTCACGCTGCTATGCAGAATCAATCGGCCGCTTCAATTGCCCTGAAAAAAGCTTTAAAAATGCAACCCGATTATCTGGATGCGCAGGTGCTGCAATTTAGACTTGCTGTGCAGAATAAAAATGAAAATGAAGCATTCAGCATATCCCAGAAAATACAGAAAGAGCATAATCAGCTGCCTATCGGCTATATACTCGAAGGTGACTTGCTAATGGGACAGAAAAAACCTGAGCGTGCTTTGAAGGCATATGAACAGGCATTTCTTATCGCCCCAAGCAGTCCATTAATCGTCAAACTACACGCAACATTAAGTCAAACAGGGAAAGAAAAGGAAGCCAATTCCAGACTAAACCAATGGTTAAATAAATATCCAGGTGATTCAATTGCTCGTTTATATCTCGCAGAAAATTATCTGGAAAAGCAACAATTTGATGCAGCGGTTCAGGAATATCAATCTATTCTAAAACAATACCCAGAGCATACATCAACACTCAATAATTTAGCATGGCTCTATCAGCAGGAAAAGGATCCTCGCGCACTAGCATATGCAGAGAGAGCCTATAAGCAAGCCCCTAATTCACCTGCGATTCTAGATACTCTAGGATGGATTCTGGTAGGAGAAGGAAATATAACTCGGGCTTTACCGCTCTTAGAAAAAGCAGCTTTTCTGGCACCAGAAGCAAGCGAGATTCAATATCATCATGCATTCGGATTAGTAAAGTCAGGCGATAGAACTAAGGCGCGGGACATTCTCGAAAAATTACTGGTTTCAGACAAGAATTTTCCAAGGTTTAATGATGCTCAGGCATTATTAAAACAGGTTCAATAACGTACTAACATACCGATTAATATTATTACGCCATTCATTTAACAACAGATGGGTTCCTGGGAACAGCAGGAGTCCATCTGTTGGGCTCAGACGTTATAAGTTCATAAATATCATTGCATTAGTCATGCTGAATGTTTTCCGACCACTGTTCAGGTGTCAGCGTTTTCATTGACAATGCGTGAATTTCTTGTTTCATTCTATCCCCAAGTGAAGTGTACACAAGCTGATGCTGTTGAATTACGCTTTTATCACGAAATTCGGCACTCACAATAACTGCATTGAAGTGGTGACCATCGTCTCCTTCCACTTTCACCAACTCACATGGCAAAGACGTTTCAATATAATGTTTAATATCTTCAGCTGTAATCATTCAATCTCCTTCATGCATAGACCTCTCAGCATGTTATTTTGATATACCAGTTTAAAAAGCAGAACCTAATGTCGCAACTTATAGCCTGTTTTTAGTATTTGTATCGCCAGAGCCGATATCGCTACAAAACACGCTGTTACAATCATTAAACTAAAATAAGGTGAAATATCCGAGACACCAAAGAAACCATAGCGAAATCCATCGATCATATAGAAAAATGGGTTAAGATGCGATAAATGTTGCCAGACAGGTGGTAATGAATGAATCGTATAAAATACACCCGATAAAAATGTCAGCGGCATAATAATAAAGTTCTGGAAAGCGGCGAGCTGATCAAATTTTTCTGCCCAGATGCCGGCAATGACTCCTAATGCACCTAGCAAAGCGCTGCCCATTATCACAAACAATAGTATCCATAATGGCAAGTACAATGGGAGGTCAAAAAAAATTAAAGTTATTAAATAAACACCTGCGCCCACCATCAGGCCTCGCACGACCGACGCTAATATATATGCAAAGAATATCTCCCGATAAGATAAGGGTGACAACAAGACGAAAACAATGTTACCACTGATTTTTGATTGAATCAGGCTCGATGATGCGTTAGCAAAAGCATTTTGTAGCACAGACATCATAATCAAACCAGGAATTAAAAATAGGGTATAAGCCACACCAGGATAAATCTCTACGCGTGCTTCTAGCACATGAAAAAAAATTAATAGATACAGTAAGGTGGATACTATCGGCGCCAGTATCGTTTGGAAGCCGACTTTCCAAAAACGGAGCAGCTCTTTATTCAAGAGTGTGAAAAAACCAATCATTTTAATTCAAGTTCGTTCTTTCTCATTATATTAACAAAAACTTCCTCTAGGTCAGGTTGTAGTAACTGCATTTCCAGTATCTGTATATTCGTTTCGCGCAATAGTGCTAATAGTGGCTCAATCTGAAAATAATCTTCAATTTTAAGAATATAACAGCCATCGACACAGCTAATTACTTGTTTCTCTAGTTTTGGCGGCAGTATATCGGGTGATAATCTCAAACGCACAGAATATCCCGGGTTATCATGAGCCGTATGACTAATCAGATTTTGCACACTGTCTAGTGTTACAATTTTTCCCTGCTTCAGCATTGCTACGCGATGACACAGTGCCTCTGCTTCTTCCAGATAGTGTGTGGTTAATACAATTGTATGACCATCCTGGTTTAACTGTTTAATGAAATTCCAGAGTGTCTGACGCAATTCGACATCTACACCCGCAGTGGGTTCATCCAGTATAATAACAGGCGGTTTATGCACTAACGCCTGGGCAACCAATACGCGGCGCTTCATACCCCCTGATAGCGCTCGCATATTCGTATTCGCTTTATCAGTCAGATCCAGGTTATGAATGATTGTATCGATCCAATCATGGTTATGTTTAATGCCATAATAACCAGACTGAATAACCAATGCTTCACGTACCGTAAAAAAAGGATCAAATACCAGTTCCTGCGGAACAACACCCAGCATACGTCGGGCCTCACGATACTCAGTAACAACATCATATCCCATTACACTGACGGTTCCAGCGCTCGCCAGCGATAACCCCGAAATAATGCTAATCAGCGTTGTTTTCCCTGCACCGTTTGGGCCCAGCAAAGCAAAAAACTCACCTTTTTTAATTTCAAGATGAATATCTGACAGCGCACATACCGTATCAAAGTGTTTATATACCTGTTTGACTTCAATTGCTGGAATCATGGCACGAAGAAATAGAAAAAGCTTTAATTACAGGCTTCCATAATTAGATATATGAATTAGTTAATCAGTCAATTTATTATTGAGACCCAATGGCAAGAATTCTGAAACACCATACAGTTGAATAAGGCTTCTTATGTTTTCTGGTACATTAACAAAGTGTAATCGGCATTTCCGTCGATTGGATTCACGTAGCCACTCCAATAACATACTGACCACAGATGAATCCACTTCAAGGATATTCTCCAGATCCACAACCAAATGACTACTATCAACAAATAAGGAAATGACTTCCTCTTTCAAAGTAATCACATTGTTTATCGTTACCGGCCCTTTGATTTTAATCTTATTATCTTCACATAGAATCATTTTAAGTTATTACAGGCTGCCTTAGGTTATAACCATTCCCTATTTACCTTCCAACGAACGGTTTTTTTCTGTTAATGTTTTAATCAATCCTTCAACACCGCCTTTTCTAATCTGACTATTAAAAGAGCCACGGTAATTCGTAACCAAGCTGACTCCTGCTACGGTCACATCATAAACTTTCCAGCCTTCAGCCGTTTTTTCCATACTGTAATTAATCGGTACAGGCTGTCTACCTTTACCTTGATTTACCCGGGTTTTCACCATCGTATCCGTTTTATTCCCCAAATCATTAATCGGATTAACTGTGATAATCTCGTTTTGATAACCCGATAACGAGTTGGAATAAGTCCGGACCAATAAGGTGCGAAATTCTTCAATCAACTGACTTTGTTGATTAGATGCAGCCTTGGCCCAGTTCTTTCCCATAGCCAGCTGAGTCATGCGCGTGAAATCAAAATGAGGAAGTATCTTGTTTTCCACCAAATCAAGAATTCTATCTTTATTTCCAGATTTGATATCACTATCCTGCTTAATAATATCCATCACTTCTTGTACAGTTTCATCTACTAGTATATCAGGAGCCATCACTTCCTTCGCCCATGCTGGAAATACCAATAAAAGAACAACTGCCAACATCATTATCCCAAAATACTTTTTCATAGTTTACTCATCAATCTTTTTCAATATCATGCAGCAAATTAAAAATAACCAGTTAATGTCGGACTTTCATGCTCTTCATCAAAAAGCATCATCCTCGGTCGCTTTATCAAATAGAAAGCGACCAATCATTTCTTCCAGCACAATTGCCGAGTTGGTTTTCATAATCTTATCACCATCCGCCAGCATCACTTCATCACCACCGGGTGATAAACCAATATACTGTTCGCCCAACAAGCCCGATGTTAATATACTCGCAAAGGTATCTCTGGGAAATCGATAATGGCTATCTATAGTCATAGTCACCATTGCATCATAAGTTTCAAGACTAAACTGGATAGCAGTTACACGCCCTACGACAACACCTGAACTTTTTACTGGCGCTCTGTTTTTCAGCCCACCGATATTCTCAAAATTCCCTGTCAACGTATAACCCTGCCCGGTACCATAAGTACTCAAATTTCCTACCTTTAGGCCCAGTATTAATAATGCACCTATTCCAGAAAGAACAAACAATCCCACCCATAAATCCATGGTCGTCCGCTGCATCAGTTAACTCCTCTAAACATGAAAGCAGTCAAAATAAAATCAAGTCCTAGAATTACCAATGATGAAGTAACCACAGTACGCGTAGTTGCGCCCGATACCCCTTCTGCTGTAGGCGGCGCATCATATCCTTCAAAGACTGCAATGGCTGTCACTGCTATACCAAAGCAGCAGCTCTTAATGACGCCGTTTATTACGTCAAACCTAAAATCTACCGCATTTTGCATCTGTGACCAGAATGATCCTTCATCCACACCGATAAAGACCACCGTAACTAAATAACCACCAAATACACCCATAACAGAGAACATCGCAGCCAGAAGCGGCATTGAAATCACACCAGCCCAAAAACGAGGAGCAACAATCCGCGCGATGGGGTCCACTGCCATCATACCCATTGCTGCCAATTGCTCGGTCGCTTTCATCAGACCCACTTCCGCTGTAATAGCAGAACCCGCACGGCTGGCAAACAAGAGTGCAGCGACTACTGGTCCGAGCTCACGTACCAGAGACAATGCTATTAATGAACCGACTGCAGTTTCAGAACCAAACTTCTGTAATGTTTCATAGCCCTGCAAACCCAGTACCATACCTACAAACAAGCCTGACACAAGTATGATAATGAGTGACAATACGCCCGTAAAATAAAGTTCGCGCGCAACTAAACCAAAACGGCGGGCGCTGGTAGAAGATTTTAATAGCACCAGTAGGAAAAAACGACTAGCATAGCCTAGCCTCCAGGTACTCTCTATTACATGGTGGCCAAAATTCTGAATACCGGAAATAATACGTCTAGGCAAAATACTCTCCCAAATCCAAGTCCTTTTTGTATGCCTGCGCCGGATAATGAAAGGGCACTGGCCCATCTTCTTCGCCATGTATAAACTGATGTACAAAAGGAATAACTGACTCACTGACTTCTTTAGGCGTTCCCTCTGCAGCAATCACACCATCTGCTATAAAATACACATAATCAACTATTTTTAAAGACTCTTGCACGTCATGCGTCACGATAATCGATGTCATGCCCAGTGCATCGGTCAAACGTCGAATCAGGTTTCCGATGACACTCAAAGAAATCGGATCAAGACCTGTAAATGGCTCATCGTACATAATAAGCATCGGATCCAGTGCAATTGAACGTGCTAATGCCACACGTCTTGCCATACCACCTGAGAGCTCAACCGGCATCAAATGCTGCGCCCCACGCAAACCCACCGCATTCAGTTTCATTAGTACCAGATCACGAATCATAGACTCAGGTAAATTGGTATGCTCTCGCATTTGAAAAGCCACATTATCAAATACGGATAAATCAGTAAATAATGCGCCAAACTGAAACAACATCCCCATCTTGCGGCGTAATTCAAACAGTGCGTTTCTGTTGAGCGTATGCACGATCTGGTTGTCAAATTTGACATAGCCCACAGTCGGCTTCACTGCACCACTAATCAAACGCAATAATGTCGTCTTACCGGAACCGCTACCACCCATAATGGCAATAACCTTACCCCGTGGCATAGTCATATTGGCACCCTTTAGAATTGCACGTGAGCCATAAGAAAAGTTCAGGTTTTTAACTTCAACTAAAGTTTCATGAGTCATTCTTTTATGGGAGTTATTTATTGATTTAATAAAGTTTTAGTTTAATTCAGCCTATCTTGCAGCAAGTGTAATACTTCTTTTATCTCATTTTAATATTCAGAGAATAAGCTTTTAGATCTTTCTTGATTTCAGGCGCAAGCATATACAGTCCAATAATATTAGGAATGGCCATAGCAAAAATCATCGAATCGGTAAATAAAATAATATTTGATAGCTGAGCTGAGGCGCCAACAACAATAAACAAACAAAACACGATCTTATAGATGCCTTCCACAACATCTCGTTCACCAAAAAGATAGGTCGCACATTTTAATCCATAGTAAGACCATGAAATCATAGTCGAATAAGCAAACAAAAACACTGTCAGTGATAAAACATAGGGAAACCATGAAAGGCCCGTAGCAAACGCACGAGATGTCAACTCCACACCTTCTATTCCACCACCTTCGACGTATGTTCCAGAAATAACAATAACAAGTGCTGTTACCATGCAAATGATGACGGTATCAATAAATGGTCCAAGCATCCCAACCATGCCTTGGCTAATCGGTTCATTCGTTTTGACCGCACTATGCGCAATAGCCGCTGAGCCCAGACCAGCTTCATTAGAGAACGAAGCACGCTGCACACCCATTAATAAAGCACCCATCATTGCTCCAAGTCCAGCTTCTGGATAGAGCGCCATTTCAAAAATAGTCTGCAACGCATCAGGAATAGCAGTATAGTGAAATCCGATAACCACAAAGCCAGCAACAATGTAGATAGCTGCCATAGCGGGAACAACCCGGCTCGCGACCGCTGCAATCCATCGAATTCCACCAATAATGACCAATCCAACCAGAATTGCCATGAATAAACCAAATAACCAGCCTTTATCTAACAACAAGCTAGTATCTCCGCCCGTTACAATCAACGCCTGCTGATAAGCTTGATTCGCCTGAAACAAGGCGCCTGCCCCCACTGTGCCGCCAATACAACATATCGCAAACAATCCGGCCATAAACTTACCCAAATGTGGGCTGTGGTACTGCTCGAAAGCATGACGCAGGTAATACATGGGTCCGCCTGAAATCGTTTCTGGATGATGCCTGGAAGCGTGTAAGCGATATTTTACACCCAATGTCACCTCGGCGAACTTAGTAGACATACCAAACAAACCCATAACAGCCATCCAAAATGCGGCACCAGGTCCACCGACAGAAATGGCTACTGCAACACCCGCAATATTTCCCAGCCCCACTGTCCCCGAAAGGGAGGTCATTAATGCCTGGAAACGATTAATTTCTCCATCGTCATTTTTATTATCGTATTTCCCACGTAAAACATCGATGGCATGCTTGAAATAACGCAGATTGACCGCATTAAAATACAGCGTAAAAAAAAGTGCAGCTACAACCAGCCACACCAGAATCAGCTGAATCTCCAGGCCCATTATCGAGATACTATAAAAAATAACAGAAGCTACTGCATTTGATATTGGCTCAAAGGCCGCGTCGATTACGTTATCGATTTCCATTAAAAACAACTCTCCCTTTGCACAATACCTATTTTCACTCAAACAAAATGCGAACAAAAACGGTTTGTGCAGACTTAATCTAATTTATTCCAGAAAATATTCTCTTCTATTTTCGCTCAGGTCATACAACTGCTTCAGGCCACAGGATTTTATTTATTAGTTTTTATACTGGAGCCATAAACAATTTCATAAATGAGCAGCTTACATGATTGGCCAATTCATCAGATGATGGATTACTATTCCTGGGATACAGAATGCGTTGAAACTATTATCAGAATAATAATTTCATTTCAAGATATGCAAATATCTGCTCTGCCATCAGAAAAAATATGCTCAAATCTACCAACTACGATTTCTAAACTCGACCGAATTTAATAATAAGCGATATAAAGCTTGCTACAATTCTCGAACATTTTTTAAAATCACCAAATAATATCATTTTGCCATATTTTTCTTTGACAAGCATTTTATACAGTCATCTATTAGATTTCTTACTCAGGGTACTCGCTTCCCCAGCGTAGAAAAATAATGGCTTAACAAGGAAAATTTTATGTTTTTTATAAAGAAACATTATGTAATAGGCACCATCATTTGCAGTCTCATATCACAGACTGCTTTTGCTAGAGATATTTATCGTAACGAAGACCCTCAAGGCAGAATTACTTATTCTGATATAGCAACAACTGAATCAAAAAAAATCAAACTATCCCCCCAAACATATCGGTATCTGCATCAAGTTACTAAAATATATGATGGGGACACGATTGTACTTGAAAATGGTCAACGGGTGCGCCTACTAGGTATCAATACCCCCGAAATTGAAAGCCGATACCGGAAAAGCGAGCCAGGCGGGATAGCTGCAAAAAAGTGGCTGCAAAGACAATTACGCAACAAAAAAGTGTATCTGGAATTTGATCAAGAAAAATATGACCGATACAAACGATTACTCGCACATGTGTATCTACCCAATGGCCAGCATCTTAATACGGCATTAGTGGAAAACGGGCTAGCCGTATTAAACCTGATTCCACCCAATTTACGTCATGCCGGGATCATGCTTAAAGCACAACAACGAGCAGAGGAGTTGGGTTTGGGAATCTGGTCCATCTCAGCATACAAACCTCGCCCGCTTACTCAAATCTCAGAGAAAACTAATGGCTGGCAACGCTATACCGGTATAGCAAAATCAATAAAGCACAGCCGGAAATATAGCCGACTCATATTTAATCATAAAATGGATATTCGTATTGCCAATGACAGTCTTCCATTATTTCCCGAATTAAAAACCTATCTGGGAAAATCATTAGAAATTCGTGGCTGGATATCGCGAAAGAAGGATCACTATTCAATACGTATTCATCACCCCAGTGCAATTTTATTTCGGTGAATGAGGCAGGATTTCCTAAAAACCGCCATATCGAGAGCGTTTTTGCCAGCGAATCCGAGGAAGAATTAAACCAAGTAGCAAGCCCACGAATAACACCAACGCACCAGCAACAAACCAATCTCTCTCTTGACGGCTACTAAACTCGCTATTCTCCCGCTGCAAGGTATCGATATGCGTTTTGGCTGCTATCAACTGCTTACCCAATTTTTTATTTCTCATCTCTATTTCAAGAACATTTGCAGCTGTCTGTTTTATCTCTGCCAGTTCACTCTCTAATCGTTTGTTTTCTCGTTCGAGATCAATAATGCGCGTCGTTGCACTATCATAGTCATTCTTCACAGTAATTAGTTGAGCACGCATGCTGCTACCCTTAGCGGCACTGTTCGTCAACTGGTTCCTCAGTTTTTCCAATTGATCTCTTGCTGCCGGTCTAGTCATTAGATACCGGCTCAACACCCATCCTTCTGTGCCGCCACTCGTCTTTACCCTGGTATAACCTTTTTCAGGATCCTGCTCCACTATTTCCAAAGCAGCTCCGCTTTGAATCATACGCTGTATAGCATGCTTGCCACTCGGTCCACTTCTTAGCGTAATTTCAAACTGATCACTGACATAGCGTGTCTCTGCCTCCACCACTAATGATAAGCACAAAAGTAAGCCAATCAATCCAATCCGTAATGGTACTGAGATACTTGATTTCATTAATTTTTATTACTAAAAGCCAAATTAAACAGAACAGAAAAAGAACCAATATTCCGGGAAGACAACTACCTTCTTAATCGCATTATTCAATATGCAGAGATATTAATCAGACAATATTAGGAAAACGGAAATTTATCAGGAAATTTCATAATCAACAGTCAGAATCTCGAGCAAGTGCCCATTACTATCACGAAAATAGACACCACGGCCACCGTAATTATGATTAATCTTCATATTTTCAGATTCATATGGACTACTCCCGTATTTAATATCTTCATTCTCAAGGCGATGAAAAATCCTATCAAATTCTTGCTCAGTCACTTTAAACGCATAATGGTGTGAATCAAACTGTTCTTTACAGGAAAAATCCAAAGTAAGCGTATCGTTCACACGTACCACAATAAAGTGTCCGAATTCACCAATATATTCAAAGTCAAATATTCTTGAGTAAAATTTGGCAGATTCAATCTTATCGAATACAGGCACGATCGTATGATTCAACGTTATGGACATAAAACAACAGCAATCTCCATTAGTAAGTTCTGGCTTTAGGCGGAAAGGATTCAACAGTTAACGGCTTCAATCGTACTGGTTTATAATCCAGCCTCTTATCCTCACTAAAATATAGCGTGTGCTTCAGCCATTTATTATCATCTCGCTGAGGAAAATCATTACGAGCGTGAGCGCCACGACTTTCACAACGCCCTTCAGCCGAAATCATAGTTGCCATTGCAACTTCCTTCATATTATCCAGCTCTAGTGCTTCTATACGAGCTGTATTAAACACTTGACTCTTGTCTTTGATTTCCACACTTGTAATGCGTTCTGCTATTTCATTAATTTTTGTCACACCCTGCGCCAACATATCAGCAAAACGAAAGACACCGCAATACATTTGCATGGTTTTACGTAATGCCTCGCCCACCTGCGCGACATTCTCACCGTCTTTCTGATGATTCAGACGTGCCAAACGAGCGAGTGTCTTGTCAGCTGCATCTGCTGGCAATTGTTTATGATGAGGACTTTTTCTAAGTTCTTCAATAATCCGATTGCCTGTTGCCCGCCCAAATACCACAATATCCAGCAATGAATTTGTTCCTAAACGATTTGCACCATGTACAGAAACACAGGCGCACTCCCCAACCGCATAAAAACCGGACACCACCTCTTCGGGTCCGGTCTTATAAGGAATAACAACCTGACCATGGAAATTAGTCGGAATCCCCCCCATCATGTAATGAACAGTCGGTGTCACCGGAATAGGATCGTAAATAGGGTCTACATGAGCGAATTTCATAGCGATCTCACGAATACCCGGCAAACGTGCTTTGATTACATCTGCACCCAAATGATCCAATTTCAGCAACAGATGATCGGCATCCTCGCCGCAACCACGCCCCTCCCTGATTTCCATGGTTAATGCGCGCGAAACCACATCGCGACTGGCTAAATCCATAACATGAGGCGCATAGCGCTCCATAAAGCGCTCGCCATTTTTGTTCAGTAAATAACCGCCTTCGCCACGTACAGCCTCGCTAATTAATACGCCTACACCATGCACACCGGTCGGATGAAATTGCCAGAATTCCATATCTTCCAGTGGAATACCTGCACGGGCCGACATTCCTAGGCCATCACCTGTATTAATGAATGCATTGGTACTGGCCTGAAAAATGCGGCCTCCACCACCGGTCGCAAACAGCGTAGCCCTGGCCTGCAAAATCATTACTTCACCCGTTTCCATCTCCAGCGCCGTAACGCCCAATACATCACCCTGCTCATTGCGAATCAGATCTAACCCCATCCATTCAATAAAAAACTGAGTGTTTGCATTTACATTACGTTGATAAAGTGTATGCAGCAGTGCGTGCCCTGTCCGATCAGCCGCTGCACAAGAACGCGTTGCCTGCGCGCCGCCAAAATTCTGAGACTGCCCACCGAAAGGACGCTGATAAATTTTGCCATTCTCCAAACGATCAAATGGCATACCAAAATGTTCCAGTTCATAGACTACTTCACTTGCGTGACGACACATAAACTCGATAGCGTCCTGATCCCCCAAATAATCGGAACCCTTGACCGTGTCATACATGTGCCAATGCCAGTTGTCTTCCGTAACATTCCCCAACGGAGCAGCGATTCCTCCCTGTGCCGCAACCGTATGTGAACGTGTTGGGAATACCTTGGATAACACCGCTACCTTAAGCCCAGCTTCTGATAGTTGTAGTGCGGCGCGCATACCTGCTCCACCAGCACCAACAATAATTGCATCAAATTTTCTTTTTGTTATTGCCACATCAACCCCATAAGATTTCAGCAGACCATATCAGATAAAATAGCAATGACAGAATAACCAGTATCTGCAAAGTCAAACGCATAGCAGTAACATGTATATAATCCATCAGAATATTACGGACACCAATCCAAGCATGCCAGAAAAGGCAAACAAAAAAGAGAAAGGTAGCGATACGCATCCACTGGTTATTAAACACAGTCTTCCATGTCGTATAATCATGCGGAGATATCACTGTCACGACCATCCCCAGCAACAGTAAATACGCTATCATCAATACAGCAGATACTCGTTGTACCAGCCAGTCTTTTGAACCATAATGTGCGCCCGTTACAATACGACTTGCATGCTTCACCATATTGCGAATCCTATCAGCAAGGTAAGAATGATGCCAAACACTAATACCAGCTTACTACTCATACGTGCCGGCCTCAACATAACACCATAATGTAAATCTAGCGCCAGAAAACGAATACCGGCACACAAATGATGAAGAAAAAACCATAATGAAAAAATCAGCACACCTTTAATAGTCGGACTATGCAAATAATTTGTTAAAACCTCATAAGAGTGCCGAGAATCCAGCATCATTTGTAAACCATAAAGCAATAGCGGGATGCCCGGGAAAAAAAGTAGGATACCGCTGACACGATGCAGAATTGAAATAACAGCAGGCAAAGGCTGTCTGATCTTAAAGAGATTTAGATGTTTGGGGCGTTTATTTTGTAATTTCGCTTCCATGCGGCAAGACTCTATTAGGATAATAAGATTATAAAGCCAGGGTGCAAAGTTCCAAACTGGAATAGAAGTGTAATCTGTTATATCGCATGACACAACTCATGACTTTACTTTATCGTGAACAATCTTGCTATGCGATCTGAAATTAAAATTAAAAAAATGGAACGAATGAAGAAAACCGAGCCCTCTTTTTAAACTTGAAAAAGTGCTACTCTACCATTCAGCTACGCTCGCATGATAAAATTAATCCACCAAAATCATTAGCACTTCGCAATTTACCCGATTCAAGGTATATTTTAGAAATGATACAACTCATTATTAACGGTCAGCCTCAGCATTTTGCTCCCCCCATAAGCGTCACTCAATTAATTGAACAGTTAGCATTGCGCGATAAGCGAATTGCTATTGAATGTAATGGAGAAATAATCCCGCGCAGTAAGTTCTCCGAACAGCTACTGGCTGATGGCGATCAACTCGAAGTTGTAATTGCGGTCGGAGGGGGCTAACTTACCTTGTTTGATCATAAAATTCTAGCGAACAATACTTTCGACTTTTTTACAGGATTTCATGGATAATCTCATTATTGCTGATAAGGTATACACCTCTCGGCTGCTGGTCGGTACTGGCAAATACAAAGATTTCACCGAGACTCGCGCGGCTGTTAATGCCAGTGGCGCACAAATTATTACCGTAGCAATCCGACGTACCAATATTGGTCAACACTCCAACGAACCTAATCTACTTGACATATTACCGTCTTCGCAATATACATTATTGCCCAATACTGCCGGCTGCTACACTGTGGAAGATGCTGTCCGCACGCTGCGATTGGCACGTGAACTGCTAGATGGTCACAATCTGGTAAAACTGGAAGTATTGGGTGACCCAAAGACCCTTTATCCAAATATGGTAGAAACCATTAAAGCTGCTGAAATTTTAATAAAAGAAAATTTTCAAGTGATGGTTTATACCTCAGATGACCCAATAATTGCTAAGCAATTGGAAGAAATTGGTTGTGTCGCAATCATGCCGTTAGCTTCATTGATTGGTTCTGGCATGGGCATTCTAAACCCATGGAATCTGCAGATTATTATTGATAATGCAAAGATTCCGGTGCTAGTTGATGCTGGCGTAGGCACAGCATCAGATGCAACGATTGCGATGGAGTTAGGTTGTGACGGTGTATTAATGAATACCGCGATCGCGGCCGCGCAGCATCCAGTTTTGATGGCTTCGGCTATGCGCAAGGCGGTCGAAGCAGGACGTGAGGCCTATCGTGCAGGACGCATGGCCAAGAAGCTTTATAGCGCCAGTCCCAGCTCACCAATCGATGGGGTTATTGCCCGCTCACATACTCAAGTAGCAGATAAAACAGTCTAATTTTTCTTACGCCTACTCCGCCATTTTATTTACCCATGACGCAATCTATTCGCAGCTTCGTTCTTCGTCAGGGCCGTATTTCCAACGCACAGCGCCGTGCCTGTGAGATATTGCTGCCCCAATACGGTGTTTCATTTACGGAAAACTTAATCAATCTTGATCAGATTTTTGATCGAAACGCGCCTAAAATATTGGAAATCGGATTTGGAATGGGAGAAAGTACCGCTGTTATTGCTCAGACCCATTCTGACAATGACTATCTTGCTATCGAAGTCCATACCCCAGGCGTAGGCAGCCTGCTCAACCAAATCGAGACGTTTAGATTGAATAATCTCCGTATCATACAACATGATGCCGTTGCTGTATTACAACACATGTTACCGGACAATTGTTTGAATGGAATACATGTCTTTTTTCCTGATCCATGGCCAAAGGCAAAACATCACAAACGTCGTCTGATACAGCCTAAGCTCATATCGCTCTTATGCCAACGCTTAAAAAACAATGGTTATATCCATATTGCAACTGATTGGGAGCATTATGCCGAACAAATACTCACGGTATTAAGTAGTGAGGCACAACTCACTAACACGGCTACAGACTACGCACCTCGACCCAGTTACCGGCCGCTGACCAAGTTCGAGCAGCGGGGCTTACGGTTAGGACATAACGTATGGGATTTGGTCTTCCAGAAAAATTAGATAACCATATCTTATTCCATCTAATCGGAATGTAAACTGTGCTATTTCTTAGTAGGCCATGCATAATTACAAATGGCAGATTACTATTATCAGAAATATGGTTTTGAGACAATGCGAGGCTTTTGCAAAAGCCCTCGCCAGAAGTTTTCGACTATTGATTATAAAAGGTTAACTTTTCAACTATTGGGGTTTTGCAGAGTTCTCCAAGTAACTTATTACCATTTCTCTATTAGCCTTCTCCTCCGGCAAAAAAATCTGCAATAAGTCATTCAAAAATCGCCTGCCCTTCATAGTGGGAACAATGCGCTGGTGATCACGCAAAATTAGCTCACGCCGCTCGGCTTCCATAAGCGGTTGTTGTACCGTTGTGATTGGCAGGCCTGTCCGTTCATAAAATATCTCTGTTTCAAAGCCCGCGGTTAACCGCAATGCATTCATCATAAACTCGAACCCCCGATCAGCACGATCTAGCTCATGCTGAGTTTGTATAGGTGGATCTTCAATCGTATTCATTCGCCCCGCCTTGGCAAGGTACTCCTTGGGCTGCTTAAAACGCATTTGCCGCACGATTTTATCTACAAAACTAATTTTACTATGTGCACCCGCTCCAATACCCAGATAATCCCCAAATAACCAATAATTCATATTATGACGTGATTCCCGCCCCGGTTGCGCAAATGCAGATATCTCATAGTTAATATAGCGACTGTCTGCGGCTAATTGCTCAATCGTCGCCTGCATCGATGCTGACAACTCATCATCCGGCAACGGTGGAGGATAGCGATGAAACAAGGTATTCGGCTCCAGTGTCAGATGATAGGCAGAAATATGAGAAACACCCAAAGTGCAGGCAGTTTCAATATCCGACCGCGCTTCTTCTAGAGTCTGACCAGGCAATGCATACATCAGATCAAGATTCACATTATCAAAATTTTTCAATGCGATATCAACAGCACGATATGCTTCAAGATCATTATGCACGCGCCCTAGTTTGCGCAAGTGTCCAGGATTGAAGCTCTGAATACCGATGGAAAGGCGATTGATGCCCGCCGCACGAAAATCTGCAAATTTTTTTGCCTCAAATGTGCCCGGATTAGCTTCCATTGTAATTTCAGCAAAATGCTCCAATGGCAGTAATGTTCTTACCGCAGTAAGTAAGGTATCGATAGATTGCGCACTCAATAAGCTCGGCGTCCCTCCACCTAAAAATATACTGGCTATACTACGTCCCCAGATATTTGGCAAAGCAGCTTCTAGATCATGAATCAGTGCAGAGATATATTCATCTTCCGGTATTCCACTATCTCCGCCACGAACTTCATGAGAGTTAAAATCACAATAAGGACATTTCTTTAAACACCAAGGAATATGAATATAAAGGCTCAGAGGCGGCAGCGCTTTTAATCTGGGTGACTGTGAACCGAGTATGGATGCAGGAGAAATAATAGCTGCCACGAATGAATAACCCTAGAATTAAAATAACTTTCAGATGACTACGAGTAGTCTGGAGAGAAATACGACGTTAACACATATCAAAAATATACTCGATAGCAAAGACCGCTGCATAACTGTATTTTTGAACTTTTCTGATTACTTGCAGCATTGATAAATCAAGCACTTAAAAACCTTGTCCAGCCCGAGATAACCAGTTATGCAGCGGTCTTTAGCACTGACTAACAAAACGTCGGCATACTTCTTCAAGTCACGATCTGATCATCTTAAGCCATAAAATATATCATAGCTGATTCAGGCTACTTTGATTCAATCAGATCGAGTTCTCTATAGCTCCGTCCACAACTACATTAAGTTTTTCTAAAATCTTTCTACCCAGCAGCATAGGGGTTGAGAAATGCGAACGATCAATCAGGTTAACCTTCACATTATGCGGCTCCCCATCAAAATAAATCGACATTTTCACAATCGGACGCAAATCATAACTTTCCAGTTCTCCTTCTTCCATGGTTCCCTCACTCGCACGATTCTTAATTTTAGAAAAACCGACAACAGGAAGATTATAAACCGGCGCCTGTTGAATATCCGGATGGGAAACCTCGAACTTTACATATTCTTTATCATTCTTTTTATAAATATGAATATCTTTTGCAGAAATGGAGGCTGTGACAGCACCGGTATCTAGTTTTGCCATGACCGGAATCGCATCCGGCAACAACGTAACCGGCTCTATATAACCGTAAACTGATTTATCTTTAACAAAATGAGTCGATATCAAAGTAGATACCGCGATACCCAATAAAATAAAAACAAAATTCTTCATCATTTTTTTTAATTTCATAAATATCTATTTATTCTAAGATCTAATGATAAGAGGCCTTTGCAAAGCCCCAATAGTTGAAAAGTTAACCTTTTATAATCAATAGTCGAAAATTTCTGGCGAGGGTTTTTGCAAAAGTCTCGAGAATATTAATCCATATTGCTATCGATCAGAGGATGACACACAAATACGATTCTATCTATTTGATTACACCTATTTTAATACCATGAATAATCAACACCCTACACTAAAATAGCCGCCTTTTCAAATCCTCCGGATGTTAGGCAGCGATTAACAGAAGGCAGAATACGATCATTCTATGATAAAAATAAGTTTAATCGTACGGCAATAAAAGATACCTTATATTCGTCATCGCTTCTTCCATCATCGCACACTAATACCCAAGTATACGGCACACGAATTAATGTCTTTATCAAACCATTTCCGTTCTAACTTTCCCTCATCCGCACCTGATTCGGGATAACTGCAACTCAAGCCTAGCTAGCATCAGCGTAAAAAACCTGACAATGTCTCACCGAAATCATTAGCTTGTGCATCGTCTTTCATTTTTTCCAAGAAATAACTGCAACTGTGGAAATAGTGTACGTTCCTCATAACGCACATGAGTCACAATAAGATCAGAAAATCGATATAAACGCGCAACAGGCCCAAGCTGGCAGGGCCCGCAGGCAAGCATACGAAGTTCAGCGTGCTCAGCGGAAATACGCAGAACTGATTCAGAATCGAGAACATCTACCGCAAGCCGCATTAATCGTTCTTCTTCTTCAAAATGTGTGGCCAGCAGCGTATGCCAATGGTTTTCTACCTCGATCATTGCTGCCGAGCAAGCCGTCATATTTTTACTATCCGCCGCACGTCGAGCAGTACGTGCCAACACTAGCGAAGCATGATGTTCGCGCGATAGTGGAAGCAATGCACCCGTTCTAGGCATTTTTATAAATACTCATAAGACAAAAAAATAATTATACACTGAGCTGCTTTCATTATTTTCATGAAAAAGCTCAACCAGCCTCTCTTCCAGATATTTTTTCATTATCTAAAATATTTTGAATCTCCGCACTGGAATCGCCCGACCACGACCATCTTATACCCACTCCACCAATGCATGATCTCATCGATCCGCATCCTTCCTGATACCCTCTGCCACCAAACTCGAAGCAACCTATTTACTCAATCCAAATATGCTGCTGGAATTAATTGAGATTTTTGCAAAAGTCCCTAATTATATGTCAGGTTATCTTGGCAGACCGATACTCCCATACCCAAACTAAAATCATCATATTTTCTTCTCCATAATGGGGAATAAGAAAGTATTTTATTTACTCATAGCCATGGGCATCTGCAACAGCGAAAGAAGCATTTTTACATAAAAACCCATTACCATTATGGGATTTTTCCAGGGTATGTTTATAAACAACTGAAAATAATATATTTTATTCCCATCACAACAAAAAAACCTTCTAATCTCCAGGCATGCCTATTTATTTAATCTAATCTAAAAATAATCGGAACTTTTTTTTAAAACAAACCTCTCAGCTTTATGTGTTTAGCCGAATTATTTACGAATTCTGGGTTTAAACACATCTCTCGATTTTCAATTAAATTTGAGTAGAGGAGACAGTAAAATGGCAATAGCAACAGAAACAAGTGGCGCGTCAAGCGCTAAGGGTGACTATGACATGGCGGAATGGTACGATTCGAAGTACTATAAAATCGGCTTAGTGATAATGCTTTGTGTAGCGACTTTCTGGATTTGGTACCAGCGTACATTTGCTTACTCACATGGCATGGATTCAATGGAACCGGAATTCGAACGTGTGTGGATGGGATTGTGGCGTGTTCATATGACTATCATGCCACTATTTGCATTGGTAACCTGGGGTTGGATCTGGAAGACTCGCGATACCCAGGAACAGTTAGATAATCTGGATCCAAAGCTGGAGATCAAACGATATTTCTATTGGATGATGTGGTTGGGTGTATACCTGTTTGGTGTTTATTGGGGTGGTAGCTTCTTTACTGAACAAGATGCATCCTGGCACCAAGTCATTATCCGGGATACTAGCTTTACCCCAAGTCATGTAGTCGTGTTTTATGGCTCATTCCCGATGTACATTGTCTGTGGTGTCGCTTCATATCTATACGCAATGACTCGTCTGCCACTATATAGTCGCGGCACATCATTTCCGCTGGTTATGGCAATTGCGGGACCACTTATGATCTTGCCAAACGTAGGGCTTAATGAGTGGGGCCATGCCTTCTGGTTTATGGAGGAATTGTTCAGCGCACCACTGCACTGGGGCTTTGTGATATTGGGCTGGGCTGGATTGTTTGCAGGAGGCATTGCAGCACAGATCATCACACGTTATTCCAACCTGACAGACGTTGTTTGGAATAACCAAAGCAAGGAAATTCTCAATAATCGGATTGTTCCTTAATTAGACAGTTATAGCTATTTATTCTCTACAGTTTGTATAAAGACAGACTGTAGAGAATTGTACGATCAGACAAGTAATGCAAGGCAACACTCCGACGCATCGCTTTATTTCAATATAATTGTTGCGCATGAAAAAGCAAAATATATTGAAAAGTTAATATTCGTTCTAACGGATAAAGATTCCTTCCCATTTCATTATTTGAAGCCCCCATCATAACGAATTGAAGTACGTCTCTACCGTGTTCTTCCGCTCATCCTTAGAAGTTTGCCTCAGCCAACATCGTCTCAACCGTATTGAAGAGACTCTTTATCAGATTTACTCTCGATCGTAGTAATTATCGCAGGAAGCACATTCCCATAATCGGATTATAGAGACATTTTTCCTGAGATATGTCCACAAACATGACTAGTCTCAATTTGGCGAATAGACTGCCTATTTACGTAAAAGACCTCCTTATCAATTCGCTTTGTACACCACCGACATATTGATTGAGACCTTTGCAAAACCCCAATATTTTAAAAATTAAACCTTTATAATCAATAGCAGAAAACTTCTGGTGGGCGCTTTTGCAAAAATTTCATTTCATGAATCAGTATGCCTAAAGCATGCTCAAATACTCTACAATCTATCGAAATAACCAATATTTTTAATATCAATAAAAATCAATAGATTATACTACCGTTCGTGACCAACAGATTTAAGATAGCTTAACCCCATTATATCTCTCAGAATTCATATGAAAATAATTCCATATCCATTACACACCGAACCTTATATTGCACCAACCTGGCTACCCGGAGGAAATGTACAAACGATTTATCCATATTTAATGAAACCAGCAAAAACAATTATTTATAGACGAGAGCGCTGGGAACTCAATGATGGTGACTTTATAGATGTTGACTGGGTAGATGGAACTAGTGGCAATCCATTCGTTGTTTTTTTTCATGGACTTGAAGGGGGATCATGCAGTCACTATGCGATAAATATTATGCGCTCACTACAAGAATTGGGCTGGCATGGTATCGTCATACACTTTCGTGGTTGCTCTGGAGTACCTAATCGATTACCACGCGCCTATCATGCCGGAGATTCCGCTGAAGTTGACTGGATACTAAAACGTATTGTGCAGCAGAATGGTCTATTGGATTCAAATCAACCACTGTATACAATCGGTGTATCTTTAGGTGGCAATGTCTTGTTGAAGTGGTTGGGAGAACAAGGCGAACACGCAAACAAACTAGTAGCAGGCGCAGTCACGATTTCCGTTCCCCTGGATCTTACTGCGGCCGGCTCCGCGCTAGACTCAGGATTTAATCAGTTATATACACGCCATTTTCTCAGCACTTTAAAATATAAAGCATTGGAAAAACTGGATCGTTTCCCTGGACTGCTTGATGCCAATGCGATATTGGCCTGTTCCACGTTGCATCAATTCGACAACTCCGTCACGGCACCATTACATGGTTTCCGTAATACAGAAGATTACTGGCAACAATCCAGCAGTAAGCCTTGGCTCGAACATATTCGAGTACCCACACTCGTTATTAATGCACGGAATGATCCATTTATGCCCGCTTCCGTATTGCCCACACAGAAAGATGTTTCTTCTGCTGTGACATTAGAATTTCCTGAAGAAGGAGGACACGCTGGTTTCATGAATGCACCCTTCCCTGGCAAACTCACCTGGTTACCTAAACGTGTTATCAGTTTCTTTTACCATGAATGCGGGGCCGCTTTGAAAGTAAAAAATGAATCTGATTAAAACAATAAGATATTGCCATCATTCTCTACTAATCATAAAAACTTAACCACAAATGCATTATCCATCTGACCGGGCAAAGGGATTTTAACTCGGTGGCCACTTCCAGGCGCTACTCTAACCGCATTACCATTGCTATCTTGCATGTGTGATAATTCGATAATCTGGTTGCCGGAAGGATGAACAATTTCTAAGCGGTCACCCACCTCAAAACGATTTTTTACCAATACATCAGCCATACCACTGGTTTTATCGAAACCCGTGATATTACCGACATACTGACTGCGATTTGATTCCGAATGTCCACGCAGATAATTTTGCATCTCATTAGTATGGTGTCGCTGATAAAAGCCATCGGTATAGCCACGATTTGCCAGCCCTTCCAACTCACCCAGCAATGATGGATCGAATGGTCGCTTTGCCAGCGCATCATCGATAGCCTGACGATAAACCTGTGCAGTTCGTGCAACATAATATAGCGATTTGGTACGACCTTCGATTTTGAGTGAATCTATGCCGATACTGACCAATCGCTCAACATGTTCTACTGCCCGTAGATCTTTGGAATTCATAATATAGGTACCGTGCTCATCCTCCAGAATAGGCATCAACTGACCAGGCCGCTCCTTTTCTTCTATCAGATAGACCTGATCAGCAGCAGGATGACGTTGAAATGTTTCACGTCCAGCGCCCTGATCTGTAAAATCTGACTGACTGTTCGATTGCATGAGTGCCTGGTTAAAGTCAAAATCAATTTTTTCTGTCGGCTGGATATCACCGCTTGCATTTTCCTCGGCTGATTTAACCTTATAATCCCAGCGACATGAATTAGTACAGGTCCCCTGATTAGGGTCCCGGTGATTAAAGTAACCGGATAATAAGCAACGTCCAGAATAAGCAATACACAGGGCACCATGAACAAATACTTCTATCTCCATATCCGGACAGAGATCCCGAATTTGTGCAATTTCATCAAGTGAGAGTTCTCGTGACAAAATCACGCGTGTCAAGCCTATTTTTTGCCAGAATTTTACACCCATATAATTAACCGTATTCGCCTGGACAGACAAATGAATAGGAATCTCGGGCCATTTCTCTCGCACAAGTAAAATCAATCCTGGATCAGCCATAATCAGTGCGTCCGGCTTCAAGGCAATCACCGGTGTCATATCTGCCACATAAGTTTTAATCTTTGCGTTATGTGGCATGATATTACTAGCGACATGAAACTTTTTATTCATCGCATGCGCTTCAGCAATACCTATTTCAAGTCGTTCCAGATCAAATTCGTTATTACGAGCGCGCATGGAATAACGTGGTTGACCCGCATAAACAGCATCCGCGCCAAAAGCAAAAGCGGCACGCATTTTCTCTAATGAGCCAGCAGGTAGTAAAAGTTCAGGAGCTTTCAACATGGTGTAAAATTGATATTGGTTTTCAGGGAATTTGAGTGATGACCAGTCTATAAGCCGACAGTGATGCGATATCAAAATAACCGCATCTTGTTTGCTGCAACATACAGAAAATCAACTACTCCATTTTGAATTGTAACATCATGTCTATCAATCCTGTTTTTATTCATTTACGATTACATAGCGAATACTCTATTCTGGACAGCACTATCCGTATTGATGAAGCTGTCTCAAAAGCAACTGCGGACGGTATGCCAGCACTGGCGCTGACTGATCTTTCCAATCTATTTGGTCTCGTAAAATTCTACCAGAGTGCCTGCAGAAGAGGGATAAAGCCGATTATTGGATGCGATGTTTGGATTAGCAATGAAGTTAATCGTGATAAACCTGCACGTCTTTTGCTTCTTTGTCAGTCCTATTCCGGATATCTATTGCTATGTCGCTTGTTATCCAATGCTTATCGCACAAACCAATATCGTGGGAGAGCTGAAATCAAGCGATCATGGTTTGATCAGAATGAACATGGAACCGATGGACTGATTGCCTTATCAGGTGCACGTTTTGGTGATACCGGCCAGCTTCTAATGCAGAATAACCTGTCACAAGCCGTAGAACAGGCCCAACAGTGGGCAGATTTGTTTCCTGAGCGCTTCTATATTGAAATACAAAGAGATGGCTACCTCAATGAAGAGGCACTCGTACAGCATTCGCTCATGCTAGCATCAAATTTGGATTTACCTGTCGTCGCAACCCAATCAGTACAGTTTTTAAATCCAAATGACTATAGAGCACACGAAGCACGCGTATGCATCGCAGAGGGTTACGTATTGGGGGATCGACGACGTCCAAAAAATTTTACTGAGCAACAATACTTCAAGACACAGGAAGAAATAGCTACCTTATTCGCAGATATTCCCGCTGCACTTGTCAATAGCGTAGAGATCGCAAAACGTTGCAATCTTGTACTGAAGCTAGGTGTTAATCAATTACCCTTATTCCCCACTCCTAATAATGAAAGTCTGGAACACTACTTACGCGATCAGGTGCTGATCGGATTAAAAGAGCGCATCGAAGCGCGCTTTCCAGATGCTAATGAACGTAGCACACAATGGCCTAAATATCGCGCAAGAACAGATTTTGAAGTGAGTACAATTATACAAATGGGCTTTGCCGGGTATTTTCTGATTGTGGCTGATTTCATCAATTGGGCTAAGAAGAATAATGTGCCGGTTGGTCCCGGCAGGGGTTCCGGAGCAGGCTCTCTGGTTGCCTATTCTTTGGGCATTACTGATCTTGATCCATTGCGTTACGATTTATTGTTTGAACGTTTCCTCAATCCAGAACGAGTATCGATGCCAGATTTTGATATTGATTTTTGCCAAGACAGACGCGAACACGTCATCGAATATGTCAAGCAACGTTATGGCACTGAAAGCGTCTCACAGATTGTCACATTTGGCACCATGGCAGCAAAAGCAGTGGTCCGTGATGTGGGCCGTGTACTCGATTTACCTTATAATTTTGTCGACCAGCTAGCAAAATTAGTACCGTTTGAATTGGGCATGACATTAAAAAAAGCGCGTGCCGTAGAGCCACAATTAAATCAACGCGCACATGAAGAGGAAGATGTGCGTAATCTGCTCGAGCTCGCCGAAAATCTTGAAGGACTTACCCGTAATGTCGGCATGCATGCTGGCGGGGTATTAATATCACCAGGAAAAATTACCGATTTTTGTCCTGTATATTGCACTGAATCGGGCGACTCAGTTGTTAGCCAATTAGATAAGGATGATGTTGAGAAAATTGGCTTGGTAAAATTTGACTTTCTTGGATTACGCACTCTGACAATCCTGGATCGCGCAGTCGCGTACATCAGGCAGCAAGACTCAGCAATACGTCATCATACCCTCACCACACCGCGTACGGAACCTTTTACACTGGAAAACCTGCCATTAAATGATGCCGCAACTTATGCATTACTGCGACAAGGCAATGCCGTTGGCGTCTTTCAGTTCGAATCACGTGGTATGAAAGATCTATTGCAGAAGGCAAAGCCGGATTGTTTCGAGGACATTATAGCGCTGGTAGCATTATATCGCCCAGGACCAATGGATCTCATTCCCGAATTTATAGAACGCAAGCATGGAAAACGAGTTGAGTATCTTGATCCTCGTTTGCAACCCATACTGAGTCCAACCTATGGAGTGATGATTTATCAGGAACAGGTCATGCAGATCGCACAGGTAATCGGCGGTTACAGCCTTGGCAGTGCCGATTTATTGCGCCGTGCGATGGGCAAGAAAAAAGTTGAGGAAATGGCACAACAGCGCGATATCTTTGTTTCAGGTGCAATGACTAACGATTTAACCGAGCAAAAGGCAATCGAACTATTTGGTTTGATGGAGAAATTTGCAGGTTATGGCTTTAATAAATCTCATGCCGCCGCTTATGCCTTAATCGCATTCCAGACTGCCTATCTTAAAACACATTATCTGGCCGAGTTCATGGCCGCCTCTTTGTCAGCTGATATGGATGACACCGACAAAGTACATACATTCATTGAAGATAGCCTGTCCAATGGACTTATCATTCTCCCACCAGAAATCAATCTGTCCAGCTATCGCTTCATACCCGTCGATAAGAACACGATCAGATATGGCCTGGGAGCGGTAAAAGGAACAGGTGAAACAGCCATTGCAAGTATTACCCAAGAACGCGATCAGAATGGGTTATTTACTGATTTATTCGATTTTTGTTGTCGGGTAGACAGACGTATTGTCAATCGGCGTGTCATGGAATCGCTCGTTCGCGTTGGTGCATTTGATGCCAGCAATCCCAACCGTGCCAGTTTGCTGGCATCCATTGACATTATCATCGAATCAGCTGAACAGATTAGTCGCACAGTTAGTCAAACTAGCTTGTTTACGGATGGTGAAAACGCATTATTGCGCCCTCAACTAAATGACATAGTCCAGTGGTCCGACAGAGAAAAATTACAAAATGAAAAACTAGGGCTGGGTTTTTATCTAAGCGGACATCCTTTTACTACCTATGCGGAAGAACTCAAACAGTTTATACCTACTCGACTAGATCGTCTAAATTCTCAACGAGAATCGCAACTTCTGGCCGGCATTGTTTACTCTGTGCGCACACAAATGACTCGTCGGGGAAGAATGGGTATTATTGTTCTTGATGATGGCAATACGCGTATAGAATTGGTTGTTTTTAACGAGCTATTCAGTGTTAACCGAGACCGATTGAAAGAAGACCAGCTCCTCATAGTAGAAGCTAAAATCAATTATAGAGGCTATAATAATGATAATAACAACGAGTTAAGAATCACAGCCGAGAAATTATATGATCTCGCAAGCGCCCGCTCGCGCTATGCCAAACAGATCAAATTATATTGCGATCAATTATCCCTAACTCCGACTTCCAGGCTGAAAGCGTTACTCACGCCTTACTGTGATCAGAATAATACCCCTGGTCTCGATAAAAACAATACAAATAATGAGCGCCTATACTGCCCTATCTCGATCGTTTATCAAAATCAAAGTGCGGTTTGTGAACTTGAACTAGGTTCTCACTGGAAAGTAAGCCTACACGATGATTTACTACAATCCTTATCTGTCCACTTTCAGGAAAAAAATATCCAGATAATTTATTAAATTCAAACATCCATCCGATACAAAATCGCAATATTGCTAAAAAACCTTATGCGTCCCGATCGATCAAGCCCGCGCACTTTCCACGCATATCAAGGATAACAAGCCAATTGATTTCCAAGACACGAGGTCTTTGCAAACCCCCAATAGTTTAAAATTAATTATTTATAATCAATATACTAAGACTTCTGACGAGGGCTTTTACAAAGGTCTCAATACATCAATCTCATTTATCACAATTCCAGCAGCGGGCTCATCGGATATTCCAATGCTTCCTTCATTGCAACGAGCGACAATACTGCTTCGCGGCCATCTATAATCCGATGATCATAAGATAGTGCAAGATAATTCATAGGCCGAATGACTATCTGGCCATTTTCAACGACAGGACGCTCCTTCGTTGCATGAATACCCAGAATGGCACTTTGTGGCGGATTAATAATCGGAGTAGACAGCATTGAACCAAATACGCCCCCATTGGTAATGGTAAAAGTACCCCCTGTCAGCTCTTCAATAGTCAGTCGACCATCCTGAGCACGTTTAGCAAGATCAGCTATTTGCCTTTCAATTTCGACAAGTGATAAACGATCCGCATCACGAATAATAGGCACGACCAAACCACGTGGACTCCCAACAGCAATGCCAACATCATAATAATCATGATAAATAATATCATGACCTTCTACCGAAGCATTAATAATAGGAAACTTTTTCAGTGCCGCAACAACGGCTTTAACAAAAAATGAGGTAAAGCCAAGTTTTACACCATATTCTCTTTCGAATTCATGCTTGTAACGCGTACGCAAGTCAATAATCGCCTGCATATTGACTTCATTAAAAGTAGTGAGTATGGCCGCAGTAGCTTGAGACTGCACCAAGCGCTCCGCAATGCGCATTCGCAAACGCGACATAGCCACCCTTCTATCAACACGCTCACCCGTTGATTCATCAGTATCAACCGGAACCGACGCTACCTGATCTTTTAAAGACCGGTCAGATTTATTCTGCACATACGCCTGCACATCTTCTTTAGTAATACGTTCACCCCGTCCTGTACCTCTAATTGCGTCTATTTCTGTCGCTTCCAGATCACTTTCTGCCGCGATCTTCTTCGCTGCCGGCATCATCACGGGCATATTTTTATCGGTATTTCGAGCGATCAGGGCATCATCATGTTCATCTGCTGTAGCCGCAGACTTTAATTGCGATGATTCCGTACGCGCAACAGACGACTCAGTCGGCTCGGATACGATCTCAGCCTGCGCGTCGGTATCTATTTTAGCTATGACCTCTCCACCTACCACGGTTGCACCATCATCCTTAATAATTTTTATCAATACACCCGCCTGTGGTGCTGGTAGCTCGAGGACAACCTTGTCGGTCTCAACATCAATTAAATTTTCATCTCGTTTTACATATTCACCCTGTTTCTTATGCCAGGAAACCAACGTTGCTTCCGCCACTGATTCAGATAACGCAGGTACTTTGACTTCAACTAGCATGATAGTATTTTCCTCTCTCTAAATTTTCTCTCTGAATGCGGCTACAATTAATTCATTCTGTTTGAATTTGTGTCTTGCTAGATAGCCATCAGCCGGTGATGCAGATGAAGGACGCAACGCATAACCAAGAACCTGATTTGGCCGCGTGTGTCGTAAAAGATAATGTTGAATCCGATGCCAGGCTCCTTGATTACCGGGTTCTTCCTGGCACCAAACCACCTCGTCTGCCTCAGCATAGCGTTCTATTTCAGCTTGAAAATCCTCGTGTGGAAATGGATAAAGTTGCTCAATACGAATGATGGCCATATCCGTGATTTTCTTCTCCTGACGATAAGCCAGCAACTCATAGTAAATTTTTCCACTGCAAACAATAACACGTCGGATTTTCCTAGTATCCAGCTTTTCCATTTCTGAAATCACGGGCTGAAAGACGCCACTAGCAAGCTCATTAAGACTTGACACAGATTGTTTATGTCGCAACATGCTTTTCGGGCTCATAATAATCAGTGGCTTACGGATCGGCCGAATCATCTGACGTCGCAACAGATGAAACATCTGTGCAGGCGTTGATGGAATACAAACCTGAATATTGTAATCTGCACATAATTGCAAATAACGTTCTAATCGCGCTGAGGAATGTTCAGGCCCCTGTCCTTCATAGCCATGTGGCAGCATCATTACCAAACCACATAACCGACCCCATTTAGCTTCCCCAGAGGCAATAAATTGATCTATGACAACCTGTGCACCATTGGAAAAATCACCGAATTGCGCTTCCCAAATTATAAGTTCATTAGGCTGAGCTGTAGCATAACCATATTCAAAACCCAATACAGCTTCTTCCGACAGCAATGAATTGATCACTGCAAAATCGGCTTGTTTAGGTGAAATATAGTACAAAGGAACATGAATACGATCATCTTCACGTTCTGGGCTTTGATTATGTAAAACAGCATGTCGGTGGAAAAATGTACCCCGTTCGGAATCCTGTCCTGAAATACGTACCGGATAACCATCCTGCAAGAGTGCAGCATAAGCCAAGCTTTCTGCCATACCCCAGTCAAGAGGGAGTGTCCCTTCGCCCATCGAGCGGCGGTCATCGATAATCTTCTCGACCCGGGCATGCAATTTAAATTTATCCGGAATATCAGTCAGTCGTAGTGCCAGATATTTCAGTTCTTTTATAGGTAATCCTGTTTTTACCTTCTGATTCCACTTAGTCGGTTTCAGAAAGGGGGCCCAATTTACTGAATAAGGTGATTTATATTTATAACAAACACTTTTGTTGGGATTAATTCCTGTATCCATTGCATTGCGATAGGCCTGCACCATATCATCCGCTTCACCCGCCTGAATCACACCTTCAGCTTCCAGTCTATCTGCGTAAAGCTTACGTGTACCAGGATGTTCCCTGATAATTTTATACATTGCTGGCTGGGCCACCATGGGCTCATCTTGCTCATTATGGCCAAGACGACGAAAACATACCATATCGATTACCACATCTCTATGAAACCGCATTCGAAAGTCCAGCGCAATCTCGGTCACCATAGTCACTGCTTCTGGATCATCGCCATTAACATGAAAAATTGGCGCCTCTATCATTTTTGCTACATCAGTGCAGTAAAGTGTAGAACGACTTTCACTAGAATCAGAAGTAGTAAAACCAATCTGATTATTGATGATGATATGGACGGTACCTCCCGTACCATAACCTCGTGTCTGTGATAGATTGAGTGTTTCCATCACAACGCCCTGCCCGGCAAAGGCTGCATCGCCATGAAGTAATACGGGCAATACCAGGTTACCGAGTTTATCGTTCAATCGATACTGACGAGCCCGCACCGAACCCTCGACAACCGGATTAACAATTTCAAGATGCGAAGGATTAAAGGCAAGTGCTAAACGAACAATACCTCCAGGAGTCATAATTGCTGAGGAGAATCCTTGATGATATTTAACATCACCCGAAGGGAGTTCTTCTATATGGTCTTCTTCAAATTCCCGAAAAAGATCAGCAGGCATTTTTCCCAGGGTATTAACCAATACATTCAGCCTTGCACGGTGGGCCATACCCATCACAATTGCCTGTACACCCATTTGACCTGCACGCTGCAGCAAGCAATCCAGCAGTGGGATCAGACTTTCGTTACCTTCTCCCGAAAAACGTTTCTGTCCCATATAGCGGGTATGCAAGTATTTCTCTAAGCCTTCTGCCGCATTCAGTCGCTCCAGAATATGGCGTTTATACTCTGGAGAATAACTAGGTCGAGAGCGTTTTCCCTCCAGTTGAGCCTGTATCCAACGTTTCTGCTCAACATCAGCAATATACATATATTCAACACCAACCGTACCACAGTAAGTTTGCCGCAATAACCGTAATATTTCCTGTAGCGTTGCATAATCGGGACCCACTAACGAACCCGTATTAAATACCGTGTCCATATCATGATCAGCCAATCCATAATAGAATGGGTCAAGCTCTGGAGGGTCTGGTCTTTCCATGCATCTGAGGGGGTCCAGTTGGGCCTGACGCACGCCTAAATACCGATGCATATTGATCAGCTGCAATACCGCGATCTGTTTGCGGTCATTCGTATCAATACGTATAACTTCTGAACTATAATCCTGATCAACATGAGACATGAGTTGTGGTCTCACTATTGCATCACGTGATTGATTCTCTGTAATCGTCTCTTGTGTATCCTGAATCCTGTCAAAATAATTACGCCAGGCCGGCGTTACTGACATTGGATTATGCAGATATTTTTCATAAAGCACCTCAATAAAAGGTGCATTCGAACCAAATAACAGGGAATCTTCGAATAATTGCTTATTCATGGCCGGCAGCCCCACTTGGAAATAAAGCTATTTACGTAATGCAGCTGAAGGGATATTGCGCATGGTGATTCCAGTATAGAGTTGGCGAGGACGTCCTATCCTATGGTTCGGATCGGAAATCATTTCACTCCACTGAGCTACCCAGCCTACAGTGCGCGCCATGGCAAAGATAGCAGTAAACATAAAGGTCGGGATTCCCAGCGCACGCTGTACAATACCCGAGTAAAAATCCACATTCGGATAGAGCTTTCTGGAAATAAAATATTCATCTTCAAGCGCTATTTTCTCCAGTTGAAGCGCTAATTTGAATAAACGATCATTCTGTAAACCCAATTCATTTAATACTTCATGGCAGGTTTCCCGCATCAGTTTTGCACGCGGATCAAAATTTTTATACACTCGGTGACCAAACCCCATCAATCGATAAGGGTCATCCTTATTTTTAGCACGTTGGATGTATTCATCAATCCGTGAAACATCACCAATCTCTTCTAACATGTTCAAGCAGGCTTCATTTGCACCGCCATGTGCTGGCCCCCATAAACAAGCAATGCCTGCCGAAATACAGGCATAGGGGTTGGCGCCGCTGGATCCAGCCAGACGTACGGTAGACGTAGAAGCGTTCTGTTCATGATCAGCGTGCAAGATCAGAATCCGATCCAAAGCGCGTACAAGGACAGGGTTAAGCTTATATTCTTCCGTTGGCACCGCAAACATCATATGCAAGAAATTTTCAGCATAACTTAAATTATTACGAGGATAGATAAAAGGCTGGCCGATATTGTACTTATAAGCCATAGCAGCAATCGTTGGCAGCTTTGCGATCAAGCGAAAGGCGGATTGCTCGCGATGCGCAGCATTAGTAATATCCATTGCTTCGTGATAAAACGCAGACAATGCGCCAACCACACCGACCATTAATGCCATTGGATGCGCATCACGTCGAAAACCCGTATAAAATTTAACCAGCTGCTCGTGCAGCATAGAGTGATTCTTGATGGTGTTATCAAACGAAGTTTTTTGCTCACTTGTGGGCAATTCACCATTCATCAGCAGATAACAGACGTCAATAAAATCGCATTGTGCTGCCAACTGCTCAATCGGATATCCACGATACAGCAATATTCCCTCGTCACCATCAATAAATGTTATTTCAGAGCTGCTGCTAGCAGTAGAAATATAGCCAGGATCATAAGTAAACATACCGCTCTTAGCATGCAGTGTACGAATATCTACTACATCTGGTCCCATAGTACCAGATATGACAGGAAGTTCTATTGATTGACCACCCTTCCCAAAATCTAAGGTTGCTGTACCTTTTTGTACCATGTCATTCTCCACTTATTGCATTTTAATCTGTTAATAAGCACTGCTCAGTATAAGAGAATCCATATCTACAGCCAGATCAGAAAATTATCAGAGCAAGGACTATCTCTCATTACAAGCGATATCAGTAACAAACTATTACCCCAATATCTCGTTTATGCTGTAAATTCCCATCATACCCAGATTAGCTCTTTTGCAGAAGTCCTAAAACTGACTGCAAATTACGATCTTCTATTATCTTTTTGGCAGTAATCATATCCCACAAATCATTATCGGAAAGCAATAATAGATTTTCAAATTGCTTCAATTCCGTTTCGTCCAGCTGAATGTAGTACTCATCCATAAAACGATGCAAAACAATATCCAATTCAAGCAGCCCGCGTCGACAGCGCCAGCGAGCACGTTCGAGTTCCTTCATACCATTCTTTTAACCATCATATCTTTTATTTTCCCGATAGCATTGGTTGGATTTAACTCCTTGGGACAAGAATCCACACAATTCATAATCGAATGACAGCGAAATAAACGGTATGGATCTTCCAAATTGTCCAGTCGTTCAGCGGTCGCCTGATCTCGACTATCCGCGAGAAATCGATAAGCTTGTAATAATCCTGCAGGCCCCACAAATTTATCGGGATTCCACCAAAATGAAGGGCATGCCGTGGAACAGCATGCACATAAAATACATTCATAGGCCCCGTCCAATTTAGCTCTATCTTCAGGTGACTGAAGCCGTTCAGTTTCCGGCGGCGGATCATTATTAATTAGATAAGGCTTGATTGAGTGATATTGCTTGAAAAATTGACTCATATCTACAATCAAATCACGAATAACAGGCAGTCCTGGTAATGGGCGTATTTCTATTGGCTCTTTTAAACTCCTAATCGGAGTAATACAAGCTAATCCATTACGACCGTTAATATTCATCCCGTCAGAACCACACACACCCTCACGACAAGAACGTCTCAGACTTAAACTATCATCTACAGATTTGATCCGTATCAATGCATCCAACAACATTTTATCGGTTGCCCCCAACTCGATATCATAGTCTTGCATATAGGGTTCACTATCTTTATCGGGATCATAGCGATAGATTGAAAATCTCATAACGGCCTCCTGATGAGTTGGTTAACAAACTGACGATCAAGAATAATAGATTTAATTTTGCAGCACAATAACTTAAGCAAGAGCAGCTAGGCTAAATTTATTCGCATCGTTCCGCAATATAAGCTTTAATTGCACTAATATCGACATCTTTTACATCATATCGCTGTGATAGATTTTCTAAATTATCATAACCAGCCGGGCAATCCGGCTCACATCCAATAGCTTCAACAATACTTTCAGAAAATTTTGCTGGTTGTGCTGTTTCCAGACAAATAAGTGGGATATCTGTTTCGCGATGTTCCAGTCCAACTTTTAAACCATCTGCAGTATGTGGATCTACTATTACATTATATTGTTGATAAAATTTTCGTATCGTAGCAATACGTGCCGCATGATGACTGCTACCAGAAACAAAACCAAAGCGGCGTATATTGTCCCAGAAGGGGGTGGCGGAAAGATCAAAGGCCTCTCCTCTATCCACCCCTCGCCACAACTCAGCAACCTTGTCTGCCCTTCTTTCAGTTAAATCAAAAACAAAACGTTCAAAATTAGACGCCTTGGAAATATCCATCGACGGACTGCTTGTATGATGCGTTTCCATGGTAGCACGAGGACGATAAATCCCGGTTCTAAAAAATTCATCCAGCACATCATTTTCATTAGTCGCCAATATTAGCTGCTTAATGGGCAAGCCCATCATGCGTGCCACATGACCTGCACAAATATTACCGAAATTTCCGGAAGGCACTGCAAATGCAACTTGCTCATGATTTGAATGAGTCGCTGCAAAATAACCTTTAAAATAATAGATGATCTGAGCTACGATACGGGCCCAGTTAATGGAATTAACCGTGCCAATATGGTATTTCTGTTTAAACTGATGATCGTTACTAACCGCTTTAACGATGTCTTGACAATCGTCGAATACACCACGTATGGCGATATTAAAAATATTTTGATCCTGTAAGGAAAACATCTGAGCGGTCTGAAAGCGACTCATCTTCCCCAATGGAGAAAGCATAAATACGCGAATACGTTGTTTTCCACGCATCGCATACTCTGCGCTGGAACCAGTATCACCCGAGGTCGCGCCAAGAATATTTAATGCATCACCCGTTTTCTCCAGTGCATACTCAAAAAGATTGCCAAGTAATTGCATCGCAATATCCTTGAATGCCAACGTAGGTCCATTAGACAAACCCAGAATATGTAGCCCTGGCTCCAATGTTTTCAGGGGAGTAATGTCAGCATTACCAAATAACTCGGGCGTATAAGTACGCTCAATGATACCGCGTAAATCAGTCTCTGGAATATCATCAATAAAGCGGGTCAATATCTCAAATGCAAGTGATTGATAGCTCAGCTTACGCCATCTTTCCAGCTCAGCAGCATCGATTCGTGGATATAGCTCAGGAATAGCTAATCCACCATCAGGGGACAGACCACTCAGAAGTATGTCAGAAAAAGACTTTGGTGGCATTCCACCACGGGTAGAAATATAGTGCATAATAATCCTGGAAAATAGAATGATACGGAACAAGAGCAATTATATCCGTACTAACCATTTTAAAAATCACGATGGGTCACCGTTATCAAGTCCCATTGCTTATCATGAAAACTAGATGTGTAAAGAACGAATATTTTCAAGCTACATCCTCATCTAATAAGTCAATAGACTAAAATACGCCATCGGCTCCACAAATACCTTTTCCAATCGTATCGCAATAAATGGAAGCATCATAAAAGATGCTCACCTTGAAAATAACACACTTATCATTTTCTCAACTTCATTTATTATTTAATTCTTCTATACGAATGCGTATTACCTGGCCCATTATCACAGGCAATGCCTCAATCTTGGCAATAGCCGCATTAATATTTTTCTCTATTGTTAAATGAGTCAGGATAATAATACTCGCCTTATCTTCATGCTCATCAGGTTCCTTCTGTATCATGGCATTGATGGAGATATCGAAATTGGCCAGTATCCTCGTGATATCTGCAAGCACGCCTGACTGATCGACTGCATGCATCCTCAGATAATAGGAAGTCTCTACTTCGTCCATAGATATAACGGGCGTATCTGATAGTAAGTCGGGCTGAAAAGAAAGTGAAGGAACCCGATGCATAGGATCGGCAGTGTGCATACGTGTTACATCCACTAGATCAGCAATTACAGAGCTAGCAGTTGGTTCAGCACCGGCACCAGCACCATAGTACAAGGTAGTACCCACTGCATCACCTTTAACAACGATTGCATTCATCACACCTTCCACATTAGCAATCAATCGTCTGACAGGAATTAAGGTAGGATGAACACGCAGCTCGATACCGCTGCTAACACGCTTAGTGATCCCTAATAATTTTATACGATATCCCAGTTCTTCTGCATAACGGATATCTTCTCGAGTCAGTTTCGTGATTCCCTCAATATAAGCCTTATCAAATTGCACGGGAATACCAAACGCAATCGCTGCCATAATCGTGATCTTATGCGCAGCGTCAATACCTTCAATATCATACGCAGGATCAGCTTCGGCATAACCAAGCTGTTTTGCTTGGTCTAATACGGTTTCGAATGGCAAGCCTTTCTCACGCATTTCTGACAAAATAAAATTCGCAGTACCATTGATAATACCCGCGATCCATTCCAACCGGTTAGCTGTAAGTCCCTCCCGTAATGCCTTGATTATAGGAATACCCCCTGCTACTGCCGCCTCAAATGCAACCATCACTCCTTTCTCATGTGCCGCCGCAAATATTTCTGTGCCGTATGAGGCTAACAATGCTTTATTGGCAGTAACAACATGCTTACCTTGTGCGATAGCTTTAAGTATTAATTCTCTGGCAATCGTCAGCCCCCCTATCAGCTCTACCACAATATCAATATCAGGGTGCTCAATGACCTCGTAAACATTATCAGTAACAACAATGCCATCACCTGCTAGACAGCGCGCTTTTTCTAAATCACGATCTGCAATGATCTTAATAACAATTTCGCGCCCTGCACGACGCGCAATCTCTTCTCGATTACGCTTAAGGACGGCAAACGTGCCACTACCTACTGTACCTATTCCTAACAAACCAATATTAATGGGTTTCATATTTTAAATTTTAAAAAAAAAGACGGATAAAAATGTGTAATATTTGATAAAACAAGCCATTATGAAATATGCACAGCTATTAAAAATACCAAAATCATGTTCCGTGACGCTTACGATAACGTTGGAGAAAGTGGGCAATACGATCAATCGCCTCCGTAAGATCATCAACATTTGGTAAAAAGACCAAACGAAAATGATCTGGAAATGGCCAATTAAAACCACTGCCTTGCACCAGTAAAACCTTTTCTTCTAACAATAGATCAAGCACAAACTGCTGATCATTTGTGATGGGGTAGATTTTCGGATCCAATCGCGGAAACAAATATAATGCCGCTTGAGGCTTAAAGCAGGTAACACCAGGAATATCCGTGAGCAATTTCCAAGCCACATCACGCTGACGCATGAGTCTCCCGGTAGGCATAGTCAAATCATAAATACTCTGGTAACCACCCAGTGCCGTTTGAATTCCAAACTGTGATGGAACGTTGGCACACAAACGCATTGAAGCCAACATATTTAATCCTGCAATATAATCTTGAGCATGGCTCTTTTCGCCTGAAACAACGGCCCATCCAGATCGAAATCCTGCAGCACGATAATTTTTCGACAATCCATTAAATGTAATAAACAATACATCATCTGCCAGTGAAGCAACTGAAGTATGCACTGCATCGCCATATAATATCTTATCGTAAATCTCGTCTGCATAAATAATGAGCTGGTGCTGACGAGCGATCTCAATTATTTCACACAATAAATCCTTTGGATAAAGTGCACCGGTTGGATTATTAGGATTGATAATAACTATGGCACGCGTTTTAGACGTGATTTTAGCGCGAATATCATCCAGATCAGGCAACCAGCCCGATTGTTCATCGCATAAATAATGTTGTGCTACGCCGCCTGAGAGCACAGCCGCAGCGGTCCATAGTGGATAATCAGGCACCGGGATCAATATTTCATCGCCATCCTCTAAGAGAGCTTGCATGGTTATGACAACTAATTCGGAAACACCGTTACCAATATAAATGTCTTCCATTTGTACATTACGAATTTGCTTCTCTTGCGTGTAATGCATAATCGCTTTACGCGCAGCAAATAATCCTTTGGAATCACAGTAACCTGAAGCAGCACTCAGATTGCGAATGACATCTTGCAAAATTTCCTCAGGCGCATCAAAACCAAATGTCGCAGGATTACCAATATTAAGCTTTATAATGTGGTGACCATCCTCTTCCATCTGTCTGGCACGCTCTAGCACGGGACCACGAATGTCATAACAGACATTGGCAAGTTTGCTAGATTTCAATATTGGTCGCATAGTTATATAAAAACCCCTGAGATATAAAGAAAGAAGCGTGTCGTTAGGCTAGCTTAATCTTGTCATAAACGAAGGCATGCAATATTACATGACCCATTAACCAGTCGCAAATTCAACATTTCACTGATCGTCTGAGCACAATCTTCATGAATCTGGATTCCCAGAATTAATCAGCATCTATCTTGTCACTTTATTGATTAAACAGAATCGTTGATTAATTTAAAGGAATAATGCGGATTACTCGACAGAGCTATTTTGAAATACCTGAAAAACCAATTTTATTATCTTACAAGTGATGAATGATAGTATCTATCTCTGAATATCCAGAAATGTAATAAAACAGCAGCCCATTAGAACACGGTATAATATACTAAATTCACAGCACGCTATAGAGTAGAGCGATAATGACAGTTAAAGAAAGTAAGATAATTAAGGTTCTCTTCGTGTGTATGGGTAATATATGCCGGTCACCTACTGCAGATGCCGTATTCAGGAAGAAAATCAAGGATAGTCGTTTAGAAAATAAAATCTATGTCGATTCTGCCGGCACGCATGCCTATCACATTGGTGAGCCGCCTGATCAACGCGCACAGAATACGGCACTGCAACGTGGTTACAGCATGCATGCATTACGCGCACGAGCTATCCAACCACACGATTTTATTGATTTTGATTATATTCTTGCGATGGATAATGCTAATCTTGCCATACTTCAGGAACGCTGTCCGATACAATACAATTATAAACTCGCTTTGTTAATGGAATACTGTCAGCACTCCCATTCCTGTAGAGAAATCGCAGACCCTTATTATGGCGGACTTCACGGCTTTGAGAATGTATTGGATATGGTAGAAATGGCAAGCCAAGGATTACTTGAACACATTTGCAAATAAGTTGGGAAATTCATACTACACATAACTTTAGATACCATACACCTTCAGTATGTCAGAAAGCACTCGATCATAGCCTCTGACTGCGAATAACGAAGACTTAAAACTATTCAGATCTGCCTTCCAACGAGAAAATAAAAAATACAATAACCACCAGGCAATATGTCGTTTATTTTTCTGACTATTATCACCATAAGATTCTAAAAATACATCTAAAATCTGTTCCAAATCACCACTGGCACTAGTCATTGTCTTTATAGCACGTCGATTAAGAAGCATATCAATAAAGAACTGAGCGATATCCATTCCTCCAGAATTTCTGAAAGCTAGTACAAAATCAATACCATATATTTTTTCTTGTGGCGTACATATTAGATTTGACGCCTTAAAATCACCGTGTAGCGGTACGTATTTTATCGTTTTCTCATTAAGGCAGCTCAAACCATCCCGCATTAATATCAATGCCTGCACTACCGCTTTATTCCGATTTATCAGCAAATCACAATCTTTTTCAAGCGTTTGTAGCATTGTTGCAGGATTGTTTCCAATTACTGTGTCATTGGAAAGTGGAGCATGATGTAATTCTCGTAACCACGCTGCGGATAGTCGCAAGCAGTCATTAAAATCTTCTATTTTTCCTGCCTGTCGTATCTTTTCATCCATGCTGACCCCATGAATATATTCCATTGAGAATGCGGAAGATCCAAATGAAAAGCGATAAGCCTGGGGTAATAAAAAAGGCGGCATATTTACGTATCGGCTGTGTACCAGACGCAGTGTCTCATACCCCAATCTGGCATCACCGTTATGCTCAACCCCGAAGCGACGGTTTTTTTTTAGAAACTGCTTCGCATGACACCGTCGACAGGTTGCAATTGCGACAATTGAATTATTACGCCAGTCGCAATACGATATATCCCAGCCATCATGACTATCACAGGCATAACACGCCAGATCCCAAAAGGCATAACTCCTACAAAGCCAGCGCGAAACAAACTGCTTCATTCAGTGGATCTTTCCGCAATAATATATACGGCTTCACTAATTAAAGAGTTAATTCGCCTACGCTTCACTTCAACAAATCCTGATTCAGCTAACAGCTGTTTAATTTCGCTATTTGAAACAGGATAATTTGCCGATCTTGGATGACCCAGTAATTTTTTTATCCAACGCCTGAAGCGTTGATAAGGAGAATTCAAGGAATGATTAATCACTATTCTTTTACGCGTAATGGATGCCACCCCTCGTAAAAATTCAATTTGTGTTTGAAGCGGAAAATGCATCAAAACGCGCGCGCATAACGCTGCTTCAAATTGAGGTTCTTTTCCACTCAATTTAAATGCATCGATTACTTCAGTCGTAAAAAATTCACCATAATTTGCCAAGCGCTCATTTGCGACAACAAGCATTTCATCTGAAATGTCTGCACCATGCACTCTTAAACCAGATTCAAGCAGTATATCCGCAAGGCGACCCGTACCACACGGCAAATCCAAAACAACCGTATCACGTGGCAAATCTTGAAAACATTCCCGAATGATCTGTTTCTCTTGATTATTAAATACGCGTCCCGATAAGCTTGAGAAACGGATTCGATCATAGTCTTTTGCTACTTTAACATCCTTATAATGCCTACTGGGATCCCAGCTATGACCATTCGATTTATTTCCCATTCAAATTCCTCTCCTGTATAAACCCTTAAAAAGCTGATCGATTCTAAAATAAACGTACCTGGAAATAATCAAGCAATATTAAACCCAAATTTTCCATTAGGAGAATTTCCTAATGGAAGCCATTAGAAGAACCTATTGAATACATTTGGAATTCTCTAAATTATGGTTGCTTTAATTTGCAAGTTTTTCTTCCTGATTGTTTTGATGTAGGCTATTCATTCCATTAGTTTTTCGTTATTGGGAAATTCCTAATGGAAAATCTGGGTTAAAAAGCCATTGGACCTGCAATCAAAAATATATAAAGAATCAGTATAATCAAGCTACTCCAAATCCTTTCCCATAATCCAGCATATTGTCTCCATAGAGCACATTACGTAAAAAAGACTCAAACATCAATAATGCCCACAAAAGGGCACTATAGTCGCGCCTTCCTGATTGATGTTGGTCAAGCATCTCTTCTAGAAAAATCATATTAAAAATACCGGTCTCAGTCAAAACTGGGCCAAGTATTGCCTTACGAACTCTCTGGCTCAACGCACCTCTAAACCAACTTGCTAAAGGTACAGAAAAACCCATCTTATCTCGATAAAGGATATCGTTTGGAAGATAGGGTTCCAATGCCTTCTTGAAAATATATTTACCTTCACCGCCATTTAGCTTAAGTGCAGGTGGCAGTCCAGATATCCACTCGACCAGTTTATGATCAAGCAGAGGAACTCTTACCTCCAACGCATGAGCCATACTGGCTCTATCTACCTTGGTCAAAATATCACCCACAAGGTACGTTTTCATATCCAGGTATTGCACGCGAGATAAGGGGTCTTGCGTAGGACATTTATTCGCATAATCCCGCAATACCATTATTGCCTGATAGCCCTGTAGGCTATGTTTAAAGGAATTTGTGAATAAACGTTGCCGCATTTTATCCCCTGTAATAGAAACACTGTGAAAATAACCTTCTACAGAATCTCTGGCCAACGCTTCAAAGGTTGCTTTCGCACGAAATGCTCTAGGTGCCCAATCAGCCTTGGGGTAAATATTTCCCAACAAACCAAACAAAGGTTTTCGGATACCAGAAGATAATAAAGATCGTAAGTGCTCTTCATATAAATGCCAGCGATAACGTCGGTAACCGGCTAAATTCTCATCACCGCCATCTCCAGACAAAACAACAGTCACTCGTTCTCGAGCCAGTTTGCAAACTCGATAGGTCGGTATAGCTGAACTATCCGCAAAAGGCTCATCATATATTGATGCCAGTTTATCAATCAGATCAAAATCGTCCTGTTCTACCTGTTCCATATGATGCCGGGTATGATAGCGATCTGCTACCATTTGTGCGTATCGGGATTCGTTAAAAGCCGGGTCGCCAAAAGAAATTGAACAGGTATTGACTGGTTCTTTCATTAAGCCACTCATCATGGCTACTACAGCACTTGAATCAACGCCACCCGAGAGAAAAGCACCCAAAGGTACCTCAGTCATTAAATGCAGATTTACGGCTTCCCGCAAACGAATCGTCAATTCCTCCTGTACTTCTTCTACTGCCATTGAATCATGCAGCACGAATGGAACATCCCAGTATTGATGTGGTTTTAACAAAACCTGTCCACATTTTACTTTCAGGGTGTGAGCTGGAGAAAGCTTCAGTGCCTGTTTAAATACGGTTCTTGGTTCCGGGATATATCCATAGGCAAAATAATCCTCAATCGCATACGGATCCATTGTCCGATCAAAATCAGAATGTGCAAGCAATGCTTTCAGTTCAGAAGAAAAAATAAATAAGCCATTCTCAAGTACCGCATAGTAGAGCGGTTTTATTCCCAAACGATCGCGTGCTAAAAAAAGAATTTCCTGATTCCGATCCCACAAACCGAATGCGAACATGCCACGAAAATAATCGACGCAATGCTCACCCCATTCTTCCCAGGCATGTACAATTACTTCAGTATCCGAGTGTGTTCGGAACCGATGTCCCAATAACAGCAGCTCCTCCTTAAGTTCCCGAAAATTATAGATCTCACCATTAAAAACAACCACCACACTAGCATCTTCGTTGAAAAGCGGTTGCTGTCCGGTAGAAACATCCATAATAGACAAGCGACGATGCCCTAAACCGACACCGGGTTCAGTATAAATTTCCCCCTCATCAGGCCCACGGTGCAGTTGAGTCTGATTCATGCGTCCGAGTTGTTGCCGATCAATTTCGTTTTTACCACGCATATCAAACAAGCCAACAATGCCACACATACCCTTCCCCTTTTCTTTTTTTATTTCATATCAGCAGTTAGCTTCATAAATTCTTTGATACCCAGATATCATTGCGGCTAAGCTAAAATGCGTCAGTACAGCTTGTCGGGCCGCATGACCATGTTTTTTCAAAAGTGCTTTATCGGCGGTATATTCGGCTATCAACTCACTTAGATGTTCGATATTTCCCGGTCTAAAGAAACGCCCATTCAACCCCTCAGTAACCAGCTCAACATTTCCACCTACATTGGTAGTAATGACGGGCAAGCCTGTTGCCATTGCTTCCAGAACAGTATTAGAGATACCCTCTGCCAAAGAAGGCAAGACAAAGATATCAAATGTCTTTAAAATTTCAGGAATAGTATCCAGACTTCCAGAAAACCATACACGATGAGATATCCCAAGAGAAATCGCTTTTTCCTTCAGGTCACCAAGCAATGGTCCGTTACCCACTATAACCAGATAGGCTTTCTGGCCAAGATCAGGGTATTTTGCCAGCAAACCCTGATAGGCCCGTAATAAAGCGTGTTGGTCTTTGACAGCCTGTATTCTTCCGACTGTACCAATAATAATTTTGTCAGACCCTAAAAGAAACTCAGGTAACAATCTTTGCGGCTTACTCATAGCTGGGGAGAATCTTTCCGTATCAACGCCATTATAAACCTGAGTAATTTTCTCAGATCTGATTCCAATATTAATCAAATATTGCTGCAAGTCTTTCGATACCGTAATAAATTGATTAATTAATGGGTTATGTAAGCGTCTGAGTAGTCTTAACTTCTGATTATCACCTTTCAGATCATTGACATCTCTGCCATGCTCACTATGGAGACAATAACGTACACCAGCCAAGCGAGCGGGCAGTAATGCATCTAACCCAGAAAGATTGCGCGTATGCACAATCTTGGGTTTTAATGCTTTACATAATCCAAACAGATCTCGCCTAACCGGCCAAATTCCTCTTTCCGAACGATTCAGAGCATATACCTTAATATCTTTACGAATAATACGCTGACTAAAATCAGAACTATGATCAATACAGACAATTGCATGTCTAAAGCAAGAAGCAGGTAATTTATTTACCAAATTAACCAGCCCATTTTCCATACCGCCTATCACAAGGTGATGTATAACATGCAAAATTAAAGGTGATTGCGGCGTAATCATCTAAAACCCATGGCAGCGATAAAGAAACGCCGAATCCGAAAATTCATAGTGAATGCCACAGCGTAATATATTATAGCGATCCACCATACCGTCATTGGTTCCTCCGTAAGCAGATAAACAGGCTGTATAACCTATCTCTTTCACTAACTGAAGTCGTTGTTGTGTCATATGCTGGCGACCACCATAAGGATAAGCGAATATCACATCGTGTATTCCCAACTCCTTCCTGATATCCGCTAAAGACTGTGTCAGCTCAGAAAACACGATGTCTTCATTTTCGCTCGCACAATCTATGTGACTAACAGAATGTGAGCCAATAGTAAATCCTTCCTGGTGCATCATCCGCAATTGATCCCAAGTCATCACCGGAAGTTTTTTATTTTTCCGTTTCAAATCATGCGGAAAAATACCATTCTTATATATGATACCTGTGGATACAAAAAACGCAGCCGGAATACCATGCTTTATAAGAATTGGAATGGCGTTTTCGTAATTATCCAGATAACCATCATCGAAAGTAACACAAACAACCGGTTTTGATGATGATTCAATGCAGGAACGATTAATAATATCCTGTATTGATAATACCTTACAGTGGCGCCTTAACAAAGCCATCTGCCGGTCAAATTGTTCAATTCCCACACAAAGATTGTCACGGGTACAATCAGTAACTCGATGATATAGCAGTACAGTTATCTTTGGCTTTTTGAAAAGCCGTGGCAACATACGCTGCCAGTAAATCTGCACAAGAAAAAAGCTGTTCTTTAACCAGCGTCTTAGTGTAGACCCTGGCATGGCAAGTTTTGTCCGCATTTTCCGTTCAAGGCATGCTATCTGTGCTAAGGTCGGTTTCCTGTACACTTTCCCGCTATCAGATTGGGGAGAAGTATGTATGTTTTCTGTGAGAACCGCCCTTACCGCCGTACCCATTAAGTTAATGCCAACCTGGTCAAGCGTTAATTGTAAGCCTTTTAATGTGGAATAAGTCTGTCTTGAAATAACCTGCTCCTTTACTACAGCACCATTGTCTAATTTTTCATCTACCCAATGAATGGTGCAGCCAATCGCATCCTCATTATTCCATAGCTCCCAAAATGCGGGAGGCATTCCTCGGTATTCCGGCAGCTTTCCTTTATGTAAATTAAGCGTGCCAAGCCTGGGTATTGAAAACAATTCCTTTTTAAGGATCGGTGATGCCAATGATAGCCCTAAATCAGGAATAAATTGATGAATAGCGTCTAAGGTTTCCTGTGCATGGATATCAGATACCACTAGTAATATTATGTTTCTATTATCCTTAAAAGCTTCCAGGCTATATCGGTATCCAGGTGACTCAGTACTAATCAGTGGTGGTTTTTTCAGAAAAATACGCTGACAAATGTCAATTAACTGATATGGAATCCACCTCAAGCCATTACGATGTAAATTTCGCCATTGATTTCCTAATAATTCCCAAGATTTTTTAACCGGCGCATGGATGACAACTAACCATGTCAAGTTCGGAATCGACTGATTAATGACTAGAATGCCTTTACGCACAGAATATGAAAGATCACCAGTAAATACGACTATTTTAGTATGCTTCATTTCATCCAAGTCTAAATTAATCAGAAAAAATGTCAGGTGAAATTGAAAGAACTATTTATAGCTAATCATTATTCACATTACGAAGAGCAGCTTCAATGACAGGCAACATATCATCCAAAAATGCCTGCAATGCCAGAACCGCCTCATCTGGTGTATATTCATAGGGCGAAGCAACTATAATCTCAGCAGCCGCATCGCCATTGCCAAATAATTTGTTTTTCGCAAGCATTGCCTTTGCAAGATAACGATTCGTAGTTTCATCATCACCCAGCCAGTACCACCTCCAAACTAATAATTTAACCGAATTCGAATACAATTGGTTCTGGGTAATTACTATTTTTCTTGAACCCAGCGTAATTGAGTGCTTCGTTTCACTAATATTTTTCCAATCCGCACCATTCTCCTGCACAAGAAAATTCCCAGCATTAATTAATTCATTTCCCTGTTGCTGATTATAGTAACGAGTAATATAAAGACTGATTAAGTGGTCCGCATACTGATAACTTTGCTGAAACCTGGCAGGCGTGCCAACATATACAGGTTCCCAATCAGAGACGGGATTCGAATGAACAACCCATGTTGATGATGCGATCGGAATTTCAATTTTGGGATCTCTATCATGTACAGCTTGTTTTTCCAGATAAACGACATAACTTGGCCAGATCAAAGCAATAAAAAGTACTGTACCAGCCATTAAGATGGTTTTTTTAAATAAAATGCCATCATTGGTGGTAATTCCATTTTTTGGACATGGGTTAATTTTAACCACGCTACTTTCATTATCTTCACGCCACAGTGATCCTATCCCGAATAGTAATAACATGACTATGCCAAAGAAAAGCCAGCCATAAACCAGATGATCTGCGCCCGTAGCCAAGCGCATATCACTTAAATGGCCCGTCATTACAATCAGATAAGCACGAATTCCATTAGCAATGATAGGAATAATCATCGAAAGAACAATAAATATGAATCGACGCTTTAAACTGTGATAAGTCAAATAGGCATAGAAAGTTCCAAGTGTCATGGATGCAATTAAATAACGTAAGCCACTGCAAGCCTCTACTACAGACCAGTTTCCACTGGGAATTGAGAAAAAGGTACCTTCACGATAAACGGGGATACCGCTTAATCGTAATGCACTAACTGTGAAATTAGCTGTAAAATCAATTAAAGGCGGAATAAGCACTTCGCCGAAAGGAACGGCAAAAAAAAGATACGCCAAGGGAAAAGCAGTCGCCATAAAAAAGCGATGCCCTAATATCGCACATACTGCAGCCGGCACCATTGCAACCAGGATATACTGAGCGAGTACTTGCACACTCGCCAGCGCCGCAACAACCCACCCCAGTCCCAGTAAAAAAAAGACTGACAACGCCCAGAGATTAGGCTGATACTGGAGGGTAGCCAGATAGTGACGCTTGTTCCAGATCATGTAAATAGTGAATGGTAAAATCAAAAAACCATGTGCATAAGTTTCAGAGCGATACCACACGGAAACCATTGACCAGGTCGTTTGATGATAAATAGCCAGAATCCCAACGACGGCGATCAGAACAATCAAAATTAACCGACCTAAATTGTTTTCGGCTACAGCAACACGAGTATGTTCGGATAAGACTGATGTATTCATGCTACGGGTACCTCTAATGACTGAACGAGTAATTCATCTATTCGCGCTAGATTCTTTGACCAACTATAGTCAGCTAAAACACGCATCCTGGCCGCACATCCCATAGCAGCATCTATTTCCCCCGTAAGTAATATCATGATCTGACGTATAAATTCATTTTCGTCGCCGGCAACATATAATTCCCGGCCCGGTAAAGCATGTATCCCTTCCATGGCTTGTGGAGAAGCAATAACAGTTTTCCCCATCGCCATCGCCTCCAATACTTTATTCTGTACCCCACGAGCAATACGTAACGGTGCTACGGCCAGAGATGCGTGAATCAGGTAGGGCCTGACATCAACCACTGAGCCCGTTACGATGATCCCCGGAATGGCGGCCAGCGCTTTAACCTGGTTAGTTGGTCTACTGCCAACAATATAAAATTGTATGCGCGGAAAACGAGAATAAATAACTGGAAAAACGTGATGTGCAAACCATGTTACAGCATCAATATTTGCCCAATAATCCATGGCGCCAGTGAATACAAGAACACGGGTATCATTTAAGTAAGGGTTAGGATGCTTATTCTGTGGTGAAAAATAATCAGTATCAACACCATTATTAAAATAAGAAACTTTATCTGCAATTTCCGGCACAAGTTGTTTGAAAAGCGCAGCTTCTCTCTCAGAAACAAAAGTTGCACTATTAAATTCTCGAGTAATCTGTTTTTCGTAATTAAGTAATACATTGGATTCACGTTGATAAATCCAGTTGAAAGGCCAAGATTTAGTACGCGCGTATTGCTTCCATTTATCGGAATCTATATCAACAAAATCGATAATGCGAAGAACAGATTGAGCATCACGCACATATTGCGCCATGGCTGATGAAAAGATCACAATTTTATCGATGGAACGGGTTTCTAGCTGCGTATTGACCCATGCCCGCAATTCCTTATTTCCATAATAGGACAAAGTCAAAGGACTATTTGTAAACAACCCGGAAAGACTACGTATACGAGCAATTCTAGGATTAAGATTAATGAAACAGGTCTCACCGCAAAGGTCTTTTATCTTATCCAGATGTTTCCAATCTTCTGCATCATCAATGAAAGTTCCCAAATGAACATGATAATGCTGGCTCAAGTATTGGAGTACATGATAAGAGCGTATCTTGTCACCTTTATTAGGTGGGTAAGGAATTCTATGAGTTAAATAAAGTAACTCCTGCATAATATATATAATCTAACCCAGATTCTTCACAATATGCGGACCAATCAGATTCGCTAATGGAAGCGGCAGCTTCTGCCATGCTTTAATAAAAAACTGATACTTAGGGTTCAATGGATTATGATCAGGTATCGTCTTAGCTTTGACAAGCTGGTATTCATAGTAAAGTTTAAAGTTGTTGTGGTTCAAACCCCCAGTTTTTCTTAAAATGATAAGAACCGGTATCACGTTTACTCCGCCCAAAGTCAAATATTTTGATGCCCTTCTCACAGCAACGTCTCATTAATTCCCAATACATGAAATCATTTGCAGCCAGGTCTCTTGCCTCATTTATTCCACCACCATAATAGGGTAATACTTCGTTACGGAAGTAGAAACTCATTACACTACTGATAGTCCGTTCATCCTTAATGATCGTCATGACCTCACAATCATCAGAAAATATTTCTTTCAGTAAGGAAAAATAATCTTTCGAGAATACCGGCGTGCCCAGCCGATGCACACTAGCAGCATAGGCCAAGAAAAAACGCTCGATATCCTGATCTACAATACTCTGCAACCCGGCCTTAATGCCTTTGCGAACCATTGCACGTTGTTTCCGTGGAATAGCTTGCATATTTTTCTCAATATCAGGATCAATTGCTTTACGAAAAGTGACATATAAATCTTTGCTCGGCCATTCTGAGTGAAACACCCCCAGATTTCGGTACTCTAAATAATCCACCCCTAGCTGAGCGGCAAGTTCCTGAGCAGCATGATCCAGTGCCTCTCTGGCAACATTGGTAACTGCAGCAATACCGCCATAGACACAAAAAGGCAATGCACTCAAAGAATGTCCAAAAAGATAGCTATCAACCTCAGCTAAGGGAAGCACCCCTTGAATTTTACCTTCGGATTCCGCGTAAAGAAACCAGGTTTTATGTCCAAAAGCACGTTCAATCACTTCTTTCCAGCCTGCTCGATGAAAAAAAGTTGCAGTCGGACAAGTGAAGACAAAATCATCCCATTTATCAGCATCTTCTGACAGCAACTGATGTACAGATGGTGCAGTAGTAACCAAATCAATATCAGACACATCATTCAACTGGCCAGGCGAGTGATTCATATTGCTTCTTTCAGAAATATCTGATCCATACGCCCCCAATTAAAATCACGAATCAACGTTCTAATCCTTCCTTCCATACGATGCAGATTAAGGTAATGGCGAAAATGTGTCTTTAAGCCAATACCCACCTGGCGAGGCTGGTCATCATCTATTTCCCAAGGATGAAAATAAAAAATTGCGGCGTGAGCTTCAGTCAAATTAAGTCTCTGTATAAACCAACGAGATAGTGAATAAGGCCAGAACCGAAAGTAACCTCCTCCTCCTACTGGAATATTCCTACCGAATAAACATACGGTTGAAACAGGCAACTCAAGCAGCCCACCATTCTTTCTCGGATAAAAAGCAAAACGAGGTGCGTCCGGCATGCCATAATGATCATGATGCACTGGATAAATACTCGAACTATAACGATAACCCGCTTCTTCCAGATAATCTAATGCCCAAAGGTTGTTGCTATTAATCGAAAAGCTGGGTGCGCGATAGCCGACCACAATCTGACCACCAATATCTTCTAGAATTGCTTTACTGCGAATAATATCATCACGAAATTCTTCGGGTTTAAGATCTGAGACACGATGATGCGCCCAACCATGACTGGCCAGCTCATGACCATGTGCAGCGATACGACTTATCATGGCCGGATAACGTTGTGCAATCCAACCCAAAGTAAAAAAAGTAGCTTTTATCTGTTTTTCATCAAACAAGCAAAGAATACGATCAATATTACGTTCAACTCTACACGGCAATGTTTCCCACGATTCTCTTGGAATATGGGATGCAAAGGCCGAAACCTGGAAATAATCCTCCACATCGACTGTCATAGCGTTACATATAAGCTTAGATTTCATTCATCGCACTCAAATAATTAGCAGAATCAGAATATGAATCCGTATACATTAGCCTCATCCTACTTAAAGCTACTCTGTTATCGGATAACAACACGATTTATTTAAACAAGTTTTGCATAGGAACTACTTTCTTTTTTCCACGCTCACAAGTAGCTGATACAGATCTCGGATTAATATATTTGATCGAAGTTATTTATCAGACGTACCTGTAAGCGAACCGGATTCATTCGAATCAGCCGCAGAAAAGCAGGATTCTTGTTGGAAATCTTGAATTACATCGCGGATCTCCGCACCACCAAAATCCCGCAACTCTTCCAAATACCCCATTATCAACATACGATCGCACAGTAAATTGATTCTTCTTGGGATTCCTTCAGTATATTCATGGATCATAATAAACGCATCATCACTAATAACGGGATTACCCTGCCAACCAACCGCATTCAAACGATGCTCGATATAGGCCCTTGTTTCCAACTCACTCATAGGTCCCAAATGATATGTAGCAATCACTCTTTGCCGTAGCTGCTGCATGTTATTACCAAATAATATTTTTCTGAATTCTGGTTGACCAAGTAAGAAAGTTTGTAACAAAGGTCGATCATCAGTTTGAAAATTAGATAACATTCTTAATTCTTCCAATGTATGCCCAGAAAGATTTTGGGCCTCATCGACCACTAACAATGCACGATTACCCTGCTGATCGCACTGACGAAGGAATTGCTCTAGCTCCAGCAATAGTGCAGCCTTAGTCACATTTATGTAAGACAAACCAAAAGCAGCTGCGACCACTCTCAAGATATCGGATGCATCAAGATGAGTATTAACGATCTGTGCTGCAACAATCTTTTCCGTTTTAATTTTCCTGAAAAGATTACGCATGAGCGTTGTTTTACCTGCCCCGATCTCCCCAGTAATAATAATAAACCCTTCTTTCTGAGATAAGCCATATTCCAAGTAGGCCATAGCACGTTTATGCCCCTTGCTACTAAAGAAAAAGTCCGGATCGGGCTTTAATTGAAATGGCTTAGCTCTGAAACCATAATATGATTCGTACATCAATTTTCCCACTAAAAGTTCATATTTAGAGATGCTATAACAGAATTCGAATTAAAGTCACTCCCTTGTCGGTTAGAATCTCGCTGAATACGCCGTAATTGAAACACACCCATTAAATTGGGCTGAATCTGCCTTATCAGACTCATCATCAGAATTTGATTATCATCAATTCGATTAACGGAGAAGAATTTAAATCGAATAAAGCTGGCATTCATATTGACACTAGTGCGAGGAGAAAATCGGTAACTCCACGACACGTTGCCGCCCGTTTGCCTCGTATTGTTAAGCAACAAAAGATTTTCTATTCCAACCAGATCGATATCCAGATCGGCCGGCGAAAATGCTTTACGTGACATATTAAATACTCTTAAAGAAAGGGTATTCCTGACCCCATTTACAGTGACAGAAGCTTGCAGGCGCCGTTGTAGAAAAAGCCGGTTAGTTAAGAAATTATTAGCTGACAGAAGATTATCCGATGACAAGAAAGTGTTCGACAAACCGGAAACAGGTAATGTATCGATCGCACTTGTACCGGATGTCCCGCCAAGCTGTGCCTGTTGATTAAAAGTCGTTATATCTTCATTATAACTCGCACTCCATGTTGTCGAACGTGTGCGATGATTGACTTGAGCTGCGTAAGTATCACCAAAAAATCTTTGCCCGGCACTTGCACTGATATCCGTTCTTTCACTCGGCAACCAGGCAAAGCCAACCGACCAGGTAGGACTCGACGGATTTCCTCTGGTTGAAACAAAACTATTTCTTTCATAGCCTCCTGTTGCCGTTAAACCAAATCGAGGCGTTATGTTATAACGAAAATTGGCAACAGAACGCTCTAATTCCACATTCCGACCAGCACGAATCGTATTACCGTCAAAATGGATTTTTTGATAACTATAATTCAAGCCCCAAGTGAATATTTTAAAAGAATCACCACTATTTAAATTCAATAAAACACTATCCCGCTGACTATTACGTAATCCATTTGTACCCGACTCAACGATGCCATGCGCATAGCGTAACTCGGTGGAAGCAAAGTTCTGAAATCGATGACGCAAATAAGGGCTTATGTTATAGGCTCTAATGCTGGTTCTATTGCCTGTCACATTAGTATTATCAATGGCTTGCGGTCCCAATAATGTGGTGTTTTGCTGAAACATTAAAGCATTTCCATCTAAAAAGAACAGATCTTCAATGATTTCCGTTGTTGCTTTGGCGTTAAGCTGGTGTCTTATTCTGGTTAGATCCTTATTTCTAGCATAGATAAGATTATTCATTGTGTAAGATGCATTGACATTCACACGTCGCCCTAAACCCGTTAATGATAGACCAGGATTAATTTGTGTAATAAAATCATCCGGCTTGCTACCGGCTCTTCTAAACCCACTCCCTAATCTTACATTATCAGTATATGTTTCTCTTATATTCAGCCTTGGATCAATGCTCCATTCAGCCGCATCAGCAACAGATGAGAAAAACAAAAATATTGCAATGATAGTAGGACAAACGATTAAAAATAAATCTTGGCCCTGATAACTATCTTCGGTTAATCTCATGAATAATAATACCCATAATATTCCTCACCTGAAAATGCCTTCGCTTTGTTATAAATTAAATTGATATTGTCATGCGATCCAATATGCCGAAGCATTTCCTTGACTGCTTGTTGCGTCGTTTTCTCAGCTTCAACTACTAAAACAATCTGCCCCATTCTAGCGGTTAAAACACGTGCTTCACTGGTCAACAAAATAGGAGGCGAATCAAATATCACAATCCGATCATGATAGCGTTGTGATAGTTCATCGAGTAACACGCTCATTCCATGACTTGCCAACAACTCGGTCGCATGTGAGTGCGGACTTCCCGCAGTAATGATTGTCAACTTCTCAACATTGGTTTTAAGCATTACATCAGCGACATCAAGCTTCTCATTCAGAAGGATATCTAGCAAACCTTTTTTAGCACCAATTCCCAGGATTTTTGGCACGGTAGGACGAGCCACATCCGCATCTATCAATAAAACTCGATGATCCATTTCAGAAGCAATGCTCATCGCCAGATTTACAGCGCAAAAGCTTTTCCCCTCCCCAGCAAGCGCGCTAGTGAGCATAATCAAATTAGCATTTTTTACAGGATTGCCATTCTGCTTAACTGCCTTTGTAAGTAACGGTCTCTTGATTATTCGAAACTGCTCAGCAATTTGTGTTTTCCCCTGACTGGGTGTAACGATACCCAGTTGATGCAATCTATCGTGATCAATGGTGACCTGCACTGATTCCGCAGCAGACTTGGTAACGGAAGAATGCAGCTGAGCCTGCTTAACCTCATTTTCAAGAACTTCGTTATCTAAGGGCGGTCTTTGTTTGATATCAGACTTGATATTAACATCATGCGATACCCGTCTCGTATCAATACGCGCTTCTGCTTCGATTTTTCCGGCTGCTTTTTCAATAATACTCACGTTATCTCCCAATGGCGTCTATCCATGAATCCATTATTATTTAAAGCACACATATGTAGAAACATATGCAGAATCTAAAATGGCAGCTTGGCAACGAGCTGAATTATCTGCTTTACATACAGGATTAAAACCATGTATAAAATTGACAAGAATAACAATGAAAAGCCAAATATGTAGAGGCGATTTCTACTTTTTAATTTTTGCTGATCAGTCCAAACCATCGGTATAGCACCCAGAACGGTTATTCCAGTAACTTCACGCAAATCATTAGAACTATGAAAGGCCGGTCGAATTTGACTGATAATAAACGCAACGCCGACTCCGACTAATAATGCGCCTAAAAATACAAAAGTAAATAATTTCGTACGATCAGGGCCTGTGGGTATCTCGGGAACTTTTGGTGGATCAATGATCTTAAATGACAGCAAGCCTGAATTAGAAGTTAATTCACCGGACATTTCTGCAGAAACACGACGCTCAAGCAGCTTCTCATAATTAGCTTTATTTACATGGTAATCACGATTAAGTTGAGTGAACTCCGCTTCCACCTCCGGTATGGCTTTACTCATGGATTTTAACTGGCTGTAACGCGCAGTATATTCTTCCACGCGAGCATTCATAGAAGCAACGATTGCTTCTGCATCTGTTAATGCAACATTCAACTGCTGCAACATGGGACTGTAATTTTTACCGAAATCGTTACCAGGCAAAGCCAATCTTAGTGCCTCTCTCTTCTGTTCTTCGAGCTGCGAGATTAAACGATTTGTTGAAATAATATCTGGATGCAGTTCTGTGTAATTGAGCCGGAGTGTGTCCAGATTTTCTTTGAGCACCCTAATGCGCGCATCAAGTTCAGGATTTACAATAGACTCAGGTGCCAAAGAAGATGGATCCAACATCAAAACAGGCTCATCACCACTAATTTGCTTTCTGATTGCATCACGTGCCTTTTCAGCTTCTTTTAATGCAAGATGTGCTTTCTTAAGTTCATCCGTAGCCATTGACAGTTGAGAATAATAATCGCCGCCCTGCCCAGGTAGCAATCCAATATTTCTTTGTTTGAAATTTGCCAAGGCATTTTCTGCCGTAACCAATCTTTCTTCATAAGCTGCAATCTGCTGATCGATAAATCGTAGTGCTGATGAAGAATCATCCTTCTTTCCATCAAGCCCCTCTTCTACAAAGATGGTGAGCAAAGACTGAACGATATCCTTTGCAAGGAATGGATCTTTATTATCATAAGAAATAGTGAAGATATTATCGCCTCCGGTAGCAGCACCCAGTTTTATTTCTTTCATCAATTCAGCAACCAATCTCTCCTTTTCAGCTTCCTTCACAATTTTAATATCCAGATCGACCATGCGTATAATTCTCTCTACGTTTGGGCGGCTGATTAACGTACGACTGATTATAGAGATCTGTTGTTGCAAGTTAGGAGAAACTGTCATACCAGCCATGAGCGGTCTTAAAATATTTTGTGTATCAACATAAATTCTAGCCGAAGATTGATAGCTATCCGGTAGATTGATAACGGTTACCCACCCTGTAATAGCAATAATCCAGGCAATAATCATCGATACCCAACGATATTTCCATATACCTTTTAAATACACGTATAGTTGGGTTATCAGCTCTTCCATTTTAGTAGTTACTCCCTCTATGAGATGATCTATCTATCTTAAATTTGATCACAAATACAACTATCAGAAGAAACTCTCGGGTATTACCAGTACATCACCCTGAAACATCGGCACATTCGCTGATATATCGCCATCTCTGATTAAATCATTCAACCGAACACTAAATTGTTGTTGCTTTCCATCTACATTTCGAATAATTCTAGCTCTATTGCCTGCTGCAAAATCTGTAATGCCACCCACTGCAATTAAAACATCCATTAATGTCATTTTCTCACGATAAGGTAAAGCCTGGGGCTGCGTCGCTTCACCGATAACGCGAATTTGTTCACCAAATGGCCCAACAAACTGAGTCACGACCACTGTCACAACTGGCTGTTGAATGTATTTAGATAATGCGCCTTCAATATCACGGGCCAACTCTGTTGATGTTTTTCCGCTGGCTGGCAAGTCTTCTACCAGTGGTGTGGTAATTTTTCCATCTGGGCGAACCGGCACCGACATTGAAACCTCGGGATTACGCCAAACAATAATATCTACAGTGTCCCCCGGACCAACCAGATAATCGTGAGAAACACTTCCCATCGTATCGGTCAGCGGCGGATAAGTCGTACAACCACCTAAAATAAAAAATAATAATATGATAATGAAACAAGTCGATCGTCTCATAATACTAATATATAGAGCATTCACTCGAGTTTCCTTTTTGTCAAAATATGAAGTGCACTCACCATTGTATTAAAAATACAACAGATATTAATACAGAATCTGAATATGATGCGCTATAAATAAAACATGAATTCTTCTATTATATTAAAAATATTGAATACCAATGAAGTAGATAAAAAATTAATCTATCCGTTAAAGCGGTCAGCAAATATTGTCGTGGATCATTATGAAAAATTAAAAAAATTTCACATATTCAATATGTTAACGTATCAATCATATCAACTCTAAGCAGTATGGCAACCAGGCCTAAGTACCAGCATAATTACTTCATCAATACAAAGATCGGCACCTATATTTAAAATGGAACTAAATGGGTATTTTATTTCTAATTAATTTCTGCATTAGAACCGATTAATGCATTTCTATCTTAAGACCGCTGCATAACTGTATTTTTGAGCTTTTCTGATTACTTGCAGCATTGATAAATCAAACACTTAAAAATCTTGCCCAGCCCGAGATAACCAGTTATGCAGCGGTCTTATCTTGTTTATAGACTTTATAGGCAGTTGTATAGAAAGACATACTATAAATTCCAGATAATTTCAATCAGATTACAGAATTCCTCTTGCTTTCATTTTTTCACCATACGATATGAAGCATGCAAATCAAATATCCAAGGAATATCACTCACAACAATGAAATGCAATGCATTCTGATATAGCGTTAATTCCCAAATTTCTCTGAGAATAAAGAACATTCGGTGTATTATCTCCTAATAATTTACTCAGAGTCATGGTTTTTCATGATATCTATCCTATCACTCGAAGAAAAAGAATGTTATGCCTGAACTATCTGAAATTAAGATTCTGATACTTGATGATGATACTTTCATGCTCGGATTATTGTCTCGTATGCTTTCAAATCAGGGATTCACTTCTGTTAATTTTTGTGACAATGGGCGCGATGCACTTAAACAGATCGGCAATCCAGATACACAACCTGACGTAATATTGCTGGATCTTAATATGCCAGAAATGGATGGAATTGAGTTTGTACGTCACCTAGTTGAGCGACATTATGCAGGCAGTCTCATTTTGGTCAGCGGTGAAGATGAACGCATATTGAAAACGGCCGAGAAACTCGTTCATGCTCATGAGATACCCATGTTGGGCTATTTACATAAGCCGGTAAAACCCCAGGCATTGACTGCATTAATAAAGAAATGGGTACCCCCTTCTTTACACCACAATCAGCCACAAAAGAAAAAAACATATAGCATGGAGGCAGTACGGGCCGCCATCACGAATCGAGAACTGATCAATTATTATCAGCCCAAAGTGGTGGTAGCTACGGGCGAGGTGGCGGGCGTAGAAACACTCGTGCGGTGGCAGCATTCTGATGATGGTCTGGTAACACCTGATCAGTTTATCGCTGTTGCAGAAGCACATGATTTAATCAATGACCTGACCTGTCTGGTTCTCACCAATGCCCTCGCCCAAGCTAGAGTTTGGCATCAAGCCGGATTAATGTTCCGGGTAGCTGTGAATGTATCCATGGATAATTTAACCTCTTTGGACTTCCAGGATTTAGTAGTTAATCTTGTCACTCAAGCAGGAGTACCACCCCAGAAAGTCGTATTGGAAGTCACTGAAAGTCAGCTAATGGGAGACACTCGAATCCCGCTCGAAATTCTGACTCGACTCCGATTAAAACGATTTCGTCTTTCAATAGATGACTTTGGGACAGGGCATTCTTCACTCGCTCAGTTACGTGACATTCCTTTTGATGAGCTCAAAATTGATCAGAGCTTTGTGCACCGCGCTTGGGCCGATGAAACTTTGCGCGCAATGTATGACGCCAGCCTGGCCCTGGCAAGGCAACTGAATATGGAAGTTGTAGCTGAAGGCGTCCAAGACCAGGATGATTGGAAACTTGTACGTGAAACAGGATGTAACCTTGCCCAAGGATATTTCATCTCCGGCCCTCTCTTAGCCGACGATTTTCTTGATTGGATGAAAGACTGGCAGAAACGACTACGCGATGGATTGATTACTAAGCCGGCCTAATGGGAACTGTTCAAGAGATCTCGATGATGTCTTAAATGATCCGCTATGTAAGTACTGATAAAATAATATCCGTGATCGTAGCCTTCATGATAACGTAGTATCAATTTTTGTTTCGCTTTCTTACAAGCCATTTCGAGGCGATCCGGATGCAGTTGTTCACTCAGAAATGGGTCATCCAGACCTTGATCAATCAGCAGTAGGGATGCATGATGGCAACCATCTTCAATTAAAGCGGTCGCATCGTGACCACGCCAGCGTTCACACGTCTCACCGAGATAATGAGTAAATGCTTTCTGTCCCCACGGACAAGACATAGGGGAAGAAACTGGAGCAAAAGCAGATACAGACTGATATATTTCCGGATTTCTGAGTGCTAAAGTCAAAGCGCCATGACCGCCCATAGAGTGTCCAAAAATACCGATCCGGTCTTTATCTGCTGGAAATTGCGCAAGAACTATTTCTCGTAATTCTTGTGTAATATAGGTTTCCATACGGTAATATTGCGACCACGGCGCTACAGTAGCGTCCAGGTAAAATCCTGCGCCCGCGCCCAAATCCCAATCCACACTCTCCCCCGGAAGCCCTGTTTGACGCGGACTGGTATCCATTGTTACAAGCATTAATCCATATTTGGCAGCATAACGCTGCGCACCTGCTTTAATCATAAAAGTTTCTTCTGTGCAAGTAAGACCAGCCAAAAAAAACAATACGGGGACAGAACTATATTGCGCTTGCGGTGGTTGATATACCGAAAAACGCATGGGCAAACCAATAATTTCGGAATGATGTTGATAGAAGCCTTGCATACCATCAAAACAACGATGCTGACTAACCGTCTCCAATACTGCTTTCATTAATAAACCACCACAGATCTGATGGACTTACCCGCTTTCATTAAGCGAAATCCCTCATTAATATCTTCCAACTTCAAAATATCCGTTATCAATGAATCGATATTAATTTTTCCTTCCATATACCAGTCGACAATCTTTGGCACATCCGTGCGTCCACGCGCCCCGCCAAAAGCCGAGCCTTCCCACTTCCGGCCAGTCACAAGCTGAAAAGGGCGTGTACTGATTTCCGCACCTGCCTCCGCCACGCCGATAATAATGCTCCGCCCCCAACCTTTATGGGTACATTCCAGCGCCTGACGCATAACTTGGGTATTGCCAATACATTCAAAACTATAATCGGCCCCACCATCTGTAAGCTGAACAATCGCATCTACAATATCGGGAACTTCATTAGTATTAATAAAGTGCGTCATGCCAAATTCACGCGCCATGGCCTCTCGCTCCGAGTTAATATCAATACCGATAATTTTGTCAGCGCCGACCATTTTTGCGCCCTGTATTACATTTAAACCGATGCCCCCCAGGCCGAATACAGCTACGTTACTGCCGGCTTCAACTTTAGCTGTAAATAATACCGCGCCAATACCTGTAGTAACACCACATCCGATGTAACATACTTTTTCGAAAGGCGCATCTTCGCGAATTTTTGCCAGCGCAATTTCCGGCACCACAGTGTAATTTGAAAAAGTAGAAGTACCCATATAATGAAAGAGTGGTTTTCCATGGAGAGAAAAACGTGAAGTTGCATCCGGCATGAGACCGCGCCCCTGCGTGCTACGAATCGCCTGACAAAGATTAGTTTTTTGTGACAAACAGAATTTACATTCACGACACTCTGGTGTGTAGAGCGGAATCACGTGATCCCCTTTACGCAGATGTCTTACATCTGGTCCGACATCAACAACGATACCAGCGCCCTCGTGACCCAAAACAGCAGGAAACAAGCCTTCCGGATCAGCCCCTGACAAGGTATAGTAATCAGTATGACAAATACCGGTTGCTTTAATTTCAACTAATACTTCACCCGCTCTGGGACCTTCCAGGTCAACATTCTCAATAACAAGCGGTTGCCCAGCTTTCCAGGCAACCGCAGCGCGTGTTTTCATCAGAATAATCCTCTTACAAGTTTTGTTTAGTTATATTTCTAATTTATGATTTGCTGCGCTACAGTAATGGATGTATACCTACAATACATTGAATATGAAAACCAGTCTTTAGTTCCCGGATATGTTTATCTGGTATCAATACATTCATTTCATATTTCAGATACTCGATTTTTTGAGCCGCAAGTATACGTTCTATTATTCCGGAAAACGTGTATGCATTTTTTTCGAGGCTGTTTTATTCCTCATCATTGTGCTTCAATCTATTTTCATCTAAAGTTTTCAATTAACCGTGTCAGTGCCTTACCACGATGACTGATCAAATTTTTTTGGTCTGAGGACAACTCTGCCGCAGTCTTGCCCGATCCGGGCAGAAAAAAATAAGGATCGTAACCAAACCCACTTTCACCCCGTGGGTGTAAAACAATCTCACCATGCCAGATACCATCAGCAATCATCGGCTGAGGATCCTCTGCATGCCGGACCAATATCATAATACAATAATAATAGGCACTTCGATCCGATTGATCTTTGAGTACCTTAATTAACTTTAAATTATTGCGTTTGTCTGATTTAGGTTCACCAGCATAACGTGCTGAAATAACACCCGGCGCACCTTTTAATGCATTAACACAAATCCCTGAGTCATCCGCCAAGGCAGGCAAACCAGAACATCTACTGGCATGACGCGCTTTGACCAAAGCATTTTCAATGAAGGTGTGATAGGGTTCGTCCACCCCATTAATGTTGAACGTGGATTGTGGCAGCACTTCAATAGCTAGTGGCGCAAACAAAGCGCCTATTTCACTTAATTTACCTTGATTATTACTCGCAATAACAAGCTTCTTTATATCATGCATACTCATTCAACTTACTGCCAGCACAGTTTTCTGAATTGCGACCAATTCTTTAATTCCCTGCTGTGCCTTATCCAACATGATATTCAGTTCCTCTCGACTGAAAGCGATTCCTTCTGCCGTTCCTTGCACTTCGACCAAGCCCAGACTCCCTGTCATCACCACATTCATATCCGTGTCACAGGAAGAATCTTCCTGATAATCCAGATCGAGTACGGCCGCACCCTTATGGATACCAACCGAGATGGCTGCAATATGGTCCAATATGGGTGTATGCTCTATTAATTGCTTGCATAATAGCTTATCTACTGCATCATGTAGCGCCACAAATGCACCGGTAATGCTGGCCGTTCGAGTACCACCGTCTGCCTGAATAACATCACAATCAATTTGAATCGTCCGTTCACCCAACTTTTTCATATCTACCACCGAGCGTAATGCGCGTCCGATCAATCGTTGAATCTCCATCGTACGGCCGGATTGCCTCCCCTTAATTACTTCACGTTGCATACGTTCACCGGTGGAGCATGGCAACATATTGTATTCAGCAGTCAACCAGCCCTGTCCTTTGCCTTTAAGAAATTGAGGAACTTTTTCGTTTACACTGGCCGTACAAATAATTTTGGTATCACCACATTCAATTAGCACAGAGCCTTCAGCGTGCTTGGTATAGTGGCGAAATATTTGTACGGGACGCATTTGATCAGGATTACGATTATCGGGACGCATCACTCTGTCAGACCTTATATCTAGTTAGGGCGTAATATTAAGCAGTATCAGAACGTACTATTTTTTTAATGATATCTATAACATTACACTTATTGATGCAAATAGCTAATTATAAAAATCGTTGCATAACTGATTTTTTCGATAGCTTGGTATTTTCAGGTTATTAATTTTATCGGTCATATACCAGCACAAAAATTTTCAAAATACGATTTATACGAAGGCCTCTTATTATTAGCTGGAAAAACGATATATTGGTTTTGGCGGGGCATCAGCAGAAAGGGTTAGCACCTCATATCCATCTTCAGTAACTAATACAGTGTGCTCCCATTGCGCTGACAAGCTACTATCTTTAGTTGTAATAGTCCATCCATCAGGTAAATGGCGAATAGCAGCTTTACCAGCATTAATCATAGGCTCAACCGTAAAAATCATACCCGGCTCAAGCCGCAAACCAGTACCAATACGACCATAGTGAAGTACTTGTGGGTCTTCATGAAACTTTAAACCAATGCCGTGACCACAAAATTCTTTCACCACACTATATCCCACGCTTTCGGCCAGCCTCTGAATAGCGTAGCCAATATCTCCCAGATGTTTACCGGGTTTAATCTCATCTATACCTCGCCACATTGCTTCATAGGTTAATTCGCATAAGCGTCTGGCTTGAATTGATGGTTCGCCTACGTAGTACATGCGGCTCGTATCACCATGATAACGATTACTAATAACGGTAACATCAATATTGACAATATCGCCATTTTTCAGCTTTTTTTTGCCGGGTATGCCATGGCATATCTGATTATTTACTGAAGTACAAATCGATTTTGGATAGGGCGAATGTCCCGGTGGCGCATAGTTGAGGGGTGCAGGGATTGTATTTTGCACCTCAGTCATATACTGATGGCACAACCCATCAAGCTCACCAGTCGTAACTCCAGGTGTAACAAAAGGAGCAATATAATCTAAAACCTCTGAAGCAAGTCTACCCGCAACCCGCATCTTTTCTATTTCTTGTAACGATTTTATATGTACTGTCATAATGATTTTTAGTTAGCTAAATAGTCAACAATTATATGATAACATTTTGACAATGCTTGCAAAATCAGCGAAGAAATAAATGTAACAATGATAATTCATAAATTCAGCAAACATATACTTTAACTTGAATATGTTAATTCAATATAAAATAACAACCGTTACCTTAGCATCTTACCCAACAAAAATGCACTTACTTCCGGATACAGCAGGTACTCTTGCCAAAAATAATCGATATTCACAGGCAACAGACAAGCTCCTCCAGAGCGAAATAATTATGGCGCTTGTGCAATGATCTAGATAATAAAAGCACCTCTAACACTCAATACAAATAAAAAAGACAAGTTCCTTCAATAATACGGATTCCAGCTACACATGTTAACGGTTTTTTTGTTGTTAATAATCTCTCGCCTTGTTAAAATGCACAGTTGATCCTATCAGTACCAAGTTTTCGGAAGCCCTAAAGAAAATGGAATGCAAAACATGAAAATATTTATGAATACGGCAGTAGTCATTGCTCTGACATTATCTGCTCCAATCTTCGCTGAAAACAATACAGCTGCTAATAGTGACGCTACTAAAGGTAAAGATATTGCGGCCGGTGTTTGTGCGGGCTGTCACAATGCTGACGGCAACAGTTTCATCCCGTTGAATCCTATCTTAGCTGGGCAACATGCAGAATACATTACCAAGCAATTGATTGATTTTAAGGTAACGGATACATCGCCAGCAAAACGTAACAGTCCTGTCATGACTTCCATGGTCGCCGCACTCTCACTGGAAGACATGAAGAGTCTTGGCACTTATTATGCTCAACAAAAAACAGAGCCAAGTACAAGTAATATAGCTCAGAATGAAGCATTACTAAAAGCAGGGAAAATCATTTATCATGGCGGTAATTTGGAAAATGGTGTCCCTGCGTGCGCGAGTTGCCATTCTCCTAATGGTTCTGGCATTCCACCCCATTATCCTGCTCTAGCAGGACAGCATGCTGAATATACAACGGCTCAGTTAAAGGCGTTCAGTAATGGCAATCGCGCCAATGATGGCCACGTCATGCAGACAATTGTTACCCGCATGAGCTCAAAAGAGAAGAGAGCCGTAGCTGAATATATTTCCAAACTGCGCTAACTTCTACCAACTTCTAGTTAATTGCTAACAGATAACAAAAAGGCAGCCATGGCTGCCTTTTTGTTATCACACCGAAACGAAACTCACCAAGTGTCAAATACCTTTTCTGCTGCAACTAGCGTCTTATCGATTTCCATATCGCCATGGGCAGAGGAAACGAAACCCGCCTCAAATGCCGAGGGTGCAAAATAAACACCCTCATTTAACATGGCATGAAAAAATCGATTAAATGCATCTTTATCACACTCCATCACCTCAGAAAAACTGGCTGGGATTTTCTCCCTAAAATAGAGTCCGAACATTCCACCCACTGACTGAGCACAAAAAGCAACCCCTTGCTTTTTTGCGATAGCAACAATACCTTCCGTAAGCTGTTGAGTTTTGCTCGCAAGTCTCTCATAAAACCCAACTGCTTGTACCTGTTTCAAAGTAGCCAATCCTGCTGCAACAGCAACGGGATTACCAGAAAGTGTTCCTGCCTGATATACTGGCCCCAACGGTGCCAGGCATTGCATAATATCCCGCCTTCCACCAAAGGCTGCCATTGGCATACCACCACCAATCACTTTACCCAGCGTAGTGAGATCCGGTTTAATCTGATAAAGACCCTGAGCGCAACTCAGACCAACACGAAAACCCGTCATTACCTCATCAAAAATCAGCACACTACCATGCTGGGTGCATAATTCACGCAAAGTAGCCAGAAAACCTGATTCCGGCATAATCAGATTCATATTACCCGCAATCGGTTCAACAATAACCGCAGCAATCTTATCACCATGCTCAACGAATGTTTTTTCCAATCCAGCTCGATCATTGTAGTCCAGTACAATAGTATGCCCTACTGTTTCCGCAGGAACACCGGCAGAACTAGGATGACCAAAAGTCAAGGCACCAGAACCGGCCTTCACTAGCAAAGCATCATCATGACCGTGATAACACCCTTCAAATTTAATAATATGGCTTCTACCTGTATAACCGCGCGCCAGACGGATAGCACTCATCCCTGCCTCAGTGCCCGAGCTGACCAGCCTAACTTGTTCGATTGAAGGGATTAATTGACAAATCAGCTCCGCTATTTTCAACTCTGCTTCAGTAGGCGCACCAAAAGTTAAGCCATTCTGCGCGGCTGTTTGTACTGCGTTGATTACCTCTGTTTGTGCATGACCTAGAATTAATGGCCCCCAAGAACCCACATAGTCGATGTAAGCCTTTCCATCTACGTCCCATACATAAGCTCCCTGTCCCCTCTGAAAAAATATGGGTTCACCACCCACTGATTTAAAGGCGCGCACAGGTGAATTAACGCCACCGGGAATATATTTCTGAGACAACTCAAACAATTGATGATTACGTGAAGTCATTTGATAACTCGTCAGTATGATTAAAAATAGTGGATTGCATCTGGAAGCAGCTCCGATAAAAACCAATTTAATATGTACATAGGGAAAACCGCGGGTATTATCTCAACACTGCATTATCAATAGTAACGGTGTTTCCGATGATCAAGAGATGATTACCTATTCCCTCGCCAGCCCAGATTGTAAAAATCTAGCAGATTTTTACTTTAATAAAATAATCGTGAAAATTGTTTAGCGGTAGATTGTATATTTTGTGCACAAAATAAAGTGCTACAAACCGCTATGGCATTACTCCCATTTTTTATTAAGATCTCAGCATTGATTAAATTAATTCCACCAATGGCAACAACAGGTGTCAATAGTCTTTTCTTTGCTTGATGCAACAAATCGATTGAAGCAGGCACTGCTTCTGGCTTCGTGACTGAAGCATAAAATGCACCAAAAGCCACATAATCAAAGCCCTGCACTTCAGCTCTAATAGCCAAATCCAGGCAATTATAACAAGAAGCGCCAATAATTTTTCTCTTGCCCAACCAATATCGTGCTTCTCTAATAGAAATATCCGTTTGACCTATATGCAGCCCAGCCGCTTTCACTTCAATAGCAAGACCAAGATGATCGTTAATAATCAGCGGAACACTATATTTTTGACAAAGATGAGCCAATGCATGCGCCTGTTCGCGTAACAATTCAGTACCCGCTGCTTTATTACGATACTGTATCAGACGAACACCACCAGCAAGTGCTTGCTCAGTCATTATCAACAGGCCTTCTGTATCGATCTGATTCGGTGTAATGGCGTACAATCCGCCGATTTCAGGGCATACCATTTGCAGCTACCTTAACTTTTATCCTTATTCAAGTCCGTATTTTCATCATCTGCCCAAAAAAGCCTGTCTGGTAAATGCTGCCCCATACCTGGACGAAAACCCGCTTTCAATGCCCGCCAGGTAAAATCCTGCGCTTCATACACGCTTTCATCGACAGATAATCCATTCGCAATTGAGGCAGCGATAGCAGATGCCAATGTGCATCCTGATCCATGATAAGAACCGGCTAATCTTTGCCATTCATCCGAACGTACAATACCGTCAGAGTTATACAGTGTATTGACAACCCGAGATGTATAGTCATGCGTACCGGTAATCAATACATACTCGCAGCCCATTTGTAAAAGCCTTTCTGCACACTGATCAAAATCCAGCAGATATGAATCATCGTCATCATCATCCTGCGCCAAACGCCGAGCCTCCAAGCTATTGGGTGTTAGAATAGTCACTTGCGGAAGCAACAATTCACGCATAGCCTGTACCATCTCTTCGTTAGCCAATTCGTCACCACGACCCGACGCAAGGACTGGATCTAATATCAACGGGATATCGGGATAATCTGAAATCACTTCAGCAATCGCCGCTATAATTTCGACACTGCCCAATAGTCCGATTTTAAAAACATTCACAGGCATATCTTCTAATACCGCTCGTGCCTGGTCCGCTACCCATTCCGGATCAAGTGCCAGTATATCTTCTACACCGACTGTATCTTGTACTGTAATAGCCGTAATTACCGACAAAGGGTGACAACCCAGACTGGCAATCGTAAGAATATCCGCATGAATGCCGGCTCCGCCACTTGGGTCGTTTGCGGCAAAAGAAAGTACAATAGGGGGTGGCTGTAACATGCATTAATACCGTAAAATGCTATTTTAACCTAAAAAGAGGCTCCTATCTATCATGCCGACTGAAGAGAATCATGTTTACAACCGTTATATGTGTCTTATTTGTGGCTTTATATATGACGAAGCCGAAGGATCTCCGGAAGAAGGTATCCCCGCCGGCACGCGTTGGGAAGATGTACCGATCAATTGGACATGTCCTGAATGTGGTGCGCGCAAAGAAGATTTTGAAATGGTGAAAATATAGATGCGTATCCTACACACCATGCTACGAGTCGGTAATCTTGAAAAATCGCTCGACTTCTATACTCTAGTATTAAAAATGAAATTATTGCGCCGCAAGGACTATCCTGATGGCCGATTCACCCTTGCATTCGTTGGCTATCAAGATGAAGCCAACGGTACCGTACTCGAATTGACTCATAATTGGGATATCACTCAATATGAAATAGGTGAAGGATTTGGACACATTGCCATTGAGGTTGAGAACGCACAGCAGGCCTGCGAAGAAACCAAGAAACTGGGTGGAAAAGTAACACGAGAGGCTGGTCCCATGAAACACGGCACGACTGTCATTGCTTTTGTGGAAGATCCAGATGGATACAAAATCGAATTTATTCAGAAAAAATAATTCAAATAATCGTCAGTGCAATCGTTTCTTTTCGTTTTCTTAGCTCCAATACCCATTCAGTTATTTTCCATGAAATAGAAAAATTGCGGGTATTTTATTGATTTCAGGTAATGCACATCTCCACGCTTTAATTGTTTTAGTGGCGATATATTCACTGACGAATGTAAGATTAGCAGCAATACATAAATCAGTATTATCATGACAAGTTTTAATTAATGACTCCAACAACCTCTGGTTTCGATAAGGTGCCTCAATAAAAATCTGAGTCTGATCATATGCTATGGATTGCTGCTCTAACTCAATAATTTTCTTAACCCGAACATCTCTTTCCACAGGCAAATAGCCGTGAAAAGAAAAACGCTGGCCGTTTAATCCAGAGGCCATCAATGCTAGCAAGATAGAAGATGGTCCCACTAAAGGCATCACCCGGATATTCTGTTGGTGAGCAAGTCGTATCAATTCTGCACCAGGATCAGCAACTGCAGGGCAGCCTGCTTCAGATAGAATGCCTACATCATGACCAGCCAGCAATGGATCAAGTAAAGGCAGCAGTTCATGGGATTGAGTATGCTCATTCAGAATTTCCATATGAATTTTCTGCAACGGTAAATTACAATTAATGCATTTCAGAAATTGTCTGGCTGTTTTCGGATGCTCAACAATATAATAACTGATATCTGCAATATGCTTCTGAACCGTACTAGGAATAACCCAGTTAATATCCTCACCACTTAATAGCGTTGGAATAAGATAAAGTGTGCCGGTCATCGCACGATTAAACCTTGTTATAAGATAGCGTCCACATTTCTAATAAAACTAATGCAACACTCTTGGTACACTCAAAATAAACTCAGGAATAGCAACGTCAAAATGAAAACCATCCTCTGCCGCCATCTGATAACTGCCTTTCATGGATCCGACCGATGCGGAAATAACGGTCCCGCTCGTATACTCAAAGCTATCACCCGGTTTAAGCAAAGGCTGTTCACCAACAACACCTAAACCACGCACTTCCTGCACACTGCCATCTCCATTTGTAATAATCCAGTGGCGGCTAATCAGCTGTGTTGCCACTGTACCCATATTAGCAATCGTAATGGTATAAGCAAATACATGCCGATCCATCTTTTCATTCGATTGATCAGGAAGGTATGTGGTACGGATGGTCACATCAATTTCATATTTTTTACTTTCAGTCATATCGATATTGCACACTATTTTTTATATTGTATCAAAGAGAAACAATCCAGCTTGCCCTGATTAGCCGTATCAGCAACGCGCGCTATTAACGCGTAAAGGCCATTTACAGGTAGAATAGCACCTTTGATTATAGAGAGGTCACTCATGTATCGTATTGCACCAAGCATTCTTTCAGCAAATTTTGCTAAGTTAGGTGAAGAAATCACCGCTGTTATTGATTCTGGCGCGGACATTATCCATTTTGATGTCATGGATAACCACTATGTGCCCAATCTTACCATTGGCCCACTCGTATGCGAAGCAATTCGCCCATTAACTGAAGCGATCATTGATGTACATTTGATGGTAGAACCAGTGGATCGCATCATTCCCGATTTTGCTAAAGCAGGCGCTAATATTATTTCATTTCATCCGGAAGCATCCAAGCATATTGATCGCACCATTGGACTCATTAAAGAACAAGGTTGCAAAGCCGGTCTCGTATTTAACCCAGCGACACCACTCGATTACCTTGACCATGTACTGGACAAACTGGATTTGGTATTGATTATGTCAGTGAACCCCGGTTTTGGTGGACAAACGTTTATTCCTGAAGCCCTTGCGAAACTCAAGGCAGTACGACAACGTATTGACGCATGCGGCAAAGATATCATGCTGGAAATTGATGGCGGCGTGAAAATTGAGAATATTGCTGAAATTGCGCGCGCAGGTGCGGATACTTTTGTTGCAGGATCAGCCATATACAATGCAGGCAAAGACAGTGACCCACATCATTATGATACCGTCATAGCTGCATTGCGCTCCGAGCTAGCAAAAGTATAGTTGTATAGCTCTTCTTTCTGCAAAGAAAATTTTGACTCAATTTCATCTATCTTATTTTCTACCATGAATAATAATCTTTTCCGTTACGCCAATACAACGGTAGATAAAATCGAATTTCCGTTACCAATTAAGGTCGTCATGATTGACCTGGATGGTACATTACTGGATACAGCTGACGATCTGGCGCTTGCCGCTAATATGATGTTACGAGAACTGGGTAAACCCGAATTATCGCCCACTATCATTCAGTCATATATCGGAAAAGGCATAGAAAGATTAGTAAAACGTACACTGACCGGTGATACAAATGGCGAACCAGACGCCGCATTATTGGCTAAAGCCTTGCCAATATACCAACATTATTATGCGGAAAATTTATGTGTAAAAACACATCCTTTCCCAGGTGTCATTGATGGTCTCAGCAGTTTATTGAGCTCGGGTTTACGACTTGCCTGTATTACCAACAAATCCGAAGTGTTTACTTTACCATTGCTGCGTGCTACTGGCTTACTGGATCAGTTTGAAATCGTCCTGTCAGGCGACAGTTTACCAAAAAAGAAACCTGACCCAATGCCACTGCTGCATATCTGTAATTATTTTGATGTTCTTCCTCGCGAAGCATTGTTAATTGGCGATTCACTCAATGACGCTATCGCTGCGCGTGCTGCAGGCTGTCATGTTTTTTGTGTACCCTATGGTTACAATGAAGGACGGGATGTGCATAAGCTCGATTGTGACGCGATAGTGGAATCGCTTTATGATGCTGCGAAACTGGTCAAAAAACTATAATGTGAACCACAAAAATACGGGAACTGGAACAATAAGTCGGCGATGGCGTTCTTCTCACACACATTTCACTTACGGATGTGTATAGACATCCATTTATTTTTCTTTTTCCTGTTTATTTTTGTGGAGTTAAAACATGACTGAAACTGAATTCAATAACCTGGCGGCACAAGGATATAACCGCATACCGGTCATACTCGAAACATTTTCCGACCTTGATACACCCCTGTCAGTCTATCTTAAACTCGCCAATCAACCCTATTCGTATTTATTAGAATCGGTACAAGGAGGCGAACGCTTTGGGCGATATTCTTTCATTGGTTTACCAGCAGCAACCCGTATTGAAGCACGGGGCAACTCTATCCGTGTCATAAGTGATAAGAAATCACAAGAAATAGAAGTTGATAATCCATTGTCTTTCGTTGAATCCTATATGACGCGATTCAAAGCTGCGCCCTATCCCGGGATGCCCCGCTTTTGTGGCGGTTTAGTCGGCTATTTCTCCTATGATACGATACGCTATATTGAACACAAACTTACTGGCCAGACTCATACCGACAAACTGGATACCCCCGACATACTCTTGTTGTTATCTGAAGAACTGGCTGTAGTAGATAATCTTTCCGGCAAACTCTATCTCATTGTTTATGTTGATCCGGCTGTTACAGGAGCCTATCAGTTAGGTCAGGATCGATTGAAAGCATTGCTCTCACGGCTCCGTCAACCACTAGAAATCCCGGCTGAAAAACCGGTCAAGCATGGCCAGACTATTCTCGAGTTTGCTGAAACTGATTTTATAGCTGCAGTAGAACGCGCTAAACAGTATATTTTTGATGGTGATATTATGCAGGTAGTATTATCACAGCGCACCAGTAAATCCTATGATGCATCACCACTGGCATTATATCGTGCATTACGCAGCCTCAACCCATCACCTTATATGTTTTATTATCATTTCGATAATTTTCATGTCGTGGGTGCTTCTCCAGAGATTCTAGTGCGTCTTGAGAAAGATACGGTTACCGTTCGTCCAATTGCCGGCACACGTCCGCGTGGAAAAAACATACAGGAAGATGCTGAATTGGCAGCAGACTTGCTGGCCGACCCAAAGGAGTTGGCCGAGCATGTTATGTTAATGGATCTGGGCCGCAATGATATTGGACGTGTCGCACAAACCGGCACGATCAAAGTGACCGAAAATATGCGCATTGAAAATTATTCACATGTCATGCATATTGTTTCCAATGTAGACGGCAAGCTTAAGCCTGGCTTAAGTGCGATGGACGTACTCCGCGCTACTTTTCCAGCCGGTACCGTCAGTGGCGCACCTAAAGTTCGTGCGATGGAAATTATTGATGAATTAGAAATTTCCAAACGGGGTATCTATGCTGGTGCCGTAGGCTATTTGGGATTTAACGGCGATATGGATTTGGCTATCGCCATTCGTACGGGTGTTATCAAAGATGGCAAGCTACATGTACAAGCGGGGGCTGGCATCGTTGCTGATTCCATTCCAAAGAATGAATGGATTGAAACGCAAAATAAAGCAAGAGCACTATTACGCGCAGCAGAAATTGCTGAAGAAGGATTAGATAGCAAATTTGAGTAGAAACATAAAGGTCTGCAACAAATTTATTGGGTGCTTAAGCTAATCAGCTACACCTTCTTAAAAAACTGACGCACAATCAGAAATTTTCAGCTTCTCTTAAATTAATAAAAACAATTGTTGTGGTTTAAAAATTAACCCTTTATAATCAATAGTCGAAAACTACTGACGAGGGTTTTTGCAAATGTCCCAGACTATATGGCGCCAGGAAATACCATTATCTTCATTAATTCGCAATCAGCCTCGTTTCAATCTCTGCAAAAGTTCTGGCAAGATTAGTCGGAATAATGGCAACACCCAATTGTTTCTCAAGCTGGGTCAGTGAGAAAATACCACATATCGTCGCTGTAGCGTTAACACATCGCCTTATCACTAAAGTATGCTGCCGACCACTATCACGCAAACTAGCTACAACATTACCAACTTTAGCTTTTTCTACTTCTTCGATAGGAATCGCTTCCAGTTTCTCAAGTGGAGTCATTATATCCGACACCAGTATTTCGCTATGCTTAATACGTCGTTCCTGGATAAAGCGCAATGGCTTCTCACCTAGAATATCAGTTGCAGTAATGATACCTTCAAGAAGATGATCCTGATTCATCACAAATAATGAGCGTATACCACGCTGTATCATATACGTATTAGCCAGTTCCATGGTTACATAAGGCTGGATTACCGCAGCATATACGCGCCTCATATCCGTCATCACGTCTAAAGCCGATGAATCCATAGTCACCTTCCTAGGCGCAGCTGGACGAGAAATCTGGACAGCACCAATTAGAAACTGAGCAGAAAGAGGTGGATAGTAGCTCATCATAGTTCTCCTACTTCGATTGATGAGATTAGCCTGATACCAAAGAAGAAAAATAATTTTCTTCTCCTAAAAAACACTACACCTAATAAAATAATAAATCAACACAAATTCATTGAAATATAAAATAATCCAAGACCTGAATTAATCAAAATAATCATTAATTCTAAATATCAATCGGTTAACAAACCAACATTCAATCAACATGGCCATTCCTGCCATAACAGAATTAAGAAATCCTCGAGGGTATCCACATTGTTTCGCTTTGCCTTACCAAGCAATATTATTTAGCAATAACCTCATTATCTCAAAACAGCACTCATTATTTTTTTATCTTTCCCATTTTCGAGGATAATAGTCACTATAATTTATCAATCTAAATCTATTATTATCCATGCATCTTTCAATTATCATTCCGGCGTTCAATGAAGCGCGTCTGATTGAACAATGTCTACAGTCTATTGCAACATCACTTGCGGCTAATCATTACCCTGGTTTTACTTCTGAAGTTATTGTTGTAGACAACAATTCCACCGATAGCACCGCTCTTTTGGCAAAACGAAAAGGAGCGCGTGTTATTTTTGAGCCAATTAACCAAATCGGGCGGGCGCGTAATACCGGTGCAGCAGCAGCTTCTGGTGACTGGCTACTATTTGTAGATGCTGATAGTCTTTTAAATCCTGGCATGATGGCAGATATTGTACAGATGATCGGGAATGGAAAAAGTGTTGGTTGCGGCAGCACCATGCGCATGCAGAATCTACCATGGTGGACAAACTGCACTTTACAAATATGGACAAGGATATCAATCCTGTTTCGCTGGGCATCGGGTGCACTCATTGTGTGCCGTTCTGATGCATTTCGTGAAGTAGGCGGATTTAATCAAAAACTTTACGCTACGGACGAAATCGATCTGAGTCGTCAGCTAAAAAAATGGGGGCGCAAACGTAATCTGAAGTTTTTCATCTTAAGAAAGCATCCGCTGGAAACATCATCACGTAAAATACAGCTTTATTCTGAATTGGAAATAGCCAAGCAAGTTTTGCACTGTATATTAAATCCGCGTCGATCACTACAAAATAAAAAACACCTGCCAATATGGTATGACGGGCGACGTTAATAAAATACTCTATCAAGTAAAACAATGAATAATCTGGGCATTGATGCTTGAATCAGCATAATAGCAGCGTGGCAATATCGCATACCTGAAATAAAAAACTAATTTTGGATTAACAGGTTTTTAACTCTGCCATCTAAAAAAGTGCACGCTACCCCGTTCACTTATGATTTCTTGACTGAATATCTAACCGATTGATATACAATTCAGACATCATGTCCGTCAATATCCTGATCATCTGGTTTGAGTTTTCAATTTGCGCATTATTTATTGGAATTGCAGGTACCCAACTTGTCCATCATGCTGATGTCATTGCAGACAAGACCGGCTTGTCCGGCAGCTGGGCTGGCCTAATTCTGCTTGCTACGGTTACTTCGTTACCTGAATTAATTACGGGCATCAGCGCATTGATACTTGCTGATGCGCCAGATATTGCCGTTGGCAGCGTGCTCGGTAGCTGCGTATTTAATCTGGCCATTTTTACTGTACTGAGTTCTCTGATTCGCGGTGAATCACTCTACCGCCGCGCCAGTCAGAGCCATATACTCTCCGCAGCATTCGGAATCGTACTGATAGGTTTCGTGGGATTGAATATACTGCTGACCAATAAGATAACGACATCATATACTACGCATATCGGCGTTTATACGCCAGCTATTATAGCGTGCTATCTTATCGCAATACGCGCGCTATTTATGCATGAACGCACACAAACATCACAATTTGTTGAACTGATGACAACTGGGCGCTATCCCGATATCACACTGCATCAAGCCAGTTTCCGCTATGTTTTATCAGCCATCATCGTAATGACTGCTGGCATTTATTTACCTTTTATCGGCGTACAATTGGCTGAAGTGATGGGCTGGCATGAAACCTTTGTAGGCACACTATTAATCGCAGGGATTACCTCTCTACCAGAACTGGCTGTAACCATAGCCGCATCTCGTATTGGCGCATTTGATATGGCCATTGCCAATTTACTGGGGAGTAATCTATTCAATATTGTTATCCTGGCACTGGAAGATATCATTTTTCTACAGGAACCGTTATTGGCGAATATTTCCACATTGCATGCTTTTTCTGCTATGTCTGCTGTAATCATGAGCGGTGTCATTATTATTGGATTAGTGTATCGACCCAATACACGTTTATTTATGCGTGTCGGCTGGGACTGGGTTAGTTTAAGTCTATTCGCATTTTATCTATTGAATGGCTATGTACTTTATCTGTATGGTGGTGAATAGTTTTATCGATAGAATTAATGATCAGCATAGGCATGCTGATCACCTGACACAATCACGGATTACTGAAGCCGCTACACCGGATTAGATATTTCTCAACCTCTACGGCTACAAACAAAAATAGGCTAAATGCAAAAATACGCCCCCACATTACGGCGTCCAATGCAACGGTTCCAAATATCTGCTGCATAATCGGCGCATAGGTAAAGAGCAACTGGGTAATCAGTAATAGGCTTATTGCAAGCAAAACATAGTGATTGCCAAATAATCCTTCGCGCGAAAATGCCGGAGCCAGTAAATAGCGACAATTAAACAGATAAACGATTTCTCCCATCACCAGTGTGTTAACAACGATTGTTCGACCCAATTCAACACTGCCCCCATCAAGCATTTCCCAAAGAAATAAACCGAAACCACCACCAACCATTAATATCGTAACAAAAGCAATACGCCATACCAGAAAGCCAGATAACATAGACGCGCTCGGATCACGCGGCGGGCGCTGCATGACTCCCTTTTCTGGTCGTTCGAATGAAAGCGATAAAGCCAGTGTTACTGTCGTAACCATGTTCACCCATAATATCTGTATTGGCGTAATGGGCAGCGCCATACCCAGGAAAATAGCCAGAATCATAATACCTGCTTCACCCCCGCCGGTCGGGAGAATATAGACAAGCGTTTTTCTGATATTGTCATAAACAGTGCGCCCTTCTTCTACCGCGTGCGTAATAGAAGCAAAATTATCATCCGTCAACACCATCTCAGCCGCTTCCTTTGCTACTTCGGTGCCCTTCTGTCCCATGGCTACGCCGATATTGGCTCGCTTTAAAGCCGGTGCATCATTCACTCCGTCACCAGTCATGGCTACAATCTCGCCATCGTCCTGCAAAGCAGTTACTAAACGTAATTTATGCTCGGGACTCGCCCGCGCAAAAATGTCTACCTTTGAGACGGCCTCGCGCAGCTGTGCGCTATTCATATGATCTAATTCAGCGCCACTCATCACAGTCTGGCCATCACCGATGCCTAACTTTGCGCCAATAGCGCAGGCAGTCACGCGATGATCACCGGTAATCATCTTTACACGAATACCTGCCGAATGGCACTGATTCACTGCAACAATGACTTCTTCACGTGGGGGATCTATAATTCCAATCAGACCCAGTAGGGTTAGACCGGTCTCGATATCGGAGAATTCAAGTGATTGCTGTTTAGCTCCAATCAATTTGACCGCGATGGCAAGCATGCGTTGACCGGATGCAGTAGCTTCCTGTAAACCGGCATGCCAATAGTCTAAATCTAATGGATGGTTTTCATTAAAACTACGCTGGTAATTGCACATTGCCAGCACTTCCTCCGGCGCACCCTTGACAAAAACAACACTTTGTTCACCCTTGCCATGATGCAATGTTGCCATCAGGCGATGCGCCGATTCAAAAGGAATCACATCGATGCGTGGATAAGATTCACACTCAATTACCGGATCGAGTTTTGCTTTCATTGCCAACGTAACAAGCGCTCCCTCCGTTGGATCACCTTCCAGCACCCACTCATTATCATGTTGATGTAATGAGGCATCATTACAAAGCAGCCCTGCCCGGAACAAATCCAGCATTCCGGCACAATCATCCATTAAGTATTCCTTACCATTCTGGCTTAAAGCACCCTCTGGTGCATAGCCCACGCCACTGACTTCCAACAGATAATCAGCCGTTATAACGCGCTGAACGGTCATTTCATTTCGAGTTAAAGTGCCGGTCTTATCGGTACAGATTACGGTTACAGCACCCAGTGTTTCTACCGCAGGCAAACGGCGAACAATAGCATTACGCCGTGCCATGCTTTGCACTCCCAGTGCCAACGTAATCGTCATGATAGCGGGCAATCCTTCCGGGATGGCTGCAATAGCAATACTAATTGCAGCCAAAAATATTTCATCCAGGCTATAACTATCTAATAACAACCCATAGATAAAAATACTACTGGCCAGAATTAAGATCACAACAGTCAGCCAGCGTCCCAATATTGCCATTTGATGCATCAGCGGCGTAATCAATTTATCCACCTGTGCCAGCATCATACTAATGCGCCCAATTTCAGTATCATTGCTAGTGGCAACCACGACTCCTGTTCCCTGGCCATAAACAACCAAGGTACTTGAATACGCCATACAAAATCGATCTCCAATGGCAGCCAATTTTGCGACGGCTTCAAATGACTTGTCTACTGCCTCTGACTCACCCGTCAGTGCCGCCTCTTCAATGCGTAAATTCTTGCAGTATAATAATCGCAAATCGGCAGGCACCTTATCTCCGGATTGCAGCAATACGATATCACCAGGAACCAGTTTTTCAGCAGGAATTTGTTTACGTTTGCCATCGCGTAACACCACAGCATTCAGCGAGAGCATTTGACGAATCGCATCCAGTGCTTTTTCCGCCTTACCTTCCTGGATAAAGCCAATCACAGCGTTAATGACAACAACGCCTAAAATTACACTGGTATCGACCCAGTGCCCAAGAAAAGCAGTTATCGCCGAAGCCACCAGTAATACATAAATCAGCACATTATGGAATTGCGATAGAAATCGAACCACTACACTTCGCTGTTGCGGCGGTTTTAACCGATTTGGGCCATAGGATTCCAACCGATGAGCAGCCTCCTCCCGGCTAAGACCCGCATGATCGGTCTTTAATATTGCCAACACCTCCTGTGGTGAATCACTGTGCCACGCCCAGTTTTTAATTGATTCGGATAGCTGTACTCGCTTTATCATTTATTTCTCCCCATTTCATCATTAAACAGCTCGTGTTTCTGCTTCAACGCATCATGAGTAAATGTAAGTTTAGTATTGCTTGCGCCTATTACTAACAGGATCAGACTGGATACAATGACATTATTTCGAATATAGAAAATAACTTGATCTATACCCACAACGATTATCTCTTAAAATATCTGGCATAGGCCATCAGATAAACTATAATCAATCTTTACAGCCTATTTCTTCAATATCAGCATAATAAATGAGGATCTTCATGAGATACACTATCGCTACTGTGACGTTACTAACTGTTGTGCTATCTGCAGGCACAGCCCATGCCACTAATCAGGTACCTTTTGGTAACCAGGTGAATACGATCAAGAATTATAATCGCGCCACATCACAGATTGCCACTTCTGGTGTAGTCGGCAACACTGGCGTAAAGGCATTGGCTGAACAAGGTGTTAAAACCGTTATTGATTTACGTACGGAAGCAGAAGGTATTGAAGATGAAAAGATAGCCGTTGAATCAACCGGTATGCGCTATATCAATATACCGGTTACAGGCGCAGGCATCAGTGATCGCCAGTTAGTGATCTTTTCAGATATGATTGAAAAAGCAGAAAAACCTGTACTGGTTCATTGCGCTTCAGGCAATCGAGCCGGTGCACTCTGGACAGCCTATCGCATCAGTAAAAATATCGCGCCAGACATTGCTTTTGAAGAAGGCCGTACAGCAGGAATGCAACCAGATATGGAAGCTAAGATTAAGGCTACACTGAAATATTAATTATAAGACAGGACTATCTCGAAACTTACATTCAAACCTAAAATAACGCAAGCAAAGTTATTTTTCTATTATTTCTGGTACACATTTAATGGCACTTCTACTGACATTGGTTGGGTCAGAAGATAATGTTGCCAAGGCGGTGGTGAAACCAGAGACACTCGCTCCCTTAAACAGCAGGCAACGTTTACCGGTTCGCCTGCAATGCCGCTTTAGCTGATAATAGGCGGCGTGACTGACACAATCAGTAGGACAAATAACCGCATCCGCGCTGTCTACCATACTATGTAGACGCGAAAGTGCTTTCTGTTGACCGCCATCATGATGAATGAGACGAATCCCAAGCTGCTCAGCCAGCATACGGTATTGTGGAAGTAAAGTAATTCGACCACCGACACAAAGAATGCAGCTATTTCGCATTGAGTGCATATGAGGCAATAATGATTTACGTTTGGATTCATCAGGCGTATTTTTTGTCAGCAAAAACTGCTCCAGCGTTTTTTTCTCAGAAACCAGCATATTACGTTCGCGCAATAGTATGGCCGCCTTATTATTGGTTGTTTCAAGTAATTTTGCTAACGTACTAACCCGCTCTGATGTCATCTGCAGCTGTTCATTCGCCATCGTCAGACTCATTAAACGTTGCCCCATCTCAACCATCGCCACTCCGGATTCAAGCGCAGCAATCCGTGCCCGTAGTACCGCTACCTCATTTCCAGACTGACGCAGGTTTTCTAGTTCGCTCTCGGTGGCATGTAATTGTTTGCGTAATCTAACTTCATTACGAGTTTGCTGTTGTTGCTGTTGCTTCAGGGCAAATTTAATTTCAGTATTTTCCTTCTCCAATCTGGCTAATCGGCGCATATCGGTGGCCTGACCCGCACCCACCTGATGAGATAACATATGCATATCTGCATAGATTATTTTTCGGGTTTCATTACTGGCTGCTTTATGAGTAAATCCCGCCCACAAAGCACCCGCCACTTCACCATGTATGCTATATTTTCTCCATAAGGCCAGCACATCGGTATCGCTTCTGGCTACCTCAAAATCGGTAACATAAGTTTGATATTTTTTATTTAAAAACTTATGAATTGCTTTAGACACTTCATTACGTGTACTAACACGGTTCACAGTTTCAACATGCAGCGCAAATTCATTACGCAATGATGCAGTAAAATTAAATGAGCGCGCGAATTTCTCCAAATCACTGATGGATAAACAAGTCCCGATAATGGGACAATGATAGGTCTCACTCAATTCCCAAAGCTTGGCATGCCTTTTTATAGATGAAGACATCGCTATCGTTGGGGAGTTATTCGCGACTACCGATTCCTCTGGTGAAAATACCTTTGGTACCAGCTGTTTTAGTAAAATAGACGTATCCATGATATCCCTTTATCCGTTTATTCCGACAGGTTTGTTGTTAGTGCGCCGTAACCGTGTAATAGCCAACTTTAATCAGCACCCAATTCTTGCAACAGCCTACTTATTAATGCGAATAATAACGATTATCATTCATAGTGTAAATAATTTTTTCAGAACACAAGATAAACTATTTGGAACAGGCGGTGATTTATCCGCGCAATATCATGGATAGAAACTGACATGATATTGCGTCTTCTTTTTATTTTCGAAGGCAGAGAAGAATCTAATAAGCGATTCGATGCAATAATGTCATCATCCATATCTCTCTCAAAGAGATATAGCGACCACAGCTACTAAGCACTAAGTAGAATTATTTTGAACTGACAACCGTTCTCACCGATAGATCAGCAGTTGTATTATTTTGACAAGCATCTCGAACGGTACTCAGATTGGCGATATGACAAAACGTTGCAATCATCCCGGCCCTGTAAAATGCTCAGCAGACGGGATCTAACCATTACTCCAACATCCCTCTCCCAGTAAGATAATCGCAACGCATCATCATTCACACAATGACGGGAACAATTCCTGCCAGCACAACGTTATGCCAGCAGGTCAATGAGTCCATAAAACACGAATCACCCAGCTTATCAGGTCTGTTCACTCAATCCGATTTAGCAGGCCGAGCCAGCCATTCTCGGCCCTTGAGCATCCCGTTCCAGTACAACCATGGAAAAAACTTAATCTTGAGCATCCAGGCCAGGGCTCGGGGCACAGTAGGGTCGAGCGGAAAAGTCGGCAATAATTTACCGCCAAACCCGAACTCAGCCAGTATCACTTTGCCATTCTCCACAGTAAGTGGGCATGCGCCATAACCATCATATATCGCGACCAAATCTCTGCCCTCTTTCTCTGCCAATAGATTTTCTGCAACAATAACAATCTGTTTTCTAACTGCAGCAGCCGTTTTCGAATTCGGAGATGAACAAGCATCCCCTAATGAAAAAATATTGGAATAACGAATATGCTGCAGCGTTTCCTGATTCACTTCACACCAGCCATTGGCATCCGCCAGAAGGCTGTTACGGACAAAATCGGGCGCTATCTGAGGAGGCGTTACATGCAGCAGATTAAACGGCTTAGCGACACATGTAATCTTGTCGTGTTCATCTTTAACGTTGAAATAAGCCGTTTTATTGGGACCATCTACTTTCACCAGATTCGAGTTAAACATCAGTTTAGCGTGATAGCGTTTCACATATGCCATTAAAGACGGTACAAAATCAGCAACACTAAAAAGTACTGCGCCCGCAGCATCGAATTCAACCTCAATCTTGTCCAAAAGATGGTGAGATAACCAATAATCACATGAAAGGTACATTGCTTTCTGTGGTGCTCCAGCGCACTTAATCGGCATGGATGGCTGAGTAAATATCGCTTTTCCTGCCTTCAGTTCCTTTACTAACGACCAGGTATAGGGTGCCAAATCATAGCGATAATTTGAAGTTACCCCATTCTTACCAAGGGTTTCTTCCAATCCCTCAATTTTCTCCCATGCCAGGCGAAGACCAGGACATATGACTAATTGCCGATAACCAATCGCCCGCCCATCAGCTAAATGAACTAGATCAGCATCCGGATCGAAACCAATCGCTGCAATCTGAATCCACTGAGCATGCTTTGGAATAACCTCAGACATATCCCGCACGGTTTCGTTAATGTTATATGCACCACCACCAACCAGTGTCCAGGCCGCCTGATAATAATGCTTATCACAAGGCTCAACGATGGCAATACGCAAAGATGGCCGCCGCTTCAAAAGACTCGCTGTAACACCGATACCAGCTGCTCCCCCGCCAATCACAACAACATCGAATAGATTATCCCAATTACAAGTTGCCGAGGTCGATTCTTGTTTGTCGCTTCCGCCACTTTTATCAGCATCTTCATGTTTTGATGAGTGATATAAGGTTGCAGTATATTTTTCTAAGCCACGTGATGCAAAAATTCGCTTCAGTAATTGAAAGACACGCCTTATGAATACGTCACCTTGTTTATCAAATTCAGTCGTAACTACACGCATTATCCTCTCTCCCGTATTAGATAATTAGATTTAAAATCAATTAATTTCCGTCCTTCTCAAAATCATATCGTAATTCCTATCATGCCAATTGTTACCACATCTTTATCCGTATCTGCACAGTAATGTGCTAAATATTATTTCCATAATTCTGGCTATTTCAGCGCTCACTCACTACGACAAATAAATTCGCGCTTGTCATCGACTACTATCAGTTTTTTCTTATGCCGCATCATGAATCACCATCAGACCAATAACTGGCAAGCATCACATAACATTCCCGATTAACTTATATTTCTGGCGCATTAGTCAGCCAGTAACAACATGGAATTACTCAGATGCATTAAAATGCAACTATTTCCATTGCAATACGAACTTGGAAAATACGATGGCTATTCGGATCAGCAACTGACAAACCAGATTAATCTTCAAGGATAAAGAGCGCACAACATGTCACCCAATATTAATGCCTTCTATGATTCTGTTACTTGCACCGTCAGTTATATTGTTTTTGATGAACCGGGTGGGAGCGGCGCTATTATTGATCCGGTACTGGACTATGATCCGAAATCCAGCAGAACACATACCCTATCTGCAGACAAGCTCATTGAATTTATAAAAGATCAGCGACTGACTTTGAAATGGATTCTTGAGACACATGCACATGCCGATCATCTTTCATCAGCTGATTATCTCAAGAGCCAATTAAATGGCTATATTGCAATTAGTAATAAAATCCCGGCGGTACAAAAAACCTTCAAAAAAATCTTCAACCTTGGTAATGAGTTTATACCGGATGGTCGACATTTTGATTATTTATTTAGCCATAATGAAAGATTTCAGGTTGGGAAATTAAACGCAAAAGCCATTTCAGTCTCCGGCCACACACCTGCCGATATGGTATACCAGTTTGGTGATGCCCTATTTATTGGTGACACCTTATTTATGCCAGATATCGGTACCGCACGAGCAGATTTCCCTGGCGGAGATGCAAATCAATTATTCCTATCTATACGTAACCTGCTTGAGTATCCACCAGAAACCAGGTTATTCATGTGTCACGATTACCCCCCTGAAAATCGGGCAGCTCAGTGGGAAAGCACCGTAGAGCAACAGCGCATGCATAATATTCATGTCCATGATGGCATCAGCGAAGATGAATTTGTAGCGATGCGTCGTGCACGGGATACCATGCTTGATATGCCAACCCTCTTGCTTCCCTCAATTCAGACCAATATCAGAGCAGGAAAAATGCCCCCGGCAGAAACAAATGGGGTTGCATATTTCAAAATACCGATTAACCTGCTTTAATAAGCCAAGTTACCCATGAAATTGCATGCATCGGTAATCTGAGATAGCACCACCGAATCTCCGAGCGAAACCAAGACATGACGCCACCTAATCGGGTCGTGCAGATGAAAAATTCTTAATCTACCTCTAATATGATTCAACAGCTTATGAAGGATTTCCCATGAGCCAGGATAATTTAACGAAAAAAGACGGGACCCGTATGGAGTCTCTGTTGCCTGCCAAACACAAGCGCTAGTTGTTCCACCCCCTTAAAACCGAAAAATGCCCATCAGCCACAATAAGAAACGCTATAAAAATGGAAATGGCATCGAGCAATACCTGGGATTCCTCAAGCAACACCACTGTAACGCGACACGCCACGATAGAACCACCACTTTATTCCTTGTTTCCATGCTTGAGGTAGCATAACGATATGACTTAAACCCTTTGTTCACACGGCTTATAAGCTGCCTCGACAACATAAACCTGAACAAATTTAGCTATAATAATCAATTAGTTATTAAACAATGGTCTAATTTTTCAGATATTTCGGGATAATCTCATTTCATGTACACTCAGTATTTTAATCACAACAAAAGGCAGCACAAAATGAACAATAATCGTAATACCTTCATTTGGATAGGGTTGCTCGTGTCCGTTATGCTGCAACCTTTAATTGCACAAGGTGCAATCTGTAACAGTGATGAAACACTCACACCTGTCAAGGGAAAAATCTTTAATAATATTCTACAAACTGGCGCAACCCTGGGAACAGCACATCTCAATCTCCATAAAGATAAGATGAAATGTGGAATATTCGGTCAGGGCGCTATTGTTAATAACGGTTCAATTAATTTTATCCATACCTTTGTCTGCGATGATGAAGTCACCTCTCCATTGACCGGAGACACAGTCCATTCTCAGCTTACTCTGAATACAACCGGATTCATTAACCTACAGTCTTGTCCGCCTGACTTACCACAAACGGCAATTTCGGGCACTTTTGAAGAAACGTCTGTTCCTATGCCTGGAACCGGTCGGGGAATATTTACCGATGTAGAACGTGGCGAGATTCAGATTAAAGGCACAATTAACTGCTTGGCTAGTATTGACATGAAGTTTTCCGGTGCCATCTGCTTGAAAAATCCTTAATGATTTAATTGGCATCCCCCCTCGCCTAAAAACAGGGGATTCCTGCTGTCTCTACCCCGGAACGGGGTAGATGACTTCGGCGAGTTTCTGTTGCTGACGACATTACTGCATCGTTCACTTGGCAGGCGAGCTGAGCATGTCCTGCCCTTAGAATATTAAAAATAGATGCTTCTTTAATTTAAATGCCGTATGCAGATTCACATTATCAATCCCATTCTTCGAACAATTAGTCGTTAATCTCACCCCCTGAATTAATAACCAATTACGCTTCCAGAAACACACATATCAAATTAGCCCGCTTCATTCTGTGTCCTGTAGTCAACACTCATCCAATTAGTTTAACAACGCGATTAAAGTAATCGCAATTGCTCAGCGCGTACCAATTCGTAATTAATTTTAGATTAAACGTTGCATTTTATAAAAAAATAATTATAATAAGAATCATTCTCATTAACTATATTAAGGGTAATGCAATGATGAATAATTCAAGTATAGCCTCGCTAAGCATGAGCAATCCTTCCCAGTTTATTGCAATGGATAAAAACAGATCTATTCGTAGCGATCACCTGTTTTTGAATAATGATGTGATATTTATCCAGCATCAAGGAGAGCAATATCGTTTACGCCGGACACGTAACGGTAAGTTAATTCTGACTAAATAATGGACTTTAGGGCTTAATCATGTATATTTGTATTTGCAAAGGAGTCACAGATAACGCAATTCGTGAGGCTGTTATTAAGCAAGGCGCTGGCCGAATGCGAGATTTGAGAACCTGCTTGGGTGTAGCCGAGCAGTGTGGTGTTTGTGCTTGTCACGCGAAAATGGTGCTAGAACAAACGCTGACACAAAAAAATGCTGACGCGACACTCTCCTTCTAAACCCACTCGTATACACGAGATTTCCGCCTGAGGAGGCAAAATGAAAGGTAATGCAGATATCATCAACTGGTTAAATCGCCAGTTACAACATGAATTAACCGCTATCAACCAATATTTTCTTCATGCACGCATGTACAAGAACTGGGGATTCAACAGCTTAGCCAAGCATGAATACGAAGAATCTTGTGAAGAGATGAGACACGCTGATAAATTAATTGAACGGATTTTACTCTTAGAAGGCCTGCCCAATTTACAGGAATTAGGTAAGCTCATGATTGGTGAGACCGCCGAAGAATGTATCGCTTGCGATCTTAAGCTGGAAACAACCGCACATAAAACACTGGTCGACGCAGTCACGGCCTGTGAAGTGGCAAAAGATTATGTTTCACGGGAAATTTTCGCAGATATTTTAACAGATACCGAAGAGCACATTGACTGGCTGGCAACGCAGCAGGATGTGATGCAGAAAATCGGTATCCAAAACTGGTTACAAAGCCAGATATAGTTTCTAGCTGCCGCTGGGTTTCCTCCTCCTACTCCAGCGGCATTTTAGCCAGCCAGCCTATGTCGGCAAGCCAGCTACTTTTTTATTGCTGACTTGTTGGGACCTGGATTATGAGAATACTGAAAAAATCAACTTTAAGTGTGATTTCTCCTTTGAGTATCGTTTCCTTAATCCACCTTCCCAACACAACACATACAGACAATCTCTTGTCTGCTTGCCTGCGTGGCGCAGATCGACTGTACCGTCATTTGTACCATACTATCTTTAATGACAATTGCCATAATCACTTCGATTCCACCCATATACCCCGGCTATTCAGAAAACAGCGCTATGATGTTATAAAACCAGTCTCTGAAATAAACAGGGCGTCCAGAAAATCGGCCTCCGTTACAAGTCCATTATCGCTGATCAAGGCAACAACACACATAAAAAATAATGACATTTCCAAGCAGAATCCGTCTGGATATGATCATCATCAGCGATTATCCGGAAAATCTGTCTTATGCGTAGGCGGACGCGCTGCACTGTACCCACGATATCGTTATTTAGTCGAAACTTCTGGTGGTATTTTTTTATCTTTTCACGGAAATTCCAGTGACAATATAGAGCGATTATTCAAGCTATTAGCCTATACCAACATGGTTATCTGTCCTGTTGACTGCGTTAATCACGACGCTTATCTCACAGTGCAACATTACTGTAGACATTCGGGAAAACCTTGTGCATTGTTAGAGCGATCCGAAATAGCGACTTTCCGCAAAGGAATAGAAATACTAGCCATGATAGCTACAAAACAACCCATTCTGTCAGAAAACTCAATATCCCAACTCCAACATTAATTTCTCAGTCCTATGAGGCCTAATAAGCTATTCGGCTTATCATTATTGTTGCAACTATTGAATAGGAGAAAAAATGAATTTCCATCATGCCAGCCGTATTCTGGCTATTTTTTCTATTGCGATCTTTTTCTCATTGCCACTCGAAGCAGCCACAAGAGAATACTGGGTTGCGGCAGAGAAATTATCCTGGGATTATGCACCTTCAAAGAAAAATCTTATTAATCCCGATGAAACATTGGGCGTTTGGGGGCAAACACGCATATACACAAAGTACCGGTATATTGGCTATACGGATAGCACTTATACTCAGCCGGTATCACAACCAGAATGGATGGGAATTCTAGGGCCTCAATTACGGGCCGTGGTCGGTGATACCATAAAGGTTCATTTTCTGAACAAAACAGATCGAGCACTTTCTATGCATCCACATGGTGTGTTATATGACAAGGACAGCGAAGGAGCCGATGGGGGCAAAGGTGCCAGCATACCGCCCGGCGAAAGTTATACCTATACTTGGGTTGTAGACAAAGATGCAGGCCCGGGGCCCGACGATCCTTCATCAATCGTTTGGCTATATCATTCTCATGTCATGGCCGAAGAGGAAATGAACCTCGGTTTAGTCGGCACCATCATTGTTACGCAAAAAGATCGCGCACGTTCTGCTTCCGACCTTAAACCTCAGGATATAGATCAGGAATTTACTGCTCTGTTTATGATCTTTAATGAAGAGAATGATGAAGAAAGTGGTCTTAAACACACCATCAACGGTCGTATTTTTGGCAATCTTAAAGGCTACGAAACCAATCTGAATGAACGCGTACGCTGGCATCTCGTCGCGTTGGGTAATGAAGTCGATAATCATACTGTACACTGGCACGCTCAGACCGTCCTTAAACATGGACACCGTACCGATGTCATTGAAGTACTGCCTGCCAGTATGGTTTCAGTAGACATGACTCCCCGCTCACCTGGCAACTGGTTATTTCACTGCCATGTCAATGATCACATGATCGCAGGAATGTCCACACGCTGGCACGTCAATACCAATTCAGACTAATCAATACAGATCGGGATTGGGTTGATTCTGACCCAAATGTCTTATAAGACCTCAGCCATAGCCATATACCGGAACACTCTGAGATAGGTGTCACTTATTGTTTTATTTTTTAGATAACTTAGTCATGAAATGCTTCCCCAGAGAGTGATACATCTGACTTGTACAGCGACGAGGAATGAAACAATATTTTTGACGTATCCTGTGGCAATGCCACACCATCTCTTGAGATTAAGGGAAGCATCTTCAACAAGATGTCGTAATTTATAACGCTCATTGTCGTAAGACCTTCGTGCTGTACGGCTCTTCTTTGAGGGGATTACGATTTCCATGCCTTCCCTCCTTGTCTGTTTAATAATTGCACTGCTGTCATAACCGCAATCCACCAACAAATTCCGCATCAAGTCCTTTGATCATACCATCAACCCGCGTGCAATCCGCTGTTGTGGTGCCTTGTGTAATAAAAACTCTGGCCGACATACCAATGCGCATCCACAGCCAAATGCCCTTGCCGCACCAACGGATAGAACGGCTGCGCGTACTCTTCCAACTCCCATGATCCGACGGCAAATTCCGCCACGGTGCGCCCGTGCGCATAATCCAGAAAACGACATTAATGAACTGGCGGTTATCTCTGATTATCCCCCCAAACACCTTGGTGGCCAGGCAAATAAGTTTCAAACGACGTCCATACTTCGTCTGATATATCGAGACCTTTGCAAAACCCCAGCAGCTGAAAAATTAACTCTTTATAATCAATAGTAGAAAGCTTTTTACGAGGACTTTTGCAAAAATCTCATCATGCCTACGATGTGAATGTATTATATGAGATTTTTTATTTTTATAAGAATCTCATACTCCTCATTTTGTGACTACATTATTTAATGATTGAGAAACAATCAGCCTATCTAGCATGAACCCAAGTATACCTAAAGTTTAAATTCCTACTGTCGATGAATGACCACAACTAGTCAATATCCGGTTTGGTAGAGCCAATATTAATCAATCCAGATACTGAATTTTCAGATCAACAGGATTAATCAGGAATGACATTATGGGAATCATTGTTAACTTTAAATCTGGTGCCAAGCAGATATTCATTGTTCATCAGGATATTCTTGCAACAGAGTTCAGACATTTAGCCGAAACGGTGGGTGGACGTATAAATAGTGTTGAGTTTATGTCATCTCCTCAGTACCCGGATTCTGTTATTTCAGAATCAAAGGGAACATTTTAATACAATAATAAGATTAAATATCGGATATATTAATTGCTAGGCAATCACGCTTGAAATAAGAATCAGCCTGCTGATATAAATAATAGATAACAGTTTCTTCTCAGGAGTTTATTTCGGTCGGAAAAGTAAAATAATGGGTTCCGTTGTATTAAACGCAAAACGCATATTTCAGATAAATTGACATGCCATCCCTTTATAACTAGACGGATTTATCCTGCCAATGCATAAAATTGCTCAGCAAAAGATATCTTATCAATCATCACCCAACCTTTGCGAATCATGTACATGAGTTCGATGCTAGCTAGAATATTTCTAGCTGATTGAAAAGATTCGAATCCGAGCATTGGTTTCGTCACTCGCTTCGACACTCGATAGTCTTGTTCCACAATATTATCGAGATATTTTACCTGACTGACGAACCACCATGGACATCTCCTTGCTGACATTGATCTCACCAATCGCCGCTTTATTGGCATCACTTTTATCCATCTTGATCTTTTCAGGAACGCCATTGGCTTGCATAGCTTTGTCAAAGAAGCGTTTGGTGAAGTGGTACCGCAAAACTGGACAAATTGTTAAGCTCTGATATGAAATAAATAGAGAGACATAATCATGAGCAAGAAACGTATGCAATATTCAACAGAATTCAAAGCCAAAATAGCCTTGGCAGCAATACGTGGAGAAGAAACGGTACCACAACTAGCCGCTCGTTATCATATCCATCCTACGCAGATTAATAGCTGGAAACGTCATTTGATTGAAAAAGCCAGTGATTTGTTTGGCAAGAATAGTGACGCCAATAATAAGAATAAGACCTCTGCACAACCGCGTAAATTTGCTGTGATAATGGGAGAAATGTCCAAATGACATTTGTTATGCGTGTTATTTTGGCAGAAAGTGAAGCTTTTCTTCCTTTTAAAGGAAGTTTTCTCCCTTTATGTGGCATTTAGACGGACTACTCCCCTTGGTGGCTTGTCCACGAAAATTTTGTTGGCAGCTTTTTTTAAATTCATGCAGATGCTTTTCAGCATAACTTGGGCGTTGACTTTCGCCGTGCCGAAGTAACTGGCGCGTCCCATCCCGAATAGACGTTTGGCCGTGCCGAAACACTGTTCAACAATATAGCGTTTTTTGCTGATCAATTTATTCGCCAGCTTCTGGCGTGCCGAGAGTGGTTTGTTCTTGTACGCACGATGCATGATTGCGCTCTTGATTTTGTGATTTTTTAGAAACTGCCGATTGGCGTTGCTGGCTGATCCTTTGTCGGCATATACCCGATTTGCCTCGATGTGCGCACCCTCGATAGCTGCTTCGAAATGTATCATTTCGCTCTGGTTGGCAGGGGCAGTGTGAACTCCGCGCACATAGCCGTCTTGCGAATCCACTACCAGGTAACTGCGATAGCCAAATTGCGACTTCTTGCCTTTTTTTAGCCAGGTCGCATCCGGATCCGCGCTTTGTTCTTCAATAAAAGTGATTCCCGGTTGGCTGCCATCCTCAAATTGAACAGCCTTACCTTCGGCATCCACCTCAAGCAGGATAACCTTTTTGGGGCGTGCCGCTGACTCAATCAGCGTGGCATCAATTACCGCTCCCATTGCGCCTTTGATCATCAATCCGTGTGATTGAAGCTGTTCATTGATCGAGGCTAGCAGATCGTCTAACCGATCGCCGGACACCAATCGGTTGCGAAACCGACACAGGGTGGTTTCGTCCGGTATCGCATCCGACAAGGACAAACCACAAAATTGTAGAAAATCAATCCGAACATACAGTGCTTGCTCCAACGCAGCATCCGACAAACTATGCCACTGTCCCAGCAGGATCGCCTTGAACATCATTAACCTATCAAATGGTTCCCGTCCTCCACCATGCGATAACTCGCGCTTGTATAAACCTGTAAGCTTCGAACGTAACTCCTGCCAGTCAATCAGGACATCAATCTTCATTAGCACACTGTCTCGTCTCAATCGCTGTGCCAATTCCAGTGTTCCAAAACTTATCTGCATCTCTTGCTCCAAATGTCTTCTGCTTGTCACTATTTTAGTCGGTTATCGCGCTGACGGGGGAGTTGTGCAAAGGTCTTAGAATGGTCATAGTGCCGACGATTTACATCGCGTGATTGGGCAATTGACGGTGGAACGCGATTTTTTAGCCAGAAAGCTCGATCATTAAGTGTTGCTGAGCGCAAAACAATGATCGAGCACCACGAGAAACTAAGTCAATCGCGTCAATGCCATTTACTGGGTGTTGCACGCTCGTCGTATTATTATCAGCCACAACCCACAGATGGGAGTGAGTTAATCTTGTTGCGTCAAATGGATGAGCAGTATTTGAAAACACCACAGTATGGTTCACGCAGTTATGCCACGTGGTTCAGGCGCCAGAGGATGATGATAGGCCGCAAGAAAGCAACTTCAATGATGAAGATGCTGGGCATTATTAGCACAGCACCAAAGCCCAAAACCAGTATTCCGGCCAAGCAGCACAAGAAATATCCTTATCTGCTCAAAAGTAAGACCCATTAGAGACCTTTGCAAAATCCCAATAGTTGAAAGATTAACCCTTTATAATGAATAGTAAAAAACTACTGGCGAGGGCTTTTGCAAAAGTCTCCATTAGTCGTCCCAGCCAAGTTTGGGCGACTGATATCACTTACGTGCCGATGGAAAAAGGTTTTGGCTATCTTGTTGCTATTATGGACTGGTATTCGCGTAAAGTACTGAGCTGGCGCTTATCCAACACACTGGACGCTGACTTCTGTGTCCAGGCTTTGGAAGCTGCCATCCAGGATCATGGCTGTCCGAAAATCATGAATAGTGATCAAGGTGTGCGGCTTACCAGTGAGGCATTTACATCAATACTAAAAACCAATGGTATACAGATCAGCATGGATGACAAGGACTGCTGCTATGACAATATTTTTGTTGAACGACTATGGCGTACAGTCAAATACGAACATTTATATACCCAGGAATTCAATAACCTAAAGGAGGTAAGAAAAAGTTTAAATGTTTGGTTCAACTGGTACAATCAAGAACGTTTTCATCAAAGTCTTGATAATCTAACACCAGATGAAGTTTACTATCAGAAGTATGCAATTCCTCAAGCTGCCTGAGCTTGATTAACCAGCCATGTTAGAGCTTAATTTATCTTCAGGTTGTCTAGTTAAAGGAGGCCACTTCATATTTTCTGAAAATATTTTCCAATAATGGTAAAAACCAGATCACCCAACGGCTCACTGTAGAATAATCCACTGATACACCTCGCTCTTCCATCATTTATTCCAGGTGCCGACAACTTAACGGATACGCCGCATACCAGCGAATGCAGACCAAAATTACCTCAATCGGAAATCCCATTCCTTTTACAACCAGCATGTAGCCTCATCATCTTTTCAATGTTGACAGTCAAGGCATCGGTGACCTCGCTTAATGCGACAGAACCGATTTATACCCCCCACCTTACGGGTTAAATGTTTGTTAGCACTTGTAAATTATGAGTAAGGCCATTTCCAATTGGTGATTTCAGGCATATCTTCGCCGTAGGTAGTGATGTATTGGCGGTGCTCAACGAGCTTGTCGCGGACAAACTGCTTTACATATGCGCCGACACGGCTGAGTCTTGGCACCCGGTCGACCACGTCACCGATCAAATGAAAACGATCCAAATCGTTGAGTACGACCATATCGAATGGCGTGGTGGTGGTGCCTTCCTCTTTGTATCCACGCACGTGTAAATTTTTGTGGTTGTTGCGACGGTAAGTCAACCGATGGATCAACCAAGGATAACCGTGGTAAGCAAAAATAATCGGCTTGTCGATGGTAAACAAGGCGTCGAAATCCTTGCCTGACAGGCCATGGGGGTGCTCTTCCTGTGGTTGCATCGCCATCAAATTCACGACATTAATCACGCGTATTTTGATATCTGGAATATGCTGGCGCAATAAATCCACCGCAGCCAGCGTTTCTAGGGTAGGGATATCGCCTGCACAAGCCATCACCACATCCGGTTCGGCGTCTTGATCATTGCTCGCCCACGCCCAAATGCCGATACCTGCCATACTATGTTTAATCGCAGCATCCATATCTAGCCACTGCAGCTGCGGTTGTTTACCTGCGACAATCACATTGATAAAATCGCGGCTGCGCAAGCATTTATCAGTAATAGCCAACAACGTATTGGCATCGGGTGGCAAGTAAACACGAATGATATTAGCTTTCTTATTGACAACATGGTCAATGAAACCGGGGTCCTGATGTGAAAAACCGTTGTGATCCTGTCGCCAGACATGGGAAGTCAATAAATAATTTAATGAAGCGATGGGCTGACGCCAGGGAATTTCTTTACTCACCTTAAGCCACTTCGCATGTTGATTAAACATTGAATCAACAATGTGGATGAATGCCTCATAACAAGAGAACAAGCCATGACGACCGGTAAGCAGATATCCTTCCAACCAACCTTGGCAGGTGTGTTCGCTCAGAATTTCCATTACGCGACCATCTGGCGCAAGGTGTTCGTCTTCTGGTAGTGTTCCCGCCATCCAGGTAAAATTAGTTACTTCGAGCAAAGCACCGAGACGATTGGATTTAGTCTCGTCCGGCCCCATAACACGAAAATTACGGGTGTTCTCATTAAGCTGCATGACATCCCGCAACAAAGTGCCCATTACACGGGTCGCTTCACCCATTACCTGCCCAGGCTTGGATACCTCGACAGCATAATCACGAAAATCCGGCATGTTTAAATTCTTGAGCAACAAACCACCGTTAGCATGCGGGTTAGCACCCATTCGGCGCACGCCTTTGGGCGCCAATTCCAGCAGTTCCGGTATCAGTCCGCCGCTCTCGTCGAATAGCTCTTCTGGTTTGTAACGCTTCATCCATTGTTCAAGTAACTTGACGTGTTCCGGTTTTGTCGCCATCTCGGCGAACGGCACCTGGTGCGAGCGCCAATAATCCTCCGTTTTCTGGCCATCGACTTTCTTAGGGCCGGTCCAACCTTTTGGGCTACGCAGGATAATCATCGGCCAGCACGGGCGGGCAGCAACGCCGTTCCTACGTGCTTCGCGTTGAATAGTTTTTATTTCTGCAATAATAATATCTAGCGTGGCCGCCATACGCTGGTGCATGATCTCGGGATCTGATCCTTCAACAAAATAAGGTTTATAACCATAACCAATGAACAGGCTCTCCAATTCCTCGTGACTTAAACGCGCCAACACCGTTGGGCTGGCAATTTTGTAACCATTCAAATGCAGAACAGGCAGTACCGCGCCGTCATGAATCGGGTTTAAAAACTTGTTTGAATGCCACGCGGTAGCAAGCGGACCGGTTTCTGCCTCGCCATCGCCAACTACACAGCAAGCAATCAGATCAGGGTTGTCAAACACAGCGCCATAGGCATGTGCAACAGAATAACCAAGTTCTCCACCTTCATGAATTGACCCCGGTGTTTCCGGCGCACAATGACTGGGGATACCCCCGGGAAATGAAAACTGTTTAAATAACTTTTTCATACCCGCTTCATTTTGCGCCACATCTGGATAGACCTCGCTATACGTTCCTTCCAGCCAAGTGTTAGCCACCAGGCCCGGGCCACCGTGACCGGGGCCTGTGATATAAATGACGCTTAAATCTTGTTCCTTGATAATACGATTGCAGTGCACATAAATAAAATTCAGACCCGGCGTGGTGCCCCAATGGCCGAGCAATCTTGGTTTGATGTGTTCAAGCGTTAAGGGTTGTTTTAATAGCGGATTATCCAATAGATAGATTTGACCAACGGATAAATAATTTGCCGCACGCCAATAAGCGTTGATTTTGCGTAACTCTTCAGTAGACAAAGGGCTCACTTGGTCAATTAATTGGGCTTCCGGTTTCATCAATTATTGCTCCTTACAATTTGAAATTAGTCTGGCTCTAGTTTCTCTTCTATGGCCTAAAGAAAAAGCACAGCGATCAAAAGGATATTTCTAAGTACTCCAACAAACAATGCAAACTATGGTCCTGGTTAATTCGCCCAGAGCTGCGACCAATGAACCCAATTTTCGGCCTGCACAGTACACAAATAAATCAATAACTTCTACAGTATGTGAGTTGTCCATCGACCAAGAGTTCGAGCATATCATCGCTGATACCCGAAACACCCAGCAAACCGGACTTATAATTCAATATGTCAGTGACGGCATCGATATCCATACCCTTTTCTCTCATCAAATAAAGGGCGGATTCAACTTTGAAGTGCAACTTTTGTAAGGAAGTTTATAGGCAAGCTGCGGTAGTATCGGAGCTACTTAAACGACCAAGTAAAAGGAGCACAGATGAATCACTACAAGCAGCTCGCCAGAGAGCAACGATACCAGATTTCTGGCTTGAAGAAGGCAGGTTTGAGCCAATCACAAATTGCGGATGAAGTGGGCGTACACAAGTCGACGATTTCTCGGGAATTCAGACGGAACAAGGGTCGACGTGGTTGGCATCCCAAGCAGGCTCAGGAATTGCAGGACGAACGTCGAAAGAATTACGCCAATGCACAGCGCCACTCATTGTTGGAGTGGGCGGAAGTTGAGCGATTGATTCGACAGGACATGAGTCCGGAACAAGCGTCACAGCGGCTTGCTCTGGAAGGCGGGTTGCCAATCAGCCATGAATCGATCTACTTGCACATTTATACAGATAAGCGCCGTGGTGGCGACCTGTGGCGGCACTTGCGCTGTCAGAAGCCGCGCAGGAAACGTTACGCGAGTGGTCAAGAGCGCCGAGGCACAATCAAGAACCGGATTGGCATTGACGAACGTCCGGTGATCGTGGAACAGAAGAGTCGCATAGGCGACTGGGAGGGCGACACCGTAATCGGCAAGAACCACCCAGGCGCATTGGTCACATTGGCCGAAAGGAAGTCGCGCTACATTCTGGCAGCCCAGGTTCCCAACAAACATGCGTCGGGTGTGACGGCGGCAGTAACGCGGCTACTGCGCCCTCACAAAGGGAAGTGCTACACCATGACATTCGACAATGGGAAAGAGTTCGCGGAGCATCAAACCATCGCGGCGGAACTCAATGCGGATGTTTATTTCGCCCATCCCTACCATTCATGGGAGCGTGGCTTGAATGAGAACAGTAATGGGCTACTGCGACAGTATTTCCCCAAGGGAATGGAATTGGTTGAGGCTATTCAAGAACAAGTGCAATGGGCGGTGGATAGACTCAACCATAGATCACGCAAAGTGCTTGGATTCAGAACCCCGTTTGAGGTATTCTTCGGAAAGACGGTTCGCTACATCAAATCACCGTTAAGCGTTGCACTTCGAAATTGAATCTGCGTATTTAATTTATCAATGCTGCAAGTAATCAGAAAAACTCAAAAACACAGTTATGCAGCGGTCTTCTTTATCGGATGTACAGCTGGATTGGTACACAATTATCTTGCTAATGCGTAAAATTGTTCGGCAAAAAAATAATTTTTTAGCCCCTTCCATCATCATCTGACCTTTGCGAATCATGCGCATGAGTTCGATGCCAGCCAGAGACTTTTGCAAAAGCCCTCGCCAGAAGTTTTTTACTATTGATTATAAAGGGCTAATTTTTCAACTATCGAGGTTTTGCAAAGGCCTCTTTTTATATTGCACTAACTCTACAAACTAAACTACAATCTTTTTACAGTCATTTAAAACAAATAAAGCCCCGTAATACGGAGTTTTCAGTAGACTTATCAGAGAATAAATCAAATTTTTAAATCATGTATTCCTAAAAAGGAATATCATCATCCAGGTCATCGAACCCACTTCCCTGCCTGCCATGAGCAGATTGACTTGGAGCAGTACTGCCATTTTCTTTATCCGCTGGTTTGAAATTACCACCATCTGATTTACTACCCAGCATTTTCATATCGCTGGCAATAATTTCGGTAGTATAGCGGTCGACTCCTGACTTATCTGTCCACTTTCGTGTTTCTAGCCGTCCTTCAACATAGACAGAGCGACCTTTTTTTAAGTACTCGCCCGCAATCTCAGCCAGTCTTCGATAGAATGTAACTCGGTGCCATTCCGTTTTTTCCTGTTTTTCACCATTTTTATCTTTCCAGATATCTGTCGTTGCCAAAGTAATGTTGGTGACGGCTTCGCCACTTGGCATATAACGGGTTTCTGGATCTTTACCCAAATTACCAATGAGTATGACCTTATTGACTGATGCCATTTATGTGTTTTCTCCTAGTAGCTTAACGACGCTCTCTTCATCAAAACCTTTTAAATCAACTTTTAAATAGGCAACTCGTTCATTTGCCAGCACCAAAGCTTCATACACGCCAGACAATGCTGCCAGTTCTCGAGATAACCCACTCGCTCTGCCAACATCCATTTCCTTCACATGATACATTTTGGAACGTACGGCAGCAGGCGCTTTCATAGTCGCAGCAAACATCAGCCATATGCACAATAAAAGTCCGCAAAATATATATAATACGTTGCTCCCATGATGCTCATACAGATAACCGCCTACTGTTGCCCCTACAAAAGCACCCAAAAACTGGGTACTACTATAGACACCAATCGCGGTACCCTTTGCACCAACCGGTGCAATTTTGGAAATGAGCGATGGTAAACTCGCCTCTAATAGATTAAAGGCGGTAAAGAAAACCAGCAGCGCTATGGCTGTACCCCATATTGAATCGGCTGTAAGTGCCAGTGAAATCTGCCCCAGCAGTAATAACGCTATTGCTGCAATAAATATTGTTTTAAGTTTAGCTTTCTTTTCAGCATAAATAATCGCTGGGATAATCAATACCATAGACATCAGCAGAACGGGCAGATAGAGTTGCCAATGATCATCCGCCTCTAATCCAGCCTGACGTAACGATAACGGCATAACCAGCCATAACGCCATGAGTGTTGCATGTAATGCAAAAATACCATAATTCAAACGTAATAATTCAATATTACTCAATACATTTTTGAACTTCGATGCGGATGCTTCCGTATCAGAATGAAAACGACTGATCAGTGGATCAGGAATAATTTTGTGTACAACTATGATTGCTAACAATGCCAGCGCACCAGTCATGGCAAAGATTCCTGACACGCCAATTAATTGATTTAACGCCGGCGCAACAATCAATGAAACAGCAAAAGTAGTGCCAATAGTCATACCAATGACAGCCATCGCTTTAGTCCGATGTTCTTCCCGAGTAAGATCAGCCGCAAGCGCCATTACTGCCGCTGAAATCGCACCGGCTCCTTGTATAACGCGACCTAAAATTACCCAGTAAATATCAACAGCAATTGCCGCGGTAAAACTACCGATGGCAAATAAAATCAAACCCAGATAGATTACGGGTTTACGTCCAATACGATCCGATAGCCAACCAAAAGGGATTTGTAAAATCGCCTGGGTCAGTCCATACGCACCTAACGCAATACCAATCAGTGTAAAGTTATCGCCACCGGGCAAATGCTCCGCATAGAAAGCAAATACCGGCAAAATGATAAATAATCCAAACATACGCAAGCCATAAATACCAGCCAAACCAACCGTAGCGCGTAATTCTGTTGGAGACATTTTTTCAGAGGATAATGAGGCAGACATGAATCAAATTGTGAGTTTTCTGGAAAGTTGGGTATATTAGCAGGTTGACTCATACATAGATAGCCAATGGAATTTATCAAAATTCGGGGTGCACGCACCCACAACCTCAAAAACATTAATCTTGATCTACCGCGTAACCGGCTTGTTGTCATTACGGGGCTATCTGGATCGGGTAAGTCTTCACTTGCGTTTGACACGCTCTATGCCGAAGGTCAGCGACGTTATGTCGAGTCGCTTTCTGCATATGCTCGGCAATTCTTACAGCTGATGGAAAAACCAGACATCGATTCGATCGAAGGGCTCTCCCCCGCCATTGCCATTGAGCAAAAAGCAACCTCACACAATCCGCGATCCACTGTGGGTACGGTTACAGAAATCTATGACTACATGCGTTTACTCTTCGCCAGAGTTGGCGAACCACACTGCCCAGAACATGGCACTACTTTGGCTGCACAAAGTGTTTCTCAAATGGTTGATCATGTATTACAGTTACCTGCCGATACGCGCTTAATGATTCTCTCACCACTGATTGTCGAGCGTAAGGGTGAACAGGCGGTTTTATTTGATGAATTACGCGCACAAGGATTTGTTCGTGTACGTGTCAATAATGTTGTATATGAAATCGATGCATTACCCAAACTGCAAAAAACCAAAAAACATACAGTGGAAGTAGTAATTGATCGATTAAAAATATCACAGGATGTCAAGCAACGACTGGCTGAATCATTTGAAACCGCGTTACACCATGCCAATGGACGTGCCCTGGCGGTAGAAATGGATAGCGGCCATGAACATCTTTTTTCTGCTAAATTCAGCTGCCCAGTCTGTAGTTATTCACTATCAGAACTAGAGCCACGGTTATTTTCTTTTAACAATCCATTAGGAGCGTGCAATCAGTGTGATGGCCTGGGGCAAATCACATTTTTTGATCCGGCACGTGTCGTTGCCTTTCCTCATTTATCACTGGCTTCGGGTGCAATCAAAAACTGGGATCGACGCAATCAATTCTATTTCCATATTTTAACTAATCTTGCAGAACACTATGGCTTTAATCTGGAAACGCCATTTGAGCAATTAGAAAAAAGTATCCAGAATATTATTTTGAATGGATCCGGTAAAGAGAAGATTCGTTTTTCATACCCTGATGAAAAGGACCGTAAATATCAACAAACGCATTCTTTTGAAGGCATTATCCCCAATCTGACACGACGCTATAAAGAAACGGAATCGCAGGCGGTACGTGAAGAACTCGCGAAATATCTGAATGCCCAGACCTGTCCAGAATGCAAAGGTACCCGCTTATGTCGAGCAGCCCGTCATGTACAGATTGGCGGGCAAGCTATTTATACGATTAATGCATTACCTTTAAAACAAGCCAAATCATTTTTTGATGAAATAAAGCTATCCGGGCATAAGCAATCTATCGCGGATAGGATCGTTAAGGAAATCTCCAGTCGTTTACAATTTCTTAATAACGTCGGACTCGATTATTTATCATTAGACCGCTCTGCCGATACCTTATCTGGAGGTGAGTCTCAACGTATACGGCTCGCCAGTCAAATTGGTTCAGGATTAACTGGAGTAATGTATGTACTGGACGAGCCTTCTATCGGTTTACATCAGCGCGATAATGGACGCCTGCTTGACACACTTAAGGATCTGCGTGATCAAGGTAACAGCGTCATTGTAGTAGAACATGATCAAGATGCGATACAGCTAGCGGATTATATTGTAGATATGGGTCCCGGGGCCGGTGAACATGGCGGATTAGTCGTTGCCCAAGGCAGCCCTCACAGCATTCGAGAAAATGAAGCCTCATTAACCGGAAAATACCTTTCTGGTAAATTAAGTATCGTATCACCCAAAACACGCACCCAACCCCAAAGCGAGCGCATGCTCAGCATTCATAACGCATCGGGAAATAATCTAAAAAATATTCACTTCAATCTACCGATAGGGCTATTTGTCTGTATTACAGGCGTATCTGGTTCCGGTAAATCGACCCTTATCAATGAGACACTTCATCGCGCTGTATCACGGCATCTTTACGCCAGTAATGCTGAACCTGCACCATACCAGCATATTGCAGGATTGGATTTTTTTGATAAAGTAATTAATATGGATCAAAGTCCAATTGGCCGCACACCACGTTCCAACCCTGCTACCTATACCGGTTTATTTACACCCATCAGAGAACTGTTTGCCGGTATACCCCAGGCACGTGAACGGGGTTATGCGCCAGGCCGATTCTCATTCAATGTTAAAGGCGGGCGCTGCGAAGCGTGTCAGGGAGATGGCGTCATCAAAGTAGAAATGCATTTTCTGCCGGATATCTATGTAACATGCGATGTTTGTCATGGTAAGCGTTATAATCGTGAAACGCTTGAAATTCTATACAAAGGTAAAAATATAAACGAAGTCCTACGAATGACCGTAGAAAATGCATACGACTTTTTTAATCCAGTACCCGTCATCGCACGAAAGCTACGAACACTATTGGATGTCGGCCTGGGCTACATTACCTTGGGACAATCAGCCACAACACTTTCAGGTGGTGAAGCTCAACGAGTAAAACTATCACTAGAACTTTCCAAACGTGATACCGGGCGTACACTTTATATTCTTGATGAACCGACTACCGGACTTCATTTTCAGGATATCGATCTATTATTAAAGGTTTTACACCGGTTGCGCGATCATGGGAATACCGTCGTAGTCATTGAGCATAATCTCGATGTAATCAAAACAGCCGACTGGATCATAGATCTGGGTCCTGAAGGTGGCGATGGAGGGGGCCAGATAATAGCTGAGGGTACGCCAGAAGATGTTGCTGCAAACAAAGCAAGTTTTACCGGCCATTATTTGCATACAATACTCAATCCACCTCCTGTAAAAATATAAAATTAATTATTATTATTTACAGGTATTCAGTTGTATGGATGACAAAATTAATCCTTGCTCAAACCATTGTCGGGTCACATATTCATAGAACGTTTGATTTCTGGAAGTTCCACAAGTCATCACTAGTTTTTTTCCAGGATCAGTCAGGAGAACATAACCTAGATTCAAATAATTATTCGCTTTATTCGGAAATTCTATCTTAGTCGGTTTGCCGTTATAAAATAAGCGCGTATGTTTCCCAAATTTTCCCTTCACATAACCCTTTGGATCAACGATTACTAAGCCAATTTTTTCTAAGTGTCTTAATGTTAATGAAGTAATGCCCTGTTTCGTATAAACTTCATCCTCTACGTCAAGAATGAGTGCTAAGGGTCCGCCCTGAACCCATATAAACTGAGAGAAAATTTTAAAAAGGGCGGCGTCTTCAGGGTCTAAATGAAGCATGATGCCTTTTCAATAAAATTCCTGGCTATTCTGACTAACGCAGTCACAGAATACCTATCCAAATAGCTTAATATGTAAGAATTCGCCATACTTTCGTTATTAGATATTGCGGTTTTCTCTGGGCGCAATCACGTTACATCACACCTGTATGCAAAATTCAGAATAACATTTGCAAATAAAGGACCATTTTTTTACTACACCGCCCCAGTTACCCGTTTATCCAGACAAATACGGCTCTAGCAATTTCATATTTTGTCTTAAATATCATTTCTAAGATGTGCCATAGCAAATCTTTTTACAAACATTTCATCTCATATTTTTATCTTGTCACGACATTATCTCAATGAATTCAGCTTATTTATTGAGATGATTCATTTTCGGTTTTCTTATCTATCTTTGTATCCTCGTTATTCTTAGTCTTCGATTTTGGTTCGGTGCGTTTTCTGCGATGGTCGATCTCTTTATTAATCTCAGCAAGGAAGGTGATATTGTCTTTACGTTGTTTCTCACTCTTATACCAGGAAAAACAAGTCACTGATCCAAGAACCATTAGAATGATACTCAGTGCAGTTACCCCATCAAAAAAAATAAAGGCAAACCCAGTTGAAATAGCAAAGGCACCTAAAAATGCAGTCAATAACCATAATTTAGGTCCCCAGCCCGAACTGCTGTGCCGACTATTCCATGCATCCAACTTGTCACGCGTTGAAGCAAGCTCTTCATCGGTCCATTTTTTCATACTCATAACAACTGGATCTCCCTTAAAATCATATTGGTTTTATTTAGAACGAAAAATTCTTTCTAACAAAGTTAAACGTATTAACTCTACGTGACAAGCCTGTTTAGGTCAATTCTATGTAAAATAAGCAAATAGAATCCGCTTTGTTCCAGTTATTTTAATCCATAAAAAAAGGCACCAATTGGTGCCTTTTTTTATCTAAATCAGATTAGAAGTTGTGACGTACCCCTACAGTATAGGTATTACGATCAGAATCACTTACACCGGGTGTGTTATCGCGCACATCAACTCGTTGGTAACCACCAAATAAACTAGAACGTTTGCTCAGATGATGAATAGCACCAACCGTGAAACTTCTGGCATCTTTACTAGCTGCAAAACCAGAAACTTTCTTCGCATGCGTCATACCACCTTGTGCAACCAATGTCGTATTGCCCAGCGTATATTCAGCACCAGCAAACCAGATCTCGCCATCACCATTGAGGTTCATTGCTGAATTACACTGACCGCGGCCATCACCTATAGAGCCTAAAGAAGCTGCTGTGGTACAAGTTGCAGCACCCACTGCATTGTTAATATTTTCATACTGCCCGCTTAAACGGAAGTTCTCAAAACTCCAAGAAGCACCACCACGCCATACTTCTTCATCATCGATATCACCACCAATTAAAGCCCTCTGACGAGTACTGACGTTATCTCTTGAATAACCACCAAACACATCAAACCCGTGTCCTTCAAATTCAGCCTGATACTTAGCAGCAATCTGGAAATCCCATTCACCATCCTCGCCACCACTGTTAGTACTGCCGGAACTAAAGGCAGGATTAAGTGGGTTGGCAGCACCAGGGCCTAAGTAAGTCGGATCTAACTTATTTGCATCACCTGGCATCAACAGGGCTGAAAAAGCAAAACCTTCTACTGTTGGTGAATCATAACGGCCAGCGCTGTTCACAAAGCCATTTGCAGCTGAACCCAGACCGTTAGCCGGTGAGTACATCGTGCCGCCACTACCGCCCGCCTGCAAACTGGTATAAGCAAATGGGTCAATTGTCATACCACCTGCAAAATCCTTGAATGGCGATTGAACACGTCCAAATTTCACTTCACCCCAACCATCATTAGCAAGCGCAACCCAACGTTCACGCGCGACACCCAAATTACCACTTCCGGTATTCAGACCATATTCGATATGAGCCTTTGCTTTCAAACCACCGCCTAAATTCTCGATGACATGCAGTCCCCATCTTGAACGATTGGTATCATCACCAATCAGTGCCTGGCTGGAATGGCCTTCAATATCAACCGTGCTATATTCAGCTTGAACACTACCAAAAATTGTCACATTCGTATCCTGTGCAAGCGCAACCATCGGAGTTGCGAGTGCACCGGCTACTGCCAACGAAATAAGATTCTTTTTCATACGGAAGTTCTCCTTTAATGTTAAAACGACTGGGGGTCGTCATATTAGCCCATCTACACTCCGGTGGAATGCACCCCGCTGTTCCGACCTCCCGAATCGGGAGGTTTGAGTGGATTGTGCCCAACACAGATGAGTGCTGCAAGAGAAACAAACAATTTCTCCAAGGTAAGCAACAATTATGTTGTATTTGTACAACAAGTTATCACAGCGATTTGAATTTGACAGGAAATAGCGCTATTACCCATCGCAATATAGAATTTCTAGATGTTTTTTACGTTTATGGTTAATCTACTGCTCGAACAGTGATAATTGTTAGATAACTGTTTTAATTACTTTGCTCTTTACAACGTCAAGCATTTTCTATCCTAGAATTAAAATTCTTCGCGCCTTTTATTATCAAAGGGCGCAGATTTCTTTAATAGAATCCTCCTCTTTGTAATATGCGCGATCGTCTCGCCTGTCACCCATAAGAAGAGCAATTTCCTATTCGCCACAATATCATCCAAAAGCCGTACATCTTCAAGGAAAACAAATTCGAAACTAACTGATTATTAAAATAATATAGGAATTAATAAATAGGATAATGTGGTTATAATCACAATTGCAACAAGGTTTAGCTTAAAGCCGGCGCTAGCCATCTGAGCAATGGTCACACTTCCCGTTGAATAAACAACGGCATTGGGAGCAGTTGCAACAGGCAGCATGAAAGCACAGCTTGCTGCAAGCGCTGTGGGTGCAAACAATAGCATTGGCTCAATACCACATGTAACCGCAAACGCACCCAGAATCGGTAGTAATGTTGCCGTTGTAGCCGTATTGCTGGTCAGTTCTGTCAGAAATATAACCAGGGTAACCAGTCCTAACATTATTAATATTAGCTCCCATTCAGCAAAACCCGATAAGCCCCCTCCTATCCAAATAGCAAGCCCGGTATCTTTAATTGCCGCAGCAAGACTGAGTCCCCCACCAAATAATAGTAAAACACCCCAAGGTATTTTGCTTGCACTCTCCCAGTCCAGCAATGCCGCTTGTTTCTTTTGTATCTGACCTGATGGAATCATAAACATCAATACCGCACCACCAACGGCAATCATCGCATCATTCAACCATAATAAGATATAGAAATTTTGCTGAACAGGAACACGTATAATCCAGGCAATAGCAACCAACAGAAACACTAATGTAATACGTTTCTCAGCTTGAGTCAGCTTCCCTATTTTCTTTAGCTCATCCAAAATCAGATACTTTGAGATATGAACATTTCTTGAGTCAAAAGGGCAAGCCCATTTTGTTAGCACCCACCACGCAAGGCCTACCATAATTACAACAACCGGGATACCAAACATCATCCAGTCAGCAAAACTAATCTCGATGCCGTATGTTTGCTTCATAAAGCTAACCACAAATAAGTTTGGTGGTGTGCCGATAATCGTTCCAAGACCACCAATGCTGGCGGAATAAGCAATACCTAGAATTAAGCACAGAATAAAATCCTGATTTCTCTTGGTATCATCTTTAAAAATTTCATTCACTAAAGACATTGCAATCGGGATCATCATAATGGCACTAGCTGTATTACTGATCCACATGGAAATCAGCGCAGTTGTACCCATAAAGCCAGCAATAAGCATGGTTGGACTTTCTTTTACGCGCACCAGAATGTTTAGAGCAAGCCTGCGGTGTAAATTCCATCGTGAAAGCCCCGTTGCAATAATAAATCCGCCCAGCAGCAAAAAAATCGTCGGGGCTGCATATGGCGCGGTACTATCCTCAATTGTCATAATATCTAATGCAGGAAACAACAAAATAGGCAATAATGATGTCACTGGAATTGGCAAAACCTCTGTTGCCCACCAAACGGCCAGCAAAAACGCGATACCTGCTGTATGCCAAGCCGAAACCGGCATGCCGACTGGAGCTGGAAATAAAATTGTTATCAATAAAAAACTGAGGCCAGCAAATAGGCCAATCTTCTTTGACATAAACTGTATGTCTCCGCATCTCTTAGCATAATGCTAATCAAATTAAATGTTAAACATGATCCCATTATTTCAGGAATCAACTAAACTTATTCAACGATAGTACAGTAAAATGTCAGTATGCTAATGACACAATCAAATTAGTCTAATCAATTCCATATAGCTTGTTTCAAGCAATGAAACCGTTATGTATTGATATAATTTAACCGGGTCATACTTTTTATTTTGCTTATAAAATTTGCAATCATAGTCTGGAGAAAGAAATGGTGGTAACTGATGTTTTGGAAATGATTCAAGACAATGAAGTAAAGTTTGTTGATCTACGTTTTACGGATACTAATGGGAAAGAACAGCATGTAACAGTTCCTGCCCATGCTCTTGATGCAGACAAATTTGAAGATGGCCATCCTTTCGACGGCTCATCCATTGCGGGCTGGAAGAGTATTCAGGCATCTGACATGCTGCTTATGCCCGATCCTGATACCGCAAAAATGGATCCATTTATGGATGAGGCAACATTACTCATCACTTGTGATGTCGTTGAGCCTTCTGATGGTAAAGGCTACAGTCGTGATCCCCGTTCACTCGCCAAGCGGGGCGAAACATACCTCAAGTCAACCGGTATTGGTGACATCGCATATTTTGGCCCTGAACTTGAATTTTTTATTTTTGATTCAGTTTATTGGCATACAGATATGTCCGGCTGTTCTGTAAAAATCGAATCCGAAGAAGCAGCCTGGAGCTCGGTTATTAAGTATGAGAGTGGAAATATCGGTCATAGGCCTGCTATAAAAGGCGGTTATTTCCCGGTTCCACCGGTTGATTCTCTGCAAAATATTCGTTCTGCCATGTGCCTCACTTTAGAAGAAATGGGGATCGGTGTTGAGGTGCATCATCATGAGGTAGCGACAGCTGGCCAATGTGAAATCGGAACTCGTTTTAATAGCTTAGTAAAACGTGCAGACTGGAATCAAGTACTCAAGTATGTAATACATAATGTTGCTCATTCATATGGAAAAACAGCGACTTTTATGCCCAAACCTATCGTTGGCGATAATGGATCAGGGATGCATGTACACCAATCAATATGGAAAGATGGCAGAAATTTGTTTTCAGGCAACAGTTATGCCGGTCTGTCTGAAATGGCATTGTTCTATATTGGCGGTATCATTAAACATGCTAAAGCTTTAAATGCTATCGCCAATCCCGGCACTAACTCTTATAAACGGTTAGTTGCTGGATTTGAAGCACCCGTCAATCTGGCTTATTCAGCGAGTAATCGTTCTGCAGCTATTCGTATTCCTCATACTAATAACCCTAAAGGACGGCGAGTTGAGGTGCGTTTTCCAGATCCTATGGCCAACCCTTATCTTGCATTCACGGCGCTCATGATGGCCGGATTAGACGGAATCCAGAACAAGATACACCCAGGTGATCCCATGGATAAGAATCTATATGATCTACCGCCCGAAGAAGCAGCAAAAATTCCAAACTCTTGTGCATCATTAGAAGAAGCTTTGGAAAGCCTAGATAAAGATCGCGATTTCTTAATCCGAGGCAGTGTATTTTCCAATGATATGATCGATGCATTCATTGATTTAAAAATGGAAGAAGTCACTCTGTTACGCACCACCACCCATCCAGTTGAGTTTGATATGTATTACAGTCTTTAAATAGCATCAGATTACTGGCTTTTACTTTATTTTTTCAGCTAAAATTGATTGATAGAATTACTTTCCGTTCAAATCTTCACTTCGACAAAAGCAGCCAGAATTTATATCTTATAAAATATATTAGTCAGATAGCATGGGGGAGAGAAACCTGATTTTAATTTTATTAGTATATTGTCTTGTTCCCATGACCTATGCTCACGCCGAAATCTACAAACATATTGATGAGAATGGACACATCACATACTCTAACACGTCAATAAAAGATGGAGAAAAACTCCTGGTTTCTCCATCCTCCCCTACCTCCAACTCTAAAAAAACAAGAATATCGGTGAACTTTCCCAGGGTGAGTACGGACACACAAAAAAAGCGAGACTCTAAGCGCCGGAAAATTCTGGAAAATGAACTCGCTATCGAAACAAAACTGCTAGCTGACACTCAAAGAATGCTATCCGAAATCAGAAACTATCCTGCATTTTCTGAAACTAACATAAACCAATCTCAGTATGAAACAATCGAATATAAAAAAAGAATACAGACAATAAAGGACAAAATATTAGCACACGAGAGAAATGTAAAAGCGCTGAAAAAGGAACTTGCCCATTTATAAGGTTTTTGTTAAAGATTTAAATAGTAGTGGCCCATGAGAATCAACAGCATAGTATTCATCACGTTAGCTACCCTTTCTTGCTCGGCATTATCTGAAATCTATAAGCAAGTCGATGAGCAGGGTAATATTACTTATTCAAATATTCGCTCAGAAAATGCAAAAGAAATCAATCTGCCCCCAATCGTTGTTGTTCCAGCCATCGACTCGGGAGATGTAGATTCGAGAATAAAAAGAAGAACAGAATTATCCAGATCTGAAGAACAACGTAAAGCGATTGAAGATAAAATTTCTAATGAGAGTAGTCGCTTAGAAGAAATAAAACGAGAATACAATAATGGAATGCCCGATCGTTTAGGTAGCGAAAGAAATTACCAGCGATATCTTGATAGGGTGACGCGACTCAAAGAAGAAATTAGTATGCGTGAAGAGAATCTAAAAAAGTTCGATGAAGAACTTCAGCATTCATCCAGTTCTCAATAAATATTAGAGCGTATTATTTTAATACTCTAATTCTTTTGATAATTCCACGATTACTGGCGCATGATCTGATGGACGATCCAGTTTCCGTACAGCCTTATCAATCAAGCATGCAGTACTAATACGAGCGAGTTCGTTACTTAATATAATGTGATCTATTCGCATTCCCCGATTACGGCGGAATGCCATCATACGATAATCCCACCATGTATATGATTTCTCAGGCTGATCAAATAAACGAAAGCTATCAACGAGTCCCAGACTCAACAATTTATAAAAAGCATCACGTTCCGGTTGACTACATAACACCTGTCCTGCCCACGCTTCCGGATCATATACATCCCGATTATCCGGCGCGATATTAAAATCTCCCAGCAATGCCAGCCTTGGATAATGAAGTACCTCATTCTGCAGCCATTGGGTCAGAGCAGGTAACCATTTCAACTTATATTGATATTTATCCGACTCAACGTTTTCGCCATTAGGAACGTAAACACAGATTATTCGTATATCACCATAGGTTGCAGCTATCATCCTTTTTTGCGCATCATCAAAACCAGGTATAGTGGTAACAACTTCACTACCTGTCTGCTTGCTCAATATTGCAACGCCATTATAAGTTTTTTGCCCCACATACACTGATTGATATCCCGCAGCTTCAATTTCATCTCGTGGAAAATTTTCATCCTGTAGCTTAGTCTCTTGCAAGCACAATACATCAGGTTGGTGGGCACCCAACCAATCAAGTACCTGTGGCAACCGAACTTTTAGTGAATTAACATTCCATGTAGCGAGTTTCATAACAACATCATCAACCAAGTAAGAAAGTTTTTAATGCTATATTAATACTTTCGGGTTCTTCAATAGTCGCAGTATGGCCAGCACCAGAAATTATTCTTAGTTGAGATCCCTGAATACGTGCATGCATACGCTCAGATTTAACAAGGGAGGTCGCAACATCCTGATCGCCAACCATGATTAAAGTCGGTATCGTAATCCGATCCAATTGCTCATAGACAGCAGCCCGAGCAATAACGCCTTTGACTGCTCGAGTAGCACCCATGCGATGGTTAGCCATTAGATGCTGGTGCCATTCATTTCTTTGCTGAATTCGCGCCGGATCTTTCAGGAATTTCTGCCCAAACATGATAGGCATAACCTGCTTTGCAATCAATCCAAAACCAAACCAGCGTGCAATGAAGTTAAGCCGCGCATAACGACCTAAATTCTCTTTTGGCTCAGAATCAGCAGAAGTACCAATAAGAACCAGCGATTTTAATAATTCAGGATGCCGTATCGCTAAGCGCATCCCGATCATTCCTCCCATTGATAGACCTATAAAATGACAAGGAAAAGAATTAGTTGATTCAATTAAAGCAACAACATCATCTGTTAAGGTATCCATATCATACCCAGATTCAGCCACTGCGCTCTGACCCTGACCACGAAAATCGAACGTAATACAACGAAAATGATCTTTAAGCATTGCAACCTGACTGTCAAACAAGCGATTATTCCATAATAAGCCATGTGCAAAAATGACTGTTTCAGGGCCTGTACCAGACTCCTCATAGTGAAGCATAGTCCCATTAATCTTTTTTCTAGGCATAAAGCTTACTTCTGAACGTTATTAATTTAAGCATAATAATATGTGCCAAGATACTTACCCTATAGTGGCTGCAATATCCAGTTTAACCAAGTACTGATATCTTCAATCTGATTGATACACACAGAATGTTCCATTGTATACTCATGCCATTTCACCTGATAATTAGCGGCAAGTAATAATTCTCTTGACATTCTGGCTTGCGAAATCGGCACAATCGAATCGTGAGTACCATGCATCATAAGTATCGGCACAGAAGCATTAGCCGGATGTGCTTCAACCGAAAGCATTTCTGCAAGTGGTAAATAACATGATAAGGCGATAATACCCGCTAACTTTTTTTCATGACGTAAACCAACGTGTAATGCCATCGCACCACCCTGCGAGAAACCAGCCAATATGATACGTTCAGATGCAATACCATTTAGAATCTCTCGTTCAATCAGCGCATCAATTGCTTTCTGCGAATCACGTATACCAAGCTTGTCTTCATGACTATTCAGGTCGGAACGACAAATATCATACCAGGCACGCATTACAAATCCATTATTAATGGTTACCGGGCGAGCAGGTGCATGAGGAAATATAAAACGGACATGTACTTCTGGCGATAACTTAAGTTCCTTGACAATGGGAACAAAATCATTCCCATCTGCTCCGAGACCATGCATCCAAAGAACTGTATGGGTGACATTGGTTCCGGTCTCTAATTTTATCGCAGGCAAATAATTGGTCGATAGTATAGTCATAATTTAAAATGGCATTGACTTAAGCAAGCGGTAAGATAAAATTAGCAGGTAAGCGTGATTACCTAATTGATGATTATTTAGAGCGAGAGAAATTCATGAAGCGCAGGGATTTTATTAAAATGGTCAGTGCCAGTCCGTTAGTTTTTCCTACGACTTCATTATTTTCAGCTCAACAAACAAGTTTACAGCAATGGAACAGCTATCGGTTGACCTATCAAGTTGATCTGCCTGCTATGGGGAAAAAAGCACGCATTTGGCTCCCCTTGCCAGACACAAACGATACCGCTTTTCAGTTCACCCAAGGTAGTGTCTGGAATGGCAATGCCAAAAAGGCTGAATTCAGTCATATCAATGGAACAACCTTCCCTGTTTTTACTGCTGAATGGCATGGTTCCGGACCAAGAAGCGTAACAGTCAACAGCATCATCAAGACAACAGATCGCTCTACAGATTTAAAGAATCATGTTACAAACGGCAAAGCTATAACGCCATCACATATAAAGCGTTTCCTCCATCCTGCCAAAAAAATGCCGCTTGATGGCATTGTCAGAAAAACAGCTGTTTCAATTATCCAAAATGCAGGTGCCCGCACAGCCCTAGAACAGGCACGCGCCATTTTTGATTGGATTATAGATAACACCCGCCATGATGAAACAGTTCCAGGCCGCGGGAAAGGTGATATCGAATTCATGCTATCAAATAATATGCTTAGCGGCAAATGCGCTGACCTGAATTCACTATTTGTTGGGTTAACACGCGCGATGGGTATCCCAGCACGTCATCAATATGGCATTCGGCTAAACGAATCAAAGGTACACGCAAGTTTAGGTAGCTTTGGTGATATTAGCAAGGCACAGCATTGTCGCGCTGAATTTTATCTCCATGATTTAGGCTGGATACCGGTAGATCCTGCTGATGTCTGTGAAGTAATTCAGAAGGAAAATTTGCTTCCGAATCATCCAAAAATAACTTCATTAAGAGAAAATCTTTTTGGTTTCTGGGAAATGAACTGGCTAACATTTAATCATGCTGAAGATATCACCTTATCGCGCGATAGTATTGCTGGAACGCTACCATTCTTTATGTTTCCCCACGCTGAAATAGACGATCTGTTGCTAGATAGCCTGGACCCAGTAAAATTCTCCTACAAAATAACTTCCGCTGAGTTAATTGGTACTGGCGCTAGATTTTAGTTTGCACCATATTTCTCGTTGTCCGATACTCCGAGGCAGTTTTCCTGAACGAAATAACAGCCCTCGTTCCTCCTTTTTTATCTGCTCACGGTAACGTTTGTACATAAATCCGATTCGTTAAACCAATTGATCTGCTTATTTGCAATCTGCCGTTGTACCTTATGTAATAATTGCTCTGAGCGTCATCCCACGCACATCCAAGGAAAATTTTCCAGAAATTAGATTCTTTAAACTGAATACCCAAGTACAGCAAACAATCTTTTGGATAGCTTATTTTTCCAGATATTCTTATTTGGTTTGAGTTGTAATATAGTGAGCTAAAACGCCATTACGATAAATTTTTATTAAAGGCGCACAACAATTTAAATTCCGTACAATGTACCTGATCAATAAATAAACAGAAATTCCGTAAGACATCTTCTCTCCATCCTCTATCCGGCATGACGAAAGCAGACCTTATTCTGCTTGATGGAATAGGCTTAATGCTGCCTCTTTTTCTGAAACAAATGAAAAAAACCAGCCTATATAATTAAAATACTGTCATAGTGTATTGAATATATAGGAATTCATTTGTTAGCCTATGGATCCCCATCACCTATAAGCAGCAATAATCTAACAACTTAAAATACCTAGATATTTCAAATAACTTCATCAACGTTGCAGTTATCTTCCGCCAATTCTTATACAAAAAACCGGTACATCTCTGTCTCGCGACGGTGACATACCGGTTCTTTATTCCGGCCTTAGATTAAAGCTTAGTAAATACCGGTATAACTGCGCCAGCAATACTATTGATGTAACGATTACCTTCTTCGTCCCAAGTCATCAACAAACCACCAAAACGACTTTCCGGATCACCCAACAGAGCCATCAGACGCTGAACTTCCCATAATGCATCTTTGGCTTCCATTTTAACTTCACGAGTTTCGCCTGGTTCAATTGCTGAGTCGTCATTCATCGACAAACCGGTCGCCACCAGTTCTCTCGGATAAGACGCATCCAGATGCTCTTGACCCAGCGCATTAACAAAACGAACACCTGCTGTGGTGAACTCGCCGATATTAATACCGGTATCTCCGTTATTGGTGATGCTCATGGTCACACGTAATGCACGACCAGGCACGTCATAGTTAGCATGGGTCACTTTAATCGCTACCGGATTAGGTGCGATTGGCAACGGTGCTACTTTAGACTCACCCGCTTGAATCGGTACGGTATAAGGATGTACGGTTTCTGTATAACGATAGCCGCCCCAGACGATTGCACAGGTCAGTATTGCTACCGCCAAACCAACTTTCCTGTCCATCGGATCCAGCAACAACTCATCCCCATAAGCCAGCAATACACGGCTACGTGGCAGGAACATCGGACGTGCTACAAAGTAGCCAATCCAGAAAACACCCAGACCCATCCACAAAGCATGCCAGAATACACCATTGCCATGATTGAATGTTTCTGTGTCAATGGTCTTGCCTGTCAGTGTTTTAATTGGGTTGGTAAAGTCATCCCAGCTTCCGGTGATGTTCATCCAAGATGCAGGACCCGCAATCGGACCAGCGTCTTTCACGTTCACCATAGCGTGCATATGGTGACGTCCCGGAATTCTCGCTTTCAGCTTGACTTCAAATTCATAGTCACGACCAATGACAAGTGGTCCAGCGATGAAGGTAGGTTCACCATTCAGCTTAGTGCTCAAACGTACAAACACAGGGCTAGGGCTACCTACGTTGAAGAACGCACGTTCAGGCTTGCCAACTGCACGTGGCCAATCTTCCGCCAAGTGAAATTTACCTGTCATCGTAGCGATATCATTCACTTTAGTCGTCTGAGGACCCCACTTCAGGTCATACCATTGTATGGTACGCATCCTCAAGAAAGGTTCTTGCGAACGCTCGCCGTGTGCCGCTACGGGTGAAACATCTAATACTACTGTTAATGCCAGTGTTGCTACACCATACGCCACTCCATAGAGACCAATGATGCCCAACTTAAATATGTTTTTTATACTCATTATTTAATCCCCTCTGCGAAACCTTCTTCACCAAATGCAGTGACATCGTGCTTCATGGACACCTTGCCTCTTGCACCTTTAACATAGTAAAACGCTGTACAGTAAAGTTTGCCAAAGTACCACCATACACAGAACATCAGCATGGAAACAAAGGCTGCAAAGAATGCGGCAATCACGGTCGTATGTCCACCAAAGGTACGTAACGAGCCTTGTTCAATCAATCGTACATATTCAGGTGTACCAGTACGAACATAAAGGAAACCAGTATAGTCCGCCAATGAGAGCAATACACCTTCAACCACTACAGGCAAGTGTGTTGGTCCAAAAATGGGCCAGTTACCTGGGTAGAAAAACAACCCAAAGAAACCACCACCAACCAATGCAGTAACCAACCAGCTGCGTGTCAGCAACATGACTGTATCCAGCATCAGCGCGCCAGGAATCATGGTAGATGGCAGCACAAAGTTCATGGGGTAATGTGACCACCAGTAGAAACCCCAGTAACGTGTCAGCCACTCACCTACTAGCAGACAAACGATACAGAGTGTCGCGCCAAACGGCAGACGATAGTTAACCCACAGATAGTACATAATTGCCGCACAATACATAATTCCGACAATCGGGGTAACCACAGGCCAGTATTGACGGTCCTTCCAGTCAAGCCAGAAATCCCAGTCTCCAGCTAATAGCATGAAGTGCATGTGATAGGTTCCGACCAGAAGGATACATAAAATTGGAAAATATACCGCGTCGATCATTCTCGACATCTTGATCGCCTCAGGCGGCATTTTTGCTGCCTTTAAAATTTCGTCTGTTCTGCTCACTAGATCCTCCCTTCGATTGTTTCGTGTGATATTAAATTTAAAAACATGATGATTCCTTTACTACTTTTTACTACGATTTACTACACCGTTAGTTTGTATTGACTTCTCCCCCAAATACAAACTAACGTCATTACAATTTCCGGATATCCTCACTTCAACAAAACACGATACGAGGATATCCATCACAACCTGAGATTAAGGAACAATCCGGTTATTGAGAATTTCTTTACTCTGGTTATTCCAGATCACATCTGTCAAGTTGGAATAACGCGTAATGATCTGTGCTGCAATGCCGCCTGAGAACAGTCCAGCCCAGCCCAATATCACAAAACCCCAGTGCAATGGTGCACTGAACAGTTCTTCCATGAACCAGAAAGCATGACCCCATTCGTTAAGACCCACGTTTGGCAGAATCATGAGTGGGCCTGCAATTGCCATAACCAGCGGAAATGATGTGCCGCGGCTATACAGTGGCAGACGGGTCATTGAATATAGGTATGAAGCAACACCACAAACGATATACATCGGGAATGAACCATAGAACACTACAACGTGACTTGGGGTAAAGCTGGTGTCACGGATAATAACTTGGTGCCAGGATGCATCTTGCTCAGTAAAAAAGCTACCGCCCCAGTAAACACCAAACAGGTAGACACCCAGCCACATCAGAAAATAGAAATAACGCTTGACTTCCAGTTTCGGATCCAGATTATCCAACTGCTCTTTGGTATCGCGAGTCTTCAGAATCCAACCCCAAGTAACTAACGCGAATAATGGCATAACGGTCATATGTACGCGCCACAGTCCCATCCAGACGCGTTCGAATTCCGGCTCCATTGAATCCATACCGTGTGAATAAGCAAATGTACGTTGATACCAAATCCAGAAAGTCGCTAAAGCAAGCATTGTCCCTAGACCGATTTTATAATACTTTGAGTCGTACCATTCTGTCATGTCATAGTCAACTTTTGCGCTGGCCGCGCTACTTGTTCCCATTGTTGTTGCCATATTTGTTCCTCCTGTTTCTTCCTGTTAATCAAAACTATTACTAAACAATCAGTATTTTATCTTTAATATCAATTAGTCATAAAAGATAATTGATATCCATCACTTCAAATTGATAACTATACCTGATCAAGCAAATTTTGCTCGCCAGCTAGCTACATCCGACAGGCTAGTCGACCTTGGGGATTAAAGTCAAGTAATTTGTCATAAAATTTCCATCTCATAGGTAAGGATATTGCTTGAACATCTTGGGTTTCTATTTATTTACAATAATCTGAAGAAAACAGATCACTATTCTCAATATATAGAGAAGTTAACAATAAAGAATGCCCCTAGATGTTCGGACAAAAGACTCTCAGAGGCTTTTGTAAAATCCCTCGAAAGAAATTTCAACTTATTAATTTTAAATGGATAATTTTTCAACTATTGGGGTTTTGCAAAGGTCTCGAAGGATTTACCATGAGTTGAGATGATTCAATAAAAGAAGACTGGACCAGTATAAGATCTTTGCTACCTGCCGAACATGGAAGATAATCGTAGTAAGTAAATGGGCTCAATACTGTAAATGCTACGGGAGCTATGATCATTTTTTCCGCATGACCGGAGAAAAAGCAGTGTAATCTGCTGGCGAAAATCTTCGCAGATCAAATCTCAAAAAATATCGTTATCGTTATGACAGCAGGTAACAGTTTTAAACTAAATAAGCCAGAGCAGAGTAATTCAAGCAGAACTCAGACATATCTCAATCAAAATGTTTAAAATTCGAGATTATTTTAAGTCAATTATCAAGCTTGGCAACAGCTTGATAACATCATATTCGAAACATACCCAGAGAGAGCTTTGCAAAACCCCAATAGTTGAAAAATTAACTCTTTATAATCAATAGTAGAAAGCTTCTGGTAAAGACTTTTGCAAAAGTCCCTCAAAATATAAAAAATTTTTATCTTCGTGATATCTGAGAGGTATCTGAACAGATGATTTTTCCAAGGCACTGAAACATCTGCTGGGGGCCGCAATGCGGCCGAGTTATCAGCAACCAAGATTATTTATTTAAAATAAGATTATGACAGAATCATTAAAACTGAATGTAGAAAAGTATTATTCAAGTTGAAACAACGTAGCCGCAGGCTTACAACCAAAATTAGTTATCAGTGACTGTCTGCTGGGTTTATGGTAAAAAACCGCAACTAAACCAAATTCCGTCCTGAAGCCAATCAGCAACGTTACTGGGCACATAAAACGGCTAATATCTCGAAAAAAATGTCAAAGGTAAAACCCCATAATAGCCTTCTATGACTACCCTGCAAAAAACCGGAGGTATATCAAAGCAGCAACCTGAAACCATCACTCCAGCTGAACCCATCTTCGCTACCATCAGACTGAGAATAATCAAAATCAGGCATTGTAAAAGCCAAGCAGCCAACTACCCAGTTGTCTTTAGATAGTTGGCAAAAAATCGAGATAATTCAGTGTTTAATAACCGTATCAGGGCCTTTATCTTCGGTTACCGTTTGGAGTGGTGTTGAAGTAATGGGCGCTACAAGTGCTTCTGGTTTATGCTCTAATGCCAAATCCAGAACTTGGTCAATCCATTTTACCGATTTAATAATTAATTGATTTTTTATGTTCTCTGGAATTTCAATCAGATCTTTAACATTTTCCTCTGGAATTAGAACTTTCTTAATACCACCTCGATGTGCCGCAAGTAATTTTTCCTTGAGGCCTCCGATCGGCAGTACCTCCCCACGCAAGGTAATCTCACCAGTCATTGCCACATCTGCTCTTACCTTAATATTTGTTAAAACTGACACTATCGCAACACAAATACCAATACCTGCGCTTGGCCCATCCTTAGGTGTGGCACCTTCCGGCAAGTGGATATGAATATCATTTTTTTGATAAAAGTCTTCCGAAATACCCAGCGCTTGAGAACGGCTTCTAACAACTGAAAGCGCCGCCTGAACCGATTCCTGCATTACTTCACCTAATTTACCAGTAGTGATTGTCTTTCCTTTTCCCGGCAGTACCACTGCTTCGATAGCTAACAGTTCTCCACCCACTTCAGTCCACGCCAAACCAGTAACCTGTCCAACCTGATTTTTTTCCTCTGCAGTACCATACGTGAAGCGGCGAACACCTAGATATTTATCAAGATTACGTGAGGTAACTGATATCTTGCCATTTCCCTCTTTAAGTAACAATGCTTTCACTACCTTACGGCAAATTTTTGATATTTCACGTTCCATTGCACGTACGCCTGCTTCCCTTGTGTAATAACGCGTAATATTACGTAATGCGGATTCAGATACCGTTAATTCATTTTTCTTGATACCGTGATTACTCATTTGTTTAGGTAATAAATAACGTGTAGCGATATTTAATTTTTCATCCTCTGTATACCCTGACAGCCGAATAACCTCCAATCGATCCAATAAGGCAGGTGGTATGTTTAATGTATTGGCGGTTGCAACAAACATTACATCCGACAAATCATATTCGACTTCGACATAGTGATCAACGAATGAATCATTTTGTTCAGGATCAAGCACCTCCAGTAGAGCAGAAGACGGATCACCACGGAAATCCATTCCCATCTTATCTACTTCATCCAGCAAAAACAGCGGGTTTTTGACGCCCACTTTAGCCATATTCTGTAGAATCTTACCTGGCATAGACCCAATATAAGTGCGACGATGTCCACGTATCTCTGCCTCGTCTCGTACACCACCTAATGACATACGCACAAATTTCCGATTCGTAGCACGAGCGATTGACTGTCCCAAAGATGTCTTACCTACGCCAGGCGGACCAACAAGGCACAAAATCGGCGCTTTCATCTTATCTACACGTTGTTGTACTGCTAGATACTCAACAATACGTTCCTTGACTTTTTCTAAACCATAATGATCTTTTTCCAGAATAGTTTCAGCAACCTTAAGATCTTTACTTATTTTATTTTTCTTTTTCCATGGCAGTCCGATCAATGTGTCAATATAGTTGCGAACTACTGTTGCTTCAGCTGACATAGGAGACATTAAACGTAACTTCTTTAATTCTGCGTCAGCTTTAGCACGGGCTTCTTTTGGCATCTGAGCTGATTTAATTTTCTTTTCAATTTCCTCTAAATCAGCGCCATCTTCACCTTCACCTAACTCCTTCTGGATTGCTTTAACCTGTTCATTGAGATAATAATCACGCTGACTTTTTTCCATTTGGCGTTTGACCCTGCCACGAATACGCTTTTCTACCTGAAGTATATCCAATTCAGCTTCCAACAATCCCAGTAAATGTTCTAGTCGTTTTGGTACATCAAAAATCTCCAAAACTTCCTGTTTTTGTTCAAGCTTAAGTGGCAAATAAGCAGCAATAGTATCCGCAAGGCGCCCCGCTTCATCAATTCCTCCAAGCGAGGTGATAATTTCCGGAGGAATTTTCTTATTCAGCTTTACGTATTGATCAAATTGCGTCAATATCGCTCGACGCATAGCCTCAATTTCAGGATTACCTACAGTATCAAGCGATACTTGCAATGCTTTTCCAGAAAAATGAGTGTCAGAATCAAGAACCTCTAAGATTTTGGCACGATAATTCCCCTCCACTAGCACCTTTACAGTTCCATCCGGTAGCTTTAGCATTTGTAACAGATTAGCAACGCTACATACATCATAGAGATCTTCAGGCTTAAGATCATCTTTCGCCGCAATCCTCTGCGCTACAAGCAGAATAGTTTTATCCGACTCCATAGCGAGTTCCAGCGCTTTGATAGATTTATGCCGCCCCACGAATAAGGGAATCACCATATGTGGAAATACGACCACATCACGTAACGGCAATAGTGGAAGTTCTAGTTGTTCAGATTCGTTAACCGTAGAAGTCATAGCTGCTCATTTATAAAATTACTGATTAAGATGAATATGTGGATATCATAAGAAAATTCAAGATAAAAAATACTGATACACAACAAAATCACATTCATCGAACTAAAATAATCAAACAGAATTGATCTATCTTTAGATATAAAATTACTCTTCGATTTTAGTCAAGGCTCGTCTAAATAATAAAGATTGAAATAGCTTATCAAGGCGCATAGAAATATTGAGCAACTGATAAATTAGCTATTTAGCGTTTTTAGCCATTTTCGGTTGATCTGAATAAATCAAGATTGGTTTAATATCATTATTAACTACATTATAATCTATTACAACTTTGGTGACATTTTCGAGAGAGGGGAGGTCATACATAATATCCAATAGTATTTCCTCAAGAATTGAGCGTAAACCACGCGCGCCTGTTTTTCGTATTAACGCTTTTTTAGCGATTTCCTTAAGCGCTGGCTCACGAAACTCTAAATCTACCCCTCCTTCCATATTAAACATTTTCCAGTACTGCTTAACCAGAGCGTTCTTTGGCTCAGTTAAAATTTGAATCAAAGCAGACTCATCTAGTTCTTCCAATGTCGCAACCACCGGCAATCGGCCAACAAACTCTGGAATCAAGCCAAACTTAACCAAGTCTTCGGGCTCCACTTCTTTCAGTATCTTACTGATATCTTTATTATTGTGTCTCTTTACGTCAGCTCCAAAACCAATGCCACTTTTTTCCGATCGTGCCCGAATCACCTTATCAAGACCATCAAATGCACCACCACAAATAAATAAAATATTGGTAGTGTCAACTTGGACAAACTCTTGATTAGGATGTTTACGTCCGCCTTGAGGTGGAACTAATGCAACTGTTCCCTCTATTAGTTTTAATAGTGCCTGCTGTACACCTTCACCTGAAACATCTCGAGTAATGGATGGGTTATCCGATTTACGTGAAATTTTATCTATTTCATCAATATAAACAATCCCACGTTGAGCCTTATCTGCATCATAATTACATTTCTGCAATAATTTCTGAATAATGTTCTCTACATCTTCTCCGACATAACCCGCTTCAGTCAGAGCAGTAGCATCTGCCATTATAAATGGCACATCTAGAAGTCGCGCCAATGTCTGTGCCAATAATGTCTTACCCGAACCAGTTGGCCCAACTAGCAGGATATTACTTTTTGAAAGCTCAATATCATCTGTATCATCAACTTTAGCTACATTTCTCAATCGTTTATAGTGATTATAAACTGCTACTGATAGAATTTTTTTAGCTGGCTCCTGTCCGATTACATACTGATTCAATATCTGACATATCTCACGCGGCACCGGTAAATCTGATTTCACTAGTCTAGTCGCTTCATCGCCTTGCATTTCCTCGCGAATAATATCATTGCAAAGGTCAATGCACTCGTCGCAAATAAATACCGAAGGACCGGCAATAAGCTTTCTTACTTCATGTTGGCTCTTGCCACAAAAAGAACAGTAAAGCAGTTTCTCACCACTAGCTTTGTCTGACATATTTTTTATCCCGCTTTCATCGAATTTATGTACTCGAAATTAAATTCCAAATAAAACTTCGTCATATCATTTACCTGTTTATACAAAATTAACTCGTATCTTTATCTCTATGAGTTAATACTGCATCAACGAGTCCATATTTTACTGACTCTGCCGCACTTAAAAAATTATCTCGATCGGTATCTTTTTCAATGACATCAACAGACTGATCCGTATGCTTTGCCATAATTTCATTCAAACGAGCCTTAAGATATAGAATCTCCTTCGCATGTATTTCAATATCAGAAGCCTGTCCTTGAAACCCCCCCATTGGCTGATGAATCATCACACGCGAGTTTGGCAAACAAAAGCGTTTCCCTTTTGTCCCCGCTGTCAACAATAATGACCCCATACTTGCAGCTTGCCCCATACACAACGTACTCACATCAGGCTTAATATATTGCATGGTATCGTAAATTGCTAATCCAGCCGATACCAAACCACCGGGTGAGTTAATATAAAGATGAATATCTTTATCAGAGTTCTCTGATTCCAAAAACAAAAACTGTGCTACGATTAAATTTGCAGATGCCTCAGTAACCGGGCCGACTAAAAAAACCACCCGCTCCTTTAATAAACGAGAATAAATGTCATACGCGCGTTCTCCTCGCCCGCTTGTTTCAATGACCATTGGTATTAAACCCAGATTCCTGGGTTCTAAATCACGCTGTAGTTCGAATTGCTGCACCATATCAGGATATCCCCATCAATTCGTCGAATGTTATCGCTTTATCCACCACTTTAACTTTTTGTAACGCCCAGTTCACTACATTATCTTCCAGTACAATTGATTCAGCTTCTTTAAGCCGTTCTGAAGCGGCATAATGCCATTTAATAACTTCATCTGGGTTTTCATAACCTTGCGCGGCATCTTCCACAACTCTGCGAATTTGCTCCGATTGTGCTTTCAACTCATGAATCTTCACTAATTCCGCCAGGATTAGACCCAACTTTACACGGTATTCCGCTTTATCTTGAAATAAATCCCGCGATATAGGCATCTCTTTAGTTTTCATACCACGTGCTTCAAGATCATCACGAGTATTCTGCATTAATCGATCTAATTCCTGGTCAACTAAAAACTTAGGCGCTTCAATCTGAGTGGTATCCAGTAAAGATTGCATTATTTGTTCCTTAAGTCTTATCTTCACTCGTTTCGATACTTCTCTTTCCAGATTCGACTGAATCTCTTCTCTCATTTTTTCAATACTACCACCTTCAATTCCCAGCAACTTAGCAAATTCAGCATCTATTTCTGGTAATACCGGAGCTTCCACTGCGTTGATCTTCACCTCAAAGGTGACTGTTTTACCAGCAATTTCTTTACCATGATAATTTTCTGGAAAAGTAATTTCAAATGACTTATTTTGTCCCACATCCATACCAATCAGCGATTCTTCAAAATCCTTGAGAAACTTACCCTCTCCCAGAATCAAGTTAACATTCTCAGCTTTGCCATCAGCAATATCATTACCATCAATAACACCGTGATAATTAATATTAACCCGATCCAATTTCATAGCTGGGCGCGCCTCGGATCTATACTCCACTCGTTGCTTACGTACAATTTCTAGCGTTTTGTCAATATCATCAGCATTCACTTGTACTAAAGGTTGCTCAATACTTTTCTGACTTAAATCACCAAGTACAATATCAGGATAGACTTCAAATATCACACTAAATGTATATTGAGTCTCTTCTTCGCTTGCTTGCTTTGCCTCAAAATGAGGATAACCTGCAATACGTAAATTCAGTTCTTTCACAGCATCATCAAATTCTTTTTGCAACATGTCATTCAAGACATCTTGTTGAAGCTGCAAACCATATTGCTGCGCGATAATTTTTAATGGCACTTTTCCAGGGCGGAAACCGTGTATCTTAGCTGTCTTTGCCAAACGCTTTAGGCGTTTCTCGACTTCTATTTGGATTTTCTCTTGAGAAGCCGTGATATCAAGACGGCGCTTCAATGCACCTAAGTTTTCTACATTTGATCGCATTAAATTTCCTGACTAATTCTCAATATTTAATATTGCAACAACTAGAAATTACAGCAACCAGAATTTTTGGTCATAAAATTACTGCAATTATTTACTTATTGCCATGGTGCGAAAGGGGGGACTCGAACCCCCACACCTTTCGGCGCCAGAACCTAAATCTGGTGCGTCTACCAATTCCGCCACTTTCGCATACTACCTTCGTCTCAACATCTCAGTTTCAACTTTTTAATTATACCTTTTTCTACAAACCGTCGCAGTCATACCATTCATTACTTTGACAAAACACTATCTGACCACTAATTTTTTTACTATCTGGTCCCATCAGATACAAGTAGGCGGGCATCAGATCTTCTGGCTGAATCAATGTATCTTTGACTTCACCTGGATGCGTTTTAGCACGCTGAGGCGTATTAACAGGGCCTGGAATAAGTGCGTTAATACGTATATCTGGCAATACCTCCCATTCATCTGCCTGAATTTTTACCAATGCTTCAATGCCGGCCTTTGCTACGGCAAATCCGCCCCAATAAGCAGTCGGATTGTGGCCAAAAGTAGTAGCAGTCATAATAACGCAAGCATCAGGAGAAGCTTTAAGTAACGGGGAACAAGCACGCGTCAATGCAAATGGTGCAATCAAATTAATTTGTAGCATGGATCGCCATTGCTCAAGCGTCTGATTTTCCAGTGGACTCAAGCCAGAAACAGATGCTGCATTATGCAAAATACCGTCTAATCGACCTAATTGCTGATCAATTGCCTGAGCCATCACTTTAAAATCTTTGTCCTCAGCTTTTTCTAGATCAAGCGGATAGATAATCGCCTGTGCTTTATTTGTTGCTTCAATTTCATCATAAACCTGTTCTAACTTCTCAACCTGACGTCCATGTAAAATTACAGTTGCACCATAATCAGCGTATGTTAATGCTGCAGCACGACCCAATCCTTGGCCAGCGCCGGTAACAAGAATTACACGATCTTTCAGTAGATCTTTCGTTGCTGAATAGCCCTTAATTTTATTCATACTTAAAACTGTGCGTTGATAAATTTTCAGTATATGCTTACAGAATTAACCAGAAACATCGCGTTCACATTCATTATGAGAAACTATTATTTTGTTTATTCCATAACTCTGATCGCCAACTCTAATATTCAGCAAGAAACCACCCTTTCCTTCTCTGACAACCTGATATTATTTCGTCAAAATTAATTTGATATATACATTTTCGTAAATGTTGACTAATCTGATATCGAACTCTCTTCCTCAATTCCATCAGAAGATGATCGGAGACCTTTGCAAAACCCCAATAGTTGAAAAATTAACCATTTATAATCAATAGTATAAAGCTTCTATCGAGGACTTTTGCAAAAGTCTCGATCGGTAATATCGGAGTTTATTTCTAATTTATCCTGAACCTGAAAGTGTTCAAGCAACAAATGATTTCTCCAAAAGACAGTAACGTAAATTATTTATCCTCTGGAATATTTGATCTTACTCGAATCACAATTCAGATTTTGAATAAATGCATCGCATATAATATTCGCTGGCCCGTATCCGTTTAGAATACTCAGCAAATCATTAATCACAGATTATCTGATAGAGAAAGACTAGCATGTATTCAATAAATTAGTATTTAAATATACACTCGTTCTCTCAGCCTGCTTCTTATTACCTGGCGTGCAATAATATATATAACTATTTGATATATATTGGATTACAACTCGATTAAAAAACTCAGCATTTGTAAAAAGATTGACCCATCTACATTCTAATTTTTCTAATTTCATCATTCTGATTTCGCCATTCACACCTTGACCATCCAGAATAAGCCCAGAATAAGCCAAACAGAATTCAAACTCAGTATATTCTAACAAATTTAGACGCACTGTTTGAAGTATGATACTTTATCTGCCATATCAAAAACAAATAATAAAAAAATAAAAAGCAGATCAATATCAATTTCCGTAACATACCAAACCGGCAAATCCTGTAACCAAAACAGGATTTGCCGGTCCGTTAGCAAACCAGGGTTTTTTGGTCTGAGTATGTTACATATCCATACCGCCCATACCGCCCATACCGCCCATACCGCCCATACCGCCCATACCAGCAGCGCCACCAGATTCTTCTTTAGGTAATTCCCCTACCATTGCATCAGTCGTCAACATCAAACTTGCAACCGAAGCAGCATTTTGCAAAGCTGAACGTGTAACTTTGGTTGGATCCAGCACACCCATATTGACCATATCACCATACTCACCAGTAGCAGCGTTATAACCAAAGTTACCTTTACCTTCAATAACCTTATTAACAACGACTGAAGGCTCATCGCCACAGTTTGTAACAATCTGACGCAGTGGCTCTTCTAATGCGCGCAACACAATCTTAATACCTGCATCCTGATCATGATTATCACCTTTAGTTCCGCTTACCACCGTAATAGCACGTAACAGCGCAACACCACCGCCTGGAATGATACCTTCTTCTACTGCTGCGCGTGTTGCATGCAGCGCATCTTCAACACGTGCCTTCTTCTCTTTCATTTCTACTTCGGTAGCTGCTCCTACTTTGATGAGAGCCACCCCGCCGGCAAGCTTAGCTACTCGTTCCTGCAGCTTTTCTTTATCGTAGTCACTGGTCGCTTCTTCGATCTGCTTACGAATCTGCCCAACACGACTTTCGATACCCTTTGCGTCACCTGCACCATCAATAATAATCGTATTTTCTTTGCCAATTTCTACACGCTTAGCCTGTCCCAAGTCTTCTAGTTTGACTTTTTCCAAAGACAAGCCGACTTCTTCGGCAATTACAGTACCACCCGTAAGAATTGCAATATCCTCTAACATTGCTTTGCGACGGTCACCAAAACCAGGTGCTTTAACCGCACAGGTTTTAAGAATACCTCGAATGTTATTCACAACTAAAGTAGCCAGCGCTTCGCCATCAACATCTTCAGCAATGATCAATAGTGGTTTACTTGCCTTAGCCACTTGCTCCAATACCGGTAGCAAATCACGAATATTAGAAATCTTCTTGTCATGTAATAAGATATAAGGATTTTCTAACAACGCAATTTGTTTATCCGCACTACTCACAAAATAAGGTGAGAGATAACCGCGATCAAACTGCATACCTTCAACCACTTCCAACTCATTTTGCAGGCCAGAACCATCCTCTACCGTGATCACGCCTTCTTTACCAACTTTGCCCATCGCATCAGCTATGATCTTACCAATTTCGGCGTCCGAATTTGCGGAAATACTACCGACTTGTGCAATTTCCTTTGCTGTAGCACATGGTTTAGAAAGTTTCTTGAGCTCTTCAACTGCCGCAGTCACTGCTTTGTCAATGCCGCGCTTGAGATCCATTGGATTCATCCCGGCAGCGACAAACTTCATACCTTCCTTAACAATAGATTGCGCCAGTACCGTCGCTGTAGTGGTTCCATCACCCGCTACATCTGATGTTTTACTGGCCACTTCCTTGAGCATCTGTGCGCCCATGTTTTCGAACTTATCTTTCAATTCGATTTCTTTTGCTACCGAAACACCGTCTTTTGTAATTGTGGGAGCACCATAAGAACGCTCTAGAACAACATTGCGACCTTTTGGTCCTAATGTAACTTTGACCGCATCTGCCAGAACATTAACCCCTGCCACCATCTTGTGACGAGCTGAATCACCGAATTTCACTTCTTTTGCCGACATAATCTTTCTCCTAATTACCCAAGTTATTGTTTAAGCTATCAATTGAAAAGATTAACCTTCAATTACGCCCATAATATCTTCTTCTCGCATGACCAAGAGTTCTTCTCCCTGAACTTTTACTGATTGTCCAGAATATTTACCAAACAATACTTTGTCACCCACCTTTACTTCCAGTGCACGCACATTACCATCATCACCCACTTTACCTTTACCCACCGCCATAATTTCACCTTGATCAGGTTTCTCTGCCGCACTATCAGGAATAACAATACCTGACGAGGTCTTGCGTTCTTCTTCCAAGCGTTTGACAATCACACGATCATGTAAAGGACGAATTTTCATGCCTATTTCTCCCATTAGAAAATTAATAATTCGGAATTTGTAAAATAATTTGTACTTCGTACGTATGAACGATTAAATTAATTCAAAGATATTCACGATAACGATACAAAAAATCAATATTAGCACTCACTGCTAACGAGTGCTAATAATAGGGTCTATTAACTAAAATTTCAAGACAATGAGCAATAAATATTTATCAGGACTAGCTTAAAAATAGGCTGACATCCTTTCATACAAACAAAACAGCATGAAACCTTCCCACCTTAGCTGAATAAATAATGAAATAACAAGAATAAAAATAAACTTTGAGAGACTTTTGCGAAAGTCCTCACCAGAAGTTTTATACTACTGATTATAAAGTATTAATTTTTTAACTATTGGGGTTTTGCAAAGGTCTCTTTGAGTCACTGAAATTGAAACAGCGTTGAGACAAGGCAGTGTGTTGATAAATATTGATGCCATCATTGGCTGAGAAATATTACGAGGCTTTTGCAAAAGTTCTCGTCAGAAGTTTTTGGCTATTGATTATAAAGGATTAATTTTTCAACTATTGGGGTTTTGCAAAGGTCTCTACCGGATAATCGACGACTGGCTGGGCATCCCTCTAATTCTATCAGCAAACAGATTCAATCACACGGCTTGATGATTAAGAGCACGGGGGGAACGATGATTGGGCCACATTAGGATTGAAATCAACAATCTGCCCTAGAATAATCGTATCATACTATAAGACTTATAGCCTACATTCTATCAATTTATTAAGAAAATTCAGAATTCTACTGATATTTACCTGGTTTTTTCATCAAAAAATTTATTATAAGGCGCTGGTTTGCCAATAAAATAACCCTGCGCATAATCTATATCCATCTTCTCAATCAAAGAAAACACCCCCTCGTTCTCAACGAACTCAGCTGTAATTTTCTTACCAAATCCCCTCGCTACGCTACACAAGGCATTTACCAGAATCTGATCATCCTTACTGTCTGTTAAATTTCGAATGAATGATCCATCGATCTTAACTGCATCAATAGGAAGCTCTCTTAAATAGTAAAAAGAGGAGAAACCGACACCAAAATCATCTAATGTAAAGCCACACCCCAGTTTCTTGATTTCAACCATGAGTCCACGAGCCCTCGGCAAGTTCTCCAGCGCAGCCGTTTCTGTAATTTCAAACATTAAAGTTCTTGGATCTAAGTCATGATAAGCAAGCGTTTGCTTTAATATAGGCAATAACTCAGAATCATTGAATGCATGTGCAGATAAATTAATTGAGAAATTGACATGATGTCCACCTTGATTAATTGCAGCTGCTTGTGCAATCGCTTTACGCAATACCATATGATCAATGGCATGAATGAGCCCGGTATGTTCTGCAGCCTGAATAAAACCTGCGGGAGGAAGTATCGTGCCATCTATATCACGCATACGCAATAACACTTCATAATGCGTAATATTTCTACTACGGATATCCATAATAGGTTGTAAATAAAGTAGAAAATTGTCATGTAGATGGGAATATTCAATCCGTTCCTTCCAATATACCAGTGTGTGCATACGTTCAAGACTGCGATCATTACTTGAAAATAAGTAACAAGCATTACGTCCCGTATCCTTAGCATGATACATGGCGAGATCCGCGGCAGCTAACAAATCATGCACATTGTTTCCATGCTCAGGAAAAAGTGCAATACCAATGCTAGCCGATATTTTGTGTGTTCGATTGTTTATGGTTATTTGCACCTCACCGAGATGATCAAGAATTTTTCTTGCAACAACAAGTGCGCCCTCTCCATTGATCTCAGGCAATATAATTGCAAATTCATCTCCACCCAGGCGACCGATTATATCGTCAGTACGAACCGCATGAAACAATATACCTGCAACCATTTTGAGTATGGTGTCGCCGGCTTGATGTCCACTTGTATCATTTATATATTTAAATCGATCCAAATCAAAAAATAACAGTGCACCAGAGTGGCGATATCTACCAGCCCGGCTTAATATCTGCTCTAACTCTTCACTAAAGCGGCGTCTATTAAACAAGTTAGTTAATGGATCATGATCCGCCAGCCAAGCCAAATGTCCCTCTACTCGTTTATATTCAGTTATATCGAGGCCTACCGACAGGACTGATGGACCATCTTCGGAATACCAGGTAAGGCGGGAGTGCATCCAAACAACATGACGAGTTGATCCATCCTTACAATAAGTAATTGCCTCATGTCGGAATTGTGCTTTTTGTCCGCGACGTATTTCTTCAAAGCAAACAAATAAATCTCGCAATCCGCCTCCAGGATCTAGAATGCTCAAAAAAGGAACACCTTTTAATTCTCCTTCGGTATAGTGCGTCAGCATCTCTCCATACGTATTCAATGAAATTATTTTCCCGCTCAAATCCTGTGTCAGCACAATGACTTGAGCGGAATCAAGTAAATGTGCAATAAAATCCCGCTCTTTACTCAACTCATCTCTTTGCTGAATCAAGATTTTGGTTCGCGAAGAAACCTCGTTTTCAAGCCTCTCTAATTGAAGTGATAGAGTCATTGCGGCTTCATAGAGCATATCAATTTCATCTCTGAATTTTTTTTTCAACTCAGCAGAAAAAAGAGTCGAACGAAAACTTTCAAATTTACCGTTCGCCAGAAGAGGTAATGTAAAAGCCACATCCTTTAGCCGAGATAATAATCCCGTAAAAATAACGTATAATAAAACTCCAGAAAATATGAGCCCAAATAAACCAATTATGGCTATCTGCCATATCAATTCGTGAATATTATTCACCGCGGCAGTCACATCAGTAATAACCACTAAATATCCAGCATCGGTCGCAACAGAACCAGCTAAGGGAAATAACTTGATTTGTCTATACAACTCATTCCATTTAACCTGAACACCATCGTTTAACTTACTAATTTCCGGATACTCCCGCACGACCTTAGCAAGGATCTTACGATTCTCGTCCCTATTAGTAAGAGCCGTTATGCGAACACCCCACTGCGAGATTCGTTTGTCATCGTTTTGATTGGATAAACCATTCGGATTTCTTACAAACAGACCAATATCAGCACCCGATACTTTCCTAAATGCCAAGAGAGCATCAGCTAAAGAAATTCCAATCATCACCACCCCGGCCTTATGGCCTTCCACCAATAAAGGAGCAATGGTGTATTGCATACAGCTTTTTCCACAAACCAAGGGATTAATCGGTACCTCCTGATGATTCACACGAGCAACCCAATCCAATACTTCATCATTGTTATCTACAGCGGATTCAACCCCCCCCCAATTCGCTACTAGTTGGTTTGACTGATTATAGAAACGAACAAACTCAACCCCATTATGAAATTGTAACAATGTCCAGTGCCGATCAAATACCTCACCAATTTCACTTTCATCACCCTTGAGCAAAACCGCACCCATTCCATCTAAAAATGGAATCATTTCCGCTACCCTATGCAAATCTTGCGAAGTATCTTCAAGTAACCGATCAACTTCTCTTGCGTAACGTTTGTACCCTATATCCCGTTGATTCTCAAAGTCAGCGATTAATCCCCAATAACTCACAATACAAAACAACATCACAATCGCTAGTAGGATTAAGCTACTCAGTAGTGAAATTTTCCACTTCAAACTAAGAAATACCTTATCCTTAGTATTACCAATAGGATAGGATTCAGCTATAACTTCTACAGAATTTTGTTTCATCAGAATTTGTACTTAAAAACGATAAGAAGCCTGAACGGAGAAAAGATTCCAGTGCTGACGAGTATCTACAGAATTAGGATTATCCAGAACGGAAAGCCAGGCTGTCCCATTAATGCGATGATATTCGGTACGCAACATAAACTCAGGTGTGATATTCCAACGCAAACCTACCGTGATATCCTTTGCAAAACGACTGTACCTTGGTTGACCAGACCTTGAAGCAAATTCTTTCCCATCCCGATCTTCCCGATCTGTAAAAAGGAGATCGTAGCGCAAAACGCCTTCCCAGTGCGGATTAAAACGATAGGTACCTTGGAAGTAATAGCTTTCCCCAAAAAAATCTGTATCTGGAATTACTCCAAAATTATTATATTTAAAATGTCGCAGTGCATACTCAGAAGTCAAACTCCAATGTTCAGTATTGTATTGTGCAGAAAAGATGAAAGGAGAAAACTGAATTGATCCTGCACTGATTGCGTCAAACTTACCAGGATCATAACCAATATTAACTTGTGCACCACTAACAGAAAAACGCAACCGCCCATCATTACTTTCATACGAGCCACGACCAATATATGATAATTTCGGTGTCAGGTCACCCGGCCTATCATTACTGAGCAGTGCCAGCTCAGTATCTTTATCATCCACTATTGGTCTTATAAATCCGAATTGAAAAAAGAAATTGCCAATATTTGTACTAGAAGTTTCTCCATAAAGTTGTACGGCATCTGAAGAAAGTGCGAGATTACGTGTACGATCAAAATAAATAGATTGTGGCAATAAAATACTCGGCCGCGTAAAAGCCATGTCACGCGTGTCATTATAAAAACCCAACGGATTTTTTAATCGGCCAATACGCAAACCAAATTGATTTGTTTCGCGTGAGATTAACCGATAATCAAGAAAGCCATAGTCAAGACGAGGAATCCCAGAATTCCCTTTACCTGCACGACGAGAAAGCGCTTGTGCCGAAATTTGTAATTTGGGTAAAATCCGTAACGAAGCATTCAATCCAATTTCTGTAAAACCAAAACTACCTTTCTTGTCACTATCGCCAAAAACATCATTACCTGATGTTTTTATGTATGCTTGGCTCGCAAACCCATGAATCTGCAGATCGCCTTGGCGTTCTGCCTCACGCAGCCATTCTATCGCTGAGCTAACAAAACCAGTATCCTTGAAAGATTTATCGAGATCTTCAGCCTGGACGGAAAAACTCCCCAAGATAATCAATATAGTAATCGGACTAATTATTCGTTTATAATGGCCGAGCATGCTGTTACTGAATCTGGAGTACATCAACTCTATCATTATTAATATCTGCTTTCCATAAATAACCAATTGCACCAGGTGTGTTAGCAACTTTTGCAAGCATTTCTTCACTTGAATTTACTTTGATTGGAGCCTGGCCGGTGCCTGAAAACACCAATCTATCCCAAGCCAGACGAAGCTGGTAAGAAAATATATTCAATTTTTCTTTACAAAATTTCTGATGCAGAGAAGCATCATCGGACATCACAAAAACTCTGATCATGGCTCCATTTGACCAGGTGTGCAGTCGCATACCAAAAATAGCACGCAAGGATTTTATAGACAGATTCTTATCGCTAACATCTGGATGAATAATTACTTCATATTGACCATCTGCCCAAACGTTACACGCAGCGCTTTGTATATAGAAAAAAATAAATATCTGGACAATGCATCGGCAAAACACATTCGTCATCGTCCCGCCATAATTTTCTCTACTTCTTTCACACACGTTAGCTTAAATAAGCAGAAGTTTATACACAAAAATAAAGCTATATTAAACAATATATTACCCACATTTACTTGAAGTTTTTATTAAGGGATAAGAAATTTAATTATGAAAAATATGAGGCTCTTATAAAAACGAAAAAATCTCATATGACACATTCACACCGCAGGCATGATATATCAGACGAAGTATGGGCGCTACTTGAGACTCATTTGCTTGGCCGCCAAGGCGTTTGGAGAGGAATGGCTAGATAGTGCAATCATCAGATACTTGCCCAGAGAGCCGTGCATCTGATTTGCACAGCGGCGAGGAATGAAGCGGGAGATCAAAAACTGACAGTCGTCTGATTATCCGAGACTTTTGCAAAAGCCCTCGCCAGAAGTTTTCGTCCATCGATTATAAAAAGTTAATTTTTCAACTATTGGGGTTTTGCAAAGGTCTCTATCCATACATCAAATTTTAAGATCATTTTTTTGTTCTCTTCTTCAGTGAACAAAATACAAATATTCGGGGAAAAATTATGTCACTAATCCGCCCTAAACTGTATTAGTAATACACCCACATAGCTTGATGTAATAAAATTATAATTTTCTTAAAGTGCTATTTTTTTACATCATTCATAGGAAGAGAGAAAATTCTACCGTAATCAGTAACCAGCTCCCAAATCTCACGATGATTCTCGTACATTCTATCCAATACATCTACCAGTTTAATATAGTAGGGTCGGCGTATGCCGTGATAATCAATAAGCGGCCCGATAGGATGAAGATCCGAGCCATAACAGCTCAGCAACCGATTCAACGCCGGATCCATTACGGACAGCCAATGACTGATATTGTGCTTAGCGCACATACGTACAATACCGACAATTAATGCCACACAAATACTGGGAAAGCGCCGGCGGTTCGTTATGCCTTTCGTCCTTAGCTCGGCATCTACACTAGCATACTGAGCTCTTCGTTTGGAGAATTGGCCAACAATGGTAAAGCGGGAAATTTCGGCGACATGCTGGCGCGGCAAATGATTGATATCAACGATATCAGAATCTATCTGAGCATGTAGCTCGATTGGAAATGGCTTACCCGGATCTAAAGGATCCTGAAGAATCAAACGAACCGTGCCAATAAAGGAATCTGACGAACGATGCCGCAATAGAATATGGGATGAGTGACGATCATATTCATCTTCCTCTAATCCATACGGATAGCGTGATGAATCAAACCCAGGCAGACGCTCTTCTATACACAGCACTTGATAACGTAAGCGATAGACCTCCTTCAATAATTCTTCCGAGTCAGCCATAACCAGCTCGAAGAATTCATTGAAAGCGGTATATATATCGTTCATTATAAACTGCCTGTATTATTTTCATCATATCAATCAGCCAAACTTAAAAGAAATCCGAAAATTTTATATCTTAACAGGCAGGGATGCCATATCAACGATATACAAACACAAACTTGCTCATTTCTGCTTGATTAATGTGTTAATTTTACAAACCCAGTAATTAAGCATCATACCCAGTTATTCGCCATGTCCGGATTCAGCATAACCTCTCTGCGCTTTCTTTAAATATACCATAACTAAACAGAATACCGTTTCCCGCGCATTTAACGTTGCTTATGCCAATGTTCCAACATCATTAACACCCAAACCATGGTGCCATGATAGCTGGCATGCTCATTTAAATGCTGACTTAATAGCTTATCGATAAATTCTGGACTGATTATGTTACGTAATTTCAAATCAATCAAGCTGTCCGCCGCCAAATCCTGTAAAGGTTTATGATCCTGAAGCCAAATCCCAAAAGGCAAACCAAAACCATGTTTCTGCTTAGCGAGAATCTCGTCTGGCAAAAATCCGCGTAATGCCTCTTTAAAGAAATAGCGCAACCTTGTTCCTTTTAACTTAAGTCGTGGCTCTAGTCGTGCAGAAAAGTCTATCATTTCATTACTGATCAATGGAAAAGCCACTTCCATCTGCGCTAATTCACAGGCTTTAATTACTTTAGGTAGGTCATTGTCTGTTAATGTGAATTTCCAGTCAAAAGCTAACATCCGATTGATCAAACTGCTTGCGTGAACCTGACGATAAGTATCATTTATCAGAATGCATGGCTGCTCTGAATTAATGCTTGCAGAAAATTCCGGTGTAAAAACCTTCTGATAACCATAACGACCAAGCAAATTATATGTTTCCATACGCGCGGGCATTGGCAATCTCGCCTGTTCTATATAACTGCGCACCTTACGTATCGGTAATGGATTAATACCGCCCGCCATTTTCAGGAATAGCGGTTCAATAATTTTTTCACGTAACATCGGAGGAAAATATTCATACAGAGAAAACAAATATTGCTTTGCGTAACGCACATTGCCCCCAAACAACTCATCTCCGCCATCACCACCTAATAATTTATCTAACCCATCCGCTTTAGCCATGCGCGCGCAATAAAAGGCAGGTATAGCTGAAGCATTACCAAAAGGTTGGTCAAAAACGGCCGCAATATGAGGAATGGCAGCTACCACATCATCTGGTGTCACGTAATATTCATGATGTTGAGTGGCAAAGTGTCGGGCTGCAATACGAGCATATTCCATTTCATCATAACCACGCGCTTCAAAACCAATTGAATAGGTTCGAGCGGGCTCATTACTTACTTCTCCTAACACACCTGCGATGGTGGAACTGTCAGTCCCGCCACTAAGATATGCACCCACCGATTGATTACCTGCAGCTTCACGTACACTCGACCGTAATAAATCGTGAAAATCTTGTTTTAGTTCAGCAAATGAACAACTCTCCATTTCACTGAAATTTGCCTTCCAATATTGCCCAATTTTGACTGTTCCCTTCTGAAAAACCAGATATTCGCCAGATAGAAGGCGCTGCTGACCTTTATATATCGTGCCTGGGCCGGGTACCATGTGAAAATAAACATAATTAAAGAAGCTCTGTGGATCAATCTCTGGCTGTATCAATGGGTGCTGAATAATCGAATCCGTCGATGAAGAAAAGACCAACCCTTCTCTCGAAATCTGATAAACAAGTGATCGTGTTCCCATACGATCAACTGCCAAAACAACCTCTCCGCTATCTTCATTCAATATGCAAAGAGAAAATTCTCCCACAAGGCCTGCTAGAATCTTTTCTCCCTTTACTTGCCAGTTATCCGCCAATATTTTAGCAACACCTTCAGTCCGTATGAGCTGGTTCAAACTAGCATCCTGAAACTTAACATGGCCCCATAATCCAACCAAAATGCCTGCCTTCTGATACAAATGCATACCATTATTATTAGCAGCAACAGCTAACCCAGCACGCGCTCCAATCAGTGTTTGAGCGTTGCTGCTATCAAATCGAACAATTGGCTTGAGCATTTGCTCAATAAGTTGCCGATTCTCGACGGCAGTTCCATCGTGTCCTATCCAGCCACACAATCCACTCATAATGACTTCCTTATTTTTCTCGATATTTTATATCTAATTTATTTTCTAATTCCAAATGAATATGAACCAGAAAGAATCCGACAGGTAATACGCATTCATTGAGTACCTAAGCAAGTTATACATCGGTGGGCGCACAAAATAACAAATCTATAGAGACTTTTACAAAAGTCTTCATCAGAAGCTTTATAATATTGATTACAAAGAATTAGTTTTCAACTATTGGGGTTTTGCAAAGGTCTCCTATAGTGTTTCCACTATTAACCAATAGCGACTCATTGTATACATCACAATCAAAACAATCTATCCCTCTACTCTTCTCTATTTGGCATACCATAACCGCCAGCATTCACAATCTCTTAAACTAATACCTCAATCGGTACTGGATGACTTAAGAATGCCGTCGGACTCGCCGTTAACCCGTATGCGCCTGATTGCAGCACCACAACCAAATCACCAATATCTGCCCTAGCCATTTCCATCTGATCCGCCAACAAGTCTAATGGCGTGCAAAGTGGTCCCACCACCGATACAATTTCTCGCTCACTATTGTGCACTCTGTTACCAATGACAACGGGGTAATTTTTACGAATGACCTGTCCAAAATTACCAGACGCAGCCAGATGATGATGTAATCCACCATCTGTCACCAAAAATACCTGGCCTCTTGATAATTTCCGTTCCAATACACGACACACATAAATACCCGCCTCTGCTACGATATAACGACCCAGCTCAATTACTATCCGAGATTCGGGTAGCTGTTGCTTTACTTTCAGTAATAAATGCTGCAAATTTTCACCTATAGCAGCTAAATTCAGCGCCTCCTCTCCAGGAAAATAAGGTACGCCGAATCCTCCGCCAATATTTAATATACGAACAGGCGCTGGAGCACTATTCGCAAGCCGCATGCCAAGTTGTAATGTTTTCTCATGCGCTTCCTGAATAGAAGCGGTTTTTAGATTCTGTGAGCCGCTAAAAATATGAAAGCCTAAAAAATTTAGGCCAATCTTACCCATTCGAGCCAGCATAGCCGGAACACGCTCCGAATCAACACCAAACTGTTTGGCCCCTCCCCCCATTTTCATGCCAGAAGATTTCAGCTCAAAATCAGGATTCACACGAACAGCTACATTAGGGCAAATACCCAGATGTTCACCCAATCTAGCAATATGCTCCATTTCCTGTTCAGATTCGATATTCAGTACAATACCTGCTGCTATCGCACAGGAAAGCTCAAATTCACTTTTTCCTGGTCCAGCAAAGCTAATTTTTTCGGGGGGCATTACTGTATCAAGTGCTATATTCATTTCTCCTGCTGACGCAACATCGATCCCGTCTACTAAGCTCGCTAAATGTTGTACGACTGCGGGCATGGGATTCGCTTTCATTGCGAAATGAAGATGGATCTCGGCAGGTAAATGCTGACGGAGAAATCTAATCCGTTCCGTGACCTTTTGTCTATCATAGGCATAAAATGGTGTTTTACCTACGCGTTGTGCTAACCGGGTAAGTTCCATGCCGCCAATCTGGAGACAATCATCATGTAATGAAAACTGGTTTAAAAGGGCATGCCTTGGATGCGCTTTTTTCACGAATTATTTTCCATAAAAATTTGCTGCAATTCCTGAAATAAATATTTCCGGTCAATTTTACCATTTGGATTGCGCGGAAGATTCCCCTCGCGGATATCAACAAAACTAGGTAGCATAAAAGCAGGTAGTTGATGCTTACAAGCCGCTAGCAGCACATTTACATCGGGCTTCACCCCTTCACGAGCGGTTGCGATTACAACAATAGCCTGACCCAGCACAGGATGAGGAACACCAATTGCGACGGCTTCTCCTACACATTCTGTTGCATAAATCACTTCTTCTACTTCGGTAGGACTGACACGATACCCTGAGGTCTTAATCATTTCATCACGCCGACCAATAAAATAAAGAAAGCCTTCCTCATCCATGCGTACCGTATCACCAGACCATACTGCCAATTCAGGAATAGTCAATCCAGTCTGGCGTGATGAAAGTGGTTTAAAACATGCTTTAGTTTTCTCAGCATCATTCCAATACCCCATGGACACTAATGGTCCACGATGTATCAATTCTCCAGGCTCACCAGGAGCACAGTGTGAGCCATCTTCGCGTAAAACCAGTATTTCTGCATTAGGAATAGCTTTGCCTATGGAATCAGGACGTTTATCAAGTTCATCTGGCGGCAAGAATGTTGAACGAAATGCTTCTGTGAGACCATACATCAGAAACACGTTTGTATCAGGCAGTGCAAGACGTAGCAAATCCAGTGTAGCCCGCGGCATTGCGCCACCGGAATTGGTAATATAACGTAATGATGAAATTGTTTTCCAATTTAATTGTGCTAACTGAATCCATAGTGGCGGAACAGCAGCAAGACCACTGATATTTTCTTCCTCCACAACATTAATAATGTCACGCGGTAATAAATAATTCATCAGAACATTGGTGGCACCAACATAAAATGCAGTCGTTAATTGGCTTAATCCATAATCAAAGCTCAATGGAAGTACTGACAAAATCCGATCATCCGGTTTATTCTCCAGATATTTGGAAACACTTTTAGCTCCTGCTATGATGTTCCGATGGGAAAGCACAACCCCTTTTGGCTTACCCGTGCTGCCTGAAGTATAAAGGATCGAAGCCATATCGCTGTCAATACGATGATATACCTTATAACTCCTATCAGAAGAGCGAAGATCCTCCCAACTCACGATATTCAGACCAGAAATAACTGGCAATTTATCCTCCGCACCGACTACCACGATAGTATGAAGATCATGACAAGCTATTAAAGTAGTCACAAGTAACTTTAGTCGTTCGACCGAAGTTACCAAAACTCTCACATTGCAGTCAGTCAGAATATAGGCTACCTGTACTGATTTGAGAAGTGGATTAATGGGGACAAATACGCCACCCGCTGTTGCTGCAGAAAATAACGCAATAACAGCTTCTAGGCGTTTCTCCAGATAAACCGCGACTCGTTCATTCTGGCTAAGGCCCCTATTAGACAAGCCGCCCGCTATAGCATCAACTTCGCTAGCCAGGGTGACATAATTCATTCGGTGGCCTTGATACACTAACGCTTCCGCGTCAGGCGTGCGCTCAGCGGATTCAGCAATCAACTCATGTACTAAATCAGTCATCAATAATTATCTTTATTAAAAAGGAAATAGTAAGACAATGCATCAGTTTATTTAAAACCGCAGCGATTCATTAAATCATAAATGGTAGGACGACTGACACCTAATAATCTTGCCGCTTGAGCAATATTTCCGTCTACCCTTGCCAAAGCTTTTACTAAAGCTCTACATTCTTCTTTTTCACGTATCTGACGTAGATTAATCGGTTCCATTTCCGTCTCAGTCGCCTGCACTCCAAGATCATTAACGCCGATTTGAGGCCCCTCAGCCATAATTACAGCCCGCCTGATACAATTTTCCATTTCACGCACATTACCTGGCCACGAGTATTGATCAATTGCAGCTAATGCTTCTTGACTAAAACTCAACGCAGCGCGTTTTTCTTTAATACAAAATTTATTCTTAAAATGATGTGCCAATAGTACAGCATCGCCTACCCGATCCTTTAAAGGAGGTATTGTAATAACAAGTTCACAAAGCCGATAAAAAAGATCCTCTCTGAAACGTCCAGCTTCTATCATTTTTTTAAGTTCTGATGCGTTGCACATACAATACGTACATCCACAGAAATTTCTTCACGCCCCCCGATTCTTTCTATTACTCTTTCCTGTAAAAAACGCAGAAGCTTAGCCTGAAGCAACATAGGTAAGTCACCTATCTCATCAAGAAAAAAAGTGCCCCCATTAGCCAGTTCAATTTTGCCTAATGTCTGCTTCATGGCACCAGTAAAAGCACCTTTCTCATACCCGAATAACTCACTTTCCAAAAGTGTCTCAGGAATAGCCGCGCAATTAATTGCGACAAAACGCTTCTTTTTTCTTGCGCTCAATTGATGAAGGGCGCGGGCCAAAACCTCCTTCCCTGTACCACTATCACCAAGTAGCATGACTGTTGCATCTGAGGGAGCCACCTTCTCTATATTACGACACGCTTTAATCAAAACGGCGTCGCGCGTAATAATACCGGCAATAGTAGAATCTCCTTGGGCCAACAATAAGTTGCGATTCTCTTGTTGCAATGCATGTAAATAAAATGCTCTTTTTACAACCAACCCCAACATTTCTGGATCAAACGGTTTCTGATGAAAATCATACGCACCCATTTCAATCGCTTCTAAAGCATTGGTGTGATCTTGATTTCCAGTCAGCACAATTAACTTGGTATCGGGCGAAAGCGCCAGTATCTGTTGTAACGTAGCCAATCCTTCGGATGATCCATCTGGATCAGGCGGTAATCCAAGATCCATAGTAACAACTGCTGGTTCATGTCGTCTAATCTGAGTCAGCGCACTTTCACGATCTGTTGCCAATAACACATCATAAGCATCGAAATTCCAACGTAACTGTTTCTGTAAACCCAGGTCATCCTCAACAATTAATAGTTTTTTTTTAGTCTGACTCACCTGCATACACTTACCTACTTATAATTGTCCAACCGAACATAATCAATATTCCGCTTTTTATGCTACTTATAAAGAAAAAAGCGCGTTCAAAAACTGTTATACGACATCTTCCCCGATTAATTAAACCTCTTACTATCCGGTATAAAATCACAATACAATCTGGCAAACTTTTTAAGTAACTGTGTTCATTGTACAATCCTGTTGCTGAAGTTGTAACACCAAACGAAACACTGTGCCAATCGATTCTGTACTCGTAACCTCTAGCCGCCCGCCAATTTCATTGACATATTCCCGACTTTCAAAAACGCCAATACCCATACCTGCTGATTTAGTGGATTCAAAAGGCCTAAAAAGCCGATCACTAATGAACTCTTCACTCATGCCATGTCCCGTATCCTGGATCTCAACTATTGCATGCTTGTTCTGTTTCATTAATCGAATCCGAACCTGACCACTTTTGGGCGTTGCTTCAATTGCATTCTGAATAAGATGGCCTAATACTCGTTCGAAGCGTGATCGATTGGCAGATACGATTAAATGGTGATCATACACTTCAAGAACAGGTCTTGGCTCAAAAACTGATTTATTCTCCACAATTCCCAATAACAATTGATCTAAGAGAAGCGGTGTCGATTCCTCTGTAGAACCAACATTACTCAATTTCTCCAGCAGTCGCTTCATTTTATTAATCGAAAGATTTACTGTTTGAATCATATCGTTCTGAAATTCAGGGTTATCTTTATGTTTCTCTGCATTCGAAAGTAGCAGTGATAATTGAAAAATCAAATTTTTCAAATCATGCACTACAAACGTAGACATACGATTAAAAGATTCAAACTGACGGGCGACCAAAAGCGCCCTCGTTGCCTCATCTTGCGCAAGATAACTTGCAGCTTGATTACCCGCCACCTTCAATAGATCCGTTACCTCCCAATTTACCTTTATCCGGCTTCTCGGTTCTAACAGTATGACAAATCCCAGCATCTTCCGATGTAAAATCAGCGGAATTACAAGCCATGCTCTAGGTATATCATGAAGCCACTGAGGCAAAATAATGGCTGCATATTTTTCTGGATTAGCGTTATATTCCAGCAAATCAACAACCCATTCTTTATTTTCCAGAAATTGGCAAAATGGACTATTGACTGCCTCAGATTGATTTGTCACAGCTATATTCCAATGTGTTGTCAATTCAAAATTATCCGCTTCTCGATTTAACCATAAGCCACCACCAGGACTTTCCACCAGCTGAGCCAAAGCCTCAATTACACGTTCTCTCAAATCATGTCCTCCTTCTGAAAGAGTACGTGTAAAGCGTAGCCATTCTTCTCTATAATCGTATTCATAACTAAAGAAATGCTTGCTGATAAATACCTTAAGCCAAGATCTTATCGTGCCGGAGAATAGTATGCCTATAAGCAATATTACCGCACCAAATAGAAAGGTCATCTGCAGGACGGTTCCCCAGCTTCCTCCAGAAAAACGTAAATAATAACCAGCAACCGCCATGACAAGCAGATAGATAGCGGTTCCAAATAGAGCCGTCGAATAAAACAAAATGTGACGTGACACAGCAATCCCAACGGCCCATCTTGGATTACGTGCAGCAGATATAGCTATCAGCGGAACAATCAAAGCATTAATTCCTCCGCGTGCAGCCCAAATATCTACATTTACGCTTCGAAACAGCAATGCATCGCTATACAAATAAAAATCATATATAAAGACGCCACCAATACCCAAACAAATAAATTTTATTCCCCAACGGTTCTCAATAGGCGTATTCCGGTAAAATTGCTCAATCAATATCACGCCAATAATCGCCATTACTACACCACCTATGCTACTACCTAAAAAAGTAATAGCACCATCGAAAAGTGGGTATGTTGCTTTATAAGAAAAAAGCGCGATGATAAAAAAAACAAGATAAAATAAGGCAATGATAACTACTGAAGATCTGGTTTTTAGATGAGATGTATTATTTGCCTCATATTGGAAAGGTCCTAACACCAGTATCAGGAAAGCAGACCAGCTCGCATTACGCAGTATTTCCAGAATATTAGTAAAATACGAGGTTGGATAACCCCAAGCAGCTTGGCACGCAAGTGCCGTCGCCCAAAGTGCAGAAAATAAACAAGCAACTGTCAACATCATGCCATAGAGACGTCCACGCCAGCTTGTCAGCAAAAGAATTGATAAAAATAAATAGGCTATCGCTGCTATCGCATAACTAATTGTGGCAATGTTCGTCAGCATATTACGTTATTCATCTCTTAGAATCTGATCGATTCCAGCGGTCACTCGGAGAAATAAGAAAAAGAAAGTAAATCAGACTATCGAGTACGATGGACGTCTGGTCTCATCGCCCACCCTTACCTAATATAACGACTTCAACAGTGTGAATCAGAATAATAACATCAAGAAATAAGCTATGATTCTTCACATAATAAAGATCGTACTGAAGTTTTTCTATAGTATCTTCTACTGAGGCCCCATACGGATAGCGGACTTGCGCCCAACCAGTAATTCCCGGTTTAATGCTATGTCGAATATTATAATAAGGCACTTTAGTACAAAGAATATCAACAAAATAAGGCCGTTCCGGACGAGGGCCAACAAAACTCATATCATTTTCTAATACATTAACAATCTGAGGTAATTCATCAATTCTCAATTTACGAATCACTCTACCCACCCAAGTTACCCTTGGATCATCTGCCATAGCCCATTGTGGATCTTTATCTTTTTCCGCATTTTTACTCATACTACGAAACTTCAAGATCATAAATGTTCGCCCTCCCTTGCCGACTCTTTCTTGCCGGTAGAAAATTGGAAAGCCATCTTCAATCAGAATACAAAAAATAGTAACCAACATAATAGGTAAAGTTGCGATCAATAAAATTCCACTGGCAACCAAGTCAAAAATTCGCTTGATGCTCGATCTCAAAAGGCTTTGATCAAATCCTCCCCCATATATTAGCCAACTTGGATGAAAAGAATCCATCCGAATATGTCCTTGCTCACGCTCAAAAAAAGCAGCAATATCAGTCACCTTAATGCCATGCATCTTGCATTCCAGTAATTCCTGAATAGGAAAATTTCCCCCACGTCGTTCCTGTGTCGCGATAATAATTTCCGCTACACTATACTGATTAATCAATGCCATTAAAGAATCTTTCTTAGGTAATACCACGGAATCTGGAACACAACGCTCCTCATCATAGAATGGAACAAAACCAACAATCTTGGATTTACGATAATCCATATTTTTTGTTTGGTTAATCAATTCATTTGCACTACCACCTATACCCAACACCAAGATGCGGTGTTGCAGCATTCCCATGCTCGGCCATTTAAACAAAAGAGACCGCACTAGCAGTACGCCAAACAAAGAAAGAAACATTATGATAATCAAGACGCCGCGACCCAGATAGATCTCAGGTATCAAATAGAATATTAATGTCATCAGACCAAAACCCAAAACCATCGAGGGCATCAGACGAAATAAAATAGCCTTAAAATCTAGCTGTGAATCAAGTTGGTACATTCCCATTAATGCCATGCTTGAAATCATGACAAAAACAAAGGTTATCGCCTGTGGAAGCAATGAAAGGAATGAAATAGATGAAGATTCATTCCAGTCCATAAAGCGGATATTTATCCCCAAATAAAACATAGCTATCAACAGCAGCAACTCCATACAAACAAGTAGAGCTGCAAATCTAGAGATATAATGATTATATATTTTCAGCAATATACTTCTCCCCGATTCGTATTTTGAAATAACGTTTATATTCCATTCTATTTTTTACGACGCTTAACAAATCAAAATACCGGACTTACACACTCTGACGTGATCAACTAATTCTGGACAATCCAGTTAAGCATAAGCAACTTTTTTCAGTTTCTGCTTCATATTGATTTGGGCTTTTATATCCCAGGCATGAATACAGCCGATGAACATTATAAAATACAGAAATAAGCTGCAATACACCTTGCTGTGCTGCATAACAGGTTTGATAGTTTTGCCACTGGACTGGTTCCTGTTTAAGGCCGCCGAAAAAACTTTCTGTTACAATATTATCGAAACGATCTCCAGTACGGCTCATACCACCGATTAAGCTAGGGGCTTTCGGTAGCCTCCGGTATTCTCTTTACTGGCATATTGCCATTCGCGATCCGAATACATAATCAATCTAGCTTACGATTGACGCAGCCAAATAGCCATTCTCAACGCATCACATACTAACCTCGTTTTCATTCTTGAACTCATGCTCCATCCAACCAACAATCTTCTTGGAAAACAAATTGATGACAACAACCAGATACAACCATCCTTCCTGTGTCTAGGTGCATGTCATGTCGCCAACATAGGCTTGATTCTGGTTTGTAACATCATACTCCTCGAACACCGGCTGCTTGTGATTGCTGCTAGTTGTCACCTTATACTGCTTCCGATGTCTCGCTTGCGGGTCAGCCCTCGCATCAGGCTTCGAGTTTTCCAGCGACCAACCGGATAATCCAAAGCATTCAGCACCTTTCTTATTCCGCGATTACCGTATGTATTATTGCTGGATTTCGCTATGTCTCGAATCTCCCCGAGTATTTTTTTCATGACACGATGCCTCATACCGATTACGAACGCGTCAAATATAATTATAGAGACTTTTGCAAAAGTCCTCGCCAAAAGTTTTTTACTATTGATTATAAATGGTTAATTTTTCAATTACTGGGGTTTTGCAAAGATCTCTTGTAATAGGTTCTGCAACTCACGCCCATGAGTTGACACATCAAGCTAACCGGGCAGAGCTTCTTTTTTTGGGTGACAAACAAATATTTTACTTCGTTTCTTTCGCGAAGAAGACCACGCCTACTTTAATATTTGCCTCTCCAGTTTGAGTTGCTTGATCTGTATCTTCAAACGTCGAATTTCTTGCTGCTCTGGCGCCAACTTCCCATTGCCTCTGAACGATTGCCCATCATCATCTGCCTCATATTTTTTAATCCAGCGCTTTAGCATATCAGCGTTAATCCAAGCCGCGTGCCGCTTCCGTTATTGTATATCCCTGATCCAGAACCAGGCTGATTGCATCTAATTTGAATTCCTTTGAGCACTGCTTTCTTGTTACCCCTTTTTCCTCCAGTTAAGAATGTTTTCTCTTAACTGCGTTATCCAAGTATATTAGACCATCCATTCAATCAACACATTCACAATATTTTTTCCGAACCCAAACACATTATTCGTTTAGTCAAAGAACCTTTAAGATAGTTATGCAACAGATGGGGGATCATTATGAGGATCTGGTTGGGATTGACTCAATGACATGACTGTATCTTTCATGATAAGTGCCAGTCTGAGTCGATCAGAGATATTCAGTTTTCTAAAAATTTCAGTTAAATGTGCCTTTACAGTTCGTTCAGTAATAGCCAACTGGCGGGCAATCCGTTTATTACTTTCTCCACGTCCTACAAGCATAGCAATTTCATATTCACGCCGAGTGAGATTAGCGAGCAATTCATTAACAGCCTGTTCAATCCGATTTTTCTCTTGAGTCACTTCAACTAACTCAGTCAGCATATAGCGAGAAAGTGTTCGTCTAACCCATAATTCGCCTCGTTGAATGGCTTTAATAGCATATCTGACTTGCTCTGATTGAATATCATCCCGACAGCAGCCTTTTATACCTGACTTGAACAACTCCCATTCCATTTCATCCGAAAGTTCAGGACTAAATACAACAACCTTCGTTTTAGTATTTAACTTTGCAAGGCCTACAATATCCTTCTGAGCATCTAGCCCCGGCAAACTATAATCAAGCAAAAGGACATCGGGTTTAGTTTTTACTAATTTATCTTTAAGTATATCGAGACTAACTGCAAAAAATATAGGAGAATAACCAAGTAACCCCTGCTTCCAACCAGTAAGGATTTTTTTTCGCGAACTTGCAAGCAGAATCAAAATGAGCCCCTGTAAAATTCCTATTAAATGCTCACCATATCTTATCTGTACGCTTCATCAGGAATAAATACAACAGCTTTTCTCTCTGTATTCAATTCTGCAGCATCTACAACAACAGTTTCCCAATATCAGATTACGGCAGATTATCGTCATGCACTCTCAATTGAGTTCTCATGAGATACGCACAGTATCTTATCCATAATCTTTCCCAGCATCTTACGTGGAATCCATGCCTCACCTTGTGCAACTGCATATACCGCCTTTGAGAAACCAAGAAGATCTACACCATAATTTAGAAAACCACGCGCACCATTAGCCAATGCTTTTAGAATCTGTTTTTCTTCGACCGTTTCATCAATTAATAAAACCACAAATGTCTCTGGACAATTATCGCGCAGAGCAGCCAATAAACCACAATACTTATCTAATAATAAGGATACATTAGCCAATAGAATTTGCGGCCTCAATCTCTTGATCCTTGTTACTGTATCTTCAACTAGATTAATATTGGCGCGCGACTGGATTCTGCGAGCACTCGTCATGTTCGTTTGATTGGATCGCAGATCTGTGAGTACTGCTATATTTTGCCTATCTTGCCGTAGAAACTGTTCTAGTTGTTTACGCTTCTTTTGATCTACGTCTACTACCGCCACAGTAATCGGTTGCATGTTTTCTCCTCCCTATGAGTCAAACACTCTCTCTTATCACTCCTGTTTATTAATACAAATTTATTTTTTTACTTATCCATTCATTCAATACTTTAATCTCTCATCGATCTAGTTTCAATTACAACAAGAGCCACCAAACAGTCACAAATTGAGCACCGATCCACTTTCACAATCTTTGTCTGCTCAACAAATCCTTAATATAATTTCCAGGAATAGCATAGCTTATGCCACTTGGATTACTGAGTGCCGATTCTTTCTTATTCTTAACAAAGACCATATTAACAATACCATATACCAAACCTGTCTCGGAATCATAAAGCGGACTACCACTGCTGCCGGGATATGCAATACCGTCCAGTTGAAACACCATAAATGGAGATTTCTTTAATTGTTTAATCATTGTTGCGTCAAGCTGTCGTGAGTTATGCGCAGGCAATATAATCGGTGTAATAGAAGAGATGATCGCCTGATGTGTGACAGGATAAAATCCAAGCACCATACCTATCGGAAATCCGGTATATGCCATCATTCTTCCTTCACGAATCATATCTGCATCTCCAAGTTTCATCGCAGGTAAAGCAGTACCCTCTATTCTCAACAAAGCCAGGTCATGCTCTTTATCCAATGCAACTATCGTTGCAGTTCTAAGACCAGGATTTTCTCCCTTACCCGTTATCACAACATATGATTCCATCCTCTCCCTATCTAAATTATTCGGCACAACGTGAGCATTGGTAACCACGTGAATACCATCTCCAACCACAAAACCTGTCCCCAAGAAATTAACCGGTGGAGCACGCATTTTTTGATAGGACCCTATTCCAACAATAGCTGGTTTGATCTGCTTGATAGTTTGAACAAGTTGAGCATGACTCAACGAAGTAAGAGAAAGTAGCCCAAGGAAAGCAGTTTGTTTCATGAAACATAAAGAAAACATGACGCAAACTCGCCAGCCATTTACCAAGCTAATATTTTTCATCCATATCTCCTCAATGATCCGAGATTTTTGCAAAAGCCCTCGTCAGAAGTTTTCTGACTATTGATTATAAATAGCTAATTTTTCAACTATAGGAGCTTTGCAAAGGTCTCGATTCAATTGCGTTAATATCCAGTAGTGATTAAAACATCCCCCAGAATCATCAAAATTTGACTATCCAACGCGATATCACAGCCAAACAAACATAAATTACTTAAAAACTGCACACTAATTGTTACATAAAAAAAACAAAATCTATCAAGCTAGCTTACTGTTGAATTCACATAAACCAGACAAATAAGCCAGATAATACAGTTTAACGATCAGGTAGGATATGAAACCGGGTAATCATAGATAAAAATGGAAAATTTAAATAAGGTATAATTTGTTGAATTTACGGATAGTTTTAATACTCAGATAATAATTCCCGCATCATCATTCCATTAAGTAATATCATCTACGAATCAATTAATTCTTTGAACAAGAACTATTTCCCAATATTAATTTGCACATTCACATTATAGAAATGGCCAAGAAAAACACTACTATTCCAGAATCGCGTAAACTGTCCTACTCTTTAAACTCGCATTCATTGACACATTCATCATGATGATACGTACTCGTTTTGCACCTAGTCCAACTGGTTATCTTCACATTGGTGGTGCCCGTACCGCGTTATTTTCCTGGGCCTATGCGCGCAAGCATGGTGGGAAATTCATTCTACGAATTGAAGATACCGATCTTGAACGTTCTACAAAACAATCCACTCAAGAAATTCTTGATGGCATGGCATGGTTAGGGCTTGATTATGATGAAGGTCCGCTCTACCAAATGCAACGATTAGCACGTTACCAAGAAATAGCAGAACAGTTATTACAAACTAATCAGGCTTACTATTGCTACGCCAGCAAGGAAGAGCTCGATATGATGCGCGAACAACAATTAGCTGCAGGTCTGAAGCCAAGATATGATGGCCGCTGGCGTGATTCAAAAAAAACACCCCCTACCGGAGTTAAACCGGTCATTCGATTCAAAAACCCCAGAGAGGGTCATGTCGTATTTAATGATTTGGTTAAAGGTCGAATCGCCGTTGCCAATCATGAACTAGATGATTTGGTACTGATACGGAGTGATGGCGTTCCCACCTATAACTTCAGCGTAGTGCTGGATGATCTTGACATGAATATCAGCCATGTTATTCGTGGCGATGATCACGTGAACAATACGCCGCGCCAGATTAACATCCTCAAGACATTAGACGCACCATTACCATACTATGCGCATGTGCCCATGATATTGGGCACTGATGGTGAGCGTTTATCCAAAAGACATGGCGCAGTTTCAGTAACTCAGTATCGTGATAATGGCTATTTACCTGAAGCACTGATTAATTATTTAGCAAGACTGGGTTGGTCTCATGGTGACGAAGAAATATTTAGTCAAGAACAACTGATCGCATGGTTTGATTTAACATCGATCAATCGCTCACCCGCAAGATTCAACCCAGAAAAACTATGCTGGTTAAATCAGCAATACCTCAAAACAGCAGATAATTCCCGCTTAGCAAAACTAGCTGTACCCTTTCTTGAAGCCGATGAATGTAATATCAAAGCAGGGCCCGACTTATCACTGGTAGTTGATTTACTCAAGGAACGAGTCAATACTATCGAGGAACTTGCTGATGCAGCGGTCTACTTCTTTCGTTCTTTGGAGCCCTCAGATGAACTTAAGATACAACATTTGAATAAGGAGGTAAAACCTGTATTAACGGACTTGATGAAAAGATTTGCCACTATTAAATGGAACCGCCAAACTATCCACAATGAAATTAAATCAACCGCAACAGAACATGGTATTAAACTGCCTAAGTTAGCAATGCCACTAAGAGTCATAATAACGGGTGAAGCACAGACGCCTTCAATAGATGCGGTACTTGATCTATTGGGTCAAGAAGAGACACTTCACCGCATGAAAAAGAAAATAAGTAGTCTTCCTGACTGATCTTGACTTTACATTAGCACACCGCATCAGTATAATCCCTTTTCCTTTGATCAGGGGGTATAGCTCAGCTGGGAGAGCGCTTGCATGGCATGCAAGAGGTCAGCGGTTCGATCCCGCTTATCTCCACCAGTTATCGCCAGTGGTAGATAAAATACGATCACTGATTAAAATCCTTTAGTCCCCATCGTCTAGAGGCCTAGGACATCACCCTTTCACGGTGAGTACAGGGGTTCGAATCCCCTTGGGGACGCCAATCAAAGTCTGTATTGATTGGCAAATATTGCAATTGATTCAATTCTCCTGGCACAGTTTCTGTGCCTATATTTCCTCAATCTCTCAATCAAATTCCGCTTATTTCTGTATTTCCGGTTCTAATCACTCCGTTCAGCTTACGTTCATTATTACTTGTGTAGCATACCCATCATCAGGAATAGGCCTGAGCAAATAAACACTATGAATGATGGAGATATCATAATGATAATCAAAAAAAGGATTCCAGAAACGCTTTTAATGTTGGTATTAGCGGGCATAATTACGGCGATCCCAGTCACTGCCACGGCGGGAAGAGATCATCATAGACATGATCATCATAGATATGATCGCGACCACCATAGACACGATCACAAACACAAACATCGTAAGCGTCACAAACAACACAAACAGCACAAACACTACGAATATAACACATACATCTATCAATCCACCCCACAACCAAGGCCAGCTTATCAACAACCCAGATATATCAATTCTCAGCCAAGATATATTGATAATCGCACTTATACCAATAACCAGTATTCAGGCCCATCCCCAGAATATTATGGTTATCCTCCCAATGTTATGCTGGGCATAGATACAGGAAATGCGCGCTTTATGTTACGCTATTGATAATGGAGCCTGGTAATGGGCAATGATCAATTGCTCATTACCGACCAGTCCTCCATATTCTTCATATCTGTACGACAGGTCGCATTATCATGAGTATGTTTCGAGGTATCTTATTAATCGTTGTTCTAACGACCAGTTTCACGCCATACGTCGTAGCGGATGAAAAAAATAATATTTTACTAGCCAGCAGCCATCAATCGGGCATTTCTCAGCAAAAAGCGGTCACTATCGCGCAGCAGCATATAAAAGGTCGAGTGCTAGCAGCAAACCGTATCGATAACATGTATCGGATCAAAATACTCAGTCATCAAGGTAGTGTACATATTCTTATGATACACGCCATTGATGGAACCATTGTGTCTTCTCATTGATGGGAAGAACACGGACCGCGGTATATTGCCCCAGTAAAACTACCCCCTACCCTGTTCCTATTCTTATCTGTTACCTCAAACTCCAAGAAATATAAGATGCGCATTCTAATTATTGAAGATGAGATTCAGTTACAAGTACAGATCCGCCAGAAATTAGAAATGGATGGCTATATGGTAGATACCTGTAATAATGGAGAAGAAGGATTATTCTTTGCCAGTGAATATCCAATAGATGCGGTTATTATAGATATCGGATTACCAGGAATATCAGGCTTAGAAGTTATAAGGAAATTACGCGAACAAGGCAGCATATTACCAATATTAATTTTAACAGCAAGAGATAGCTGGCAAGATAAAGTCAAAGGTTTGGAAACCGGTGCTGACGACTATCTAGCCAAACCTTTTCAAATGGAGGAACTACAGGCGAGAATCAAAGCCCTGTTACGTCGCTCGATGGGTACATCCAATACGCAATTGCAGTACGGCTCGATCCTGGTTAATATCGATACTCAATCAGTAACCGTTGCAGGTAGCGAAATCGATTTAACTACTTTTGAATATCGCTTGCTCGAACAATTGATACGCTATCAGGGAGAAATTCTTTCTAAACAGGTACTGACAGACTACCTTTATCCTCACAATGAAGACCGCGACAGCAATGTGCTTGAAGTAATGGTAGGACGACTACGTCGCAAGCTTGACCCAAACGGGAACCTTAATCCTATCGAAACGGTGCGTGGTCGCGGCTATCGTTTTAAATCAAATCATAAAAACACAGTATGATGTCCTTAAATCAGCGTATTTTATTAAGTGCTACGCTGGTTCTGTTGATCTTTATCGTAGGCATTGCTTTAACCTTAGATCGTGCGTTTTATGATAGCGCTCGTTTAGGCGTGCAAGATCGCATGCTTGCACAGGCACTCTTATTAATGGGTGACGCAGAAGTTGATGAAACGGGTGTTTTGCATATGCCCAGTCATCTACTTGACACTGAGTTGAGCGGACCGAATTCCGGAACTTATGCATTCATCATGAACCAGGCTCAAACCATTGCCTGGCAATCTGTTTCAGCTTTAAATAAATCAATACCGGCTCAAAGACCACTAAAACAAGGAATCAGAAACTTTAAACAGGTAGAAATTGATGGAAAAGCACATTTCATATACAGCTTCGGCGTAGCCTGGACAACAGAAACCAACGTCTACCCACTGACTTTCAATGTCGTTACGGATATGACATTATTTGATGCTCAGATTGAACGTTATCGTGAGGATCTCTGGGGATGGCTTGGTGTGATGGCGTTGCTACTATTAATTACCCAAATGCTGGTATTACGCTGGGGCCTACAACCTATGCGTCAGGTTTCCACTGAACTCGCTGCAATTGAATCTGGGTTACAGAAAAATGTGAAAGGTATTTATCCACCCGAACTGAAGCTACTGACGGATAGCATTAATTCTTTAATTAACCATGAGCGCAAACAACAAAAACGTTACCGCAATGGACTAGCCGATCTGGCACACAGTCTTAAAACGCCACTGACCATTCTTTATGGAATAATCAATATTGAAGGAGATAATGAACAGAAAAAAAGAACGGCTATCAATGAGCAAGTCCATCGTATGGACAATATCATCCAATATCATTTACGTCGAGCAGCAACAGCCGGAAGCTCTCCTGGAACACGCTTAATTACGTTACGCCCAATCGTTAATCGAATCATCAACACCGTTAAAAGAGCACATTACAGCAAGCATCCTGAAATAAAAATTGAAGTAGATGATACGATTAATTTACGTATTGACGAAGGAGATTTAATGGAGTTGCTTGGCAATCTCGTCGATAATGCCTTTAAATGGTGTCACCGTGTTATCCATTTCTCTGCCAAATATCAGCAAGATAAAATTATTATTCGGATAGAGGATGATGGCCCTGGTATTCAGCAAAATGCAGTAAAAAGAATTCTTGAACGAGGAGTGCGTGCAGATCAATCAACACCAGGTCACGGCATTGGACTTGCGATTGTCCGCGATATTGTTCATGTGTATGCTGGCGAACTATCAATTAGTCAGAATGAAATGAATGGCGCCAGTATTATTATTAAGCTTAGTCGCTATTAATAAAGAACTGTCAGGATTATAAGTAATGTATCAAAGCCCGAATCCAGATTACATGAAAAATACGAGACCTTTGCAAAACCCCAATAATTTAAAAATTAACCCTTTATAATCAATAGTAGAAAACTTCTGGAGAGGACTTTTGCAAAAGTCTCAATACATGAGCCCTGCTCTCCCCATGCCATATAGTCAAAAATCTTTTCCGAGATCAATTGAACTTGCTCAATATAACAAACCTGGCTTGATACACCTTAATTCGATCGATCTATCCCTTATACGATCTTAAGATTACATGTTCCCAGTCAGATACCAATCATCTATTGAAACAAAGAATAAAAGGTTTAGAATACCATAGTGGTGCAATATCTTTACTTGAAAGACTATGATATAAAGGCGTTATAAAGAAAAATGCTTAAGCAGGTTACTTTAAGCGTAAGCGCAGGTTACTTTAAGCGCAAGCGGATTTTCTCTTGCATTCCTTGAACGATAGAAATATGGAGGGGAGTGTGATATAAGCTGGATACTGAAATAAGAAATAATTAGATATCCGATATTCTAACTGTCCAGAATATCAAGAAATAGCAGTGTCGCTCTGATCGGTATCGTTCCTGATACAGGCGTTTAAAAGCTGTTTTTATTATTCAGCGTATCACAAATAATGAAAGCTGGTGCCCAGAAGAGGACTCGAACCTCCACACCCGAAGGCACATGGACCTGAACCATGCGCGTCTACCAATTCCGCCATCTGGGCACATATACACCCGCATCCTGTCTAGTCTATCTAGGATGGCGGGAAGTTCGCCATTCTATAGGAAATCACTGTTTTGTCAATTAAGAAGAAATATAAACTGCGCAATCTGGATCCCTATCTTGAGCGTGAGAAGAAACGTTATGGCAACCCATTGCCTAGCCGAGAATATATCCTACAGATCATGAAAGAACAAGGTATCCCTATTACCGAACAGGCATTGCAAAAACTCCTGAACATTACCTTAGAGGAACATGAGATCTTTCGTCATCGACTGGCTGCAATGGTACGTGAAGGTCAGATAATGCGTAATCGCAAGGGTGATATTTGTGTCATGGAGAAACTTGCCTTAATCAAAGGAAGAGTGCAAGGCCATGCCGATGGATATGGTTTTTTGCTGCCAGATGATGGTAATACCGATTTATTTCTGAGCGCCAAGGAAATGCATAAGGCATTACATGGTGATCGTGTAGTGGTACGTGAAATAGGTGTAGACCGGCGTGGCCGAAAAGAAGCAACCATAGTAGAGGTTTTAGAGCGCGTCAATACACAACTGGTTGGTCGGTTGCATATTGATCATGGCATCTTGTTTGTAGTCGCAGAAAATCGGCGTATCAGTCAGGATATTCTCATACCCAAGGAAGAATCTCTGCATGCAAAAGCCGGACAAGTCGTCATTATAAAGATTATCCAGCAACCCAGCAGAAAAATTCAGCCTATCGGCCATGTTATTGAGATTTTGGGTGATTACACAGCACCCGGGATGGAAATTGAAATTGCGTTACGCAAACATGATCTACCTCATCAATTTTCACCGGAAATAGAACAGCTTTCTGTAAAGTTTCCCAAGCGATTATTAAAAAAAGAGCTCATTGACAGAGAAGATATTCGTCATTTGCCATTGATAACAATTGATAGCGAAACAGCACGTGATTTTGATGATGCTGTATATTGTGAGAGCGTCGGCAAGGATTACAAACTATACGTTGCCATCGCTGATGTCAGTCATTATGTGCATAGTAATGATGCTATTGATCGGGAAGCATTCGAGCGAGGTAACTCAGTCTATTTTCCAAGACGAGTCATCCCTATGTTGCCGGAAATACTCTCCAATGGACTATGCTCGCTTAATCCGCAGAGAAATCGCCTCTGTATGGTCTGCGAAATACACCTCCAATCCAATGGTGAACTCCTTAGTTATCGTTTCTATCCTGCGATTATGCGCTCGCACGCACGGCTGACTTATAATAAAGTCACAGCGATATTAACTAATTCAAAAGGAAAAGAAGCACAGCAAAACATAAAGCTTCTCCCGCATATACAGTTACTATACAAGTTATATAAAACACTATTAAAAGCACGGAAAAAGCGTGGTGCGATTGATTTCGAAACGATTGAAACACAAATGATCTTCAATGACGAGGGTAAAATTGAGAAAATTCAACCCGTACAACGTACTGACGCTCACCGTATTATCGAAGAATGTATGCTGGCTGCAAATGTATGTGCTTCAAACCTGCTACAAAAACACAACCAACCCGCTATTTACCGTATTCATGAAGGGCCAACCCCAGACAAACTTGAATCATTGCGGAATTTTCTTAAAGAGTTTGGCTTACGATTAGGCGGAAGAGATAAACCTGGCGCTAAGGATTATGCCAAAGTATTATTGAGTATAAGAGATAGACCTGACGCACAACTACTGCAAACCGTGATGTTAAGATCTATGCAACAAGCTATTTACAGCCCTGATAATATTGGTCATTTTGGATTAGCATACGAATCTTATACACACTTCACCTCGCCTATTCGTCGTTATCCAGATTTACTGGTACATCGTGCGATTAAAGCTGTATTAAATGGCGATCAGTATTCGCCAGGCGATTGGCACGAATTAGGTAAACATTGCTCACAAACTGAACGACGTGCTGATGAGGCGACCCGTGATGTCGAATCATGGTTAAAGTGCTTCTATATGCAGGATAGAATTGGGGAACATTTTGATGGAATTATCAGCGGTGTCACAGGATTTGGGTTATTCGTCGCATTAGCTGATGTTTATGTGGAAGGACTCGTACATATTTCTGAGCTACCCCGCGATTATTTTCATTTTGATGCTGCTAAACATACATTACAAGGCGAACGTAGCGGCAAGCAGTACCGCCTTGGTGACCGGCTGCGTGTCAAGCTCGTACGCGTAGATCTGGAAACCAGCAAAATTGATTTTGTATTATCCGAAACAACCCAGACCGCTGACAAATCTGGTTTTAAAAAAGAAACCAAAAAAAAGAAACGATTTAAAACCGTTCCGTGAGATTTCATCTATCTACCAGTATATATCGCTAATCCATATTAAATATCAGAACACAATTGTTATAAACTTCTATAATTCACACCATATCGCCCTTCGTCAAGCATCGTTCTTACGTTGAATTAAGTACTCACGTTTAAATATAAATAAATATGTCTAATATTCACCTAATCTTTGGTTTCCACGTTGTCGTTAGTCGCCTGCGGCAACATCCGGATAGTATCAGGGAAATATTCATTGACTCTGCACGTCATGATCAGCGTACACGGGACCTAATAAAACTTGCAGAAACCCAGGGAATTCGCTTGATCTCCTGTGACAATACAAGACTCACAAATATGGCTGGAGCCAGACATCATCAAGGCGTCGCCGCAACTATTGATACAACAAGAATTTATGTCGACATTGATGATATTTTGGATACACTATCCGAACCTGCCCGGCTACTCGTATTAGATGGCATTCAGGATCCACATAATTTAGGCGCATGCCTACGCGTAGCGGATGCTTTTGGTATCCATGCAGTAATCGCGCCTAAAGATCGAGCAGTTGGGCTGACTGCTACCGTTCACAAAGTATCCAGTGGTGCAGCTGATACGGTGCCCTACATAGCCGTCACCAATTTGGCGCGGACCTTAAGAAAACTAAAACAACGCGACATATGGATAGTCGGAACCGCGGCGGATGCAGATAATCATCTAAACTCTGTTACACTAAGTGGGTCAATCGCTTGGGTACTGGGGGCAGAAGGCGAAGGCATGCGACGCCTCACACGGGAGACCTGCGACCAATTAATCCGCATTCCCATGCTCGGAAGCGTAGAAAGTCTTAATGTCTCAGTCAGCGCGGGAATTTGTTTATTTGAAACTTATCGCCAGCAAGCAACGATAAAATCAGCCTCTTCTGATTAACATTCATTTGTTCATTGTCATTCAATTAAGCCCACTCAGTAGGCAGAATAAAATCAACACTTAGATAAAGAAGACATGAGCGATATCTTTAATCATGCGAAAAATGATAAATATAATTTCTTCCAATCTCATCATAATACAAACTATATAGACAATTTTCTACCATGATTCTGCCAGATCTATCTAATTTTAAAGCTCATCTTGCCAAACTTCTACATCACGCTGCGGAAAAAATAATACCACCAGACTTATCGGTACATATTGAACTGGCTCGTACTAAACAGGCTAGTCATGGTGATTATTCCTGTAATCTGGCCATGCAATTAGCAAAATCCTTACGTAAGAATCCTCGTGATATCGCTAACCTGTTAATTGATGCGATACCAGACTCGCCTTATCTGGAAAAGGTTGAGGTCGCGGGAGCAGGATTTATTAATTTATTTCTCAAGATTGCTGCCAAACAACAGTTTCCACATTACGTGCTGCAAAGTGGCGATAAATTTGGTTGCAGCAACTTTGGTCAGAAAAAACAAGTTCAAGTAGAATTTGTTTCAGCTAATCCAACTGGGCCATTACACGTCGGTCATGGACGAGGCGCAGCATTTGGTGCAAGCCTTGCTAACATACTGACTGCCACTGGCTTTTCTGTCACACGTGAATATTATGTTAACGATGCAGGACGTCAAATGGACATTTTGACACTTTCCACTTGGCTACGTTACATGGAACTTTACGATTCTAAAATACCATTCCCGGAAAATGCCTACCAGGGTGAATACGTTCGGAATATGGCACGGCTCATACAGCAAGCTCATGGAAAACGCTACGTTCATCAGTCTGAATCATGGTTACAGAATTCTCATATAGCGACTACAACGGCGATTGACTTGGATGCACAATTAGACCGATTAATTATCCATGTAAAAAAGCTGCTGGGACAAGATTACGCATACATACATAATTTTGTACTTACCGAACAATTAGGTGACTGTCGTAACGATTTAATGGAATTCGGTGTGGAATTCGATATCTGGTTTTCTGAGCAGTCACTGTTTGACAATGGCCTGGTAGCGCATGCTGTTCATTTACTCGAAATAAAGCAACTTCTATATCAAAAGGATGGTGCTACATGGTTTCGCTCAACTGATTTTGGTGATGAGAAAGATCGGGTTGTGCAACGAGAAAACGGACAGTTTACTTATTTCGCATCTGATATTGCTTATCATCTCAATAAATTTGAACGGGGCTTTGAACAAGTTATCAATGTATGGGGTGCAGATCACCACGGCTACATCATGCGGGTAAAGGGCGCACTCCAGGCATTGGAACTGGACCCGGCAAAGCTAGAAATTGCACTGGTACAGTTTGCAGTGCTCTACCGAGATGGGGAAAAAGCAGCCATGTCCACTCGTTCAGGAGATTTTGTGACACTTCGAGAGTTACGCCAGGAAGTAGGAAAAGATGCAGCACGATTCTTTTATGTCATGCGTAAAAGTGATCAGCATCTTGATTTTGATCTGGATCTCGCAAAATCACAGAGTAACGACAATCCAGTGTATTACGTACAATATGCCCATGCTCGAGTGTGTAGCGTACTGGATCAATGGAATGAGGATATAAGCATACTGGCCCATACCAACACCGAAGCACTCACAAGTCCTGCCGAATTATTACTACTGCAAAAGCTAATTGATTTCCCGGATATTGTAGAAGCGGCCGCAAAAGAATTTTCTCCGCATTTGATTGCTTTTTACCTCAGAGAGCTAGCGAGTGAATTTCATAGTTATTATAATGCAACACGTTTTCTGGTGTCTGACATTACACTCCGACATGCTCGGCTGATCTTGATTATTGCAATACGGCAAGTATTGAATAATGGGCTGGCGCTATTAGGTGTGAATGCTCCAGAGAAAATGTAACCAGATTAATAAATAAGGATTCCCATGAGCCGAGATTACAAATCCCGCAAGTCATCGACAACCAGTAAAAATGGGAGCTCGCTGATTTGGGGGCTTTTTATAGGTTATGCAATGGGTCTTATAAGCGCTATCGGTGTATGGATATACCTGAGTCAGGCCCCTAGTCCATTTCTATCCAATGAAAAACTAACCGATAGCCCATCAACAAAACAAGACATCAGTAAAGCGCCATCTAAAATACAGCCCTCTATTACCCCTGAAGAAAAAGTAGCCAAAGTCGATGAAAAACTTAGATTTGATTTTTACAAAATACTGCCAGGTATTGAGGAGCCTGTCACGGAGCAGGAATTTAAAGAAGCAGTACAACAACCGCCTCCAATTAAAAGTCAAAATAGCTCAGTAGAAAACTATTTTCTTCAAGTTGGATCCTTTAAGAGAGCAGAGGAAGCGGAGAATCTAAAAGCAAGGCTTGCATTACTCGGCATGGTGTCATCAATCCAATCTGCAGATTTATCAGAGAAAGGAATCTGGCATAGAGTTCGGATCGGACCTTTTACAGACGTAAATGAAGTTAATCAGGTTCGCACATCCTTACAGAAAAATGGCATAAAGGCCAATTTTATCAAAGTTCGCGAAAATACACGATAAAAGACCGCTGCATAACTGTGTTTTTGAGCTTTTCTGATTACTTGCAGCATCGATAAATCAAACACTTAAAAATCTTATCCAGCCCGAGATAACAGTTATGCAGCGGTCTTGATAATGCTATTGTTATTTTAAGACATTAATTCGTCAGCACAATACATCGTATTCATATGTCGAAAAAAAACCAATTTAGCTGAAGAATCTGTATGATTTAACTGGATCAAAGAACAAGGTATCGATCAAGACAAACTTATTCATACGTATAATTCCTTTACGGTACAAAACCAGGTTGCTAAATCAACACAAATGTCACGACAGTATAAATTATCGGATGCTCCTACATTAGTTGTTGATGGTCAATATCTAACCAGTGAGAAAATAAATGGAACACCACAAGACACCATCCAACAGTGATCACAAAGGCATCGCATTAGACTCATGGTAGAAAAAATAATTTTTGGAGCAGGTTGTTTCTGGGGTGTAGAAGCAACATTTCGCCGGCTAAAAGGCGTCAGCAATATTATATGCGGCTATTCAGGCGGACATACCAAATACCCTACATATCCTGATGTTTGTACAGGAAGAACCGGACACGTTGAAGTCGTACAGGTAACATATGAATCATTAGAAATTTCATGTGAAGAATTGCTCGATGTATTCTGGAATTGTCATAATCCGACTACTCAGGATCGACAGGGTGCGGACGTTGGAACACAATATCGCTCTGTTATATTTTTTCTGACGCCAGAACAAGAAACAGCAGCAAAACTCTCTCTGCAAATCTTACAGCAAGATAAACGCTACCAAGAACCAATCGTAACGAAAATCTTGCCGGCTGTCACATTTTATCCAGCAGAAGAGTACCATCAACGCTATCTCGAAAAACAAGGCTTACGCTGATAGTCTATTATCAAGCATTTCTCTCAGACTGGGATAATATCAGCTCAAATAAAACGAGCACATTTTCTCTATCAATGTCGATAGAACCAACTGTAAATAACGTCAACCGAAAAAATTCTCACTCAAAAACCGACAGGATTCTTTCGATTCTATGCATTATAGATAATAAAGATCGAGCTAGAGCATATCAGATCAAGTTGCTTTTCAGATGAATCATCCAGCAATCAAAAAATAGCGCGCTCTTATTTCATGGTAACTGTAAAAATATCGCACCAGAGAAAACAATACTATTAAAATATTAGAAAACCGAATACAAGCTACATTACATTCAGTGCGACATCATCCACTGACATACATAGCGAATTAATATGACTACAATAGCAGGTAATTTATTTATTATTAGCGCGCCTTCTGGCGCAGGAAAAACCAGTCTAGTCAAAGCACTGTTAAAGAATGACCTCAATCTTAACTTATCGATTTCTCATACTTCGCGCCCACCCCGCGCAGGAGAAGTCAATGGGCGAGACTACCATTTCATCAGCAAAGATACTTTCAGACAGATGTTGCAACAGGGTGAGTTTTTAGAAAGTGCCCAGGTTTATGGGAATTTCTACGGCACCTCAAAAAAATGGATTAATGAAACGATGGCATCGGGTCATGATATTTTGCTAGAGATCGACTGTCAGGGTGCCCAGCAAGTACGGCGAACTTTCCATCAGGTAGTCGGAATTTTTATCTTGCCACCATCCGCAGACACACTCGCAACACGTTTAATGGCGCGTGGACAGGATAGTCCTGAAGTTATGCAGAAAAGACTCGCTGCTGTATGCGAAGAAGTAACACATATCCATGAGTTTGATTATGTTATCATCAATAAGAATTTGGAAGAAGCCGTCAGTGATCTTGTCTGTATTGTACGGGCAGAACGCTTAAAAAAAGCACGGCAACTTGTAAATCATCATAGATTGATTGCGCAACTTGAATAAAATATTCATCAATAATTTGATCATGCAGCTATTTATTGAATAGCCAACTTGATAAAAGCCACATCATAATTGATATACTGTAATCTCATTTAGTTAACCTATCATAGAATAAAATTATGGCACGTATTACTGTTGACGACTGTCTAAAAAAAATTCCAAATAGATTTGATATGACCCTGGTTGCCACCACCCGAGCAAGGCAACTTGCAATAGGCTCTACTCCTATGGTGGAGTCTGATCGCGACAAACCTACTGTATTAGCTTTACGCGAGATAGCCCAAGGTAAGATAGGTATCGATATACTTAATTCTAAAAATATATAATTTCAGACAATTCTATTAGTCAGAGGAATATGTTGGCACACCGGCCCCAGATCGGAAGATGCTGATAGCGCTATCGATAATTACAATTAGCTATTTAATCGTTTTACACAATATTGTATTTTTGATTACCTCGAAACTATTTTATAGGATCTTAGATAAACACAGCAATATCACATCCTTATACACTAACTAGAAACTCATAATTTAATTTAAAATTAGCATTGATAAAAACTTTATATTAAGAAATGAAAAAAAAACTGATCTCTGTTAAATACCTGCCAAATTAATTACTCGCTATGTCTGAGGCGGAGCTGCTATTTTTTGAAACTTCTAAATATCTTAAGGCAGAGGATGTTTCCCAACTTAAGAGTGCCTATGCATTTGGCCAAGGAGCACATTATGGGCAATTCCGAAAATCTGGTGAACCGTACATTTCTCATCCTCTAGCCGTAGCAAGAATACTCGGAAAACTACATCTTGACGTACGCACACTTACTGCTGCGTTGCTGCATGATGTAGTAGAAGATACCCACATTTCCAAAGCTGAAATCAGTGAGAGATTTGGCCTACCAGTAGCAGAATTAGTTGATGGTGTTTCTAAGTTAGACAAAATCGAATCTCAAACGCATGCTGATGCACAAGCTGAGAATTTTCGAAAAATGCTGCTAGCAATGGCGAGGGATGTACGCGTCATACTGATCAAGTTAGCTGATCGACTTCATAATATGCGAACACTTGAGGTGATGCGATCAGAAAAGAAACGCCGTATTGCACGTGAAACTCTGGAAATATATGCGCCCATTGCGCATCGACTCGGCCTTAATAATATCTACCAAGAATTGCAGGAACTGGGTTTTCGTTATTCTTTCCCTACGCGCTACAAGGTACTGATCAAAGCGACCAAGGCAGCACGCGGTAATCGCCGAGAAATCGTAGGAAAAATACTTGAAGCCATTAAATCACGTCTTCAAACAGCAGGATTAGATGCAAAAGTAAGCGGACGCGAAAAACATCTCTACAGTATTTACAATAAAATGGTAGAGAAACATTTAACGTTTTCTGAAGTATTAGATATTTATGGGTTCCGCGTTATTGTGAAGGATATTACCTCATGTTACGTAGCGCTGGGAGCTTTGCACAGTTTATACAAGCCCATTCCGGGAAAATTTAAAGATTATATTGCCATTCCTAAAGCCAACGGCTATCAGTCATTACACAATACATTATTCGGACCCTATGGTCTCCCGATAGAAATACAGATTCGTACTGCAGAGATGCACCGAATTGCCGAAGCCGGGGTTGCTTCGCATTGGCTCTATAAAAGCTCCGATGCGGATCTTGATGATCTATACATGAAAACCAACCAATGGCTGCAAAGCCTATTGGAAACCTTGAGCGACTCTGCTGATTCTTCAGAATTCCTAGAGCATCTTAAAATTGATCTATTTCCGGGTGACGTCTATGTATTCACCCCTAAGGGAGAGATATTAACATTGCCGAGAGGCTCAACAGCGGTGGATTTCGCTTACGCAGTACATACCGATGTTGGTAATTGTTGCGTAGCCGTTAAAATCAACGGCGAAAATGCACCATTACGCAACAGACTCAAAAATGGCGATCGAGTAGAAATTATCACCGCTCCTTACGCCAAGCCTAACCCTGTTTGGCTTACCTATGTTGCTACTGGCAGAGCACGTTCGCATATTCGCCATTTTCTCAAGACAATTCAATATGATGAATCAATTAAGCTCGGTGAACGCCTATTAAATCAAGCACTACTTTCCTTCAAAACAGATCCGGAGAGCATCAATGAAGCGCAATGGGAAAAGCTAGTCCGCGATAGCGGCGTTAAATCCAAAAAAGAACTACTGGCCGATATGGCGCTTGGCAAGCAGTTGCCTGTCGTTGCTGCAAAGCGTTTGGCAAATCCAGGAGAATCTATTTCTGATGGAAACGAAACAAATGGGCCTATCACCATACTCGGCACGGAAGGTATGTCAGTGCAGTTTGCCAAATGCTGTCATCCGATCCCAGGAGATATCATCGTTGGCTTTATCAAGAAAGATCATGGATTGATCATTCATACCGATGATTGTCCAATTATTGCTAACAGTCGGAAAAATGCAGACAACTGTCTGGGCGTAACCTGGGGCAAAGATATCGACAGGATTTTCAAAGTCGGCATAAAAGTTGTTACAGCTAATAAACGAGGCGTACTAGCCAGAGTTGCGGCAGAAATTGCTAAAGCCCATTCAAATATTGACGATGTTATTATGGAAAGCGAAGAAGGCTATACGGCCATGCGTTTTATTCTACAAGCCAAAAATAGATTACATCTTGCGCAAGTGATGCGAGGCCTGAGACGCATTAAAGAAGTAGTCAAAATAAACCGAGTTAAAGATTGATGAGAATAATTTTTCCAGGTTAGTAGTAGCCATGATGAGAGCAAATAAGATTGCACTGGATTTTACTTCACCAGGAGCACTCCCTCCCGACTCAACAGATCTGATCAGACAGATTACGGCCGAAATTGAAACCTCTATTCGTACTCTTGAACAAGCACTGGAAACTAACGTTATGAAGGAGGCGGGCTGGCAATTGCTAGCTTCATTTTATCTGGGCACCAATCGCATAAATGACTTTAGCGCCTTGAAGAGTCGATATGAAAATTGTTTCAAAACCCCCATATTCGCCGAGCTTGGTCAAGAAAAACAACCCCCGGATTCATCCGATATAACCTTCGAAATACCCCAAAGAATTACATGTCAATCACTACCAGAAATTCCAGCGATACTTGAAGCCTGCACATCACGGGATGGCGCTGTATTAGATTTTTCCCGCGTACAAAGTACTGATATCAGTGGCATCAAGGCACTAACAAATCTCTTCACCCAACTACCGCATGATCGTATCCGATTAAAAATAACAGGGATTGCTCGCTTTATCGATAATCTGGAAAAGACAGCCGACAGTAGCTCAGGAATTGAAGAAATGTGGAATCTATTATTTGCATACCATCGTTTCTGTGACGATATGCATACATTCGATGATCTTGCGATCAAGTATGCAACTCGTTTTAGTATCTCACCGCCCTCCTGGTAATAAAGCGTCTTATCATCCGGCTGCAAACATATCGACAAACTCATCCACTGGCGTTACCTCCAGTTTTTTTGCATCTCGGCATAAATTAAAGATCGCTTGTTGTTGTTCAAACGGAAAACAACGGGCAAGATTCGCTTTAAATTTAGTCTCCAACAATGAAATCGCTTCGTCACGACGCCGCTTATGTCCCACAGGATAGTGCACCACAACTTCTCCCAGAGTACTGCCATCTTTTAATTCTATTATGATTCCATTGGCAATGGAACGCTTCCCTGGATCATGATAGTCCCGAGTAAATTGTTGATCTTCCATACAGAATATTTTTTCACGCAATTGATCAATGCGCGGGTCGGCAGCCATCTTATCCTCATAATCAACTGCGGTAAGCCGGCCAAATAGCAATGCAATAGCAACCATATATTGCATACAATGATCGCGATCAGCCGGATTATTCAGTGGCCCCTGTTTGTCAATAATACGTATCGCGGCTTCATGAGTGCGGATCGTAATTTTTTTAACATGGTCTATTTGTGCTGTTACCAGTGGATGTAACTGCATCGCACACTCCACCGCTGTTTGAGCATGAAATTCAGCAGGAAATGAAACCTTGAATAAGATATTCTCCATTACATAAGCATCCCATTGAGCAATTGGCCGTTGAAAACGGAATGGTTTCCCTCTGAATAGCACATCATAGAAACCCCAGGTTTGGGCCGTTAGCGCGGAAGGATAACCCATCTCACCTTTAAGGGTGATTAATGCGAGCCATACTGCGCGACTCGTCGCATCACCTGCAGCCCAGGATTTACGCGAACCCGTATTGGGGAACTGGCGATAAGTGCGCAGTGGTTGCCCATCCACCCACGCCTGAGAGAGCGCATTGATAACCTGATTCATATCACCGCCCAGCAAATGCATCACAACTGCCGCAGAAGCAACTTTTACCAGCAATACATGATCCAGCCCCACTTGATTGAAACTATTTTCCAATGCTAAACAGCCTTGAATTTCATGTGCTTTAATCATTGCGGTTAGCACATCATGCATCGTCAATAATTTTCCGCCAGTTGTACGTGCATTACGTGAAAGCCAGTCAGCCGTTGCTAGTATTCCACCCAGATTATCCGATGGATGCCCCCATTCTGCAGCCAGCCAAGTATCATTGAAATCAAGCCAGCGAATCATTGTGCCAATATTAAATGCAGCTTGTACTGGGTCAAGTTGGAACCGTGTTCCGGGAACTCTGGCACCATTAGGTACAACGCTTCCTGACACGACGGGTCCTAATAATTGAGTGCATGCTGGATAGGATAACGCCTCCAGGCCACACCCTAATGTATCCATCAAACAATTACGTGCGATATCATAAGCATAATTGCTTTGAATACGATGATTCACTACATAACGTGCAATATCCACTAACACCTGATCGGGTTGTGGCCGATCTTTCGAAAAAGAAGCATCCATATCTAATTGTTGAATAACATAATTGTATTGTTCAAATTGGTAATAGCAATCTAACTCATCTGGTGCAAATAATCATGCGAATACTGGCAGATCTCTTAATATACCGCAATGGATTATCAGGAATAAGAAATCCGGCAACAAGGTACCATACTGCTACAGTTTCATGGTTCCAAAATTGGATCAATGGTAAATGGGCACTACCCCTATTTTTTAGGAAAAAACGATCCATTTGAATTCTTGAAACACATGTAATACCGATATGTACAAGAAGGTTGACCAACGTAACTCAACACGCTATGATAACAACCTTTCCAGATCCCTGATAGCTCAGTTGGTAGAGCGACGGACTGTTAATCCGCAGGTCCCAGGTTCGAGCCCTGGTCGGGGAGCCAATTTAATTTGGTGCAAATCTGGACATTCTATTGAAAATATCTATTTTTATGCTGCAACAGCATGTGCAAACACAGATTAAATATCGGCAATCTCTTTCTAGCTGTATCTGATCTGAATCTCACTCATCGGCAGTTTTAAGTATTCTTTTCCGAAGCCGCTTGTCTTATCCAGTAGTTTCAAACGTAACGCTTTAGTAAAAACTCAAAACTAATTTTGTTTGATTCCGGATAATTGCTGTTAATAACGATATCCTGCAATCCAAATCAGTCATTCCTGTTTCCTGGCCTGCATCTTGTGGCAACAATCTAATAATGAAAAATTCAGCGGAAAAAACTTTTTTAACTGCTTTATAACGCCGTTCAGTTGCGCTCTTGATTACTTCCAGCTCGATGGTCAGTTTTGCTAATCCGTCGTCCTCGCTTTTCATCCCAAATTTTCCATTAGGAGAACCTATTGAATACATTTGGAATTCTCTAAATTATGGTTGCTTTAATTTGCAAGTTTTTCTTCCTGATTGTTTTGATGTAGGCTATTCATTCCATTAGTTTTTCGTTATTGGGAAATTCCTAATGGAAAATCTGGGTTCATATCAGCGAGCACTATTTTCACCGGCTTGAGATCAAAAGCCTTATCAGCCCAGCACATTGAGCACAAACGTATCAATCTTCTTCATTGAAAAGCTGTAGTCTCACCTAACCTGTTTTTTATTGATACAAGTATTACAAATCTAATAACGATAGCGCACCTTTATCGGTTGTAATTTTGTTTTTCTCGGTGAAATAAAAAGTTAGAAAATGGGCGCGAGCTATTTGAAAAAATTTTTCTAATATCGAATCATTGATAGATAATATTATTATGAAAAATCCAACCATTCACATGCATTTCTTCAGGATCATGATGCGTCCAATGGATAACGCCGCCTTTATCATTCCATTCATATTCACCATAAAATTCAATTTGGTCATCTAAAGATAACGTATCAATTCTTGGAGCCAAATCTATATTATGAGCAATCAACAGTGTTTGTTTTGATTTTAATTCAACGATAAATCTCTGATGTCGGCTGCCAACAAGATCATCCGATAAAATAGAAACGACAACACCATTACCATAAACTTGTACATCACCTTGAATATTTGCAAATAATTGAGCTAATAGTTCATCCCCATCAGCTTCTAATTCAATATGATCCGAAATGACGCCCGATCTCAACAATCCATTAAAAATATTTCCATAAACATAGACTTCTTCGCCTTTAGTGCCGATATAGTTATCAGTATCTGGATAATAACGGACTAGATACTGGTCCAAGGTAGTCGTTGTCACGCCAGCAGGACTAAAATATTCAGGATAGGATTTTTCAGCAAAATCAAATAGCTTATTACTATTGATCAGAAAATTCTCTGCAGAAGATATTATTGGAGTGAATAGCAATAATAGTAACGTAATAAATTTCATAATGATGCATTAACTCTCAAAATAAGACCGCTGCATAACTGGTTATCTCGGGTTGGGCAAGATTTTTAAGTGTTTGATTTATCAATGCTGCAAGTAATCAGAACAGCTTAAAAACACAGTTATGCAGCGGTCTTAAAATAGGTCATTCACCAGCAAGAATAGGTATATTTCCTGGGACCTTTGCAAAATCCCCTGCCAGAAGTCCTATCCTATTGATTATAAATAATTGATTTTTTAAGCCATTAGAGTTTTGCAAAGGTTTCTTTCCTTCAAAAAACCTATACATAACTGCTGTAAGCAGGTTACAACAGGGTATTGCCCTATTGTATTTCTGATATTCTTGCAGAACCTCGTTTTTGTAAAACAAAAATAGAATTATCGGCATGATTTTTAAAAACTGATCTTTTTTAACCAACCCGTAGACTCAGGTAAGTTCACGAACTCAGGCAATATTTTATTTTACAGTTCTATATATTTATAACAACGACCGTCAGCCAAATAAAGTCAATAAATCAGCTTACAACGCGCGACACTACGTTAGAGTACACTGAATTTCTTAATACAGATTTATCTCCGAAGGAATAAACACCGAGATAAACCGCCATCAGAACAATGTGTGCTTTTCTAATGAAAATTCGGGTCCCGGTTTGGGTCTGCATTGAAATTTATACGTTGGCCAAAAACTTAATCACAACCAACCTTTAGCAGACTGATATCGAAAACGGCTGCCTTTTCCCTTAGCAACTGGAAATTGCATGCAGTACAATAAACATGGTACTGATAACTGACAATATTGATTTGCAATAGGTATTAAAACAATTATCTCTGCGTGTACCAATACTGAATGCTCCATTCACTACTATAACTGTTACAGAAAAAACTGATGATGGCTGCTTTGTTACAAGCGATACACTGACTAAAAACATTAGACAAGGGAAGCATGTTTAAAAAGAATACGGTACGGTTTATTATCTTCTTCACAGTGGTTATCTTATGGATGCCTTCCGTTTCCAATGCGGTGATACCCAATGATGTTTATATCGCCGGTTATGCAGCTGGAGCTCTCAGCCGTGATTTCACACTGGATCTTTCTTCCATAGTTGTAAATAATGGGGTCATCACTATACCAGATGGTGTTTTAACAACTAAAAACCAGGCTCAGGTGCTACAAATACTGTCAGCAATCCCTGGTGTAATTGCAGTAGAGTTATTGGACCCTGCCAACCCACCAATTGGCAAGCCTCCATTAGCAACAGAAGATTTAAAAGTGCCCGTCAGCCTCGCGACGACAGACTCAGTACTTTTTCCGACAGGCCTGCTACCTACAGGCCATCTATTCAAACCATTGTTAGCTGATCCGAGATGGGCACATTTTTCAGCTGCTTATCGTAATTATGTTGGAAATAATCTGGATGGAAATAATAATGGATCGGTAAGTTTTGGTGAAACGATCCCATTCTATCGTGCCACCTTAGATCAATCCACCGTACAATGGGAAACTGGCCTTCAAGCTGCTGTTTTCAGTGATTTTAATCTTGACGCAGAATCATCTGACCTGATCAACAGCGACTTTATTGCATCGATTTATTCCAGCATGCGAACGGGTAAATTTTCTGCCTTTGCACGTATTTATCATCAGAGTTCGCATCTTGGAGATGAATTCTTACTGCGCACTCAGACTGACCTGCAGCGTATCAATCTAAGCTATGAAGGGATGGATCTCAGACTTTCGTATGACTTGCCATACGGAATACGTATTTATGGCGGCGGGGGCGGCATCTTCCACAAAGAGCCCTCAACAATTAAACCCTGGTCAATTCAATACGGTGTTGAATTCAATAGCCCATGGCGCATCCATTTTGCAAAAATGAAACCCATACTAGCCGTTGATTTCAAGAATCATGAACAAAACAGTTGGAACACAGATATCTCTGCCAGAGCCGGCGTTCAATTTGAAAACTTTCAGATATTTGGCAGAAAACTGCAATTTTTGCTGGAATATTTTAACGGCAACTCCCCCACCGGCCAATTTTATATTGATAAAGTTGAATATCTCGGTATTGGCGCACATTATCATTACTAAATATAACAGTATCGCACCTGACGCCATTCGCCAGATACGATAATCCACTTGCCACACTAATTTAATCACTGCTTACGCAGTATTCAGACTACGGTTCTAAAAATAGCCAATCTTTTACATCAAAGCGCGAACAATTAAATTAGGCGACAGGACTCGAAGGTATTTTGAAACAGCCAATTAGCATATAGCGACAAAGGATAAGCGGATATAATCAATGTCTCATATGCTGGCATCATACATTATTGTTTACCATTGTCGTATCACGAGAGGAGAAGTCCTTAACCGATCAAGCAATGCTGATTTTCTTGTGTAAGCAAATGACCAAGAAATGATATTTCAAATTGCAGGTGCTCGCTATACTGCTCAAGCGAGATTGTTAGGACCAATAAGGTGTTAAATGAACTTTTTTGATAACGTAATAATTATTTCGGGTTTGATCGGTACCAGTTGCTTCTTTTCCATGTCAGAAATTGCACTGGCAGCCTCTCGAAAAATTCGTTTGCGCCAAATGTCGGATGAAGGCGATGCTAGAGCAGAGAAAGTATTGCATTTACAAGCACATCCGGGCAATTTTTTTACTGTTGTACAAATTGGACTCAATGCCGTAGCGATTATGGGTGGCATTGTGGGCGAATCAGCATTCACTCCCTATTTTCACATATTACTCGTACCATGGCTAAATGACCCCTGGCTAACACAGTTAAGCTTTGTTCTTTCCTTCACGCTGGTAACCAGCTTGTTTATTTTAGTTGCTGATCTTATGCCTAAGCGTATTGCCATGGCGATTCCTGAACGTGTGGCGGTAACTCTTGTTGGCCCCATGATGGGGTGCATTGTTGTGCTCAGACCGCTAGTTTGGTTATTTAATAGCGCAGCAACAGGAATATTTCATTTATTTCGAATACAAACAACGCGTAACGATGAAATCACCTCAGATGATATCTATGCCGTAATGGATGCAGGTGCTGAAGCGGGCGTACTGGATAAGGGTGAGCAGCAAATAATGGAGAATGCATTTGAAATGCAAACCGTTTCCGTCACTTCTGCCATGACAGCGAGGGAGAGCTTAGTTTACTTTCTACTACAAGACAGTGAAGCCGATATCAAACGTAAAATTGCTGAGGAACCACATACAAAATTCTTGGTTTGTGATGGTCAACTTGACATGATTAGAGGATTTGTTGATGCCAAAGAACTGCTGATCAGGGTCATTAATGGTGAAAAAATCACACTCAAAGATAACTCGCTGGTACATAATTGTCTAATCATTCCTGATACCTTAAGTTTATCTGAATCAATGGAGTATTTTAAGAATAGCCGTGCCGATTTTGCAGTAGTGATGAATGAATATGCCTTAGTGGTTGGTATTGCGACTACCAATGATCTGCAACGCGCAGTAATGGGCGCCTGGTCATTGCATGAAAGTGAAGAACAGATCATTGCCCGTGATAGCAACTCTTGGCTGGTCGATGGCGTGACGCCCATTACGGATGTTATGCGTGCCTTCGGTATTGAAGAATTTCCCCACAGCCAGAACTATGAAACAATTGCTGGTTTTATGATGTATATGTTGCGTAAAATTCCCAAGCGCACCGACTTTGTTAACTATGCCGGGTTTAAATTTGAAGTAGTCGATATCGACGCCTATAAGGTAGATCAATTGTTGGTGACTCGCATTGACAATCCAGATAAATTATCATCCGATACGGGTTGTAAATAGACAAGCACTACAACCACCGTTAAAGAAGCATTACTCATAACACCTTCTAAAACGCTGTCGCGCCAGGACAATCAGATTTAGATCAGGAAGGTTCCTTTCAAAAGTGACAGCAACTCAGCAGCTAGTAATCGAATTCATAACTATATCCGTCGATCTCAGGCGATATCTCCATCGACATAAAACCACTGCCCCACTTTACGCACGAAACGACTGGTTTCATGCAAACGACAAGCACGACCATTCACCTTGTAGCGCGCCACAAATTCCACGATTGCATAATCCAGCGTCAATTGTTCATGACGCTTCACTTCTAATCCCAGCCATGTGTTACATGATCCATTTTTCAGTTCAAAGAGAGCTGGACGTGTGCTATGGTACCAAGTCGCAAGTAGATAATCTTCACGGCCCAATGAATAGGCCGTGTAACGCGAGCGCATCAATACTTCTGCCGTGAGAGCAATCTCTCCGGCATCTAAATAGCGTCCACAACAATCAATATATTTTTTGTTATTATCCCCGCAAGAAGACCCTCGATCGATCCTCGGCCGTTTTATCGTTACTTCTCTACTGCCGCACGGACAACCCATTATTTTCATAGCTAATAAAAATCTCTCTCATCCCATCAAAGAAAAAACCAATCTCTTCGTAACGGAAGAGCAACAAGCATCAGAACCAAATAAGAAAAAACTGCATTTTTGTGCAAAATAATCTCATGATCAAATAAAATGATTACGCTCACGACTATCCAACAACGCTTTGGTAATATAGAAAAACCGATTCTTCCTATGAGAATAGAACATGGACTAACCAAAAAATCATTATTATTCCGGTTTAATACAAACCACGATCACACATCCGATATACTCACACCATCTCTCATATCAATCTTCTAATGGCCAGTATGATGATCCAAAATAATACATCATAACCAAGCTCCACTCTCTCAATTTATAAGGCTAAACAATAATGAAACCAAAGAACATATATGCAGCGACACCTTATCATCCTGAGCAGGAATTATTTGAGCAACTTGTGAAAAATAAAGACGTAAAAATAGAAAGGATTATTTCAAAAGGCCACAGATCTCCAGCATTCGGCTGGTATGATCAGGAAAAAAGCGAATGGATTTTAGTTTTGAAAGGTAGGGCAATACTTTCTTTTGAAAACGAAGCACCGATGCATCTCAATGAGGGAGATTTTGTTAGTATTCCCCCTCATAAAAAACATAAAGTCGACTGGACAGATCCAGATCATGAGACCATCTGGTTAGCTGTACATTACTGATGCGGATGGTTGCCATTTAAAAGTACGTCGCAATAGCTCATATAAACGACATACTTATTTCGACGGAATAACATCAGCATAACAGGGATCAGACACCATGGATGTCCTCACTGAGAAGTTCGTCAATAATATAAAACAAATTAAGCGATTGTTTATTTTGGCATCTGATTGCCATATTTCTGGCGGAACTTCTCAACTCTACCGGCAGTATCGACAATTTTCTGTTTACCTGTATAGAACGGATGGCAGATAGAGCATACTTCAATATTCAATGGCTTCTTCATAGTCGAACGTGTATTAAAAACACTGCCGCAACTACATGTTACGGTTATTTCTTGATAATCTGGATGAATGTCTGTTTTCATGTTTTGTATCCTTAAGTTACTTCTATCCCGCAAGTGCAGGTTACAGAAGCCCGATATTATCCTTTAATGTGTGTACGGGTGCAACCACAACAATTTACAGTCATACCCGACGCATTGAATCAAAAAAATCAGCGTTATTTTTTGTCGCTTTAATTTTATCCAGCAGGAATGCCATCGCATCCATGTCATCCATAGGATACAATAATTTTCTCAGCACCCAGATCTTTTGCAGATCATCTGGTTTAATCAACAGTTCTTCCCTACGTGTACCGGATCGATTAACATTAATGGCAGGGTAGATCCGCTTTTCAGCCATACGCCTGTCAAGATGAATTTCCATATTCCCGGTACCTTTAAATTCCTCATAGATTACATCATCCATACGCGAACCAGTATCAATCAATGCAGTAGCAATAATGGTCAGGGAACCACCTTCCTCGATGTTACGCGCAGCACCAAAGAAACGCTTAGGACGTTGCAATGCATGTGCATCAACACCACCTGTCAATACTTTTCCAGAAGCAGGCACCACCGTATTATATGCGCGCGCTAAGCGTGTGATTGAATCAAGCAATATCACGACATCCTTTTTATGCTCAATCAATCGTTTAGCCTTCTCAATTACCATGTCTGCTACCTGCACATGCCGCATGGCTGATTCATCAAAGGTCGATGAAATCACTTCACCTTTGACTGAACGAATCATTTCAGTCACTTCCTCGGGACGTTCATCTATTAATAACACCATCAAAATAACATCAGGATGATTAGCCGCAATCGAATGGGCAATATGTTGAAGCATCACAGTTTTACCTGATTTTGGACTGGCGACTAGCAAACCACGCTGCCCTTTTCCAATCGGAGCTATCAAATCAATGATACGGCTCGTAATATTCTCTTCCGCTTTAATGTCACGTTCAAGCATCAATCGCTCAGTTGGAAATAGCGGCGTCAGATTCTCAAACAGGATTTTATGTTTCGAATGCTCTGGAGACTCACTATTTACTTTATCAACCTTTACCAATGCAAAGTAACGCTCGCCATCCTTGGGCGGACGAATTTCACCATCCACCGAATCGCCCGTATGTAAATTAAAGCGCCGAATCTGACTAGGAGAAATGTAGATATCATCAGGTCCCGCAAGATATGACGTATCGGGCGAACGTAAAAAACCGAAACCATCCTGTAGAACTTCCAGGGTTCCTTCACCAAAAATACTTTCACCTTTACGTGCCTGATTCTTAAGCAGTGCAAAGATTAAATCCTGTTTTCGCAGACGATTAGCGCCGTCAATTTCATTAGTGACAGCAATTTTTATTAATTCAGTAACATGAAGATGCTTAAGATCAGATAAACGCATGAAGAAGCTCGTAGATAATAAAAACTTTACATGAAAGGTAACAACATTGGGAGGAAAGTTGCTGCTGACGGGATGATTAAAACAGACGTTACGGCTTTTATCAGGTTATTTAGCCGACATATTCGCTTGTCTGCAAGGCTAATTTGACTTATATGTGACTGTCAATAAATGCAGTTAATTGAGATTTTGACAGAGCGCCAACCTTAGTTGCTACAATACTCCCGCCTTTGAACAACATCAATGTCGGAATACCACGAATGCCATATTTCGGTGGTGTATCCTGATTCTCATCGATATTAAGCTTCGCTACCTTGAGACGATCAGCGTATTCACCCGCTATTTCATCCAATATCGGCGCTATCATTTTACATGGACCACACCACTCTGCCCAGTAGTCTACCAGTACGGGAGCAGCTGACTGCAATACCTCCGTATCAAAAGTAGCATCGGTAACGTAATGAATATGCTGACTCATATAAACCTCATTTTAATAATCTAGTAAAGATAGCGACATGCCACAACATTATCCCGAATCTAATTCAGCTGGAATGAGTAAGAATAATGTTGTAGCAACTGAGTATAAAACCTATTAGCTCAGTATGCTATAGAAAAAACAGATAAAAGGGAAGCATCATTTCTTCTGTGGACAACAGAGAAGAAAAAATAATGATAAATTCCGTGATTCAATTTAAATTTTTAGTTAAAGCTGATGTTCCAATTATATGAAATTAAACAAGTGGATTACGATTCAAATCGATTAAATACAACCACATGATCTGCTTCCAGCTTAATTCCGATTTTCTCACCGATAGCATGATTATGATGACTGGGTACCAGTGATAATACAATATCACCGTCAGCCAGGCGCAATGTATATAAAATATCCGCACCACGAAAAGCCTTATGTACCACCGATGCCTGCAAAGGACTCGTATCATCGTGAACAATATCATCTGGGCGGAGCAATACGTCCACAATACCGCCTTTTTTGTATACATCGCAATCTGATACAGGTTGATGTGAAATCTCACCTTTCAAAACACCCAACTCAATCTCGACCTGTTGTAAATCAATTATTTTTCCAGGAACAAATATTCCCTGGCCAATAAAATTCGCAACAAAACGGTTAGCCGGTCGATGATAAAGATTATATGCAGTATCCCATTGCTGGATCTCACCTTCATACATGACACCTATTTCATCAGCAATAGCAAACGCTTCATCCTGATCGTGCGTTACTAAAATAGCCGTCATACCTTGATTTTTTAAAATATCACGAACTTCCAAGCTTAAACGCTCACGTAAGCTCACATCCAGATTGGAAAAAGGTTCATCTAATAACAGAAGATCAGGTCTAGGAGCCAAAGCACGCGCAAGCGCCACACGTTGCTGCTGGCCGCCAGATAATTCATGTGGATATTTGCTAGGCACATCCACTAAGCCTACTATTTTTAGCAACTCAGCTATACGCTGTTCACGTTCTGCCTTAAGCATACGATGCAGACCAAAACCGATATTCTCAACAACCGTAAGATGAGGAAACAAAGCATAATCCTGAAAAACCATACCCATATGTCTTTGTTCTGGAGATAAAAACGAAGCTGCGCTACTTACTCTCATCTCATTCAGTAGAATCTCTCCTGCCGATATTGCCTCAAATCCGGCGATACAGCGCAACACCGTCGTTTTACCACATCCGCTTGGACCTAACAAACAACCAATATCGCCCTCTTTCAATGTCAATGATAAGTCATTAATTACAACTTGTTTGCCGTAGGTATGGCGGATATGTTCAAGCTTAAGTAAGATTCTACTCATACTATTATTTCTCAGTTTGTCGCATAAACAGTATGATTGGCACCAACCCTGCCAGCACAATTGTGATAGAAGGTAATGCGGCTTGCTCCCACTCTCCCTCCGAAGTCATTTCAAAAATTCGAACGGCAAGCGTATCCCAGCCAAAAGGACGCGTCATCAAGGTAATCGGCATTTCTTTCATGACATCTACAAACACCAGTGTGGCTGCCGTAAAAATACCTGTTTTCAATATTGGCAAATGTATTTTTCGTATCATCGGCCATCCATGCAGACCCAATCCCATCGCGGCTTCATCGATACTGCGCGTAATGCGTTGCATTGCACCGTCTATGGGATAATGGCCAACTGCCAGAAAACGTATCATATAGGCAATCAACATGATAACAAGTGTACCTTGAATCAATAATCCAGCTTCAATATGAAATAGCTCCATAATCAATTCATTTAACTGATTGTCTAGCCAGACAATAGGTACAAAAACACCTATTGCCAATACCGCGCCAGGTAATGCATAACCAATCGTAGCTATACGTACCGCAAAATATATCGCACTACCGGGATAACGACGCGTAGCATAAACCATGAGTATCGCAGCTAAACAAGTAATTAAAACAGCAAGCCCAGACAACAGTAATGAATGCCAAAGAAATTCTAAGTAGCGGTGGTCAAAACTCTGTACAAATGATTGTACGGCCCAAATACTCAGTTGTATCACCGGTAACAAAAATGCAAAAAACAAGACCACCAAGATAATGCTCATTACCAACCAAACACGCCAGCCAGTAAGCTGAATCCGATCTGCACGTTGACTTCTCTTAGCTTCAGCATAACGCATGCGTAAGCGAAATTGCTGTTCCAGAAAAATTAATATGAAGACAATAATAATTAGCAAGGAAGCAAGCTGAGATGCAGCAGACAGGGAAAACATACTAAACCAGGCCTTATAAATGGCCGTAGTAAATGTATCGTAATTAAATACTGCAACAGTACCAAAGTCAGCCAAGGTCTCCATTAAGACAAGCATCATGCCACCCGCTATCCAAGGACGCGCCATTGGCAATGCAACCTTAAAAAATCCTTGTATACGGCTAAAACCTAATGATTGGGCTGCTTCCAATGAGCGCTTACCCTGAGTAAGAAAAGCATTACGAGCCAACAGATAAACATAGGGATAAAATGCCAGCGTCATAATAATAATAACGCCTAACCTACTGCGTACATCTGGAAACCAATGCAGATCTGCCTCGAACCAGGCACGTAATGTTGTTTGTATTGGGCCGGTATAATCAAATAGCCCCAAAGCGACAAATGCGGTCACATAGGCAGGCATCGCAAGTGGCAACAGCAAAGCCCATGAGAGAAACTCCCGCCCCGGAAATTCGTATACTGCTGTAAACCAAGCAAGACTAACTCCCAACAACCCGGTGCCCATAATAACACCTAATCCTAGCCAGAAAGTATTAGCTAGTAAAATCGGCAACGTTGTCTCTACCAGGTGTTGCCAGATATCACTGGCAGGAGTAAAAAACGATGAAACAATAACACTAATAGGGACTAGCACCAAAGCAGCAATAAAAAAAGGAACGAGCCGCCAGCTCATCATCACACGATACAAAGGGGATAAAGAATATAAATAGCCAGTTTTTGTCTTTTTACTTTCTATTCCTGCTCGCAGAGTTTCATCCTTCACTTTCAGTCTGCATATTTAGCGATAGCCCACACGATCCATCAGTTTGACGGCCGCAGCCTGCAATTCTCCCGCTGTTGCGACATTCATGGAATTTTGCTTAAAACCTCCCCACGTAGCAACGGTTGGATCAGGTGCTACTGCAGGATTAGCCGGGTACTCCATATTAATATCAGCAAAGAGATTTTGCGCTTTATTAGATGATAAAAATTCCAATAATTTGATTGCAGCGCGTTCGTTTCTACTATGCTGCGTAATACCTGCACCGGAAATATTAACGTGCACTCCGCTATTCATCTGATTTGGCCAGAAAATCGCCAAAGGCAAATCAGGCTCTTTTTTCATCAGACGACCATAATAATAGGTATTCACCAAGGTTACATCACAGCGCCCTGCCGCAACAAATTCCATAGCTCTTGTATCATCAGATAAAGGGTCCGTAGCAAGATTCCTAACCCAGCCTCTGACGATTTTCTCAGTTTCAGCTTCGCCATGTTCAGCAATCATCATAGCTACCAGTGATTGATTATATACCTTCTTGGAAGTGCGCAAACAAAGCCGATTTTTCCATTCTGGATTGGCTAAATTTTCATATGTAGAAAGATCAGCAGGCTTCACCTTTTGTGTATTATAAACAATTGTACGAGCACGTACTGACAAGCCAAACCATTGATTCCGAGGATCGCGCAGATGCGCGGGTATATTCGCTTCCAATATCTTTGAATTTACCGGTTTTAGTAACCCAGTACGCGCAGCCTCCCATAAATTACCTGCATCTGCCGTAATCAACATATCAGCGGGTGTATTTTTTCCTTCTGCCTTAAGCCTGGCAAGCAAGGCCCCTTCCTTATCTGTTGTAAATTTAACCTCGATACCGGTATCCTCAGTAAAGGCGTCAAACATGGGTTTAATAAGTTGCTCAATTCTCGCGGAATAAACAACTACCTGCTCAGCATGAACTGTGCCCGCAACCAATAGAAAGATTAAGCAACAGGTTGTTACAAAACAATAACCCGAACGAGGTATTAGCATTACAAATTTCCAGGAAATAAATAAAATAATCAAGGCAGCCAAAGTCGCTAATAACTATATTACGAATAGGAATAATTATCAATCAAATATCTTCAGTTATCTTCCCACCACCAAGTTACGACTTCGCTTTAAAATTGAAAGCACGTAGATCCAAAACCATTAGCGATGATAAGGAAAAATTCTGCCCCGGTTACTGCCGATAACCATTACATTACATAACATGCAATACTTCAAAAACAAATATCTTTCCCACAACGATATACTTTGATAACAACAATCCAGCACGCAATAACTATTGGACTATTTAATCTGGGCAGATAAATACGACAATCCAATCGTCTAACTCTGTTTTATCAGTGAAATTGTGAATGTGAATCACCGATTACCCTTTCTTCTAGATCATGCGTATTTTGTGCGACTAAATCAACACGTCCCAGCATCGGCAATTTGATTGCAAACGGACTGGGATCCACCCCGAACGTCAAACCAAGTAAGTTAATCTCCAAACCTTCGATATCACTCGTCAACATGCCCAGCAATCCATACAGCGAAAACTGGAAACCGCTGCCACTAGGCGGCAACCCTATAAGCTTACTCCCCAAATAATCTTTCCCAATCGCAGTAGGAGGCAGATCAACTTCAAGCTCAGGAAGTAAACGCGAAACCCAGGCAGTAAAAGTATTTGAATTCGGACCGGGCCACATGGTGTACTCACGCGCATAAGGATAATCACGAACAGCTGCATCAATCCTTGCAATCAAGGCATCAACGCCATCACCCCGCTTCTCCGCCAGAATTTCTGGCACATTGCCATACCAACGTCCGTCTGGTATACGATCTTCGGTAACAACAACTGATTGATTCTGGCGCTGACGCCACCCAATTACTTCATAAACAGTATAGGTTGTCGCCTGCGTCGGTTTTACCGCAATCCATGTATGAATACCAAAATAGCCACGCCAGCTAAAAGCCCTTGCACCGTATACCTGTATCAGTGCTTCAGGGGTTACTGCTGGATCTGGCGCCAGCCCAACCGATGCACGACTAGCGGATCGCCAGTCTTGCGTATACACATCTTTTGAAATTACAATTAGTAATGTAACCATGATTAACATGAAAAAGAAAAATAATCTCAAGCGATTTGTTCGTCTCATATTTTTCTCTCAGTAGATAAATATTTCCAGTTAATTTCTAAATTATTCCGGTTTAAATATTCCGAACTGCGAAACAATGATAGAAATGACCTGTTAGCCGCTTTATACGAACAGCACTCAAAAACCACGGAGCAGATATAAAATCAAGAACAGTGTAAATCCAATACCTATACATACGAAATTAATCGCTGTCATTTGCCGACAATGTAACAAATGAGTACCTATTTACAATATTCAGTTGATAAGGATGTGTCGTCTTTTTATATCGCGATTTAATTTTATGCACGTAATCCTGAGTCTCTGGATAAGGAGGGATGCCACGGTACTTTTCAACAGCCCCCTCCCCCGCATTGTAGGCGGCAGCAACCAACGCAACATTGCCTTTAAAAAAAGCCAGCAGCCAGCGCAAGTAAGCCATACCTCCTCTGATATTATCTTCTGCATCAAAAGTATTTTTTACCTGAAAGCGCTCAGCGGTTGCAGGAATCAGCTGCATTAAACCTTGCGCATTTTTAGGTGACTGCGCCTGAACATCGAATCCTGACTCAATAGAAATGACAGCCATCACCAAACGAGGATCTATTTCGTAATATGGCGCCAATTTATGTACCAGTTTATAAATTGGACCATTTGAATACACTCTTTCACCTTTTTTCTCTGTCTCAATCGAAGCAGTTTCCAGGCAAGGCGGCAAGATCGATTCAGAAGACAACGAAATATAATGCATCATTTGCTGAGCATGCGTGTGCCCTTGCGCTGCCGCCATTGTAAACAATTGTGCCGCTACATTATTATTTCTGGAAACGCCGCGGCCATTCGCATAAACCCATCCAAGCGCATATAGCGCATCAGCATAACCCAGCTGCGCTGCCTCGCAATACAATTCAATCGCTTTTAGCTTATCCTGAGGCACTCCCTCGCCGTGTTCATATTTAACTGCCAATGAAAATAATGTTTCAGAATACTCAGATATACTGGATGATTCTGATATCATTCTGCTCGATCTAGTGGTTTCCCCAACAACATCGTTCCACCAGATAAAACCACATAAAAACATTAGAAATTTGAAATAATCCATATGAATATGTATTACTTTTAATTAATCTTCCCAGCATAACGGGGTATACCGTTAATAGCATGAGCCATCTCTATTATTATCCGAACCAATCGTCTCTTATTAGCAGGCACTTCCATGAGTTAATCATGAAAATGATTTCCAGCCTGCCAAGGGCCATTTTCCATACTTCTGCATACTAGCCCTACAGCAATTAACGAAGCTAGTAGCAGCGACACTCGAGATGCGAACCGGCTCACCAATCTCTCACGCCCAGTCATCATTCAATACGATATCTGAGCTCAATCAGGACTCAGTAAAAAATATTCGGCTTAGCTTTTCCTTGCAAAGTATAAGTGTATTGCATAAACCAGCAAACACAAAATCTTTTTGTATATGAATCAGTTAACTATAAATATCAAACTAAAATAAAGTATTATCATGTAATACTTCATTACTGGAAGTAATTGAGGTCTTCCTTTATTTTCTACAGAGAATAAAGACTAGTCATATTATCGTAATTAGAAGAGCAACGAACTTACTATGTCAAGAGTGAGAAAATGACCAGAAAGCGGGTCATACAGGCATCATTTCAGACAGCAACAGATAGACACCCATTTGCAAGACTGATCCTGCACCCGAGTCGTGGAAGTCAGTACTGCACAATGAAATAATACCAGAAACCATTAAAATAACTCAAAATGGCCCTTTCCATGAATCGCAAGAATGATTGCTGGAATAGCACCCCCATGGAAAATTTCCGGGAGATATTCAAAAACGAACGGGTGAATCATCGGAAATCCATAACACGACAACAGGTCACCCAGGAAATCATCGAGTATATAGCAGCCTACTCCTACTATAACCGGCAGCGAAAACAGAAAGGAGCAGATTATTTGCCGCCAGCAGAACTTACACAGCAATACTACTGGCAATCTAACCTGATGAACACCATATTTTACAGCAAATACCATGATATTTTATATAGAATCAATCCCATATTGCGCACGATAATGCTCTACCGCATATAAATTATGTGCCAACTCATGATTTGTCTGAAGGTAAGCGACCAGATCATCAAGATCAATGATACTGACAACGGGTATTTGATAATTTCTTTTAACTTCTTGTACTGCAGACAGCCGACCACTCCCACGCTCCATTCGATCAAGCGCGATTACAACACCACAAGCGGCTGCCCCCGATCTTTGAATCAGATCGACCGATTCGCGTACTGAAGTACCTGCCGAAATAACATCATCCACTATCAATACCCGTCCAGTCAGCGGCGCACCCACAAGCACCCCTTGCTCACCATGATCTTTCATTTCTTTACGGTTAAAACAAAACGGATAGTTGTGCTCATCGCCAGCTAAAGCAATCGCGATCGCACTGACCAAAGGAATTCCTTTATAAGCCGGTCCGAACAGCGTATCAAACGGAAGCTGCGCGGCAAGAATAGCTTTCGCGTAGAATTGGCCTAACGCACGCAATGAATTCCCGTCGTTAAACAGGCCCGCATTAAAAAAATAGGGTGAAATACGCCCTGCTTTGGTTTTAAACTCACCGAAACAGAGAACACCTCGTTTAATCGCAAACTCGATAAATGCTTGCCGAAAATCAGACATAACTTTAATCAATAAAAAAAACATGCAAATTATAACGCTTAATCTCAATGGCGTACGTGCTGCAACCAAAAAAGGCTTCTTTCAGTGGCTGGCAGCACAGCGCGCGGATATCGTTTGTGTACAGGAATTAAAAGCCCAACTCCCTGATCTTACAGATGACATACTTTCACCGAATGGCTACCATGGTTATTTCCATTGCGCCGAGAAAAAGGGGTACAGTGGTGTCGCCATTTATAGTCGATACAAACCTGACACGATCACTGAAGGAATCGGCATTAAAGAAATTGACCATGAGGGTCGCTATCTACGTGCTGATTTTGGTCATTTGACCATCATCTCAATCTACTTACCTTCCGGGTCCAGTGGCGATCACCGGCAAGCTTCTAAATTTTTCTTCCTGGAAAAATTTATTCCTGTATTAAAAACACTGATCGACAGTGGTAGAGATGTTATCCTGTGCGGTGATTGGAATATCGCTCATAAGGAAATCGATCTAAAAAATTGGCGTGCCAATCGAAAAAAATCCGGTTTTTTACCAGAGGAGCGAGCTTGGTTAACTGCCGTTCTAGATGACATTGGTTTTGTGGATGTATTTCGCCGAATTAATCCAGAACCAGATCAGTATACGTGGTGGTCTAATCGAGGGCAGGCATGGGCTAATAATGTAGGCTGGCGCATTGATTATCAGATTGCCACGCCTGCGATTGCTAGCCAGGCAACAGATGTTTCGATATACAAAGCCGAACGTTTCTCCGATCATTCGCCATTGATTATTGATTACAACTATCATTTATGAATTCCGTTGTACCATCGGGCTGGCTGTATGCTTTACGTATTTATACTCATCCACGAGTGCTCGGCATGCTGTCGCTGGGGTTTTCTGCCGGATTACCGTTATTACTGATATTGGGTACGTTATCATTCTGGCTACGTGAGGCAGGAATAGATCGCACCACTATCGGTCACCTCAGCTGGATCGGTTTGGCTTATGGCTTCAAATGGCTATGGGCTCCGTTAGTGGATCGCCTGTCACTACCCGTATTAACACGTCTACTGGGTCGGCGGCGGGCCTGGTTATTGTTCTCACAATTCCTCATCATGCTTGCACTGGTTGGCATGGCCTGCACAGACCCACTTGCTAATCTGACGCAGATAGTATTTTTTGCACTGGCAGTGGCTTTTGCTTCAGCAACGCAAGATATCGCGCTGGATGCCTATCGCATCGAAGCTGTCGCAGCAGAGCTGCAAGGAGCCATGGCAGCCACTTATCAGGCCGGCTATCGAGTCGCTATGATCCTGGCATCGGCAGGTGTACTCTGGATTGCAGCAGCAGTAGACCCATCGGAAACCACCTATCATTATGCCCCTTGGCAACTTGCCTATCTCATCATGGCTGCCTGCATGGCTGTCGGTATGATCACCACACTCATTATTCGCGAACCCAGAATTTCTATCGATAAGGCTGTCACTGAAAATGAAAGGTATCCTCAGCAGGCGATCGCCAATTGGAACCTCAATACTCCGTGTACGCGTATTCTAATCTGGCTGTACGACGCACTTATAGCGCCTTTTCGTGACTTTATTATCCGTCATGGCCAACAGGCACTACTGATTCTGGCATTGATTGCTGTTTATCGTATCTCGGATGTCGTAATGGGCGTGATGAGTAATCCCTTTTATGTAGACATGGGCTATACTAAAGATGAAATCGCCACGGTTTCAAAGGTTTATGGTGTGGTTATGACCATTGTAGGTGCTGCAATTGGCGGCGTGCTGGTTGCAAAAATCGGCATCATGCGAACGCTGTTTCTAGGCGCGGTATTATCAGCCGCGACAAATTTGTTATTTGTCTGGCTAGCCGAACGCGGTCATGATGTCGGTGGATTAATATTCACTATTTCGGCTGATAATCTATCGGCCGGTATTGCTTCTTGTGCATTCATCGCCTATTTATCCAGCCTGACAAATTCAGCCTATTCAGCAACACAGTATGCTCTCTTTAGCTCGATTATGCTCTTATTACCAAAATTTATCGCGGGTTTTAGTGGGCAATTCGTAGATGCCTATGGCTATATTAATTTTTTCATTGGTACCGCATTACTCGGCTTACCTGTTTTAGTACTGGTGTGGCTTGCAGGGCAGGCAAAGTTTCAGTCAATAAAAGCACCTTTACCCAATGCCAAGCATGATTTATAAAACATCTACCATCATTAATCTCGTTCAAACCGATAAAATGCCAGCATTCCCATTAAATTCGGCCATAACGTAATTTGGCGATTCGCATTCATCACCCTGCGTTCCAGGATATGTGCACCCCGTAGACGACATAGTTCCTCAAAATCGCCAAGGGTACATAAATGAATGTTAGGTGTATCGAACCAGTGATAAGGTAATGTTTCCGAAACAGGCATATGACCAAAGATAACCTGCACGCGGTTCCTCCAATAACCAAAATTGGGAAATGATACAATTCCTTCTTTCCCGACTCGCAGCATTTCTTGAATCAGATTTTCGGTATGCCTCATTGCCTGCAATGTTTGCGATAAAATTACATAATCAAACGATTCTGATTCAAAGCTAGATAGCCCTGATTCCAAATCATTCTGAATCACATTAACCTTATTATTAAAACAACCAAGCACGTTATCATCGTCAATTTCCACCCCGTAACCGAAAATATCGCGAGTCTCTTGTAAGTAACGCAGCAATGATCCATCACCACAACCCAGATCAAGCACCTTTGCGCCTGGCCTCACCCATTCCGCAATAGCCGCGAAATCAGGACGAGATACAATAGGTGGTATCGCTGGATTCATCATATCAATTTCCATTCATCTGCTCACTCAAATGAGAATATTATCCATATAAGCTCGTACGAGCTGATGATAATAATGATTTTCCATCAGAAAAGAATCATGACCATGGCTGGAAGTAATTTCAGCATAACTAACATTGATTTCGTTATCCAATAATGCCTTCACAATCGCGCGTGAGCGTTCAGATGAAAAACGCCAGTCTGAAGTAAATGACAATACCAGGAAGTTAGCCTTTGCAGCACGGAATGCCGCACTCAAGTCACCATCATACGTATTCGCCGGGTCAAAATAATCCAACGCTTTGGTCATCAGCAAGTAACTATTCGCATCAAATTGATCGGCAAATTTATCTCCTTGATAGCGCAGGTAAGATTCAATTTCAAATTCCACATCGAAACCAAAAGAAAAAGTACCGCTACGCAATTCCCGTCCAAACTTTGCAGCCATTGAATCATCTGAGAGATAAGTAATATGCCCCAGCATGCGGGCAAGTCGCAAACCTCGCCGTGGCAAAGTATTATATGAGTAATAATCACCACCATAAAAATCCTGGTCAGTGATAATCGCCTGACGAGCAACATCATTAAATGCAATATTTTGCGCGGTTAATTTAGAAGCAGCGGCAATCACTAATGCATGTCGAACTCTTTCCGGAAAATCAAGCGTCCATTGCAATGCTTGCATCCCTCCTAAACTACCACCAGCTACCACAGCAAACTCATCGATACCAAGATGATTGGCTAACTGTTCCTGAGTTTCCACCCAGTCCTCTACTGTGACTATGGGAAAATTAGCACCATAGGGCTTACCCGTTCTCGCATCAATACTCGCAGGGCCAGTAGAACCATGGCACCCCCCCAGATTATTGACTCCGATAACAAAGAATCGATTCGTATCAATTGCTTTATTAGGACCAATCATATTATCCCACCAACCTGTACTTTTAGGCTTGTCAGCATAAACCCCTGCTACATGGTGGTTACCTGAGAGTGCATGACAAATCAAGACAGCATTTGACCTGGCCGAGTTAAGCTTGCCATAAGTCTCATACACCAGATTATAACTATTCAGTACCGTACCGCTTTTCAGGCATAACGGTTTATCTATATGTACATACTGGGGAGTAACAATACCGACCGAATTTGAATCTTGCATTAATGTAAAAAATATAAAGAAATCCTGAAAAAACCAGCTAATTTATGAAACTGAAGCATAAGCAGCAAATTTCAATTCATAGTTAAGCTCAAACGTGAGATATTCATATTGCATGTTAAATAAAAAAAAGCACCATTTCCTAGATCAAAAAACTAATTGATCATTATATCGCCAAAAAACAAATCCAGACTAGCTATTCAACTTTGCTAACAAGCCATGAATTTTCTCCGGATTCTCCGCTTTTACTATCCGTTGAGCCAATACGATAATACTCGGCAAATGACTTTTTAATATCTGGCTCTTTACGATGAGCAATTGTGCTGGATACATGGAGAATTGCTGTAACCCCAGGCCAAGCAACAAACGTGTAAACCTAATGTCTCCAGCCATTTCACCACAAATCGCGACAGGCACCTTGGCACGATTTGCAGTTTGAATAACGCGTGAGACAAGCCACAGCACTGCCGGATGAAGTGGGTCATAGAGATGTGCAACCGAATCATCAACGCGATCAATCGCAAGCGTATATTGAATCAGATCATTTGTGCCAATAGATAAAAAATCCAGCCTTTGCATGAATATGTCGACACACAGCGCGGCTGCGGGAATTTCAATCATACCGCCCACTTGAATTTTTTCATCAAAAGGAAGTTTTTCTTCCCGCAAACTTTGTTTTGCATATTCAATCAGATTCATTGTCTGATTGATTTCTGAAATACTGGATAACATCGGTATTAAAATACGTATCCGACCATAATGCGAAGCACGTATTATGGCACGCAATTGAGTATGAAACATTTGCGGCTCTGCCAGACATAGACGAATCGCACGCAGACCGAGTGCTGGATTGGCTGCGACCTGCGGCGCATTTTTAAGGTTTTTATCTGCGCCCAAATCAAAAGTACGGATGGTCACAGGAAGGCCACGCATTTTAGTCGCCACAGTACGATAAACTTCGAACTGCTCTTCTTCATCTGGTAAGTCATTACGATTTAAAAACAGAAATTCGCTACGGAACAAGCCAATACCCGCTGCACCATTTTCCTTGACCTGCTCAACATCTTCCGGTAATTCAATATTGGCACATAATTCAACGGGTGTGCCATCTAATGTGATTGCTGCAACACTTCTGATACGCCTTAACTTGAGCTTCTCGAGTTCCAGCTGACTCTGCCGTAACCGATACTCAGCGAGTACATATTTGTCCGGATTAACAATGATCACACCCTGGCTGCCATCAACAATTAAATAATCATTATCAAGAATTAATTGACGCGCATGATGCAATGCCACGATTGAAGGAATACTAAGGCCACGCGCAACAATAGCCGTATGAGAAGTCGAGCTGCCCAGGTCGGTAAGAAACGCAATAAATTTGTGCTGTTTATATTGCATGACATCGGCAGGGCTTAAATCATGGGCAATCAGAATATTGTCACCACTATGCCGCACTGGAGGAGGAATATAGCCTGGATGTCCCAGTAAAGCCTTAAGTACCCGTTCCACCACTTGGACTACATCCGCTTTACGCTCACGCAAATAAGCATCTTCAATTTTCTCAAACTGCGCCAGCAATACATCCATTTGCTGAGTAACAGCCCATTCCGCATTACAATATGTCTGCCTAATACAGTCACGTGCAGCTTCCGAGAGCGTTGGATCATCCAAAATCATGTGATGAAGATCAAGAAATGCGCTAAATTCTGCCAGCGAGGGGCCGCTATTGGTAACAGAAGCCTGCAGCGCTTCAAGTTCCTCGCGAACCGTAGCAAAAGCGCTATCAAGCCGAGATATCTCTTTATTCGTTTGATTTTTGGGTATCAGATAATGCGCCACTTCCAGTGCAGCAGATGAAGCAAGATGTGCGTGTCCGATTGCAATTCCTTCAGAGACACCGACACCATGCAGTATAAAACTCATTCACCCTCTCCAAAATAATCTTCAACCAGCGCCACCAAGGCAGTCATAGCTTCAATCTCATCCACACCGATAGTTTCAATTCCTACCATAGTATTTTTTCTTGCAGCCAGTGTCATCACACCCATAATGCTTTTTGCATTGACTCTTCGATTATTACGCATCAGCCATACTTCGCTCTGAAATTGATTTGCCAACTTTGTAAATTTTGCTGAGGCGCGTGCATGCAATCCAAGCCGATTTATAATTTCTACTTCTTTATATTGCATTGTAATGATTCCAAATGAATGTGCATAACCCCCTCCTTACCGCCGTTCAGCGCCTTTTCCACCACGGTAGAAAGTAGCTCATTACGATAAGTTAACGCTCGTACCAACATCGGCAAATTAATTCCAGCAAGGCACTCCACCACACCGGGCTTAATTAATCGGCTGGCAACATTACAAGGCGTCGCACCACAGATATCATTTAATACCAGCACGCCATTACCACAATTCAATTGATTCACCAACTCCTGTGCTTTAGAAACCAACATATCTGGATTATCCTGAATAGAAACATTCAAATGCATTATTTGTTGCGGCACCCCCCCCATCACATGGCTTGCACAACGAATGAAACTATCACCCAGGTTCTCATGAGAAATAATTAGAATCCCAATCATATTTTCTGACACTGCAAGATTAAAAGAGAAATTTTAGCATTGTAGCCGCAATACAGCTGATCTGCCGTATTCCATGTATCCGTACTGCGTGTATATTTTATTTAAACCATAGCCCTTTGATAAGATTACCCTCTAATAAGGACAATACATTTCATTTATTTAATAAGACATTTTGAATTAATAAATCACTGATCAGTCTATTTAGTAGAAGAATATGACTAAGAGGGTAGAACAAGATATTCAGTTTAAAGCTGATTTTTATCATGGTATATCATAAAATATGAGTAAAGAGCGTCGGATTATCGCCTATCGCAAAGCAGCAGAAGCCATGTGTCGAGGCGAATTTACACAAGATATTCCTGTTACCGGTAACGATGAGATTAGTCATCTAGGGAAGTCGCTGCGCAAACTTTCCACTCACCTACAACAGCAATACCATAAAAATCAATTACTTTCCAAGATTACGCTAGAAAGCAATCTTAATCTATGTATCAGTGATGTATTAAATCATATCTATGAATCCTTCAACAAATTCATTCCCTATGATCGCATGAGTCTGGCTTTACTCGAAAATGAAGGCAACACATTGAAATTACACTGGGTGCGTGCCGATTACCAAACGCTAAAGCTATGCACAGGTTATACCATACCCATGTCAGACAACAATCTGAAAGAAATTATTGACACAGAAAAATCATTCATAATCAATGATCTGGAATCATATCTAGAAAGTCATCCAGAATCAGACTCAGCTAGAGTTCTCTTTGAAGAGGAGATTCGTTCCAGTTTAGCTTGCCCGCTGATTGCCACTGGCAAACCCATCGGCTTTATCTTCCTTTCAAGTCGAAAGAGCAATACTTATAAAAATCTCCACCAGGAGTTATTTCTCCAGATTGCCAGCCAGCTAGCCGTTATCGTCGAAAAAAGTAAACTTTATAAAAAAGCTAAAATCAACAAACAGCTCATCGAGCATAAAAAAGAACTAGAGCAACGCGTCACCCATGATGCTTTAACCGGGCTATTAAATCGAACGGCTATTTTCGATATCTTCCACAAGCAGATTGCACGTGCAAAACGGGGAGGGTTTAGCATTGCCGTTATCATGATTGATATTGATCATTTTAAAGAAGTCAATGATAGTTACGGTCATCTCACCGGTGATGTTGTGCTATGTGAAATTGCTGATCGACTACTTGGTTCAGCTCGTTCTCATGAACATTTAGGGCGCTTTGGAGGTGAAGAATTTCTGGCTATTCTTTCACCCTGCAATAAAGATGGTGCATTAAAAGCCGCCGAGCGTTTTCGAACGGCTATTGCCTGCAAAGAAGTCTATGCTGAAAATGAGTTTATTCCAGTCACAATCAGTCTCGGCATCTCAGTCAGCACTGAGTTGGATACATTAGATAAAAACATCTTGCTTCGCAAGGCTGACGAAGCACTCTACATGGCCAAAAATAACGGTAGAAATTGTGTCGAAATAGCCATGGACAGCAAAAATAAATAAATGCTCATTGACATACGACGAGGCCTTTGCATAACCCCAATAATTGAAAAATTAACCCCTTATAATCAATAGTAAAAAACTTCTGACGAGGGCTTTCGCAAAAGTCTCACGACATGTTCTTGCAACCCATTGACTATCATCCCATGCAGCAACATATCGCCACAATCTGATTAGCGGTAATCATCCGCCATATCGTACTGATAGTCCTATCCTGCCGAGCACGCCGTATCGAACATCAGATACCGGTTTCTGTCACATCCTGATATGATTTAGTTAATCTAAGAATATCTCTGTTGCCTAATTGGTATAGCACATCATCACAAAGTTGCTACAATTCAAGACTTTTGCATAGCACACTCTAAAATGACTCAGGAAAATCAACCGACCATACCCCAAGACGAAAATCAGATTATTGCTGAACGTCGCATCAAATTAGCGGAACTGCGTAAAACAGGCAACGCCTTTCCCAACACCTTCCGCCGTAACTATCTGGCATCAGATTTGCATCAACAATATGCCGCACTTTCCAACGAAATACTGGAAAAAGATCAAATAACCGTTAGTGTAGCAGGACGCATGATGTTGAAACGCGTAATGGGTAAAGCCAGCTTTGCCACCATACAGGACATGAGCGGGCGCATTCAATTATATATCTCTAACAACCATACTGGTCAGGCTACTCATGAAGCGTTCAAACATTATGATCTCGGCGATATACTCGGCGCCCAGGGCGTATTATTCAAAACTAAAACGAACGAACTTTCGATTCGCGTTACTCATTGTCAATTGTTGACAAAATCCTTACGCCCACTTCCTGAGAAGTTTCATGGTCTGACGGATCAAGAACAAAAATATCGCCAACGCTACCTCGATCTGATTGCCAACCAGGATACGCGAAACGTATTCGCCATCCGTTCAAAGATCATTCAGACCATTCGCAATTTCTTTGTTAAGCACGGCTATTTAGAAGTTGAAACTCCCATGATGCATCTGATTCCTGGAGGAGCAACGGCGCGGCCTTTCACAACACATCATAACGCATTGGATATGGCGTTATATCTGCGTATTGCTCCGGAGCTTTATTTAAAAAGACTCGTTGTAGGTGGTATGGAAAAAGTTTTTGAAATTAACCGAAATTTCAGAAACGAGGGAATTTCCACCCGCCATAATCCAGAATTTACTATGCTGGAATTCTATGAAGCCTATCAGGATTACAATTACCTGATGGAATATACTGAAAGAATGCTCCGTGAGATTGCCCTTCAAGTCTTGGGTAGCGGCAAACTAATTTATCAAGAACGAGAAATTGATCTGACACAGCCCTTTACACGACTGACGATCACTCAAGCCATTCAGAAATACCATTCAAAATATACCGAGATACAGCTCAGTGACCGTAATTTCCTTATTAGCGAACTACAAGCACTCGGCATCCAATACAACCCACATGACGGCATCGGTGGACTGCAACTTTCTCTATTTGATGAAACGACCGAGCATTTACTCTTCGAACCCACTTTTATTATTGATTATCCAGCGGAAGTTTCACCACTTGCGCGACGCAATGATACCAGCCCTGAAATAACTGATCGCTTCGAACTCTATATCGCCGGACGAGAAATTGCTAACGGCTTCTCTGAATTGAATGATCCGGAAGATCAAGCGGCGCGCTTTCAAGAGCAGGTTAAGGCTAAGGATGCAGGCGATATGGAGGCAATGCACTATGATGCAGATTACATTCGCGCGCTGGAATATGGCTTACCTCCGACTGCGGGCGAAGGAATTGGAATCGATCGCCTGGTTATGTTATTTACTGACAGCCCGAGCATTCGCGATGTTATTTTATTTCCACAGTTACGACGCACAGATTAATCTATTCATGCCGTTTTACCTTGATATCAGAGTCCATTCAAGCTGATCGTTTCCAGCCATTTCCACCTCTGCCCGGCTAAGAAACGAACCGACATTATTGAAATTTGGCTGGGTACTGGCGATATGCTTTACTCAAAAAGATATCGCCATTATTCCCACAATTCAACCTAGACCTGAATTTAGCCTTATCTTATCGTAGGCTAATTACAGGCCAGTTATTCTGCTCTGCATGATTTTTAAGGGTAGCATCAGGATCAACTGCTACCGGATGGGTGACTTTACGAAGTAAGGGCAAATCATTTAAGGAGTCACTATAAAACCAGCTTTGCAAAAAGGACAGCCAAGTCAGATTGTGCTCATCTAGCCAGTTTTCCAAACGAGTTATTTTTCCTTCTCTGAAACAGGGTATCCCAGAAACCTTTCCTGTGAACTCGCCATTTTTCTGTTCTGGTTCAGTCGCGATCAAATTATTAATACCCAGTGCCTGCGCAATTGGTGCTGTCACAAAGCTATTCGTTGCTGTAATGATGATACAAAGATCCCCGTCAAGCCTATGTTTCTCTATCAGCTTACGTGCATTTATTGTGATTAACGGTAGAATCTTTTTTGTCATAAATTCACTGTGCCAAACATCCAGCTGGCTACGAGAATGGCGTGCCAACGGTTTTAACTGGAAATCTAAAAATTCATGTATATCTAACATCCCCGCTTTATATTGTTCGTAAAACTCTAGATTACGGGATTCATGGAGTTCGCGATCAAGTGCACCTCGTTCAATTAAAAATTGCGCCCACTGAAAATCACTGTCGCCAGCAAGCAGCGTATTATCGAGATCAAATAATGCCAAATTCATGGCGTGGCCTGCTGCAATAATTCACGTAACAAGGGAATTGTAATCGGACGCTGATTAGCGAGCGAGTAATGATCTAATGCGTCGAGTGTCGTCATCAATGAAGGTAGGTCACGACGTCCGTGTCGTAACAGATAATCACAAACTTCCTGCGGCAAATTAAATCCGCAATTGGCAGCATAGCTTTTCATGGCTTGCATTTTCTCCTCATCGGTTAATTCATGAACCTGATATACTAAACCCCAACCCAGACGCGTTACTAAATCCTGGCGCATTCTCAACTGTGCAGGCGCGACAGGCCCACTCACCAGCAGAAATGCATCGCCTTCACTATATATTTGGTTGTACAGATTGAATAATCTTATCTGGGCAGATACGGAAGTATTCAGGCGATCGACATCATCCACGACGATACAATCGATGTCGCTGTCAACAATGAATTCACAGCTACTATCACATGCAAAATAAACCGCCTTTAAATGATTTTGTATGCATGTTTCAGTGACCGCTCGTAGTAAATGGCTTTTTCCACACCCTAATCCGCCCCACAAATAAACGAAACGTTCCCGCTCCTTTCCCGCTATAATACATTCGAGCATGTGTAATAACTCGGCATTACGCCCAGGCAGGAAATTTGTCAGTGTCGGTGATGATGTTAATGCGATGTCTAGTAATAGTTGCTTCATTGATTAATTATAAAGATTACTTTCTAGATATTGCTGACGTATATGACGCAACCATACCAACAAAACAGCACTGACCGGAAGCGCCAGCAATATACCAAAGAAACCGAACAATTGACCAAATGCAAGTAGCGAAAAAATAACAACGACCGGGTGCAAGCCAACACGATCGCCCACCAGCCAGGGTGTTATTACCATGCCTTCCAGTAACTGGCCAATAGCAAATACGACCCATACCGGTATCACGCAACCCCACTCATGAAACTGCATCATCGCAGCAAACGTCGCAAGCATCAGACCTACAATCATTCCCAGATAAGGAACAAATACCAGAATACCTGCCAGCAACCCAATAGGCAATGCGAATTCCAATCCTGCCAACCACAGACCTGTTATGTAACAAATACTCATTAACAATATCACAGATAGCTGTCCACGCAGAAATTGCGCCAATATACGATCGGTCTCACGGGTTAGTTGGCTAACTTGCTTATACCAATAACGTGGAATCATTCCATCAATTTGCTGAATCAATAGCTCCCAGTCACGCAACATATAAAATAGCACTACCGGCACCAACAACAAATTCATTAAGAATTCTACCACTGCTATACCGCCACTGGTTAACGAGGGCAATATTTTTGCGGCAACCCCACCTGCACTCTGCCAATGCTCTGTCATAGCATGCTTAAGCATATCGATATCAGGATTCAAATTAACACCAAGGTGGGATTCCAGCCATGGAATCACCCCTCCTCCCAACATCTCAAGGTAAGCCGGAATTTTTATAACTAGCCGAGAAGCCTCCTTCTCAAACAAGGGCACCATAATCAGAACCAGTGCTGCAGACAGACTCAATAGCAGCAACATAACCAATATCGTACCCATTGTACGCGGTATCTTTCTCACCGCCATGTGAGTGACGAGTGGATTGCAAATATAAGCAATAACTGCTGCCAGTAAAAATGGTGTGAGTATCGGACTTAGCAGATAAATCAGCGTTATTCCAACGCAACCAATTATCAACCACCATAGATAATATAGATCTACAGAGTATTTCTTGCTCATTTACGGTAGAATCGTCTCTTTAAAATGGCACTTTATCCGTAACAGCGCGAGAACTCAACTTGACCTCATCCAATCCCGAGAATCCCGATTCAATACAATCCGCCCAGCTATCTTACCGCGATGCCGGGGTAGATATCGATGCAGGCGATCGTCTAGTTAAAAATATTAAACCCTATGCCAAACGCACACTGCGTCCGGAAGTACTTACAGGTATCGGAGGCTTCGGTGCACTGTTTGAGATTTCCAAACGGTTTCATAATCCCGTATTAGTGTCGGGTACCGATGGCGTCGGCACTAAATTAAAGCTCGCATTTCAGTTAAACAGACATGATAGCATCGGTATTGATTTAGTCGCTATGAGCGTTAATGATATCCTGGTACAAGGTGCAGAACCTTTATTCTTTCTGGACTATTTTGCCTGCGGCAAATTAAACCTGGAGACGGCAACTGCTGTAATTCGTGGTATTGCCACAGGCTGCGAACAAGCCGGATGTGCATTGATCGGCGGAGAAACAGCAGAAATGCCCGATATGTATCCACAGGGTGAATATGATCTCGCTGGTTTTGCTGTCGGTATTGTAGAAAAGAATCGCATCATTAATGGATCTACTATACAGGAAAATGACATCATCATCGGATTGGCTTCCAGTGGCGCACATTCCAATGGATACTCATTGATTCGCAAAATTATCAACGACAAGAATATCAATTTGTCTACTAGCTTCGAAAAAGGAACGCTCGGCGATGCGCTCATGGCACCCACACGTATTTACGTAAAATCACTCCTCGAATTGATGAAGCAACTGCCCATCAAAGGCATGGCACATATCACGGGGGGGGGCATCACCGAAAATTTACCACGTATTCTACCTGCCGGTATGCAAGCCATCTTACAAGAAAATTCGTGGGATAAACCACCCTTGTTTCATTGGTTACAACAACAAGGTAACGTAGCCGACGATGAAATGTATCGCGTTTTTAATTGTGGTATCGGTATGGTGCTGGTTGTTGCACCGAATCACGCGCACGACACCATAGAAATATTGCAAGCCTTAGGCGAAACACCCTGGCAAATTGGCAGGATCAAGGTACACAATACAAATACAGCTCCCGCTGTTATCGTGTAATTGTCATTAACTGCGTCATGAAATCTCTAGTCATTCTCATCTCTGGCCGCGGTAGCAATATGCAGGCATTGCTGAAGGCAAAACTTCATGTTGATTCGATCGCCGTTATTAGTAACAATCCACATGCAACAGGACTAGAAATTGCTGAAAAACAAGGTGTTAAAACTGCTATAGTAGATCATCGCGCTTACTCTGATCGTGATGCATTTGAAACAGCACTAGTAGAAATTATTGATTCATACCAACCCAAACTGATAGTTCTGGCTGGCTTTATGCGTATCCTGAGTAGTCGCTTTGTACAACACTATCAAGGTCGGATAATGAATATTCATCCTTCACTATTACCGGCTTTTCCCGGTCTGGATACCCATACACGCGCATTACAGGAGGGAATAAAGATTCATGGGTGTACCGTACATTTTGTTACCTCACAACTGGATCATGGTCCCATTATTATCCAGGCCGCCGTTCCTGTATTGCCCAATGATTCCGAGAAAACGCTGGCGACAAGAGTATTACAACAAGAACACCGGATTTATCCTCAGGCCGTACGTTGGTTTATGGAAGATCGACTTAAACTCTCTTATAATTATGTTGAAGTAGATGAAACCAGTTTTAACCAAACTGTTTTATATTCACCAGGATTGCAAGAATGAAATTTCTATCATCTGTTATTTTATTGTGGGGATTTTGTTTTCCTGCCATTGCTGTAGACTTACCTTCTCGTGTAGAAATCAGCTACTTGATCAAAACTGACATCGGCCACGGCGAATTAAATGAAACGCTAGAAATCGAGCAAGAAAGCGGTACATATAATTATCGCATCAGCAGTGAAGCACGCCCCAGCGGAATACTTAAATTAATCAAGCCCGGTAGTATCGTACGCGATAGTAAAGGCGTTATCACCAAGATGGGCTTGCAACCCCATCGATTCTCCGATCAACGAAATGAAAAGCTACCGAGCATTGCCATTTTTGATTGGACAAATAGTTTATTAACGTTGCAGCGTAAGGGTAAAGAAGATCAAGCGCCTTTACCGAGCGGAACACAAGATCGGTTAAGCCTATCCTATAATTTTATGTTCTCTCCACTCACCAAAAATTATATTGATACGCATGAAACTGACGGACGGAGCCTGACATCAGCTCGCTATACTGTAGACAAAGAAATACTGAAAACACCACTGGGTGAGCTTGAGACAATCGTACTGACAAAACAACTAGAAAAGGATAATCAACTAGACCGCAAGATCTGGCTGGCAACTGATTATCACATGTTACCCGTGCGTATTATTGCGACTGAAAAGAATGGATTCGAATTCGAACAGATAGTGACCAAAATTAGTTATCCATGCGATTATTAATCGCTTTAAACCAACCATTCAACAAGGCACCTTAAAATAAATGCGCTTCGTTCCTGCTCATCTGGATATAGCAGCTACTGCTATACGTGCCGTCCTCCCTTTAGAATACCCTGCCGACGCGATATTACGCCGTTTTTTCCGCGAAAATCCTACACTTGGCAGTAATGATCGGGCTTTTGTTGCTGAAGCTGTATTCGGTATACTAAGACACCGGTTTTTTCTTGAACAAATTGTCAACCTCGCGACACCTCGTTCGCTGCTCTTGGCTTATTTAATCAAATTCCAGGGAATAAATTTACGAGAATTAACCGCATGTATCAGCAGAACTGAAGAAAAATGGCTGGCAGAAATCAAAGCAATTACACTAGAATCACAATCACTCGCTATTCAGGCAGAATTCCCAGAATGGCTAATGGAAAAATTAACCCATTTTATGCCCGATACCGATATTCTGGATTTAGGACATTCATTACAGCAACCGGCGCCGCTGGATTTGCGGGTAAACACATTGCTTACAAAACGCAATGAGGTGCTTGAAGCATTAACTCAGGAGGGTATCCAAGCGCAAATTACGCCCTATTCCCCTAGTGGTATACGTATCGTTGGCAGACCTGCTATTAACCGACATCCGTTATTCCAGTCCGGCAAAATAGAAGTACAAGACGAAGGCAGCCAATTGCTCGGATATTTACTGGCACCGAAGCGAGGTGAAATGGTTGTTGACTTCTGTGCGGGCTCTGGTGGAAAGGCATTGTTGCTAGGCATGCTGATGAATTCAAAAGGACGCGTCTATGCTTTTGATGTTTCTGAAAAAAGATTACACAATCTAAAACCGAGACTTAAACGTTCTACTCTATCTAATTTACATCCCCAGCTGATTTCTCATGAAAATGATATCAAGGTAAAGCGCCTTGCGGGAAAAATAGATCGAGTACTGGTAGATGCCCCCTGTAGCGGCCTGGGAACATTACGTCGCAACCCAGATTTAAAATGGCGTCAATCACCCAAAAGCATCGAGGAAATCAAGAAAAAGCAAATGGCCATTCTAGCCGCCGCAGGCAACCTGCTCAAACCTGGCGGTAGACTGGTTTACGCAACCTGCAGTTTTCTGCCAGAAGAAAATCAGGAAATTATTGAATCCTTTTTGATTCAATATCCTAAATTTACTCTACTGAACTGTACCGACTTATTATCACAACAGAATATCCCGCTTGATACCGGAGAATTACTACAGTTATCGCCCGCTTTACACCATACAGATGGCTTTTTTGCTGCTGCCATGACATTTACATAAAGCCTTCCCTTACCTGGAATAACTAGCATCATGGCGATTATCCTAATTATGGGCGGCCGTTCTCTGGTCTAATGATTGCAACAGTGCTGGCAAAATAATCAGAACACAAATCAGCGTTAATATGATGCCTGCAACTAATAACAATCCCATACTTGCGGTCCCCTGATGTGGAGAAAATATTAAGCTCCCGAAGCCAGCCAAGGTTGTCAGTGTACTATAAAAGATCGCACGGACAGTGCTCGTGTTCATCAGATTTTCATTAGCCACTAATGCATGACGGCTTCTATGTACCATGTGAATGCTACTGTCAATACCAATACCGAGTAACAATGGTAGGGCAATGATATTAGCAAAATTGAACGGAACATCCAGAAGAATAGTGGCGGCGCTCGTAAACAAAGCTGCAAGCAAAAGTGGAACTAATACCAGCAAGGTATTGGTCATATTCCTGAGTAATATCAGAAGCGCCAATACAACGCCCAGAAACGTTAATGAAAAAGCATATATAAACGCGTCCACCACCGCTTCACCCGCTTCCAAACTAATTACCGGCGCCCCCGTAGCCTGCGGAGCAACCTGCTGTACCGCTCGTACAAAACGACGCAATGCATCATTATCATTGATATCCTCTACCGGATAGACCGCCATGCGATAGGTACCCGTCTGGCTCTGCCAATGTCTCTTCAACGAAGCAGGCAATTCTTGTTGTGTAAAAGGTTGAGCTTCAAATGCAGCCTGCAAACGTTCAAGTGAGGCAGGCAACAGACTTAGCAGATCGCTGCTTATAGCGCGAAGTAATGATTCCTGCTCGCCCTTCTCACTAGCGGCTACATTTAAACGTGCCAATAACGCAGTTAAAGATGCACTCAATGCGCGCGCAGGTTTAGAAGTAGAATGATCAGGTTGCTCAGCAATGAACTGGTCCAATGTTGTTCGTAAAGCTTCTAGCGTCTCACGTTGTTGTAAGAGCGACTGCCCATCCTTTTTTATTGACGCAGGAAATGTAATTGGTCCCAGTGTAAGCGCCATCTCATTAATGAGCATCAATTTATCTTCTTGCTTTGTCGGTACCAGATCAAAAATAGTAACAACCTTATCTACCTCGGGAAGATAGGAAAGACGCTGCACAATGTCTTTCATTACCCGGCGATCTTCCGCCAACAAAATAATATGCCAAGGCGAATCCTCTACCTCCGCAAGCAACTCTTGAAAAGTTTGTACTGATTCCGCAGCAGGATCATTCAAATTCAGTAAGTTATAGTCAAATCTGATCTGAGGCAATACGATGACAGATACAAGCAGAGCAAATACTGTAACAATAAATACCAGCTTGTGCGGCAGTGACGGTAACCTCAATGAGCGGCTCAAAAAACGCACTGAAAAAAATATTTTTTCCGGCCGTATAGGCAAGTAACGTTGCAAAGCAGGTACAATGGTGAGCGTAACCATTAGACTGATGAGCATTCCGGTGCCAGAGATTAAACCTAATTCGGCAACACCACGATAAGTAGTGGGTATAAATGCATAAAAGCCAATCGCAGTAGTAATAGCGCATACCATTAACGCATGCCCTACATCGCCGCTAGCGGCATACAAAGCATCCATAATCGATTGATTATTTTTTCTAATCTCTTGATATCGCAACAAGAAATGAATAGCATAATCTACACCAAGGCCTATGTATAGTACAGCAAAAGCGATAGAGATCAGGTTCAAATGCCCAACTGCAACTGTCGCAAAAGCCGCTGTCAGCACTAATCCCAACATGAGACTCAGTAATACGATCAGCACCGCCCCCGCGCTCCTCAACGCCACAAATAAGACCACGGCGACCATGACTACCGCTAACAACCCGGCATCCAGCGCACCACGCATCGCACTATTAAGCTCATCATAGGATAACGCCACGTTGCCAGTAATGCGTAATTGCTCAGCTGGATCGCCACCCAACCCCAGATCGTGTGCAGCGGCGCGGATGGCAGCAATTGGTTCCTCAGCCGCAAATAATTGAGTATAGTCAAGCTTGGGTTGCACCATCACCAACTCTTGATAGGTCGTTTGCTGCACTTCATCACTAAATAACACCTGCCACGATAATGCCCGTGGTTTACCGGCCAGTTGCGCATCTAGTGTGGTGTGCATTCCATTCAGGACTGATTCCAATTCTAGCCTGCGACCCGAACGAAGCTCATTGATCGCTTCGGTCAATACAGAAGTAAATGTTTGAAGCGTAGGATCATCCGCAATACGAGCCACTAGGGGCTGCGCAGCTGCCAGACGGTCGGTAATCCGTTCCAGTTCTGAGATATCCTTATAAAGCAGGCCATTTCGCTCCAAAAAAGCATCACCACTAAAATAATAAACATCTTGAATATGATTGCTATCTGCTTGCAAGTGCTCTGTTAAACGTTTGGCGGTAGCATGAGCCTGTTCAGGAGTGGGGCTATTCAGCGCCAACAGTATCGTATCTTTATACTGGGGAAATGCCGCCTTATAGCGCTCGTGATTCGCACGAAACGGCAAATCCTCTGAAAGCATATCAGTGGTGTCGGTATGTATTCCCAAATTACGTGATGTGTAGAGAATACTCAGTGCAGCCACGAATAGTGCGATCAATATAACCCAGGCCGCATGCCGGTAGGAGAAAGCAGTCCAGCGTGCAAAAATATGGTAGCTACGACTGTGTGAAACTTCCACGATTACAAAGTCCTTAAGGAAAAAGTAGAATAATCAGCTGATTGGCATTTAAATGAAACAATCGTCTCACTGATTCTTTTTAGCAAGTACAATCTTTTCCTTGAGCATCTCAACAAGCTCGGAAAAGCCATCCCGTTGCAGGATTGCACGATATTCAACCCGCTTTAATGCAAGATCACTGACGCCATCAACAATAATATTGACAATACGCCAATACCCTCCTTTCTCTGCCAGTATATAGTCAAAATTAATGGTTCTATTGTCAGCCGTAATAAACCAGCTACGCACCAGCATATGATCACGTGGCAAGGGACGATGTTCAACGATTTTAAACTGCTCTCCACCATAACGATTGAATCGCCCTGCGTAGGTTGCGATACTCAACTGCCTAAAAACATCCGTAATTGTGTTTTTCTGCAGCGCATCCAGTTCAGACCAATAAGAATGGCCTAACACAGAATGTATAATAAAATCAATATCATGAGATTGGTTAATTACGGAATCCAAAAAATCAAAGCGTTCCTGGAAGCTTAAATTATCGCCTTCACGCATAACCTGAAGCAGCGATTCCTGCAGAGTACGTACGGTCTGCTCCGGATCCTTAGATTCTGCACTCACTGCAATTGAGAAAGGCGCAGCCAGTAGCAGAATCGCTATAATCAGAACATAGCTGACAGACTTAATGATTCGTTTTGCTTTCATATCGACGATCCTTCCAACAGGCACGTTCGCCACGCCAATAACGTAATGCTGAAGTCCATGTCATCGCCAAGTATAAAGTACCAATAATGGGTAATGTAAAAACCCACAGTAGCGAACGATGATAATATTTAAGTACAGGAGTATAAGTAAAAAACATAGCAAGCCAAACAATAATACTGAGGGCAAACATCATCGGATCAAAGAATAATAACAGCGCTAAAGGCGCGATCCAAAACATACATATCATGATCAGCGTACAAATAACCAGCAACATCCATGAGTAGTTTAACTGAGTATAAGCGGTACGTGCCACCATCTCCCATATCGGTTTTAACGCTTGGTAACCACGGTGACTGCGGGCTGAATGGCTTAATCCAATCCAGGTACACAGTCCTGCACTCTTGATTCTTACTGCCAAAGTACAATCATCGATCAGTGCATCATGAAGGCTGACAAAAGCACCCACCGTTCGCAATGCATGCGTTTCAACCAGAATACAGCCACCCGCCGCCGCCGCAACACGAGACTGCCGTTTATTTGATAGCGCAAAAGGATATAATAATTTAAAGAAAAATATAAAAGCAGGCATCAACAACCGCTCGACAAAATTTTCCATTGGTGGCTCAGCCATCAAGGACACTAATGCCAACCTTTCTCTCACGGCCTTTTCACGTAATGCTAACACTATTCCTGGTGCCAACTCGATATCCGCATCCAGTAATAGCGTATAGGTTGTACGAACCCGCTGTAATCCCTGCTCCAGGGCCCATAGTTTACCACTCCAGCCAACAGGCGGCGTCACTCCCGAGATCACCTCTGCACCACAAAAATTTGCCTGTTCAGCGGTATCGTCAACAGACTGATCATCAATCACGATAATACGCAGACCTATGCCCTGAGTATTAAGACTATTGAGTGTATGCTTAATAAAGGAGCCTTCATTGCGTGCCGGAATCAACACGGTAATATCATCCAAAGTTTGATTTATAAGCACCCCTGCTTCTAAATTCTCCCGGGTACTCCAAGGACGCCATGGAGCCACTACCAAGCCACACCAGCATAAGACACCGAAAGCAAACAGGTAGATTACAGACTCCATCGTTCTTTCTTTTCACTATAGTGCCATATAGCCGCTATTAATAATTTATCCAATTGTTCCTATTTAATTTCTGTAACAGGAATATCAGATAGCTTCTTTGCACCACTCTTTTTTCCCACTGCCCATCTCGGAATGGGTTCAGCCACCATCTTGCCTGTCGTTCTTGGACCTCTAATAGAGGCAACCAGTGCTTTCCATGGATGTTGTAGCGTATCTTCGACCGCAGTTGCTTCATAGCCACAGTGAGCCATACATTGCGCACATTTCGGATTATTAGCAGTGCCATACTTTTCCCAGGGCGTATCATCCAAAAGCTCTTGAAAGCTATTGACATAACCTTCATCTGATAATAGATAACAAGGCTTTTGCCAGCCAAATATATTACGGGTTGGATTCCCCCATGGGGTACATTTATAATCTTGGTTACCTGCCAGAAAATCAAGATACAGTGCAGAATGATTTAATCTCCACTTTCGTTTTTTGCCAATTTTAAAAATACCGCGGAACAGATTCTTGGTATCCTGGCTTTTAATAAAAACATCCTGCTGAGGCGCGTGCTCATAACTAAAACCAGGTGCAACAGTTGCACCCTCAACGCCCAACTCCATAGCATAATCCAGAAACTCAGCCACATCATCTGGCGTTTCACCCTGAAATAAAGTACAGTTCACTGTGACTCTAAAACCTTTATTCAAGGCTAATTTTATCGCTTCAACTGCCCGATCAAAAACACCATCCTGACAAACCGAAGCGTCATGTCGCTCTTTCAAGCCATCAAGATGAACAGATATCGTCAAATAAGGTGATGGCGTATAATCGTTAATCTTCTTTTTCAATAAAAGCGCATTGGTGCATAAATAAACATATTTTTTACGTGCAACAATGCCAGCAACAATTTGTGGCATCTCCTTATGTATCAGCGGCTCTCCTCCCGGAATCGATACCATTGGCGCGCCACATTCGTCAACAGCCTGCATGCATTCTTCATAAGAAAGGCGTCGATCGAGATTTTCCTCCGAATGTGCAATTTTGCCACAGCCCGCACACGCCAAGTTACAGCGAAACAAAGGTTCTAACATCAACACCAAAGGATACTTCTTAACTCCTTTCAATTTTTGTTTAATCAAATAGCTGCCCACAGCTATTTGCTGACGTAAAGGAACTCCCATGAGCAAAACCTCCAAAAGTGCTTCAAAAAAAACCAGTTAGTGATCATACATCATGATTGATCGCTCGACTATTTCCCAATTTTAAATACCAACAACATCCGACCGCACCATTCCAACATACGCTATTCAAACTTCAAATCCAATATATAACCACTGCCCCATACTTCTCAATTATTCTTTTCTATCGGATGAAAATATTGTTCCGGTGACTCATGAGATCAATCACCCAACTTAACCAGGATATCAAGCTTCATTTAACACAAACAGATTTTATTGAATAGAAAGACATCGCTGCGGGGCATAAATCAATGAGCGAAGCAGACCATAATGGCCGACCATCAATGCTTCCAACCTCTATTCCCTGATCACAAACATTTTATCTATCGAAGGCTTTTACTATAGAACATGGCCAATTCTATAGCAAATACTTTTAAATCCAGCAATCGCACTGAATAATCAATCTGGAGAAATCGTACGCTGCGACCACTCTTTCATCCCACAAAAATGACAAATTAATCTACTCAATTTATATCTGGATAGAATTTAAGACCGTCCCGCACATACTCTAGATTTTTTCCGATCTACAGCACACACGAAGAGATTTTTGCAAAAGCCCGCGCCAGAAGTTTTAGACTATTGATTATAAATGGTTAATTTTTCAACTATTGGGGTTTTGCAAAGGTCTCACGAAATTAAAAGATTAAACAAACTCTAATTACCTTGTGGTTCTTATAGAGAAATTTAAATCTGCATACATCCTATTCTAGCTTGAAAACACCTCTGGCACCATTCAGACGTGCATCACCGTTTTATTTCATGCTAAAGCAGAATAATGATTAAAAGAGGGCACATGCGCACCCTCTGAGTATATCAAACAAGATTCTCTGAACAGCACACTAGAAATTCACACCCAATGCACGCAACGTTTCCTTGGTTAACTGGCCAACTACAAGATTATTTTGTTTTTGAAAGCTAACTATTGCGGCCAGTGTTCTAGGACCATTCAAACCATCAGCCGGTCCTGGATTAAAACCAGTATCAGCAAGCGCTTGCTGAACATTACGAATAATTTCAGGCGTGGCAGCAACAACTTCAGCCCCATCATTCATTAATGGCTGAGTTTGCATCACATCCATCGCGGGCGATGTTGCAATTTCCGCCTTTTCCTCCAAGCCTTCACCAAAGTCTATACTTTTATCCGCATTCTCGATCATTGCATCAATAGATTGGCTAGTAATCTCGGGAGGAAAATCAAGCATATCATCCGTTTTCTCCGAAACGATATCATACATATCGGTAATAACTGACCCATCATCCTCAATACTTCCAATATGTTCCATATCGTCCATACCAGCAACAGGTTCCATGGCTGTTGCCCCCTTTTCAACGAATTCAGTCACCACCTTCTTATTCCCCGCAATTTCCTCTTCCGGTTTATCGCCACATCCTGATAACAGTCCTACTGCTAACAAAAAAGTGGAACCGGTAATTAAGATACTCATTTTATTTTGTTTCATAGATACCCTCCATAAGAATGCAAGCAAAGATATTGATCATTAAAATCTAAAAACAGACTGCACATTACCCAATGATAAATCGAAACCCTTGTAAAGTTTTATTTAATTAACAATAAAGACTAACTTATAATAAGAGAAATTATCACTGTACTACCCCTTTAACAATAACATAATAAATATAAATTAATGAATGGTCGTCCGCCTTATAAAAAGGACTTACGCTTGATTGGTGCTGGCCACAGCCATATTATTGTTATCAAACGATTGGGTATGGTTCCTCCGCCAGGAATCAGAATCACGCTCATTAGCGACGATACTCACACCCCTTATTCAGGCATGTTGCCAGGCTTAATTGCGGGTCATTACTTATTTGATGATTGCCATATAGATCTACGCAAACTCTGCCAATGGGCCGGTGTACAGTTTATTCGTGGTACAGTCAAACGGTTAGATCCCATGACTAAAAGTATAATCTGCCACCAATATCCTTCTTTGCGTTACGATTTATTATCAATTAATATCGGCTCTCAACCAGCACTTAATACCATTAGAGGTACGCTGGCGCATGGTTATGCAGTCAAACCCGTCAAGCAATTTCTCAATGGCTGGCATCAATGGATACAATCAGCCTACTCATCAAATCGGCAGTATAATATCGTCATGGTGGGCGGTGGCGCTGCTGGAGTGGAAGTATTACTGGCCATGCATTATAAACTCTGTAACACGACCCCTATCCATGCTCGCTTTACCCTCGTGTGTGCTGATAAACACTTACTCCAATCACATAATAAGTGCGCACAGAAATTTTTTACCAACCATTTCCGCACATTGAACATCAACATTATTACCGGAAAAAAGGTAATCGCATCCACTGCCAATCACTTGTTGCTGGATGACCATACTTCACTCGATGCTGATTTTGTTGCATGGGCAATCAATGCTGAAGCACAAACATGGCTCACAAAAAGTGGGTTAAAATGCGATAGCAAGGGATTTATACAAGTTGACAGGTATCTTTGCAGCATCTCTCATCCAGACATATTCGCCGTTGGTGACAGCGCTGCATTTATGCCAACTCCATTACCCAAAGCAGGCGTATATGCTGTGCGTCAGGGACCTATTTTAGCTCACAACCTGATTGCGACATTTCAGCGACGGCCATTGCGGCCTTTTAAACCACAACATCGCTTTCTGAGTTTATTAACGACGGGCAATCGTTATGCAATCGCTTCACATGGTCCTCTGTTTGCGAGCGGAAAATGGGCTTGGCGCTGGAAAAACCATATTGATCAGACATTTATGGCGCGCTTTAACCCTACCCCCATGCCCGTTAAAAACGATTTCAATGGTAGCGCCCAAACAGCAATGCGCTGTGGCGGCTGCGGGGCTAAGGTGAGCCGCGATATTCTTCAAAATGTGTTAACGCAGCTTACCGTTCCATCTAATCCGGATATCATCAGTGGACAGAGGGATGATGCGGTCATCATCAATCCGCCGCCAGCGATGCAATGGATACAATCCGTTGATTTTTTTAGAAGTTTTATTGATGACGCTTACTTATTTGGTCGCATTGCTGCAATTCATAGCCTGGGGGACATATACGCGATGGGCGGCAAACCGCATTCAGCATTAGTTACCGCCATTATCCCTTATAATGACAGGCCAATTATGCAGGAAACCCTGCTGCATTTAATGCAGGGGGCGCTAACAACCCTAAATGGAGAGAACACTACTTTAATAGGCGGCCACAGCGGCGAAGGACCTGAAGTGGCATTTGGCCTGACTGTCAATGGCACACTCACACCAGGCCAGGCTTTGACTAAAACAGGACTCGTTCCTGGCGACAATCTGATTATTACCAAGCCACTAGGTAGTGGTGTGTTATTAGCAGCAAATATGACTGCTCGCTGCCAAGGACGTTGGCTTGATGACGCGCTGACATTCATGCTACAAAGCAATCGCGCTGCCGTACCCATCTTACGCCTATATGGAGCTCGCAGCTGCACTGATGTAACCGGTTTTGGTTTGCTAGGGCATTTACAAGAAATGCTCACAGCATCTCAATGTAATGCAACCATAGCGCTGGATGCCATTCCAGTCATGCAAGGCGCGCAATACTGTAGTTCACAAGGTATTCAAAGCACACTTTATCCAGCCAATAAACAATCTAGCGGCTGTCAACATTATATTGGTCGTCACCCCAGCTACCCTTTACTGTTCGACCCGCAAACCGCGGGCGGATTATTAGTCGGCATACCCGCTCAATCGGCGGATGAATGCCTTCATGCGCTCACTATTGCCGGGTACACCGCAGCCAAAATCGGGACAATAGATGAACAGGGTTCAAATGCTTTAATCACACTCAACGGATAAATGACTTGATCCCTGAAGTATTTCCAGTCGCACCTTTGATTACATTTTCTTGCTACCCCAAACCTTCATTTTTGCCGGGCCCAGTCGAGTACTTCCGTATAATTGCCTCTAAACACAATCCACTCCTTATTCTTATGAATTTGATATTCGTACATAGGGTCATAGTATTCATTGAGCAACACCGTTATCCAGGCTTCATGACCCAGAATACTCCCCGAACTCAATTGGGTTCGTATAGCATGCTCTAACAAGGTGGCAACATAATTATAGCGTTCTAGCCCCAGGCGTTTTTGCATACGTAACAAGCTCTCACTGAGATAATTACTAAAGCGCACAAAACCATGTTCAGAACAAGCCATCTCAAAGCTGTCAAGCATGTTAATCACATATTCTTGCAAAACCCGCTGCACACGGAATTCCAGAGACATATCCACTAGTGCCAGAGGAGAACGTCTCATGGCATCAAAAAATGCCATAGGAATGCCTACAGCACCAATATTTTGACTCTCATCTTCAACAAAAAGGACCTGTTTACGAGGCGTTGCCAATATCGTATGGAGCAAATCGATCGCCAAAGCATGCTCAAAGCTAGATTGTGTCGGCTGATGATCAATCATACGTCCAAAACTAGAACCACGATGATTGGCGTGTTTCTCCAGATCAACACTATTGGCAAGCTGATTAATCAGCCGAGTTTTAGCTACCCCTGTTTTACCACCTATTCTTATTATTGAGACATTGCTCGCTACTTCATCGAGCACACCAATCAGCGATCGTCTCAATGCCTTATACCCACCTGCTATCAACGGAACTTCCACACCTGCCTCGCTCATCCATTGACGAGCTAGATTTGATCGCATTCCTCCCCGCCAACAGTACAAATGAATGTCAGCATTCACTGCAGCCAATTCACACCAACTACGAATACGTTCGGCTTTAAGCCTGCCACAAACCAATTCATGGCCTAATTTAACCGCCGCCAGCTGTCCCCGCTGTTTATAGCAAGTTCCAACCAAATGACGTTCTCTATTATTAAGGATGGGGATATTTGTGGCGTACGGAAAACTGCCTTTGGCAAACTCGTCCTCTGCCCGCACATCTATAAACGCGGTGTGACACAAAAACAAATTACGAAAATTTTCAGCTGTCACCAAATAATCTGGAATCACTATAAAACCCATTACAATCAAAACCTAAAATTTCCATATACCCAATTATTGCATTACAAGATGTCATTTATAAGCATTTTTCTTTTACATCATAAAGATAAATAATTAATATTCATTACACCCCATTTTATCGACTGTTTTGTGTTCCTCGGAATAACCGGGCAAAACACTTGGTTTCTTAATGGAATCGGGGATAGCTATACTGGCAAACTTGTTATCGGGCGAAATTTAAAAGACATTCGAGATAGGCATGACATGACTGTTGTTTTGATACAACATTTGCTTAATATTGCCTTGACACGAAAATATACCTTATATAAGCTGCGGAGTAGTCAAATATGACACACTTATATTTATTAAGCAACGTCAGCGGTCAGCGTTTGAATGAAAATTTTCCAGCCAGCAAAAAATGAGTTAAGAAGGATTAATAATCAGAATTGGCACGCTCAACCAGAATTCCTTGCTTTTTTAGAAAGCAAGATGACAAGCAACATTACTTCGAGGGGAAGATCTTGAGTTCGACAATAACCAAGTTGAACGCTCCGCTAACGCAAGCGTTTGATTTTCAACCTTCAAGCGAATCGCAAATAACACCGACGCCCACATACCATGTATTAGCTCAGCGGTTAGCAAACTTTGATACCCTAACTGACGCTTTGGAATATGCTGCAAAGGGAAAGACGGGGTTTAATTTTTATGATGCTAGAGGCAATTTACGCTCGGTTCTCGCCTATTATGCATTGAGACAAAACGCTCGCATATTGGCGCAACGCTTATCCGGTATGGGCTTAACCCGGGGAGATCGAGTTGCCATCATTGCAGATACATCACCCGAATTCGTCGAGTTATTTTTTGCATGTCGCTATGCAGGTCTAGTCCCATTTGCGATGCCAGTTCCAGTCAATCTTGGCAGTCACGCAATTTATGTTCAACAGCTTCGAGGAATGCTTGAAGGCAGCCAGGCCAGCATTGCGCTCGCTAATGTCGATTATATTAATTTCCTTGAAGAGGCAGCAGCAGGAATCACCGGTTTACAATGGGTTGGTACGCCTGGAAAACTTGAAAATTTCCCGATCGCAGAGATAGAATTACAGTCGAATCACCCAGATGAAACAGCCTATTTACAATTTACATCGGGCAGTACTCGAACACCGCGTGGAGTAGTCATCACAGAGCGTGCTTTGATGTGCAATCTTCAAGGCATCGTTCGAAGTGGCCTGGAAATACAACCAGGCGATCGTAGCGCATCATGGTTGCCCTTTTATCATGATATGGGACTAGTTGGTTTAGTTCTTGCACCGATGGTGACACAAATCTCGGTGGATTATCTGGCAACACGTGATTTTGCGATTCGTCCATTACAATGGCTAAGATTAATCAGTCGTAACCGCTGCACCATCGCATTCAGTCAGCCTTTTGGTCTAAAACTGTGCACACTACGTGTACGCGAATCTGATCTAAAGGAGCTCGATCTCAGCAGTTGGCGCGCAGCAGGTGTTGGCGCAGAAATGATCCGCCACGATATTTTGAGAAAATTTTCCGATAAATTTTCATCGGCGGGTTTTGATGAGCATGCCTTTCTGCCATGCTACGGACTTGCAGAATCAACGCTTGCAGTCACTTTCTCCAAAATCAATACCGGCTTACAAAGTATACGAATAGACAGCAAAACACTGACAGACAAGAAAATGGCAGTCAGACTGCAGGCTGAAGGTAGGAAATATAACGAATTTGTGAACTGCGGTCGCCCACTCCCTGGACACACCGTTAAAATTGTCGATGAAGATGGTCAAGAATTATCTGACATGATGGTTGGCAGTGTATTGGTTCACGGAGATAGTGTTATGACCGGTTATTTTAACAACCCTGAAGAAACACATCGAACACTCAAACCTGGAAACTGGCTGGATACGGGTGATATTGGCTTTCTATTTGATGGCGACTTGTATATAACAGGGCGTCGAACGGATGTCATTATTGTAAATGGCCGCAATATTCGTGCTCAGGATATTGAAGAATTAGCCGAACAACAACCAGAAGTAAGATCGCGCGAAGCTTCTGCCTTCGGCGTAAATGGTGTTGATAACACAACCACAGTTGTGCTGGTCATTGAATGTCGATTAACATCTGTAACAGAGCGACAATCACTCACTAGCCGTTTACAACAGCTCGTATATATGGCATTCGGGGTAAGTTGTTTGGTTGAATTAGTACCGCCACACACTCTACCGCGCACTTCTTCTGGGAAATTATCACGTTTTGCTGCGCGGCAGGGATTTATTCAGCGAACAAATTTAATTGATCAATTGTCCCTGGTTGAATCTGGAGATAGATAATCAAATATGCCAAAATTAGTAGCAATAACGGGCGCTACTGGTTTCATTGGTAAGGTAATTTTACATAAGCTTATTGAAGACAATTGGACAGTCCGGGCACTCACTCGGTTACCTCGCGAAAATAGCGATTCAATACAATGGATCCATGGAGATTTAGATAATTTCATAGCATTACGAGAGCTGGTGAGAAATGCTGATGCTGTCATACACTGTGCCGGATTAGTACGGGGAAGCGTTTTTGATGAATTTGTTCATACCAATACACAGGGCACAGCTCATCTCCTGCACGCCATTACGGAGCAGAAATTAAATCCGCGATTTCTGCTCGTTTCATCTCTTGCAGCCAGACAGCCGGAACTTTCATGGTATGCAAAAAGCAAGTATATGGCCGAGCAGATTATTATGAATTGCCCCAGCGATATGGCCTGGGCGGTTTTCCGCCCTACTGCTGTTTATGGTCCTGGAGATAAAGAGCTTAAACCACTTTTTCAGGCGATGCGGCGCGGGATATTACCTGTGATTGGCAAGCCAACTAATCGCTTTGGCCTTTTGCATGTAGACGATTTCGCTACCGCAATTCAACATTGGCTTGCTACAAAAATACCCGTAAAAGGGGTTTTTGAACTTGATGATGGCACAGCGGGTGGATATAGTTACCAGATATTAACTTCGATCGCGCAAGAAATATGGGGACGACCGGTCCATTGCATCACTTTACCAATATCATTCATTAAATTAATTGCCGTTTCAAATTTATGGCTCGCTCGGCTTTTCCATTATGCACCTATGTTAACGCCAGGAAAGGTAAAGGAATTACAACATAAAGACTGGGTATGTGATATCACGCCTCTGACTCAGGCACTGCCCGGTTGGCGACCTTGCGTTCGCCTACATGACTCATTATCTCAAATAATCTGACTCTTAAAATAACCTATTAATCATTGACCTATGGCAGAATCCAATTACGACGAGATCATGCTGCAGCTTTGCCAGCGGCTTAAAAATCTAACGACCTCTGATACGATTATTACGCCAGAAACCAATCTCATTAATCAATTAGCCATTGATTCTATAAAACTCTTAAACTTAATCATGGAAATAGAAGATCATTTTGATATTTCTGTACCACTAAACGTACTTGCTGACGTTCACACTGTTCGTGATCTTGCAGACCTTATATATAAAATCAAATCTACGGCATAATGAATCTCCTCGAAAAACTTGATGCAGCAGCTGCTGCTAGAAAAGCCCTTCTACCAGCAGGCCTCGGTGCTTTCGGTATCCCTATAGAGGAAATTTATTCATCAACAGAAGCAAGAATAGGTGATCGTCGGGTACTTCTTCTAGGCACTAATAATTATCTCGGCCTGACTTTTGCGCCTGAATGTATACAGGCAGCACATGCGGCGATTGACAGTGAAGGGACCGGCACAACCGGATCTCGCATGGCAAATGGGAACTACAACGGTCACCGTGCATTAGAACAGGAATTTGCTGATTTTTATCAATGTCGATCCAGTATTGTTTTTACTACAGGTTATCAAGCAAATCTTGGCACTATTTCTGGAATAGTCGGTCCTGGCGACGTGGTATTGATTGATGGTGATTCTCATGCCAGTATCTATGATGGGTGCATCTTAAGCGGCGCTGATATTATTCGGTTTAAACACAATGATATGGCTGACATGGAAAAACGTTTGCGTCGTCTGGGAGAACGAACGCATACTACGTTGATTATTGCCGAAGGCATTTATAGCATGTTGGGGGATCAAGCGCCTTTAGTCGATATTGTCAGATTAAAAAATGCCTACAATTGTACATTACTGCTTGACGAAGCCCACTCTCTGGGTGTTTTAGGCGAGACAGGGCAGGGTCTTGCAGAAAAAACCGGGCTAGTAAAAGAGGTTGATTTCATTACCGGCACATTCAGTAAAAGCCTGTCTAGTATCGGAGGATACTGCGTCAGCAATCACCCACAATTAGATCAGTTACGTTATGTTAGCCATCCCTATATCTTCACAGCCTCCCCTTCGCCAGCTACAATTGCATCGACACGAGCTGCATTGAGATTATTGCAGAAAGGAAACAACCTACGTGAAAAATTGTGGCAGAACTCATTACAGCTCTATTCACAACTCACTCGGGCTGGGTATACTCTTGGTCCTGAGCCAGGGCCGGTCATTGCTGTTATCCTCGACAATCCTGAGCAGGCACTCACACTCTGGCAAGGCCTGCTGGAACACGACATCTACGTTAACCTGATATTACCCCCTGCCGCACCGGAAGGTAAATCATTAGTGCGATGCAGTGTGAATGCTGCACACACTGACAAACAAATAGATTATGTGGGCCGTACTTTTACTAAATTATACCCCAATATTTTTCAATAAATAACATACATCAATAGACCTGCATTGCCAGGCTCTGTATAACGTCTGCTGACTATCATTCCTCCTCCTGCCAAGGGGGTATCTATCAGCAAACCGACCTCTAGTAGATTAAACAACGTCTAGACGATAAGTCGCTCAAACAGCGTTATTGTCTTTATTTAGAAGATGGTGCCATCTAAAGGCATCGCTTTCACTCGCAGGCGTAGAACCCGTTTCTTGTACCAAAAACAGATGCCAGGCTTCAGACAAGGCTCCTATTTATACAGATTACACACGTATTTTTTTATCGACAGAATCAGATCCTTATTTAAAACAAGGCCGATCTAAAAGACACTCCAAATTTCCTGAGAAATTTGGTAGGCGCGATTGGACTCGAACCAACGACCCCCACCATGTCAAGGTGGTGCTCTAACCAGCTGAGCTACGCGCCTAGGAAAACCGGATTCTATCTGAAACAGCCAGCAGACACAAATGATAATGATGTTCGATAGAATCGAGAGCACAAGTTTCAGGAAACAGATTCAACTATTTAACGATGCGATTGATTAAAGATGGCTATTCAAAAAATTCATAACTTCATTCTTCCACTTCTCGGGAGAATGCGCCAGATGAGATTCATGCCCGGTATCCGGGAAGCTACTAAAAATCTTTGCACTTGGAACCAGATCATAGACTTGGCGGGCTTCAAACAGCTTTACCCGCGTATCCTGTTCCCCATGAAAAAATAAAATGGGGCAATTAACAGCTACTGCATAATGAGCCGGGTTATGGCTAAACCCATCAAATCCAGCCAGCAGCCCTCCCCAGAATACGAGCAAATGCGCGCCTGGAAAAGCGGGCACACCCATAATAGTGAATCTATTTTTAATCGTATTCAACAGATTATCAAAAATAGCTTCAACAATAATTGCATCAACCTTAATATCGAAACTGTATATCGCTCGAAATATGGCTGTCGCTCCCATTGACCGGCCATAAAGTATCATTTTATCAGGCCGATAATATTGCTCAGCATAACTAACAGCAGATGCCACATCATCCGCTTCTCGGTAGCCGATCGTTGTGTAAGACTCCGACGATTCCCATGATCCTCTAAAATCAACGAGAAGAACTGAATATTCCGCCTGTAGAAATACTTTTGCTTCTTCTATCAAGGATGATTTATCCATGACATAACCATGAAAAAGGATCACCAATCGATCACTTTGATCCGGCTGACAATGCCAGGCGCCTAAATAAGATGCTTCGCCATTTGGAATCGCCACCTGTTTACAACTGTCGTTGATTACCGTAGGTGAAAAAGATGCGGTAGGCCGTGGGATATTAACTCCCATGAATAGTGCACTCATTTTCTGAACTAGAGACAGCTTCTCTGGCCCCAGAGTCGGCTCACCCTGATCAGAGAAAAACAGCATGTCATAAGCATGTTTATAAGCCAGCATATTAAGCACAACAAAACCTGCTAGAAATAAATAAATTATGCTCATGCAGGCACAACGCAATCGTTTATTATGCGTGGATATCCAGGTTTTCATATTTTTCATCACCAAAAAATGAGAGAAAACCAAAAAACACAAAGCATCTATTTCAAACAGTCCACATTCGTTCTCAAGCTGCGGCGGGCATAATAAGCAAAACCAACCGTATTCCGCCGATCTTGAAGAATCCAATCGTGTGCTTCACGTCCCAGATCGGGGTCAATTGGTTTGATTTTACCAACGGCAGCTGCAAGTAGATGCATTCGGGCTGCCCGCTCAAATGCAATCGATAATAAGCAGGCCTCCTCAATACTGGCACAGGCAACCAGCAGTCCGTGATGTGCCAGCAATAAGGCGCGTTTCTTACCAATCGCAGCAGAAATGATTTCACCCTCTTCGTTACCAACAGGCACACCCGGCCACTTAGGCAAGAACGCGATGTCGTCGTACAATACACAATTATCCATATGCGAAATCTCTAACGGGACTTCAAGCATACTCAACGCGGCTGTATGTACTGCATGCGTATGAATGATGCACTGCACATCCGGTCTCGCCCGATAGAGCCACGAGTGAAAACGATTAGCCGGATTAGCCATCCCCTCACCCTGCAGCACTTCCAGATCTTCGTTGACAAGCAAGAGATTGCTGGCTTTGATTTCATCAAATCCCATGCCGAGCTGTTGAGTCATGAACGTTCCGGGTTCTTCAGCACGAGCGGTAATTTGCCCAGCGAGCCCGGAATCGTGGCCATTATCAAATAAGATACGGCAAGTCAGCGCCAGTTTCTGGGCTAAAGTATAGTGGGTGTTTTTCATATGGGTTGCCATCTGATCAAGAGAACGCTGGATAAGCGCTTCTTTATTCAGATCAAAAGTACTGTTATTCATATTCATCTCACTTTATTTCACATCTGAAGCAGCATTGATTAGAATCAGTCAATGGAACAAAACACCATCATGTTTTAGTCTTGAAATATTCAATCTCTCGTCTGTCACGCTTAGTCGGTCGGCCTTTAGAATAAAACGATTCGGGTTGCATTTTGAATTGAGCTGCCATGATTTCTCGCCGCTGACGGCTTGCTTCCGTCTCGCAATATAGCTGCTGCGCCAGAGACGCTGAACCGCGTTTATTGGATAATGCCAATATTTCGATCTCGTAGTGATCATGTCCAATACGGATATTCAGCATGTCTCCAACTGCAACTAACTTAGCAGGTTTAATGCGTACTTCGTTCAAATAAACCCTGCCTCGTCCAATTGCATCTGCCGCCAAAGAACGGGTTTTAAAAAAACGAGCGGCAAAAAGCCACTTATCAATACGAAACTTCTCTGTACTATCGTGTGTATTCATCTCATAACCAATCACAGTTCAATCAAATAATTTTCTGACATGCTGCTGGTCAGTCATTTTTACAGATAATCCGCCTGCGTTACAATATGCAGCTGATTGTCCAGTGTTTTATGTACCGGACATTTATCAGCAATCTCAAGTAAACGGACACGCTGTTTATCATCTAAACTACCCGTCAGTCTAATTATACGGGTAATCTTATCGATGCATCCGCCCTGCTTTTCGCAAGATTCACAATCGTCGGCATGAATGCGATGATGCATTAACTCAACTTCTATAGCTTGTAAATCTATTTTTTTATGATTCGCATACATCCGCAATGTCATGGAAGTGCAGCTGCCTAGCGCCGCAAGTAGCAGTTCATAAGGATTTACACCGAGATCGGCCCCACCCATTGAAACTGGCTCATCACTAATAAATTGATGATGCTCGGTGAAGATTTTACGGGTAAATACCTTATCATACTCACGCACGATGACATGTCCTGGTTTAACCAGCGGCGCAGCACGTTCCATGGGTTGATCATGCATTGTGTTGATAGCCAGATAACGACTGGCCCAGGCCGCCAATACATCAGCCACATATTGGGCATCCTCGGGTTGTGACAACAAATGATCAGCTTGATCCAGCGACACAAAACTTTTTGGATGTTTTGCAGCAACAAAAATACGAGCAGCTTCACTAATTGATACTGTTTCGTCTCGTGGTGAATGAAAAATTAACAATGCCTTTCTTAATGTTTTGATATGGTCCAGCGAATTATAGTTCTCAAGATCATCTATTAGCTGTCGTCTGATAGTGAAGCTGCGCCCGCCTAATTCAACTTTGGCAGTATGGTTATGCAATATTTCATCATGTGAATCGACAAAAAAATGTTTAATGTGCGCAGCAGTCGCAGGTGCGCCAATAGTTATAACCGCATTAATTGTTGATACGTGCTGAGCCACTGCCAGCACAGCAGCACCACCAAGACTATGCCCAATTAAAATGGCAGGCGCTGCATACTGCTCCGCCAGAAATTTTGCAGCGGAGATCAAATCCTGGAGATTGGATGAAAAATTGGTATTGGAAAAATCCCCTTCACTGTTTCCCAGACCCGTAAAATCAAAACGCAGCACGGCTATTCCTTTTAAAGCCAGTGCACGCGTAATACGAGACGCAGCCGTATTATTTTTAGAACAGGTAAAGCAGTGCGCAAATAATGCATAAGATTTCACTACACCGGTTGGCACTTCAAGCAATCCGGATAATGATTCGCCTTGAGCATTCCTAAAAGTAACTTTAGTTCCTGACATGATTTTTCCTTTTTCACGAATACCGACTGATTAACAAACTAATCAAGGTGATACCAGATTCGATGCCGGACTGACTCTCCTTACCCTACCCGGCAGGCTCATCCATCTTCATATTTTAAAAGCAATATAAGCATCTAAGTATCGATTATTTTCGCTTCCACAAACGTAACCGTTCGCTTAAATTATGACGTAATAACAATTATTACGCAGCATCGCCCGCGCTCTTTCCAGACCAAGTAAGGTATGTTGGAGCTTTTAATGGATTGCTGATTGCTGCTATCCGAGCAGTTTACGTCTCTAAGTTTTTAACACCGCATAAAAAATACGTTAGAAATACGTTAGAATACGCGTTTTAGTAATTTTTTCAGGAGTCTCTGAATGTCAATGGCTAACCGCGATGGTGTAATCTGGTACGATGGAAAAATGGTTCCCTGGCGGGATGCCAATGTACACGTTCTTACACACACCCTGCACTATGGCGTAGGTGTATTTGAAGGCTTGCGCGCCTACCAAACTGCCCAAGGACCAGCAATTTTCCGGCTACAAGAACACACCGACCGTTTGTTTAATTCAGCACATATTTTCATGATGAAAATACCCTTTGACAAGGCCACTTTGATACAGGCCCAATGTGATGTTGTAAAACAAAATAATCTGGAATCAGGTTATATTCGTCCGATCGTCTTCTATGGCTCAGAAGCAATGGGACTTTCTGCTAAGACATTATCGGTACACGTTGCCATCGCCGCTTGGCCATGGGGAACCTATCTGGGCACTAATAGCCTAGAAGAAGGTATTCGTGTTAAAACCGCCTCATTTTCTCGTCACCATGTCAACACGAATATGTGCCGGGCTAAATCAGTTTCCACTTATGCAAATTCCATACTCGCTCATCAAGAGGTTGCAAACAATGGCTATGATGAAGCACTACTACTGGATGTGGATGGCTACGTGGCAGAAGGATCGGGAGAAAATATTTTCATTATCAAACAGAATAAACTTTACACACCCGATTTGACCTCCTGCCTGGAAGGCATTACACGGGCATCCGTCATAGAGCTGGCTGCGGAAATAGGTATTCCGCTCATTGAAAAACGAATCACGCGGGATGAAATTTATTGTGCCGATGAGGCTTTCTTTACGGGCACAGCCGCTGAAATTACACCTATTCGCGAACTTGACAACCGCACTATTGGCAGCGGCAAACGAGGTCCAATCACGGCCCGCTTACAAACCATGTTCTTTGACTGTGTCAAAGGCAAGGCTCAGAATCATATGGATTGGCTTTCTTTTGTTTGATTAAGCTTAACTGGAACACACTATTATGAACTCAACAACGAATAATAAGGCGCGGCAAATTGAAATCACAACGGATGATTTACCCTTGCATTGCCCAACACCCTCAATGCAATTATGGAATACGCATCCACGCGTCTTTCTCCCTATCGAGAATACCGGAGAAGCGTTGTGCCCTTACTGTGGTACACGCTATCTACTTAAGGGTGGCGCTATCGCTGGGCATCATTAAGCACTTTCATCTCTTGACGGGCCTATATTTCACTGGAAAATGAAATTAATAAATAATAATTTCACAAACCACAGCCTGCTTTAGTTCAGTTAACCCATTCCAATTATCTAATGAGATATGCCATGCATGATATTCCGCGTGAGATTTTTAAAGCCTACGATATTCGTGGCATCGTTAACCATACATTAACCAGTCACACCGTCGAAGCAATCGGTCATGCCATTGGTTCAACAGCACGTGCTCGTAATCTTACAGCCATTGCAATAGGACGCGATGGCCGATTATCAGGACCTGAACTCATACACGCACTGGCTCGAGGCATACAGAAGAGCGGCGTTAATGTGGTAGATGTCGGCATGGTTGCCACGCCAATGCTTTATTTCGCTGCACTGGAGTTATGTGATTATTCGGGTGTGATGCTTACAGGCAGTCACAATCCGCCTGAATATAATGGACTGAAAATAGTCCTGAATGGGGAAACGTTGGCTGCCGATGCAATCCAGGCATTGCGTTTGAGACTGGAAAATGACGATCTGGTCTATGGAGCAGGCAATTACAGTCAGTACAGCATTGCAAATACTTATCTCCAGCGCATCAGTGGCGATATTAAATTAGCGCGTCCAATCAAGATTGCTGTCGATTGTGGTAATGGCGTGGCAGGTGCTTATGCCCCCGCTCTTTATCGCAGTCTAGGATGTGAAGTCATCGAGCTTTTCTGCGAAGTAGACGGCACCTTCCCCAATCATCATCCAGATCCTTCTGTACCGGATAATCTGAGCGACATTATCCATACACTCAAGACCACCGATGCGGAAATCGGACTCGCCTTTGATGGCGATGGTGACCGTTTGGGGGTTGTGACGAAGGAAGGCAACATTATCTATCCTGATCGCCAGTTAATGTTATTTGCTGCCGATGTATTATCCAGGAATGCAGGCAGCCAAGTTATTTTTGATGTGAAGTGCACACGCAATCTGGCACCATGGATTGAGCAACATGGAGGCAAACCCATCATGTGGAAAACGGGCCATTCCTTCATAAAAGGAAAGCTAAAGGAGACCGGCGCATTGCTAGCCGGCGAAATGAGTGGCCACATCTTTTTTAAGGAACGCTGGTATGGGTTTGATGATGGCCTATACGCAGGAGCACGTCTGCTTGAATTGCTCAGCCATCAAACAGATATCAGCAGCGCCCTGAATAGTCTGCCTGACGCGCTCAATACACCGGAATTACAAATCAAACTTGCAGAAGGTGAGAACTATGCACTCATTGAAAAATTGCAAGCATCAGCAAAATTTAATCAGCCGGAACAGATTATCACCATTGATGGCCTACGCGTTGAATACAATGATGGATTTGGTCTGGCACGCTCATCCAATACGACACCGGTCGTTGTATTGCGCTTTGAAGCCGATAATGAAGCCGCGCTAAAGCGTATTCAAGAGGATTTCCGACAGAATATTCTACAGGCCAAGCCCGATGCCGTACTCCCATTTTAATCTGATAATCGTAGCAACTCACTCTATCTCAAAATCATGAAAGTTGCTATTGCTCAGATCAATTGTACAGTTGGTGATCTTGCCGGCAATTCAACCAAAATCCTGGAGGCTGTCCATCAAGCAAAACAGGCGGGCGCAGATCTTATTATTACGCCAGAACTTGCATTATCCGGATTTCCACCACTAGATTTACTACTACGCGAATCATTTTGCAGCGCCTGCGAGGATACGCTGGCAAAATTGGTGAATGAAATACAGGATATTACACTCGTACTGGGTCATCCAAGTTATCAGGCAGATAAACTTTTCAATGCAGCTTCGGTAATACGTAATGGTGAGGTGATTGCAGCTCACTATAAAAATAAGCTCAGTCACTCTCCTTTTTTTAACGAGCAGTACTATTTTGATACAGGAAGCTGTTCTGACACATTTGAATTAGCAGGCATCCGGTTTGGTATCAACATATGCGCTGATTTCTGGCAAGGTAATACCCAAACCAATCCCAAGCACCATGACATCGATATATTACTGGTTCTCAGCGCGTCATCCTACCATATCGACAAACAAGTCTCACGCTATCAGGTAACACGTCAATATATTCATGAGAATACGATCGCCGTCATTCACACTAATTTGGTCGGCGGGCAGGATGAGCTGGTTTTCGACGGCGCTTCTTTTGCGATGAATAAAAAAGGAGAACTGACACATCAACTGGGTGAATTCGTGGAAACCCTTGGCCTGATCGATATTCAGAACAGGCAATTCACAACGGAAAAGCTTGCGCCCGCACAATCATCAATAGCCAGCACTTACCAGGCCCTATGTCTTGGCGTTAAGGACTATATTGTTAAAAACAGATTCCCGGGTGTATTGGTGGGGCTTTCAGGTGGAATTGACTCGGCACTGACACTCGCCATTGCGGTGGATGCACTGGGTGCGGATAAAGTACAGACTGTCATGATGCCTTCCCAATATACGGCGGATATCAGCGTACAGGATGCGCACAAGATCGCTGATCTACTGGGTGTGCGGCATCATGTATGCGATATTCAATCGCTATTTCATCTATTTCTGGATACGTTTTCGGCCAAATTCCAGATACAGCCAACCACTATGAATACCAACACTACTCAGGAAAATCTACAAGCACGCATACGTGGCACGCTACTCATGGCACTTTCAAATCAATCCGGTTCTCTTGTACTCACCACTGGCAACAAATCTGAAATGGCAACCGGCTACTGCACACTGTATGGCGATATGGCAGGCGGCTTCGCGGTGTTAAAAGATATCAGCAAAACAATGGTTTATCAGCTGTGTCAGTACCGCAATCAACCGAAAGCGGTCATTCCAGAACGGATTATTCAGCGCGCACCCTCAGCTGAACTGCGCCCCAATCAAACCGATCAGGACAGCTTACCTCCCTATGAGGTATTAGACGTCATTATCGAAGCCTATGTCGAGAGAAATTTATCTGCGAGCGAAATTATAGCCATGGGCTATGCTGAAGCTGATGTGCGGCATATCATTCATCTAATCCATGCGAACGAATATAAACGTCGCCAGGCTCCGCTGGGTATTCGCATTACTCACTGTGACTTTGGTAAATCATGGCAATATCCCATCACATCGCGATATATCGGTTAACCGACGGCAAATAAGAACTGCTGCAGCAAGATACCTGTTTAATCACGATGTACTGGAACTTGGCTTGTAAACCGTTATCATATGGTCATGAGATTATACTATCTGATCATCGCGCTACCGCTTCTCTTGCCAGCAAATATTTTTGCGCATGAGTTACCCGATCTGGGTGATGTATCACAGGCGACTATTTCACCGCGGCAGGAGCGACAGATCGGGCTGCAGATTATGCGCCAGATCCGTACTGACCCCAGTTATCTGGATGACCCGGAAATAACCAGCTATCTCAATAACCTGGGCCATAAACTGATAGCCGGTTCGGGTGCAGCTCACCCCGATCAATCATTTGAATTTTTTGCGCTACAAGACCCTTCCATTAATGCATTCGCCTTACCCGGCGGATTTATGGGCTTTAATAGTGGTCTGATTATTGCAGCACAAAGCGAATCTGAACTGGCAGGTGTCATGGCGCATGAAATTGCACACGTTACCCAAAAACACCTGGCACGCATGATCTCTGGGCAAAAATACAGCATGCTCACTTCGCTCGCGGCACTCGCTGTTGCAATCATTGCAGCACGTTCAAATCCGCAAGCAGGACATGCCGTTCTGGCCACCACTCAAGCCAGCGCTATCCAGTCACAGCTAGACTTTACCCGCAAGCACGAAAAAGAGGCAGATCGCATCGGTCTCAACATACTAGTGGATGCCGGATTTGACCCGCAGGGAATGCCGGCCTTCTTTGAACGATTACAGAAAGCCGGACGCTTTCATGAAAATGGGGCGCCCTCTTACCTGCGCACACACCCACTGACTTTCGAACGTATCGCAGACATTCAAAATCGCACCCGGGAACTAACTTATCGTCAGGTTCCTGATAGTACGGATTTTCAATTGATACGCGCCAAACTCCGCGCATTCCAAGGAAATCCCAAAGATGCGGTTCTGCGCTTCAAAACACACCTGCATGATAAACGTTATACCAATGAAGCCGTGGAGCGCTATGGCCTTATCGTTGCCTTATTACGCGACAAGAAAACAAGCCAGGCAAACCGGGAATTAGAGCAACTGTATCAGCTTCTCCAGACAAACACGGTAAACACAACACTTAAAAATCATTCACTTGGCAAGACCATCCGGGTAGAACATAAAAATATACTCGCCGGGGCCATGATTGAAACATTGGCCGCCAGCGTCAAACTGGCAACCGGCCATATTGCTGAAGCGCTCAATATTTATCGCACCGCCCTCAATATCTATCCACAACATCGTGCATTAATTCATGGCTACGCTGCTGCCTTGCTTCAAAATCAGCAAACCGAAACAGCCCTTGAATTTATCAATAAACAATTACAATTTGCGCATGATGATATCCACCTTTACAGATTACAAGCACAAAGCTATGCTGTACTGGGAAACGATATGCTAAAACATCGTGCACAGGCAGAAGTATACGCTCGGCAAGGACAGCTGACTGACGCTATTGAACAATTACAAATTGCATTACAACATAATAATCGTAATTTTTATCAGTTATCCAGTGTGGAAGCACGCCTCAAACAATTGCAGGCGAAAGTTGCTGATGAAAAGGAATAATCGCTCAATGCCCACTCTTTGTATAATCATTCATAAACTACCTCCACTCGGCTGACATTAAACTTTCATTACTGTTCAGCCTAATACGGTACATACTAGACACCCATAATGCCCATATTCAGCAGCAAACGATTCTTCATCATTCTAATTCTATCAACCGCTGTCGCTGTTTTCTGGTATCGCTATGACAAGACAGGATCCGATCAAAACCAATATAAAACCGGCAAAATTGATCGAGGTGATATTGTACAAACAATTGCGGCTAACGGCACTTTGACGCCGGTAGTCTTGGTTAATGTTGGCACACAAGTCTCAGGAACAGTATCCAAATTATATGTCGATTTCAATGATGAAGTTAAAACAGGCCAGGTATTAGCGGAACTCGACCCGGCATTACTTCGGGCACAATTATATCAATCAGAGGCCAATCTTCTGAGCGCCCAGGCAACATTAAAGCTGGCTCAAAGCAAACTGAAGCGTAATCGCATACTTATGGAAAAGGGGTTCATCTCCATTGATGCACTGGATGTCATTGAGCAGGAACTGGATATAGCGCGTGCACAAATCGCAGCCAACAAAGCACAGGTTGCACGCGATCGCGCAAATCTCAATTACAGCATTATCAAATCGCCCATTTCCGGTGTAGTCATTGCACGCGATGTGGATATCGGACAAACGGTTGCAGCTAATTTCCAGACGCCTATATTATTCCAAATTGCCAAGGATTTACGGCAAATGCAAATTAATATCAGTGTTGCTGAAGCGGATATCGGTCAGTTACATATTGACCAACTCATCAACTTTACGGTCGATGCCTTTCCAGAACGTCAATTTACCGGCTTGGTCAAGCAGGTACGCCTTAACCCCAGCATCCAGGAAAATGTCGTAACCTATAATGTAGTCGCGATGGTCAGCAATGATGATGGCGTATTACTCCCCGGCATGACGGCTAATATTCAATTTATCGTCCATCAAAGAAATCGGGTGCTGCGCGTACCGAATGCCGCCTTACGTTACAAACCTAAAGAACAGGATAATGGCGATACAATGGAACATTCGGATAAACCCGTACTTTATCGCTTGGAGAATGACAAACCTGTTCCAGTCAAGGTTACAACAGGGATAACAGATAGCAGTTTTACAGAAATTATCGGGGGAGCAATTCAGGCGGATGACCGCGTTATTATACGTGAGATTCTCGCCAAGAAAGGATCAGAAAGTAAATTCAGATTTGGAATGTTCTAATGCTACCCGTTCACCCAGATACCGTCCCAGAAATACTCATCAAAGTAGCACAGCTCAATAAAAGCTATACGCTAGGCAATCATACCCATGGGCCTACTATCTGCAATCAGGTATTATTTGATATCAATATCGACATCAAGGCGGGAGAATTCGTTGCCATCATGGGGCATTCCGGCTCCGGAAAATCAACCTTAATGAATATACTCGGCTGTCTTGATACGCCAACCAGTGGAGATTATTGGCTGTCAGGGCGTAACATTGCCGCACTTCCCAATGATGAACTGGCACGCATACGCAATCGCAATATCGGTTTCGTGTTTCAGGGATTTAATTTATTAAAACGTATGACGGCCTTAGATAATGTCGCAATCCCCTTGCTCTATGCGGGCATTAATCGGACAATCAGCCGTCAACGGGCACTGGATTTATTGCACCGCACGGGTTTAGGAAAGTTTGCCCAGCACCATCCCAATCAACTTTCCGGTGGACAGCAACAGCGCGTTGCAATTAGCCGCGCCCTGATCAACCAGCCGCAATTAATTCTTGCGGATGAACCGACTGGCAATCTGGACTCTCAGACCAGTCGCGAAATCATGACGTTATTTGAACAACTGAACCGTGAACAGGGAATGACAATCGTACTCGTTACACATGAGGATGATATTGCAACCTATGCCAATCGACTAATCCGTTTAAAGGATGGGCATGTCATTTATGACCATAATCAACGTCCCGGATTACCCGCAGACTAACCGATATGTCACTCAGAAACGATCACAAGCAACCATCCCGATACGCCATTCCACAAATCCTATTTTGACTAATCCGATCACTACTCGACACATACGATGAACCTACTTGCCATTATCGGTGAAGCGCTACGCGCGCTACGCCTTAACCGCATGCGCACCGGATTAACCATGCTCGGTATGATCATTGGAGTAGCGGCCGTAGTGTTAATGCTGTCCATTGGCCAGGGTGCACAATCCAAAATCAACCAATCGATTGCTTCAATGGGAAGTAATTTATTTATCGTATTACCAGGTGCCACTTCCTCAGGTGGCTTAAGTTTTGGTAGCGGTAGCGTCAAAACTCTGACCATGAGTGACTCACAAGCCATTGCAGATTTACCTACAATTGAAGCAACAGGACCGGTCATAACAGGCACAGCCCAACTCAATTTCGGCGCTAATAACTGGAGCACGCTTATTACAGGAACAACGCCTGATTATTTTAAGGTGGGGAACTGGGAAATAGAAATAGGCACTATTTTCTCAGAATCAGATTTACGGGCTGCTGCCCGCGTAGCCATTCTGGGTGAAATCACTGCAAAAAAACTATTTGGCGAAACAGATCCGATCGGTAAAACCATACGCATCACGAATCGCCCTTTTTTGGTTATCGGTGTACTCGCTGCCAAAGGACAGAGCCTAAGCGGCCGCGATCAGGATGATAACGTATTTATACCCCTGACAACCAGTGAACGGCAAATTACCGGAAATCAGTTTCCAGGATCCATACGGTACATGCTGGTACAAGGAGAATCCGCAGCGGTGATGGACGAAGCTGAATCCGAAATTACGCAGCTGCTTCGTCAACGGCATCGTATTGCATCGGGTATGGAAAATGATTTCACAGTACGCAATCTAACCGCGATTGCAGAAGTCGCGACGGGTGCGGCCAGGATCATGTCACTCGTCTTGGGAGCCATCGCTTCAATCTCGCTGCTGGTCGGTGGCATTGGCATCATGAACATCATGCTGGTATCGGTAACCGAGCGTACCCGCGAGATTGGCATCCGTATGGCCATTGGCGCTAACCGCCGCGATATCCTGACTCAATTTCTACTGGAAGCACTCATGATTTGCAGCATGGGGGGGCTGATTGGCATCCTACTCGGTATTGGGGGTGCCTGGATTGTCAGCCAGGTAGCCGATATGCTGATCGTCGTCACGTTCGGCATGGTGAGTCTGGCATTTGCTTTTGCTTCAATAGTAGGCGTATTCTTCGGTTTTTATCCGGCCAAAAAAGCAGCCGCACTTAAACCCGTCGAAGCGCTCCGGTATGAATAATTCCAATAACCTTAATTGAATAGAAAATATCGTCTCCATCTGTCAGACAGAGCCTCACGCTGTTATCGGATCGGATTCGATTTCATCATAGTGCAGCATCGCCTGATACCCTGAAAAGATATAACTCACTTTATACACAAACTGACTCATTGAATAATGGAAATAACATGCGATAACGAGCTTCTTATAAAGAATAGAACGCTGATCTCAAAAGAATATGACAAATCGTGTCTGATTATTTTGAGTTGTTACGTAATTTAATCGCTTTCTACCAAAATGCGCGAAAAAACCCGTCATCCAGAACTAGAATGAATAGCGCCTAATTATTAAGGGCAGGACACATCCAGCGAGCTTATGAAGTGAACGGCGCAGTCATGCCGTCAGCAACCAAAATCCTCTGAGGCGACTCAGGCTATCTCAGCCTGAACGCAGTAGGAACCTCTTCATTCATGAAGAAGAGGATACCAATTGATAAATGATATTGATACGGAAATAAGGAAGTAACAAATGAAGAATAATGAGCATACCACTTCTGACTTGCTCGAAATAGTCGTCGCAGTCAACACACAAGAAAGTATGACAGTAGGTGAAATCAAGAATGCACTGCATGAACGTGGATTTGGTATTTTAATGGCGATCGCCGCTTTACCACTCTGTCTCCCGATACCTGTTCCGCCAGGCTATACTACCTTTTTTTCCATACCACTCTTCATTTTCTCGGTACAAATGATCTTTGGTATGGGTTCGCCATGGTTACCCGCCTGGATAGAAAGAAAACAAATCAAGCACACCAATCTTGAGAAGCTGGTCGTCAAGGCAAATCCATGGCTACGTAAAATTGAAGCCCGCATGCAACCACGACTCACTTATATCGGTGCACATATGTGGGAAAGAGTTATCGGTATTTTTTCCTTTGTATTTGCGGTCTCGATTGCCGTCCCATTTCCTTTGACCAATTTTCTACCAGGCTGGGGAATACTCATTATGTCGCTCGGACTACTCAATAAGGATGGGCTTACTATGTTAGTTGGCATGATCATCGGTACGATTGGTGTGGGGATCACCATGATCATTCTGGTTTTTTTATGGATGGGCATATCTGTTCCATCATTCTATTAGCGCTATTTCGTCAATAACGTCATTTCACATAAAACGCAGCATACTTCGCGAATAATGCCATTTAAGTGTAGGATAAATACGACAGACAGGATAAAAAATAATCAGCACAAGCAAAGTCGTCAGATATGTCTGTCCCAGACCGTCAGGATTCAGAACCAGACTCAGCACAGTCAGCACGCCAAAATGAGCCAGATAGAAAAAAAGCGCGGTTTGTCCATAAACGAGAACAGGCCCGTTCCGGCATACATTGACGACTGATTCCAACCGTATCAGTGCGGCCAGTATGATTGCCATCAAACCCAGCTCCAACAGGATATAGGCCAGACTGGGCGGATACTTGCTGGCGTGTAGCCAGTGTACAATCGAATCACCTTCAAGGTACATCAACATGTTGCCATCATAGCCATGGTTGCTGCGAATCAGCATAAAACAAGCCAGTGCCAGCAGCTGCAATACACGGTAAATTACAAGGATACATGCGATAATGTATCCCTTTATCCAGCCAGTAATCATCACTTTGCGTGACAGCAGTTTCCAGATTGATGATTTTCAAATCAGGCCTGACTCGGTCAAACTCAGCGATGGCATCTCCCCAGATATAAGCGAGGTCCACTGACCTCGGGATAGAACCACTCACACTTTCCGCCAATGCAACGTAACTCAGGGTGCTGATCATATAGGATTCATGTAATACTGGCTTATTGGGGTGAGCCAAAATCTGATCGATACCACGGCCTGTCATCACATCACCGCACAAAAACAAAACCAGATTATCTGGCTCTTTATCAGAATGGGGTTGGATCTGATTCATCGTATCCGTATGTTGTAAGTTAGCACCACGTTTGCGGGCCCAGGTATCATATAACCAGAGACCAGGCATTGTGCCAGTCAATCCACTGAGGCCCATAGTCAGAAATTGACGGTGGTTCATCATATCCCTATCCATCCTGGCATTTCCCTTGATGTCGACCACGACAGGCTATTCAACTACCGAGGGCGAATTAATCAGCCATGGCCTCTTTTAATAGAAATGACTTGACGGCCCTGATGCGCCGGGTATGTACTGACCTGTTCTGATCCATAAACGGATGCGCCATTTCAGGATCGATCATAACAGCTGCTCCTCGAGCCCTAGCTAACTCAACCAATTCCTCTGACCGCACCGGTTTAACAACAGCGTCTATCAGGCCAGTGATCAATAATAGATTTGAGGCATCTTCCGGTAAATTTTCAACCGGATCGTACGTTTGCGGGCAACCGTAATCTGATAATCGACTGGGTGTCGAATCGATCACTATCGCGCTATCCTCTGTCGTGCCATTTAATGCATTCAACAATACAATGCCGCCAAAAGACATCCCATAAAAAAGACGGGTTGAATAGTGTTTTGAATCCAGGTAGGCTATAACCGCCTGGTAGTCATTCACAATGGCTTTAAATCTGGGTTTTCCCTCTGATCTGCCATAACCGCGATAATCAAAAATATAAACATCAATACCGGCTTGAGAAAATTCTGTAAAACTGCTCAGTACCTGATCAGCCAGCATCGCATTGCCTTGTGCCACCAACAAATAACCTTTCGCACCGGTGCCCGGATCACGTTCGGACGACGTAGCTCTCAGCCGATACCCTTGCAGCATTCGACCATCCGTAGTTGAAACGGAAATAGACTCAGCGTTAGAAAGATTCGCTATGCGCGCCGGTCTCGGCGCACCCGCCAGGCTGCTCCAGAACCAGAAAATAACAGGTTCCCTGATACCACATACTGTTTTTTCCAGCGCCAATCCCATTGTCCACCCGGAACCAGTAAAACATAACATTAACAGCCATAATAAAACCAGCGAGCACCTGTTTCCCTGCCTTCGCATCGACTTTAAAGCTCCCGTCACACATGCTAGTCGAGAAGTCGTTATCTGCTGAATTCGCTGTAACCGGTTTCCCTCATGCACTGTCTGTTTAGAAAAAGATCTACAGTGCTGAACAGGCGTGAATAATGAGTCTGATTTCAGTAGATGAACCATGCCAGCTTCTCCTATCAATCAGCATCCAGTGAAAACACAAAAATAACAACCACCAGACCAATCGCTTTTCTTTTCCCTCTTTTTGTGGCAAGTGGCGGGAAGCTAAGTTCCAATTAATGGGGCTTGACTGCTCCCCTCCGTAAACGAAGGGGATTTCCAATTCAACGAATCCAACCCGGACGCACCTAAATGCAAACAGGACTTATAGATTCTCCAAGGGCTGACACCGCCAGTCCAGCGGCCAAAACATTACGCGCTGCGTTGATGTCTCGATCATGGATTGATCCGCATTCCGGACAAGTCCATTCACGCACATTCAAAGGCATCTTGTTTACGGTATGCCCACATCCCGAGCAGCGTTTGCTGCTTGGATACCATCGGTCAATACCTACAAGCTCTCGCCCGTACCACAGCGACTTGTATTCTAATTGCCGCACAAATTCACCCCATCCTGCATCGGAAATTGATTTTGCGAGGCAACGATTTTTCTTCATATTGCTAACAGCTAAAGACTCTACAGCTATCACTTGGTTTTCGTTCACTAGCCGTGTTGAGAGTTTATGTAGAAAGTCTTTACGAGCATCAGCAATTCCTGCATGTAGTCGCGCTACTTTCAGTCTGGCTTTTTGTCTATTGGCCGACCCTTTGCGCTTTTTAGATAGCTTGCGTTGCAGCTTAGCAAGCCTGGTTTCATTCTTTCGTAGCGTGTTAGGAGACGCAATCTTCTCGCCCGTAGAAAGAATAGCGAAGTGCGTTAATCCTAAGTCAATGCCGACTTTGCCGCTAACCCTTGGCTTTCGCGCAACAGAGTCGTCGCAAAGCATAGAAACATGGTATCGACCCGCTGAGTCTTTAGAGACTGTTGCAATCGTTAGTTTTGTTGCCTTAGGAAGGGTGCGCGACCATCTGATATTCAGTGGATCTTTCATCTTCGCCAGTTTCAGAGACTTACCGTCCCACTTGAAGGCGCTGGACGTGTATTCAGCCGATTGCTTCTCATGCTTGCTTTTGAATGACGGGTATTTGGCTCGTTTGGCAAAGAAATTACCAAATGCCGTTTGCAGGTGGCGGAGAGATTGCTGCACAGGAACACTGGAAACTTTGTTCAGCCATTCAAATTCAGGCTCTTTTTTTAACTCGGTCAACAAAGAGGAGGTAGCATGATACCCGATTCTTTTTTTCTCGGTATACCAAGCATCAGAACGAACGCGCAACATGCGATTATAGACAAACCGAGCACACCCGAATGTTTGAGCCAGAATAGTTTCTTGCTCAAAAGTTGGGTAAAACCTGAATTTGTATGCGCGCTTAATTTCCATTAATACACTGTAACAGAAATAGGTGAGAAAACAGGCTTTAGTATCAGCGAAGCTGACTCCCTATCCATCCCCGGCCTTAAGACCGGGGTTTTCCGGAAGTTGAGATGATAAATATCAGTTTATTGATGAATTAACTGCCCCCCTCCGTAAACGAAGAGGATTCCCAATTCAACGAATCCAACCCGGATGCACTTAAATGCAAACAGGACTTACAGATTCTCCAAGGACTGACACCGCCAGTCCAACGGCCAAAACATTACGCGCTGCGTTGATGTCTCGATCATGGATTGATACTTGGTTTTCGTTCGCTGCCGCGTTGAGAATTTATGTAGAAAGTCTTTACGAGCATCAGCAATGCTTGCATGTAGTCTGGCCTTTCGTCTGTTGACCGACTCTTTGCGCTTTTTAGATCGCTTGCCTTGCAGCTTAGCAAGCTTGGTTTCATTCTTTCGTAGTGTGTTAGGAAGCGCAATCTTTGAAGTGGTACCGCAAAACTGGACAAATTGTTAAGCTCTGATATGAAATAAATAGAGAGACATAATCATGAGCAAGAAACGTATGCAATATTCAACAGAATTCAAAGCCAAAATAGCCTTGGCAGCAATACGTGGAGAAGAAACGGTACCACAACTAGCCGCTCGTTATCATATCCATCCTACGCAGATTAATAGCTGGAAACGTCATTTGATTGAAAAAGCCAGTGATTTGTTTGGCAAGAATAGTGACGCCAATAATAAGAATAAGACCTCTGCACAACCGCGTAAATTTGCTGTGATAATGGGAGAAATGTCCAAATGACATTTGTTATGCGTGTTATTTTGGCAGAAAGTGAAGCTTTTCTTCCTTTTAAAGGAAGTTTTCTCCCTTTATGTGGCATTTAGACGGACTACTCCCCTTGGTGGCTTGTCCACGAAAATTTTGTTGGCAGCTTTTTTTAAATTCATGCAGATGCTTTTCAGCATAACTTGGGCGTTGACTTTCGCCGTGCCGAAGTAACTGGCGCGTCCCATCCCGAATAGACGTTTGGCCGTGCCGAAACACTGTTCAACAATATAGCGTTTTTTGCTGATCAATTTATTCGCCAGCTTCTGGCGTGCCGAGAGTGGTTTGTTCTTGTACGCACGATGCATGATTGCGCTCTTGATTTTGTGATTTTTTAGAAACTGCCGATTGGCGTTGCTGGCTGATCCTTTGTCGGCATATACCCGATTTGCCTCGATGTGCGCACCCTCGATAGCTGCTTCGAAATGTATCATTTCGCTCTGGTTGGCAGGGGCAGTGTGAACTCCGCGCACATAGCCGTCTTGCGAATCCACTACCAGGTAACTGCGATAGCCAAATTGCGACTTCTTGCCTTTTTTTAGCCAGGTCGCATCCGGATCCGCGCTTTGTTCTTCAATAAAAGTGATTCCCGGTTGGCTGCCATCCTCAAATTGAACAGCCTTACCTTCGGCATCCACCTCAAGCAGGATAACCTTTTTGGGGCGTGCCGCTGACTCAATCAGCGTGGCATCAATTACCGCTCCCATTGCGCCTTTGATCATCAATCCGTGTGATTGAAGCTGTTCATTGATCGAGGCTAGCAGATCGTCTAACCGATCGCCGGACACCAATCGGTTGCGAAACCGACACAGGGTGGTTTCGTCCGGTATCGCATCCGACAAGGACAAACCACAAAATTGTAGAAAATCAATCCGAACATACAGTGCTTGCTCCAACGCAGCATCCGACAAACTATGCCACTGTCCCAGCAGGATCGCCTTGAACATCATTAACCTATCAAATGGTTCCCGTCCTCCACCATGCGATAACTCGCGCTTGTATAAACCTGTAAGCTTCGAACGTAACTCCTGCCAGTCAATCAGGACATCAATCTTCATTAGCACACTGTCTCGTCTCAATCGCTGTGCCAATTCCAGTGTTCCAAAACTTATCTGCATCTCTTGCTCCAAATGTCTTCTGCTTGTCACTATTTTAGTCGGTTATCGCGCTGACGGGGGAGTTGTGCAAAGGTCTTAGAATGGTCATAGTGCCGACGATTTACATCGCGTGATTGGGCAATTGACGGTGGAACGCGATTTTTTAGCCAGAAAGCTCGATCATTAAGTGTTGCTGAGCGCAAAACAATGATCGAGCACCACGAGAAACTAAGTCAATCGCGTCAATGCCATTTACTGGGTGTTGCACGCTCGTCGTATTATTATCAGCCACAACCCACAGATGGGAGTGAGTTAATCTTGTTGCGTCAAATGGATGAGCAGTATTTGAAAACACCACAGTATGGTTCACGTAGTTATGCCACGTGGTTCAGGCGCCAGAGGATGATGATAGGCCGCAAGAAAGCCACTTCAATGATGAAGATGCTGGGCATTATTAGCACAGCACCAAAGCCCAAAACTAGTATTCCGGCCAAGCAGCACAAGAAATATCCTTATCTGCTCAAAGATAAGGCCATTAGTCGCCCCAACCAAGTTTGGGCGACTGATATCACTTACGTACCGATGGAAAAAGGTTTTGGCTATCTTGTTGCTATTATGGACTGGCATTCGCGTAAAGTACTGAGCTGGCGCTTATCCAACACACTGGACGCTGATTTCTGTGTCCAGGCTTTGGAAGCTGCCATCCAGGATCATGGCTGTCCGAAAATCATGAATAGTGATCAGGGTGTGCAGTTTACCAGCGAGGCATTTACATCAATACTAAAAACCAATGGTATACAGATCAGCATGGATGGCAAGGGCTGCTACTATGACAATATTTTTGTTGAACGACTATGGCGTACAGTCAAATACGAACATTTATATACCCAGGAATTCAATAACCTAAAGGAGGTAAGAAAAAGTTTAAATGTTTGGTTCAACTGGTACAATCAAGAACGTTTTCATCAAAGTCTTGATAATCTAACACCAGATGAAGTTTACTATCAGAAGTATGCAATTCCTCAAGCTGCCTGAGCTTGATTAACCAGCCATGTTAGAGCTTAATTTATCTTCAGGTTGTCTAGTTAAAGGAGGCCACTTCACTTCTCACCTGTAGAAAGAATAGCGAAGTGCGTTAATCCTAAGTCAATACCGACTTTAGCGCTAACCTTTGGCTTTAACACAACGGAATCGTCGCAAAGCATGGAAACGTGGTATCGACCCGCTGAGTCTTTAGAGGCCGTTTCAGTGGTTAGTTTTACTGCCCTAGGAAGGATGCGAGACCATCTGATATTCAGTGGATCTTCCATCTTTGCCAACTTCAGAGATTTACCGTCCCACTTGAAAGCGCTGGACGTGTATTCAGCCGATTGCTTGCCATGCTTGCGCTTGAATGACGGGCATTTAGTTCGTTTGGCAAAAAAATTACCGAATGCCGCTTGCAGGTGACGGAAAGATTGCTGCACAGGCATACTGGAAACTTTGTTTTCACAGCCACACACATACTTGAGAAAACCGGGTGCACTCTGCGGCTACTTCCGGCCAGCCTACATGTTCTTTACAGCCCGTTTCATTTTCAATACAGTACGTTTTAGTGGGGAATCTATTTTTTTGATATGTCTATTTCCCCCAATTCATCGCCTTGAGCAATGCGCGGCAGCGTAGATCAGGCGTATCCAGCTGAGTTGGCGAATCAGTCGTAACAGCACCTGTGATCGCGATTGTCCAGTCGATCATCAACTAATTTTCTCTACCTTGAAACAGGAGAAAAGTATGACTCAGGCCGAAGAACGAATGGCCAAGATCAGAATGCTAGCACCGGAAAATGGTCATCGGGTCGGGTCAGAAAAAATCGCCCACCCGTATTTCAGAGCAATACCAGATTATTGCGATGAATTAACTCCGATTCATCCTCATAGCCCAGAATTGCTGCAATTTCACTACTGGGTCGTCTCAGAATCTTTTGAGTTTCTATCGCATTGTAATTAATCAGCCCGCGTGCAATTTCCTTACCAGTCGGATCAAGACAGGCCACTGCCTCTCCTCGCTCAAAATCCCCACTGATCTTTGTGACGCCAATGGGCAATAAGCTTTTACCATGTTTGCTAAGCGCCTTGACAGCCCCTTTGTCCAGTGTCACTTCACCGCGCACCTGTAAATAATCTGCCAGCCACTGCTTACGTGCTGCCAATACAGGTATTTTTGCCAATAATCGGGTACCAATCGGTTCGCCTTCAGCCAGACGAACCAGCACATTATCTTCATGCCCCGAAGCGATAATCGTGTCCGCACCACTGCGGGCGGCTCGTTTTGCCGCCATGACTTTCGTCTGCATCCCTCCTCGCCCGATACTGCTTCCGATACCACCCGCCATTTCTTCAATTGCAGGGTCGCCTGCGCTCACTTCACTTAACAGTTTTGCATCTCGATTCTTACGCGGATCACTGGTGAATAAACCCAACTGATCAGTCAGAATCACCAATGCATCCGCTTCAATCAGATTGGTGACCAGCGCAGCCAGCGTATCGTTATCACCAAAGCGAATTGCTTCAATCGCGACCGTATCATTTTCATTAATGATCGGAATAATATTCAGCTTGAGTAAGGTTGTGAGTGTGGAACGTGCGTTGAGATAGCGGGTACGATTAGACAGGTCTTCGTGAGTCAGTAATACTTGGGCCGTCTGGAGTTTATGCTGACAAAAACTAGATGCATAAGCCTGTGCCAGGCCCATCTGCCCAACCGCAGCGGCTGCCTGTAATTCATATAAGGCAGTCGGTCGTTTTTCCCAGTTCAATCGCTGCATGCCTTCTGCGATAGCGCCAGAGGAAACCAGAACCACCTCTTTGCCCATTTCCTTCAAATGCGCAATCTGCGCTACCCAGCAGGCCAGCGCTACATGATCCAACCCCTTGCCCTGGTTAGTCACCAGACTGCTGCCAATCTTAATTACAATGCGCTGTGCTTGTTTTAATATGGATTGCATAAATTATCTATCATTAGACTCATTATTTGCTTCGATCACATTTTGTTCCAGATATTCCATAATAGCGTAAGTTAATACCTTACAACCAGCACCGCTTAATGCAGAAAGCGCAAAATATCGACCTTCCCATCCAAGATTGTGAATGAGCTGATTACAAATCGCTGCACGCTCATCCTCGGGCAACAGATCAACCTTATTCAACACAAGCCAACGAGGCTTCTGATAGAGTGATGTGTCATATTTTTGCAGCTCTTTTACCAGTGCCTGGACATCGTGTACAGGATCTGCCTTTTCATCCAATGGCATCATGTCAATGACATGAAGGAGTAACCGGGTACGCGTTAAATGTTTCAGAAAGCGATGACCCAACCCGATGCCTTCAGCTGCCCCTTCGATCAAACCCGGTATGTCAGCAATGACGAAACTGCGATTCTGATCTACCCGCACTACACCCAGATGGGGATGTAATGTGGTGAATGGATAGTCTGCCACCTTTGGACGTGCTGCAGAGACTGCACGAATAAGAGTTGATTTACCGGCATTAGGCATACCCAGTAAACCGACATCCGCCAATACTTTTAATTCCAGCTTTAATTCAGATTCCTGCCCCGGCTCACCGTGAGTAAATTGGCGGGGAGCGCGATTGGTGCTGGATTTAAAGTGCAGATTACCCAGCCCGCCTGTACCGCCCTGAGCCAATAAAGCTTTTTGCTGATGATGAATCAAGTCGGCCACAATCTCACCCGTATGAATATTGGTGATTAACGTACCCACAGGCATGCGCAAAACAATATCATCGGAGCCTTTACCATAACAATCCGAGCCACGCCCATTCTGACCGTTCTTTGTTCGATATATACGCGCAAAGCGATAATCAATCAGTGTATTAATATTACGATCCGCTATCGCATAAATACTGCCGCCGCGTCCACCATCACCCCCGTCCGGCCCACCTCTCGGAACAAATTTTTCGCGACGAAAACTGGCCGCACCATCACCGCCTTTACCCGCGAATACCTGAATAGTCGCTTCATCAATAAACTTCATCGGTTTGTCTTCTGTTAAAACTCGATACCACAAACAAAAAAACCCCATCGCAGCCGACGGGGCTTTTTGCAAAAACCGAATTTTCCGGAATTTTAAAAATACCCTTATACCTTCATACAGGAATGATATTTGCCATCTTGCGTTTGTGTTCGCCCTTGACACAGAAATCTACTTTTCCTGTAACTTTGGCGAACAAAGTATGATCTTTACCCATTCCCACATTCGTGCCAGGATGAACCTGTGTACCACGCTGGCGAATAATGATGCTGCCGGCTGAAACCAGCTCGCCACCAAAACGTTTTACACCTAACCGTTTGGAATGCGAATCACGGCCGTTTCTTGAACTGCCGCCTGCTTTTTTATGTGCCATTTCAATTACTCCTTATGCCGAAATACCGGTAATCTGAATTTCGGTGTAATTCTGTCGATGCCCCTGGTGCTTCTGGTAATGTTTACGACGACGCATTTTAAAAATACGAATCTTGTCATGTCGTCCCTGCCCCAGCACCGTTGCACGAACTGTAGCGCCGTCGACAAGCGGCGCACCCATTGAAACCTTTTCACCATCAGCAATCATCAGCACCTGATCAATCACGAGTTCACTGCCGTCTTCAGCCTTAAGCTGCTCTATCTTCAGTTTCTCGCCAACTTCAATGCGATATTGCTTACCACCGGTCTTTATTACCGCATACATATTTGACTCCATACATCTCTTTTACAGAACAGGGAATTATACATAATCAGATATCTTTTGTGCGGAGAAAATTAAATTGATTATCGCTTCATACTTGACACTTTGGCGCTGACATTCCTAACATAGCGTTTTCTTCAAGGTAAAATTGTGTCAATCGAATCTATCAGAAGCTTTATCGCACCAGACATGAATGTGGTGGACAGTGTCATTCGGGAAAAACTGCACTCTCATGTCGCACTCATTCGCCAGGTCAGTGAATATATTATCAATAGTGGGGGGAAACGTCTGCGACCCGCACTTGTCATTCTATCTGCCGGCGCCTTTGGCTATACTGGAAAATATCACTACAATCTCGCCGCCGTCATAGAATTTATTCATACAGCAACGCTCTTGCATGACGATGTCGTCGATGAATCCGAACTCCGGCGTAACAAGGAAACAGCCAACGCGTTGTTTGGCAATGCAGCCAGTGTATTAGTTGGTGATTTCCTCTATTCCCGTGCATTTCAGATGATGGTGGAAGTCGACAACATGCGGGTCATGCAGGTACTGGCCGATGCGACCAACACGATTGCCGAAGGTGAGGTCCTACAAATGCTCAATTGTCGTGACCCGGATGTTGAAGAAGATAATTATCTCCGCGTCATTCGCTTCAAAACCGCCAAATTGTTTGAAGCCGCCAGTCGGCTGGGAGCCATTCTTGGCAATGCGGCAGAAGAAGAAGAAAGAGCCCTCGCGATCTACGGCATGCATTTGGGCACCGCATTTCAATTAATTGACGACATGCTGGACTATTCCGGCGATTATCAGGAAACCGGCAAAAATCTGGGGGATGATTTAGCTGAAGGAAAGCCGACACTGCCCCTCATTTATGCCATGAGAGCCGGGACACCGGCACAGATCAGCATCATACGCAAGGCAATTGAAGAAGGTGGGCAAGATGAGCTCCAGTCGGTGCTGCAAGTCATTCAACAAACGAATGCACTTGACTATGCTAGACAATGTGCCCAGGCTGAAGCTGACACCGCATCCGCCGCCATTGCGTCATTACCAGATTCTGACTACAAAACATCTTTACTCCAATTGGCCACCTTTGCAATAACCCGTAATCATTAATACCGACTTCAGATAGTCAGTATCGATCACCCGGATAAAACCTGATGGCGATATGGAATTACGCAGTTCATGTCGCTTCATCGTATGCCTAAGAAGGTGTATTCCATGGTGTTCGGAGTACAGCTCAGCCTGGAGGGTATTACATCGGAACACAGGACTCGACGCTTCAAAGCCGTCCAGCTGGCCAACAATAGACGATTCCTCAACAATGGCCAGATATCGGTCGAATGCGGCCTAACGACACTGGAACAGCAAATACCTCATTCAACCATTTTCCAGGCCAGGCTTTCTCCTGCCCGCAACGGAATCAGATTTCTTCCTGCAAATTCAAGCTGTGCAGGCATGATCCAGCTTTCCTTTTTAAGCGTGATCGTATCCTGATTACGTGGTAGTTGGTAGAAATCCGCGCCATGGAAGCTGGCAAATGCTTCCAGTTTTTCCAGGGCATTCGCTCGTTCAAAAGCTTCTGCGTAGAATTCAATAGCTGCATGGGCCGTATAAATGCCGGCGCAGCCACAGGCCGCCTCCTTATCGGACTGGGCATGTGGCGCACTATCCGTACCCAGAAAAAATTTTGGATTACCGCTGATCGCGGCCTCAACCAAACCCAGCCGGTGTGTTTCACGCTTCAATACGGGCAAGCAAAAATGGTGCGGATGAATGCCACCATAGAATAGTGCATTACGGTTAAGCAGCAAATGATGGGCAGTTATGCTGGCGGCAATATAACGGCTGGCTTCTTTGACAAACGCAACCGCATGACACGTCGTGATATGCTCCAATACGATTCTTAATTGCGGGAAATGCCGCGTGAGTGGAAACAAAATACGATCGATAAAAATACTTTCCCTATCGAATACATCCACTTCCGAATCCACAACTTCGCCATGCACCAGTAACGGCAAACCCACTCGTTCCATGGCTTCCAGCACGAGATAACATTTTTCAATATCAGTAACACCGGCATCAGAATGGGTCGTCGCACCTGCCGGATAATATTTTACTCCATGAACAATACCACTCTCTTTAGCTCGAATAATTTCCGAGGGAGGTGTGTTATCAGTCAAATACAGTGTCATTAAGGGTTCAAACCGTGCCCGCATTGCAACGGGTAGTGCGGCCAGTATCCGTGCACGATATGCCCGCGCCATTTCAGTCGTCACAATGGGTGGCTTCAGGTTAGGCATAATAATGGCACGTGCAAACTGGCGGGCAGAATCAGGTACGACTGCGTGCAGCTGCTCATTATCCCGCACATGCAAATGCCAATCATCCGGGCGTGTAAGAATTAAAGTATTCAAAATAAATAAGAGGTTATCAATGCGATAAACAGCATCCTATCACACTCCAGATTCAATGATAATTCAGTCAGTAGCGCCGCGCTTGGTTACCCATCCGACAGTTATACCACGCCAGATTCTTGCTGCGACAACGCCAGTTTGTATAGCACCTTCCTGTTCTCACCAGTAATATCCGCAGCCAGCTGAACGGCCTGTTTCAATGGCAGATCAGCCAACAGCCGTTTCAGTATCTGTTGGGCCTGCTCGCTGACCATCGATTTGTCCTGAACGGCAGCACCGGATAGCAATAAAACAAACTCCCCTTTTTGCTGATTAGCATCCGTTTTCAGCCAGGCCAATGCATCACCTAAAGTACTCACATGAATCGTCTCAAATAGTTTGGTCAGCTCTCTTGCAATGGTGATTTTGCGATCTGCACCAAAAACCAGTATCAAATCGGCCATACAATCAAGGATACGGTGCGGGGCTTCATAAAATATCAGCGTACAGGTATAACACTTCAGTGTCGCTAATATGTTTCTGCGTGCACCTGTCTTAGTTGGTAAGAAACCATAAAATAGAAATTGAGGATTGACAATCCCTGATGCTGACAAAGCACATAATGCCGCATTCGCACCTGGAATCGGAATCACGGGATAACCTTGCTGGCGTATCAGATCAACCAGTTTCGCACCCGGATCGGAAACGCCCGGCGTTCCCGCATCCGAAATCAGCGCCACTGTTTTCCCAGCCGCCAGTAATGTTGCAATTTTTTCTGCCATTACCGTTTCATTATGCTGGTGCAAGGTAATTCTGCGAGTGGTTATTGAATGATGGGCCAACAAATGACCCGAAGTATGAACGTGCTCAGCTGCCACCACATCCACATTCGCCAGCACATCCAGTGCACGCAAACTGATATCGTTTAAATTGCCTATTGGCGTAGCGACTATGTATAACGCGCTCTTTGTTAACATATTCATGAAGGTACCCGTTCTCCGCAGCCGGCCGGTTTCGATCAAGCGCTCACCGCCGCATCGAATAAATTGACAGGCATTTTCGAGACGACTGACTCAACAGAATAACAAATGATCCGAAACCCAGGATCAGAAGCAAAATGCTATCTGCCCTGCCAAACTAAAATCTTATGAGACTTTTGCAAAAGCCCTCGCCAGAAGTTTTCTGCTATTGATTATAAAAGGTTAATTTTTTAATCATTGGGGTTTTGCAAAAGTCTCCTTATATAAATCAAAATCAATGCGTCCACTTATACAATGCCGCGGCTTTCAAGTAATGTGGTGACGCGTTCCACCGCTTCATCGATGGGTACTTTATCCGTTTCCACGACCAGCTCTGGCTTCTCCGGGGGCTCATAGGGAGAACTGATACCCGTAAACTGCTTGATTTCACCTGCGCGCGCACGCTGATAAAGTCCTTTGACATCACGCTGTTCACACACTTCGAGTGAGCAATGACAGAATATTTCCAGAAAATGCCCATGAGGAAACATGCTCCGTACCCGGCTTCTATCCGCAATAAAAGGAGAAATAAAAGCAGTCAGTGTAATCACACCCGCTTCTACAAATAATTTAGCCGCCTCACCCACGCGACGGATATTCTCCTGACGATCCGTCGACTGAAAGCCCAGATCGCTACACAGACCATGACGCACATTATCTCCATCGAGTACAAAAGTACGGCATCCCCGTTGATGCAATGCCTCTTCCACAGCGTGGGACAGCGTAGACTTGCCTGATCCGGATAAACCGGTAAACCACAGCACAACACTTTTATGCTGATTTTGCAACTCCCTTCGCTCCCGGGTAACGCTGGCATGGTGCCAGACGGTGTCACTACTTTTCATTTTATAGATGTCCATTGCTATACTGATTTTAATTGAGAAGAATTCATACTTAAGCACGACCGCTCGAAACAGACTGCACCAGGAAATGCGGATTAATCAGTGAATCTTTAGTGTTATATAACAGTGGCTGACCATTTTCGACAATAATAACTTCGCCACCTGCCGCATTCACCACAGCATGCGCTGCTGCGGTATCCCATTCGGATGTCGGACCTAGTCTCGGATAAAGATCTGCCTTACCTTCCGCTACCAGACAAAGCTTAATGGAACTGCCTATCGAAATCAGCTCATATTCTCCAAGATCTGCCAGAAAAGCCTGCAAGCTATCACCCGCATGCGTCCGACTCCCAGTCACTATCCAGGGTTCACCCGCCTTATGTTGCTTTACTCCTATTTCATACTGCTCACCAGCTTGTTGCTTTCTGGCAGGCTGCCCTTGTTCACCCATCCAGGTCACATCAAGAACCGGCGCGTGAACCACACCCAAAACGGGTTCATGATTATCAATCAACGCAATATTGACCGTAAATTCACCATTGCGCTTCATGAATTCCTTCGTTCCGTCCAATGGATCAATCAACCAGTAACGACACCATTGCCGGCGCACATCCCAGGCAATCGTCAGCGACTCTTCCGATAAAACAGGAATCGTCGGAGTCAGTTTCTGCAGCTGCTGCGTGATCAAATGATGTGAAGCTATATCCGCTGCTGTCAGCGGACTATTGTCTAATTTTATGTGTTTTTCAAAACTATCCTGCTGGTAGATATCAAGAATGATTTTACCCGCGCTTATCGCAATAGAAACAATAGATTCGATATCGACCGCTGGTTTCATGGCGTGCACTCTCTCTGCCTCCTTCTATAATTTCGTCATCATGAAAATGGAAATGAGGATACCCCTCATCCAGTCTGATTGACTGTATTGTTATAACTATTATTTTACCCGTTTTTATTACAGCGCCTGTATTTGACGCAATCCCGTAAAAGAGACAAGCTCATACTGCCATAGCAATGACAATGGTAACCATGACCGGCTACTCAATTATTCACACAAGGCCAGGCAGAACATATATAACCCGCTTTCTCCGCACGAAGTACTCATAATCCTCTCCTTCTTAAAACCACCTGTTTACAGGCCTGTAGCCATTGGGAAAATTAAAGATCGATATGCTGAATCCAGTATTTCCACTCCGATCAGGAACCACAGCACATTTTAGATTATTCGAAGCATTTAAATCGGGGTTAATTTCATCGTTAATTCCACTTGTATTATTCCCAATGGTGCCGTAGAATCGCCGCTTTAGATCGCAGAAATAAAAAAAGGGACTCTTACTTATGGCAGCAGAATCATTACTTGGGGGTGGCTCCGGTCAAGAACTCACCGCTGGAACAAAAGCATTATTAGATCGATTTTTACATGACACCGTTGAGAGCAGTGCAAAATTAACAGACTTAGGTGGTGGTTCTAAGTTAATTATCGGCACAGGCAGCAAAGGTGAGACGCAAGGTGCTGTTGTTTCAGGCCTTGTAGCTGTTGCCGCAGAAATTAAAGATGGCGTGATGCAACTGGCGGTCAAGTTACCCGCCGGTGTCAGCATCGCCTTTGAAGGTCTAAACAAACTTGCAACAGCCGCAGAAGTAAAGACTTATATTAACGAGCAAATTGAACAGTCGCTGCCAGGTGCTGATACCGATCCTGCCGTTATTGCTCTGCGTGGTAGCCTGGAAAAGGCGATCAATAACCTGACCGAAGCATTTGCTGCCAAAGGCGTTGACACCACATTATTCGCGTTGTTGAGTTTTCTGATAGCGATGGAGAGTCCCTGAACAGCACTTCCAACGCAAGTACAGATTTTGATACTAACGTTTCCACCTCCGAAAACGGCAATATTCTTTTCGATGCCAGCGGTGTAGACAATCACGAGATTTTTGCATTACTCCTGAATCAAATTGAAGCAGGTAAAACGCTGGAACTCAAAAATATTGAAAGTGCGATGCTGGTAGGTAAGGGTACCGTTCAAGTAGTGGACGATACGGGTGCCAACCTGCATGGTGACAACCGGGATCAACATATCATTGGCGGTAGCGGTAATGATACGCTGGTTGGTGGTGGCGGCAATGATACGCTGGTCGGTGGCGATGGTGATGACATTATCGGATTCAATGCACTGGGTCATTACACTGTTCAGATTGATCAAAGCGATAAACTGGCCTTCCAGTTTGATGATCTGCATTCCTTAGACGATCTCTTGCCACATGTTACTAATGTCGTTGAATCGAACGGCAATGTTACCTTCGAATTCTCAGATGACGCTTCCATTACGCTGGTTGGTGTAACAGCCGATGATATTACTGCGGATATGGTGAAGTTTACGTTGTAATCTAGTTAATTCGCTTTAGAAAGCCCGCTGGAAAATCGCGGGCTTTTTTTATGACAAGCATTCAAAAACAAGCCTTAACGCCTTATCTCTCGCCAATTCTGGTTCATCATGAACTGCTCCGAGGGTGTGCTTTCATTCCAGGCGAGAAACACATTCGGGTAGCGATCTTTATAGATGGCAGCATACTCACCGAAATAGATTGTGAATCCCCCATTCCGGAAATTTACCAGAAAGCGTTCGGTCAGCTCAGCGATACCGCCAGAGGCTTTCTTGTCCCCTTGCCAGCCCGGGTATTTGACGGTGCACAACATGAATTCATCATCCGACTTTGCAAACCCAAGCAAAAAACAATGGTCACTAAGCCAAGTGTGCCACAACAGCCATGGTTGCTGGAAAATCGACTCGATTTTCGTCATGGTGATTGTCATGGCCAGGTTACCGCCACCGCACAATCCTATCAGGGCTGGGTCGCTTTCAGTCAGCGACCACATCCTTTACCGCAGCTGACACTGAGTAATGAACAAGGACAATTCATTAAGCAGATTTCACTCATTCCGGTACCGACTGAAACAGGACGCCCTGATAATTATCTGGCAACCTTCCGCATCTCCCGAGCAGACCTACCCATCCCACTCCGCATTCACTGTGGCGAAATTGAATTAAATGGTTCACCCTGCCAGCCTCCCAAGAAACTCATCGGATTTCTGGAGAAATTTGAAGAACATGCCATTCACGGCTGGGCTTTCGATATGCATCAGCCAGCGAATCCGGTTGAGCTGATTTTAAAAATTGACGGTCAATTGGCGCAGCGTTTTCGCCCCAATAGCCGCCGACCTGACGTGGCAAAATATTTAAAATTACCGGAGGAGCAGCTCGGCATCGTCGGCTTTCATATAACGCCACCAGAAATCCTGTTTAACGGGGAGACTCACCAAATCAGTGTCGAATTCGCTGAATCAGATCACCTGCTTCATGGCAGCAGGCAACACGTACAAATACCCAGAGCTTATCTATCTCTGGAAGAAATCATCCCGCTGCCGAAACAACCCAGGGCGACAACAATAATCGCGCGACCACACGCACCTAAGGTCTCGGTCATTATTCTGAATCGCGATGGTGAGGCACCACTGAGTGCTTTGCTTGAGAGCTGGGAAAAACATAACAGTCTGGCTGAGATTGAATTCATTATTGTGGATCACGCCTCTGCAGACGGCAGCATGAAGCTGCTGAAATATTGGCAATCCCGGTTGCCGATACATCTCATCCCACTCTCATACAACGATTCTTTCTCTGCTTCATGCAATCGCGCGGCATCAGAGGCACGTGGCCAGTTTCTGTTATTCATGAATAATGATATTGTCTGGCTGCAAGACGCGCTCCCCGCGATGCTCAAGACATTGGAAAGCGATCCGGAAATTGGTATGCTGGGCCTGAAATTGCTCAAATCAACCGATAATGGGCAGTTACCAGGCCAGGCATCCGTACAGCATCTGGGCGTACGATTTAAACTGTCCGGAACAGCTTACTGGCCTTATGAGGTTACGCCAGACCAAGGCGAGGCTGAATACGCGCCTCAAGTGGTTCCAGCTGTTACTGCAGCCGTCATGTTGTGTCATAAAAATGATTTTTACCAGGCAGGACAATTTGATTCCAGCTATTTTTATGGCTTTGAGGATATTGAATTCTGCCTGCGATTCAGCCATCGGCTTAATAAGAAAATTATTTGTCGGAATGATCTGAGTGCACTGCACCGCCATGGCCATACGCGTCTCTCTGGACGCGCGACTGATATTTTTGATCGTCTGGTCAACAATGCGGATGTTTTGCAGACGCATGCCGGATTATGGCTAAAACGTAATTATTGGGCCTGTCTTATCGACCCCAGCCACCCCCTGACAGTCGACCAGCTCACCATCGGTTTGATCATTGATGATGTCATCACAAGCCATGAGGCCACTCCCCTGCGAGCTCGTGCCAGCAAACTCGCCAGACAAATACTGCGCTGCTATCCCACAGTCCGTATCGTCTTCCTCCCACCCAGCCGCGGCTGGTATCACTTACGCAATATCCATTGTCTGATTGTCGGTCATCCTGAATACGATATCGGGATGACTACATTCCGCCGGGCGGACCTGTTGATACTCGCCTGGATTGGAGATCAGGCCAAACTATGGGCCAGAATGCCCTGGTGGCCGCACTTTGATGGCTATTTTGCTGCCAACACGGCCATCATCAAGCAGCTTGCGCCCACGCTCCCCAATCCCATTACACGGACAACCGCTGCATCACCACTGGGCCCTCTCTTTAATCCTCACAAGCCACCACTGCGAATAGCACTGTTAATCCCGCCCAAGGCGCCCAATCAGCACAAAACCAACCTCAATATATTGCAGCAGTCGCTGAAATCTGAGGGGGCCGTCGTCTGGCAAGACCCATTGGATGCGCCCGACGGTCCAACCCGCGTGGCCGATGTGTGCATCGCACTTTGCCTCAATCAAAGGTCATTGCGAGTAGACTGCAAACCTCAGACACATACGTTAAATATTCTTTGGGCACCACGTATCCAATCGCAATCAGACACGCTCCTCCCGGCAGGATGGCAAATCGTCAAGCAAATGCCGCAGGTGGCATGGCTACATCATAAAATTGAGAACGCGCTTGGAAATACTTTTCGTTCATCCTAACTTTCCCGGACAATTCCGCCATTTTGCCGCAGCACTGGCGCGTGAGCCGGGCATACGGGTATCCGGTATTGGTGACGAAAAATGGATGAAAGACACCATTCCCTTAACTGATATCCCGGTCATTGCCTATCCGTCACCCACCACGGCCAGTCATGATACGCACGTTTATGCGCGCAGTTTTGAATCAGCCGTCAGACGCGGACAGCAAGTGGTGCAAACACTGCTCACCCATAAACGCCAGGGGCTCGAACCGGATCTAATCATTGCACACCCGGGCTGGGGTGATGCTTTTTATCTGAAGGATATTTTTCCCGGCACCCCGGTCATCGGACTATTCGAGTATTACTATCGAACCAGAGGGGCCGATGTCGGCTTTGATCCCGAATTTCCGATGAATTTTGATGATATTTTTCGTATCCACAGTCTCAATGCCACCCAGCTACTGGCCCTGGAATCCTGCGATGCCGGCTATTGCCCAACGGCCTGGCAACACAGTTGCTTTCCGGCACATCATCAGATGCGTCTCAACATCATTCATGATGGCATTGATACCAACACCGTTGCACCCGACACAAAGGCCACAATTACACTACCAGATGGCTCTATCCATCAGACGGGAGAAGAAATACTCACCTTTGTCAGCCGGGGCCTTGAACCTTATCGCGGATTCCATGTTTTCATGCGGGCATTGCCCCGTATACTTAAGGCACGACCGCATTGTCAGGTCATCATCGTAGGCAGCGATCAGGTCAGTTACGGCAAGCAGCCAGCGCCCGGCCAAACCTACCGTCAGCGCTATCTCGACGAAATCGCGGACCAGGTCGATCAGACGCGCATTCATTTCAGTGGGCGCCTCCCCTACCATGACTACCTCAAGGTATTGCAGGTATCCCGCCTGCATACTTACATGACCTATCCTTTCATCCTTTCCTGGTCTATGCTGGAAGCTATGTCTGCTGGCTGTCTGGTGCTCGCGTCCGCTACTCCACCGGTACAGGAAGTGATTATGGATGGTGAGAATGGTCTGCTAACACCCTTCGGAGAGCCGTCTACCCTGGCCAGCCGCGCTATCAGCATACTGGCTGACCCGGAACAGTATCAGCATATACGCCACGCAGCGCGACAAACAATCGTTACCCGTTATGACTTTAATACGGTCAGTTACCCTGCATTCAGACAGTTTCTAAAACAATTCGAATGGTAAAGAGAAATCCATGACTAAAAGACTCGCCTCCATGCTCAAAGAAGCCGGTGCTCTGCTTGAAAACCGGGATTATACCAACGCGGCAGCACTCTATCACGAAACCATGCAACTCCAACCGGGTAATGCCGCCGCTGCCATGGGTATCGCCATGATCCATAACCGTACTGGCCAGCCTGAAGAAGCCCTTAAAATTCTCCATGGCGTGTGGAAAGCAATCACCAGCAGCAAGACTAAGGAAAATACCCTGTCAAAAGCAGCCGCACTCGCCCAGATTGGTCTGGCACAGCAACAACTCGGGCGACTAATAGAGGCCCTGCAAAGTTTCCGGCAAGCCAATGGCTTATTTCCTTCTACCGAGCTGACCAAGCGTATTCAGCAGCTGGAAAGTATTATTGAGAATCCCCGTACTATCGAACAGCTCCTGCTGCGTGCCAGTCAGTTCTATCGTATGGGCCAGTTCGATGAGGCTGTCAAAATCTATCACGCGGCACTGCAAATTAATGCAGATTCCCCGGAAGCACTTCACGGCCTCGGACTGACGTTGCGCGCTCAAAAGGATTTGGATGGCGCATTGCCGCTGATTCAACAGGCAACCATTCTAGCTCCGGATCGGGCAAACTACTATAACGACCTGGGCATGATCTTCCAGGATCGGGGCGAAATCGAGAAAGCCGTTAGCTTCCATAAGCGGGCTTTGAAAGTAGACACTAAGTTTGTTCCCGCTTATATTAATCTCGGCGTTGCCTACAAACGCCTTGGCCGGCCTGAAGAAGCCATTACCGCTTACCGCCAGGCCATTACTTTGCAACCTGATTCCGCTGCGGCTCACAACAACCTCGGCAACCTGCTGCGCATTCAGGGAGACCTAAGCGGTGCCCGCAAGGAACTGAAACGGGCTATTCAGCTTCAACCAGGCAACCAGGATACGCTGGCTAATCTGGCAGCAATCAAACAGAAAAGGGCCATAAAAAAACCAGCTGTCCCTAAGAAGACGGCGGGGAAATCACCCGTCATCACCAGAAAAACAACAACAAAGCCAAGAACACGTAAGAATACGAAGATGAAAACAATCCCATGACCAAACCATATCGAACCCGACCGAACACCAGACTCCACCCGGATTCACCTGCTTCGAAAATTGATCACACGAGGCGATGCTTCAACATCCCTATCTACGGGTAGACCAAAGGAACATCCCGAGTGTATAATCCTTTTCAAATAGCGCTATATATCATGCAGCCTGGCCATTCCGCCTATCGTATCACCAGCCACAAGATTGGTGAGCAGCTTAAATTGCATTCAGCTGAAATTCATTGGATGACTTTATTCATATCATTTGAGCACACCATCAGATAGGTACTTGACATCAAGAGAGCGTACACGAACAAAGCCATGTCATTACATATTCACCCGGTTATTTTATCCGGCGGCAGCGGCACGCGATTATGGCCGCTTTCCCGTACCGTTTATCCCAAACAACTGTTATCACTCATAGGCAAAGAAACCTTGCTACAGGCCACGCTGGCTCGTGCGAACGCATTATCTAACTCACAGGCACCAATCCTGGTGTGCAACTCGGAACATCGCTTTCTAATCCGGGAGCAATGTGAAGGTATCGCCATTTCACCAGCAGCGATTTATCTTGAACCGGTTGGCCGTAATACCGCACCGGCTATTGCGCTGGCTGCGTTTCACCTGGCCGACACTAATGAAAATGCCATGATGCTTGTCCTACCAGCTGACCATGTCATTGACGATCAAGCCAGCTTCGCAGAGGCAGTAGAAACTGCGGCATTGACTGCTCAGGACGGGTATCTCGTAACCTTTGGCGTGGTTCCCCATACGCCAGAAACCGGTTATGGTTATATCAAAGCAGGAGAAGCCATTTCGTTTGCCACGCCTACTGCGCTTATTCCCAGTCGCGTTCAATCTTTTTTCGAAAAACCGGATCAGGAAACGGCTCAGGCATACCTTAAAGAAGGTGGCTATACTTGGAACAGTGGCATGTTCGTCTTTACCGCTAAACATTACCTGCAGGAACTACAACGCCATCGACCGGATATTTTTGCAGCGGCACAGAAAGCCTGGCAGGAAAAAATAACTGATCTGGGTTTCATTCGCCCTTGCAAAGACACATTTACTGACTGCCCATCCGATTCGATTGACTATGCTGTGATGCAGGTCACTGACCGCGCCGCAGTCGTGCCCGCACAATTTGGCTGGAGTGATGTCGGCTCCTGGGATTCACTTTGGCAAGTCTCCACAAAAGATGAAAATGGCAACATCGCCAAGGGTGATACTTATATTGCCGACACTAAAAACAGTTATATCCGTGCCGAAAGTCGCCTGGTCTCCGTCATCGGGTTGGAAGGAATCGTTGTCGTCGAAACGGCCGATGCCGTACTGGTGATGCACAAAAGCAAGGCTCAGCAAATCAAAGGGGCCATTCAGCACTTTGAAGCCAATAACCGGAAAGAACATCTCGAGCATCTGCGCATCTATCGCCCCTGGGGGTGGTATGAAGGGATTGATCAGGGAAAGCGCTTCCAGGTCAAGCGCATCATGGTTAAGCCTGGGGAAAAACTGTCATTGCAAATGCACCATCATCGGGCTGAACATTGGATTGTTGTCAGTGGTACTGCCAAAGTGACGATCGATGGCAAAGAAACCTTGATTGCAGAAAATCAATCGACCTATATTCCACTGGGTCACACGCACCGTCTGGAAAATCCAGGAAAAATGGACCTTCATATTATTGAAGTACAATCAGGTGCTTACCTTGGGGAAGATGATATCGTGCGATTCGACGATTGTTACGGTCGATAGACAGCGATAGCTTCATTGAAACGGCATGATTAAGTGTGGTATTCTGCCATTATTTTCGATAAAACAGGAAATCGAAATAGTGTGGATCCGCCTCACTGAACGCCAGGAGCTGCTTTTAGTCATTTCAATCGCATCCGACATTTGAAAAACAATAATCGTAGCCTGCTGGCGGACAATCAGCCTCCGGAATCAGAAAAACATTTGGGGAAACCCAACCAGCCATCTCCGTATAATGAGCATCTAAAAAAATACTGAAATCAATATGAAAAGTATCTGCATTACCGGGTCAGTTCAGCCCGGCCTGCAAGCCATTGCTGATATTCTACAGCAAGCAGGCATGAAACAACCCAAGCCAAGTAAAGATGATCATTCCATCGATATCATATGCTGGCACGAGCAAGTCGCCAATGTGACTACAAAGGCATCTCATGATATCCAGGCGATCTCCCAGCCCGGCCAACCTTGGGAACGCCATGCGCGCGATCTGTTTCTTGCTAACAACAAATCAAGCGTATGGGGTTGGGCCGATTCACGCAGCATCCAATTGCTCGATTTCTGGTGCCACTTTGAATCCCGCCTGCGCTTTATTCTGGTTTGTCTTTCTCCACAGCAGATGCTGGCCAATTTCATGGTAAACGAAACCAATGCCATTTCTGTCGAGAAGGTGATGCATGCCTGGCAAGTACAACATCAAGCATTATTACACTTTTATCAGCGCAATCCGCGGCGCAGCCTGCTCGTTGATTCCAGCCAGTGTCTTCATTATCCAAAGCAGCTGGTTGAATACTGCGCCAAACAGTGGAAGCTTCCGCTCACCATCCCTGCCTATACCGGTAATAGCGTGCCCGAGCAGGATTCTCTGACCCGCTACCTGGCACAGCAGCTATGTCAGGATTACCCACAGATCATCCGGTTACAGCACGAGATTGCCAGCGCGATGCGCCCACTTGGTGAAACCGCTCCCGTTGTCGATACGGATATCTCCACCTCCGAACAAATAATGGCTGACTATCATCTGCTGCGAGGCCGATCCACCGAATCGCAACCAGCACAAGCCGCATATGAAAAACCGGCTATGCTCCCAACACAGCATGACGATGCGATTGCTTGCAACGCACAGCAACACACCGATGATCAGGCCCGACTTAACACAGCTTTGTATGAACAGGAATTGCTGCTGACACGGTTTCATCAAATTCGGGAAGAGCTGGATACAATCTCTCTGCAATACCAATCGGGACAAGAACAGATCCATGCCTTGGCCCAGCTCAATGCGACCCTGGAAAGTGATAAGGCCACACTGACACAAGAAATTACCGCTCTCATCCAGTCCCGAGAGGAACAGGCTTCCATACTCACGGCGTGCCAAGCCAGAATCGATCAATTGAATCAGTTCCAGACTGAAAACAATGACCAACTATTACTCGAAATCCACCAAGCCCATCTGGAAAGCGAACATTATTTTCAACAGCATCAGGCCGCGCGCGACCAGCTACAGATGGCAGAAACGCGGTGGCAACGCCTGCTGCAACGCTACCCTGCCTGTCTTGACTATGAAACCATTGAGATCCTGCCCGTTTCGGCTAACCAGGATGATCCGGTCACATGGCGTCTGACTCATTTCAATATCCCAGGCTATCACCCGCCTGTATTCGAATTCAAAACACCGCTGACACAAGGCATCGCAGGCTTTACTTTTACGCATTCGCCGGAAGCCGGTTCACCTTTTATTGACGCGCTCGGCACCCATTTGCAAAATGGGCTTACCGAATTGACACTCATACCCGCCGGGACAAAGACTGCTCTCCAGCAATGCTTCGATATCCTGCTTAATGTCAACACCCGTGATTGGGCTCTACTCCAGGCACTCAGCAAGCTGCTCATCAAGACACTCACCGCACCGGCTATTCTCAGAGAACACGCAGTTATCCAGCCAAAAGCACTCCGCGCAGGCCTGGAAAAATTCGACCAGCTGCTCCAGAAGCTTCCACCGGTAGTACGCTACGATCAGATTCGGTTCAAACAAGAGCGCATTCATGCTGACTACGAACACCTGTGGTTACATTTCGATCAGCTTTCTTTCGGTGATCAGCGCTGGGCTCGGTTTGAATTTCGTCTGGCCTGTGCCGCTATTCATTCCAAGCCGTTTGGCACTCACCCCAGACTCGAATTTCCTGAAGAAGCGGGTCAGGCACCGTTCGAAGCCTGGTTTATCGAATCCTATGACGACGTTGGTACCAAACTGGAACTGCGCTTTGCCCAGCCCGATGCCATGGATATGGCGATCTGGTGGCGCCTGACGAAACAAGACCAGCGCTTTCTTCTGGCTTTGATCGACCGTTTACCTGCCATTCTGCAAACTTTACGTAGCACAGATATACAACTGAATCGACCCTGGGAAGACTGGCTTAATCTGGCGCACGAGATACAACGCATCGTTAAACTGCGTGCAGGTACACCCACCGCTGCACCAACCCCGTTAATGCCAGCAGCATCAGAGAATCCAGAAGCATTTCCAGCATCATCACTCCAGGCCATCAAACAATCATCAGATAAGCCGGCATCAAAAGCAAAAGCGGTGAAATCCATGCGAACTTCAAATACACGCCGAGCTCGGAAATAATGTTGCCTACCACCATGAAACAGATTTATCACTGCCGGAATAACCGCACTGCTGCTTCGCCCACTAAAAAAATCAGCGCTATACTGCAAGCGATGATCCCTATCAGCACAGACCAATGCATCTATAACGACAACAGATCTCTTTCATGCGAGCTGTTCTTTTCTTTTTAAGTACGATGCCATCATTTTGCCACCTCGACCCTGTTGAGGCTGGCGGGCATCCATTACAATAACCCCTGGTTTCTAATTAGTCGATATTTCTTATGTATTCTCATCCAGCTCAAGAACAAAGTTTCACTACGCTAGAAGCGCTGCGTACTTATCATCAAATGTCTTTTATTCGGTCAGCTTATCGATCTATAGTCGGGCGTGAAGTCGATCCAGCCGATCTAGCGGATTTGCTTTCGCAACTGCATCAGCAACTCAGTCCAGCAGGACTATTGACAGAGCTACGCTGTGTTGCAGGATCGCTGGCCGACTTTGTTGAACAAGAAACCAGCATGGATGAATCTGAAGCATTCGATGAGCAAACAGGCAAGCACCCCACTCTTGAGCCTGTGAGTAGTTTACGACCTGATGAGAGTAATGATCATAGTTGGCATTCTGAAGGCAACGATCCCTGGTTCCTATGGCCAGATATTTGCCAAAAGCTGCGTCCGGGCTGGTACATGATCGAATTGTGCCTACATTCGCAACACACTCATAATAATATTGCGAAATTGTATTTTGATTATGGTGATGGTTATCATGAAGCATTTTCAGTCATGCTGCCATTCCATCATGGTCAGCTGGCCAGGCGTTTATATTATCTGCAATTTTCTCCCAGGCAGGTTCGCTTCGACCCCCTTGAAAGGACCGGCCAGTTCTCTGTGATACATCTCGATCTTGTGCCCATCTCGCCAACATTGGCGCATAAACATATGCTGTCGCATATTCAACAGCATCATGTGCAGTACAAGGATTATGTCATTACCCGCATTTGGAGAGTACTGGCAGAAAAAGCCAAAGTGATTGAAGTCACAACAGATGCGCTGCTTTATCAAGACTACAATCAATTTCTTGACCATGAAGCCAATAAAAATTATGCAGTAGTCAGTTATACAGACTGGATCGCCAAATATGAAACACCGGAATGCTCTGATCTCGCTGCTGTCTTAACGGCACAGCAATCTTTTAAGTATCGGCCAACGATTTCTATCGTCATGCCAGTCTACAATACGACCGCATCTTTTCTGCGCCAGGCGATTGAATCGGTGCTGGCCCAAAGTTACCCGGATTGGGAGTTGTGCATCGCGGATGATGCTTCGCCTCAGCCTCATATCAGAATTTTGCTGGAAGCATATAGTCAACAAGACTCACGCATCAAAGTCATCTTCCGCGCAGAAAATGGACATATTGCCGCTGCCAGTAACAGTGCATTAACACTGGCAACCGGTGAATATGTCGCCTTGCTAGATCATGATGACGAACTGGCACCACATGCGTTACATTTTATGGCTCAGGCAATTAATCAACATCCCGCTGCGCAGATACTCTACAGCGACGAAGACAAAATCGACGAACAGGGCAATCGTCAGGAACCCCATTTTAAGCCGGGTTGGAACCCAGACCTGTTTTTCTCACAAAACTACGTCTCACATCTGAGTGTCTATCGTCATCCATTGCTTCAGCGCATCGACGGATTTCGTGTCGGTGTGGAAGGCAGCCAGGATCAGGATCTATTGTTACGTTGCCTCCTCCATGTTAAACCTAACGAAATCATACACATTCCCAAAGTACTTTATCATTGGCGAATAGCCGAAGGCTCTACCGCACTGCATGCCACTGAAAAAAACTATACCGCCACTGCAGGGATTAAAGCACTGCGGCATTTCTTTGATATGCAGAGTCGGAATGATATTCAAATCGAAGCGGGAATAGCGTCTAACACCTATCGTGTACGCTACCCCCTTCCACAACCAGAACCCCTGATCAGCCTGCTAATTCCGACTCGGGATAAACTGGAATTGCTGGAGCCGTGCGTACGCAGCATTCTCGATAAGACAACCTATCAAAATTACCAAATTATCATTCTGGATAACGAAAGTATTGAACCCGCCACACTGGATTTCTTTCAATCCATTCAAAACAGCGATGCCCGGGTTAGCATACTGGCTTATCATCAACCCTTTAATTATTCAGCCATTAACAACTATGGCGCACAGCAGGCTAAAGGTGAGCTGATTGGCCTGATCAACAACGATGTTGAAGTGATCAACCCGGAATGGTTGAGTGAGATGGCCAGTCATGCCTTGCGTCCGGAAATCGGTTGTGTGGGGGCCAAACTATACTATGACGATGAAACGATTCAACACGCAGGCGTGATCACTGGGCTTGGTGGTGTTGCCGGCCATTCACATAAATATTTTCCCCGGGCCGCCGCCGGGTATTTTAATCGCCTGAGAGTTGTCCAGAATCTATCAGCGGTAACAGCAGCCTGCCTCATCGTACGTAAAATAGTCTATGAACAGGTCGGCGGCCTGGAAGAAACGCACCTGCGCGTGGCCTTCAACGATGTCGACTTTTGCCTTAAAGTACGCGAGGCAGGATACCGCAATCTCTGGACACCCTATGCAGAGCTGTATCATTTTGAATCAAAATCGCGGGGTGAAGAAGACACCCCCGAAAAGGTGGCACGATTCAATAAAGAGATCGAATATATTAAAACCCGATGGGGGGCAATGTTACTGGCTGACCCCTGCTACAGCCCTAATTTAACCTTAGCAAGAGAAGACTTCTCAATTGGAGATTAATTTATAATTGTTAAAAGATTCTGGATTATCCAATTAATTACTGGAATAATAGAGAGTTACGTTGCTTTACAATAGGAAAGATTATGGTAAACGAGGAAGCAAAATCAGATCTCTGGGATAAGAAAACGAAACCAAGAGGTTATGTTGATAGTATTGAAATAGTGTTAGGCTTTCTTCAACTTTCTGGATGGGCTGTTAATGATAAATTGGAGCCAGTATTTAATCTGACAGTTGTGCTTGATAATAATGAACTAGCTATTTGGGAATTGAAACGTGTAACCCGCAATGATGTTTCAAAATTTTTAAAAAATGCGTCACCTTTATGTGGATTCATTATTTTAATTCCGTTGGCATTAATTCCTAAATCAGCAAAAGTACTAAATGTTATTGCCAAGGACTCATCCTCTACACATAGCACGAAATTACGAGAGGGTCATGATGCTAAGATTAACTGGGATTATGTGCGGGGTACTCAGAATGTTACATCTAGTTGGCTAAAGCAAAAAACTTTGGAAATGCCATCGAGAATATCGGATAGTAAACGAGTAAGCATCCCTAATTTTACAGCTATCTATGGGGCTTCTAACAGCGGAAAGACTACTCTTTGCAAACATTTATCAAGTCTTGAAAATGGGATTATTTCAATTCATGCTGACAATATTTTTGATTTAAAAATTGCACCTAATCTCGATAACCGAATGGATTTTTGGGAACCTAAGATCAGGGATCTTCCAGAGCATTTTAACATTACAAAGTATATTGATAGTGCGAGCTACAACCACGAGTTATTTGTTCAACACTTGAGTGCCGAATTAACGCAAAAGCTACGGGATTCCTCCAATATTCATTTAGTACTATTAGATGGTTATGTTTTTAAGAACTATGAAAGAATATTTTCTGATTTGCGTATACCAGCAGAACGAACGTTTGCAATACATGCGTCAAAAAATTTATCAGAAACATACTCTGCTGGTGGATTTGATGTCACCGATGGTCACTGTTATATAGATATTCTTAAGCATATCAAGCAATCTTTCCGTGAAAAGTGCCAAAAGATAACTGTTCCGAAAATTACTTATCAGAATCTTGAATCACTAGGTATATATGATCAAGAGCCATATATAACCAGCGATAGTAATACGTCACTGAAGTATGCCGCCTCACACTTAGATGACATAATTCATACAGAAGATCGGTTCGCTGATATTGGTTGTAACGCAGGTTTTTTTTGTTTTCGTGCTGCAAAAAAAACAACTTGTTCGGTTAATGGTGTGGATATGTCGCGACATTGGCTCGAAATAGCTAGTCATGTAAATAACTCCATTTTACAACATCGTAATATTATTTTTTCCAATATGGATGCTATTGAATTCTTATTGGACAGCATTAATTCGTTCGAAATTATTCATTGTTCATCAACTTATCATTATTTCCGTGAACAACAAATCGATTTCTTGAAAGCAGCGAATAATGCTTTAGCACAAAATGGAATATTAGTTTTGGAAGTTGAAATTGCAAACAGTATGGAAAAGCCCGAAGTAATTAAGAAATCCAGAGGGGTTGATTCTGTTCCTTGTGCTTTTCCAAATCGAGAGATGTTTCTAATACAAATTAGCGGATTATTTGAGATTGTTGGGGAATTTGATTCTGTATTTCAAAAGGGTTCCTTCTATAATCGTAAATACTTCCATCTTAGAAGAAAATGAAACAGGTTTAAGTGGCAGAAAAAAAGGAATAAAGGTGTAGATAAAATAAACCACCTTTTCCATGTGTCTTGAATACACCGAGAGCCGCCTCGATTGTCTGAAGTGGTCTCTTTTAATAAATAGTGTAGCCACGAAATGAAAAATATGAGATGCCTGCAAAACGAAAGGATCTCATATGACACATTGACATCGCAAGCATGATAAAGACCGCTGCATAACTGTGTTCTTGAGCTTTTCTGATTACCTGAAGTATTGATAAATGAAACACTTAAAAATATTTCCCAGCCCGAGATAACCAGTTATGCAGCGGTCTTTGATATATCAGGCGAAGTATGAGCGCTGCTTGAGGCTCATTTGCCTAGCCGCTGTGCAAATCAGGTGTATCGCTCTCTGGGCAAATATCTCGAGACTTTTGCAAAAGCCCTCGCTATGGATTTTCAACGATTGGGATTTTGCAAAAGTCTCACTTTGTATTCTATACGAAAATAATTATAATAATTTTCATTAACTATATTAAGGATAATGCAATGATGAAACAGGTTTGGGCTGAGAGCCTCAGGCACGACCCTACATACAACTGGAGCTTCTCACTGGCCAAGGAATCCCTCACACTTTGCACTGCTCCTAGCCGAATCTCTCAATTGCTTCGGGGCCTAGAATGAAAATAATAGTTGTAGGCCGCGCCAAAACAGGGACTACCGTCATCTCGAAGACGATTGCCAGTGGCGCAGGCATATCGGACTATCATCTTGAACCTAGAAGGATTGATTTTTTTATACCCGCTAAAGATGCAGGCGACAAAAGCGCAGTAGTGAAGCTTATAGCAGATCACTGGGAAAAGAAACCGCGTCTTCGCAATGCGATCCTACACAATGAACTTCCAATGACCTTCGACAAGAAAATTGTCATCATTAGGGACTTCAGGGATGAGCTTCTCAGCAGGCTTCTTTATGTATCTTTCGCGTGGGCTCAATCCAAGAATTTCGAAACGGGAATCGCGCAGGAATGGATTGCGCTTCTAAAGCGTAAAGAGGAAGACCCACAAAACATAAGTTTTGGCGAACTAGCCTCTTTCCTGAGAAGCCGCATCGGCTACGATGCCTGGCTTTTGCGAGATCTTGCTGGATATGTCCATTTTCTGCACCAACTACCCAAAGACGTCTTCGTGCTGCGATACGAAAACTTTATCTCCGGGGACAACAAGGATCTCGCCGGATACTTAGGATACGAACTTCCGGTATCGAGATCCGTGGGCAAGGATCTGCAAAGAACCCTGCGGACAGGACAGGCGGGCGGATGGAGATCTTTCTTCACCAGTGAGGACTGCCTTATGCTCGAACAAAGGTATGGAAAAACACTTTCAGAGTTCGGATATGATAACTGGGAACTCACTCAAGATGAACCAATTCGGCCTGAAGTCTGTTCGGAGTATGCGTACCGATTGATTTTGGAGGCAAGGCCGGGAAGTTTGTAATTATTATATCGAACTAGCCTACTAATTTCAGCATAACAATATATTCATCACGGGCTAAACGGCCGCCGCGATTGCAGGCACGGATAAAGCCAAACGCTTCATCGTTGCGAATGTACTGCGTGCTCGTAATGAGCTCAGAAAAACGGGTGCTTGCATCCGTAGATCTATCATCAACCAGAATCACTCCGTGGATGCCTGGTCGACTGCCAACAATAATGATAGCAAACAGTGATAAGCAACCGGAAATTTATTATGGATCGGAATAACGATCGAGACCTGTGGATTTCAAAGACCGCTGCATAACTGTATTTTTGAGCTTTTCTGATTACTTACAGCATTGATAAATCAAGCACTTAAAAACCTTGCCCAGCCCAAGATAACCAGTTATGCAGCGGTCTTTTTCATACGCTCAAAGGTAGTGGTTCGAATGGGCTATTTTTTTCGCTAAAACCACGCACCAGCAGGGCATGTGCCTGAGCAACCTTACTCAGCTTTTCGATAAATAAGGGGAAGCTTTTGTAAAAATCCTCGCCAGAAGTTCTCGGCTATTGATTATAAGGGGTTAATTTTTCAACCATTAGGGTTTTACAAAGATCTCAAAGAGACTCACCCGTACAATTTATTTTTTTGACCACACAAACCGTTTCTGTTTTTCGCAATCGCACCCATCCAACCAGTGCACCAGCATCCGCAAGAATTTCTACTTCCCGAGGTCTTTCTGGTTCAACCATATTGCATGCTCAACCAAAAATGCCACCTACCTCATACTTATCATCAAAGTTACCTTTAATGTTTTCTGTCAATAATAACTTTGACTTTGCTACAGTTGTCGCTTTCTCTGTCTGTAAAGAATGCGCCGGGGGTTTTGCATCGTTTTTTAAAGAGGATAAGGGTTAATGCCTGTTTCTCCTTCATAACCTGAATCTCTACACGCTACATAAAAATTGATTATAGCTGTAAAATATTACTTGCAAACCAATTTATAAGAAGTAGCGTACGTTTCACAAGTATATTGGCGGTATTTAACTCAACCTGGATAGAGTCGTGATAGTCACGTTCATTTGAAAGGCACTAAAGAAGGAAAAATCCATGATTTTGATTACAGGCGGCGCCGGTTTCATAGGCGCCAATTTTATATTGAACTGGTTCGATACCACAGACGAGCCAGTAGTTAATCTCGACAAGTTGACCTATGCAGGTAATCTGCGCAATCTGGCCAGCCTGCAGGACGATCCACGTCACATCTTCGTGCACGGCGATCTCGGGGATACGGCGCTAACAACAAGACTGCTGACCGAATATCAGCCACGCGGAATCATCAATTTTGCTGCTGAATCCCATGTGGATCGTTCCATTCATAGCCCGGAAGACTTTATCCAAACCAATATTGTCGGCACCTTTCGTCTGCTTGAATCTGCACGCGCCTATTGGCATGGCTTGCAAGGTGCAGCCCAAAGCAATTTCCGCTTTCTGCATGTTTCAACTGATGAGGTATACGGTTCACTCAAGCTTGATGATCCCGCCTTTACCGAACAGCATCGCTACGAGCCCAATAGCCCTTATTCGGCCAGCAAGGCTGCCAGCGACCATCTGGTTCGCGCCTACCATCACACCTATGGCCTACCGGTACTGACAACCAACTGCTCCAATAACTATGGTCCTTATCAGTTCCCGGAAAAACTCATCCCACTGATGATTGTCAATGCCCTTGCTGGCAAATCACTGCCCATCTATGGTGATGGCCGGCAAGTGCGCGACTGGCTATACGTCAAAGACCATTGCTGCGCCATTCAATCTGTAATCCAGGCAGGCCAACCCGGCGAAATTTACAACATCGGTGGCTGGAATGAAAAACCCAATATTGATATTGTGCACACCGTCTGCGCATTACTCGATGAGCTGCAGCCACGCATTGACGGCATCAGTTACAGTCAGCAGATTCGCTTTGTCAAAGACCGCCCCGGTCATGATCAGCGCTATGCTATTGATGCCCGTAAGATCGAGCGCGAGCTTGGCTGGAAACCCGCTGAAACCTTCGAGACGGGCATCCGTAAAACCGTCCAGTGGTACCTGGATAACCAGGCATGGGTCAGCAATGTGCAAAACGGAAACTATCGTGACTGGGTGCACAAACAATATGAAAAAGTACGCGCGTGAAAATTTTACTACTCGGTAAAAATGGGCAAGTCGGCTGGGAACTACAACGATCCCTGGCTATGCTCGGTGATGTTGTCGCCTTAGATCGGAGCACTACATCAGATGGTCTGTGCGGTGACCTGAGTCATATCGATAGCCTGATCAAAACAGTACGTACCGTGGCACCCGCTATCATTGTCAATGCGGCGGCTTATACTGCTGTGGACAAGGCCGAAAGCGAAGCCGAGCTGGCCCATGCCATCAATGCGCATGCCGTAGGAATACTGGCACGCGAAGCAAAGCAACTGGATGCCTGTCTGGTACACTATTCCACTGACTACGTGTTCTCCGGTCAGGGCACGACACCCTGGCAGGAACAGGATACAGTTGCGCCGCAATCGAGCTACGGGCGCAGCAAGCTGGCAGGCGAAGCAGCCATTATAGCCAGCGGTACCTATGCCTTGATATTTCGTACTTCATGGGTGTTTGGCGTGCATGGTCATAATTTTCTAAAAACGATGCTGCGGGCGGCCACCCGGCACGAGACGCTCAAGGTCGTCGCCGACCAGTGGGGCGCACCGACATCGGCGCACTGTATCGCCGATATTACCGCGCATGCGTTACAGCAAATTAAAACCAGCCACCTGGAGCGAAAATCCCACCTTTTTCATCTGGCACCCAGTGGCTATACGCACTGGCATGCCTATGCCAGCTACGCTATCGAATATGCACGGGCATGTGGCTGGCCAGTTAAAGCACAACAGATCCTTGCGCTGGCAACGGCCGAGTGGCCGACACCCGCCGTACGACCCGCTAACTCGCGTCTCGATTGCCGCAAACTCGAGACGCTATTTAAACTGCACATGCCAGATTGGGAATCAGGCGTACGCAGAGTCACAGAATTACTTATTCAGGAAAATTTACAACCATGATTCAACGCAAAGGCATCATTCTGGCCGGCGGCTCCGGTACTCGGCTGCACCCATCTACATTAGCCGTCAGTAAACAATTACTGACCGTCTATGACAAACCCATGATCTATTATCCGTTGAGCACGCTACTGTTAGCCGGCATACGCGATGCGTTGATCATCTCCACCCCGCAGGATACGCCACGTTACCAGCAACAACTGGGTGATGGCAGTCAGTGGGGCATTCGTCTGAGTTATGCAGTTCAGCCTACGCCGGGCGGGCTGGCACAGGCTTTTATCATCGGCGCGGACTTTATTGGCGATGATCTGTGTGCACTGGTGCTGGGTGACAACATCTTCCATGGCCACGATCTTCATCACCTGCTGGATAGCGCCATGCAGCACCAGAACGGCGCCACCGTATTTGCCTACCATGTGCAGGATCCGCATCGCTATGGTGTCGCTGAATTTGATGCCACCGGTAAGGTATTGAGTCTGGAAGAAAAACCAATGGCCCCTAAAAGCAACTACGCGGTTACCGGTTTGTATTTTTATGATCAACAGGTTGTACGCCTCGCGCATGATCTGAAACCTTCTGCCAGAGGTGAATTGGAAATTACCGATTTGAACCGGTTATACATGAACCAGAATGCGCTGAACGTAAAAATTATGGGCCGTGGCTACGCCTGGCTGGATACCGGCACACATGACAGCCTGCTTGAAGCCGCTCAGTTTATTTCCATATTAGAGAAACGTCAAGGACTCAAAGTGGCTTGCCCGGAAGAGATTGCATGGCGCCATGGCTGGATTGATGCACAACAGCTGGAACAATTAGCCCAACCATTGGCCAGGAATGGCTATGGCCATTATTTATTGGGATTATTAAAGGAACAGGTGTTTTGATGGACGCAAAGAAACTGGCTATTCCCGAAGTTATCTTATTTACACCCAAGGTATTTGGCGATGACCGCGGTTTTTTCTTCGAAAGCTTTAATACACAAGTATTTGAACAGGCTACCGGCCTGCAAGCTGATTTTGTCCAGGATAATCATTCCAAGTCACAGCGCGGGGTGCTGCGCGGCCTGCATTACCAGCTGCCGCCACACGCCCAGGGCAAACTGGTTCGCGTGGTGCAAGGTGAGGTGTTCGATGTCGCAGTGGATATTCGTCAGTCTTCTCCCCACTTTGGGCAATGGGTCGGCGAAGTTTTGTCCGCAGAGAATAAATATCAGTTATGGATTCCACCAGGCTTTGCCCATGGCTTCATTACCTTAAGCGAGACTGCTGAGTTTCTATACAAAACCACCGATTTTTATGCGCCACAGGCTGAAAGAAGCATTATCTGGAACGACCCCCGTATCGCCATCCAATGGCATTTCAACGATACGCCACTGCTCTCCGCAAAAGACCAGCAATCGGTACCCCTGACGCAGGCCACCGTGTTTGATTGAGCAAAGGAAGTGGCTGCTTTGGAGTGACCTTATTTTATAAAAAGAAAATAATAATGCCGCCGTTATCGCGGCATTATATCGATCGCATTTTCAGGATATGGTGATGGCCAGATAATAAAACTCAGTGGCAGGATGCGCCTCGTCTTCAACCAGGATACCCACAAAGTCACTATTTCCCTTTCTCATGATGGGCACATCGTATTCCATGGTATGAACAGACCAGGCGACACCTGCCTTGAACCAGCGCCAACCGGAATTACCCACTTCATTGGTTGAATAAGCCAGCGCAAATCGTGAGGTATCATTGCCCGCCGCAGCCCGCGCAATAATACTCACCGCAATATGCTTGCCACTGGCCGCCGCTTCGATAATATCAGGAAGACGAATACTATAACCATCGGTAGCTCCTCTGGAGGCGGCACCCGGCTTACCATTGGCGAGTCGAATATAGCCCGTTTCACTGGCTACATCAGCGTGGCTGGAACAAATCATGCCTGCAGGGGTCGTTGCAGCCTCACCGGTTTCAAACACATGAAAAAAAGCTGCATTCGCAGCAATATCCGCGCGCAGTTGATCTACCCTATTGATCGATTCAGCGGGCTCCAGCAGTGGCTGAACATTTGCAACGGCCTCACGAGCGGGTGTCGGTGTCGGAGCCGCTTTCGTTTCAGTCGTCGTTACGGAAGTAGCTGTAGCTTCGGGTATTCCTGTTGCGCCTTTTGTTCCTGTTGTGCCTGTTGTTCCTGTTCTTCCTGTTGTGCCTGCTGTGCCTGTTCTTCCTGTTGTTCCTGTTGCTTCCCGAGCGGTGGCAATTGAGGAAGATTTACGTCCACTGATTTTATCCCAAAGCATTCCCAGTATACTTTTTCCCATCGTTACAATACTCCCTGTCAAAATAAAATCGCCATCATTCAGCCTATCCAAATATTGCGATAGATAACCGGGACAGCGATGCTTTATAAAGCTGATTAACACCAGCGCATTCTAAATATTTCTATCTTTTTATGATACGTTAAATTCCTATAATGGGCTATAACTCGCCTTCTAGTGTGCGATCAGGCTGAACTACTGCTTTTCCAACTCAATCCGATAGCCGGTAAAATTCACTCATTTTGTTTGCGATACACGCCAAATAGTTCTGAATACAGCGCACCACTGTAGCAAATGTTTAAATTGCCTATCAACGGCGCAACCACATATAATGTGATTTTTATCCGCATATTCATCACGATGCAACGTTTTTTTGCTGCCTGTCTGATATCTATCATCGCACTGCACATCAGTCCACGCGCCTTTTCGACCCACTTGGAAGATCATATTTCCAATTATGACGAGACAGCGTCGGCGCCATCGCTCGTGCCGCATGTTGCCCTGCTGTTACCGTTACAATCATCATCATTCGGACAAGCTGCGGATGTAGTACGACAAGGTTTCGCAGCGGCGGCAACGCGCGAACAGACCCTGCCGACCACCATCCGGGTTTATTCAACAACCGATGATCCACTGGATATCCTCATCACCTACCATCAGGCACTGGATGCCGGTGCCATACTGGTGGTGGGCCCCTTGACCCGCGACGGCGTATCTGCCCTGGCTTCCAGCAGCGTAATCGCAGTCCCCACACTCACATTAAATACAGCTGACGGCGATATCATAGCACCGCCCAACCTCTATCTGTTTGGCTTGCAAATGGAAAATGAAGCCAGCCTGAGCGCAGAATTCGCCAAGGCTGAAAATAGGCCGCATGCAGTTATTATTCATGACGGCAGCCCTTTGTCGTTACGCTTGCAAGCCGCTTTTGCAGACAAATGGCTGCAGTCGGATGCATATGCAACTGCCGAATCCATCCCTTATTATAATGAGCCCTCCGTGTTGAAACAGTTTCGCAGGCAGACGGCGGATAAAAATACGGTTATTTTCCTCACTCTGGATGCTAAGAAATCCCGCATATTGCGACCCTATCTCAACCCCGGCACGCCCGTCTACGCTACTTCCCAAGTCTATACCGGCAAGGATAATTCTCTGTACAACCATGACCTCAATGATATCCGGTTTGTTGACATGCCCTGGTTATTACAGCCGGATCATCCCGCCGTCATGGCCTATCGTCATGCAGATAACCTCGGGAGTATGGATATGGAGCGCCTTTACGCATTAGGTATCGATGCTTTTCGATTAATGGCACGCATGTTGCAAGCATATACAGTTGATGAAATTTCATTAGATGGCGTAACAGGATATATCCATTTTACGCCACCCAATCAATTCATACGGGAAGCAATCCCAGCCAAGTTTCATAATGGCCGTGTATTACGCCTGAACTCGCAATAAGACGCGTCCATCGATGAACGGTAATCAGGCAGAACAACTGGCAATCGCTTTTCTCCAACGTCAAAACCTGATTCTACTCACACAGAACTATCGTTGCCGATTTGGGGAAATTGATCTGATCATGCGCGACAAGACCATACTGGTCTTTGTCGAAGTCAGAATGCGGTCAAGCGATTATTTCGGCGGTGCAGCGGCCAGTATTACCTTATCCAAACAAACCCGGCTATTGCGTACAGCCCGTCATTATCTTGCCGGATTAAACAATAATCCCGCTTGTCGCTTTGATGTGGTCCTCCTGTCAGGTAGCCATGGTCAAAAAATCGAATGGATTCAGAATGCTTTTGGTGAGTAGTCGTATGCACTACCAATCTCAGTCATCTTCCTGATTACAGATTAATGCTGCGCCCGCCATCCACGGCAATGATCTGGCCCGTAATATACGGTGCTTCTGCAATAAGAAAGCGTACCGTTCTGGCAATATCTTCCGGTTCGCCGGTGCGTTTTAATAACGTTGCCTCAATGATAGCTTGACGGGCGGCTTCATTGGTCAGTTCGCCATCCTCCGGCCATAAAATGGGACCTGGAGAGACGCCATTGACCCGTACTTCAGGTGCAAGCTCCAGCGCCAACGATCGGGTCAGTGATGCCAGGCCACCTTTGGCTGCGCTATAGATTACATAATTTTTCAGGGGACGATCCGCATGAATATCCACAATATTGACAATACAACCCCGCTGTTGCCTCAGATAAGGTGCCGCGGCCTGCGATAAGAACAGCGGCGCTTGGAGGTTACTACCGATCAGATCATCCCACGTTTCCAGCGTACACTCACCTAACGGTGTCGGAAAAAAACTGGAAGCATTATTGATCAGTACATCCAGTCTGCCAAATCGCGCCGCAGCTTTATCGATTAAATCAGGTAACAGACGGGTATCCAGTAAATCGGCTTGAACTAACACCACTGAATCAGGCCGTTTTTGATTTAACTCAGCCTGCAAAGCCTGTGCGGCCGCCAGCGAGGCACGATAATGTATGACGAGATTAGCGCCGTACCTATGTAATTTTCTGCAAATAGCCGCACCAACTCGTTTAGCTCCCCCCGTAATCAGTATTACTTTTCCTTGCACAGGCACCTCCTTAAAAGTATTGTTACACTATTGCGCTGCCTATCCCATTCACATCCCATTGCAATGTAGCCGGATTGGCTGAATGCACCAGACACGCGATAACTGACTTATTCCATTCAACCCAGAAATTTACCATAAAGATACTCAAGCACCGATGCCTTCACGCACGACATTACCGACACCCAATGAAGCTGCTCTCCAGCACAGCCATGCAGCACAACAAGCCATTCAAGCCGAGATCCGCGCCGCAGATCATTGGATTTCCTTTGCACATTATATGGAACACGCGCTCTATGCCCCCGGCCTGGGTTACTACAGCGGCGGCACAACCAAGTTCGGGAGTGCGGGTGACTTTGTCACTGCGCCTGAGATTTCTTCTCTATTTGGCCGCGCTCTGGCACAACAGGCACAGCAAATACTGAGGCTGATCGAGCAAGCGGCTATTCTGGAATTTGGCGCCGGTTCTGGCAAGCTGGCACTGGATTTATTGCTTGAATTGGAAAAACAGGGATGCTTGCCAGAAAAATATTTTATTCTTGAAGTCAGCGCTGAATTACGCCAGCGACAACGGGCTTTGTTTAACGACCAGGCACCTCATCTTGTTTCGCGGCTACACTGGCTTGAACAACTACCCTCCACATTCGATGGCCTGATACTGGCCAATGAGGTACTCGATGCCATGCCGGTGCATCTGGTCACATGGCGGGATAATCAACTGTTCGAGCGCGGCGTCGCTTGTCAAAATGAAACATTTACCTGGCAGGAACGTCCGCTACTAAAGGGCACATTATTTGAGATCGCCAGCAAATTAACTCTCCAAGTTAACCGGAATGGCAACCAGAATCAGCCTTACACCAGTGAAATCAACCTGGCCGTGAGACCTTTCATCCACAGCCTGGCAGACATGTTGCGGCAAGGTGCCATCATTCTGATCGATTATGGTTTCGGAAATAACGAGTATTATCACCCTCAACGCAATCAGGGAACGCTCATGTGCCATTATCGTCATCATGCGCACGATGATCCATTTTACTTACCGGGATTGCAGGACATCACCAGCCACGTCGATTTCAGCGCGGTCGTAGAAGCCATCCCCCATACCGGGCTGGAATTCCTGGGATATACGACTCAGGCCCACTTTCTGATCAATTGTGGCATCACAGAAATACTGGCACAGACTTCAGCCGAAGATATTCACGCCTACCTGCCGCAGGCAAATCAATTGCAAAAACTGGTCAGTCCTGCCGAAATGGGCGAATTATTCAAAGTCATCGCCATGGGCAAGCATATTGACCAATCATTAATCGGTTTTCGCAGTGGAGATAAAAGCCATTTATTGTAAAGACCGCTGCATAACTGGTTATCTCGGACTGGGCAAGGTTTTTAAGTGTTTGATTCATCAATACTGCAAGTAATCAGAAAAACTCAAAAATATAGTTATGCAGCGGTCTTTTGTAAGAAAACAATCGACGCATTCATATTGACCATATCCAGAGAATACATTATCGTTATTCTCAAGTAGTTAAAACACTGCGATATGAATATTCACAACAACAAAAAAAGTGAGACCGCGCACATTAAAAGGTAGCAACAAATAGCAACGAGTCAATCACCTGCGACGTATCATTGTAGACAATCGAATTTAAAGGGAGATTTTATGTACTTTAAAAATGTTTTGGTGACTACTGATTTCTCAGATGTATCGTTTGCTGCTTTTGCATACGCGGCAAATATGGAGCACAGCCACATTACCATATTGAATGTTATGCAGGATTGGAATGCACCTCCGCTATTATTGGAGCAACTTCCAGACCCCGATACGCTGACAAAATACCGAGAAGATATTTTCAAACAAACCAAGGCCAAGTTGGATCTGATTGCTCAGGAACATTTTCATAACCTGAAGACCCACACCGAAGCCATTCCCGGCACGGACGATCCCGCAGCAGCGATCTGTCAATTCGCGAATGAAAACGATATTAATGCGATCTTGATAGCCGGCCATGGCCGAGGATCACTGGGCAACCTATTTATCGGCAGTACGGTACAAAAAATACTACAGGCCGCCAGATGCCCTGTGATCGTTGTCCCCAAGGCTCGGTAGATTTCTCGGCACATTGTGTTATTCACCTTTAAAGAACAGCCTGCCGTCCGCGCGCCATGCCATCGTACCTATCTTCCCGGGGTGGTGAAGGAATCCTGCTAACTATATACACTGCGAGAGCCTTGTAAAATCTCAATAGTTGAAAAATTAACTCTTTATAATCAAGAGCAGAAAACTTCTGGCGAGGGATTTTGCAAAGATCTCTGAAAAATAAAGTACGGCAAGTTTCATTTTTAAATCTGTGTTGAGTTAAAATGGGCGATATGCCTAATTCTTACACCCCAGATCAGATTATTCGTCCGGAAATTCTTGCACTCTCGGCCTATCATGTTTCACCTGCAACAGGCATGATAAAACTGGATGCGATGGAAAACCCGTACACATTGCCCGCCGTACTGCGCGATGAGATTGCGCAATTGGCAGCCGAGGCGCCCGTCAATCGTTATCCCGATGCCAGCGCTGCTTCGCTGATTGCCACTTTGCGGGAAGCACTGGCTATTCCACCTGACATGGCAGTATTACTCGGCAATGGTTCAGATGAGGTCATTCAGATTATCGCCATGGCAATGGCCAGACCGGGTGCCGTATTAATGAGTGTTGAGCCCGCATTTGTTATGTTTCGCATGATCGCTACTTTTGCTCGCATTGATTATGTCGGGGTGCCGCTCAACAGTGATTTTTCACTGAACCTCGATGCCATGCTGGCAGCGATCGAAAAACATCAACCCGCAGTCATTTTTCTCGCCTATCCCAATAATCCAACAGGCAACTTGTTTGATGCCAAAATGATTTCTCGTATTATTGAAGCGACTCCCGGTCTGGTCGTTGTGGATGAGGCCTATCATGTCTTTGCTGACAAAAGCTTAATGGGAGAACTCGCACGACACCCAAACTTATTATTAATGCGTACGCTTTCCAAAGTGGGACTGGCGGGTTTAAGGCTCGGACTATTAATTGGCCGGTCTGAATGGCTGGTACAGATGGAAAAGCTGCGTTTGCCCTATAATGTGGGCATAATGACCCAATTAATTGCAAAAGCGGTATTGCGCCACCCTGATATACTATTGCAACAAGCCACGGCAATTAAAACCGAACGGGCAGAAATGAACAGGCGCTTGAGTGCATTGGCGGGTATTCAGGTTTTTCATTCGGATGCTAATTTTATTTTATTTCGTATCAACGAAGCCAATCAGGTTTTTCAGGCACTCAAACAGCGTGGAATATTAATCAAGAACCTGAATGGAACACACCCCTTATTAAAAGATTGCTTACGTGTGACAATCGGAACACCGGATGAAAATACACAATTTTGTACCGCTTTACACGCCATAATCGACAGATCAGCTTAACTATTTATTTATCAATCGCTTCTTTTAATCAAAGATATTAATTTTATGCGACAGGCACACATTACGCGTCATACACTGGAAACCCAAATCAGTGTCAATTTAAACCTGGATGGAACAGGCCAGGCCATACTGGAAACCGGCATTCCCTTTTTGGATCATATGCTCGATCAGATAGCACGCCATGGCATGCTGGATATTGAAGTTACTGCCAAAGGGGATTTGCATATCGATGCACACCATACGGTCGAAGATATCGGCATTACGTTGGGACAGGCCTTCAAACAGGCAGTAGGTGATAAAAAAGGTTTACGCCGCTATGGCCATGCTTATGTGCCACTGGATGAGGCATTATCAAGAGTCGTCATTGATTTATCCGGACGCCCTGGGCTCGAGCTTAAAATCGATTTTGTGCGTGCCCGTATTGGTGAATTTGATGTAGATTTGGTGAATGAATTCTTTCAGGGTTTTGTCAATCATGCTTGGGTTACCCTGCATATTGATAACCTCACCGGTAAAAATGCGCATCACCAGGCAGAAACGGTATTCAAGGCATTTGGTCGGGCACTCCGCATGGCAATAGAGCTTGATCCTGGTGCAGCGGACATCATACCGTCTACCAAGGGATCTTTATAAGCATTCTTGTTTTGATATTCTACGTATGACTGATATTGCAATTGTTGATTATGGAATGGGCAATTTACGCTCAGTATTGAAAGCCCTGGAGCATGCAGCCCCGACCGCTTCCATTGTAGTTACGAGTGACCCATCCATCGTACACCAGGCGAAACGCGTCATTGTACCCGGTCAGGGTGCCATGCCAAACTGCATGCGTGAATTAGATGCACGCGGGCTACACCAGGTCGTATTAGAAGCGGCTGCCAACAAACCCTTCCTCGGAATATGCATTGGCTTACAAATGCTCTTTGAGGAAAGTGAAGAAGGCCATGTCAGCTGTTTAAATATTTTACCGGGCAAAGTGGTTCATTTCCCAATTGAAGCCATGACAACAACCGATGGTCAAAAGCTTAAGGTACCCCATATGGGCTGGAACCAGGTACATCAAACGATGGCGCACCCCCTGTGGGAAGGAATCGCCGATAATACCCGATTTTATTTTGTACACAGCTATCACGTTGAAACAAGTCATCTAAAATCGATCGCTGCAAGTAGTAATTATCCTTTCCCATTTACTTGTGCTGTCGCACAGGATAATATTTTTGCTGTTCAGTTTCATCCGGAAAAGAGTCATGCATCCGGTTTAAGATTATTAAGCAATTTTGCGCAATGGACACCCAACTTCAAAAACTAACTGTTTATTTAAATTAACAAAAATGACCTTATTTATATCATCTGTCCATTATCAATCACCGATTCTAATTAAGCTATGCTGATTATTCCCGCAATAGATCTCAAAGATGGACACTGTGTCCGGCTTAAGCAAGGCATCATGGATGATGCCACGATCTTTTCTGAAGATCCTGACAAAATGGCAGCACACTGGCTAAACCAGGGTGCACGACGACTCCATTTGGTTGATCTGAACGGTGCATTTGCCGGCAAACCACAAAACAAGTCATCTATTCTAAAAATTATTCAAACCATCGATAACAAAATTCCCATTCAACTGGGCGGTGGTATCCGTGATTTAGAAACTATCGAGCGTTATCTGGATAATGGCATTACTTATGTCATCATTGGTACTGCTGCAATAAAAATACCCGGATTCCTCCACGATGCCTGCAATGCCTTTCCCGGCCATATTATGGTTGGACTCGATGCAAAGGATGGCAAGGTTGCGGTCGATGGCTGGTCCAAGGTAACAGGCCATGATGTCATCGATCTGGCTAAGAAATTTGAAGGATATGGTGTTGAAGCTGTTATCTACACTGATATCGGGCGAGATGGTATGCTCAGTGGCGTGAATATCAAGGCAACCGTTGCATTGGCCAGAGAACTCACCATTCCTGTTATCGCCAGCGGTGGAATTACCAATCTGGATGATGTCAGCACACTCTGCGAAATCGAACAAGAAGGTATCATGGGTGCGATAACCGGGCGGGCTATTTATGAAGGCTCGCTGGACTTCAAAGAAGCACAGATATTAGCCGACAAACGGGCTCAATAGTATGCGATATAAAAGATCCGTTTTATTCACATTGACACTGTGCTCTTCATGCAATCAGATCACATCACAATAACAACACTCTAATCTTATGGGCCTCGCTAAACGTATTATTCCATGCCTGGATGTCACCAACGGACGCGTCGTTAAAGGCGTTAATTTTGTTGAGCTTCGAGATACCGGTGATCCTGTCGAAATAGCCCGCCGATATGACGAACAAGGTGCCGATGAACTGACTTTTCTGGATATCACTGCCAGCTCTGATGATCGGGATCTGATTCTACATATTATTGAAGATGTTGCCGCTCAGATTTTCATTCCATTAACAGTCGGAGGTGGTGTCCGTCAGGTAGCCGATGTCCGCCGGTTACTAAACGCGGGAGCCGACAAAGTCGGCATCAATACCGCTGCCGTACTCAATCCGCAACTGGTAGCGGATGCAGCAGATCATTATGGTGCACAATGTATTGTAGTTGCTATAGATGCCAAACAAGTCCATCATCAACATAACCCACCCCGCTGGGAAGTTTTTACACATGGCGGACGGAAAGCAACCGGCATCGATGCCATTGAGTGGGCGAAAAAAATGCAAACACTGGGGGCGGGCGAGCTGCTTCTGACCAGCATGGATAGAGACGGCACTCGTAACGGCTTCGATCTGGCACTCACCCGGGCCATTTCCGATGCAGTGGATATACCCGTTATTGCCAGTGGCGGCGTTGGCAATCTGGATCATTTGGTCGATGGCATTCTGCAGGGTCATGCAGATGCCGTGTTAGCAGCCAGTATATTTCATTATGGAGAATATACCGTACAGCAGGCAAAACAATACATGGCACAGCATGATATTGAGGTACGACAATGATAATAGAACAAAACATTCAATCTTAACAACCCTACTCAAGTCTTAAATTATGTCTACGCATTGGCTCAGCAAAATCAATTGGTCTGAAGATGGACTCGTGCCCGTAATCACTCAAGAAGCGGGCAGTGGCAAAATATTAATGTTTGCCTGGATGAATCGTGAAGCCATTAAACTGACTGTCGAAATGGGCCAGGCAATCTATTGGTCCCGTACTCGGAAAAAACTCTGGCACAAAGGAGAAGAATCGGGCCATGTTCAGAAAATAAAAGAGATTTATCTGGATTGTGACGAGGATGTATTATTACTGACGGTGGAACAAGTCGGGGGTATTGCCTGTCACACGGGAAGATACAGTTGTTTTTTTAACAAACTTGAGAATGATCAATGGATGATTATTGCGCCAGTACTCAAGGATCCCAAAAGCATCTACAACAAATGATAGATGCGACTATTTTCCATCGTTTGGCGGAAACAATCGAGACACGAAAACAGGCGGATCCTGCCAGTTCGTATGTAGCGAAGCTATTGCACGAGGGGCAAGATAAGATACTCAGAAAAATAGCGGAAGAATCTGCAGAGACCCTGCTGGCATCAAAGGATGGCGATGCTCAACACGTCATACGCGAAATAGCCGACTTATGGTTTCATTGCCTGGTATTGCTTGCTCATCATGAAGTAAGTCCTGATGATGTGCTGAAAGAGCTACAAAAACGTGAAGGTATTTCGGGAATCGATGAAAAAGCATCGCGGAAAATAGGATAAATTAATGGATAGTTGTATATTCTGCAAAATTATTCAGGGTGAAATCCCGGCCAAAAAGCTATATGAGGATGAAGATGTGCTTGCTTTCAATGACATTCATCCAGCAGCACCGGTCCATATTTTATTGATACCAAAATTGCATATTGCTGCATTAACTGAGGTCGATGATATTCATCAGCGCCTATTAGGTAAGATGCTATTATTAACACCTCAACTGGCAAGCAAGCAGGGCTGCACAGATGGCTTCCGCACCATCATTAATACTGGACGCGTCGGTGGTCAGGAAGTTTTCCATCTGCATTTTCATATTATCGGAGGTAAGGAGCGCCTGCCTGTAATGATTCATCACGGTTAGGTTAAGCTGTTTCATGTTAAGGAGTAAGTGATGGGCACATTCAGTATTTGGCATTGGCTGGTTGTTCTGGCGATTGTGATTCTCGTATTCGGCACCAAAAAACTGCGTAACCTCGGAGGTGATTTAGGCAGTGCCGTAAAAGGCTTCAAAGAAGGAATCAAAGAATCAGAAACCGAGAACACATCGCCCCCGCCCTCACAAATTAACGGGCAGCCCATAGAAGGCGAAATTAAGGAAAAAACACACACCAAAGTTTGATACCCGCGGTGACAGTCCTCCCCACAATCAGGCACATCACAATCTGGCCAGCTGTTATAGTGATACTATTTATACTACAATCCAATGTTTGATATCAGTTTTACAGAAATACTGATCATCTCAATTGTTGCATTGATCGTTATCGGTCCAGAACGACTCCCTAAAGTTGCTCGTACACTTGGACATTTACTGGGGCGTGTCCGACGTTACGTTGGCAACGTAAGAAATGATATTCAAAGCGAGATAAAACTGGAGGAATTAAAAAACCTGCATGCATCCATGCAGGAAACAGCACAGACACTTGAAAATTCAATGCGACAGGAAATGGACCAACTAAAATCAGCCGTTGAAGCTGCTGATCAAGAAACCCAGGTTACAGCATCGCCACCTACCACCGATGTGAAAGCTGGCATGACTGAGCAGCAACCGACATTGGAAACAGATGCATCAAAGAAACATGATACCCTTGAAAAGGAAAACAAATAATCCTCAAATAGGCCTTTTCTAATCAATCCAGATGCCCGTTAAACACACAATCCATTTTCTTCCTCTTTATGAGCATTGAAGGCACCTTTGTTTCACATCTGGTGGAATTACGCGCCAGAATAATACGTATAATCAGCGGGCTCATGATCGGGTTCTTGCCTTGTGCTTTCTATGCACGAGAACTATATACCCTACTCGCCCAGCCTCTTTTGGAGAAGCTGCCGCAGGGCGGACAAATGATTGCGACCGATGTCGCCACACCCTTTTTTGTACCGATGAAAGTAGCCATGATGGTGGCTTTTCTGATTACGTTACCCCATACACTCTATCAGGTCTGGGCTTTTGTTGCACCCGGACTTTATTCCCATGAAAAACGGCTAGCCCTGCCCCTCGTTGTTGCGAGTAGCCTGCTGTTCTTTTTTGGAATGGCATTTGCTTATCTTGCTGCGCTGCCGCTGGTATTCGAGTTTATTACCTACTTTGCACCAGAAGGGGTTGCGGTCATGACGGATATCGATAAATACCTCAATTTCGTTTTATCTATGTTTCTTGCTTTTGGCATTACTTTTGAAGTACCGGTATTTGTCGTGGTACTCGCTAGAACCGGCATCATCACAATCAAGAAGCTAAAAGAGATACGTCATTATGTTCTGGTCGGGGCATTTGTCATTGGCGCAATTTTCACACCGCCTGACGTTATTTCGCAGTTTATGCTGGCTGTTCCCCTTTACCTGCTTTATGAGCTGGGCATCTTTATCACTGTTTTTTTAATGAAAGAGCATAAAAAAACAACGCAATCCAATCAAGTGGCACAATCTCAAGAAAATCAGCATAGGAAACCGGAGAAAACTGATCCTAAAGAGGAAAAAAGTATGGATTCATGAACTTTCTGTAAAAAAAAGAACACTTTGACATCCTCCCCTTCCTAAACGAAGGGGATTCCTAGCGACTTATTAAGCCGTTAAGAGTAGGTTTGTATTGCTACTGCCTACTGGTTCCTGCTTCTTAGACGAAACTAACGTTTCAACTCCACAGGCTAACAAGCGATGTCCTCGCTCAAGTACATTCAAGGCACCTACCAAGTCGGCATTGGCTTTAAATCGACATTCTGTACATTCAAAAGCACTAAGACTGCTGCATAACTGTGTTTTTAAGCTGTTCTGATTACTTGTAGCATTGATAAATCAAACACTTAAAAATCTTGCCCAACCCGAGATAATCAGTTATGCAGCGGTCTTGCACTTTGGATTTTGCGATTGTCACGACTAATATGACTAAAGGGATCTCAACTCATCATCATAAGAAACATTCTATGAACATGTAATTTCTGCCGATTATTATATTGAGATCTAATTAAAAGGCGATCAACCATGTCAAATAGCCGTGAACAAACAAGTTCTACAGCAAGCAGATTTTTCCTGCCAACCATGCATCAAATTTATATTACCGCCGGATTGATCATTCTGATCTGGAGCTTATCTTCGAATCATGCGCTTGCTCAATCCAGATCACTCAGTAGCAAGATGACACATACCACAGTTGAAAGCAATACACAGCCACTCGCCATTCTCGAGAGATACGATACAATCGCCATACCGATACCCATGCCCAAGCCTGATCCAGACATGTCCGTTCGGGCTATTCATCGGATTGGTACCGCATTCAAAGCCAGGAGTAGCATCAGTATCAAAAGTACCGATGCCGGCATCATTCCTCGGCACTATCCAACATCAGGATGTACTACTCACTGTGGCAGCATTGATTTTATAACGCAAGGTACAGGTCTGAATGCCATCGCGGCAGGCGTTATCGGTGGCACCATCGCCCGAAAAATCGGCAGACCGGATTCACATCCGCATACTACAAATTATTATGATGCCGACGTTATCATGCGGGATAGTACACAAACCACCATTGCATTGCCAGACAGCCCGGATTTTCGAAGGGGAGACAGGGTAAAGCGAATTGATAATATGTTCGCACCTGATTATTAATTATCTTGTGCCATATCCCCAGATTGATATCTGTCTCAATTTTATTATCAACTTACAACTTCTCCATTCGGACGGCCACATTATATCGATTCACAAAAGCCTTTAAAGCGCATAAAAGATGATTGACATATACCCTATGGGGGTATAAATTAACTCTATTGCTTATTAAGGAGGCAGCCATGAATTCCCAGGTTCTCAAGCAAATTGAATTACCCATTGAAGGCATGACCTGTGCTGCCTGCGCCATCCGCATTGAGAAGAATCTGAATAAACTACCCAGTGTTCAGGCTGCCGTCAATTTCGCGAATGAAAGAGCACGCGTCCATTATGACGATACACAAATCGAAAGCGATCAATTAGTCAATGCAATCGAAAAAGCCGGCTTTCACATTACGCCTCAGTCTATACAACTGCAAATTGGCAAAATGACCTGCGCCGCTTGTGGAGGGCAGATTGAAAAAGTGCTGCAACAATTACCCGGCGTCAAAACTGCAACCGTCAACGTAGCAACAGAGATTGCGACGATCCACTTTATACCCGGGTTGATTACGGTCGATCATTTAATCAATGCCGTTATGCAAACAGGCTATGATGCCAGTCCAATCAGCGAGACCAGCCGCTCTGAGGAAAAAAATCGGCGCCTGGCTGCCTATCATGCAGAACGCCGCATGTTCTGGATTTCTGCTGCCCTCACTTTGCCATTAGTCCTGCAAATGGGCGCAATGTTCTCTGGTAACGGGATGGATATGGATGTTCTGCCGCGGTGGGTGCAATGGCTATTGGCCACACCCGTTCAATTCTGGATCGGCCGACGCTTCTATATTGGTGGATGGCATGCTCTGCGTGGTGGCGGTGCTAATATGGATGTACTGGTTGCGCTAGGCACCAGCATGGCTTATTTCTTCAGTGCAGTGGTCACATTGTTTGCACTGAATCAGCATGTTTATTTTGAAGCAAGTGCCGCCATTATTACGCTCGTTCTGCTTGGAAAATTAATGGAGGCACGCGCCAAAGGTAAAACATCCGAAGCAATTGAGGCATTGATCAGGCTACAGCCTAAAACCGCTAGAATAGAACGAGATGGGGAGATACTTGAGGTACCTGCCAGCAGCTTACAAGTAAACGATCTCTTTATTGTGCGTCCGGGTGAGAATCTACCGGTGGATGGCGTTGTTATCGAAGGCATGTCCAGCGTCAATGAATCCATGCTGACAGGTGAGAGCTTACCCGTCAGCAAGCAAGCGGGCGCAGCTGTTTACGCGGCTACCCTCAATCAACAAGGCCTGCTCAAATGCCGCGCAACCAGCGTAGGTGCAGATACTCAACTGGCAGCTATTATTCATCTGGTAGAAGAAGCACAAGGTTCCAAAGCACCCATTCAGCGTATGGCCGATTCTATCTCAGGCATTTTTGTACCCATAGTGGTCGCAATCAGCATTTTAACCCTGGGCATGACATGGTGGCTGGTCGGTAATTTTGTTCCGGCATTGATCAATGCGGTCGCGGTTCTCGTCATTGCCTGCCCCTGTGCGCTGGGATTAGCCACGCCGACAGCCATTATGGTGGGAACAGGGCGCGGCGCACAAATAGGTGTGCTGGTTAAAAATGCCGCTGCGCTGGAACACGCCGAAAAAATACAAGTTGTCATTGTCGACAAGACTGGCACTCTCACGGAGGGTAAACCGGAAGTCACCGATATCGTTCCCGCCGAATCAGTCACTACACACGATTTGTTACAAATTGCAGCCAACCTGGAACAAGGGTCTGAACATCCACTGGCCAGAGCAGTCCTTGAAAGCGCTCGCAAAATGACGATCTCACCACAGTCAATTCACGATTTTTCTGCCATAGCAGGCAGGGGTGTTACTGCGCGTATGCAGGATTCCGAATACTTGCTGGGCTCTCCCAGGTTTCTGTCAGAACGGAATATCAACATGGACCATAAACAAATCGCGCTCCTTCAGGCTGAAGGCAAAACGGTTATTGGCGTGGCAATCATTTCTGATAGCAGATCTGAGATACTGGGGTATCTGGCAATAGCTGATCGTTTACGGGATACATCCATACAGGCTGTAAAAAAATTGCAATCCATGGGCATTGAGGTAGTGATGCTGACCGGCGATAATGCGGCGACTGCGGACGCCATTGCCAAACGGACAGGCATCACCACTTATCGTGCAGAGGTGTTGCCTGAAGATAAAGCGTCTGAGGTCATGAGAATGAAGGCCAACGGTAAATTCACCGGAATGGTAGGTGATGGTATCAACGATGCACCTGCATTGGCTGCCGCTGATGTCAGTTTTGCCATTGGCGCCGGTTCTGATGTCGCCATTGAAGCGGCCGACATCACGCTGATACGCAATGACCTGATGAGCGTGGCAGATGCTATTTCCCTCTCTCGTGCCACATTGAGTAAAATCCGCCAGAACTTATTCTTTGCCTTTGTCTATAACACCCTGGGCATTCCATTGGCGGCCGTGGGTTTGCTCAATCCAGTCATAGCAGGTGCAGCCATGGCCATGAGTTCAGTATCCGTCGTCAGTAATTCACTATTATTAAAACGATGGCAAGCAAATCGCTAAAATATTTTTTCAATTAAAATCTATCTAGTTAAAGGATCATACCCAATGATACAAACAACCCTCATTAAAATAGGCGGCATGACCTGTATGGGCTGTGTCAAAAGCATACAAACTATACTCGACGGAACGTCAGGTATAAATCAAGTCGAAATTTCACTGGATCAAGCACTCGCCACAATCCAACATGACCCAGCAATAGTCGACGTAGATCAACTTAAAGCAATTATTGAAGATACCGGTTTTGAAATCATCAACGAATAAAGAGTTACATCGCATGCCTGATATCGTTACACAACCGAATAAAGAAACACTGATTAAACGTCTTAACCGTATCGAGGGGCAAGTCCGTGGCGTCACCAAAATGATTACAGAAGATCGTTATTGTGTCGATGTGCTCAATCAGATTTCTGCACTACAATCTGCGTTAGATGCTGTTGCCATGCAGTTACTGGAGAATCATACGCATGGTTGTATGCAAACAGCAATTAAATCAGGCAATGGGGACGCCGCAATCGCTGAAATGATGGCAATAATCAGAAAATTTGCTCGATAACGATAATATTGCTCACAATACAACGCATATTATAATTAATTATTCAATCGCTGAAATATTCGATATTTCCCTTTTATTCTGCCAATTTCTTTTTTAGAATCATGCTGACTTGCGCAGGATTCGCTTTTCCTTTGGTTGCCTTCATGACTTGCCCAACGAGCGAATTGAAGGCTTTCTCTTTCCCACTACGATAATCCATTACTTGCTGTAGATTAGCTATTAAAACTGCATCCACACACCCTTCAATCTCGCTGTCACCCAAAATCTGCTTCAAGCCTTTTGCTTCGATAATTGCGTCGGCATGCCCCCCCTCCTCACCATTCCACATGCAATCAAATACACTTTTGGCCGCTTTTCCTGAAATGGTGCCATCACTGATACGCAGCAGCAATGCGGCAAGTTGTGTCGGATTAATCGGGCAAGCCGTTATCTCAACGCCATCCCGATTTTGCCGAGCACTGATCTCGCCCATAATCCAGTTAGCGCAGAGTTTGGCTTGTGCCGGTAACAGTTTTACCGTACTTTCAAAAAAGTCCGCCATTTCTCGGGTTGCAGTCAGTAGCGTTGCATCATATATAGAAAGACAAAATTCTGTTACATAGCGATTACGTCGAGCCTCTGGTAATTCCGGTAGCGTTGCCTCTATTTCACGAATCCAGGCTGTGGATATTTCAAGTGGCAGCAAATCTGGATCAGGAAAATAGCGATAATCATTAGCATCTTCTTTACTGCGCATGGTACGTGTTTCGTTTTTATGCGAATCATAGAGTCGCGTTTCCTGACGTATGCTTCCACCTTCCTCCAGAATCTCGATTTGTCGCCTGGCTTCATAATCAATCGCCTTCTCAAGAAAACGGAATGAGTTAAGATTCTTAATCTCACAACGTGTACCCAGTTTATCCGAACCGTGCGGGCGCACTGATACATTAGCATCGCATCGGAATGATCCTTCCTGCATATTGCCATCACAAATCCCGATCCAGCGTACCAATGCGTGCAATGTTTTGGCATAGACAACAGCCTCCGCGCTGCCACGGATATCGGGTTCTGAAACAATCTCTAACAGTGGCGTACCTGCCCGATTCAGATCAATTCCACTCATGCCATGAAAATCTTCATGCAATGACTTGCCGGCATCTTCTTCCAAATGTGCCCGAGTCAGGCGTATTACTCTCTCAGTTTCACCCACTTGAATCTTGACATGGCCACCACTGACGATCGGTAACTCAAATTGACTGATCTGATAGCCTTTAGGTAAGTCGGGATAAAAATAGTTTTTGCGCGCAAAAATTGAAGGCGAATTAATCTTTGCCCCCACCGCGAGCGCAAATTTAATTGCGCGTTCGACGGCGCCACGATTCAGTACTGGCAGAACACCCGGCAACGCCAAATCCACCGCACAAGCCTGGCTATTGGGGATCGCTCCATATGCCGTCGAAGCACTTGAAAAAATTTTTGATTGTGTCGAAAGTTGCGTATGCACTTCAAGACCAATGACAATTTCCCACTGCATGGTTTATTTTCCGAACAAGATTATATTAAGAGATTCAGAACTTAAGCCGGCATGCGCAGATGCCAGTCCGTCGTCTGCTGATATTGGTGCGCCACATTCAACATTTGCGCTTCATTAAAATAATTGCCAATAATATGCAAACCAACGGGTCTATTTTTGCTACCAAAACCGACCGGGATAGACATGCCCGGCAATCCGGCCAGATTCACCCCACTGGTATAGATATCCGATAAATACATTTGTATCGGATCGCTGCTTCGCTCGCCTAGATCGAAAGCAACCGTGGGTGAAGTCGGCCCCATGATAACGTCACATACTTTAAATGCCTCACTGAAGTCCTGCGCAATCAGACGACGAAGTTTCTGCGCTTTGATGTAATAAGCATCATAGTAGCCATGAGATAAAACATAAGTTCCAACTAGAATCCGCCGCTTAACCTCTGTGCCAAAACCTTCGGCACGGCTTTTCCGGTACATATCACCCAGATCGCGATAGGATTTAGTCCTGTAACCGTAACGTACCCCATCAAAGCGGGATAGATTACTCGATGCTTCGGCAGGCGCCAATACATAATAAACAGGAATAGCGAGACGAGAATTGGGCAGTGATATCTCAACGGTTTCTGCTCCCTGTCTGCGATATTCTTCAAGGGCCTCTTCCACCGCGCACTCAACATCGCGACTCATTCCTTTTGCGAAATATTCTTTGGGTAGACCAATACGCAAGCCTGCCAGTGGTTTTTCCAAATGACGCGCATAATCTTCTGATTCGCGCTGCAAACTGGTTGAGTCACGCGCATCAAAACCAACCATGACATTTAGCAACATCGCCAGATCTTCTGCTGATTTAGCCATTGGCCCGCCTTGATCCAGGCTGGATGCAAATGCGATCATCCCGTAGCGCGATACCAATCCATACGTAGGTTTGATTCCTGAAATACCGCATAATGCTGCAGGCTGACGAATCGATCCCCCTGTATCCGTTCCCGTAGCGGCAGGCGTCATACGAGCAGCCACCGCACAGGCTGCGCCACCTGAACTTCCGCCGGGAACCGCCAAAACATCCCATGGATTTCTGACTGGTCCATAAAATGAAGTCTCGTTACTCGACCCCATGGCAAATTCATCCATATTGGTCTTGCCGATATTAACCGCCCCGATCTGATTAAAACGCTCAATGACACCTGCATCATAGGGCGAGATAAAATTTGATAACATTTTAGATCCGCAGGTCGTCAGCCATCCTTTGGCACAAAAAATATCTTTCTGAGCAATAGGAATACCGGTTAACGGACTCGCCTGACCCGATGCAATCATCCCGTCAGCTATTCTCGCCTGGGCAAGACTGACTTCTTCGTTTATCGTAATGAACGCATTGTATTCAGGATTCAGCGTTTTGACACGCTTGAGAAATTCCCCTGTCAGTTCAGCGCTCGATATTTTTTTTTCTTTAAGCTGCGTGGAAAGTTGCTTAAGACTGGCATTAAACATGATATTTGTTAATCAAGAAGCGTAAAATAATAAATAGGAGGTAATGAGGGCGCATCATTCAATAACTTTTGGCACTAGATAAAGTTCCGCTTCGACTTGAGGCGCTATCGATTGAAATAGCTCATGTTGGTCTGATTCGGTAACCACATCATCGCGTAGTCGCTGTGCAACGTCTTGTGCATGTGACATGGGTTCAACAGTGGACGTATCGACCAGCTGCATTTCTTCGATAAGATTAAAGATATTCGATAGCTGAACCAAAGCAGCCTTTGTCTCATCTTCATTAACTTCAATATGAGCAAGATCAGCAATACGTTTTACATCGTTAATAGATAAAGTCATCGCAGCCAAGAACCTTATATTCAAAGAAGTATTAGGGTATCATGACATGTTTCACTGGCGCATTATTTTTTGATGTGTTTTTACTAAATTATGCGTTCACGTCATGATGATTACTAACAAATCTTGCCACCATCACTATGTTTAACTTTATGAACAGTAATATTCTGGGGGGTTATTTCTCAACAGACATGGCTATTGATCTAGGGACAGCGAATACATTAATTTATGTCCGTGGCCAGGGCGTTGTACTCGACGAACCCTCAGTGGTAGCAATTCGCCAGGAAAATGGATCCAGTGGAAAGAAAATGATTCAGCAGGTTGGATTAGCTGCCAAACAGATGCTGGGCCGAACGCCTGGCAATATCACCGCGATTCGCCCAATGAAGGACGGGGTTATTGCTGATTTCACTGTCACTGAACAGATGCTCAAGATGTTCATTAGAAAAGTAAATCCGCCACGCCTGTTTTCCGCCAATCCACGGATTGTCATTTGTGTGCCTTATGGTTCCACTCAAGTAGAGCGCCGGGCTATCCGTGAAGCCGCCTATGGTGCTGGTGCTCGTAAAGTGGAACTGATTGAGGAGCCTATGGCTGCCGCGCTCGGTGCTGATCTGCCAGTTGAATCACCCACTGGTTCGATGGTTGTGGATATTGGTGGCGGCACAACAGAAGTCGGGGTCATTTCCCTGGGAGGCATTGTTTACTCAAATTCGGTACGGGTCGGCGGTGACAAATTTGATGAAGCGATCATTAATTATATTCGTCGTAACTATGGCATGCTGATTGGCGAAGTCACTGCTGAATTTATTAAGGAAGAGATTGGCTCTGCCTTTCCAGGATCCGAAGTACGTGAAATTGAAGTAAAGGGACGTAACCTGGCCGAAGGCATTCCACGTAGTTTCACAATTTCCAGCAATGAAATCCTGGAAGCGCTAACCGAACCACTGAACAGCATTGTGAGTGCGGTCAAATCCGCGCTGGAACACACACCGCCGGAGCTGGGCTCAGACATCGCCGAAACAGGCATGGTCATGACGGGTGGTGGCGCCCTGTTACGCGACATTGACCGTCTCCTAATGGAAGAAACCGGCCTTTCCGTCATTATTGCAGAAGATCCACTTTCATGCGTGGCACGCGGCGCGGGTATTGCGCTAGAAAACATGGATCGTTCAATTGGTATATTTGCCAACGACTAGGTTAGCTCGTAAATATACAATTATTTGTCTTCTCATACCATATGCGCAACCCAACCGGAATTTTAAAATACTGGATGTAATGGAAACAACGCCACCGTTTTTCAGGCATGGTCCAGGCCCACTTGCGCGGCTACTATTTTTTGTATTACTGTCATTCTTACTCATGGCTGAGGATATTCGTTTTCAATATTTTCCTAAGCTACGTCAGACTATCGCCGTGATCATCTATCCATTACAAAAATTAGCGCATACACCGATAACGATTTATGACCAGGTAAGTGAATTTCTTTCCAATTTTCACTTAATTGATGAAAATATTTATCTCAGGCAACGCTATCTGGCCGATCAGAAGCAACTGCTCCAATTGAGAGCATTGGAAGCTGAAAATATGCAATTACGCAAACTGCTCGGTGCAGTCGAACGGATTAAAACAAAAACCGAGACCGAAGCCGTTATGGCAGAAATCCTGTATGCGCCACGCGATCCTTTTAATCGTAGAATTACACTTAACAAGGGTAGTCAGCACAATGTTCAACCCGGCCAGGTCGTTGTCGATAATCGAGGCGTCGTCGGACAAATTACACAAGTTTATTTATGGACATCTGAAGTCACATTGATTACCGACAAGGATCATTCTGTCCCTGTACAGGCGATACGTAATGGTTTGCGTTCAGTCATCTCTGGCGCAGGCAAAAATGATGAATTAGAGCTGCGTTACTTATCGATTAATACTGATATTCAGCAAGATGACTTACTGGTCACTTCTGGAATTGGTGGCGTTTATCCCTCTGGCTTACCTGTAGCGATCGTATCCAGTATTGAACGCGATCCTGCCTATGCCTTTGCACGCATTGTCTGTTCACCGGTTGCGGGTGTCGATCGAAATCGACAGGTATTGATACTATCCTTATTGTCACCTATGCCGGAGAACCAAATTGAAACACCCAGAATCGGATCCAAGAACAATTGATGGCAGGAAGAAGATAAATTCACCGAAATATCTTGAACAAGAAATCCTGTTACCTGCCAAAGGCGGATATGTCTTCCTGAGTCTGATTGCTGCTTTGATACTCAATTTATTACCTCTACAAGATATTGTACTGCTACTTCGTCCTGATTTTGTAGCAATCACCTTACTCTATTGGGGTATTAATCAACCACAACGCATGAGTATGAGTCAGGCATTTTGTATCGGTCTATTAATGGATGTCGGCAATACAACTCTATTAGGTCAACATGCACTCGCATACTGCATCATCGTTTATTTCGCCGCAGTCTTCCATCGGCGCCTGCGTATTTTCAATTTGCTACAACAGGCACCTCAAGTTGGATTCATACTATTTGTCATGCAGATGATCATTTTCCTAATCGGATTATTAAGTGGTAGCTTTTTCCCGGGCTGGTACTTTTTCTTGGCCAGCGGTACCGGAGCATTATTATGGGCACCCATTTCTTTTTTATTAACAAGGCCACTGAGACTAAAATCTGATCCTAATGCATTATGAAACATAAGGTAGAGATTCGTAATCACCCACTCGAACTACATCATTTCCGCGTACGCCTTGCAATCGCTGCCAGTTTTGTATTGCTATTATTTTTATTACTCTTTACCCGATTCTTTTATTTACAGGTTGCACAGCGAGAGCATTATCATACACTCGCAGAAGCTAACCGCATTTCCATCTCTCCGCTCATTCCTAATCGTGGTTTAATTTTTGATCGTAACGGCGAAGTATTAGCACAAAATTATTCGGCCTATACGCTGGAAATTATTCCAAGCAAGGTTCCCAATCTAGAATCCACATTGGATGAATTGGCTACAGTCGTCGACATCACACCCAAAGATCGCCAACGATTCAAGAAATTAATGCGGGAAAGTAAACGATTTAAAAGCTTACCTATTCGTAATCGTTTAACAGATGTAGAAGTGGCTCGTTTTGCTGCTAATCACTATCGCTTTCCTGGCATTGAAATCAGAGCCCGCGTACTGCGCCAATATCCACACAAAGACATTATTTCTCATGTAGTTGGTTATATCAGCCGCATTAATGATAAAGACCTGGAGAAGCTGGAGGCCAGTAAGGAATTAGATAATTACCGTGGTTCTCATCATATTGGGAAAATTGGGATTGAACAGAGCTATGAAAAAGCACTGCATGGCGTTACCGGTTTTGAAGGGATTGAAACCGATGCAGCAGGTCGTTCAGTACGCGTGTTATCACGAACTTCGCCGATACCCGGTAGTAATCTCATACTATCATTGGATATTGGGTTGCAGGAAGTAGCCGATAAGGCCTTCGGAAATCGGCGTGGTGCCTTGGTCGCAATGGATCCGACTAACGGAGAAATTCTTGCTTTTGTAAGTAAGCCCGGTTTTGATGCCAATCTCTTTATTGGTGGTATTGATCAGGAAAACTGGGACTTACTTAATAATTCCATTGATCGACCACTGAATAATCGCGCCTTACGGGGCGTGTATCCACCCGGATCCACCTTTAAACCCTTCATGGCGCTAGCGGCGCTGGAGCTCAATAAAAGAACGCCCGAATACATGATCAATGATATCGGCTATTTTACCCTCCCTGGCGTAGATAGACGCTATCGTGACTGGAAAGTCGGTGGACATGGCCGGGTTGACCTCCGCAAGTCATTGGTTGTTTCATGCGATACATATTATTACAGTCTTGCCAATGATCTGGGAATAAACAATATATACAATTTTGTTAGCCAATTTGGGCTGGGGAAAAAAACTGGGATTGATATCCAGGGTGAAGCTGCCGGGCTGCTTCCCTCACCTGAATGGAAAATGAATCGTCATAATAAAAAATGGTATACGGGCGATACTATTTCTGTCGGAATCGGTCAGGGATATAATCTATCGACACCACTACAGCTTGCTTTCGCTACCATGATTATCGCTAACAAGGGGAAAGCTTTTCTTCCACATATGGTCAAGCAGATACAAAACAGCCAAACCGGAGCCACAGAAACCATACCCAAGCGACTATTATATTCACTTGATCTAAAACCGGAAAACATAGACCTCGTGCACAATGCATTAGTGGATGTTACTCGTCCGGGAGGCACTGCAGCTGGCGTGGGCACCAATGCCAGCTATTCTTTTGCAGGCAAAACAGGCACCTCACAAGTTATCGGCACCAAACAGGGAGAACGCTACAATGAAAAACTGGTACAGGAACGCCATCGTGACCATGCGCTGTTTATTGCCTATGCACCTGCAGAGAATCCCAGAATCGTACTGTCCGTTTTAGTAGAAAATGGGGGACATGGCGGCGCAACCGCTGCCCCTATTGCACGACAGGTTATGGATTATTTCTTATTAGGAAAATTACCTGAGTCCGCTGTTGCAAGCAATGTTAAGCCTATCAAGGCTCACTTGCATGAACACCCTTAGCACAAACAATTCGTAAACGATAAAACATAGCCCCATGATTGAGTTTAAGCAATTCTGGTATTATCTCACCCGTTATATTGATGGTTTTCTTATCGCAGGCATCCTCCTGTTAATGTTCGTAGGCTTAACGACACTGTATAGTGCAACCGGTGCAAATCTGGGCAAGGTGTGCAATCAGGCCATCAACATGCTGATAGCCCTCGTTATTATGTGGCTAATTGCTAATATTCCATTACAACAGATCATGCGCCTTGCATTACCCATATATTTTCTGGGCATGGTCTTACTCATTGGTGTCGCATTATTTGGTGAGATTAACAATGGTGCGCGACGCTGGCTTGATATCGGTGTGACACGTATTCAGCCCTCTGAATTAATGAAAATCGCTGTCCCTCTTATGATGGCATGGTATTTCGATAAACACGAAATAACCTTACGCTTCAGGGATTATGTAGGCGCAACATTATTATTATTGCTGCCTGTCGCATTGATTCTGCGACAACCCGACTTGGGTACCGCACTATTGATTGCGGTCAGTGGCTTTTACGTATTATTTCTAGCCGGATTATCCTCGCGTGTTATTCTCGGATCATTGATTACTGGCCTATGTAGCATGCCATTACTCTGGTCATTCATGCATGACTATCAACGACGACGCATTACAACGCTACTTGATCCATCACAAGACGCGCTGGGTGCTGGTTATCACACTATTCAATCGACCATCGCCATCGGTTCTGGCGGCATTGTCGGTAAAGGCTGGCAAAATGGCACACAGACCCAGCTTGATTTCTTACCTGAACAAAGTACCGATTTTATTTTTGCAGTCTTCTCTGAAGAATTCGGATTAGTCGGAAATGTGCTATTGTTATTATTGTATCTGGCTATTATCGGGCGCTGTCTCGTTATTACCGCAAATGCCTCAACCCAATTCACACGCCTGATTGCAGGCTCGATTACACTTACTTTCTTTACCTATATCTTTGTAAATATGGGGATGGTCAGCGGTATTCTGCCAGTAGTAGGCGTACCCCTGCCATTAATCAGTTATGGTGGCACATCGATAGTGACAATGCTATTGGGTTTTGGTATTTTGATGAGCATAAAAACTCATCCCAAGCTGGTGAAAACATGACAACCAAAAAATTACACAATTTCTCGACTGTTATGCTTCCATTCTATACATCATTCATCAGTGCACTGGTTCTGATTACGCTTATTGGATGCAGCAGCACCTCTCAATATACTGGGTCACAGAAAAAATTCTCCACGACCGCTTCGCCATCCATTTTTCTCAACAAGAAGAAAGGTGGTGGCTATTATCTGGATGATGGCCCAGATGATCATCCCCCGCATAATTTGGAAGCAATTCCAAATGCCATTCCCAAGGTCGAACCCTTGCGCAAAGCCAATATGAAACCTTATACAGCGCTCGGGAATAATTATAAACCCATGACCACACTAAGCACTTACAAAGAGCGCGGAATGGCTTCATGGTATGGCCGTCGTTATCATGGCAATCAAACCGCGTCAGGTGAGGTCTACGATATGTATGCGATGACTGCTGCTCATCCTACTTTACCTATCCCCAGCTATGCTCATGTGACAAACATAAAAAATGGAAAGTCCATTATCGTACGCATTAATGATCGCGGCCCCTTTCTCTCCGATCGACTGATTGATCTTTCTTATACTGCTGCCTACAAGTTAGATGTACTGGCCTATGGCAGTGCTCCGGTAGAAGTAGAAAGTATTATTCCCGGAACTTATTCAACCTCACGAACCAGATTACGATCAAATACATCACCTTCATCCATGCCTCATGCAAATCCGATTTATCTGCAGTTGGGCGCATTTGGCTCTGCAAGTAATGCAAACGACCTCTCTTCACAAATACAAACAAAGCTCCCATGGCTGGCCAATACGCTTGGCATCATTAGAAAAAATGGCCTGTTTAAAGTCAAGATTGGTCCCTATTCTAATCAAATGCTGGCACAACAAGCTGCTGATTCAATCACACGACAACTGGCTATCAAACCCATACTGATCATTGACTAGCGTGCCTAAACACAAACAAAACTCACATCATTTCCAGGTCGGCTAGCCAAACGATCAAAACATGCCCCGTTATTTTCAATTTTATTTTACGTCGCTACGCTGTTTCCTTGTTATTCTCCATTGCAACCTGGGGTTTCGACTTCGTTCTTACAGAACGCGTTGAATGCAGCGATCTTGTTGAAAGAATAACAAAGCGGAATAATTCGGGATCTATGCCCACAGCATCAGTTATTTTCGGTTTGCAGGCCGAGATCTCCTGGAAACTTTGATGAAGAGGTATATGGATATATTCGTTGCTTCTCATACATAGCGTAGTGACAGGCACATATTTGACATCCTCCCCTTCCTAAACGAAGGGGATTCCTAGCGACTTATTAAGCCGTTAAGAGTAGGTTTGTATTGCTACTGCCTACTGGTTCCTGCTTCTTAGACGAAACTAACGTTTCAACTCCACAGGCTAACAAGCGATGTCCTCGCTCAAGTACATTCAAGGCACCTACCAAGTCGGCATTGGCTTTAAATCCACATTCTGTACATTCAAAAGCACTTTGGCTTTTGCGATTGTCACGACTAACATGTTGACATCCAGGGCAGGTTTGAGAGGTGTATTGAGGGTTTACCTTCAATACATCCCCGCCTGAACAAGCCTGTTTATACTCCAAGAACGAAACGAACATTCCCCATCCTTGGTCAAGAATGGATTTGTTTAGACCCGATTTCGCTTTGACGTTTTTACCATGCTTTTCAACACTGCCCTTGGCACTCTTAGACATGTTTTCTATCTTTAAATTCTCAACTACGACCATTGCGTGATTTTTGCTGATTTCGGTTGAGGTTTTGTGTAAGAAGTCTAAACGAGCATTGGCAATACGCTCATGCAGTCGGGTAATGATTTGTTTCTGCTTTTTCCAGTTAGCAGAGAAACCGACTTTTTTAGACAGCTTACGCTGTTCAAAAGCCAGTTTCTTTGATAACTTTCTGAAACTGTTTAAAGGTTCTACGTATGAGCCGTCTGACAAGGTTGCAAAGCGGGTAACGCCCATATCAACACCAATCATACTGGTTGAGCTATGACGCTTTAGCTCGGTCTCGTACTCAGTCTGAATCGACACGTACCAATAACCGCCTTTACGGGAAATCGTCATATTTTTAACGTCACCAATGACTTGGCGTGAATTACGATATTTCACCCAACCGATTTTAGGCAAGAACACTTTGCTAGACTCTTGCTCCAGCTTAAATCCTTGTGGATAACGAAAGCTGTCACTCAAACCTTTTTTCTTGAATTTTGGAATCCGTTTTAAAGGCTGTTTCTTATCAAAACCGTCTTTGAACGCTTTTTCTAAGTTTTTTAAGGCTTGTTGCAATGGTTGAGAATGAACGGTTTTTAGAAATCCATAATCTTCTGAGGATTTCCATAGCTTTAGCCAAAATGACAACTCGTTGTACCAAAGCAATGGCTGTTTCTGCTCTAATCTGAACAGATTCATTGCTAAGGCTTTATTCCAAACAAACCGATTAGCACCCGCAAACTCAACCATCTTCTGTACTTGGTCAGAATTTGGATTGAGTCGAGATTTAAAGGCTTTGCGTATAATCTGCTTCATGGTTATAATTATACAAAAAGGAATTTGTCTATGCAAGTTAATAACGATGTAAGAACAGGAAGACATTGCGTTTTTAATCTTCATGTTCATTTGGTCTTTGTAACAAAATACCGTAGAGATGTTTTCTCCGGAAGGGTATTAATTGATTTGGAAGAAATATTTAAAAACGTGTGTTTGGATTTTGAAGCAGAATTGGTGGAATTTAACGGTGAGCATGATCATATTCACCTTTTAGTTAACTATCCACCAAAAATTGCTATTTCTAACTTGGTAAATAGTTTGAAAGGCGTTTCAAGCCGACTTATTCGCAAAAAGAATTATCCCGAAATTAAAAATAAGCTTTGGGGTAATATGCTTTGGAGTCCAAGCTATTTTGCGGGTAGTTGTGGTGGAGCACCACTCTCGATTATTAAGCAATATATTGAACAACAGCAAAGACCGCATTAAACAGGCTTCGCTTGTGCGCTTATATCTCCGCCCTGAAGGACGAAGTTTTACGCGCTATTTGATAATACTGATTCAAGCCAGTAGTCCGGGCAAGTCACTTGCTGCATATGAGCATTATCTATCAGCGACGCTCATATTTCCTAATCGCTCGCGAGAGGCTCTCTGAGCCTGAGTGAGTTGTTCAGAATTGAGCGACAACATAATCTTATTACGCATCAATGCCGCTTCATCAATACCTGCAGCCGCAGCCAAATTTAACCACATATAGCTTTTCTCCAGATCAGCAGCAACACCATAGCCAACCTTGTAGATCATTCCCAGCTCATACTGGGCTAACGCATGATTTTTTTCCGCCGCCAATTCAAACCATCTGGCCGCTTCTTCGAAATCCTGAATAGCGCCATTTCCGGTTAAATACAACAATCCCAGCTGATATTGCGCATCAGCATCCCCTTTTCGGGCCCTCTCATAATACAGCTGCACCATAAAGAAACGGTTATTCGTCCGTAACTCTGTAAGCGCAGGATCTGTACTGACCTCGGCGATTACTTCTGTTTTCTCTGGGGCTGTCATATGCGTTGGATTCTTCGATATCGGACCGGTTTCAGGACTACCCTGCCATTCCGTGATCTGATCTAATGTGATTTCGCCCGCCTCAAGTTGTTGTGACCGCACAACGCTTTGGTCAGGTGTCAAAACATTCATCCAGGCAAAGTATGCCAAAAGGAAACCACAAAAAAATACCATACCCACTATAAAATATGCCTTTTTATATGGCACCCAATAACGTGCCTTACACGCATGGCAATGCAGTGGTCTGAGAAAGACTTTTGATAGTGTCCGTTCTCCCTTACGTACTCGAGATCTGTGTACTCTTTCACTCCCACATTTAATACATTCTCTACGCATTACTTAACTCACTAATATAAACAAGCATTACGGTCTGCAAGATTATTTATTGCTATTGACGATTTTCTGCAACATAAAACTAATCTATTAATAGATTAATCGTTAATTATCATAGCCAATATTTGAATAACCAGAATAGCTTTTGTAAAGTCAGGCATTATCAGCCTGACATCATTTATTTACAGCAGGATCTTTATCTAAAACATCCATTGTAAAACCTAATAAGCAGAATGAGCAATGCACGCCTATCATTTGATTAATCATGTTTCATGAAGCCTATTGCCACCACCTTAATACTATGTTCGCATTAACCAGACTCATCTGACCATCAACAATTAACCTAAAAAACATTGCCTTATACGCCTATGGAGGCTATTATAACTGTTAACCTGGCTGATTCCATAATTGCATCGTAAGGTAGCAGCGGGCCATTTATAAATAAGTTAATGCATCAAGTATCCGATTCATATCAAATAATGAGCACCGTTCGAATGACCATTCATTAACCCGAACTTCATCGACCTACACGCCAATAAAAATATAACCCCCATGACCGAATTAAACCAAAACGATACCGGACTATCCGAAGAAGAAAAAACGATCGATGAACCACTTAGAATAATCAAGCTAGATGGCTGTGATATTACGCTTCTGGGTACTGCGCACGTTTCAAAGGCCAGTGCTGATAAAGTCCAGGAACTCATTGCCACGGGAAAATTCGATGCAGTCGCTGTCGAACTGTGCCCCAGTCGCCATAATGCAATCGTAAACCCGGATTTATTAGCTAAAATGGATTTGTTCCAGGTGATCAAACAAGGTCAGGCCAGCATGGTCACTGCAAGTCTCGCATTAGGTGCTTACCAACAGCGAATGGCTGAGCAATTTGGTATTGAACCAGGCGGTGAAATGCGGGTTGCCATTAAAGATGCAACAGAAGCTAAATTACCCGTCGTATTAATCGACAGAGAAATCGGCATAACGCTCAAACGAATTTATCGTAATGTTCCCTGGTGGAAACGTTTTAATTTATTTGGCGGTCTGATTGCAAGCATTCTGACTCAAGAAAAGATTAGCGCAGCTGAAATTGAAAAACTAAAAGAAGGAGATATGCTCGAAAGTACCTTCTCGCAATTTTCTGAGAATGAAAAAGATTTATTTCAACCCCTCATTAGCGAGCGAGATGAATATATGTCAGCACGTCTTTTAAAAGAAAGTAAAGAAAATAATTATCGGCATATACTCGCGATCATCGGTGCTGGACATATGCATGGCATGAGCCAACTACTCCAGTCCAACACCATCAATAATCCAGATGAAAGCATCGCGAAACTAGACATCATTCCCAAATCATCCAATTGGTCTAAATATTTACCCTGGTTAGTAGTCGCATTGGTTCTAACTGGTTTTGCAATTGGCTTTACACGTAGCTCTGAAATTGGGACAGCGATGCTGATTGACTGGGTGCTGATAAACGGAGGGCTTTCCGCACTAGGCGCAGCCATTGCCTTTGCTCATCCACTCACCATTATGACTGCATTTATTGCCGCACCGATCACCTCGTTAAATCCGACAATTGGCGCCGGCATGGTGGTTGCGGCAGTTGAAACTTATTTACGTAAACCTAAAATTGCTGACTTTAATCGACTCCGCAGCGACACAACCAGTTTAAAAGGCTGGTGGAATAATCAAGTGACACGCATATTACTTATCTTCCTGCTATCCACAATTGGTTCTGCCATTGGTACTTATGTTGCTGGTTTTAGAATATTTGAGCGATTAGGTGGAGGCTAATCAAATAAAGATACCGCTCAAACATAGCCTTGGTATCCGGCGAAATAAATTAAAATGGCTCATTTGATGAGTAATAAAACAAAGATCAGCGTATAAAGCCATGTTTAGTTTCTTTGAACGTCTTACCAACCCTTTTCCACCTGAACATCCGACCGAACCACCCAAGGGCTTATACCTGTTTTGCCGCCACTATACTCGCGGAATTGAGCCCTATCTCTTATTGATGGCAATATTGACTACGGGCCTTGCCATCAGTGAAGCCTTGCTCTATGGCATTCTGGGACAAATGGTCGATTGGTTGGCCACAAAAGATTCACAGAATTTCCTACAAGATGAATGGCAAACCTTACTCGCCATGTCATTGTTCATACTGATATTCATACCAATCCTAGTGTTAATGCATGCACTGGTAACACACCAAACCTTAATGGGTAATTTCCCAATGATGGTGCGTTGGTTATCTCATCGCTACCTACTCAATCAAAGTTATGCATTTTTTCAGCACGACTTCAGTGGCCGCATCGCTACCAAGGTGTTACAAACAGCATTGGCTGTCCGTGAAACCGTGATGAAGCTACTGGATGTCATACTCTTTGTAACCGTATATCTGGCTACAACACTGGTACTCGTTGCCAATGCAGACCTTCGTTTGTGCTTACCCTTACTGGCCTGGCTGGTTGCATATCTTATTATTTTGTTTCATTTTATTCCTCAATTAAAGCATATTTCTACTTTACAGGCAGATGCTCGATCACTTATGACCGGCCGCATCGTCGACAGCTACACCAATATCATCACACTCAAACTTTTCTCCCAGAATCAGCGAGAATCAGCCTATGCACAGGCAGGAATGCAAGAATTCATGGCTACCGTGCATCCGCAAATGCGCCTGGTCACATGGCTGAAAATATGTGTCTGGACTATTAATATGCTGCTGATATTTATTACGGGCACGCTGGGTATTTATTTATGGATCAATGATGCCATGGGTCCTGGAGCTATTGCCATCGTCTTGAGTCTGGCAATTCGTCTTACGGGTATGTCGCACTGGGTTATGTGGGAAGTTAGCAACTTATTTGAGAATATCGGTACCGTCCAGGATGGCATCAATACCTTATCAAATCCACAAAGCATTACGGATACACCGAATGCACATGATTTACAAATAAAACGAGGCGCGATTCACTTTAACCACGTCGGTTTCTCATATGCACTAGAAGCCGATAAGCCGGATCAGCCGAAAAATATTCAAATCTTTGATGACCTTAATCTACAGATTGGTGCTGGCGAAAAGATCGGTATTGTCGGTCGCTCGGGAGCCGGAAAATCAACATTTGTTAGCCTGTTGCTACGATTCTATGATGTTCAACAAGGCAGCATCAGCATTGATGGGCAAGATATTCGCCAAGTCAGTCAAGACAGTTTGCGCGCCAATATCGCCATGGTGGCACAGGATATTTCACTTTTACATCGTTCAGTGCGCGATAATATATTATTTGGTAAGCCCGATGCCACAGAAGCGCAGATGATCCAGGCTGCCCAACAAGCCCAAGCACATGAGTTCATTCAGGCACTGACTGATAGCAAAGGCCGGAAAGGGTATGATGCCCACGTAGGCGAGCGCGGTATCACGCTTTCAGGCGGCCAGCGTCAACGGATTGCAATTGCGCGCGTACTACTCAAAAATGCCCCTATACTGGTATTGGATGAGGCAACATCTGCGCTGGATTCAGAAGTAGAAATCAGTATTCAGCAAAGCCTGTACCAACTGATGGAAGGAAAAACAGTGATTGCCATCGCGCATCGTTTATCCACTATCGCAGCCATGGATCGTCTCGTCGTGTTTGATAAAGGACGCATAGTAGAACAAGGCAGCCATGCCAAATTAATCGCGAACAATCAGCTCTATGCCCAATTATGGAATCATCAATCGGGCGGGTTCCTGGGCTTCCTGGAAGATAAATAACATGCCGCATGATCATTATCAGATGACCCAGAGAACGGCCAAGCACCTAATCTCTCACGATAAAAATGCTTTATCAACCAAGACACGTTAATAACCACAGGTTTGACATCCTCCCCTTCCTAAACGAAGGGGATTCCTAGCGACTTATTAAGCCGTTAAGAGTAGGTTTGTATTGCTACTGTCTACTGGTTCCTGCTTCTTAGACGAAACTAACGTTTCAACTCCACAGGCTAACAAGCGATGTCCTCGCTCAAGTACATTCAAGGCACCTACCAAGTCGGCATTGGCTTTAAATCCACATTCTGTACATTCAAAAGCACTTTGGCTTTTGCGATTGTCACGACTAACATGTTGACATCCAGGGCAGGTTTGAGAGGTGTATTGAGGGTTTACCTTCAATACATCCCCGCCTGAACAAGCCTGTTTATACTCCAAAAACGAAACGAACATTCCCCATCCTTGGTCAAGAATGGATTTGTTTAGACCCGATTTCGCTTTGACGTTTTTACCATGCTTTTCAACACTGCCCTTGGCACTCTTAGACATGCTTCCTATCTTTAAATTCTCAACTACGACCATTGCGTGATTTTTGCTGATTTCGGTTGAGGTTTTGTGTAAGAGGTCTAAACGAGCATTGGCAATACGCTCATACAGTCGGGTAATGATTTGTTTCTGCTTTTTCCAGTTAGCAGAGAAACGGACTTTTTTAGACAGCTTACGCTGTTCAAAAACCCGTTTCTTTGATAACTTTCTGAAACTGTTTAAAGGTTCTACGTATGAGCCGTCTGACAAGGTTACAAAGCGGGTAACGCCCATATCAACACCAATCATACTGGTTGAGCTATGACGCTTTAGCTCGGTCTCGTACTCAGTCTGAATCGACACGTACCAATAACCGCCTTTACGGGAAATCGTCATATTTTTAACGTCACCAATGACTTGGCGTGAATTACGATATTTCACCCAACCGATTTTAGGCAAGAACACTTTGTTAGACTCTTGCTCCAGCTTAAATCCTTGTGGATAACGAAAGCTGTCACTCAAACCTTTTTTCTTGAATTTTGGAATCCGTTTTAAAGGCTGTTTTTTATCAAAACCGTCTTTGAACGCTTTTTCTAAGTTTTTTAAGGCTTGTTGCAACGGTTGAGAATGAACGGTTTTTAGAAATCCATAATCTTCTGAGGATTTCCATAGCTTTAGCCAAAATGACAACTCGTTGTACCAAAGCAATGGCTGTTTCTGCTCTAATCTGAACAGATTCATTGCTAAGGCTTTATTCCAAACAAACCGATTAGCACCCGCAAACTCAACCATCTTCTGTACTTGGTCAGAATTTGGATTGAGTCGAGATTTAAAGGCTTTGCGTATAATCTGCTTCATGGTTATAATTATACAAAAAAAATTGGTCTATGCAAGTTAATAACGATGTAAGAACAGGAAGACATTGTGTTTTTAATCTTCATGTTCATTTGGTCTTTGTAACAAAATACCGTAGAGATGTTTTCTCCGGAAAGGTATTAATTGATTTGGAAGAAATATTTAAAAACGTGTGTTTGGATTTTGAAGCAGAATTGGTGGAATTTAACGGTGAGCATGATCATATTCACCTTTTAGTTAACTATCCACCAAAAATTGCTATTTCTAACTTGGTAAATAGTTTGAAAGGCGTTTCAAGCCGACTTATTCGCAAAAAGAATTATCCCGAAATTAAAAATAAGCTTTGGGGTAATATGCTTTGGAGTCCAAGCTATTTTGCGGGTAGTTGTGGTGGAGCACCACTCTCGATTATTAAGCAATATATTGAACAACAGCAAAGACCGCATTAAACAGGCTTCGCCTGTGCGCTTATATCTCCGCCCTGAAGGACGAAATTTTACGCGCTATTTGATAAAGATGTTACGATCCAGGCAGGAGACGACACAGCAGTGCGTTTAAAAAGGCGCAGGGGTTAACATGTCAAATTCAAAAGCACAAGTTATGCTGGTAGATGACCATGCCATGCTGCGACACGGTATTGCAATGCTCGTTAATATGGAGCCGGATATGGAAGTATTCGCTGAAGCAGGGGATGGCAGCGAGGCACTGGCCATACTTAAACAGAACCATCCTGTCGATATCGTTTTGCTAGATGTAACACTCAAGACTGTTTCCGGCTTGGAAGTCATCAAAAATTTACATACCTATTTTCCCTCACTACCGGTGCTCTTTGTTTCCATGTATGACGAGACGGTTTATGCTGAACGGGCCTTACGAGCCGGCGCACGGGGTTATGTCATGAAGCAGGAGCCGGGCGAGGTATTGGTAACGGCTATCCGAGAAGTATTAAAAGGAAATATCTATCTGAGCAAACAAATGCACACCAAGCTGCTGAATCAAATTACAACGGGGCGCTCAGAACCCAAGCAGTTAATCAACAGCCTGACGCCCAGTGAGTTTGAAGTATTGCATTTGATCGGAACCGGGCATAGTAGTCAGGAAATAGCTAAATTGCTTGGCCGCAGCATCAAAACAATTGAAACCCATCGTTTTAATATCCGGACCAAATTAAACCTAAAAGACAGCGCCGATCTGGTACGTTATGCCACGCGATGGATTTTAGAAGAACTTAAGAAAGCGATGTCATGATGACCGGTCAGAACAATCTTCGAGGTCTTTGCAAAATCCCCATGGCCAAAAAATTAACCCTTTATAATCCATAGCATAAAACTTATGGTAAGAGATTTTACAAAAATCTCGGAATGAATGGCGCCTGGCAACATCTTTTACTTGCCGAGAGGGTCGCACAGCATGTCAATTCAGCGTCTATACCGATAACGATAACACCTGCCACTTTCGGCTCTATTGGAACCACATCGTCGCACAACAGGGAAATGAAATACCGCTCTGCTACATTCCTGATGACGGTGGCTATCGTAAGTTTGGTCGTTTTCGGACGGGCGCACAATAACCAATCATACTCCTAAGTATCACTTCCCATTCTTGAATTGGATAAAACCGGAACCCTATCCTTATCTCCCCAGTCTGAGGGCCGAGGTTTCTCGGATACTTTTTTAATGAATCCATCTGTTTAAAAGGAGCGTTGCGTTTGTCTTTAACTCATAGTCATTACAAGATCATCGTTATTGGTGGTTTACTGCTAATGGGATTAACCCTGGCAAAGAGTATCGCAGTTTATGATGTCATGCGACAACAACTCGAATCTACTCTCGGCAGAGGACTTAGCGTTGCATTACAAAGCAAGGCACATTTTCTTGAGAGCCAAATCGAAAGAGGTTTGGCTAATACACGCACATTGACTACCCCCCCTTTTCTGGCTCAATCAATACAGCAACTCAATGTGCAACCAAATAGCACCCGCGCGCTGCACGACTTAACAGAAAAAGTCCATTCATTACTACAGGCTGGTTTCTCCGCTGCAATCGTTTACGATACACACGGTAACGTATTGTCACAAGCAGGTCATTTCTCGGGAAACCAGATACCATCACTGCCATTGAATCAGTACATGCATACAGCCTTGCTATGGAATGGACAGTTTATCCTGCGTACTCGCAAGGATGTGCTGGATAGAAACGGCCACAGCATTGGCAGCATCATAACGGAAAGCCCGTTACCGCAATTAACCCGCAGTTTTGATGAAATCAGAGAAATCGGCAAAACGGGAGAATTTATTTTATGTGCGCCACCGGAAGACAGTGAAAAGGAAGTTGCATGCCTGATGAGTCAGATCGATGGTGTAAAATTTAAACACTTGTCGTACCTGGTCGAAGATGAGGCAGTGCCAATGAATTATGCACTGGAAGGAAAAAATGGCGTGATGACTGTAAAAGACTACCGTCGGATACGGGTAATTGAAGCCTATGCACCATTACCCGTTATCGGACTGGGCATGGTACTGAAACTGGACGAAGAAGAATTACTCAGACCGGCGACTGAAAAGTTAAAAACTATCGTACTGTATCTTGCTGGATTAATCATCGCCGAGATACTGCTATTAAATTGGTTTGTACGCAAACTGATTAAATCGAGGCGGGAAACACGGCGCGCTAAAGCGAAAACCAAACAGTTTTCTATACAGCTAAGTCATAAGGAATCTGAGTTACAAGAACGCTTGAAGGAAATCACCTGTCTCTATGATATTCGCCGTAGCATAGGAATGGAATTGACGATAGACAGCGTCTGTCAACAGATTTTCAAGCACCTGATACCCGCATTGCAATATCCGGAAAATGTATTTATCGTGATCGAAATCGATGGGAGACGAATCACTTCTATGCATCATAACCAAACCTTAACGCATGAGCTGCGATCAGAGATCAACATCAACGGAAAGGCATCGGGTCAATTAAGTGTATTCTATCCTGAAGACAAGCCACTCCTATTGCAAGAAGAACAACAACTCATTGACACCATCGCAAGTGATCTGGGAAGTTGGCTTGAACGCAAGCATTTAGAGCGAGCACTTGTTTCTATCGCGGAAAAACAACAACATACGATCGGGCAGGAACTGCACGATAATCTTGGGCAGCAGGTGGCCGCCATTGGCTATCAAGTCAGAGCGTTAGAGAAAAAGATATTTGCTACCGGAAATGAAGATATGGCAGCAGTCGCTGCTTCTATTGCAACACAGGCACAAACGATAGTCATACAAATTAAACAGCTCGCACAGGGATTGCTGCCATTTGAGCTTGAAGCCAATGGCTTGATACCCGCATTGCAAACATTGGCAGCGCGTATAACCACGACTTATAATATTACCTGCGATTTTTCATATAAAAATACATTTATTATTCATGATAACAATATCGCGCTGAATCTTTATCGAATTGCCCAGGAGGCGGCCAATAACGCAATACGTCACGGTCATGCACAACATCTGGTAATATCGTTGACTACTGAGGAAAAAATGCTCTGTTTATCAATATGTGACGATGGTTGCGGCTTTGCGGATAACAATACAAAACAGGAGACGATACAAGGCATGGGTATTAGGATTATGCAATATCGTGCAAAGCAGCTGGGTGCCCAACTGGAATTCCTGCCGCGCGCCGAAGGTGGTACAACAGTACGCTTAGAAATGCGAATGGATTAGCATGCCAACTTCAAAAGCACAAGTCATGTTAGTGGATGGTCATGCCATGTTGCGACACGGTATTGCAATGCTCGTCAATATGGAACCGGATATGGAAGTATTTGCTGAGGCTGGTGATGGTAGCGAAGCGCTGGCAATACTCAAGCAGAACAGTGCTGTCGATATTGTTTTGTTAGCTGTGACACTCAAGACCGTTTCCGGTTTCGAAGTGATAAAAAAAATACATACTTTGATTCCCACGCTACCCGTACTTTTTGTTTCTATGCATGACGAAATGGTTTATGCTGAACGGGCTTTACGGGCCGGTGCACGGGGTTATGTCATGAAACAGGAACCTGGTGAAGTACTGGTAATGGCTATCCGGGAAGTATTAAAAGGGAATGTTTATCTGAGCAAAAAAATGCATGCCAAGCTGCTGAATCGAATTGCAACTGGCAATCCAGAGCCTGAAGAATTGATCAACACCCTGACACCCAGTGAATTTGAAGTACTGCATTTGATTGGATCGGGCCACAGCAGTCAGGACATTGCCAAGCTGCTTAACCGCAGTATTAAAACAATTGAAACCCATCGTTTTAATATCCGGACCAAATTGAATCTGAAAGATGGCGCCGATTTGATACGTTATGCTACACGCTGGATTTCAGAAGGACACTAAGGGCCTTCTTTACGCACATAAAATCAAGAAGAGACCTTTGCAAAACCCCAACAGTTTTAAAATTAACCTTTTATAATCAATATCCTAAGACAATACCCTGAAACTTCAGGCAAGGATTTTTGTAAAAGTCTGAAGAAATATTTTCTTGCTGCAATGAGTCTGATGATTTAATCTGAGAACCTATCCGAGCCATTCTCCTTACGGCTGTTTGTCAATAAGCTAGCTACGAAAATACGACCTAATGGTTTCCCTCACTCAAAAGCAATGGTTTCCTCCATTAAAAAACAATAGTTTCCCTAATATACACCTGGGTGTCGATTCACTAAACTGATTAACAGTCAAATCACCCGGAGTCATTATCATGAAAACAGGAAAATATTCTAAGGTTTTATCAGTATTGGTTGTATTACTTGCTTTTGCACCGATGAGTCTGTTTGCATCAGTTCAAGATAACAGCAATGAACTCGATCATGATATTTTGGCAAAACAACACGAAAATTCAGCCAGAAAAATGCAAGCACAAATAAAAGAACAAGAAGACATTCTGAAGAATAAACCCCGTGGCAGTTATTATGGTAGAACTGGTCAGAAAATCAAATCGCGGGTTGCGCACCGGATTCATCAATACGAGAAAATAGCAACTGCTCATCAGGATAAGGCTACTTATCACTATAAAATGGCTGCCGAGCAGAGCAATGGGCAAACGAGCGCGCAGATAAACGGCACAAAGGGAAGATCAGATAGCCATCATGGTTCGTTATAGAAACTGATCGAGTCGCATAACATATCGTATGGATGAAGAACACAATAAATTATTGATAGCCCCCTCTTCATCCTCAATATCAACCGCCAATATTGTCCATAAGCTTTCAGGCTCAGAGTGGCGGCCTCACAATAAAGATACAATGACTATTCAGCTGTATCCGTGCCAACATAACAACGCTCATGCTGTTTGTTTAGACAGTAGCAAAACAAACAGCAAAGCCTGACCGATTTTATCTATAGCGCATACAACTTGATCCAACCACTCCTGTCTGACAAAACAGACAAATTTAACGGATCTGAGCAAAACTCCCATCGGCCTGACGGAACCAGCTTTCCTCAGTAAAAGCATCAAAAATAGCGGTAGCATTGGTTGCAAAACAATCACCCACCACTTGGCTGGTAGCCGTGCCTGCAAAAGAAAAGGTAACGGGTGGATTAATTGTAATCATTCCGGGAATATCCTGAAAAGATTCGAACTGTGTTGTCATATCGTAGCAGACATCCATGTTAACAATTAGATTGGCGGTTTGTTCCGGCGCATTCATAGTACAGTACGTACCTGCAAAAGAATCCTGCAGCGCTCCGGCCGGATTCGGCATGCCTGGCATATCAATTGAGATTCCCTTGATTTCAGATGAAGTCATACGGTTACTTCCCAGCACAGAAATACCTGTTCTTGCAGGTGAAGATGGAACCGCACAAAGGTTACTATTAGCATCATCCGGAAGTGCAATGCACTGGCCATTCGTTGTAACCTGTACCACATCACCATTCTGGCTAAATACCATGCCCGCAGGGACATCGGTCGTGTTACATCCAGCAATACTGCCATTTTCTCCGGTAGTTGATATATGACTTAATAAACTTGCAGTGGTCTCAATGAAGGTTGGATGCTCATGTCCCCAAGGTCCCCCTAACACAAAAATTTCGTTATCTTTCATACCGACATAAATATCGGTTGCAGGGTAATACCGGAAGCGCCAGGGCTCAACACTTTGTGTAACCTGATGATCTACGAAGAGCTCCGGGTAATGATTCTCAGCCCAATTAAAAATAGTCTCAATATCACTGTTCGTATCGGCTAAAACAAGGCTGCTATTTCCTAAAAGCAGACAAAAAGACAACACGAAACACCTTAATCCATTTTTCATATTAACCACATTCCCCTATTTCTAAAGAATTTCTTTTTTTATTTTGATTGTTCCCCATGGCTCGCTTTTAGCAAGATAACGGATGAAAATGCCCTGGATAGCACGCCACTTGTCACAATATAATGAGCCGCAAATTATAAACTTATTTCCAAAATTAAAGAAATTAATAAGCAATTAACTCCGCCCTATTGACCATTAGCTTAATAAGGGTAAATTAATCACATTATCGACCATATGACTTGAAATCGGATCATCAAGTTATCGCAGAAAATTGGCTCAGGAGCGCATTAAGAAATAGCCAATACGAAACTTCTGACTTATCGTACGCCCAATTCACGCAGGAGGATAATCCAATGCCCGACAACAATCATTTTCGTGAAGCAATTATCGATACCGCACTCATGCTCGGATCACTTTCTTCATGGGAAGCAGTGCGCCTTTATGATATAGCCGCTGAATTGAATATCTCTCTGGATGAAATACGTCTTCATTTTCGAGAAAAGGAAGATCTGGTTGATGCCTGGTTTGATCGTGCTGATAGCCTGATGCTTAAAACAGCCCATTCGACTCATTTCCTGAATCTTTCAACACAACAGCGCTTACATTGCCTCATCATGGCCTGGCTTGACGCACTCGCTCCCCACCGTCAGGTGACAAAGCAAATGATCTGCGGCAAGCTGGAACCTGGACATTTACATATCCAGATTCCAGGCTTAATGCGCATCAGTCGTACCGTACAGTGGATACGCGAGGCAGCACAACGGGATGCGACTTCTATACGTCGTGCGCTGGAAGAAACTGCACTGACTACACTCTATCTGATGACATTCTATTATTGGATGCGTGATTCCTCGAAAGATTCGCGGCATACGCGAACATTTCTTGATGATCATTTAAGTCTGGCCAAATGGCTGGACCATACCATTTATGATCACCGATGTCATCAATCTGACAAGACACACTCAGCCATCTCAGCTTCTGACGAAACAGTGCGTTAATTCATCCGGCTCATATGGATACCCTTACCCACGCTTTAAGTGGCGCTTTACTTGTATATACGGCTAGCCGATCCACATCCAAAACGGATGGACTGCCTTTACGAATACAAATGGCAGCCGGGTTTGCCGCCGCTGCTTTTCCTGATCTGGATTTTGTACTGCGGGCTATAAACACGTTAACTTATCTGAATTGGCATCAGGGTCCCACCCATTCGTTGCTTATGCTGCCTATATGGGCCTACCTGCTGGCTCAGCTATTTTCCAGAATCACACGAAAACGCTATAGCTGGAGAACTTTTTTTATTCCGGCTTGTCTTGGCATAGCGATTCACATCGCAGGTGACTTCATTACCGCATATGGAATCATGCTCTTTGCACCACTGACGCTTCAGCGCTTTTCTTTACCACTGGTTTTCGTCGTTGATTTATGGTTTAGTTTATTCATCATTGCGGGGCTCATTAGTGCCTTCATTTTTCCACGACAGAAGATCGTAGCTATACCGGCATTCATCGGCCTTTTCGGATATGTTCTATCTCTATGGATACTACAGGAACGCGCCATCAATACAGGCCAGGCTTTTGCGGAAGCACAGGGATATCCGCATACTAAAATCAATGTATTGCCACAACCTTTTTCACCTTTGCATTGGAAAGTAATTGTGAATCATGAACAACACTATCATGTTGCATTGATCAATCTAGGCCATACTCAAGACACAATTACACACACTTCTGATGTGAATTTGTTACAAAAATTTATGACCGCCTACCAGCATACTACGATGGCACATTGGCAATATTACTCGTTACTGGGCAAACCTTCTGCTGATACCACGCTGGCGCGTACAGCCTGGTATCAACCCGACTTGGCTGATTTCAGGCGATTTTCAGTATTCCCGGCACTCGAACGTATTCAACACAAAACAGATGAGACTTGCGTCTGGTTTTTTGATTTACGTTTTAGCTTACCTGTACTACCACCCTCATTCCGTTACGGCATGTGCCGTAATCACGCGACACACAAATGGCGTATGCTTCAACATGAAAGCACATTCTGGATTGATTGAGACATCCTCCCCACCTAAAGACGGGCATGATATAACGATTTTATGTTACAGGTTCATCGGGTAAATTAGATGGTGAGCGACGGGCAGCCAGATGTTTTTCTACATCTTCCTTGCTAAAGCCGATTCTGGTTGCAACGTGCTCAGCATGACTGACTCGAGAAATCCCAGGAATCAGTTGATGCGTTGGACCATGTGCTGCAAACGCAACCTGTAAATACTTACCAATCCCTTCACCCTGTAAACGCTCACATAATTCATGATTATGCGTGACCAATAACGTACTGGTTCCAAGCTTATAAAAGCCCTTCAGAATATACTCGGACAGCGTCATTTTTTCTTCAAAAGTAGTCCCTTCTGAAAGCTCATCCAGCACGGCAAGACTCCGCGACGTGGCATTAAAAAAAATCTCGCGAGTTTGCTTTAATTCATGGCCAAAACGCCCTATTTCAGCATCCAGGCGACCGGGATCGGGCACCTGATAGAAAAAATGCTCCACCGGTACCAGTTGCGCACGTGAAGCTGGAATGTAACAACCAATTTGACCGAGCAACTGAACCTGAACGACCGTTTTGCAGTAGGCTGTTTTACCACCGCTGTTCGGCCCCGTGATAATCAGCAATCGCTCCGATTGATCCAATGCAATATCATTCGGAACAAAATCCGGAGAAACTTTGTCCAGCAATGGGTTCCGTGCTGCCGTCACGTTCAGCACGTGGTGTTGTGCATCCAGTATGTCGGGTAATGTGACCACACCATCAGTCGATAAGGCATAGCGACGAAAAGACAACAATTCATCAATCATGCCCATCGCTTCCAGCGCTTTAGCCAGATCCTGGCTTTGCCGAAACTGTTTACGCAACGGATAAATAATCGAATCACGATCAGAAACCCTGATCGCAAGCAGGATAATTGGAATCGCTATTATAATCAGGGCCAAAATCCCATAACCCATATAAGAGGCACCTAATTCCGGCAGCATCATCTGAAAAGCATACAGAATACCGCTGATTGCTGCCATAAAAATGAGCATTGGAACCGGCTTAATCATAGAGGGACGAAAACGAGGTATAGGCCAAAAGCGGGGTTTTTCCTGCTGTGTTTTGAACTTTCCATCCACCAGGTAAACCGGTCCGCGCATTAAAGCATAGATGCGAGACCGCCCGAAATCACGAATAGCACCAAACAGGCTATGCAGATACGGCGTTTGTGGCTGGGGAAATGCATTGACCGCTTCAACCAGATCCACTACAAATCGGGTCCCATTAATATATTGACGATATCCATAGCCACCAAACGTTAGTTTGTTCGAATCACTGAGTGGCTCGTCGCTAGACAAGCCTCCTATAAATTCACCATAAAGCAACGGATAAAGCGCCTTTTCACCCACGGCCATATTTTCGATAAAATGCTTTAGAATACCGTGCATTTCAGGATTTGATTCGAGCTCACGCACCGCTGCCTGTTTTTCTATCAGCGCCTGAGCATCACTAATCGGGCGTGCCAATGAACGATAAAGAATCAGATGACCCATATGCGTTTGTGTCAGATTAATCACATCAAACAGTGCATCGACCTCCATCGCATCAAAAGTTCTGGGATCCAGCGCGCCATAATCACTATCTATTGGCCGCATAGCCGATATGTTGGCCGGTTGGGCCCCACTCGACAGGATTAAGGAGTGGTGCCATATTGACGCAGATTTAGTCGATATATTCATGGATTTCTCTACTGGTCGCTTTTCATTTATCACGCATCGCTGGATTGATCACCGCACTATTCCAGAGAACGCCTATTCCTGCCGCATTCTAATCGCTTTTGCACTCATCCTCTCAACAGATTCCGACTGGTAAAAACAACTTAATTCCGCCGATCATCCATAAACCGACAAGAATGCGTTTCCTCCAAATACAATGATTGCACTGATGACACCAATCTAGTTTCGTATTCGCAATCATTGACATCCTCCCCTTCCTAAACGAAGGGGATTCCTAGCGACTTATTAAGCCGTTAAGAGTAGGTTTGTATTGCTACTGCCTACTGGTTCCTGCTTCTTAGACGAAACTAACGTTTCAACTCCACAGGCTAACAAGCGATGTCCTCGCTCAAGTACATTCAAGGCACCTACCAAGTCGGCATTGGCTTTAAATCCACATTCTGTACATTCAAAAGCACTTTGGCTTTTGCGATTGTCACGACTAACATGTTGACATCTAGGGCAGGTTTGAGAGGTGTATTGAGGGTTTACCTTCAATACATCCCCGCCTGAACAAGCCTGTTTATACTCCAAGAACGAAACGAACATTCCCCATCCTTGGTCAAGAATGGATTTGTTTAGACCCGATTTCGCTTTGACGTTTTTACCATGCTTTTCAACACTGCCCTTGGCACTCTTAGACATGTTTCCTATCTTTAAATTCTCAACTACGACCATTGCGTGATTTTTGCTGATTTCGGTTGAGGTTTTGTGTAAGAAGTCTAAACGAGCATTGGCAATACGCTCATGCAGTCGGGTAATGATTTGTTTCTGCTTTTTCCAGTTAGCAGAGAAACGGACTTTTTTAGACAGCTTACGCTGTTCAAAAGCCAGTTTCTTTGATAACTTTCTGAAACTGTTTAAAGGTTCTACGTATGAGCCGTCTGACAAGGTTGCAAAGCGGGTAACGCCCATATCAACACCAATCATACTGGTTGAGCTATGACGCTTTAGCTCGGTCTCGTACTCAGTCTGAATCGACACGTACCAATAACTGCCTTTACGGGAAATCGTCATATTTTTAACGTCACCAATGACTTGGCGTGAATTACGATATTTCACCCAACCGATTTTAGGCAAGAACACTTTGCTAGACTCTTGCTCCAGCTTAAATCCTTGTGGATAACGAAAGCTGTCACTCAAACCTTTTTTCTTGAATTTTGGAATCCGTTTTAAAGGCTGTTTTTTATCAAAACCGTCTTTGAACGCTTTTTCTAAGTTTTTTAAGGCTTGTTGCAACGGTTGAGAATGAACGGTTTTTAGAAATCCATAATCTTCTGAGGATTTCCATAGCTTTAGCCAAAATGACAACTCGTTGTACCAAAGCAATGGCTGTTTCTGCTCTAATCTGAACAGATTCATTGCTAAGGCTTTATTCCAAACAAACCGATTAGCACCCGCAAACTCAACCATCTTCTGTACTTGGTCAGAATTTGGATTGAGTCGAGATTTAAAGGCTTTGCGTATAATCTGCTTCATGGTTATAATTATACAAAAAAGAATTGGTCTATGCAAGTTAATAACGATGTAAGAACAGGAAGACATTGCGTTTTTAATCTTCATATTCATTTGATCTTTGTAACAAAATACCGTAGAGATGTTTTCTCCGGAAGGGTATTAATTGATTTGGAAGAAATATTTAAAAACGTGTGTTTGGATTTTGAAGCAGAATTGGTGGAATTTAACGGTGAGCATGATCATATTCACCTTTTAGTTAACTATCCACCAAAAATTGCTATTTCTAACTTGGTAAATAGTTTGAAAGGCGTTTCAAGCCGACTTATTCGCAAAAAGAATTATCCCGAAATTAAAAATAAGCTTTGGGGTAATATGCTTTGGAGTCCAAGCTATTTTGCGGGTAGTTGTGGTGGAGCACCACTCTCGATTATTAAGCAATATATTGAACAACAGCAAAGACCGCATTAAACAGGCTTCGCCTGTGCGCTTATATCTCCGCCCTGAAGGACGAAGTTTTACGCGCTATTTGATAAAGAGAAACAGCACTGGTGTTGTTTAACTGTCTCCCGATACATAATAACGATATGAGATGCATTGGATTGCTGTCAACCGCCTCGACATCCTATTTCTGAATTCTCCGGATCATGATATCAGTCACTGACAAAACAAGAACACTCAATTTGAAATTTTCCGAAGTAATCTCCAGAATCTTCCTTGAAAGCACAGAATATGCCCATCTGAAATGAAATTCAAGCGGGGATGATTCCCTGGCAGGAATAAAACTATTAATCATTCAATTGATCAATCAATCACTGGCGCATTATGTTTGAGTTTATCCAATAACGTTTTCCGCCTGAACAAAACAAAATGTTATATTGCTACTCATACGAATTCCACTTGCCATTATGCCAGCCACAAAAACATCTTTTCGTTTTGCAATCATTATCGCCGCTATTATCGTTCTGGTTTTTGCAGGCTGGTATGCCACACGGCCTGAGCCTACAGCCGTTGATTTGGTCACTGTTACACGGGGCACAGTAGAAGCAACCATAGTTAACACCCGCGCAGGCACCATCAAGGCGTGTCGACGCGCTAACCTGGCACCGGTATCGGGCGGTCAAATTGCCAGACTGTGGGTACATGAAGGCCAGCGCGTTGAAAAGAATCAGGCCCTACTGGAATTGTGGAACGCTGATCTGGTTGCCCAGCGCGAATTGGCGCGGCGTCAACTTTCCATTGCCAGAAAACGGAGTCGCGAGGCCTGCATTATTGCTGAGAACGCACGGCGCGAATCAGTACGTACGCAACAACTCGTTGATAAGCATTTTGTCAGTTCACAACGAGCTGAAGACGCGGATGCTAATGCGCAAGCTCATCAGGCCAGTTGTGATGCAGCCACATCTGACATCAAGCGCGCACAAGCTCAAATTCAAGTCATAGAAGCCGGATTAGAACGCACCATTCTGACGGCACCTTTTGCAGGTATCATCGCACGCATTACGGGTGAGCTGGGTGAATACACCACACCTTCACCTCCCGGTATTCCTACACCACCGACAATTGATCTGATTGATGACAGCTGCCTTTATGTCAGTGCGCCCATGGATGAAGTGGATGCCCCCAAAATCAAAATTGGGCAGCCGGCCCGCATCACACTAGATGCGATGCCAGGACGGATTTTTGATGGACGAGTACGCCGGATTGCGCCTTATGTTACCGAAATCGAGAAACAAGCCCGTACCGTTGATATTGAAGTCGATTTTGCACAGATTCCGAAATATCCTTTGCTGGTAGGATATAGCGCTGATGTGGAAGCCATTATCGAGAAACATGACAACGTATTACGTGTGCCCACTCAGACTATTCGGCAAAATAACAAGGTACTGGTAGTGGATGCCAATAATAAGCTGGAGGAACGCAGCCTCGAAACCGGGCTAGCTAACTGGGGATTTACAGAAATACTTAGCGGTCTTAAAGCCGGTGATCAAGTCGTGTCATCATTCGATCAGGGCGATATTCAGGCAGGCCTTCACGTACAACCAAAGAATAGTGAACCATGATTCATTTCTCTGCCATTACACGCATGTTTCATATGGGTGATCAAGCCGTATATGCACTGAATCAAATTAATCTGGATATTGCATCAGGTGAATACGTTTCTATCATGGGGGCATCCGGTTCCGGCAAATCGACACTACTTAATATTATCGGCTTGCTCGATCGACCCGATAGCGGCCACTACGAGCTTGATGGTCAAGATGTAACCCATCTGACTGAGACCGAACAGGCAAGAATACGGCGAGAGAAAATTGGATTTGTGTTTCAATCATTTCATTTGGTGCCCCGCTTAACAGCTGCGGAAAACATTGAATTACCCTTAATACTGGGCGGAATTTCGCCAGACGAACGCAAATCGCGGGTCGATGAAGCATTACACGCCTTTGATCTCAAATCCCGTGCCCGGCATCGACCAGCCGAATTATCCGGTGGTCAACGGCAGCGTGTCGCTATCGCCCGCGCTACCATTTTACGTCCAGCTGCGATACTGGCAGATGAACCAACCGGTAATCTGGATCATCATATCGGAGCAGAAGTCATGCTGCTGCTGGAAAACCTGCACCAAGCCGGGACAACGCTTATCATCGTGACCCATGACCGTGAACTGGGTGCACGTGCACATCGCCATATTGCCATGCGCGATGGAAAAATTGTGGCAGATGAGCCATGACACTCTATGACACGCTCTCTCTATCCTTTAAAGCCATTACGAGTTACCGTACTCGTTCATTGCTGATTATCCTGGCAATGGCGCTCGGGGTTGCGGCGGTGATCATGCTAACCGCACTAGGCGATGGTGCGCGACAATATGTAGCAAACCAGTTCTCATCAATCGGAACCAATCTGATTATTGTCATGCCCGGACGCGCAGAGACTTCAGGTGCATTTCTCGGCGCCGCATTGGGACAAACACCCCGCGATTTAACGCTGAAGGATGCTCAACTGCTCGGTCGTCTGCCGCAAATCAGACGCTACGCGCCACTCAATGTGGGTGCAATAGAATTGAGCGCGGCCAATCGCTTACGTGAAGTCACTGTACTCGGCAGTACCGCTGATTTGATACCCATACGACATATGAATCTGGCCCAGGGTCATTTTCTTTCTCAAGGTTCAGAACACAGCGCACAAATCGTGCTCGGGGCCAAATTAGCGCATGAATTCTTTCCCCGCAGCCAGGCCATCGGTCAACGCGTTCGACTGGGGGAGCGACGTTTTCTTGTTTCAGGTGTATTGGCTTCACAAGGTGAAAGCATGGGTTATAACACCGATGAAATTGTTATTATTCCCATTGAACACGCACAGGCCTTATTCAATACGTCATCGCTGTTTCGTATTCTGATTGAGGCGAAAAGCAGTCTGGATATTCAGTCTGCAAAACAAGCCATACAGGCAACCCTGAAGCAAAGCCATGATGGTGAAGATGATATTACCGTCATCACACAAGATGCCGTGCTCAAGACCTTTGATCGTATTCTGCGTGCTCTGACCCTGGCTGTTGCAGGTATCGCCGCCATCAGTCTGGCTGTTGCCGGTATTTTAGTCATGAATGTCATGCTGGTAGCAGTCAGTCAGCGCACATCAGAAATTGGCTTACTCAAAGCAATTGGCGCCAGTGCTGCTGATATTCGTCACCTGTTTTTTGCCGAAGCACTCTGGTTATCCCTGGCGGGTGCATCCATTGGCTTTTTATTAGGCCAACTAGGCAGCCTGGCGTTGCGGCTGGCCTATCCCCAACTACCAGCCTGGGCACCTGTCTGGGCGAGTTTAGCCGGCATTTCTGTTGCCTTGCTCACCGGCATTCTCGCCAGCTTGTTCCCGGCCAGGCGGGCAGCTCGGCTTGATGCGGTAACGGCGCTCAATAAAAAATGAATCTCGCCGATACATTCCATTTTGCATTTCGCTCTTTGACGGCACACCGTTTACGTACCTTTTTATCTACAACGGGTATTGCAATAGGCATTGCAGCAGTCATTCTACTAACTTCGATTGGTGAAGGAATACAGCAATTTGTACTGTCGGAATTTACCCAGTTTGGCACCAATATCCTGAATATCACACCCGGTAAAATTAATACACATGGCGGATCGCTAGGTGCAATTGGCAGTGCGCGATTGCTGACTATCGAAGACGCTATTGCACTCAAACATTCCCATTATGCCCGATATATCAATGCCAGTGTAATGGGTAATGCAGAGGTCCGTGCTCAGGGGCGCAGTCGGCGTGTCACTGTCTATGGACAAAGTCCTGATTTTCTCCATGTTTTCAACATGACGGTAGCAACTGGCCAATTTTTACCTGCTGATGACCCACGAAATCCACGTGCTTACGCTGTACTGGGTTCCAAGGTACGAACAGAATTATTTGGCCAGGCCAACCCTCTGGGCAGTATTTTGCAGGTAGGTTCATCCCGCTTTCGTATCATCGGGGTCATGGCATCTAAAGGACAGGTACTGGGGTTCGATCTGGATGATACCGTTTATATTCCAACGACACGAGCATTGGAAGTCTTCAATCGGGAAGGTTTAATGGAAATCAATATGGCCTATCCACCGGATGCGCCACTACCCGCAATAATGGCGGACGCTCGCCGCATTCTGATAGCACGTCACGGACGTGAGGATTTCACGCTCACACCTCAACAACAGATGCTAACCACACTCAATACTGTGTTAAATGTATTGCAATTTGCGGTCGCCGCATTAGGCAGCATTTCTTTATTAGTCGGCGCTGTCGGCATGATAACCTTGATGCATATCGCGGTCACCGAACGGATTTCTGAAATCGGCCTGCTGGCGGCATTGGGTGCAACCCGGGCACGTATTCGCCTTTTATTCTTAATGGAATCCATCATACTTTCCACACTCGGCGGTCTCGCTGGATTAGCCATCGGAAGCGGGATTGCCTGGCTACTTAAAATTTGGGTAGATAACCTGCCTGTCAGTACACCCTGGGATTATGTGCTGGGTGCATTGGGCTTGTCCGTATTCATTGGTTTGGCTGCCGGGGTCATCCCGGCGATGCGTGCGGCCAAATTAAATCCCGTCGAAGCCTTGCGATCAGAATAGAACTGCATTCACTTAGTTGCGACGGCTAGTCATCGTCATCATGATCGTGATCGTGATCGTGATCGTGATCGTGATCGTGATGATGATAGTGAGCCAATGCAGGATTATCACCCAGGAAAGAAACTTCCCAATTCGATGACTTGCCCCGACGTTGCATATGAACCGTATTCACCACACCATTAATTTCAACGCAGGGAATGATCAAGATACCATCATCCAGGTTGACCGTAGAAATACATTCTCCGACACTGATCACTGCTTTAGGAACCAGACAGCTTGATACATCAACTGCGACCGCGTCTACTATTGGACCGGTTTCAGAAAACGGATGGATGGTAACAACAGCATAATCTGCTTCAATTACCACATCGGTTGCAGTTGCCAGCAAATCATTAGCCAGCAGATTCCCTGCGGGATCCAGCAAGGGGTCGGCACACTGACTGATCTGACCATTCAGAAGATTTCTGACAATCAGTCCGCCATCCGCTATGAAAATCTTGTCACCGGCAACAGCAACGGATTCCGCATAGGTTACGACCGGATGCAGCATAAAAAAAGCAAATAAAACTATCGTTGATCTTATTATTTTCTTCATAAAAGTATCGCTCTTGTTTATTTATCGCGATCACTCAATTTCTACAACAGACAGGCAGGTAAACCGAAGTGATGTAAAGACAGCATTAGCGCCACATGAGTTTGATAACCGTACTGATTGAATCTGATAGCCGTGTTGATCGTCCGAAGCAGATTCACAATGAAATTTCAATGACAGCTTGTTCTAGTTAGATGAAGTGAAGGTATTGCATGCTTACCAGGCGCGTATCCGGCCCGTATCAATGTGTAAAAAATCGGATGCTGGATAATATCCGACGCCCCCTGCTTCCAGAGATAAAGCCGCCTTACGCAAGGTAGACAACATCTGCCCCGGCAACCGGATATCAATGGCTTTGCCCTGCATATGCAAACTTTTCTTGGCTACACCGCCACTACTTGCCATTAGCATGGCATTCGTGCTGGCTGATCGATATCCCGAGATCACATGAAATTCCTGAGTTGTCCCAATCTCACTACGCAGTAGCTGCAACACATTAAGTAGATTTGGATCGATAGCACACCGCTCATCAGTACGATGATCGCGTAATACCATCTCAATCGCCTGCAACGCTTCCGGTATATATTGACCTTCAGCCCAGTACGTTGATTGGACACGCTCGCCGGTGTGTAAATTCAGAAAAGAAAGCCTTCGCTCTGATATATTGAGTATCTTCGCTTGTGCTGTAGGTAATGCGATTAATGCGCAGGCACCCAGGCCAGCTTTTAAAAAATGACGACGATTCAGATTGGATTTAATCGTTTGTTGTTGATTATAATCAGCAGATTCTTGTGTAAACATCCTTACCCCTCCAAATGGTGAGGTTACTGTAGCACAGTTCTGCCATCACGTTAGCAGTAATCTGTAGAAACTCAGGCTACCAGCGCGCAAAATTTAGCGCCCGCGCATCTCGCCCGTAAATATCCGGCGAGTAATGTACGCTGCTTTTTTCATCCACCCAGGCTGTCATGTACACAATGTATATAGGCAACGGCTTGGACAAGTTGACTGTAGTCGTTTTTCCTTCCCGCATTTTAGCAACCAGATCGGGCACGACACCTGTTTTATTGAGCGCAATGCCCGCCAATGCCATTGGTTTTTCCAACCGGATACAGCCTGAGCTGAATGTCCGAACATCACGCTGAAACAATGATTTCGAAGGAGTATCATGCAAATAGATACTAAATGGATTAGGCAGCATAAATTTAATAGTGCCCAGTGCATTCTTAACACCCGGGTCCTGACGCAGGATATAAGGAAAACCCTTTCTTATGGCTTGCCAATCAATACTATCCGGATCCAACGGCTCAGAATTATAATCATAATTCTGATAGACCTTGATCCCTTGTTTTTCGAAGAATCCAGGATCACGCTGCTGCTTCGGCAATAAATCCTGACGGGCAATACTCGCCGGAATATTCCAGAATGGGTTGATAATCAGGTGTGTAACGCGGCTACTGAAGCTCGGTGTCGAACGATAATCATGTCCCACGATGATACGCATATCCAGCGCAGGTTCGCCCCGCTCTACGGCCGTCAATCTAAAACCCGCTATATTAACCAATAAATAGCGTTCGCCTAAATGCGCGGGCAGCCAGCGAAGGCGTTCCAGATTAAGACGCAACTGACGAATCTTCCCTTCAGGCGTCATATTCAGCGCACGCACTGTCTTTTTTCCAATAACCCCATCTGCATTCAATCCATGCTGTGCCTGAAATACTTTGATCGCGTTCACCAGCGCATCATCATAGTGTTTACTCTGATCCTGCTTAATGTTGTATGCCGCAATATCATACAATTTGTATGCTTCTGCTATTCGATTCCGGATTAACGGGATCACCGCATGAATGCCGTTCGGCCTGATGAGTGAAACATCGGGCAGCTGAGTCCAGGCGGTTTGGTTAGTTACCCATTTTCTATAACGCGCCAATGCCTTTTTCAGTAATTGATAGCTCGGAGACGCTGGTGACAAGCTCACCAGTGCACTTGACAGACTATCCGCAGCTAGCGCTTCCAGCAAGAAAGGAACCGGATCAAAGAGCTGCTGTGGAATATGCCAGTCAGGATCGGCTATGGATGCGGGCAAATAACCACTTTTCAAATCTCGCGCCAGCATCAACAGTGCCTGTGTTGTTCCCAACTCCAGTTCAAATAATGCATTGGCTGTATGATCAATCTGCGACCGAAGCTGTCGCAACCGCTGCAATCGGTAGTCGGCGCTATTCAGTCCCTCAGCATCGGCTGTTTCAATAAAGGCAAGCGCATCATCAAGCCGTGATAACGGTTGATTAGATTCTACCCAGACAGGTTGATATTCCCGCGCAGAATAAAACCGGTGCACATCTGGCAGACTCATATCAACAGACGCAATCACGGAGAATTGGGTCAGTTGGCTATGTAGTGTCTTAGCTTCGGCTGTCCATACGCTAACAACGAGCATTAACGATAACAAAAAAACCGTTTTGCCGACCCGGCAGAGCAATCGTATCGAATCAATCATCATGTCATTATCAATGGTAAGAATAAAACAAACCTGCCTCACAAATAAGCTACTGTCCGTAATAGATATTACCTAACTTCGCAGTTAATTAACAGTAGGATGCAAGACAGAAGGTATGCATCGCTCCATATCGATCATGAGAATATTTTTATTTCATCGGTGATCTTTGATAACTATCAAAGACAGGCAACCACAATCAAATTTATCGTATCCATCAACGCTTCTGTTACAGTCATGCCTGACCAGAAAATATGCAATACCACAATTCATCATAAGATGATGCATAATAATACGAGTGCTCGCTTAACCATCACGCTGAATAAGCGGGTTAATGTCGCTGCTACCGGCATTTCACATTTATTTTATTTAAAACCAGATTTTCATTTGCTACCACCATCTCTTAAATAACGATCACTATGCCTATTAGCCCCGTTATTCTGTGGACCGATGCCTTGATCTATCTGTTAGTCATCATAGTCATCGCTTTTGCCTGGTCTGCGCGGAAAAACAAACACCTTTTGGATTCCTGGCAGCGTGTTTGCCATAGTACCAGCGGTATGGTTTCATTGACGGTTTTATGCTTCTTTATCACTATTGGCTTATTGGATACGCTGCATTTCAGGCCAGCACTTGAAAACAGGGATCATCAGGGTGAAATAGTGTATAGCGTTGAAGTACTCAGCCTTTTCGATGTCATAGTCACCCCTCTGCGTACCCGTGTAGAAAAAACTTATTCAGCACCTCTGGCCACACACCTGTACACAAAAGAAAACGTGGATCTGCCAGATGGCAAACGCACACGGGAATTTACCCGTTTGGAATTTGGCGGCGCACATTTGCAACACCCTGAAACACAACATAAAACAGATATTTTATGGCGGACGGCAAAAGGTATCGGACTGGGATTGCTAATATGGGCCGGACTGACTCTCTGCCTCAGTATCATATTGGCCCGTCGAAATGCCCAGAGCCTGTTGCAATCATTATCTGCTATCGGACGGGGTGCCACAGAAATACCCTGGCGAGCCATATTGATTACGCTGGCCATCATACTCTCGCTTGCGGGGGCGGCATCGCTGTTATCCACACATTATCATGTTCTTGGAACCGATAAGGTGGGACAGGATACGCTCTATCAAGCGCTCAAGAGCATCCGTACCGGATTAGTCATCGGGACACTCACTACCCTCATTATGCTGCCCTTCGCATTACTACTGGGGATTACGGCGGGTTATTTCCGAGGCTGGATAGATGACGTGATTCAGTATACCTACACGACCCTGGGCTCAATCCCCAGCGTTTTGCTGATTGCAGCTGCCGTACTCATTATGCAGGTATACATCGAAACCCATCCGGATCTATTCGATACCAGTGCAGCGCGAGCCGATTTACGGTTGTTATTTCTTTGTGTCATACTGGGCATCACCAGTTGGACCGGCCTATGCCGTTTATTACGCGGCGAAACCTTGAAATTACGTGAAATGGAATATATCCAGGCCGCGCACGCATTTGGTGTTTCCCACTGGCGCATTATCAGTCGTCATATTCTTCCCAATGTGATGCATATTGTATTAATTGTTACCGTCATGGATTTCAGTGGATTGATTCTGGCAGAAGCCGTGTTGTCTTATGTCGGCGTCGGTGTCGACCCTTCTATGACCAGCTTCGGTAACATGATTAATGCCGCACGCCTGGAAATGGCGCGTGAACCCATGGTATGGTGGGCTCTGTTCGCCGCATTTAGTTTTATGTTTACACTCGTACTCTGTGCCAACCTATTTGCCGATGCCGTTCAGAATGCATTTGATCCGCGCACCAGAACATCACCCAGTAAAATAGCTATTTCCCGTCATCACAAAAAACAGGCGGTCTCGATCAACCGTCCCGCATCCAACGACCACGGTGGTCATACGTAAACACCTGGCACAGCATCTTTTTGATTACCTCCCCATAAAGGGAGAAGATGCCAATTCAATGACTGCAACCCGAGAGCACCCAAATGCAAACAAGCTTGATGCCATTTACAAGGGCTAATCCAGCCAGCCCGACGATTAAAAAATTCAACGCAGCGTTGACGTTACGCTCACGGATTAGCCCGCACGCAGGATATCTCCATTCACGTACATTTAACGACATCTTCCCCACCAGGTGGCCACAGCCCGAACAGCGCTTTAGCGCAACAAAACAAGGGGCAATGCCGATCAGGGTGCAGCCATGCTACAGCCACGGGTACGCAAGCTATTTCTTTAGTTCAGTCGACCGGCGGGCGGTTACGTGACAGCTAATCTACTCCTGCCATTGATAATAAGCATCCATGTGCGAACGCAACCTATCGTGACAGACAAAATGCACACAACCCAACCTATTCGCAAGCAAAATGGTCTGAGCTTTAACTGGGTAAAACCAGAACCTGAAAACACGTTTAATATCCACATTTCACACGATGCAATCATGCGCTGTAATATAGAAACCGACCGAGGCAACAAACCCAAACCGTCTCCTCACCTCTCCAACCTGCGGGTTGGGATTTCTCGGAGATTTTGATGAACCCCCTACTGCAAATTGAAAATCTCGAAACGGTGCTTTATACGGGTTCAGATCCCATATGGGCGGTGGATGGGCTCACACTCCACATCTCCAAGGGAGAAATCTTTGCCTTACTGGGAGAATCCGGTTGTGGCAAATCCATGACTGCACGATCCATTATGCGCTTATTACCCGATGCAGGCGAAATTGTCGCCGGTAGTATTAAAGTAAATGGCCTGGATATTCTGCAGTTATCCGAAGCTGACATGCGTAATGTGCGTGGCAAGCGGATCAGCATGATCTTCCAGGAACCCATGCTCAGCCTGAATCCGGTTCTCACGGTCGCCGAACAAATCGGTGAAGTACTGCAACGACACTTCAAACTCAACCGAAAAATGACGCAGACACGTATTCTGGCCATATTGAACCAGGTCGGAATTCCCGATGCCGCTCATCGTATGCATGAATATCCCTTCCAATTTTCCGGTGGAATGAAACAGCGCGTCATGATCGCCATGGCATTAGCCGGAGAGCCGGAACTACTCATCGCGGACGAACCCACAACCGCGCTGGATGTCACTATTCAGGCCCAGGTACTGGATCTGATGCGTGAATTACAGCAACGCAATAAAATGGCGATTTTGCTGATTACACACGATCTCGGCGTCGTTGCCGAAACCGCACAACGGGTCGCCGTTATGTACGCAGGGGAAATCATCGAAACCGCGCCCTGCGCAGATTTTTTCCAGAATCCGGCGCATCCTTACTCACAGCAACTATTTGCTTCATTGCCCGGCAAACAAAAACGGGATCAGGGACTCGCTGTCATTGATGGCAGCGTACCGTTACTGTCGCAATCATTCACAGGCTGCCGCTTTGCAGATCGCTGTAATCGTGCATGGGATTTATGCCATCAATCCGTACCACAATGGTATGACGTAACCGAGCATCATCAGGTCCGATGCCATCTTTTTCAGGGTACACCCGAACCCGATATCGCTACTCCGGTTTCGGAAGCCGTCAGAAATGAGGAGACAGCTGAATCGATTTCCCTTCATGCGGCGCCAATCAATACGACTGAGTTACTTGAGGTTACTCACCTCAAAGTGCACTTCCCCATCCATCAAGGCTTATTCAAACGTGTTACAGGACACGTCATGGCCGTTGATGGCGTATCGCTCACGGTCGCACCGGGAAAAACACTGGCATTAGTGGGTGAATCCGGATGCGGCAAGACAACCGTCGGGAAGAGCATTCTGCAATTAATCAAACCGACCGCAGGTCATGTACGCTACAACGGACTCGACCTGGTCGGATTAGAGCGTAGACGGCTACGTCAGGTACGCGCAGATCTCCAGATTATCTTTCAGGACCCCTATTCCTCTCTTAACCCCAAGCTGCGGATTATAGAAATAATCCAGGAAGGTATGGACGCACTGGATATCAGCGGCGATAACCAGGCCTATTATAAAAAATCCAAACTCCCTTTCCCAAGAGAAAAAGAAATTGATACACTATTACTGCAAGTAGGGCTATCAGCAGAAATGAAATGGCGCTACCCACATGAGTTTTCGGGTGGTCAGCGCCAGCGTATTGCGATTGCGCGGGCTTTAGCAGTTAAGCCCAAGTTGTTGATTTGCGATGAACCAACCAGTGCGCTGGATGTCTCAGTACAAGCGCAGATTTTGAATTTATTGCAGTCGTTGCAGAGAAATCTGGGGCTTGCCTATTTATTTATCACGCATAATATCTCAGTTGTAGAATATCTCGCCGATGATGTCGCTGTGATGTACCTGGGCAGAATTGTAGAGCGAGGACAGATGAATGAAGTATTAGGCCACCCGAAGCATCCCTATACTCAGGCACTATTATCAGCCGTTCCTCAGATCGAGCAGCAATCAAGACGCGCCGTTATACATTTGAAAGGAGAACTACCATCACCTGCAGCGCCGCCGACTGGTTGCCACTTTCATCCCCGCTGTCCTTACGTGATGCCGGTTTGCCGCCAGATTTATCCGCAAAGCAGCACCATCAGCGCAACTCATGCAGTACATTGTTATCTTTATCCACAGGAACCCGGTTCTTTAAATCATGACCATTAATAACGAAGTGGCAAGACGCCGCACTTTTGCCATTATTTCCCATCCGGATGCCGGCAAAACAACGCTGACCGAAAAATTACTCATGTATGCTGGTGCGATTCACATCGCAGGCAGTGTTAAAGCACGAAAAGCAAGCCGTCACGCCACTTCTGACTGGATGGAGATCGAAAAACAACGGGGTATATCCGTAGCCAGCTCGGTCATGCAGATGGAATATCGGGGGTGTGTGATCAACTTACTGGATACACCCGGTCACCAGGACTTTTCCGAGGATACCTACCGGGTACTGACTGCGGTCGATGCCGCGCTCATGGTCATTGATGCCGCCAATGGGGTTGAAACGCAGACCTTGCGGTTACTTGAAGTATGCCGTGCACGCAACACTCCGATTCTCACTTTTATCAATAAAATGGATCGCGAGGTGCGTGATCCACTCGATCTCATTGACGAAATAGAGCGTACCCTGGGTATGGCAACCGCGCCATTTACCTGGCCGGTGGGCATGGGTCGCCATTTTCATGGGGTATATGACTTGCAACAGGCCTGCATGCGGGTATTTCAACCCGGCGCAGATCGTGCAGGCACTGATGATGAAGTGATTACCCAGCTGGATGATCCCGCTATTCAGGCTCGTTTTGGGGAAAACCTCGCTTATGCACAACAAGAAATTGATCTGATCAAGGGCGCCTCACCTGAATTTGACCGCGAAGCCTTCCTTGCAGGTCAGCAGACACCTGTTTTCTTTGGCTCAGCCATTAATAACTTTGGTGTACGCGAGATCCTCGATGCACTGGTTGATCTGGCACCCTCACCCGATTCACGTCAAGCCATGCAGCGCGAAGTACGCCCAAACGAAACGAAATTTTCTGGTGTGGTATTCAAAATTCAAGCCAACATGAATCCCGCTCACCGGGATCGTATCGCCTTTGCGCGCATCTGCTCAGGGCAATTTAAACGTGGCATGAGCCTGAGAGTTGTTCGCAGCGGCAAGGATGTGCGCACCAGCACGGTCGTTTCCTTTCTTTCCCAACGACGGGAAATACTCGAAACCGCCTATCCCGGCGATATTATCGGCATTCCCAATCATGGCACCCTCCAGTTGGGAGATACCCTGACCGAAGGTGAAGCCCTGCAATTTACCGGCCTGCCTTTCTTTGCACCGGAAATATTTCAAACGGTTGAAATTGCGGATCCACTGCGCAGCAAACAACTCAAACTGGGATTGACCCAATTAGGTGAAGAAGGTGCCATTCAGGTTTTCAGACCACATATTGGCAATACGTTATTATTGGGAGCAGTGGGCGCCTTGCAATTTGAAGTTGTCACACATCGACTCAAACATGAATACGGTGTGCCTGCCCGCATTGCCCCTGCGAAATACCAGTTGGCCCGCTGGGTCACATCCGATGACCCGCGCGAACTGCAACGCTTTATCGAGGCCAATGCGCATCGGATTGCCTATGATGCCGTGGATGCGCCGACCTTTCTGGCCTCGTTCGGGGCTGAATTAAGCGTCGCGGAAGAAAACTGGAAACGAATACAATTCCATAAGTTACGGGAACATGCCGGACTCGTGTTCCAAACACACATGACTGCCTAAGCAATCCAACTGACATCGATATCAGTCACGCGGTCGTAGCTGTTCTGACAGCATATTCTCAGTGGATTTCGGACAGCATCCCTATGACGTAAGAATCAATCGCAAATATTCGCACAATAAAGATCACTTAATAGCTCATAATGGCATTCGGTTTCATCTATTCCCGAAATAGTTCAACAGAAAAATACCCCATTTTCTAACAATGAACTATAACGGTAAACAATGCATCTTAATTCCATGCAGGCGGCTGTCACGTGGCCGCTCACGTTTTCAGGAATTCATACCAATGCATATCTGGCCGCCAAAGAAGCGCCTTTTTGCAACTAATTCAATACGGATAAACAAACCATGATTTACAGCATGACGGGCTATGCCGCAATAACCAATGAGCTACCTTACGGATCGTTTAGCCTGGAATTACGATCGGTCAATAATCGCTACCTGGATATTCAGTTTCGTGTTCCTGACGAGCTTCGCATGCTGGAACCCGCCATGCGTGAGCTGTTGACAACCCAATTGAATCGCGGAAAAATTGATTGCCGCTTAAGCTTCTCTCTGCTTTCAAGCACAGAATACCCGCAACAACTGAATACCGAGTTATTAGAGAAATTAGGCGTACTCAATCACACCATCAAATCAGCACTGCCCGAAGCGCGAAACTTAAGTGTCATTGATGTGCTGCACTGGCCCGGCATATTAAAAAACAGCACACCACCCACCCAGGACTTAGGTAAAACTGCCATGACCTTACTCTGCACCGCTCTGGATGAATTCAAGGCCACACGGGCACGCGAGGGTGAGAAGCTGAAAGCAATATTACTAGAACGCGTCAACCAGATACGTCAGCTGCTGGCAACCGCATCCCCGCTGATTCCCGCCTTACTGGTGGCATTTCAACAACGGCTCAAATTCAGATTACAAGAAGCCATGGTCAACCATGAAGATGACCGTATTCGTCAGGAAATTTCCCTTTTCTCTGGAAAAATTGATATCGATGAAGAACTATCCCGCTTACAGGCACATCTGGATGAAGTAGAACGTATTCTGTCTCAAGGAGGGGCCGTCGGTAAACGACTGGATTTTCTAATGCAGGAGCTTAACCGCGAAGCAAATACCATCGGATCAAAATCGGTTGATATCGAAGTTTCGAAAATTTCAATGGAGATCAAAGTACTGGTTGAACAAATGCGCGAACAGGTACAAAACATCGAATAATCTTTTGATCTGTTCAAACACTTACAGAAAAGACTTTAAGTATAGATAGTTAAGGCGCTCCCTCATTAGCACAAATCATGGAGCCACCGCCTTCTGATTTTAATAAAACAGTACACCACTATCAGAACCGGTAGCCTCCGCTTTTTTTAAGCCAGATCTCAGACTCGGCCTCTGAACCAATACAGATCAGTACACCCACTCATCATAGGCCAGCGGCAAGCGGCATTCGGTTCAGCCGTTCCCGCCGCTCTCGCCAATCAGGCAAGTATTTATCCATATACGCCTTAAATCGCTTGTTATGCCTGCGCTCTAGAAGATGGACCAGTTCATGCACCAGAACATACTCCAGACATTCGGGTGGTTTTTTTACCAACTCAAGATTCAACCAGATACGCTTCGCCCCGATATTGCAGCTTCCCCATCTGGTTTTCATTTTTTTAACACCCCACCCATTCGCAGTGACCCCAATCTTATCCTGCCAATGGCTGATAGACATCTCGATACGGGTTTTTAAATCCACACGATAATATTCGGTCAAAACCAGCGCTTTGTTTTCGACCAATGTACCGGGATTCACGTACAAATTTATTTCTTCTCGCTCTATTTTTACCTCGTGGCGCCCGCCTCGCTCAATCACGTTTAATCGGTATTGTTTACCCCATAGATAATGACATTCACCACTAACCATTTCTCGATCAGATTGCCGTGGTTGTCTGGCAAGATTATTTTGTTGTTTTTTGATCCACGGAATGCGGCTGATCACCGCCATGCGAATGGCCGTATCCGTCATCATTCTGGGAGCAGAAACACACACCCGACCATCGGGCGGCAGCACCTTAATGTACAGATTTTTAATCGGCTTACGATCCAATTGCATCTCAATCATGCCAATCTGTAGCAAGGCCATTAATGCCTACTCCAACTCATTGATAATCCTTCCAACTAAAAAAGGTGTCAGGTCCAGAATCAAGAATTCTTGCTCCTACGAAGAATAGCCCCAATTGTCGTTGGGTAATTGATACTACTCTCCGATTTCCCGTTGGCTGTATGCACCTGTTTTGTAGGCTGCAATAATTGTCGTCAAGCGTTTCAATGATGAGATGATAATGGCTGCCCATCAAACAGTAGCCATGACACAGCCAGTTATAATCAGACACAACCGTTCCAAGGGTTTCTAAGAACCGCAATCAGTCGTCTCATCATCTTCAAAAATGTTTTTGTGTCGATCTTCACGCGATATGACGTGTAAAGCGCATTCGGAAATTCTAAACAGAGTGATCTTGTCATGGTTCATATTACACATACACTTTCTTCATTATCGACCTGACCCCATTATTCTATTTTTACCTCGTGGCGACCGCTTCGCTCAATCACGTTTAATCGGTATTGCTTACCCCATAGATAATGACATTCACCACTAATCATTTCTCGATCAGATTGCCGTGGTTGTCTGGCAAGATTATTTTGTTGTTTTTTGATCCACGGAATGCGGCTGATCACTGCCATACGAATGGCCGTATCCGTCATCATTCTGGGAGCAGAAACACACACCCGACCATCGGGCGGCAGCACCTTAATGTACAAATTTTTAATCGGTTTGCGATCCAATTGAATCTCAATCATGCCAATCTGTAGCAAGGCCATTAATACCTACTCCAACCCATTGATAGTCCTTCTGAGCTTTGGCAAGCGCCATAACGCGCTCGATATTCACTTCGTAACCGACAGTTTTTTCACGCACAGCATTGGCAATTTCACGCTCTTTGAAATAGTCGCCTACCCAATCCGCTTTCTTGGTATAACGAATCGCGTTATCGATTTCGGTGACCAGTACTTCATTTTGGTACAGGTTCAATTAACCCTCGCGTACGCCATCTATTTCCATTTACCAATGACTCAAACGAAACTCCATTTGTCAAGGTTAGGTCATCAGCATGATCCGTCACGATAATCTGTGGGCAAAAGCTGTTTCGCTGCTCGATCTCGTTGCAATAAATAGATAGTTGGCTAAATAAGTTTCCTACTGCCTTAATATCTTCATCAACAGCTCGCTCGCCTTCTAAATCCTTGCGCTGTTCAGCTTCTTGAACCTTTTGTTCGTCAAACGTCTCAGCGTTATCTCGTTTGAAATTCGGAAAATATACTTGCGTAGGTTGGTCAAAGAATATAATTGAAGGGATCGAGCATTTGTCGCCCAATTCAGCAAAGTACTTATGCAAGGCTAAAAATAGAGTAACGTGACTATAAAGCCAGTTTGCACCACTCCCCATAGATCTTAAATATATTTTCTCTGATGCAGGCTCTGGTGTTAAATGGTAGAGATCAAACGTTTCAAAGGAAAAGTGAAGATTGATCGGTTTGTAACTGTCTTCGAACTCAAAATGGTTACCGATCTCAGCCATATACTCGTTAACCTTCTCCGCCGCTTTTTTTAACTTATTTTGAACATGACCGTACTCCCTCTTTAGCTTTTTGTTCATGACCTTCAGCTGCTTTCCCAAAGCTTCAATTTTCTTCTCAAGCTCAACGTCATCGGCCAAATTCAGGGTGTCTAGCAGCATAAATAGTTTAGCCTTTTCCATCAGTATGCTTTCATACAGACTCTTTTGTTCAGCTAACTGCTTTTCTGTTTTCTCTATTTCGATAATTTGCTGATTTAAATCCGTGATCTCTTTATTAAATGTTCCAATATTGCGCTTTACATCAACCAAGAGCGACTCAAACTCCGCTTTCATCGGGCGAGCTTGGGCAAGATTCCCCGACACTTTGATGATGGCCCGCTTTAATTTTTCGGCGCTCTCCCGTAAGCTTTCTTTTTCCGTATGACAAAAAGGGCATACCGTTGCAGAAATATGCACATTCTCAGGTGACTCAAATTGGCGCACATTGTCAACAAAGCGCACTTCTTCATCGATGTGTTTGGTTATAGATGCTGCTTGGCGTTGTAGCTTTCTCAGCTCCGACGTTTTAAACGTACGCGTTTTCTTCAGCTGGCTATACCTTTGCGTTACCGCATCCGAATGATGGTTAATCTTTTCCGGTACAATAATCTTGTCGAGCTGGTCTTTAGCATCTTGAAGATCCCGCAGCACCGCTAACAGAGATAACGGCTCTTCCTTAAACCCCATCATTGCATAGAGTTGGCTCAACACTGGTCCGACTCTCTCTTTGTAAGTCTCAGATGCTTGCTTACTTGTTTCTTGTTGGCGTTTCAAACGATTAACTTCACCGGTCAACCGCTCATGTTCTTGCGAAAGATGAAAATATTCTTGATCAACCAAACCTAAAAAGATCTTTGTATGGGCAATGGCTTGATCCCGTTTTTCCTTTTCATCAAATCGGTAAAAAAGCGCGTGCTTGTTCGCAACAAGATTCTGATGTTGAAGGATAAAAGATGTAAAACTACGAATAGAAGGCGTAGCAGATTTGCGGTTAGATTTTCGGTTGGCTCTTGCCGCTAATGACTCATCTACATTGTCAATATCTAAGAAAAACTTACGAAGATGTTTTTTAAACTTGTTCAGTGGCTTGAAGTAATTCCTTTCAAAGTAATCTCGTTGAATATCGTCCGAATTAAACACGTCTACTTGACGGAGAAAGGCTCCACTACTCGGGTCAGGGTTTCGGGCAATCACCATATCTTGCTCATTAACGGCAAGCGCAACGTAATAAATTTCTGCACTAGCCGTAATAACACCTTTGGGAATGGTGTTTTCACTACTACCGAAGCAATAGTCAAAGATCTCAATCAACGCACTTTTACCGGTAGACGACTTACCGGTAACAACATTCAGTCCTTTTTTAAATGCTACCGGGTGCTTCTTACCCAATCTATCAATAACGCCAATTTCATGAATCAGTGTTTTCATCGCGGTTTCACTCCTAAATGCTCATAAATTTCGACCACCGAGTGACCACTAAATATCCGCCCCAATTTTTCTGCATTTTTTTGTATTGCCAAAGGAATTTCAGGGTTGGCACTAAAGCTAAGGGCTAAGCTGTCTTCTTCTACAGACAACCAATCATTCACCAAGCAGTATTGAATAGATTGCTCAGTTAGGTTTTGAAACTCATCAATTCGCTCTTGTAGGTCGTAGAGCTTGGTTCGGTCACCAAAAATTGACCATATTGAACTTTTGATATTTGCGTTACTCAGCTTACAAGCAAATACCGGATGACTGCAAAGTGGTATTACCAGTTGCGCGAGTAATAAATTATTATCCACATCACTAATAGCAGAGTAAAACGAGGCGATATATTCACCATATTTAAATGGATTGTACTTCAGTTCATAAAGGGCATCGACAATACTGCTCATGGCTCCATCCTCCATTTTAAGTTCCGCTCTTCATCGTCCATAGCGTCATGGATTAGGCCATTTTTATATTCGATTGGAGGTGTGTCATTGCTCAAATTAAGCGGTTGCTCGGCTATGGTATTGTTGTAAAGTAGCTTTGAACTTTTCAACGAGTCTACCACTTCAAGTTGAGCGCTGGAGTAAGCGAGCTTGAACCTTTTAACCAATTTATCTTGATAGGACTTAGTTTTATCAGCATAAAGAGGGTACTCATCCAACTGTTCAAGCAGTGAGTTCTGCAGTTCTATCCAATTGCCTACTGCATCAGCTATCATATCGTGATGCGCAATTTCAGTTATTTTCTGCACAAACAATTTGTCTTGATGCGATTCAACTTCCAGCTCGGAGGCTTCATAACCAGTAAACGGTGGAAAAGTGAACTCCTTTTTGCACAGTTGCGAGGTCAATTCTTCACATTTCGCATAAAAGTCTTTGCAATTGATACTCCAAGATAATTGGCCTGCTTGAGCATATACAAAACCGATAAGACCACCTAAGTAGCTCCGTAAGTTACTTTTTGGAATACCAGCAAGCCTAGCAAGAATGTGTTTTTCCAGTGTTTGTGCATCATCAGCTTCGGTAAACAAAGTTACCTTTTCTAACACATTCATAAGTAATGGCAATTTAGCCGCCATTACTGCTTTTTGCAGTTTGATGATCCCCGATGGCTTTTCCGCGTTAAGTTGTCCTTCAATACGTTCTCTATAAATATCATTCAGCACTTCCAAGCGCTGATCAGCTGTTTGCGTATTCCAATTTTTTAAGCGGGTTTTCGCGCCGAAGGCCTGTGTGGTGTGCAGCACCAAGACACCGTACTGACCATGCTCAAACTCAGGAGATAGCCAGTTTTTAAGTGTCTTCCACAGGTTTTCGTGGTGATCAGTTAAAGGACTAGCGTAATCTTTCACTTCGGTTTGGGATGATTGCTCCGCATTCTCGCCTAGCAAACTAACGTCGCCATCCTTTTCAAAGTAAACCGCTTGGCCTTCGTCTAGCGAAAAGCACTTATCCAAGCCAATTAGCATCTGATAGTGGAATGCCAGGGCTGTGGTTAATGCTGCGTTCTTGGTTTGGCCACCACTCATACTCCCTCCCCAGTGAAGTGGCCCCCTTTAACTAGACAATCTGAAGATAAATTAAGCTCTAACATGGCTGGTCAATCAAACTCAGGCAGCTTGGGGAAATTGCATATTTCTGACGGTAAGCTTCATCTCGTGTTAAATCACCAAGATTTTGATGAAAACGTTCCTGATTGCACCAGTTGAACCAAACATTTAAACTTTTCCTTACCTTCTTTAGATTGCTGAATTCCCGAGTATATTCGTGTTCGGATTAGACTGTACGCCATAGTCGTTCAACAAAAAATTAGTATCCAAATCCCAAGTTTGGGCCTTGAGTGACAGATAGTTGTAACCCAGTCTTATCAAATGGAGGATGGCAGGGATTTTTACACGAGAATCTTCGTTGAATTTCATGACATTTCTTATCGTTATTTTATTTTGGAATGCGTTCGAGTAAGTCGCCTAACTCGCAATCAAACAGCGTACAGAGTTAGCGCTTCTAAATCCACCTTTTGCGCGGTTTCTTTGTACATCAGGATTGACGGTGTTGCGGCTCAGGCCGGTTTCACGGATGACGTCGCTTATGCGCATTTTGTGCTCGCCCATTAGCCGAGACAGGTGCCTCCGCGGGCACAACTTCGATGTCATACAGCCAGTCAGGGCATAGGCGGTCAGCAGTCAACATCAATTCACGGCTGGCTCAGATAACGTCGTGAGCGTCACTCTGAATCCTGGCTAATCTGTTTTAACTGCACACAACTATTGTACTGGCTGAGAAGGCGTATGTTGCAGTCTTTCGCAGTGCTGCGTAAATAAGCTCTCCTTATGGTAAGTCACTAGCATATTTTCCGTTGAGCGCGTAAGCGCGACATAAAGTAAACGCGCTTCTGCTTCATGCGTCGCTTTTGCATAGGGCATGCAGCCCAGATCAGGGATGACAACACTGCTGAATTCCAATCCTTTGCTCGAATGCATCGTCAACATCTTAATCGTATTTTTGGTGGGGTTGAAAACACCATCGCCCTGCGCACACTCTACGGCTAATCCTTTGCTGGCCAGCTCCCGGCTGATTCGGGTTATCTGCGCATTAAAGCGGCACAATACCGCCATCTGATTTAAAGGAACCCCCGCTTCTGAGCGATTTTTTAGCCAGGCAGCGATATAATTCAGTTCCTCTGCACTATTATTCAGACGCTGCACTTCTGGTCTTGCGCCCTTTCTACCGCCAAATTCAGGATGCACCAACGGGGTTTCTTCATTACTCTCGTTCTGGTCGAGATAAGCAGCGGCGAACTGGTAAGCGAAATCGAGGACTTCCACCGTATTTCGGTAATTTACTCTCAGAATCGTACTGCGCCCTCTTGCATTGATACCCACACCGGACCAGTTGAAAGTGCGTCGTTGGCTACCGCCATAAATATTCTGCGCGTCATCGTACATCAGCAAAAGCGCATTCGTTTCCGGATCGATCATCTGTACCAGCAATCTAAACCATTCCGGCTTGAAATCATGACCTTCATCAATGAGGACTGCTGCATACTGCGCACGAGGCACCCGACCTTTTTCACAACCGGCAATGACCGCAGCAACCTGCCGTTCCCAGATTTCCTGACCAGGTGCATCCGATAGATCCAGCTGATAAAGCGTACACATTTCCTTGCACCAACCGTGAAAATGGCGCACCTGCACCTGATTTCCCGCGTTCCGCTCAATCAATAATTGTTTAAGTCTGGCCGCCAATGTCTTATTGTAGCAAAGCATCAAGACCGGTTTAGCAAGGCCCAGCTTGTCCAGATATAACGCCCGATGCGCCAGAATCAATGTCTTGCCGGAGCCGGCAACACCATGAATGATACGATGCCCATGGCCCAGGTTACGCGTCAGTTTCTCCTGCTCTTTGTCCATGACTTTAATCATGTCAGGCAATACCTGTGTAATTATTTGCTGCGCATCGGCTTCATGCTCAACGGTATCAAACAAATGACCCTGCTGAATGCGTACTTCAGGAAACAGATGCCAGCGTACCCGATCAATCCGCGCTAATGAAAGAATGCCGCCAAAACTGTAAGTGAACATATTCCAGAGGCGTTCCTGAAACGCGTCAACCGCTACAGTCTCGCTCATTTCATCTTGACAAATCACTTTGTCGCCCGCAATGGCCTGATCCAGTTCCGCTGCCTGAAACTGCTTGCGGGTGATATTGGCAAACACCACACCGAAGCCCCAGGGTAATAGCAAATGTCCGTGATAACGGCCCTGTTCCTGTTGTACCAGCAGTGGATCACGTTCGAGCAGTTCCTTGATCTCGATGGCATAAGCACGCGCCTGCTCTAACGGATTGACTACTGTCTTGACACCCTGACCCGTTTCTATTTCAGCCGTCAATCGATCCATGCGGTGAATCGTTGGCAGCTTCCAATCCTTTACTTCCAACACCAGAATACCCCGACCGGGATGCAGAATGATGAAATCAGGACGGCGTTGCCGGGGCCCCACTGGCACATCAACCCAGCAATGATAATCATCTTCCAGATTACGTAGCAGGCTGGTACCAAAACGCCTCTCCCCCGGAGTCAATTTCAGATTTTTGGAATGAAGCGAGGGTAGAATGATAGCCATATATAATTATCTTTCAAATAGTTACAATGAGAACAAAAGTCATCTAATCACCAGCGACCAGATTCATGTCAATAAATTCGGAATTCTACTCAATATTATCCTGTTTGTGGCGTCACCCGCCACCAGCTGCCGCACACTATTATCGGCAAGCAGAGCCTTATTCCTTATTCCTTGACCCATGATGAATATCTGGGTTAAAAACAAAGTTGTGTAATGTATATGAATTAGATAGAGACACACATCACGAACCCGGATACGCATTCACTGTCATTAGAATACGTAAAGCGGGCCACATATTTAAAACTATTGATAAGGTAATGGACAAATGGACTTAATTGCTGGAGGTAATGCACCGGTTGCCACATCCCCGTTAACCGTCAGGATTCAATCGGCGGGCGCATCCGATATCAGCGCTTTTCTTCTTTATACCAACGACAAGGTATCAGGCGACAATGATATGGTGTTCTACGGCCAAAAACAAAGTAAAGGTGGCCTGGTGATACTGACGGAAGGGGATGGCGACAGCCTGTTTAATATTGATTTACCAGCCCTGCCCCAGGATATTCATAAGGTGGCATTTACGACTGTTTGCGATGCGGGCAAAACGGTTGCCACATTGGGCTCGTTATCTATTCAGGTCGAGCGGGCAGGTACCGTTCTGGTCAAAGGCGTGGTCGATCTGACAGGGCGAACGGAAGCAGCCTTGATTCTCGGTGAATTGTATCGTCGTAATAGTGAATGGAAGTTTCGTTTCATCTCGCAAGGTTTTAATGGGGGCCTCAAGCCACTGGCTGAACACTTTGGCGTGGAAGTCGATGACGACCAGCCGGCCCCCGCCCCGACTCCGCCCAAAATACCGATTCCAACAAAATCAATTAATCTGAGCAAAGTATCCCTGACCAAGGAAAAACCACGCATCAGTTTGGCCAAGCAAACTAATTTTGGAAAAATTAGAATTAACCTGAATTGGCAGCAAGGAAAAGAAGATAAGGGTATGTTCGGCAATCTGTTTGGCGGATCTAAAGGTATTGATCTCGATCTAGGGGCATTTGTCCGCGCTAAAGACGGCAGGAAATACGTCATTCAAGCACTGGGTGAGAACTTTGGCCAGTTTGATGCTTTCCCCTATGTGAGATTACAAGGCGATGATCGCACTGGTGCCGTAACCGATGGAGAATGGCTGGATATTAACGGCGCTTGTTGGAAAGAAATTGAAGAAGTGCTGATATTCGCTTTCATCTATCAAGGTGCCCCAAACTGGGACGGTACCGATGGCGTGGTCTCACTCTATATTCCCGATCAGGCACCGATTGAGACCCGTTTGACTGAAGGCGACAGCAACGCACGCATGTGCGCAATCGCGCGCCTCCTTAACCAAAATAACGCCATCGACGTGGTGCGCGTCAATCGCTACTTCGATGGTCATCGAGAAATGGATCAGGCTTTCAATTGGGGGTTTCGCTGGACTCAGGGCAGCAAAGATTAATGCCCGCTCAAAAACGTATCCCAATCAGAATACACATCTGAAACTATGATCTGGCCTGAGGTAACCAGAGCAGACGCTAGTTGACAAAACACGGACTACCGGACGCATTGTTATCCGGTAGTTTTTTGCTATGCAGAAACAGTTACAGGAATTGCGTTTGAACCGTCTGTATTGTGTTCTTAAGCTCTCTGTCTCGGGTTGTCTCTCCAATAGCCGTAAATTTCCACTTGCCATTATTTTTATACAACTTACCCAACACCATTGAGACAGAACCGGCAAATTGCGGGTCGTTTGCGATATCAAATTTCGCGTGTATGTTATCAACACGTGAAGGGGTCCCTTCATACAGACGGATAGAAGCAAAGGGAATCGTTTTAAAGTCGTGCCCCTGAAAGGAATTCAATACAAATATAATCTGCTCGACGGCAGGTGAAACCTCATTCAGGTTGACCATAATCACTTCATTATCCAGGCCGTCATCACCATCCATATCACCTGTTCGATCATCACCGGAATGATGAATACCCTGGCCACGTAATTGACCAAAATAAACGATTTCAAGGGCTTGTTTATTAGCATCAAACGTGACGCAGCTGGCATCCAGATCCACTGCTTCTTTCTTTTTTCCACCAAAGAGCCCTTTTCCTTCAATTGCTCCCCAGTTAACACCTACACACATCTGTGACAGTTCGCCGCCACCATCTTTCTCCAGATTAATCCGTTGTCCTTTTTGCAATGATATTGCCATGGTTACACTCCTTTAAAAAAATAATAATTGGTTGGTGATATTTACCAAACACTGATGAAGCGGATCTTTCGCTAACTGTAGCGTATTGCAAATTGTCGAGTTCTTGTTGCCCAGCGCTGATGGCAGGTCCGTTCCATCATTTGTCCATTGAATGTAAAGACAGCCGATGCATCCTCATCCAGCACTTTTTCGGCTTGCGCCTGATGACCCGCCGAAAACTGCGCAAAAGCATTTTCTATCACCGTAACCTGAGTGGGATGAATGGCTGTTTTTGCAAAAAAGCCATAAGCCAGATCCATGGTGACTTCGCGTTTCAAAGTTTCCAGGTCTTCGGTGATATCAAACACCGGTGCAGAAAGCTCAAATCCTTCGGGTCTAAACTGAATAACCAGTTGATCAATAATACTGCGCAGGGGCGTTTCGTAGGCAGTTATCCCTTTCATCCGCTTAATGCCCAGCAGATTCATCAGGTCATTACCACCAATGCGCAAGCAGGATATCTTATTGCCCCATAGTTTGAGCAAGGTACGTAATCGCACCATAGCACTGTTATCAAAAACCTGCGCGGTTTCCAGTATCGGCATATAAGAGAAATCTGCTTTCCCCTGCTCCTCAATCACTCGCTTGTATAGGTTGATGGTATTCAAATCAAATTTGGGCAATACAAATCCATCGATCTTATCGATATTCTGATAGTCTAGAATTTCAGCCAGCACAAGTGGATTTCTCGGTCGGATAAAACGCTTAACCCCACTGTTGGGAGAAAATGTTTTCAATGCATTTTTCAGGTTAGTCAGGGCCAACGCAAGCTCATTTTCTTTTACCGCATCTTCAAGGCATAACACCATAGAACGCGCCATTGCCGGGCTGGCCTTCAACACCGTTGATAGCTTGTCATTTGTGCAAGGGGTGTACAGCGTCGCACCCAAATCAAAATAACTCACAGGTTCTCGCATTGCTCTATCCTTCTTAAAGTACATCCTTAATTAATGCGCATGCACCAAAAGGCATGCCCGGAAATTCTTTTACAGCCACGGATTTTTCAAATGCCAGACGCTCCAGATGTCGGGTATCCGTATGCCCTTTCTGACGAATAAGCACCTGATCGGGTATGCGACGCAATAATACGCGCGTAGCCTCCGCGATGCCGGGCTTGATACGGTTGATATCAGATACTGCATATTCCGCCTGAATGTGCGTGATAAAGGATTGAGTCATGGCCTGCCTTGTTGCCTTGGATTCATGGCTCATTTCAGACATGATGCCTGGCCGCATCGCTTGAAAGACCTCATCTACGAACCAATTAGAGCGATCATATTGATGCAGATGAGTATATTGAACACAACCATGAAAGTCTGCGGGCCCCACCTGCGCATTCAATATTGAACGTGAAACCAGACCCGATACGGTTGAATTCATTAATGCGCTGGGAATGGTGTAATCATCAAAGGTTGCCTGTACATCGGCAGTGCCACCGATATCGGAGACCACAAATAATGCAGATGGCACCGCCACTCCCCTGGATTTATTGTACGCAGATACCGCTTGATGCAACTCTCGCGTGATGACACCTTTTGCGGTCCAGCCGTCGACAAAAACAATGCTCTCAGGCGCATGACCCTGTGCTAACACATAATCAAGCGCATTATTATCGAGACCACGATCACGAATAATCGAAATTGAATAATGCGTGGATTGGCGTTTCAGGAAATGGGTTAAGGCGCGCTGCAATAATACACCCATCGGAGTGCCCGCCCTTGCCAATGAAAGCAGCGTGATCCGTCCAGTGCGCTGCTCAGCAATCAGTTGCGCGAGGCGCATGATCTCGTTCGCCAGACGCGTTTTATACTGCGCGGTCATTTGCAGAAAAAGCTGACTGTACGCTGCAGTAGGCGCGGTTTCCTGATGCACGACTTCCGAGTAATGCATCTGGCCCGACTGAATCAATTGTTCTTTATGAGCGATGCTCTGGTATTGAGCGACGATCGGCTTAAGCAGGAATAGGCAATCTCTTGCCGCATAGCTGCCCAACAGCGCTGTTCTGGGAGCAGCGACTGCCTGCGCCTCAGGCATGAATCAATTCTCTTGCAATCTGGCTGTTGCTCGGCAACATCGAAAACTGGCAACTACTCATAAATGCAAGATCCGACAAGCTATCACCAATGCCGATAACCAGATCATTCACGCTTAATTCAAGCTGTTTCTTTATGAATTCAACCGCTTTCTTCTTACTGGCATACGGTGCTAACAGGGCGATATTACGACCATTTTCATGGCAGGCGAATTGCGAATCCAACGTATTAAGCTGCCGGATCTGCGCTAAATCAGCCGTCTCACCCTTAATCGATATATAAGCAGGAATATCCTGATCAATAATGACGCGCGAGCGGGCATCCAGCTTCTGGGTCTTGATAATGTCATTCACTTCAGCATTACAACGAGTTAGTAAATCAGGCCAATCCTGTAATAACGGAGCAATTTCACTTAACCAGTCCTGACAAATACGATTATCGCGAGTTAATATCACCGCACCGTGGGACACCACCCGCAATCCCTGGAAGTCGTATTCCACACGATTCAGGGCTTCCGTATTTCGTCCGGTCACAGGAATAATCTGAGCACCGATATTAGCGAACATATCCAGCATCAATTTCTGCGACTGGGTAAAATAAGAAAGCGGTTGTCCCAGGCGATCTGTTGCGCCCAGCTCGGTCCGCGCATTAGCAGGCACCTTGTGTTGCGTTTGTATCAGCGTATCGTCCAGATCTGTAAAAATAAAAATATGACCACGGGAACGCTGATTCAAAATATCCGGCACACTATATCTCTTGTTGTTGCCCATTCAGCAGGCCACTTTGACGGGATAAACTTTCACTTTCGCATAAAATAAACTGCTGCCGCATCTCCGGCTGATTATAGATAAAATTATACTTACCGTCGGTCACGGTAAAACGAGTCCTGGTTTTGATGGCATCCCCTTTTAGAATGGGAGAGCGGGTCGTGGATTGAAACAATACATCGGCCGTCTTTTCCAGCTGCTCCGCTAATAAAAACGGTTGATATAAATGCTCACCGGTACCTACAACAACGGCAGCTGTGGCTCTGGCTTCAAGTTCAAGACGACCATCAGCAGCGGTTAATTCATAGGGCATTTTTAAACCAGTGCGGCCTAAATCATCACGGGATGATGCATAGCATAGACCATCATCGATATTTTCCGGCAGAACGGCAGAAAAGGCCGGATTCGCAGTAAATGAAAATTCGCCCTTCATGAGTTGTACAAACCTGACCGGAATAGCCAGCGCTTCAAATGCCGCCACGCGATCTTTTTTTAACCAACTCACTAATGTCACAATAATCAGCTCTTTGATTGCAGGCACACGTGCAAGTACACCTTCAGCAAGCTGTAACAAAGTGCTGCCTGTTGTCATTTCATCATCCACGAGCACTAGCCTGTCACAGGCCTGGATATCGGCATAAATGGCATCATTGGGCCGATACACAATATGATCAACCGCGTGTGAATGTCTTTCATTCAGCGTAAACCAGACAGGACACGCAAGATGGTGACGTGTCGTATGTTGATAAAACACGTTCAAGTCAGGATTGTTTCTTGCAAGGCTGTCCGCGACGCCAGCACCTAAACCGGTCGCTGTTTCTGCCATCCCGATAACCAATGTATTGCGGTTAATGGCACATTGTTCTGCAAGCTCGTTATAAATACCACGCATCACAGAAGGCTTAACGGGAATATGCTTACCCAGCACCTTGCTGACAAATAGAAATCCACGCTTTTGGTTTTCTCGACTGGCAAAATCAATCAACTCATCCAGGCGGGCTGCGCCAAAAGAACAGTCAATGGCCAGAGAGCCTGCCTGAATGTGTTTAATCATACGAGGTTAATTTAAATCAACCCATATTAATACCAAAACCAGCCGCCAGTGCACTCAGGCCGCCTTCAAAACCCTGCCCCACTGCCTTGAATTTCCATTCACCGTTATGACGATAAAGTTCACCAAAGATCATCGCGGTTTCAATAGAATAATCCTCAGACAGGTCGTAACGAGCGACTTCTTCATTTGATTCGTCATTGATGATACGAATAAATGCATTCGTGACCTGACCAAAATTCTGATTCCGTGCCTGTGCATCATGAATCGTAACCGTTGCCGAGATCTTGCTGACATCAGCAGGTACTTTTGTCAGATCAATTTTTACCGACTCATCGTCACCATCACCTTCACCGGTTCTATTATCACCTTGATGAACAACAGAACCACATTGCGATGCAAGGTTGTTATAAAAAATGAAGTCGCTGTCGCTGCGGACTTTTCCCGCCTCATTCAGCAGAAAAATACTGGCATCCAGATCAAATTCGGAACCATCCGTTGCCCGTTCATCCCAACCCAAACCCACGCGGATTTTTGTCATACCGGGTGCTGCTTTTTCTAAACTAACATTACCGCCTTTCTGTAAAGATACGCCCATGATTCACTCCTTATGTTATAAAAAAATTTATTATGATTCAATACCAAATATTGCAAGATAGGCGCTTAACCCACCTGCAAACCCATCACCCTTCGCCGCGAAGCGCCATTCCCCATCTTTACGATATAATTCGCCAAAAATGAGTGACGTCTCAGTGGAATAGTCTTCGGTCAGGTCATAACGTGCAATATCTTCGTTACTCTTATGATTAGCAACACGAATAAATGCATTGTCTACCTGACCGAAATTCTGATTACGCGAATCAGCATCATGAATAGTAACAGCGATCATCATTTTCATCACATTCTCAGGTATCTTTGAGAATTCAACAGTAATCGTTTCATCATCGCCATCGCCCGCACCCGAACGATTATCACCCTGGTGAATAACAGAACCGCATGTGCTGGTCGGGCTATTGTAAAAAATGAAGCCACCTTCACCGATCGCCTTGTCGTTTGCGTCCAGCATCAAGACAGAAGCATCCAAATCAAAATCAATGCCATCAGTTTTTTTTACGTCCCATCCCAGACCCAGCAACACGCTTTGCAAACCAGGAGCTTCTTTTTCAAGATTAATGCGCCCGCCTTTACTGAGGTTTACAGCCATGAATCCTTCTCCTAATTTAATGAAATGTAATAATTTTTCTACCAACAACTGCATAGCTTTTATTCGCCAGTGACATCATCGGCTGATCGACAGGCAAATTGCCGTAAGCAACTTCTATGGTCGATTTCAGATTGTCGCGACTCAGCATTGCTTGAATACGCCTGACCTTTTCTTGCGCCAGACATTCTTCAGAAAATTCACCGGTATAGACCTGATCACGCAGATGCAATTCAGTGCCGATTACTTTAGCCACAGGCCAGCCCCATTGCTCAACCACTCCTTGAACAAACAGGGTGGGTGTCGCAGTCACGACCCAGACCGTGTGATTTTGTGCGGCAAGTTGATGCAGTTTATCTGCAACCTCAGTTAATGGATGTAGCTTATGGGCCACATTTTTACCCGCCTGATAGATATCGCTCTCCGTCACACCAGCAAGACAGCGTTTATACAAACGCCGTTTGATCGCTCGTTTGATTCCATGACGATAGGTGTCAAAATCTAAAGCCAGTGACAACGCTGCCGGGAATAAAAAACGTAAGTTAGACGTCTCTTTAAATAAATAACTCAAGGAATTTTCCCGGATCAGTGTTTCATCAAAATCAAACAGTGCAAGCTTCATCTCCAATCATTTCAAATCAAATTCGGCTGGATCCAAACCAAGCTCTAAAGCAATTTTCGCCGCGACTCTGCGCTCATCAGCATCAAAATCACCATCCGCAGCGCCAATTGCACAGACCATACGTAGCACTAAACGGGCCTGATCATCTTTTCCTTTAATTTTACCCAGCGCGGCCATTGCCTTAGCACCCCCGATATCGGCATCCATTTCCAGCGTATCGATATAATCTTTCCATGTTTTGACCACTTCAGAAGTATCATAAATAGATAATGCTTCATGATTTTCAATAAATGCCATCATCTTTACTTTTTCTTGTGGATCAATTTTCCCATCAGCCAGAATAACCAGCGCACTGCCACCTAATGCCGCATTTAAAAACTCTTTCGATTTGTACTTGAGGGCATCATTCTTTAATTCACTCAGTTTGCTACGCGCTTGTTGTAAAAAATTTGACAACATATAAGATTCTCCTCAGATTTATTTGTATAAATTGTAGTAGCTCAGACACGGTCTGACAATTACCCATTTTTCTCGAAATATTTCCCGCATGGGCTTAAGTCAGACGTTTCTCTGCCTAAACTCGTTCTCATCCAGTCATACTCCCGACAGAACACACTCATCACATCTTTATCTTGATGAAAGCGACCGTTGTTATTCGATTTCATTCACTTGTTCAGATTCTTTTGCCGTGCCTCCATAGTTGAATAAAATATTTTTCTGAATAGATCCGATTACCGTACCCAGAATCGTTTACAGAAAGACACTATACTAAGCTATCACTAGGAATACCCATAGTTATAACAAATACCTGGATTGCGTACGGATTAAAAAAACATCAGGCGGATTCTGTATCGCAATAAGCATCGGTTGGCAGGCAGAATGAACACCTTTGCGATTTCCCAATATATATTACAAATCAAATACGCTGGATATATTATTTCGGTCTTGCATATCTCCCATTATTCTGTTTTTCCCCTCTCAGGCACCGCAATTTGAGAATCTTGTCTCGCCTGCCTCATTCGCCTTATTTTAGACTAAAGCGTAACAGCTGATCAAAGCAGGCGATATTTAGCGTCGCATATAGCTCTAGCAACCTGAGAAGTCCTTTATATTAATCATCGTTTACAGCAGATGTAGGTTATCTAGACGTTGATAAAGCGCTTCCCCATTAGACCACCTAATCATTGCAGATGTTTCTTCTTGTAGATGAGCGAAGAAATAACGGCAGCAACGATAAAGCCAACACCGACAAGGCCGGTGAAGAGTTCAGGCACTGGCGCATGAATGGAGTAGAACATGATGAGCGCCAATATGCCGATGGCGTAGTGCGCACCGTGCTCCAGATAAACATATTCATCCAGCGTTCCCTCGTTAACCAAATAGACCGTCATAGAGCGGATAAACATCGCACCAATAGCCAAGCCAAGCATAATGATGACCACATCTCTAGTGATTGCAAATGCGCCAATTACACCATCGAAAGAGAAGGAAGCATCCAGGATTTCCAGATAAATAAATCCCATCAAACCATTGCGTTTTACCGTTTCTGCAATTGCTTCGCCTTCTTCCTTCGTTTCAAAAAAGCTGCTAAGGCTGTCAACAAGTACATAAAGGATCAGCCCCCCCAGGCCTGAGAGCAGCAAGGTCATCTTATCATCCGGTGTTAATGGCAGATAATGCTGCAAGCCCCAAAGAACCAGAAGCGCAATAATGATTTCGATTGATTCTATTTTCCCCAGCTGACCCAGCTTTTCTTCGATAACACCTAACCAGTGCAATTCTTTACCTTCATCAAACAAAAAACTCAGAAACACCATGAATAAGAAGGTGCCGCCAAAAGCAGCAATAGCAGTATGACTGGAATACAAGTGATCAGAGTAAACATCCGGCTGATTGATCGCCATTCGGGAAACTTCAATCATACCCTGACCCGTTGCCACAGCCACAATGACAATGGGAAAAACAAGACGCATTCCAAAAACAGCAATCAAAATTCCCACCGTTAGGAAAAGTTGTCGCCATTTAGCATCCATTTCTTTTAGAACAGATGCATTCACCACTGCGTTATCGAAAGATAAACTCACCTCCATGATACCTAAGATAATAGCAATACTCAGGGCTGGCCAGATCCCACTGACCCCCCCCTGGCTATAGCCCCACCATGAAGCAAGCCCCAGGCAAAGAATGGTGACCATGATTGAATAGCGAAAATGATACATTATTTCTCCGTTTAATTAGAAAGCATAAACCACACCAAGCTTCCCAGAAGCGCTGCGGTTTGAGTCAAGTTGTGATACCCGAGGCATTGCCATTGAAATGATAATACGCTTTTTCCAACCCTGCGAGTGGGATGTTGCCAGCCGACTCCTTCAACCGGCAATAGCTGACACGCTTGCGGCGTATTATTAAACCAAATGGGTCCATTTTGGTTATCTTTACATACAGGGACTGTCTCGTAATATAGGATCTATCCATTTTTTACTATTCAACTTATTGATTATTACAACTAAAATTTTGGGAAATTCTATTACGAGACAGTCCCATACAGGCCTACATTGATCGCTTTTAAAGCCGAACCATGCCTTAACAAATAAATGCTGTCATCGATTGACATATACTTTGCGTGTCATTTTCAACTAAGACAAGTTGCTTAAAGTATTATCGATATGGTCAATTTCAAGGCACCCTTCATTTATAATGTGGCCATCCTTTTTTTAATACCGTAAACCACCTTTTCGCTCTTCCTCAATCCCATATCTGTAGCAGAAGCGATCCCGCTTACAGCACCGCTGCGCTCCGAAAATGCCTCTGATACGATGGGGATAACTCATTTACTTGATTCCGATTAATCCTTTATAGCACACGGATAATCAACAATCAGCGCAACGCATCTCGGTCTTTTTTAGAATTGACATCCTCCCCTTCCTAAACGAAGGGGATTCCTAGCGACTTATTAAGCCGTTAAGAGTAGGTTTGTATTGCTACTGCCTACTGGTTCCTGCTTCTTAGACGAAACTAACGTTTCAACTCCACAGGCTAACAAGCGATGTCCTCGCTCAAGTACATTCAAGGCACCTACCAAGTCGGCATTGGCTTTAAATCCACATTCTGTACATTCAAAAGCACTTTGGCTTTTGCGATTGTCACGACTAACATGTTGACATCTAGGGCAGGTTTGAGAGGTGTATTGAGGGTTTACCTTCAATACATCCCCGCCTGAACAAGCCTGTTTATACTCCAAGAACGAAACGAACATTCCCCATCCTTGGTCAAGAATGGATTTGTTTAGACCCGATTTCGCTTTGACGTTTTTACCATGCTTTTCAACACTGCCCTTGGCACTCTTAGACATGTTTCCTATCTTTAAATTCTCAACTACGACCATTGCGTGATTTTTGCTGATTTCGGTTGAGGTTTTGTGTAAGAAGTCTAAACGAGCATTGGCAATACGCTCATGCAGTCGGGTAATGATTTGTTTCTGCTTTTTCCAGTTAGCAGAGAAACGGACTCTTTTAGACAGCTTACGCTGTTCAAAAGCCAGTTTCTTTGATAACTTTCTGAAACTGTTTAAAGGTTCTACGTATGAGCCGTCTGACAAGGTTGCAAAGCGGGTAACGCCCATATCAACACCAATCATACTGGTTGAGCTATGACGCTTTAGCTCGGTCTCGTACTCAGTCTGAATCGACACGTACCAATAACTGCCTTTACGGGAAATCGTCATATTTTTAACGTCACCAATGACTTGGCGTGAATTACGATATTTCACCCAACCGATTTTAGGCAAGAACACTTTGCTAGACTCTTGCTCCAGCTTAAATCCTTGTGGATAACGAAAGCTGTCACTCAAACCTTTTTTCTTGAATTTTGGAATCCGTTTTAAAGGCTGTTTTTTATCAAAACCGTCTTTGAACGCTTTTTCTAAGTTTTTTAAGGCTTGTTGCAACGGTTGAGAATGAACGGTTTTTAGAAATCCATAATCTTCTGAGGATTTCCATAGCTTTAGCCAAAATGACAACTCGTTGTACCAAAGCAATGGCTGTTTCTGCTCTAATCTGAACAGATTCATTGCTAAGGCTTTATTCCAAACAAACCGATTAGCACCTGCAAACTCAACCATCTTCTGTACTTGGTCAGAATTTGGATTGAGTCGAGATTTAAAGGCTTTGCGTATAATCTGCTTCATGGTTATAATTATACAAAAAGGAATTGGTCTATGCAAGTTAATAACGATGTAAGAACAGGAAGAAATTGTGTTTTTAATCTTCATGTTCATTTGGTCTTTGTAACAAAATACCGTAGAGATGTTTTCTCCGGAAGGGTATTAATTGATTTGGAAGAAATATTTAAAAACGTGTGTTTGGATTTTGAAGCAGAATTGGTGGAATTTAACGGTGAGCATGATCATATTCACCTTTTAGTTAACTATCCACCAAAAATTGCTATTTCTAACTTGGTAAATAGTTTGAAAGGCGTTTCAAGCCGACTTATTCGCAAAAAGAATTATCCCGAAATTAAAAATAAGCTTTGGGGTAATATGCTTTGGAGTCCAAGCTATTTTGCGGGTAGTTGTGGTGGAGCACCACTCTCGATTATTAAGCAATATATTGAACAACAGCAAAGACCGCATTAAACAGGCTTCGCCTGTGCGCTTATATCTCCGCCCTGAAGGACGAAGTTTTACGCGCTATTTGATAAAAACTCACTACGATTTAAGGTTACCCACTTTCCACGTTGCTATACTATAGACACAAAGACTCATGAAAAAAGAATAGCAATTTTGAGCTCAACAAAGGAGGTAGTACTATGAAAACTGTAAAACAATTGTTGCGGGAAAAAGGACACGGTGTTGCCAGTATCGGGCCGGATGAATCTATAATCGATGCCATGCAGCTGATGGCAGCTGATAATATTGGCGCGCTGCTCGTACTGAAAAACAGCAAGCTAATTGGTATTGTGACAGAAAGGGATTTTTCTCGTAAATCCTATTTGCTGAATAAACCGATGAAGGATATTCTGGTGAAGGATATTATGACACAGCAGGTAGCTTACGTTAGTCCAGATTATACGAATGAAGATTGCATGGCACTGATTACTGAAATGCGGATACGCCATCTGCCTGTATTAGACGATGAGCAGCTGATCGGAATCATTTCCATCGGTGATCTGGTTAAAGATACCATTTCACAGCATGAGTTTATCATCCATCAGCTTGAACGCTATATTTACGACACACCTGAATAAGACAAAATATAGCGGCTGGACTCATTTGGCGTGCAGCAATACTGAAAGCCAGTATTGATGGTGTTATTTATTGATTAATCGAAAGACATCGCTAGCATGCTTACTTGCTCCAGCTGACAACATTACGTTTTTATTCTTCGATGATAGGTGATCAAGATACGCCACAAGTAAAAAATCACGCGAGGCCCTATGCTTATCAAGATTCAAAAAGGCTTGGATCTGCCCATTAGCGGCAAGCCAAAACAGCAAGTGGAGCGTGCCCCGGCCATACGCCACGTTGCCATGGTAGGCGCAGATTATATTGATCTAAAACCTACCATGTTGGTCGCTGAAGGAGACGTGGTTAAACTTGGGCAAACATTATGCAAGAGCAAAAAACTGCCCGATATTTGTTTTACGGCGCCAGGTGCGGGGGAAATCATTGCGATTCATCGTGGCGCCCAGCGCACACTTCAATCCATTGTTATTCGCCTGGATGAAACTGAAGCGGAAGAAGTATTCGCTGCATATTCGCCCGATCAGCTTTCTGATCTGACAGCAGATCAAATTATAGAAAATCTCTTGCTATCCGGTTTATGGACAGCATTGCGCACCCGTCCTTACAGTAAAACTCCCGATCCAGATACCCGCCCATCCGCCATTTTCGTCACAGCCATCGATAGCAATCCACTGGCTGCCGACCCTGCTCCGATCATTACGGCAGAAGCGGAATCCTTTGGGCATGGTTTGCGTGTGCTGGCACAACTCACCACCGATTCATTATGGGTATGCAAGTCATCGGAAGCTGAATTCCCTTTGCCTGACAATTTAAATCGATTGCAATTAGCCCATTTTGAGGGACCTCATCCAGCCGGGTTGGTCGGGACACATATCCACTTCATAGCGCCTGTCAACGCGCATAAAACTGTCTGGCATCTGAACTATCAGGATGTCATTGCAATCGGCAAATTGTTTGTGAGCGGCCGGCTCTGGACACAACGCATCATTGCACTGGGAGGCCCACAAATCAAACGCCCCAGATTACTGCAAACACGCCTGGGCGCCTCCCTTGACGAATTACTTTCTGGCGAACACCTGCAATCCGCAGAAAACCGAATCATCTCAGGATCAGTTTGGTCCGGTCGTCGTGCAGCTGACTGGTCAGCTTATTTAGGACGCTACCATCTACAGATATCCGTACTTAAGGAAGAAATTGAACGAAAATTCATGGGTTGGCTCGCACCCGGCCGCAGAAAATATTCCCAACTAAATGTCATGTTATCGAGCTTCTTTCGCAATCGAGGCGAAACCTATGCATTCACTACCAGTCAAAACGGGGACCCTCGAGCCATGATACCTACGGGTAGTTTTGAAGCAGTTATGCCTCTTGATATTCTACCTACACAACTTTTACGCTATCTGGTTGTTGGTGATACTGATATGGCCCAAAAACTGGGTTGTCTTGAACTGGATGAAGAAGACCTCGCGTTATGCTCTTTTACATGTGTAGGCAAACATGATTACGGCACTATATTACGAGAGAACTTAAGACAAATAGAAAAGGAAGGCTAATGCTCGGAATACAGCGTTTCCTTGAACGCATACGCCCCACATTCACCAAAGGCGGCCGGCTCGAGAAATACCATGCCTTATACGAGATGATTGATACCTTCTTGTATACCTCGCCCATTCCCACCCGAAGCGCGCCTCATGTCCGGGATGGAGTCGATCTGAAACGCTTGATGAGCTACGTTGTCATCGCGCTCGTTCCCTGTATCTTATGGAGCTGGTTTAATACCGGCTATCAGGCTAATCTGGCGCTTTTCGAGCTTGGAACAACACCAACAGACTGGCGCGCAACCTTACTCTATACACTCGATATTGGTTTTAGCCCTGATAGCATTCTGGCCAATATGGCATATGGATTCCTTTATTTTCTACCGATCTATTTCATTACCCTGATAGCGGGTGGTTTCTGGGAAGTCCTATTTGCCATCATACGTAAACACGAGGTCAATGAAGGTTTTTTAGTGACCTCCCTGTTATATGCCTTGACCCTGCCTCCAGATATGCCACTATGGATGGTCGCCCTGGGTATTAGTTTCGGTATCGTGGTTGGCAAAGAGATTTTTGGTGGCACGGGCAAGAATTTCCTGAATCCTGCCTTGGTTGGACGCGCTTTTCTTTATTTTGCTTATCCGGCTGACATTTCTGGTGACCAGGTATGGGTTGCCATAGATGGCTATTCTGCAGCAACGCCGCTAAGCCTGGGCGTTATTGGCGGCATGGAAGCCATCAGCGCCAATGGTTATAACTGGTGGAATGCCTTTATCGGTCTGATGCCCGGTTCTTTGGGTGAAACCTCTACGCTCGCTTGTTTAATAGGCGCCGCCTTTCTCATCTACACCAAGGTCGCTTCGTGGCGCATCATAGTGGGTGTTTTTCTGGGAATGATCGGCACTACCCTCCTATTCAATATAGTTGGCAGTGACACTAACCTGATGGCAGCCATGCCCTGGCACTGGCACTTTGTTCTCGGTGGATTTGCTTTTGGCATGGTCTTTATGGCAACTGATCCAGTCTCAGCTGCCATGACGACTGCAGGACGCTGGATATTCGGCATTCTGATCGGATGCATGACGATACTGATTCGTGTGAGTAACCCGGCTTTTCCTGAAGGCATTATGCTCGCCATTCTATTTGCCAATATTTTTGCACCACTCATTGATTATGCTGTAATGCAAATCAATATCCGACGCAGACTGAAACGCCATGGCCAAATCTAATTCATCATCACCTAACAATAGCAATAGTAAAACATTACTCGTTGCATTGAGTGTCTGCCTGGTTTGCTCACTAATCGTTGCTGGTACTACCGTGCTTCTCAAACCCATTCAGACAGCCAATCAGAGCGCCGAGCGTAAACGAATCATCGTGGAAATTGCGGAATTGATAACACCTGGAATCAGTATTGACCAGGCCTACCAAAAACTAAATATTGATATGGTGGAACTGAGTAGCGGTAAGACAATCGATATCAATGATGCGGAAAACTTTGATATTGTAAAAGCTACAAAAGATATCGATTTATCCACCCCGATTGAACGGGAAGCGGATCTTGCCCAGATCAGAAGAAAACCTAAATATTTACCTGTTTATCAGGTCAATGATGCATCCGGGGGAATAAAAACGTTGATTTTGCCTGTTTATGGTTATGGATTATGGTCCACGTTATATGGTTTTTTAGCCCTTGAAGGTGACCTGCGCACCGTGCAAGGATTAAAATTTTATCAGCACGCCGAAACGCCCGGACTCGGTGGAGAAATCGATAATCCGCAATGGCTTGCTTTATGGAAGGGAAAAATTATTCTTGATGAGAACTGGCAGCCGTATGCCAAGCTCATTCAAGGCAGAACCAGGACGACTGCCACCGAGGCACAATACAAGGCTAATGGCTTGGCCGGCACAACATCAGCGATACGTGGCGAGACCGAAACGGATACTGCCGCCGCACGACATAAGGTGGATGGTTTGGCCGGCGCAACATTAACTACGCGTGGCGTAGAAAACCTGCTGAATTTCTGGCTGGGCAAAGAGGGTTTCGGTCCCTATCTGAATCGTTTACGCAAAGAAAGGAGTTAAACTACATGACTCATGCAATTCGTAAAATTCTATTTACGCCAATAGTAGACAACAATCCTATTACGCTTCAGGTGCTGGGTATCTGCTCTGCATTGGCCGTAACAACCCAACTATCCACTGCAATCACCATGGGTATTGCGCTCACACTGGTTGTTGCCTGTTCCAACACCCTGATTAGCCTCATTCGCCATCATATCCCCACTAATATCCGGATTATTATACAAATGATTATTATCGCGTCGTTAGTAATCGTGGTGGATCAATTCCTGCGTGCTTTTGCTTACGAGATCAGCAAGGAGCTCTCAGTATTTGTTGGCTTAATTATCACCAACTGTATTGTAATGGGACGCGCTGAAGCATTTGCCATGAAGAATCCACCCTGGCCCAGCTTTCTCGATGGACTCGGCAACGGTCTGGGATTCAGTGCTATCTTACTCACGGTCGGAACGGTCCGGGAATTGTTTGGTTCGGGCTCCCTGTTTGGCTATATGATTTTCCCCCTGGCAAAGGACGGCGGCTGGTATGTTCCCAATGGGCTCTTGCTATTACCCCCCAGCGCTTTCTTTTTGATCGGATTTATTATCTGGGGAGTGCGTTCCTGGAAAAAAACACAGGTTGAGAAAGCCGAATATCGCATCCACGAGGCACATCGTCATTCAGAGGTTACCTAATGGAAGCACTCGTCAACCTATTCATTACCGCCGTTTTTGTAGAAAATCTGGCACTCTCTTTTTTCCTCGGGATGTGCACCTTCCTAGCCGTTTCAAAAAAAATCGAAACCGCATTCGGGTTGGGTATTGCAGTCATTGTTGTACAAACATTAACGGTTCCCATCAATAATCTGATCTTCCAGTATTTCCTGCGCGATGGGGCCTTAGATTGGGCGGGATTATCCGATGTTGATCTCAGTTTTCTGGGTTTTGTCAGTTATATCAGTGTCATTGCCGCGATGGTACAAATCCTCGAAATGTTCCTGGATCGCTTTGTGCCTTTTCTTTATAACGCACTCGGCATTTTCCTACCGCTGATCACCGTCAACTGTGCCATTCTGGGCGGCACTTTATTCATGGTAGAGCGGGATTATAATTTTGCGGAAAGTATTACCTATGGATTCGGCTCTGGTTTTGGCTGGGCATTGGCCATTACCGCAATGGCCGGTGTACGCGAAAAACTGAAATACTCGGATATTCCTGATGGCCTGCAGGGACTGGGTATTACCTTTATCAGTGCGGGTCTGATGGCATTGGGTTTTATGGCTTTTGCCGGCATACGACTATGACCTAACGGAAAATTACGCATGGTAGAAATTACTCTGGGCGTCCTCTTTTTTACCGCGATTGTCATTGCATTAGTACTGATGATTCTGGGGGCACGTTCTGTACTGTTGGCAAGCGGCAATGTCAAGTTGATTGTGAATAATGAACGCACCCTCAAAGTTCCCGTAGGCGGCAAACTACTCGGCGCACTTGCCGATGCCGAGCTCTTTGTAAGCTCACCATGCGGTGGCAGCGGTACCTGTGGTCAGTGTCGAGTCAAAATCTTTGAGGGAGGCGGCGCTATCCTGCCCACTGAAACCACTCACATCAACAAGCGTGATGCGCGCGCAGGTTATCGTTTATCTTGCCAGGTAGCCGTTAAGCAGGATATGAAAATCACCGTTCCTGAAGAGGTTTTTGGCGTCAAGCAATGGCAATGCACCGTTCGTTCCAATCATAATGTGGCTACCTTCATTAAAGAACTGGTACTGGAACTGCCCGCTGGAGAGAACCTCGAGTTTCGGGCGGGTGGCTATATTCAGATTGAATGCCCACCTTATGCCTGCACCTTTAAGGATTTCGACATTGAAACACGCTTCCGCAAAGACTGGGATCACTTCAATCTCTGGCGGTATACATCTAAAGTTGAAGAAACGGTCATACGTGCCTACTCAATGGCCAATTATCCGGAAGAACAAGGTATTATCGTGCTCAATGTACGCATTTCAACACCGCCGCCACAGCCTGAAGGCGCTCCGCCAGGACAAGCTTCATCCTATATTTTTGCACTCAAACCGGGCGATCAGGTCAATATTCTCGGCCCATTTGGTGATTTTTTTGCCCGCGACACCACTAATGAAATGATTTTTATTGGTGGCGGCGCAGGCATGGCACCCATGCGATCACATATTCTGGATCAGCTGTGTCGCATCAAAAGTGGGCGCAAGATTTCTTTCTGGTATGGTGCGCGTTCCAAAAACGAAATGTTCTATGTTGAAGATTTCGATAAATTGGCTGAAGAAAATGATAATTTCCAATGGCATGTTGCTCTGTCTAATGCATTGCCGGAAGATCACTGGCAAGGCCATACCGGTTTTATTCATAACGTATTATATGAAGAATATTTAGCCAAACATCCTTCACCAGAGGATTGCGAATTCTACTTATGTGGCCCTCCCATGATGAGCAAAGCTGTAATAGCCATGCTCCTTGACTTAGGTGTTGAACCTGAAAATATCCTGTTCGACGACTTCGGCAGTTAAATATGACCACCACTTAACTTATGCCAACCAAATACTTCTCACAACACCGCCTCTTTCTTATCCTGTCCATGATCATTTTTCTTATCGTGATCATCTACCAGGTTTTTTCTGAAGCGCCACTCACATTGTCTCATCTTAGCGGGCACACTATGGGAACCAGCTACAGTGTGAAGTATCGATACAACCTTGAAGTGGTACCACCTGAGACACTGCATAACCAGATAGAAACATTGCTTGTCGCTATTAATCACGTGATGTCCACTTATGATCCTGACTCGGAACTGTCACGTTTTAACCGTGCCAAAACAACAGACTGGATTTCTGTCACGCCCTCACTTTTCACCGTACTGACAGCAGCCTCTGAAGTTCACAAAAAAAGTAAAGGCGCCTTTGATATTACAGTTGGTCCATTAGTCAATCTTTGGGGCTTTGGGCCTGAAATACATCCAAGACGCATCCCAAGCGAAGTAGAAATCATGGCGGCACGTGAACAAACCGGTCAAAACAAGTTAATACTGCATGAAACGTTACCCGCCATACGTAAAACTCACACTGACATAGTGATTGATCTTTCCGGTATTGCCAAAGGCTACGCAGTAGACCAGGTCGCTGAATTGTTGCAATCCCACGACATCCAGCACTACATGATTGAAATCGGAGGAGAAATACGTGTACAGGGTCATAATGCACAAGAAGCACCCTGGCACATTGGAATCGAAAAACCGCTAGTGGAAACCCGTTCTTTACAAAAAGTACTCACACTAGAAAATACGGCGCTGGCCACTTCAGGCGATTATCGTAATTTCTTCGAAATCGCAGGCCAACGCTATATTCATACAATCGATCCGGTCACGGGTTGGCCACTAAAAAATCAATTGGCTTCCGTGACAGTCATCACCGACAGCTGCATGTACGCCGATGCGTGGGCTACAGCACTACAGGTTCTGGGTTTCGAGCATGGAATGCGGGTTGCGGAACAATTGGGACTACCTGTTCTTTTTATTATCAACCGTAATGGTGTTTTTGAAGAACATATGAGCCGGGATTTTCAGCCGAATCGTATAAAAAGTTTCATGATGATTTTTATCGCTTCTTTCTCCATCATCGGAATCGCGATCCTCGCTATGGCAATCGGCGCCATAAACGGACGGCCACCATTGGGTGGCAGTTGTGGCGGACTCGCACGCCTTGGATTAAAATGTGATCTTGGCTGTAACAGCGCATGCCAAAAACGGCTTACTCCAATACAACCAGACAATAAACCACACTCAGACAGAGATCATTAAACAATCGATGGCGCCGTATCGGAATTCATTACCCTTGTTTTCAGGCAATTATACTGGTCTCGGTGAGCTTCTCATCCAGAATCCAGATACTTATTTTCACCCTATAATGTATTGATATAAAATGATATAATACTATAGACAATTAAGATTTTTCTTTCCTCAGGACTGAAAAATATTTTTTTGTCAGTTAAGGTATTGTATCCATGTATGCATTCTTTTAAGAATGCTTACGCTTAAATGTAAACTTAATTGGAGGGTAATAATGAAATTAACTCAAGCTATATTTTTGAGCCTGGTACTTGGATTGTCAGTTAGCGCCGTACAAGCAGAAGAAGCCGCTGCACAGAAAAAACAAAGCTTTACGGTAGTTATTAACGCCTATGATACCGACATACCAGAACTCAACGTCGAAGGTGTAACCGTTAAGAATATTCGCGCCTTCAATGTATTAAATGAACCAGAAACACTGACCGTTCAAAAAGGAACTAAAGTATCCATCAAGGTAGAAAACAAATCACCTATCAGTGAAGGATTCTCTATCGATGCCTACAAAATCCAGGAAGTGCTGAAGGCAGGAGAAACCAAAACGATTACCTTTGTGGCTAATAAATCGGGTGCCTTTACTATCTGGTGCCAACTCCATCCTAAGAATATTCATCTGTCTGGATCTTTAAACGTTGTCCAGTAACAAGCATCCCTGACAATCTACAAGAGAGAAATATTTTTATTTTTTAACATGCAGATTGCCATGTATAAAAATACAGTGAATATCAATTGTAGATATCATTTGAAGTCCTATTCGGGTTGTGATTTCTCGGCGTTCTACGACGACAGATCACTTATCCGATATTAATCCGTCGCTCTCAAAGAGTGGCGGATTAAATCCAGATTCACACGATAAATCGGCTATACCTTCCTGCTATAATGAGCCTGCTACTATGCAGTTTGTTTCAGACTGGTTATCTATCCAAGCACCTAAGCTGTTTTGAGCATTACAATGCATCAATGGCGGCAACATAGGGCAAACCAAGATCATGCGCGACTGCGGCATGTGTCAATTGACCACGACAAACATTAAGGCCGTTGCGTAAGTGCACATCATCCAGCAATGCTTTTTTATAGCCCTTGTCGGCAAGCGCCAGAACAAATGGCAGTGTGACATTATTCAATGCAAAGGTAGCAGTACGCGCAACAGCACCCGGCATATTAGAAACACAATAATGCACCACACCGTCAACGGTATAGATGGGATCAGCCAGCGTAGTCGGTTGTGAAGTCGCAAAGCAACCACCCTGATCTATCGCAACATCAACCAGCACAGAACCGCGACGCATCCCGCCAATCATCTCGCGATTGACCAGTTTTGGCGCAGCGGCTCCGGGCGTGAGTACCGCACCGATAACAAGATCAGCTGTCGGCACATATTCTTCTAGTGCATCCATTGTTGCAAACACTGTATTCAGTTTGGAACCAAACTGCAAATCCAGTTCCTGTAAACGGTGAAGCGATTGATCCAGCACAGTCACATGCGCTTCCATACCCATTGCCATACGAGCGGCATTGGTGCCGACGACGCCCCCACCAATGATTACCACTCGCGCTGCCGGTACGCCTGGCACACCGGCAAGCAATACACCACGCCCCCCCTGGTTCATTTCAAGCGCGTTAGCACCTGCCTGAATCGACATACGACCAGCAACCTCACTCATCGGAACAAGTAGCGGCAAACCACCCTGCGCGCCAGTAACCGTTTCGTAGGCGATAGCAACACAATCCGAATCGATCAGTTCCTTCGCCTGCGCAGGATCAGGAGCAAGATGCAGATAAGCAAATAAAACCTGCCCTGCACGTAGCATAGCCAGCTCTGATTTTTGTAATTCTTTCACCTTTACAATCAGTTCAGCTCGGGCAAATATCTCTTCCGCCGTTTCCACGATCTCAGCTCCAACGGCTTCATATTTATTGTCGCTAAGATCAATCTCAAATCCTGCTCTCTTTTGCACCATCACCTGGTGCCCACGCATGATAAGTTCACGTACCGAAGCCGGTGTCAGTCCGACGCGATACTCATGAGTTTTGGTTTCTTTAGGCACACCAATGAACATGCAAATCCTTAAATATAGAAATAACCATTTTTAATATTAAGCGTGATCGAACAACTCAATTCACTGCTATACAATTTCCAGCCATGCTTCCTGTGCCCCATCTGTCGCGGTTGTATGATCTATCGGCATCACATCAATATTTCCATCCCAGTGAGTATGAGTGCCAAAACCTATGCCATGCCGCCATTGGCACCAATATCCTGCCCCGTAATCCACCTAGCCTGTTCACTGACCAGAAATAAAACTATTTGTGCAATATCATCTACAGTTCCAATTCGATCTAATGCTGCCATACTTGCCATACGTTTAATATCCGCTTCAGTCTTTCCCGCTCTAAAAAATGCGGTATCGACAGGTCCAGGTGAAACTGTATTAACTGTGATACCTCTTTCTCCCATTTCTTTAGCCAAAGTACGGGTTAATTGCTCGACCGCACCTTTAGTTGCTGCATACACCCCATATCGTGGCAGTATCAACCGGGTTACAGTACTTGATAAATTAACAATGCGTCCATTATCCGAAAGGCGCGCAGCAGCTTCGCGCAATGTATAAAAAACACCTTTGATATTAATATCGATTATTTGATCGAGTTCATCGTCGCGAACATCCGCTATTTCTTTAAAAATCAGAATACCGGCATTATTAATCAGTATGTCCACATGGCCATAACGTACTATCGTTTCATCAAAAAGTCGGCGAACTGCAGCTGGATCAGCCACATCTGCCCTGATTGCAAAGCATTCTCCTCCCGCCTTTCTAATAGTCGTACACACATCATCTGCAGCCTGTTGATTCTTGACATAGTTAACAATAACCTGGGCACCCGCATACGCTAATGTACGTGCAATCTCTGCACCAATACCGCGTGAGGCACCCGTAACGATAGCAACTTTATTCTGCAGTTTGTTCATTGTCTGGATATCATTCATTATTCAACAGATTTGCCAATTATTCCTGTACGCCATGATTTTTTAATAATGTGATTACTTCCTGATGACCTCGCTTCACAGCCCAGTCCAAAGCATTATCACCCAATTCATTTCTAATACCCGGATCTGCACCACGATCCAAGAGCAGCTTGACAGCCTCAATATGATTGCCTCTTACCCCCATCATTAATGCCGTTGTGCCATTATCTGAGGTTGCATTTATTTTTGCATCACCATTTAAAAGCAACCGAATCGTTGATGTATGACCATTTGTTGCGGCATAAAGTAATGGACTCCACCCACTGTGGTTAATTTCTGCCCCTTTGATATAAAGTTTTCTAACCATGTCGGTCTGACCGTTATAACTAGCGAACATAATCGCTGTCTCGCCATAACGGTTACGTATATCAAGTTTAGCGCCTGCATTCAAAAGCAATTGCATCAGTTTGTCATTCTTCGTTTTAACAGCGATCATTAGAGGCGTTTCTCCCTGTCTATTGAAAATATCGGGATTGGCTCCTTTGGCTAGTAAACTAGCGACATCCGTCAGATTGCTATCTTCTACCGCCCAGAGAAAATCATCCTCAATGCCCGCAGAAACCTTTAAGGACGCACAGAGTGTAGTTACAAGAAACAGAATTAAGATCGCACAGCGATTAACTAGCAAGCATCTCATTTTTAGGAACTTTAAATAAATCAAAGAAATTGTTCGTGGTAGCCGCAGCAATTTCATCTACACTGACTGCGCGTAAACTAGCGATTTCTTCCGCAACATATCGTACAAAAGCGGGCTGATTAAGCTTGCCACGGTACGGCACTGGTGCCAAATAGGGTGAATCGGTTTCTATCAGCATCCTATCCAGCCGAATCTTGCTAGCGACTTCTTTCAGGTTAACCGCATTCTTGAAAGTTACGATACCTGAGAAAGAGATATAAAAATTCATGGCAATTGCCTGTTGTGCCACATCCCAGCTTTCGGTAAAGCAGTGCATTACTCCCCCCACTTCATCGGCATGCTCTTCTGCCATAATACGCAATGTATCTGCTGCAGCCGCACGCGTATGAATAATCAGTGGCTTATTACATTGCCGGGCCGCACGGATATGTTGCCGAAAACGCTCCCGCTGCCATTCAAGATCACCTTTAAGGCGAAAATAATCGAGTCCTGTTTCACCAATGGCAATCACCCTGGGATGCTCAGCAAGCATGACCAGTTGTTCTGCACTTGGCTCCGCCAGATTTTCATAATCAGGATGCACGCCAACTGATGCGAAAAGATTATGGTGGGCTTGTGCAAGCGCCAATACACGTGGAAAATCCTCCAGGTTGACACTGACACAAAGTGCATGCGTAACTTTATTCTCCTGCATTTTACAGAGCAACTCATCAAGATTGCTGGCGAGATCAGGAAAGTCCAGATGACAATGAGAATCGATAAACATAGCGAACGTAAATGTGAATGATTAAAAAATAGTTAGCCCCTTTCACGAATTGCATCTGCCCAGCAATTCGGAGTTTCAAACAAACGTACTTGCTCTAATCTTAGATGATTACCATAATTATCCTGATAAGCTTCATCCAAAACACGAAACGCAGCTAACGCCAGATTTTCTGCCGTGGGTTGTGTATCCAACACGACTGTTTTATGGCCTTCGAGAGACTGTAGAAATTTCACGACAGGTATATCTCCCGAATAAACCAAAAATGCATGATCCCATTTATCAACTAGTGCTGTTTTAGCAATCTGCTTTACTTCTGAAAAATCCATCACCATTCCCTGCTCGGCAACGCCTTCTTCACAGATTACTTCACCAGATAAAGTAATCTCAATAACATAACGGTGGCCATGCAAATGGCGACATTGGCTATTATGAGTTGAAATACGGTGACCCGCATCAAATTCCAATCTACGAGTGATTAACATGTGTACAATTGTAACATTGCGATTTATTTCCGCGAGATTGTAACATTGCAACCCACCTCTAACCTATTGAATATCACTGATCATAGTCGCGATAGCGTCGGTATGACCTACGTTTATCCGGTAGTCTCACGTCGCGCCGGGGGGGTATCCGTCGGTATTAACCTCAACCCTAATAATGCCTGTAACTGGCGATGTATTTATTGTCAGGTGCCCGATCTTAAACGGGGGACAGCACCTAAAATCGATCTAGCCCTGCTTGAACTGGAATTGCAGACGTTGCTACATGAGCTGCTGCATGGCAGTTTCATGCAAAAACACGTTCCTCTGGCGGCAAGACGTATCAACGACATTGCGTTATCCGGTAACGGCGAACCAACCAGTGCTAAAGAATTTGAACAGGTCATTGCGCTCATCGCTCATGTAAAAAGCCAGCTTGAGTTACCGCAAGACCTGAAACTCGTTCTCATCACCAATGGTAGCCTGATCAATCGAGCAACTGTACAAGCTGGTTTGCATCACATGGCCAGATTGAATGGCGAAGTCTGGTTCAAGCTTGACAGTATCACGCTTGAAGGGAGACAACGTATCAATAATACCCACATTAGCCTGAAGCAGGTAAACAATCATTTACGAATAGCTGCGTCACTCTGCCCAACCTGGTTACAAACCTGTATTTTTCAAATAAATGGCACACCACCCACCGACAAAGAATCCAACGCTTATCTCAGATTTATTGCCCGTTTATTAGAAGATGCCGTACCAATAAAAGGTATTTTATTATATGGGCTTGCCCGTCCATCAATGCAGCCAGAAGCACCCATGCTTTCAAAAGTCAGCGAAGCATGGATGCAGTCATTTGCTGAAAAAATCAAGGCATTGGGCCTTGCTGTCAAACTAAACCCCTGATTCTCAACAGCATCTTCTGACGTTTATTGCCACTTTCATTCAACATATTCGTAGTTCGACTGCGCCCTTCTTCCTTACTGTACTCACTAAAGGACACATCAATCAGCATCGTTGTTTTCTGATTCAAATTTGCTTCTAGCATTTCCAGCAAAAAGAAATTATCAATTATTCGGGTGCCAGCAAGAATTCCTTTACAATTTCAATCTGTTCACAATCCATCAGCAAGGGCGCATGGCCAATACCAGGCAGCTCAACTACTTTAGCTTTAGCACCGCGTATCTGCATTTCTGCCGCTGTTTCAGCAAGTAAAATATCGGATTCGGTGCCCCGCAATACAAGCGTAGGACTCCTGAGTTTATCCCAATACTCCCATAGATTAATATCCTCAAGAACATGTTTTTCAAAACTGATCTCTATTTTAGGGTCATAGCAGAAGCCCAGAGTCCCGTCCGCATACCTGCGAATACTGTGTATGGCCAAATGATGCCATTGCGCATCGGTCAGCGGACCAAATGTCGCAGATATTTTTTTCAAATAGGCCAGAAATACATCAAAAGAATTAAAGCGGATATCTTTACCCACGTATTCAGATAATCTGGATAAGGCTGCTAGCGGAATAAATGGACCAATATCACTCATGACCAATCTATGTACAGGTATGGATATTTCCGGCTGCACTGCCAACATCATACCTATCAACCCTCCCATCGAAATACCGACCCAATCCAGCTTAATGGGCGTCGTATACTGTGCTTGAATATGGGTAACCAGTGATAGAGCATCAGCAATGTAGAGCAGATAACAATCATAGTCCTCAGCATTATCGAGCCAGTCACTTTTACCTCTCCCTACGACATCAACACAGATCACCCGACAATCCTTCTCTAATACACGTGCTAGATAGTCAAAATCGCGGCAATTCCGTGTGAGACCGTGCACACAGATCACCACATGAGCGTTATCTGGATCACCCCAGTCAGTATAAGCAATACCACGTATTTTCTCAGTGCTATCTTGATATGGAAATGCAGGAAGGAGTAGTCGTTTAGTTTGCATTGCGATCCTTTCTAATACGCTTAATTTATTTATTTTTTCTATTCAGAAACTTTCAGATAACTCGTCAAGTATGCCCGATTATTAAATAGCATCCGGCCTATCCTTGATAGCCTGTAGCTTCAATCATCAATTTTATTTCATCACCCACGATCGGCAAAGCATACTTCATCCCAAAGCTTGAACGTTTCATATTCGCTGTAGCACCAATACCACACATTATCTGTCCGTTTATCGAATTCATCCCGCATCCAAAAGCAGTTATCGTAAAGGTTAATCGTCGGGTAATGCCGAGCAAGGTAAGATTACCTTCAACCCAAATTTTCCATTAGGAGAATTTCCTAATGGAAGCCATTAGAAGAACCTATTGAATACATTTGGAATTCTCTAAATTATGGTTGCTTTAATTTGCAAGTTTTTCTTCCTGATTGTTTTGATGTAGGCTATTCATTCCATTAGTTTTTCGTTATTGGGAAATTCCTAATGGAAAATCTGGGTTCAATAACAGCCATATATAGTAGAAAATCCCAGATAACTTACTGCAAAATGTAAATGTGTCTGCGCTGGATTCAGTTTATACATTTCTGGCGCAGCTGATATCTGACTAACAAAAAATAATAGCAGAATAACCAGTAATGAAACTGCAAAACGAAATAGAATCATTGCACTGATCTGCCTTAAAAAGAAATGTTCAATCAGACATCGCCACTCATCCAGAACTTCATTATCATATACGCTAACTTGAGAGGCCATCCGGAACCAGATAAGGCACCTACAAGCCACCTAAGTTAACCAGACTTTCCATGGTGAAAGCCTTATATTATTTTCGCGAACAGTAGGTATTCATTTGCTAATCTAGAATCAGCGAGCATAAAAATAGAAACTGCGGTTATCTTTGAGAGGTACTCAATGAAATTATCTGAACTTTACTGGCATCGCATAACACCACTGCACATTTTGTTGTGGCCATTAAGTCTCTTATTTAACTCATTTATATCATTAAGAAGATTAGGCTATTGGCTGGATTTATTTCCTTCTGTGAGTCTGCCAGTACCTGTTATCGTGGTCGATAGTATGACCATCAACGATGAAAGCAGGACACCATTTATTCTTTGGCTGATTAGGCTGTTACATTCGCAAGGCATGCGACCCGGGATTGTGAGTCATACTGATACCGATTCTCCCATCTCCCCCATGGCCGTCACTGCCAGCAGCGATCCGGCTATCGTAAACGGCAAATCATTGTTACTGGCGCAGCAATGTGGCGCTATCTGTCCGGTATGGGTAGGCCATGACCCGGTTATCGTTGCGCAAGCACTGCTAGCCGCACATCCCGATTGCAATGTACTGATCAATGAGGGTGGGCTACAGTATCATCGCCTACAACGTGATCTTGAAATCATAGTAATAAATTACAGTGAAGCAAGCTTTGGCAATGGCCTGATCCTGCCTGCAGGACCATTGCGGGAAAGCCTCAAGCGCTTGCACAATGTGGACGCCGTAATTATAAATGAGGAGCGAAAACGATACGCTGATACTCGCGGCTGGGCGCCTGTTTTCAATATGAAATTGGTTAGTGACACGTTCTACAATCTATTAAATCCAGATTCTCACGCTGCGCCCGCCACATTTATGAATAAGCGATTACATGCCGTTGCCGGTATAAACCATTACCCGTGGTTTTTAAATCAACTACGACGTATTAATCTAAACGCCAAACTCCACGCCTTCTCTGAACACCACCGGTTTATCAGACAGGATATCCAATTTCCCGATGCCGAAGCGGTTCTCATGCCAGAAGAAGAAGCCGCAAAGTGTGTCAATTTCGCTGACTCGACACTTTGGGCATTGTCAGTCAGAGCGTCTATTTATGGCAATTTGCAAGATGTGATTTTAAAAAGTCTAAAAAAGTCTAAGTAAGCGATTTAAAGACCGCTGCATAACTGTATTTTTGAGCTTTTCTGATTACTTGCAGCATTGATAAATCAAACACTTAAAAATCTTGCCCAGCCCGAGATAACCAGTTATGCAGCGGTCTTATTTATGGATACCAAATCTCTTAATACGCTGGTATGTCGATTATGTAAAAACACCTGCTTCTTATAAACCTTTTCGCTGATAGGAGGCTTTTGCAAAAACCCTCGCCGGAAGTTTTAGAATATTGATTATAAAGAATTAACTTTTCAACTATGGGGGTTTTGCAAAGGTCTCAGCTGATTTTATGCTATCGCTGTTGACATCCTCCCCTTCCTAAACGAAGGGGATTCCTAGCGACTTATTAAGCCGTTAAGAGTAGGTTTGTATTGCTACTGCCACTGGTTCCTGCTTCTTAGACGAAACTAACGTTTCAACTCCACAGGCTAACAAGCGATGTCCTCGCTCAAGTACATTCAAGGCACCTACCAAGTCGGCATTGGCTTTAAATCCACATTCTGTACATTCAAAAGCACTTTGGCTTTTGCGATTGTCACGATTAACATGTTGACATCCAGGGCAGGTTTGAGAGGTGTATTGAGGGTTTACCTTCAATACATCCCCGCCTGAACAAGCCTGTTTATACTCCAAGAACGAAACGAACATTCCCCATCCTTGGTCAAGAATGGATTTGTTTAGACCCGATTTCGCTTTGACGTTTTTACCATGCTTTTCAACACTGCCCTTGGCACTCTTAGACATGCTTCCTATCTTTAAATTCTCAACTACGACCATTGCGTGATTTTTGCTGATTTCGGTTGAGGTTTTGTGTAAGAAGTCTAAACGAGCATTGGCAATACGCTCATGCAGTCGGGTAATGATTTGTTTCTGCTTTTTCCAGTTAGCAGAGAAACGGACTTTTTTAGACAGCTTACGCTGTTCAAAAGCCAGTTTCTTTGATAACTTTCTGAAACTGTTTAAAGGTTCTACGTATGAGCCGTCTGACAAGGTTGCAAAGCGGGTAACGCCCATATCAACACCAATCATACTGGTTGAGCTATGACGCTTTAGCTCGGTCTCGTACTCAGTCTGAATCGACACGTACCAATAACCGCCTTTACGGGAAATCGTCATATTTTTAACGTCACCAATGACTTGGCGTGAATTACGATATTTCACCCAACCGATTTTAGGCAAGAACACTTTGCTAGACTCTTGCTCCAGCTTAAATCCTTGTGGATAACGAAAGCTGTCACTCAAACCTTTTTTCTTGAATTTTGGAATCCGTTTTAAAGGCTGTTTTTTATCAAAACCGTCTTTGAACGCTTTTTCTAAGTTTTTTAAGGCTTGTTGCAACGGTTGAGAATGAACGGTTTTTAGAAATCCATAATCTTCTGAGGATTTCCATAGCTTTAGCCAAAATGACAACTCGTTGTACCAAAGCAATGGCTGTTTCTGCTCTAATCTGAACAGATTCATTGCTAAGGCTTTATTCCAAACAAACCGATTAGCACCCGCAAACTCAACCATCTTCTGTGCTTGGTCAGAATTTGGATTGAGTCGAAATTTAAAGGCTTTGCGTATAATCTGCTTCATGGTTATAATTATACAAAAAGGAATTGGTCTATGCAAGTTAATAACGATGTAAGAACAGGAAGACATTGTGTTTTTAATCTTCATGTCCATTTGGTCTTTGTAACAAAATACCGTAGAGATGTTTTCTCCGGAAGGGTATTAATTGATTTGGAAGAAATATTTAAAAACGTGTGTTTGGATTTTGAAGCAGAATTGGTGGAATTTAACGGTGAGCATGATCATATTCACCTTTTAGTTAACTATCCACCAAAAATTGCTATTTCTAACTTGGTAAATAGTTTGAAAGGCGTTTCAAGCCGACTTATTCGCAAAAAGAATTATCCCGAAATTAAAAATAAGCTTTGGGGTAATATGCTTTGGAGTCCAAGCTATTTTGCGGGTAGTTGTGGTGGAGCACCACTCTCGATTATTAAGCAATATATTGAACAACAGCAAAGACCGCATTAAACAGGCTTCGCCTGTGCGCTTATATCTCCGCCCTGAAGGACGAAGTTTTACGCGCTATTTGATAAATCCTCTATTGACTCAATCAGAGAGCGTTGCCAGTGTGGTATTACCTCCCGCCGCAGTAGTGTCAATCGTTACCATTCGTTCAGTTACAAAACGATATAAATAATGTGGTCCACCCGCCTTCGGACCGGTCCCCGAGAGCCCTTCACCACCAAAAGGTTGCACACCAACTATTGCTCCTATTTGGTTACGGTTAACATAGATATTACCCACTTTAACCCGCTTCTGAATATAATCCGCCCTTGAGTCAATACGACTATGAATACCCAGCGTCAGGCCATAGCCAGTATTATTGATCGCTTCAATTACGTTATCCAGCTCTTGAGAAGCATAACGTATGATATGTAGGACTGGACCAAATACTTCGTGCGTCAGCAAACTCATATCCTTGATCTCAAAGGCACAGGGCGCAAAGAAAGTCCCCTCTTCCGTACCTTCCGGAAGCGAACATTGACAAAGCAGCTGCGCGTTATGACACATCATTTCATAATGGCATTTCAGTTTTTCCAACGCAACACTGTCAATAACAGGGCCGATATCCGTTGATAGCAGGCACGGATTACCAATGTTTAATTCAGCCATTGCGCCGGTCAGCATTTCTATAATACGGTCAGCCACTTCCTCCTGTAAATACAATACACGGAGTGCTGAACAACGCTGCCCCGCACTATGAAAGGCAGAACTGATTACATCGCGCACTACCTGCTCAGTCAAAGCGGAAGAATCGACAATCATGGCATTCTGGCCACCTGTTTCAGCGATTAACGGGATAATGGGTCCAGGCTTATTTGCTAATACGCCATTGATTGCTCGTGCCGTTTCGGTTGAACCTGTGAAAACTACACCGGCAATGCGCGCGTCACTTACCAGTGCTGTACCCACCCTTTTTCCTGATCCAGGCAAGAAATGCAGCACCTCAAACGGGATGCCGCCCGCATGTAGAAGTTGTATTGCACGCATTGCGATCAACGGTGTTTGCTCAGCCGGTTTTGCAATCACCGCATTACCCGAAGCCAGTGCTGCTCCAATCTGACCTGTAAAAATTGCCAATGGAAAATTCCACGGACTGATGCAGACAAACACACCGCGCCCGTGTAGTGTCATGGCATTATATTCACCGGTAGTACCACGAAATATCGATGGTTGTGCAAATCCCTGGCAAGCCATCATGGCATAATAACGCAGAAAATCGCTCGCTTCACGTATCTCTGCAACGGCATCATCGACCGTTTTACCGCCTTCCCGCATACACAATGCCATCAACTCAGCTCGATTAGAGTCGAATAAGTCAGCCGCACGCTGCAAATAGGCGGCACGTTTATCTACGGGGGTGGCGTCCCATTTATGTTGGGCTTCCTGTGCTATTCCAATCGCCTTCTTGGCATGCTCAACGCTGGCTTCAACGACTAATCCAACCGTATCATGATGGTCTGCCGGGTTATAGATTGGCCGCTCATCACCATCCGCTTCAACAATACCGTTAATTAAGGGATTCGCTGTCCATGGTGCTAACGAAGTAAACGATTGCAGCTCGTGCATTAAATTCTGCAACATCATGGGATCCGTAAGGTCGATTCCTTTTGAATTTTCCCGATCGGGCATATAAAGATCCTGCGGTAACGGAATATGCGGATGCGGCTTTTCCTCAAGGTCCATCATTTTCGCGATAGGATCAGCGATAATCTCAGCAATCGATCGTTGTTTATCCAGCACGTGGTTAACAAAAGAAGTATTGGCGCCATTTTCCAGTAATCGTCTTACCAGATAAGGTAACAAATGTTCATGACTACCAACCGGCGCATAGACGCGACATGCCTGCTTATTATCACTCTCGCCCACAATCTGATCATAAAGCATCTCTCCCATGCCATGCAGACGCTGAAACTCAAAATCGGTATGCTCATCACCTGCGACTGCCAGCACAGAAGCTACTGTGTGAGCATTATGGGTCGCAAATTGGGGATAGAGATAATGCGAGGCAGAAAATAAACGTTTCATACAGGCAACAAACGAAACATCTGTGGCTGCTTTGCGGGTAAAGACAGGGTAGCCAGGAAGGCCCAAGGCCTGTGCCTGTTTAATTTCCCTATCCCAATACGCACCCTTAACGAGTCGCACAGCTAATCTTCGCTCATACCGCCTGGCTAGCCCTTCCAGCCAGTCAATCACGGGTAAAGCGCGTTTCTGATAAGCCTGCACAGCTAACCCGAATCCGGCCCACCCGGCAAGTCTGGAATCGGAAAAAACGGCTTCTACCAGCGTCAACGACAAATCCAGGCGTTCTGTTTCTTCAGCATCTATGGTCAAACCGATATCATAATCTCGTGCTCTGAACAGCAGTGTTTTTAATCTTGGTACCAATTCCGCCATGACACGTTCACGCTGCGAGAATTCATAACGTGGGTGCAATGCCGATAACTTCACCGAGATACCCGGGCCTTGAACCGGCCCGCGACCATCCGAATATTTTCCAATCGCTTCAATCGCATGCATATAGGATTCAAAATAATCTTCAGCTTCAGCCTGGGTATGTGCGGACTCACCCAGCATATCGTAAGAATATCGATAACCCCGTTGCTCAGATTCTTCTGCCCGGGCAAGTGCTTCTTCGATCGTACGCCCCATAACAAACTCGCGGGCAATGATTTTCATGGCTTGCACAAGCGCCTGTCGCACGACGACTTCACCACTTCGGGCCACTAAACTCTGTAATGTGGCTTCAAAGCCAGGTTGTTGATCACGATCATGCGGTTTTGCAATACGCCCGGTTAACATCAATGCCCAAGTTGATGCATTAACAAGTAAGGAGTCAGATGCGCCCATGTGCTCGGCCCAGTTCGCCTGAAAAAGCTTATCCTCGATTAACAAATCAGCCGTCTTTGCATCTGGAATGCGCAATAATGCCTCTGCAAGGCACATCAGCATCACTCCCTCATGACTCGCCAAATCATATTCATGCATAAAAGCATCAAGACTGCCCGCATGCGGATAGCGCTCACGAATACCCTCAGACAAACTCGTTCCAATCTCTTGGACGCGTTGACGCATTTGAACAGGCAATGCGGCAGCATGTAAACGCGCTTTAATACACGTGGATTCATCCAGCAGGTAAGCGGCTTGAACTGCAGCACGTAATGAATCAACGGGTAATAATGGTTTATCAAATAGCATGGTATAACTCCTCGCCTTGAGTGTAGGGCCATTTATCGAGGCCAGACAAAACCAGATAATCTTGCAAACTACTCTACTCAGCTAACTTACCATACAAAAAACTTCATTTGCCCCCAATTGACCGGCTAAAACTGCTTTATTCTTTCACAAATGCGGATAAAGCCATATAAAAACGATGGAAAAGACTGTCAACAAGGAAATGATGAGCTCGCTACATATAAACCTATAAGGCTTAACCGTATATGCATTTGCAAGTGCTGTATTAATTTTCTTAGCCACCTCCACTTCCAATAATCTTATTCGGCGGTAAATCGAAGCGTTTAAAAACCAACGAAGGCATTCTAGTGATGACAAAATGCAAGTTAAGCCAATTTGAATGAATATTTCTTCTATTATCAGCGTGTGTATTCGTTCAACAGACAATAACCAGCCTAATGCAACAAGATGTATACCAGTAGATACCCATACATTTTTAGCATACGTGTTAGTGAGAAATTTAAGCGCCTCTAGTTTTCCTGCTTCTATATCCATTATCGTCACTCCTGATTCATTTAACACTCTCCCCACCCAGAACCGAGATTCATTGTAGAAGGATTATTGAGATAAGTTAATGAGCCCGATCTATGAGTTTCTGATGCTTACTGACAACGAAAGTCACATTGACATCCTCCCCCGCCTAAAGACAGGGGATTCCTGCTGTCTCTACCCCGGAATGAAGCAGATGACTTCGGTGAGTTCTTTTTGCTGACGACATTACCGCATCGTTCACTTGGCAGACGAGCTGGACATGTCCTGCCCTTAGAATATTGATGGCCACGTTGAGGTCTGCATTTTCTGTGTACCCACATTCGACACACGCGAACTTGGATTGCGTTGCGCGATTCTCGGCGGACACATGGCCGCAGGCCGGACACGTCCGGCTTGCTTGTATTCCAGCTGGCGGCGGGATTCACTCCAGTCCTGATCGAGAATCGATTTGTTGAAGCCCACTTTGGCTTTGACACTTCGTCCTGGCAGCTTAATCGAACCTGCTGCTGACTTACTCATATTCGTGGCTCTCTATTTATCTCGTACCAGAGCTTAACGACTTGTCTAATTTTGTGGTGCCACTTCATCTCCACCATTTGCGGTAATCATGGCTTGATTTTTCAAAGCATCTGGTCTTTCATCTCAGAATAATTTATGATGACTGACTTCATGTCGGTTTTTTGCAAATCCATAATATATTTAACTTTCAAGTGAAATTTAGAGGATAAACATTATGACCAAGATCTGGGTTCTCACCGCGAACAGCGGCAATGCTACACTCTTTACCGCAGACTCGCCGACAGCAGCTTTGACCGAATTAATGAACTTTGATAATCCCCACGCACGCGCAAAACAGATGGAACTCAGCAGTGATCGCGCGGGGCGCAGCTTCGATAGCCACGGCGAAGGCCGCCATGCTATGGCGGTTGAAGTCGAACCCAAGGAACAGGAACAGATTCGTTTCGCCAAGTTAATTGCTGATCGGCTTGAGCAAGGACGCGTGGAGAATGCATTTGAACGCCTCGTAGTAGTAGCGGCACCCGCGTTTCTTGGCCTGCTACGGGCTAACTTCAATACCCCTCTCAGCTCTTTGCTGTCCCTGGAAATAGACAAAGATTACACGGCGCTCCGACCTGAAGAATTGCGCACTCGCCTACCCGAACGACTTTAAATCCTTGATATTTCAAATTAGCCACAATTACAGGAGAAAATCATGCAGATACAAGTCAATACCGGCCATAATGTTGAGGGTCACGAGGAATTTTCCGGTCAAGTCAAAACCAAGATAGAGGATGCGCTGAATCGTTTCAGCAAACACGTCACCCGAGTTGAAGTACATATCAGCGACGAAAACAGCGACAAAGGTGGCATGAATGACAAACGTTGCTTGATGGAAGCTCGTTTGGAAGGTCGCCAACCTATCGCGGTTACTCACCAAGCGGAAAGCCTGAATCTAGCCGTCCAAGGCGCTATCGATAAGTTGAAAAACGTGATCGAGAGTACGCTTGATCGGCTGAATAATCATTAATCGTTCCAGGATAATAGTGAATCTTAACACTGGAACACCCTAATCAATCCGCTAAACATATCACTAAGTAGAAAACAGCGACGCGGATTATTTTTATAGTGATTAGGCTTAAACCATCAGAGATAATAGTATCTGGTGATTTGCCATAATTCATCCTGATTAGTCACTTGTCTTAGAAAGACCTAATATTAAGGATGCTGTGCACACCCATGCGTAAATAGGTGCTAAGAATTTATCTAGGCTGCAGGCGGATTAGCACTTTATTTTACACATTCTTATGAAATTGCACTGACATTCAAGAAAGCCGATGAATTTATGGGAACACGGGCGTGGATTTTTGGAGAAATTAATTTAATTGGAAGATTAATTGGAAGACAATTGGGTTTTTACACCGCATAATCAACGCTATCAGAGAGTACTATTTTGGCTGTCACAATTTTTGCAATCGGGTACAGGGCGATATTCAAGCACGAATTTAGCTTGAACGCCAGCGAGCAGAGGATTAATATCGAAAGACAATGAGCGAAAAACAAATTCAGCAATAAACGATTAAACATTTAATCTAGGGTGTACTCATGAATCATATATTCATCTTGGGTGTGTTGAATACATTAGTGCCAGGTGCTGTTGAAGCACCGCTGAATTATTTTTTGCATAGCTATGGCCCTGCAGCAAAACCGACCATGTATTTAGGATGGTTCCTTGCAGGACTGTCGGTTGTTATCTGTCTCATCATTGCGCTATTGATATTGACCGCAATTTTTCGCAGACGAAATCCATCAAATCCACACAAAATTGAAAATGAAGGCAAAGGCCTTCAATGGGTATATATCGGCACAGGCATTTCCACCGTAATTTTATTCGGTTTGGTAATTTATTCGCTAATGGTTCTGAATCAAGTTGCCAAGCCTTCACAGACGCCAACTATTAGCATGACGGTTACTGGATACGACTGGTGGTGGAAAGCCGAATACGAGCACGATGATCCTGCGAAACGTTTTATCACTGCAAATGAGATTCATATTCCTGTGGGTCAGTCTGTATTGATTAAATTGAAAAGTGCGGATGTGATTCATGCATTCTGGGTACCAAAGCTTGCCGGAAAAACCCAAATGATTCCGGGCCTCATAAATCAACAATGGATTCAGGCTGATATGCCCGGGGTTTATACTGGGCAATGCACGCAATTTTGCGGCGCTGGTCATGCACATATGAATCTGGAAGTAGTTGCTGAGAGTGCCGAAGATTTCGAGAAATGGCAAAATACTCAGCGCCAACCTGCAAAACAGGCCTTCATGGCGGAACAGGATACAGGCTACAAATTATTCATGGATCGTTGCGCAGGTTGCCACACTGTGCGTGGTACGGATGCTAAAGGTGAGCACGGCCCGGATCTAACCCATCTGAACTCGCGCCGCCGTCTTGCAGCGGGTGTATTAACCAATACACCTGATCATTTGATGAAATGGATCGGCAATGCACAACAACTTAAGCCAGGATCACGCATGCCTGGCTTTAAGTTGTCAGAGAGCGAAGCTTCAGCACTCGCATTATTCTTATCAACATTGGACTAGCATGACTTCCACTGACACGAAACCTAATCACCCTGATGATCGTTTGGAACGCATACCCGATTTTGGGTATGCTCCCGTAGGTTCTGATGCCGAAATCCGGCTTACGAAAATATGGGAAACAACGCCAGGCTGGCGTGGTTGGTTTTCCACCGTGGATCATAAAACAATTGGTCTGCGATATCTCGTTACAGCATTTATTTTTTTGTTGATAGGCGGTGTTGAAGCACTGATCATGCGTGTACAGCTCGCTCTGCCGGAACAATCATTACTGACACCGGAACAATATAATCAACTATTCACGATGCACGGCGTGACGATGATATTTCTTTATGCCTTGCCGATATTGTCCGGTTTTTCCAATTATCTTTGGCCATTGTTGCTGGGCTCTCGTGACATGGCCTTTCCACGCCTCAATGCACTTTCGTATTGGATATTCCTGTTTGCAGGTGTTTTCTTGTATGCGAGTTTTCCGTTTGGCCAAGCGCCGAATGCGGGCTGGTTTAATTATGTTCCTGTTTCTGGGCTTATTTACAACACCGGTCCTAATATCGACGTCTTCGCCCTTGGAATGGTTCTTTTAGGAATTTCAACGACTGTCGGGTCAATTAATTTTATCGTCTCGTTATTCAGAATGCGAGCGCCAGGCATGACAATTAATAAGATGCCGATCCTTGTCTGGGGCACACTCACCGCCTCTGTAGCTAATCTTATTGCCATTCCCGCGGTCAGTCTCGCTTTTTTTCTGTTATGGCTAGATCGCCAGATGGGTACTCAATTTTTTGATGTCGCTAATGGCGGTAAACCGCTTTTGTGGCAACACTTGTTTTGGATTTTCGGTCATCCATGGGTGTATGCAATCGTACTTCCTGCAATGGGTATTGTCTCTGATGCACTGCCAACATTTTGCCGGCGTCCTTTGGTTGGTTATACGGCGGTAGCGCTGGCTACCATGGCAACCATGTTGCTTGGTTTTCAAGTATGGATTCATCATATGTTTGCCACGGGCTTGCCCACCGTTGCCTTATCAATTTTTGGTGCTGCCAGCATGATCATTTCAGTCCCGAGTGCTGTTGCTGTATTTGCCTGGATCGCGACCATCTGGTTAGGCAGGCCTGTTTTCAAAACAGCATTTTTATTTTTCGCTGGGTTTATCTTTTTATTCGTGGTAGGCGGCATGTCAGGGGTAATGACAGCGGCTGTGTCGCTGGATCTGCAGCTTAACGAAACCTATTTTATTGTCGCCCATCTTCATTATGTTTTACTAGGCATTAATGTATTTCCAGTCATTGGTGGTATCTATTATTGGTTTCCTAAGTTTACTGGCCGCATGATGAGCGAAATATTAGGCAAATGGAGCTTTTGGGTTATGTTCATTGGCTTTAATATCGGTTTTTTTCCTATGCATATAGCCGGCTTACTGGGGATGCCGAGACGCATTTACACGTATTCATCCCGAATGGGATGGGATAGTGTCAACATGATTACGTCTATTGGTTCTTTCATTTTCGCTATTGGCATTCTGATTTTTCTGATTAATGTTCTAATCAGTCTCAAACGAGGTGCATTGGCTGGTTCGAATCCATGGGATGCAGCGACGCTCGAATGGTCAACGTCTTCGCCACCTCCGGCCTATAATTTTGCTGTTATCCCCGTTATCGCGAGTCGTCACCCATTATGGGAAGATCGACTTAACGAAAACTCCAACCGTTCTAGTCTTACGCAGGGATATTTACTTATGGAAGGTCATGAAACCATCGGAACTTCGCCCATTGATGCTAAACCAGTATCTATCCTTAAAATGCCGGGGGATTCTTTCGCACCATTTTTTGTCGGATTATTTGTTTCATTACTATTTGTCGGATTGCTGCTGCATTGGTGGTATTTCACGGGGATAACAGCTGTAGCATGCTGCATCACTTTAGGGATATGGATGTGGCCGCGAAAGACGCTGGTTCAGAGGATAACTCCGGAAACGGCTCATGTCAGACGGGGGGCCCATGAATAAAGCTATTCACTTCGAGCAACGGCCTTTACCCGTGGGCAGTGACGGTAAACTTTCAATGGGATGGTGGGGTATTTTAGCGTTAATTGTAACCGAGGGATCCCTGTTTGGATTTCTGCTCTTTGCCTATTTCTATTTGTCAGCTCAGACCGAACAGCAATGGCCACCAGAGGGGTTGCCAAATTTGCTGATGCCAACTATAAATACAGCGATTTTACTCGCAAGCAGTGTTTCTGTTTGGGTTAGCGAGTATGGAATTCGACATCAAAAAAAATACTGGAGTATTGGTGGGATGCTAATGGCGGTCGCGCTTGGTTTTTGTTTTTTAAAAATTCAACTCATAGAGTGGAGCGAAAAATCTTTTGATATCACCTCGAATTTATACGGGTCGCTGTATTTTACGATTACGGGATTTCATTTATTCCATGTCATCATCGGATTGGCCATTTTGTTTTTATTATTGGTCTGGATCTCGCTTAATTATTTTAATGATAAACGATATGCGGCCGTAACGATTGGAGGCGCTTACTGGCATTTTGTCGATGTAGTCTGGTTATTTGTTTTTGCTTCCTTGTATCTATTTCCGTATCTTTAGAATTTGAAATAAGTCTCATTATTCAAGAGTGTTTCTGGAAAATATTTTTTTGATGCTATGAGTACATTTAAAACATTGCTAGCATTATTTGGAGCACCTTCGGCGTGGTTCATCCAGGTGTCTTTAAGCGAACCACTTGCGGCGTATGCTTGTTATCCGCATCAGGTTCCACTTTCTGCACCACTTTGGGTTAACTTATCTGCAATCCTCATTGCGATTAGCTTGATCTGTCTAGCGGGTGGTTTGATTTCTGGACATGTCGCATGGAATGCATGGGGAAAATTTACTCAGTTCGATGCTAATAAGGAAGTCAAAAATGATGAAGGGCAAACAAAATTTCTAGCGATGCTGGGAGTCATGTCGAGCTTTATATTCATCGTTGCAATATTATTTACAACTTGTGCTGTTTTATTAGTATCGCCTTGCAGTGCCTGGACTTGACTCAGATGGTAGCAATCTTTTATTCATCAATGCCTGTAATATGAAGCTAAGCAAAAATATGAAGCTAAGCAAAACGACACATTATTCATGGATAATTTTAGTATGGATGATTGCAGCAAACATACACGCTGCTGATCCTGACTTAATCGCTCGTGGCGCATATCTTGCCAAGGTTGCTGATTGTGAAAGCTGTCATACTGCCGGGCCGGATCGTGATCTTTTTGCTGGTGGTTTACCAATCAATTCTCCATTTGGAATAATCTACTCAACTAATATTACACCCGACCCGATCACAGGTATCGGACAATATAGTTATGATGATTTTAGCCGAGCACTTAGGCAAGGCATTGCCAAAAATGGCAAACACCTTTATCCGGCAATGCCCTATGCCTCGTTCGCAGCGACACTGGATAGTGATATAGAGGCACTCTACGTTTATTTTATGAAAGGGGTAAAGGCAGTCAATTACACACCACCTCAAACCAAATTGCCTTTCCCGTTTAATCAGCGCTGGACGCTGATGTTCTGGAATGCGGCGTTTGCCACCCAAGAAACATATAAACCGCGTGCCGATCGTGATGCCCAATGGAATCGTGGCGCTTATCTGGTGCAGGGCCTCGGTCATTGTGGTGCTTGCCATACGCCGAGGGGGCTGGCTTTCCAGGAGAAAACATATTCAGAATCTTCGCCCAATTATTTGAGCGGTGCTATGGTGGATAATTGGTTTTCCGCAAATCTGACTGGTAACAAGGCATCTGGTCTGGGCAGATGGTCTAAAGCAGAAATTTCCGAGTTTCTGAAAACAGGGCATAGCGGGCATGAAGTCGCATTTGGCAGCATGGTGACCGTGATTGAGAACAGTACCCAGCATTTACGTAAAGAAGATTTGGACGCCATTGCGCACTATCTTAAATCCCTTCCAGGCCAAAAGAATAAATCATCCTACAAGCCTCCTGTTAATCAGGATCAAAAGGTCTTGCCTGGAGTAGTCAGTATTGGAATCAATAAATTTGAACTTCCTGGTGCAGGCTTATATTCCGGATTTTGCGCTAAATGCCATGGCGATAGTGGCACAGGGAAAGCTCCAAAAATTCCACGGCTTGGCGGAAATTCGATGGTGCTCTCCGATAATGCCAGCTCCATAATTCGGCTTGTGCTGGAAGGAGGCAAAGGGCCGTTGACAATAACAGGACCAAAACCGAAAGAAATGCCAAGCTTTGCGAAGAAATTTTCTAATCGTGAAATTGCTGATGTGCTTACTTTTGTACGTAATAGCTGGGGCAATTCGGCGGCTCCGGTCACACCACGCGAAGTGTCATTAGTGCGCCAGAAATGTTGTGTCAAGAACTAACGTTTGCCATGAAATATTCATTGATATTTTGATGCTTTTCGACTATTTCTCTGTTAGATAATATGACTCAACCCGTTTGACTCTTGGTATACGAATTATGTGACATCAATTCTTTTCGTATTACAATAAGAATCCCGGCTGCACTCATCATTGCTCCATGTATCCAGAGAATTATGCCACCAATTTGTTGGTCTTCAACAGCATTTAACCCCCCTATTGCCCGACCACAAACAGTATAAATGGGATAGAGTTCCTCCGAAGCAAAAAAAATCATTGCTCCTATAACGATTTGTGGCGGTATGACAGCAAGCATCATGGCAATGCGAGTACCAGGTAATAAATGTGTTAGGTAACCAACAGTAGGATTTAACACAAGGCCCCAGAAAATCAACCCGTTGATGAGCATACTCCAGTTCATCAAACGATATAAACGCCAATCAATCATCACTGTAAAGTGAATCGAAGGCAATAACCAGAAGCCAATAAGGCCACTGAAAAGCATAACAGCCAAAATAGGATTACATAGGAATGAGATTACTAATTGTAGTGGCTTCCAGCGGACTGCTAGTTTACCAAAACGGCTTGCTTTTTTAGGTACGCCACTAAGGAGTATGGGTAACGGACTACTCAATACGATTAAAAAAGGTCCGAGATGATGCAATACGAGATGTTGAAGTCTATGAATAAAGAATTGATGCTGGGAATAATAATCAAACTGCGTATGAGAAACCAGGTATATAAGGATAAGCCCAGTCCAAAAATATAGTTTTTGGGGAAATGATGGCTTACTATTGACGCAACCTCTTAAGAACAGAATAGCAACGATACTTATCGCAATCACGACTATAATCGACTCTTCCCAAGGCGTGAACCAATAAAATACATCCATCATAATTGGGCTCTATAAGACTTCGCTGTTACAGAATCGCAGCTATAGGATTTTAGATTTTTCGAGTAATGCCTTTCATAATCAGCGCCAACTAATAGACCCTGTCCAATAGGTGTCGAATATCTTGCGCCAAGCCTGCTATTGAATCGGTTGAAGTTGCCAGAAGGCGGGCGTGACCCTGTGAATCAAAAATATAGATAGCATCCCCATGAACAATTCCGCTTTGCTCGGTATTCTTTGACCGAGGGCGGTATGCAGCCCGATAACGCTTTGTTAAATTCTGGATATCTTTTGCTGTGCCCGTCAATCCGACTACGTGTTCAGGATCAAATTGCGCAATGTAGTGCCGTAAGACTTTCGGATTATCTTGCCCAGGGTCAAGCGTAACAAACAAAATGCGTGTGCGGTCAGCATCGTCCCCAAGAATCTGCATGACTTGGCTTAATTTAGCCATTGAAACCGGGCATTCAGCTTGGCAGTTGGTGAACCCGAAGTACATTAGTAATACATAGCCTTTGTACATTTCTGCCGTTACCAGTCGCTCGCTATCTGATGTCAATGAAAACTGCAGATCAGGCAGGTGTCCGACCACTTCTTTGACATGCCAGTTTTTTTCAGAAAAGCATCCACTGAGCGTGAAAATCACCAAGTATAAAATAAAGCGGGTCAGCCCAGAGTTTCGCATTTGATAATATACACGCGCATTATAAGTCATAGTACAAAGTGTAAGTGGTGAAGAATAATATATCACTGAAACGACCCCGCTCACTTCTTAGCTGTCATACGGTACTAAATTAGCTGAGCTAAAGGTTTCATATTTTGCACTAATATCTGTCCTGTTTATAACATAGTGGCTTAATTATCTAGTCGCCGACTGCTCTCCTTTATATCTGAAATTCCTTTTTTATTTCGTGATTACATCACTTAACAGACTATAACTTCCCTTTCGTCAAATGTCCTTCCCATTCACTTTCCCAATCGCTAAATTGCTCTGCCGGCATCGGCATACTCATCAGATATCCTTGTGCCACATCGCACTCCAATGTTGCCAAGAGATCCCATACAGCCTGACTATCCACCCCTTCCGCCACTACTTCCATATCTAGATTATGTCCAAGTTCAATGGTCGAACGCACAATCACAGCCGAATCATTGCTTTCCACCATTGGCATGACAAACGACTGATCAATCTTAATTGAATCTACTGGCAACTTTTGCAAATAACTCAGGCTCGAGTACCCCGTGCCAAAGTCATCAATGAATAATCGGATACCGAGTTTCTTTAACTTGGTCAATGCTTCTAATGCCATCGATGGTTCTTCCATTAAGGCACTTTCGGTCAACTCAAACTGGATTAGCTCCGGTCTAACACCCCAAGTGGAAAACAATCCTTGAACGCGGTCGATGAGCAGAGGATCGTACAAATCATGCGCGGACAAATTTACTGACAAGGCTCGCTCTTGCCCCGCTTCACGCCAAGCATAGCTTTGACTGAAAACCGCGTCGAGCATCCAATGTGTCAAAGGGGTAATTAAAGCTGCATTCTCAGCGAGTTTGATGAATTCCATAGTTGCGAGCATGCCATGCACCGGGTGCTGCCAGCGTACCAAGGCTTCCGCTCCGCACACGCGTCGCGACGCAATGTCGACCTTGGGCTGGCAATACAGCAATAACTCATTTTGTTCGATGGCTTTGCGTAAATCTCCCATCAAGGAGAGGCGCCGAGTGCATTCTTGTTCCTGCCCCCCAGTGTAGAGAGCATAGCCTCCTCGAGCAGGACAGAGATTATTCGTAGCGGCATTGGCACGCCGCAACAAGGTTTCAGCTTCAGCAGCATGCCCAGGATAAAACGCAATGCCTATACTGACACGCGGATCGATCATCAAACCTGCCACCTTCACAGAATTACGCAAGACGGCGGCCAGCCGTTGCGCAATTTGAATGGCATAGTCCGCCCCTCCACTAGGCAAAAGCAAGGCAAACTCGCTTTCCCCCGCTCGCGCCAAGAAATCGCTTTCCTTCAGATTGCTTGTCAAACGCTGAGCTAGCTGTTGCAACAATTGATCACCCGAGTCATAACCTAAGACTTGATTGATTCCACGCAAGTGACCAATATTCAGATACAAGAGCGCAAGGGCGTGGCGGCGTTGATCTGCAGTATGAATAGCATCTTTCAAGCGCTCAAGCATGAAGGTGCGATTGGGTAATTCGGTTAGGGGATCATAATAAGCCAAACGCGCAATGGTAGCCTCGGCTGCCTGATGCTTGATGCGAATACGTAGGTTAGAAATGCCATAAGCCAAATTATCAGCTAATTCGCTGAGCAATTTGACTTCCTCTTCATCAAAAGCGTCAGGTTCGATCGCACCCATCACCAGGGCGCCGAGCACTTGTCCATTCACATGAAGTGGAAACGCAGTAACTGCAGCATAGTCGAACTTGATTGCATTTTCGCGAAGGGGAGCATAAGCAGGAGCGGCATAGGCTGGATCAGTAAGAATGTGCCTACCCACGCAAGGCTGGCCGGTGCGGATCACGGTGGCCGCTGCGGAACGGCCTGTTTCCGTATCGTCGGTCCATGTGAAATGAAGCGCTTCTAAAAACGCTTTATCTACACCGATACTTGCCATCCATTGGAGACTCTTGCTTTTATCATGTTGCGCATATGCGACGCTAGCGATACGGTAACCACCTTTTTTCACGATGACTTGACACATGTCATGCAGCAACTCTTGCTCGTCCGAGGCATGCAATAAAATGTGGTTGCCAGCGCTCAAGGTTCTAAGCGTGCCGGTGACGCGTTCGAGTCTTGTCAGCAGTTGCTTATTCTTTGCCACTGAATTCGAACTGTCTTTATTTGACTCATCGGCAGGGTATGTCATACATACTAACCTCGATATTGTAAGGGGCTGTCACGTAATTAAATTACTTGCGCCTTGATGCAAAAAATTTACTGTTTTTTAAGATAATAGTCTGGATGCTGCGTAAACAGTGACTAAATAGTGGTTATATCTATAAGCTGAGACTTTTGCAAAATCCTTCGCCAGAAGCTTTATGCTATTGATTATAAAGGGTTAATTTTTCAACTATTGGGGTTTTACAAAGCTCTTCATGAATAAATAAATTATCTCATGTTTGCCCGCCTAGGTTGAATCTTTAGAGCATCAAGCCGAAGGTACCGCCCTATGCATAAATTTTCATATCCGGAATTCAAGCATAGGGGGTCAAAGCACTATTTTAATTATGGAAAGAAACCAAGGTGAGCCAATAATGAATATAGTTTTTAGAGTAGAACAATAAGAGAAACTTAAATTAAGGTGGGGCTTGATACATGCTAGAAAAACCACCAAGACCGCTGCATAACTGGTTATCTCGGGCTGGGCAAGATTTTTAAGTGTTTGATTTATCGATGCTGCAAGTAATCAGAAAAGCTCGAAAACACAGTTATGCAGTGGTCTTTACGAACAAGCACCGGGCACACATAGCAGAGTCTATAACCGGAAAGATTGGCCACATTGGATTGATGAAGATGGAGATGGAGAGAGAGACCTTTGCAAAACCCCAATAGTTGAAAAATTAACCATTTATAATCAATAGTATAAAGCTTCTATCGAGGACTTTTGCAAAAGTCTCGGAGATTGTCAAAATACCAGACAAGAACTATTGATTGCTATGAGTAAAGTACCAGTGCAGTTTACGGAGGAAAAAAATTGCACAGTCAAACATGGTGAATGGTATGGAGTCTATACCGGCCAAAAATTTACCAAAGCTTCAGATGTTGATATTGATCATATAGTCCCGCTTGCACATGCACACAGGCACGGTGCTGATAACTGGACGAGAAAGCAGCGGCCGAACATTTGCAAACGATTTTAAAAACCTTCTCGTGGTTCATGATGCAACCAATCAGGCCAAATCAGACAAAGGGCCGCATGAATGGCTACCACCTATGAAATCATTTTGGTGTGAGTATGGGAAATTGTGGCAGCGTGTTAAGAATAAGTACGGGCTACGTTTTAGCAATGAAGAACGTTTGACATTAAATCAACTTGCAAAGGCTTGTTAATAGCGTTCTAATTATGAATATACTGTATTGCCATGTTTCGCTTTGACTTTTCGCAGGGTGCACCAAGCGCTTCCCGTTATTTTTGGTACTAATCTGCAAATCTTTGGAGAAGTGAATAACTGGTACCGCTCTGATCACTCTTATCCTTAATCCTAACCAAAAACAGTTAGGGCGCAGTAAACAAGCTCATTAGATCAACGTATAAGCGATTATCTTTTAATAGTTTAGGCAAACACCCTAGGCTTTTTTTATTTAAATCAACAATCATCGATTAAAGGATTATAGCTGTATTAGGTAAAGATGCAGAGTTTACCCTTTAGTATATCCGTCAGACCTGTTGCAAGTATGGCCCGTTAATTTGTATTCAAATGGCGGGTTTTTTATTGTTTATTTTTATTTATGCCGTGGCACCGGATAGTTGCTGCTAGCATTATCGTTGCATAACTACTTGTTTTTATGGTGCCGGCACCAAGAATCGAACTCGGGACCTTCTGATTACAAATCAGCTGCTCTACCATCTGAGCTATGCCGGCAAAATATTAACAGTAAAAATAGCGATTATTTAATAATCCGTAGTTGGGGCTTACTATTATTCGGTGGTAATGGCTTTGGTGAATCAGAACTTGATATCTTCTCATTTTCATCACGCGTACTTTCAGCTATAGCTTTTTCAATTTCCTGAATAAAAGTTATTCCCTCATTTACTTCTTTCGCAAATATGCCTTTAACTGCATCAACCGGTATTTCCATCTTTCTTGCAATACCATTAAATCGAGCCATCAGGTTGATCATATCATTACCGATGACAAGATCTTCCACTGCGCTATGGCCTATATTAAGAACGATTTCACCGTTTTTTATATATTCCGTTGGAACATGCGTCCTGGAATCAACATTTACCGATATATAAGGCGTGAATTCATTATCAATACACCATTCATAAATTGCACGAATTAAATAAGGTTTTGTAGCACTCACATTCATTTCCGCATTATCTTTTCAGATGCAGACAACGCATCAATAAACAATGGACGACTAAAAAGCCGCTCAGAAAATTTCAGTAATGGTGCTGCTTGCTTGGGCAGACGAATACCATAATGATCCAGTCGCCATAACAAGGGGGCAATTGCTACATCCAGCATAGAAAATTCATCACCCAGCATATACTTTTGCTTCTCAAATACTGGGGCAATCACAGTCAGATTATCACAAACAGCTGCCCGTGCTTTGTCTGCTATTTTCTGGTCTGAACCTTCAATCGCATCAATATGGCAAAATAATTCTTGTTCAAATCGATACAACAATAATCTAGCGCGAGCACGCATAACCGGATCAGCCGGCATCAGTTGCGGATGCGGAAAGCGATCATCAATATATTCATTGATAATATTTGATTCATATAACACCAAATCACGCTCAACCAAAACAGGTGCTCTACCGTAAGGACTGATCACAGCCAAATCTTCAGATTTGCTGTTCGGATCAACATCAATTATATGAAAATCCATGTCCTTTTCGTGTAAAACGATACGGCAACGATGACTATATGGACACGTGATGGTTGAATATAATGTCATCATAACTATTTACTGTCTGACTTATACACGATGCATTTATTTAATAGCCAGCATGAAGTAGTCAATGAATGTCTCTCCAATACTCACGCTTCAATGCATAGGTAAGGCCTAACATGCCCAGCAAGAATATCATTACGATAATACCTAAGCTCCTGCGATCATTAGCGGCAGGCTCGCCCAGATAAACAAGATAGTTAACCAAATCAGCGGCATAACGATCATATTCCGTTTTTGAAAGTGTGCCGGGTACGTCAATTTCCAGTTTCTTAATTACCTGCTTGCCCCCTGCATCCGTATTGACCGTTTCTATACTCAGGCGCTGCTCTCCTTGTAATTCGTATAATACGTGAGGCATCGCAGCTCTATCAAATACAAGATTATTCCAACCTGTAACTGTGGCATCATCACGATAAAATGCACGCAGATAAGTATATAACCAATCTGCACCACGAGAGCGTGCAATTACTGATAGATCCGGAGGCGTTACTCCAAACCATTCCTCGGCCTCTTTCTTTCTCATAGCAGTCAGCATAAGATCGCCCACTTTCTGATCCGTATAGACAAGCCTATTCAGAACTTCGTCATTACCAAGTCCTATATCACGATGCCGGTTATATCGCATATAACTAGCACCATGGCACGTCAAACAGTAATTAACAAAGCTCTCTGCACCCCGCTGCAATGAATCATTATCAGTTGAATCGATTGGTGCCTTATCCAATTCCATACCGGATTCTGCAGCAAATACAGCCTGTGTACCCATACACAGAATAAACAAAAGGATCTTAATTTTATTCATCATTTTACTCTTTTTGGCTCGGGTTTAGTCTTATCTATCTTGCTATACCATGGCATCAGAATGAAAAAAGCAAAATAAATCACTGTAAATATTTGCGCTAACAAGGTAAATAAAGGTGTCGGCGCTTTTGTTCCAAGCCAGCCTAAAACAAAAAAGCTGATAACAAAAAGTGTCAGTGCAAATTTGAAATAAGGTCCTTTATAACGAATAGATTTTACTGGGCTCTTATCCAGCCAAGGCAAGAAACAGAATACGACTACTGAAGCCGCCATTAGTATCACACCCCACAACTTCGCATCTATCCAAAGAAAATTAACAGTCACTGCCCTCAACATTGAATAGTAGGGCGTAAAATACCATACTGGTGCGATGTGATCAGGGGTCTGTAGTGTATTAGCCGGAACAAAATTATTATATTCCAAAAAGTAGCCGCCCATCTCTGGCGCAAAGAAAATAATACCGCAAAACACCATCAGAAATACCACGACACCCATGATATCTTTTACGCTGTAATAAGGATGAAACGGGATTCCATCTACGGGAATCTTAGTTTCCGGATTACGATTGGCCTTAATCTCAATACCATCGGGATTATTCGATCCAACCTCATGCAGCGCTATTATATGTACCAACACCAAGGTCACTAATAAGATAGGAAGTGTCACCACATGATAAGCAAAAAAACGGTTGAGCGCAGCATCTGAAAGCGTAAAGTCGCCTAACAGCCAATTTGAAAGCGTCTCACCAATAAATGGAATTGCTCCAAACATACTGACAATTACTTGTGCTCCCCAATAGGACATCTGTCCCCATGGCAGTATATATCCAGTAAAAGCCAAGCTCATTAACACAAAAAATATTGCCATACCTACCAACCACAGCAGTTCACGTGGCTTACGATAGGAGCCGTACATCATTCCACGAAACATGTGCAGATATACAACCACAAAAAACATAGATGCCCCTGTTGAATGCATGTAGCGAATCAACCAACCGTAATCCACATCACGCATAATATATTCAACTGAAGCAAAAGCCAGACTAGCATCCGGCTTGTAGTTCATGGTAAGAAAAATTCCAGTAATCAGCTGGTTTACCAGCACTAGCATGGCTAACGAACCAAAGTAGTACCAGAAATTAAAATTCTTTGGGGCGTAATATTCAGAAAGATGCGCTCTCCAATTAGCAGTCAATGGAAAACGCTCATCAACCCATTCAATTATTGAATTTAATCGCTTGCTCATTTTATGCAGATTCCTTGCTATCTGATCCAATTAAAAGACGATTGTCGCTCAAGTAGGTATGAGGTGGAACAACCAAATTTGTTGGAGCCGGTACACTTTTATAAACACGGCCAGCCAGATCAAATTTAGAACCATGACAAGGACAGAAAAAACCGCCTAACCAATCAGGACCAAGATCTGCAGGTGCAATTTCTTTCCTGAACACGGGAGAACAACCTAGATGTGTGCATATACCCTCTGCCACCAGAATTTCCGGTTTAATGGAGCGCGTCTCATTCCGTGCATATTCTGGTTGTTGATCCTTTTCTGAATTCGGATCCGCCAATTCATCCTCAACTTTTTTGAGAGTCGCCAACATTTCTGGAGTGCGTTTCAACACCCACACAACCCGGCCACGCCATTCCACCATCAACAACATACCCGGCTCAAGTTTTGAAATATCAACTTCAACCGGTGCTCCCGCCGCTTTGGCCCGCTCACTAGGCATCATGCTCAACATAAAAGGTGTTGCTATGGCAACACCAGCAACACCGCCCGCAACAGAAGTTGCAGCGACCAAGAACCGTCTTCGGCTGTTCATTTCATTTTTGTTGCTGACACTATCGCTATCTGTCATATCTCACAATTCCGCCTGATTTTATTTTTCATGTAAAAAGCAAAAGCCGGTCATTATAGCTTAAATCTGATTAATAGTAAGTAACTCTAATAAACCTTCCTACCTTTTGCAGTTATAAGTTTTAATTCACTTGAACTAAAATTATATCATAGCCTTAACTTTAATAGGGTAACCCCTTAAATCAATTAGTGACAAAACTGATCCTGTTTATCTTATCTTCTTGACATCCTCCCCTTCCTAAACGAAGGGGATTCCTAGCGACTTATTAAGCCGTTAAGAGTAGGTTTGTATTGCTACTGCCTACTGGTTCCTGCTTCTTAGACGAAACTAACGTTTCAACTCCACAGGCTAACAAGCGATGTCCTCGCTCAAGTACATTCAAGGCACCTACCAAGTCGGCATTGGCTTTAAATCCACATTCTGTACATTCAAAAGCACTTTGGCTTTTGCGATTGTCACGACTAACATGTTGACATCCAGGGCAGGTTTGAGAGGTGTATTGAGGGTTTACCTTCAATACATCCCCGCCTGAACAAGCCTGTTTATACTCCAAAAACGAAACGAACATTCCCCATCCTTGGTCAAGAATGGATTTGTTTAGACCCGATTTCGCTTTGACGTTTTTACCATGCTTTTCAACACTGCCCTTGGCACTCTTAGACATGTTTCCTATCTTTAAATTCTCAACTACGACCATTGCGTGATTTTTGCTGATTTCGGTTGAGGTTTTGTGTAAGAAGTCTAAACGAGCATTGGCAATACGCTCATACAGTCGGGTAATGATTTGTTTCTGCTTTTTCCAGTTAGCAGAGAAACGGACTTTTTTAGACAACTTACGCTGTTCAAAAGCCAGTTTCTTTGATAACTTTCTGAAACTGTTTAAAGGTTCTACGTATGAGCCGTCTGACAAGGTTGCAAAGCGGGTAACGCCCATATCAACACCAATCATACTGGTTGAGCTATGACGCTTTAGCTCGGTCTCGTACTCAGTCTGAATCGACACGTACCAATAACCGCCTTTACGGGAAATCGTCATATTTTTAACGTCACCAATGACTTGGCGTGAATTACGATATTTCACCCAACCGATTTTAGGCAAGAACACTTTGTTAGACTCTTGCTCCAGCTTAAATCCTTGTGGATAACGAAAGCTGTCATTCAAACCTTTTTTCTTGAATTTTGGAATCCGTTTTAAAGGCTGTTTATCAAAACCGTCTTTGAACGCTTTTTCTAAGTTTTTTAAGGCTTGTTGCAACGGTTGAGAATGAACGGTTTTTAGAAATCCATAATCTTCTGAGGATTTCCATAGCTTTAGCCAAAATGACAACTCGTTGTACCAAAGCAATGGCTGTTTCTGCTCTAATCTGAACAGATTCATTGCTAAGGCTTTATTCCAAACAAACCGATTAGCACCCGCAAACTCAACCATCTTCTGTACTTGGTCAGAATTTGGATTGAGTCGAGATTTAAAGGCTTTGCGTATAATCTGCTTCATGGTTATAATTATACAAAAAGGAATTGGTCTATGCAAGTTAATAACGATGTAAGAACAGTAAGACATTGCGTTTTTAATCTTCATGTTCATTTGGTCTTTGTAACAAAATACCGTAGAGATGTTTTCTCCGGAAGGGTATTAATTGATTTGGAAGAAATATTTAAAAACGTGTGTTTGGATTTTGAAGCAGAATTGGTGGAATTTAACGGTGAGCATGATCATATTCACCTTTTAGTTAACTATCCACCAAAAATTGCTATTTCTAACTTGGTAAATAGTTTGAAAGGCGTTTCAAGCCGACTCATTCGCAAAAAGAATTATCCCGAAATTAAAAATAAGCTTTGGGGTAATATGCTTTGGAGTCCAAGCTATTTTGCGGGTAGTTGTGGTGGAGCACCACTCTCGATTATTAAGCAATATATTGAACAACAGCAAAGACCGCATTAAACAGGCTTCGCCTGTGCGCTTATATCTCCGCCCTGAAGGACGAAGTTTTACGCGCTATTTGATAAACACAAAACAGCATTCCAGAAAAAACCATATCTACCTGAAATATAATCACAATAATTACAAATGCTCGCTCTCATCCCTAATCATGTTCGCTCAACACGCTCAAACATTTCAGTCGAGTTTATACTGCAAGTAAGCCAATTTTCATCAAAAAAATGCAAAAACCGTCTACATAAAATGTGCTATACACAAGCAAGCATCCATATGCTAAAACCACAAAAGTACTCTTTCATAGTAATAGTGTAAAGTACGCTACACATCGTACATCGGCATCATTCGTCTATAGAATAAATGGGAAAGCATCAACCCATAATGCATTATTCCCATATTTCATACATGAGTTGAACCATGCTCCAATATATTGGACATAATCCTTTATACGCCAACCTAAAAAATTAATTCATCCATAAAAATCCAAGCTTCATCGGGATTTTCTGGCGATAACTAGCGAATTTTACCGTGACATTGTTTATATTTCTTACCAGATCCACAGGGGCATGCCTGATTGCGGCCAACTTTATCGCCTTCACGCACGAATGGCTGAGGCTTATCTTCTTGGGTTTCCTCATCTACCGATTTTTCATTCAAAGTTTCTTCATAAGCCGCATGATGATATTGCATATTTGTCGGTGATCGCAATGTTTCAGACACCGCTTCAACTTGCTGTTCATTTTTTATCTGTACTGTCATCAAAATTTTAGTTACTTCACTTTTGATTTCTTCCAGCATATTTCCAAACAATTCAAAAGCTTCACGCTTGTATTCCTGCTTAGGATTTTGCTGCGCGTAACCACGCAAATGAATCCCTTGACGCAAGTGATCTAGTGCTGCCAAATGCTCTCGCCAGTGCGTGTCCACACTTTGTAACATCACGGCCCGCTCATACTGATACATCACATCAACACCCACCTGATCAACCTTGCTTTGATAGTGATCACGCGCAAAACTAATAATGCGTTCTTGCAAGCTTTCTTCGTGTAAATCGGGATCTTTCTCTAACCATTCCTGTATCGGTAAATGTAATTGATATTCGACCGCCAGCGCCTTCTCTAGACCCGGGATGTCCCATTGTTCTTCTACACTTTGCGGTGGAACATGAAGACTGAAAAGAGTGCTCAGTACACTTTCTCGAATTGCGCTAATTGTTTCTGAAATGTTTTGCGGTGCTTCTAGCAACTCATTACGCTGTTGATAAATCACATTACGTTGATCATTCGCTACATCATCGTACTCTAGCAGTTGCTTACGGATATCAAAATTTCGTGCCTCTACCTTGCGTTGGGCATTCTCAATCGCCCGTGTCACCCATGGGTGTTCTATGGCTTCACCTTCTGGCATCTTAAGGCGTGTCATGATATTAGCCACACGATCAGATGCGAATATACGCAAAAGTGGATCTTCAAGAGAAAGATAGAAACGACTTGATCCAGCATCCCCTTGCCTTCCAGAACGTCCACGTAATTGATTATCAACACGCCGTGATTCGTGCCGCTCTGTACCAATAATGTGCAAGCCCCCCTTACTCAATACCTCATCATGGCGTATTTTCCATTGCTTATCCAGCTCAGCAATACATGCAGCCTTCTCTTCCTCACTCAATTTTTCATCCTGACTAATACGATGAATTTCAGGCTCTGGATTACCACCCAGCACGATATCGGTGCCTCGCCCTGCCATATTAGTGGCAATGGTAACCATCTTAGGCTGCCCAGCCTGTACAATAATATCGGCTTCACTGGCATGTTGCTTTGCATTAAGAACCTGATGGGGCAGTTTTTCTTTCGTTAATAACCTGGATAATAATTCATTATTCTCAATCGAAGTCGTTCCAACCAGAACAGGCTGCCCCCGCTCGTAACATTCCTTAACACCTTCAACAATAGCCTGATTTTTCTCTTTCATCGTACGAAATATCTGATCCATGCGATCATCACGAATCATTGGCCGATGAGTTGGAATAATGATCGTCTCCAACCCATAAATTTGCTGGAATTCAGCCGCTTCAGTATCAGCAGTGCCAGTCATACCACTTAATTTTTGATACATGCGAAAGTAATTCTGGAAAGTAATTGAAGCAAGCGTTTGATTCTCCTTCTGAATAGCAACACCTTCCTTTGCCTCCACCGCCTGATGCAATCCATCTGACCAACGCCGGCCTGACATAAGCCGCCCAGTAAATTCATCAACAATAACGATTTCATCATCCTGCACCACATAATGCTGATCCAGGAAATACAAAGCATGTGCGCGCAAGCCCGCATTAAGATGATGAATCAGATTAATATTAGTTGGATCATAAAGACTCGATCCAGGTGCCAGAAGCTTAGCTTCAGCAAGCAATTTCTCTGCATGCTCAAAACCTGATTCACTCAATAAAACCTGATGAGATTTTTCATCCACACTAAAGTCGCCAGGGCTATCCTCTGTTTCTTGACGAATCAACTTTGGAATCAATGCATTGATACGAATATATATATCTGTATCACCCTCTGCCTGACCAGAAATAATCAAGGGAGTACGCGCTTCATCAATCAGAATTGAATCCACCTCATCAACAATGGCATAATTAAGCACGCGCTGCACACGTTCAGACGGATGCGTCACCATGTTGTCGCGCAAGTAATCAAAACCATACTCATTGTTGGTACCGTAGGTGATATCGGCAGCATACGCCGCCTGTTTTTCACTATGCGCCATTTGTGAAAAAATAACGCCGACACTAACACCGAGAAACTGATAAATCTTCCCCATCCAAGCAGCGTCACGTTTGGCCAGATAATCATTCACCGTTATCAGGTGAACACCCTTCCCTGTCAAAGCATTGAGATAGGCAGGCAATGTCGCCATCAGTGTTTTACCTTCGCCCGTACGCATCTCGGCTATGTTACCTTCGTTCAATACCATGCCACCTATGAGCTGAACATCGAAATGGCGCATTTCCAGTACGCGCTTACCTGCCTCTCGCACAACTGCAAAAGCTTCTGGCAGTAAGGCATCCAACGTCTCTCCGTTAGCAATCCGTTGCTTGAATTCATCCGTTTTCGCACGTAAATCAGCATCAGATAGTTTTTCAATACCTGACTCTAATCCATTGATATCGCGAACGACCTGAAAATATTGCTTAATCATTCGGTCATTACGACTACCAAAGACTTTTTTGAGTAGATTATTTAGCATAAAGTTTCGAAAATTTTTTGTTGAAACAACCAGGAAAAAACAAAGGGTGAGATCTTTGACCTCACCCCACGATAAATTTTTAATATAGTTCAGCCAGACATTTTTAAAAATCTCGATGGATTTTGCGGTACATCTTTATATCTAATTTCAAAATGTAGGTGCGGGCCAGTAGAACGACCTGTACTGCCAACCTTGGCAATTATCTGTCCCCGCAAGACCACTTGCCCGAGTTTAACCAAACGCTTGGAGGCGTGGGCATAGCGACTGATCAGTTCATCTCCATGATCAATTTCAATCATATTACCATATTCAGGATGACGATCAGAATAGACTACCACACCACCCGCGCTAGCTCTGATTGGGGTTCCTGCTTTAACTGCAAAATCAACACCTTTATGAAAAGCACGCTTCCCCGAAAATGGATCAATTCTATAGCCATAGCCAGAGGAGTACCATTTTGTATCAACGGGCATAATAGAAGGCAGTACACGTTCCGCAAGTCGACCATAACGGAATAAAGAATCTAATGCACCTAGTCTATCAGCCCGTTCATCCAGCGCGTACGATAATGCTTGGAGTTTCCGATTAAATTCACTAAAAGTTATCTCTTCAGTAGGCAAGACGGCATGTCCGCCACCTTGCCCAGGCACATGGTTAATCGAAGATTCTTGCGACTGAATACCCGATGACTCCGTTAATCGTTCGCCCAAAGCGTCTAATCGCAATAACTGCGCTTGCATTTGTCCGAGCTTAATCGCCATGACATTCAGGTTATTGTGTAGATGCAACTGAATTTTACGATGCCTTTCTTCTTGGGGATTAACTAACAATGTTCTTAAAAGAGGAGATTTTATCCCATCTGCATAGCGCAATGACAAATAATTCAACCCTAATGACGATAATACGATTATGATAAAGAAAACGCTGATTATCAATAAAAAATGCGTACCTGTCAGAGTCAAACTCTTTGTTCGCGCCAGTTTATTAGAAATCAGAATAATGTTCATCTTTTGCCTTTTGCTTTAGCTAGTTTTATATAATTATGACCACGCGCAAAGTAAACAGTTACCTTAATCTTCTTGGTAGAACACCTAAATATCAGGGTTTATTTACTAAAATCAATGAATTAAACAAAATGCAGCAAATTTTTATGGCAGTTGTTCCGCCTTACTTAGCAAAACAATGTACGTTAGGCCGAATCTCCAATGGAACACTAATTGTATATACCGCAAATGGATCAATCGCAACAAAACTGAAGCAAGTTTCACCATCCTTATTATTGAAATTACAGAAAATCAATTGGCAGATTACTGCAATTCAAATCACTGTGCAAGCAGATTACTTTACTAAGAACACAGCAAATTTTCCAAGCGATTGCACTCCTAAAAAAAAATTACTCATGAGCCAGGCGGGAATAAAACATCTCAGCCAATTAGCCGAAAAACTACCTAATTCAGTGCTCCGACATGCTATCGAGTTATTATTAGAAAAACAACGAAAACTCCACGACAAATAAAGGGCTATCACGAAAAGGAACTTATATCTTACAGGCCGGTGCCTTCCAGGCACGCATGAAAAATTAGCTTAATTGAGGACTCCTAACAACTACAAATAGTCACCGATTTACTATTTCAATAAAAGAACATAACACTACTCCATTTCAAAGCACCAAGTAATTTATTCTAACCATATTTCATCTTCGCCAGACCGCTCGTATATAATATAATTTTTTTATGCTTCCATACGTTATTAATTTTTGCTCACCACAGCCCTGCGTATAAAAGCCAAGAATACTTTTGATGAAAACTAATTCTCCTTTAATTCAACTACTTTCGTTTTACCATCTGACCATATCGATAAAAACAATCTTATGAATGTTTTTTACGAAGAAGCAGGAGCATTCAAAGTCGGTTCGATACTCATTGACAACAACACATCTTTGCAAATAGAAGCTTCGCACGGCAAGCGCTCTAAAATTAAGGCGACATCAGTATTGCTCCGGTTTGACACACCACCCTTATCCGAATTCATGAACCATGCTCAGGAAACAGCAGATCGGTTAGATCCCGACTTTCTTTGGGAATGCTGTGAAAGCGACACTGAATTTGCCAGCAATACTCTAGCAGCAGATTATTTTGGCCACTCGCCCAGCCCAATAGAAGCAGCTGCAATCCTGATCATGCTGCACGATGCACCCATATATTTTTATAAAAAAGGTCGAGGACGCTATAAGGCTGCCCCGCCAGAAGCACTTAAGGCAGCTTTGGCTAGTCGGGAGAGAAAACAGCGTCAGGCAGAACAACAAGCGATTTATATAGCACAACTAAGTGCATTTACTTTACCTGAGGCATTTAGACCACAATTATTAAGCTTACTCTATAGCCCAGATAAAAACTCCATCGAATGGAAGGCACTCGAAGCCACTTGTGCTACAACAAAACTTACTCCATCGAAATTATTAGAGAAGTGTGGTGCCATTCCATCTACCCATGACTACCATTTAAATCAATTTCTTTGGGAGCATTTCCCAGAGGGTATAGATTTTGATGAGGTCAATCCAGAAAATAACCGGGACAATCTACAAGACTTACCCATCTCAGATGTTACGGCATTTAGCATAGACGATGCTACAACCACAGAAATTGATGATGCCTTTTCAGTTACGCCACTAACATTGGGCAGTTTCCGAATAGGTATCCATATAGCTGCGCCTGCACTTGGCATCACGCCTGCATCATCATTGGACAAAATAGCGGCACAACGACTCTCCACCGTTTATTTACCTGGCAACAAAATTACCATGTTACCAGCCACCATAATTGACCACTATACCCTAGGTGAAGAACGATTATGCCCAGTGCTTTCCCTCTATCTGAATGTAGCCGATGATTTTACGGTGGTCTCCACTGAGAGTTGCATTGAAAGAATAAAGATTACAACTAATTTACGTCATGAGGCGCTAGAAGAATATTTTAATGAGACCACATTAAGAAACAACAACTTGAATCACCCATTTAGTAAGGAATTACGACTATTATGGGATTTTTCTTGCAAAATGGAGATACTGCGCGGTAAAGCAAGCGATCTTAATAATGAGAAAATTGATTATAACTTCAGTATTAAAAATGATCGCGTTACCATTAGTGAACGGCGCCGGGGGTCACCAATAGACAAGTTGGTCTCAGAATTGATGATTTACGTTAACACAGAGTGGGGTAAACAATTGGCTGACGCCAGCATTGCAGGAATTTATCGCAATCAAGGCGGTGGTAAAGTAAAGATGAGCACCTCTCCCGCGCCACATCAGGGTCTAGGTGTTTCTCAATATGCGTGGAGCAGCTCACCACTACGCCGATATGTCGACTTAATCAATCAACGCCAGTTAATTGCATTGCTACGTGCTGAAGCACCTCCCTATACTAAAGGAAGTGATGCACTCTTGATTCCCATGCGGGATTTTGAACAAGCATATGCTATTTACAGTGATTTTCAGCGAGGAATGGAACGTTATTGGTGTTTACGTTGGCTGCTACAGGAAAATGTACACACGATTGATGCGCAGGTAATTAAAGAAAACCTGGTGAGATTCGATCATTTACCCTTGGTCGCTCGTGTTCCATCATTACCGGAAATATTACCCGGCACCTACGTTAAACTGAAAATATCTCAAATTGATTTACTTGAACGTAGCCTGCATGCACAATTTTTACACAAGCAAGAATCATGAAATCAGGCTATTAACCTTGAAACAAATAACCAGTTGCTATCCTTAATAAATATAATGAGATATTCCAAGATTTAACTTTCAAGGTGTTATCCGTTGGCAACTATCCTCAATATACTAAAGCCTTTATTTTCTTTATTTCATAATCAACAGCGCTTACAGAAGAATCGCTTGCTTGTAGCAATATTTTTCTCGCTGTTGCTGCATGCAGCTATATTATTTGGCGTCGCTTTTCGATTCCCAGACTCGAGCTTTAATAAAACTGCCACATCTTTAGAAGTCATCCTGGTTAATAACAAGTCCTCATCAGAACCAACCCAAACTAAAATACTTGCGCAAGAAAATTTAGAGGGCGGTGGAAATACTGATGATAATCGTCGTGCCAAAACACCTTTTCCGGCATTACCTAAAAGCAAGCCTCTAATAGATAATGTAACTTCTCAGCAGAAAGTTAAACAACTCGAGCAGAAAGCAAAGCAATTAATAACGGCTACAGAAAGTATGCAGCATATTGATCAACCCGATTCACAGACAAACTCATCCGATAAAAATCATGTATCGGATACCAGCAATTTACTCCAACGCAGCCTTGATATTGCTCGCTTAAAGGCACAAATCTCACAAGATTACGATACCTATCAAAAACGCCCAAAGCGAAAGTTTATCGGTGCACATACCAAAGAGTATCGATTCGCACGTTATGTTGAAGATTGGCGTATTAAGGTAGAACGCATAGGCAACCTCAATTACCCTGAGGAAGCCAGAAAAGGCAAGCTTTATGGCAGCTTACAGCTTACCGTTGGCATTCGATCCGATGGCAGCCTGGAATCAATTGTATCAATCGCTCATCAGGAGAACAAATTCTAGATGAGGCTGCTATACGTATCGTGAGGCTTGCAGGCCAAAACGGATTTGCATCTTTTCCACCCGATATCAGCCATGATACAGATATTCTGCACATTACACGTACCTGGGTATTTACCCGCTCTGATCAATTACTCAGCCAATAATAGTCGGCTACCGTTGATTGAATGTATAAGTAAATCCGTTTACTATCAGGTCTCAGAAGATTCACGGGATTTTACAGCATTGCATCATAAAAGAACTTCGGTTTCATTTATGGAGACTTTTGCAAAAGCTCTCGCTACAAATTTTAACCTATTGATTGTAAATAGTTAATTTTCATCTATTGAGGTTTTACAAAGGTTTCAACCAGCCGATTTAATAAATTCTAATCACATACTCACTAAGCTTTAGCTTATTTGGTTCTTGTTTAACACATAAAATCCTAGGCCCATGATCGATTCATATGCTGTTATCGGCAATCCAGTTTCTCATAGCAAATCACCGTTCATTCATACCCAGTTGCCCACCAGACCGGTCAAGAGATGCATTATCAAACAATTCTTGCACCATTAGATGGCTTTGAGATAGCCGTCAAACACTTCTATCAACAAAACGGAAAAGGTTTAAACATCACCGTCCCCTTTAAACTAGAAGCATACAAGTTACCGACCCGCTTAACTGAACGAGCCAGCTTAGCTCGGGCAGTTAATACGCTTAAATTCGATAATAATGAAATTCTGGGTGACAATACCGATGGCATTGGATTGGTACGTGATATTGCAGTCAACCTAGGCATGCCCATTACAAATAAACGAATATTATTAATGGGTGCAGGGGGGGCTGCGCGTGGCACGATTTTACCATTGCTGGAACAAAAACCAGCCATACTCGTTATCGCCAACCGTACGAAACATAAAGCAAACAGGTTACATCAACAATTCATTACCTATGGAAATATAGCATCTGGCGACTATCCGGATTTTTCAGATCAGGGTTTTGACATTATTATTAATTCGACTTCTGCCAGCTTACATGACAAATTACCGCCATTATCTCCCAATAACTTCACAGAGGAATCATTAGCCTATGACATGATGTATAGCAACGAACCTACCCCTTTCTTAAGGTTTGCTAAAGAGCAAGGCGTTCGATATCTGGCAGATGGGATTGGCATGCTGGTTGAACAAGCAGCTGAATCGTTTTTTTTATGGCGCGGGGTCAGGCCAGAAACAAACAGCATAATAGAAATACTCAAGCTAAAAACATAAACCGAAGAATCATATTTTCCCATATGCCGTACCCATCTGCCCCCTGTCAACATGACATACTAATGCCATTTCTAGTTTGAGATAAGCAATAACTTCACCTGCTATGATCTGGGTTATTCGCCGCCACCAACAAGCTCATTTCTGTGAAATTTGATATCACATAAGGGAACTGTCTCGTAATATGGAATTTATCCATCTTTTACTATACAACAAATTAATTATTAACAATTAAAATTTTGGAAAATTCTATTACGAGACAACCCCATAAAACATACGGAAGAAAAACTCTCAAGCGCTGGATCTGGCGGTTTATTTTATACTTATTTATTCCATATTCCTGTACCAGCTATGGATTCTTAGTCATGTTGTCTACTGGAATGTCTATAA